>DJQA01000003.1:0-226 GCA_002437495.1 Prevotellaceae bacterium UBA6398
CCTTTGTAAGGTAATCAACAACTCCATCGTATTGAAGATTTCCTTGTCCTTGGTTGTGATTAGCTGAAATTTTCTTACCTTTGTAAGGTAATCAACAACCATTATACACAAAGCGATTAGTTGGCAAACGTTGTGATTAGCTGAAATTTTCTTACCTTTGTAAGGTAATCAACAACCCGCGTTGCTTACTAATTTTCGCCAAGAGCGTTGTGATTAGCTGAAATTT
>DJQA01000003.1:310-168160 GCA_002437495.1 Prevotellaceae bacterium UBA6398
CCTTTGTAAGGTAATCAACAACACCTCCATTTTTCCAAAGTTGACGCATTTTGTTGTGATTAGCTGAAATTTTCTTACCTTTGTAAGGTAATCAACAACAGGAGTACTATAATTTTCTGACATTCAAGCAGATGTACAAGAAAATAGAAATAAAAAACAAGGTTGTTGAAGAAAAGGAATCCCGAAAGCAGCTTCGGATTCCTTTTTCTGTTTTAGCAGTCATTGAAATATAGCGCTGTCATTCTACATGCAATTAGTCAACGAATTGCACCGCCGTAGGGGCGTATGGCATACGCCCTGAATTGCATCGCTTTGCAATGCGGCAATGACGGTTCGCGGCACGGCTCATGCTGTGGCGTACATGGCGTATGCAATACACCCCTACAAATGGCGCAAAATTCAAACCGGCAACTCTTTTTCAAACATCACAAAAACAACATAGGATGTAGGAAAAACAATGTCCGATGTAGGAAAAATTATGTCTGATATAATTCTAACTACATCAGACCTTTTTTCTACACTTGCAAACGCTTGAAAAACAAAAACTTATAGCACAATCTCAATGCCAACACAAGTCTCTAATAATCAGAACTTTGCAGCTTACAAGACATATCTGCCGTTTTCCCGGTTCCGAGCGCATGTAATATTCACCTGCATTGCTATTGCTTTTGCGTTTCCTTAAAACGGTGTGGCAAAACACGCCTCTAAAACAATTCGAGCTGCTGCCCCTCCGCCAAGGCTTTTCGCGGCTTTTGACAATAGAATATCTTTATGTCGGCAAACTGCCTGTCGGTTATACACATTATACCCACATTTCCGTGGGCAGGGAGAAACGACTGCACGCGCTTAATGTGAGCCTGCGCGTTGTCCATGCTCGCGCAATGCCTTACGTATATCGAGAACTGGAACATTGTAAAGCCGTCGCCCATTATGTCCTTTCGGAAACGCGCCGCCTCCTTGCGCTGGTTCTTTGTGTCGGTAGGCAGGTCGTAGAACACAAGCACCCACATAACCTTGTATATGTTAAGTTCCGCCATTCAAAATTCGGGATAGGATATTTTGCGCACTTCCCCGGCAAAGCATTTCGCAAGGCTTGCCGTGGTCTGCCCCACCGCCACCATGAGCGGGCTGCGTGTGGAGTTTATCTTTACGTCGAGCACGGGTATACGCAGCATTTCCCTTTTCAAATCCACGGTGAGTTCTTCGGGAATTTCCCCTAACTCCCTTGCAACAGAGATAGCAAGGTCATCAACATACGGACGGTATGGCTCCATTATGTCGTCGGCAAGGCAATAGGCGTTGTAGCGGTTGCGGTGGTGAATTCCCGACACCGGCAGCAGTCCGCTGACAACCAGCGACCGCGCCACGACTGCGCGCAAAATGGCATAGCCGTAGTTAAGGAGGTTGTTTGGCGGAGAGCCTTCCTTGTCGCGCACAAAGTTTTCATTTTCGGGGAAAATATTGCGCCAGTAATACACCGCCGCCTGCGCCTCGCAATTGTCCGCATCGCCGCTCTTTACGTCCTGCGCCAGTTTGTACAGCCGCTTTGCCTCATCGCCTGTGTTTTTTCTCAAACAGCCGTATTGGTTCATGATTTTTGCCTTGACGGTTTGCTGCCAAAGCTGTTTCTTAAGCGGGAGCGAAGCGTCCATTTGTTTTCTGAACCTCTCGTTTTGAATTGTGTTACCTTCGAGCGGCAGCAGCAAGCCAAGCGGCATGTGCCTGTCGTCGCAGGTTATAACGGCGGCGGTATTTTTCAAAAGAGCCTCAAGCACGCCCTGGGTTACTGTTATTTGTCTGTTGTCCAAAACAACAACGCCGATGTCCTCAATTGGTATTGTCCTCACTGCCTCGCGCTTTATAACCTCCGACACATTGCCGGGCTTTTCAACCTCAGGGAGCTTTACTACGAGCTGCCCGTTTGCCAAAGACAGATATGCGGGATTGCTGAAACAAAGCGTTTTCTTAATCATTTCCTGTAATCTTTATGATGTTTCCCAAACGATCGGTCTCGAGTTTCAGGCAAACGCTCTTGATTTGACGATTATCCCAGGAGTTTTCTGATTTGTTGTTTGAGCCCAGTTCTGTGTTATTTATTATGGGAGCGGCAATATTCTGGGGAATGAAGAAACATTGTCCTTTACCCGAAGACACCATTTTGTATATGCGCTTGGGGGCAAGCGGCATTGCTATATGCTCGCCCTCTTCGGGGACATATACCAAATCGCCTGGCGAAAGGGAAAACAGAAGTTTGTCTCCATTTTCATTGTGTTCGGGCACGGCGAGAAGATGCTGCTTTTTTCTCTCTACTACAACGTTCAAAGGAATTGTTTCGAACGTCCGCTTTCTTTCCTCGTCAACATATATGGCAAAGAAAAGGTTTGTCCCCTTTTCCGTCTCCACATAACTTTTGGTCTTTGAAGCAGTCTGCCCAACCGGGAACTTGGTCGTAAACGTTTCCGAAACTCTCACGCACTTTATCGGCTTGTGGTCGCGCCCGCCATTCAACTGCCTTATGTTGTCATTCAGGCTGCTGATTCCCTCCGGCGAGAACGCCTCCTCGTAATTGCCGCCGTAGTTTTCCAAATGATTAAGCAGGATTTTCTTTATGCCGGAATCCGTGATGGAATCAAGCTGCTTTCTGTTTGTTATTGAGCCAAGAACCGTGCGGTGTGCGGAATGCCCTGCCTGTTCCGGCACAATGCGCACTTCAACTTTAGCCACATCCACGCCGTTCAGCTTATAGTCCCTGTCCTTGAAATACTTTTTGATTTTCTTTTTGTCGGCAGCGCCATTATATTGGACAAGAATTTCCTTCAGTCCTTTGCGTATGCTTTTGTCTACTATCTGCTCGGGATTGTCTATGGTGTTCTCTATTTTCTCCATTTTAGTGTATGGCAGCCTTACGAGTCCCGAATACGTGGCTTTGTGAAGCGGCTTGCGAATAGAGAAATGCTCGCCCTTGGTTTGCCTTTCAATTATCTTTTTGCCGTCAACATAATGGCTGTAATAGTTGCTTGCGCGGCTCACAATGCGCAGGTTTTGCTTGAAGCTCACGACAATGTTGTTCATAGCTTCGCGAGAATCCTGCGTAAACGTTTCCCAAGGCTTCAAAAACGCTCTGCTGTCTTTTTCGCACAACACCCTGCGCAGGTCATAGCGTTCCTTTTCCCCGCCACTTAGGTTATTCATATAATTAATATGGTTTAGAGATGTGCAGGCTATGACTATCGCATCCATTGCGTGATGGCGGTGGTCTATTCGCTTGATGTCGAATTTTTCGGCAAGCCCCTCCGGCACTTTTGTTTGGAAGTAGTGTCTGCCATGAGCGTCTACAACATCCTCGCCATAGTCGTTGCTTTGGGTTTTGTCGTTAAGGCGTTCGAATCTCGGCTGCATAAGTTCGTTCCAAATCTGTTTCAGTCCCCAGTCTTTCTTTAAGCGGTCGGTTATGCTTCCGTTTGTCATTATTATGTTCTTGGAACGCGCGCCGGGGTCGCTACCCTCACGCACTATGTGAGACAGGATTTCCGCCGTCTTGCGGGCTATGTAGCGGGTGTTGTTAAGCTGCGAGGCGTTGAACGAAGCCGGTACATCCGTCATCATGAGGTTTTTGCCCTTTCTGCCGATTCCGTTTTCTCTCACGCAATGTTTTTTCACCCATTCCTCATATTGTTCCTTGGGTAATATAGCAATTTTCTCGTGCTTGCCGTTTATAGTTACATTTATCTCCTTTCCGCCTTCGGCAAGTATGTACTCGTATGCAAGCCGTGCGCCTTTGTCCAAATTAACCGCGCTCTCGCACACCTCCTTGTTTGTGAAAGAATCGTCGTAATACCGCTTTTGGGGAATTATGTGGTCAACTTGGTATTCATCGGTGAAGAGTCTTGCTATCGATATGCTTTTCCCTGTGTATGGCGACTGGCCCCCCTGCTCTTTCCACAGCTTGTATTTCAATATATGTATAAAGGAATTGGGATTTATATTGTCCGCCTTGTGTTCGTCTTTGAGTTCCTGCAGTTTTTCACGCACGTCTATTGTTTCCTTTCGGTTTGCTGCCATTCTTTCCGTGGCTTCCTTGCGTTTGTCGTTAGGGTCTTTAAGGCTTCGCGCCATCTCCACATGAATTTCCGCCGGTTTGCCGTAGGTTTTCCATATATCCCTCACAACCTTTAGCGTTTCAGCCACCACTTTCTCCACCACGGGGTTTCGCATTGAGTTTTTGCGGAACTCGCCTCCGATATATTCGTCTATTTCCTCGGGCGAATTCCACACACTGTTGTCGGCGTTTTCGGAATGTCGCCCATAAACCACATAACAAGCGTCTGAAAGCTGCAAATATTGAAAATCGTCCACCCGCTTGAACTCCGAAAACTCCTCATAAGGGCTATAGCCGTATTCTATTATTGCATTTATCCGCTTGAGCGTTGCCTCGTCAATCTCCTTTTCGTTCCAATATTTCCCTGAGCGCATAAGCTGGAGCAAACGCTTTACAGCCCTTTCGGAATATGAGGCGTAATCGCCCCGCATATTCGGAACGGTCTTGAATTTTTCGTAAAAACTCTGCCCGTCAAAGCCACATTCTTCGGCGAAATGCTTCAGGGCTTTTTCAAGCTCGTCTCTGTCGCTCACGGAATAGAGTATATGCCACAGCTTGTATTCTTCTTTTTGCGTAAGTTCCCTTGCTTTTTCAAGTTTGGCTATTCTCGTGGCAAACTCGTGATGCGTTTTCAAGCCGGGAAACTCTTTTTTTGAGCCGTAGTTCCATTTGAACATCTTTGCATTAAGCCCCAACGACTTCAACACTATGCTTTCGGCTATGTTCTCATACCCGGACAGTTTTTCGTAAAGCCGGCACACGTCTTCGGGCGTTCCGAGATATTTTGCCGTTACATCATAACCAAAATACTTGCGTCCGTCCACTATCTTCTCGTTCTCGGTAATCCTTATGTTGCGTATGAACTGCCACAGGCGGAACTCCTGAAACAGCGGATGGGACTTGGGCATAACCTTCAAGGGACGCTTTTTTATCTCCCCGGTTTCCTTGTCCACATAAGTGTAGCTCTCGTACGGGCAATCGGCTATGCAGCTTTTCTTGCTTTTAAGCGGACGCTGATAGTAGATTACATCTTTTATGAGAAAGTCAACAATATTGCCGCGTTTCAACTCGTTCACGTGAGCTTCATTGTTACGGTAAAGTTCCCTTACGCATTTCATGTAGAGTTCGTGATCACACAGCTCGGGTATGAACCTTGCCTGCGACTCAAGTATCTTTCTAAGCTCTTCCATATAATAATGTCTCTCGATTGTCTTTACAATTCCACCCCTCACCTTTTCGGACGGATTTTCAAGGAGACTGTTGTAGATATATTCGCCCACGGTGCAATTGCTGTGGTCTATCCCGGCCTGTGTCTTTTGCATCACAAGCCCCCAGTCGTCCTCTTTGGGACTGCTGAGGGTTTGCCTTATTCCGCCGTCTTCGTCTTTTTTCGGCTTGCCGTTCTTGTCAAGCGGCGTGGTTATAATCAAATCCACCTCGTCGCCAACGCGCCACGGCTGCATTTTGCATTTCCTCGTTTGCGTAAGCCCTCCATCGTATGTTATCTTGTAGAAGTAAAAGCCTTTCTGCTTGCGGTCTTCTTCCAACCTTTCCACATCAAGAACCTTGGCACGGCGGTATTCCTTCTCCGCATTTGATTTTTCGGTTTTTTCCTCGTCAAGCTGATAATATCCGCGTTTGGAGTTGGCGTTCAGCAATATCCAAGCCAGTTCTTCACGCGAGATTTCACGGTCAAGAGCTTTCTTGCGGCAATAATAAAGAGTCCAGTCGCGGGGAATAAGTCTGCCGTCATCCAAGACCTGCGGATTGTTTTTCTTGAAATCTTCGAGCATTTCG
This sequence comes from Prevotellaceae bacterium UBA6398, assembly GCA_002437495.1. Classification (GTDB taxonomy): domain Bacteria; phylum Bacteroidota; class Bacteroidia; order Bacteroidales; family Bacteroidaceae; genus UBA6398. The sequence goes on from DJQA01000003.1 coordinate 6,207, forward strand.
AGGAATGACGGCTGAAAGATGAACTCGCTTTTCCCTGCCTCGTTTTTCCTGTATGGCAGCAGCGGCTCGCCGTGGTTTTTGAATTTTCCCGGATGTTCGCCAAAATCTATTTGGTCGCGGTAATGCTGCGGCAAAAAGCCGAGAACATTCAGTACCCTAAGAAGCCTCTCCCTGCGAAGCGCCGCCCTCTCATACAAGCGGCGCATTCCCCGGAATGCAGTACGCACCGATGCCGATGATTGCAGCTTGCCGCTTTCGTAGTCGCTCATTTCTCCCGCATCCATAGGAATTATGCGGCTTCCCGCCTTTATAATACTTTTGGGCTTGCCGTTTTCCACGTTCACCAAAGCCCATCCTATGCTTCCCGGACCAAGGTCCAATCCCAAAATGGTTTTCATTGTATTTGCCGTTTTAGATGTTATTTTGCGAATTTATGAAAAATTTCAAACAGCACTATAATACATATAACAAAAATACGTATATTTGCAATGAATTTTCAGCTAATCACAATAAGGATTATTCCGTTGTGAAAACATTCGGATCGCCCATCATCCTAATGGTGGGCACTTTTTATGCCTTGTCGAAAAGCGAATACAGAATCGGAAATGAAAGCACGAACTCCACGTTTGCCACAGAAGCCGTGGCTTTTTCTACATCAGACGTAAGAAAAACCATGTCCTATGTAGGAAAAATTATATCAGATATAATCCAAACTACATCAGACCTTTTTTCGCCGCCTGCAAACATTTGAAAAACAAAACTTTACATCAGACACTCTTTGTGAAAACATTTTGCTGCAATTCAACAAGTTACGCAATCCCGGCGGCATTTGTAGCATTTTCGGCAACAAACCCGACACGCGGATAAATATACACGAAGAACACATAACAACCTTGTCTTTTCTTATTTCTTATTCCCAACCAAGGCAGAGCGGGAATTTTTCAGTAAATTTGCAAACGCTTTAATAATACATAAATCAATATAATCGTGGCTGAAACCAAGTATATCTTTGTAACGGGCGGCGTTGCATCGTCGCTGGGAAAGGGAATTATATCCTCGTCAATAGGCAAACTGCTGCAAGCGCGCGGATACAACATAACCATCCAAAAGTTCGACCCATACATAAACGTGGACCCCGGTACGCTCAACCCCTACGAACACGGGGAATGCTATGTTACGGCAGACGGACAGGAAACCGACCTTGACTTAGGGCATTACGAGAGGTTCACCGGCATAAAAACCACACGCCACAACAACTTCACCACAGGGCGCATATATAAGAACGTTATCGAAAAAGAGCGCAGGGGCGACTACCTGGGAAAAACCATACAGGTGGTGCCTCACATAACGGACGAGATAAAACGCGACATACTCTATTTGGGAAACAAATACCACTTTGACTTCGTAATAACCGAAATAGGCGGCACCGTGGGCGACATAGAGGGGCTGCCGTTTCTCGAGGCTATACGCCAACTTAAATGGGAGTTGGGCAAAAACGCCTTGTGCATACACCTTACTTACGTGCCCTTCCTTTCGGCGGCACAGGAACTCAAAACAAAACCCACGCAACACTCGGTGAAAGAGCTGCAAAGCCTGGGCATACAGCCCGACATACTCGTTTTGCGCGCCGAGCACGACTTGAACGCGGGCATACGCAAAAAGGTTGCCAACTTCTGCAACGTTGACCCCGAAGCCGTGGTGCAGAGCATTGACCAACCAACCATATACGAAGTGCCGCTAAGGATGCAGGAGCAAGGACTCGACTCAACAATATTGCGCAAAATGGGCATAGAGCCGGGCGAAACTCCGGGACTCGGTCCGTGGAGGGCTTTCTTGGAACGCCGCCACAAGGCCACAACAGTTGTAAATGTGGGGCTTGTCGGGAAATACGATTTGCAAGATGCCTACAAGAGCATTTTGGAATCGCTGTCGCAGGCAGGCACATACAACAACCGCAAGGTTAAGACACACTTCATAAACAGCGAATACATAACCCCCGACAACGTGGAGGAGAAGCTAAAGGGAATGCAGGGCATTGTGATTTGCCCGGGGTTCGGACAGCGTGGCATAGAGGGCAAGATAACCGCCGCAAAGTATTGCCGCGAACACGACATACCCACTTTCGGAATTTGTTTGGGAATGCAAATGATGGTTGTGGAATTTGCACGCAACGTTTTGGGCTACAAGGACGCCGACAGCATAGAGATGAACGAGAAGACCACCCACAATGTAATCGACCTAATGGAGGAGCAGAAAAACATAACCAATATGGGTGGCACCATGCGCCTTGGGGCATATGAGTGCGTGCTGAAGGAAGGCAGCAAGGTAAGGGCCATATATGGCACAGACGTAATTGAGGAACGCCACCGCCACCGCTACGAGTTTAACAATGATTACCGCGACGAGTTTGAAAAGGCCGGTATGATGTGCGACGGAGTGAACCCGGAGACCAATCTTGTGGAAATTGTTGAAATCCCCAAATTAAAATGGTATGTCGGCACACAGTTCCATCCGGAATACAGCAGCACCGTGCTGAAACCCCACCCGCTTTTCTTGGACTTCATAAAGACAATTGTTGAGAACACCCCGCAAGACGACAAAAAATAAAGACGGCGCAGGCAAAAAATCAATCAGAGAAAATGGACAAAAACAGCGTAATAGGATTCCTTCTGATAATAGCGGTTATTATAGGCTTCAGCTATTTCAACAGACCGAGCGAAGAGCAGCTAAAACAACAACGCGAGGAGCAGCAGGCCGCTGAAAAACAACAGCATGACAACAAGGCGACAGCAACCACCTTTGGAACAGCAAAAGCCGCACACGACAGTATTTTCAAGGAAAGCGGAGCACAACCACGCCTTGTGGTGCTTAAAAACAACGATATAACCGTTGGCATTAACACAAAAGGAGGCTGCATAGGCAATGTGGTACTTAAAAATTACAAAGGACAGGACAAAAAGCCCCTTCAGCTTTACTGCGACAAATATGCAAACATGTCGTTTACACTTGCCGGAAAAAAAGACGACATAAGCACGTCTTCCATTATGTTCAGCCCCGAAAACATTACCGACTCTACGGTAACCATGGTGGCACAGGCGGCAAACGGCGGAAAACTTTCGATAAGTTACAAGCTGCACGACAGCTTTCTGCTCGACATGGATGTTAAAGCCGATGGAATGCAGGAATACCTGTTGCCTACATCCAAGATTTTGGGCATAGAATGGAACGAGCTGCTTAAGCAGCAGGAACGCGGATACAAATTCGAAAACCAATACGCCGCCCTTACATACAAAGAATCAAACGGCGGTACAGACCGCCTTGACCCTCAAAAAGAGGAAGAGAAAAGTCTTGAAGAAAGCCTTGACTGGATTTCGTTCAAAGACCAGTTTTTCGGTGTTACTCTAATTGCCGATGCAGGACTGGACAAAGTCAAGCTGAAAAGCATACCCGAAGAAGACATAAGCAAAGGTTTCCTGAAACAGTACGAAGCCTACGCCGAAACAGACTTTGACCCTTCGGGAAGAGATGCCTCTTCGTTCAAGATGTACCTTGGTCCGAACAAATTCCGCACACTTCAAAAAATGGACGACATAGTAAGCCCGGACAAGGACCTGAAACTCGAGCATCTTGTTTATCTCGGCTGGCCGTTGTTCAGATATATAAACAGGTATTTTACCATATATGTATTTGACTGGCTCACCGACCTCGGCTTCTCTATGGGAATTGTGCTTCTGCTAATAACAATTCTGCTGCGCATCATAGTATATGTGCCCACCCGCAAAAGCGTAATGAGCAGTGCGAAGATGCGTGTGCTCAAACCAAAAATAGACGAGATAAACGCGAAATATCCCGACCCTGCCGACAACATGAAGAAACAGCAGGAAATAATGCAAACCTACAGCCAATACGGCGCAAGCCCCATGGGCGGCTGTCTGCCCATGCTTATTCAGATGCCTATTTGGATTGCAATGTTCAACTTTATTCCGAATGCCATAGAGTTAAGGCAGCAAAGTTTCCTTTGGGTTGACGACCTTTCAACATACGACCCGATTATTCAGTTCTCCCACCCGATATGGCTTATAGGAGACCACATAAGCGCATTCTGCATACTATTCTGCATAACGAACGTTGTTTACAGCGTAATGAGCATGAGAATGCAAAAAGACATGATGAGCGGACAGCAGGAGAGCCAGATGAAAATCATGAAGTGGATGATGTATCTTATGCCGGTATTCTTCTTCTTCGTGTTCAACGACTATTCGGCAGGTCTTAACTATTATTACTTCATTTCACTTCTTTTCAGTGCGCTTACCATGTGGTATCTGCGCCGCACCATTGATGAGAAAAAGCTTCTTGAACGTCTTGAGCGAAACTACCAGGCAAACAAGGAAAAACCCAAGAAAATGAGCGGCCTTGCCGCACGGCTCGAAGCACTGCAAAAACAGCAGGAGGAAATGATGAAACTACAGCAGGAACGACAAAAACACAGAAAGTGAATATGAGATATCTGAAATACATATCTGTTTTGATTATGTCTGCAATATGTGCAACGTCCAACATGGCAGCAGCTGAGGGGAATGACGACCTTCTGACTCCCGAAAGGCTATGGTCCATGGGCAGGATTGGAAGTGTGGCAGCTTCGCCCGACGGTAGGAAAATTGTTTACACCCTTACCAAATACAACATAAAAGAGAACAAGGGACACACCTCCATATATATTAAGGACGTAAAAACCGGCGATGAAAGAAATCTTACCGCCGACAACGGCGGCAGCGAAAACGAGCCGGCGTTCATAGAAGGCGGCAACAAGATAGCCTACCTTGCCGCTTCTGACGGTGTGAGTCAGTTGTGGACCATGAACCTTGACGGAACAGAAAAACAATGCGTATCGAAAGAAAAAGACGACATTGAAGGTTTTCTTTTCTCCCCCAACGGCAAACACGTTGTGATAATCCACCAAGTTCCAACCGAAACCTCCATAGCCAAAAACGACGATGATTTGCCAAAGGCTTCGGGAATGCTTATTAACGAACTTATGTACAAGCATTGGGACACGTATGTGCGCTCCATTCCGCACCCTTTCCTTGCAGAATTCAACAATGGAAAAGTTGAAAACGCCAAGGACATTTTGAAAGGGCTGCCATACGAGTGTCCAATGACTCCTTTCGGGGGCATGGAAGAGTTTGCGTGGAGTCCCGACTCAAAAAAACTCGCATATGTTATGCGCGCCAAGAAAGGCAGAGACTACGCCGTAAGCACAGACAGCGACATATATCTTTACGACATCACGGACGGCTCGTCTTTTAATCTGTGCAAACCAATTACAAGAGACATAAAGCAGCCCATAAAGATTGACTACACCCGCTCTCTTAAAGACCAGCGGATATACGATGGAGAAGACTGCAACCTGGGATACGATAATAATCCTAAATTCTCTCCAAACGGCAAGTTTATAGCATGGACCAGCATGAAGCGCGACGGATATGAAAGCGACCGAAACCGCTTGTGCGTATACGAGTTCGCAACACGCAACAAAACATATGTTACAGAAAGTTTTGACAGCGGAGTTGATAACTTTTTCTGGAAAGAAAACTCAAAAGAACTGCTGTTCGCCGGAGTATGGCACGGACGCACCAACATCTACGCAACCAACTTGAAAGGAAAAGTGCGTCAACTAACCGATGAGGTTTGCGATTATGCCCTTGCAGGCTATATTGCCTCAAACGGTAATCTGCTCGTAAAGCGGCACAGCATTAGCGAAGCCGATGACATTTTCTTTGTAAGTGCAAAAAAGGGCAAATCTGAAAGACTTACAAATGTCAACAAGGATACATACGAAAAAACAACATTCGGAAAAGTCGAGGAACGCTGGGTAAACACCGTTGACGGCAAGAAAGAACTGTGCTGGGTTGTGTATCCGCCCCACTTCGATGCAAATAAAAAATACCCCACGCTTCTGTTTTGCGAGGGAGGTCCGCAGTCTCCGGTAAGCCAGTTTTGGAGCTATCGTTGGAATTTTCAAATAATGGCAGCCAATGGGTATATAATCATAGCCCCCAACCGCCGCGGGCTTCCGGGCTTTGGCACAGAGTGGCTCGAGGAGATTTCCGGCGACTACACCGGACTGTGCATGCAAGATTACCTGGCAGCCATCGACGACATTGCCAAGGAAAGCTATGTTGACAAAAACCGTTTGGGATGTGTTGGTGCAAGTTTCGGCGGATACAGTGTGTATTGGCTTGCAGGGCACCACGACAAACGTTTCAAATGCTTCATTGCCCACGATGGAATATTCAACACCCAACAACAATATGTTGAAACCGAGGAAATGTGGTTTGCCAATTGGGACATGGGCTCAGCGCCATGGGTAAAACCCGGGGGAAAACTTCAAAAAGTATTCTCCGATTCTCCCCATCTTTCTGTTGACAAATGGGATACCCCTATTCTGTGCATACACGGTCAGCGCGATTTCCGCATAGAATACACACAGGCCGAGTCGGCTTTCAACGCAGCACGCCTGCGAGGCATTCCCGCCCAATTACTGCTTTTCCCCGATGAAAACCACTGGGTACTGAAACCACAAAACGGCATAATGTGGCAACGCACATTCTTCCGTTGGCTTGACAAATGGCTTAAAAAATAAAAAGATATGACTGCAATAACCAGAAAACTCAACGACTCTGCGGTTGCCAGGTGGTCGGCACTGTTCATAGTCGCCTTTACAATGATGGCGGCTTATTATGTGAACGACGTGATGGCTCCGCTGAAAGGAATGCTCGAAGGTCAGCTTCATTGGACAAGCGGGGAGTTCGGCATGTTTACCGGAGCATACAGCTTCCTAAACGTTTTCCTGCTTATGCTCATTTGGGGCGGACTTATCCTTGACAAATTCGGAATACGCTTCACAGGCATACTCGCCACGGTACTTATGGTTGGCGGAACAACGGTTGAATACATCGCAATAACCACATACGGAGGAACAAGCGAGATGTTAATGGGATACAAACTTGATGTAATCATGGCATCCGCAGGATATTCCGTGTTTGGCGTGGGCGCAGAAGTGGCGGGAATTACCGTCAGCAAGATTATTGCAAAATGGTTCAAGGACAAAGAACTTGCATTGGCAATGGGTGTGCAGGTGGCTTTGGCGAGAATCGGTTCGCAAGTTGCATATGCGGTTGCGATTCCCATGGCACGCAGCTACAACCTAAGCACTCCGCTTATGATTGGCGCCGTTTTGCTCATCGGCGGCATGATTTCGTTCATTGCATTCAGCTTTATGGACAGGAAGCTTGACCACCAGGTAAAGATTTCCGTAGAAAGTTCAGCTGACGAGAAATTCTCGTTCAAAGACGTAGTGGCAGTTGTAAAAAACCCCGGCTTTTGGCTCATTGCACTGCTATGCGTTCTATTCTATTCCTGCGTGTTCCCATTCCAAAAATTCGCCACAGAACTTATGATAACAAAATATGGGGTTAACGAAGACATAGCCGGAACATTTGCCGGTCTCCCTGCCCTCGGCGCACTCATATTAACACCGGTATTTGGCGGAATGATCGACCGCAAAGGCAAAGCCGCAAGCATAATGATGCTTGGCTCGCTAATGCTTATCTGCGTGCATTTCATATATGCTCTTCCATTCATACACGCGGCATGGGTAGCTATAGCCCTTATGATTGTACTGGGAATTGCATTCTCGCTCGTACCCTCCGCAATGTGGCCGAGCGTGGCAAAAATATTCCCTGTAAAGCAACTCGGCACAGCATACGCACTAATTTTCTTCATACAGAATATAGGCCTGTGGGGAATTCCTGCCCTTATTGGCCACATTCTTGAGAAATACTGCATCGTTGGCACTACCACAGAAAACGGTGTAACAACAAACCTATACAACTACACCCTGCCAATGTGCGTGTTCACAAGCATAGCAGTGCTCTCGCTCATCATTGCGCTTTGCCTTAAAGCCGCAGACAGGAAATATGGCTACAAACTCGAAGAGCCAAACTTGAAAAAATAATCTTAATAATACAAGCCCGTCATAAAGGGTCGGCACATCACAAAAAGGTGCCGACCCTTATTTTTTATTTTTATTGGGGAACTTTGGAAAGGATGGGCAATCTTTGTTTTGCGGAAACCGTAGGGGCGAATGCCATACGCCCGAAGTGCACAAATTAATTATGGCGGCGGTTTGCTGTATGGTTCGGGCGGTGGTGTACAGGGCGGATGCCATACGCCCCTACAAATAAAGCAAAACCTTAATCGACGGTTCTTTCCCAAACATCCCGAAAACTACATTTGATGCCGAAAAAACTACATGGGACATAGGAAAAATTACATCAGACATAGGAAAAACTACATCAGACCTTTTTTTTGACCGCCATAACGTTGTATAAAGCATTAACTTACAAACCTTACCGCAAACCTCGCCACTGCAAGAAATCCAAGTACTCAGCCGTCCCTTAAAAACTACGTTTCAACGGTATATTCATGTTCATACGCCTATTTTGCAAAGAAAGGGCCTCCTGAGCCGACCTTATTTGACTAAGGGGGCTTACTTTTTAAAAAAATCATCCGCAACGCCTGTTCATGGGCATTGCGGATAGGCTTTGTATGCTATTTTGAGTTTTAGCTGACAGCAATATTTTCTTTTACATGAAATTTTTACTCGAATTATTATATTAACAGACAAAATGTCTTATCAATAAACCAAAAAGAATGATTTTTGAGTTTTCAACGTTTATTACCCATTATTTTTGCTAACTTTGCAGAAATTAAAATACCATTATGTTAATATATTAAATCAAAATCAATGGGAAGCAAACATCTTTCTCACCATCGGCTGTACCCTGTGTTCGTTGCAGGTGCATTAGCTTTAGCAGGCTGCACGGACGGAGATTTCAGCTTTGACAACATCGATGCCACAATGGGCTTCGGTGGAGATTCACTCGTTATTCCTAACAGTTCAACAGAAAACATTCAGCTAAAAGATGTCCTTGAACTCGAACAGGATGGAAGCGTGGAACTTGACGGCGAAGGCAATTATGTATTCAAACTTGCAGGTGCGGATGTTGCCCCGGCAAAACCATTTGTGGAAAAAATAAAACTTAATCCGGGAAAATCAACAAGCCAAACAATCTACGTGCCTGCCGTTACCGGAGAAATCAAGCCCATTACCTTAGCTACATATGAATACCACGGCAATTCAAGCGAGGTAATTGAACTTGATAACGTTTTGTCCAGCAAATCTCCGTTCAAGTTGACTTTCAACTTCCCTTCTGATTTGAGCAAACACGTCAGCATAAAGACGATGACCATAAATATGCCCGGTTACCTAATGATAGACAACAACATCACAGCAACATCCGGCACCGTGAAATTCGACAAAAACAACAACACGCTTACATTGAACAATGTAAACACCGCATCGCCTTTGGTGATATACATTCCTGTTATGGGAGCCAACTTCAAGGGAACCGATACCTCGCTTGGCAAACTTAGCGAAATTAAAAACGGCAAAATAGACTTGAACGGCGAATTCAAGATTGGGTTGCAAACACAAACTGTTAAACCATCTACCAATAACTATAAAATAAGCATCGGAATTGACCTGCCACAATTAACAATTACCCAAGCAACCGGCAGGTTCAACCCCAAAATAGACATTACAAACTTTGGCAGCGTAAATGTTAACGGCGTGCCCGACTTCCTGTCTGACGGCAACGTAAAGGTCGACCTGTATAATCCGCAGATCCTATTCACGGTTAACAACAATATGGACATTGCTGCCACAATATCAAAGGCAAAAATAATATCCTATAAACAAGGCAGCACTATTGCCACCGTCAGCCTTCCGGATATAAACATACACAAAAACACTGTAACAAAGATATGCGTGTGTCGTAAGAAGACAGACGACCTTACGAAACTTTACGGCGCAGAAAACGTTTATGTCGTGCCAAACCTGTCAGACATTGTATATACCATACCCGACATTGTAAAAATAGATGGTATAGAGGTGAAGACCGACGTAACCCAAACCGGAACAATTGAATTTGGAAAACAATATAACGTAAAACCATCATACAAAGTAAACGCCCCCTTGGCATTCTCAGAGAATGCAAGTATAGTATATACCGATAATTTTGACGGATGGAACGACGACATTAAAAACATCGACTTATCAGAAAAAACATATCTGCTGCTCACGGGAGATGCCGAGAGCAAATTGCCAATGTACCTCACCGTTGGCGTAAAGCCCATTGACGTAAATGGCAAAGACATTAGCGAAAAAATTAATGTGGAAATACCCAACAAGGTAATAGGTTCATCCGATGGTGAAACCCCCGCTAAATCGAATGTGATAATAAAAGTAACCCAAAAGGAGAAAGGCGCGCTCAAGGAACTCGATGGTATTAAGTTCACTGTAACCGGCTCGGCAAAAACAGACGGCAAAAACCCCATAGAGGGCATAACACTCAACGCGTCAAAGCACACTCTGAAATTAAATAACATTAAAGTGAAACTCGTGGGGACGGTTATAGCCGATTTCAACTGATAATAATACCAACATTATATACTTATTATGAAACTGGTACATAAAAAATACATAATAGCCGCTGCAATGCTTGCCTCTTCGGCAAATATTATGGCGCAGGGCATTAACTCCGCCTACTACACTAACGACTACAAGTTCCGCCACACAATGAACCCTGCTTTCGCCAACGAGCAAAGCTATTTCTCAATACCGGCACTTGGCAACATAAACGTAAACATGCATGGCAACTTCGGCTATCAGGATGTTGTGAGAAGCAACCCGTGGTATGGCAACGGTAGCGACAAGAAGAAAACCACCTTCATGCACCCCGACATTTCAGTAAAAGACGCACTCAACGGCTTCAGCAAGGGCAACAACCGCATTCTTGGCGACATAGGTATAACTATTCTATCGGCCGGCTTCAAAGCTTTCGGCGGGTACAACACCATAGAATTAAACTCCAAAAGTTCCGTAGGTGTGTCTATTCCATACGAAATGTTCGAGTTTGCAAAAAACACAGGCTACAAAACCTACAACATTGGCGATATCAACGCGCGTGTACAGTCGTATGCCGAAATTGCTCTTGGCCACTCTCGCCAAATTAACGACAAGCTGCGTGTGGGTGCAAAGCTGAAATTCCTGTTAGGCGTAGGGCGTGCCGATGTGCAGTTCAAAGACATAAAAGCCGACCTCGCGTCCAACGAAAAATGGATAATATCAGGCAATGCAAAGGCAAACGTGTCGATGAAAGGCTTCGAGTTCAAATCGGAAGAGAAAGAGTATAACAATCCTAACCATGGCAACAGCGGAGAATATGAAACCATCGACGACATCGACTTCGATGGAGCCGGCTTGGGCGGCTTTGGTATGGCCGTGGACCTGGGAGGTGTTTACAAGATAAACGACGACTGGACCGTAAACGCCGCACTGCTCGACCTCGGGTTCATTGGCTGGAGCAACAACGTTACAGCCGTAAACAAGGCAAACAAGTTTGAATTCAACGGTTTCCACGACACATCCGTCAGCACTGACCACGGCGCTACAATCGACGACAAAATCGACGACTATGACGACCAGTTGAAGGATTTCGCCAACCTTACCGACGAGGGCAACAAGGGAGGCCGTAGCACCGGCATTGGCGCAACGCTGAACGTGGGTTGCGAATACAACCTGCCGGTATATCGCAAGATGACATTCGGCTTCCTGAGCAGCACACGCATCAACGGACCATACACATGGACCGAAGGCAGACTCAGTGCCAATTGGACTCCGATGAAATGGATTGACGGAGGCGTTAACCTTGCTGTTAACAGCTTCACAACAAGCATGGGATGGGCACTCAACATACATCCCAAAGGCTACAACTTTTTTATAGGCATGGACCACATTCTCGGCAAAATGAGCAAGGAAGGCATTCCACTTAGCTCAAACGCCAATGTAAACGTGGGAATGAGCATAACATGGTAGCATATAACAATCCAAAATAATTGCAAAACACTTTGCAACAACAAGTAAGTATGGTGTCCGCATTCAAGCAAACAGTGAATGCGGACGCTTTTTTTTGCCGCATACACAGGCATACTGCCCAAAAAGGCGACATGGCGTTTTAACCTGCGCAAACCGAAAAAGCAGCAAAACAACGCAATTTGCTGATTTTTAACATTTTACCGGCTTACGAAAAAAGTTACATAACTCTCTGTTTTTCACATATTTGTAAGCAGCAAAAACTATGTCCGACATAGTTTTTTTTACATCAGACATGGTTTTTCCTACATAGGACATGGATTTTCCGATGTCCTATGTAATTTTGACAATAAGCATAGCAAAGACATATAACCTACAGGCGATAACTGCATTCGGGAGTGAAACATGATTTTTGCCTTATGTGCCACATCGGCTTTATCCTTGAAAAAAAACGGATTGCAAATATAAAGCATGCGCCATTTACTAAAATTACAAATGCAATAACACCATGCAAAACAAAATATTAATCTTTCCTGCTGTTTTTTCATTAAATTGCCGCTTTCTCATCACATGCAGGGCAAAAAGTTGTATTTTTGCATTCAGAAAACAAGAGTATTGCATCATGCTCGCCGTATGAAAACTTTGTTCCTGTTTCAATTCGCCAGTTTCATTTTCATGCTGGTAAATGCGTTCATCATAGGCATTGCCAGACTGCAGGTGAAATGGGTCAGCCGACGCTACGAGCAGTCGCGTTGGCTGTTGTTCGCCGGCATAATGGGGTTGGCGGCGCAATACTTCATACAGATGCGCTATGGGTTCAGGGCAGCGGGAGACGCCCAGGGCGCGGTAGTCAACGTAATTATCTACACACCCTGCTTCACGTTGACATCCATGGCAATCTACAACCTTGAAGCCACCCACACCCGCCGCAGAAAGATGAGTTTTGTTTGCGGTGGCATATATGCCGCCATACTGGCTTGTTTCTGCATAGGTTTCCTGCAAAGCGGCAGCCTGCACATAGGCGCGTGGCTATATGCAATGCTCGCCCTGTTTTTGGCGTGCGTGGTATACTGCATCTGCACCATAATATGCGAGTTGGTAAGGCGGCGCAACATACTCGAAACCATGACGGGCGGAGACCTTGTACCCTATGTGCGCTACGCCCAAACCGGTTTGCTTATCCTCTTGCTTACAGTCCTTGTTGTATCGTTCGCCATAATATCCACCAAGCTGCTGTGTTTTGTGGCTCCTTTCGCCCTGCTATCCCTTTTGTTCTTTGTAATGAATTTCGTGGCTTTGGGCAACAGTTATGTCCCAACCGACGAACTGCTTAACGCGGAAGAGGAACTGCGGGAAACACCATCCGCTGAAAAGCCCGATGTTACCATGCAAGAGGACAAGGGAAACGAACCGCCGCAAAACCATCAGCCATGCCTGCTACAGGATTCCAACCCATTGCTACCCGATGATCGCATAAAACTTATAAGAATGCGTTTGGACGGATGGTGCGACGGTTTCGGCTACAAAGACAGCACGGTAAACCTGCTCTCGCTGTCGCGCTCCCTAAGTTTGCCCAAAGGCGAGTTGAGCCGTTTCTTTGATCAATGTCTCAAAACCAACTTCCGTATATGGCTAAGCGACATACGGTTCTGCGCGGCAAAGAAGATGATGCTCGACTTTCCCGACTACAGCAATGACATCATATCTTCCGAGTGCGGTTTCTCATCGCGCACACACCTATACCGCATATTCAAGGCAAGAGAAGGCTGCACGCCGATTGTATGGCGCGAGCGGCAGCTTGCTCTTCGCAACAACAGTTGCAACGAGCCTGACCCCGGCGAAAACGTTTAGTAAGGCAAGCCGCCCGGCGGGAAAGCCGCAGGTAAGAATGCTGCATGCCGCATGATGAAATTACATTGCGGCCCGGTGTCTCTTTGCGTTCGGATCCTTAAATTGTGTGAAGCCGCGTGTTGCGGCTTAGGCAAGATGTCTCCTTGGCACCAAAGAGACACCTTTTTTGTACGAAAGAGACACACTTGCATACCAAAGCGACAGCTTGTTTCGGGGATAAAATCTATTTTTGTACTCCAAGGCGGTGAAGCCGCCGCCCCCGGCGGCGGTGCCGTTTGAAAAATTAAACTAAAAAAATCATGAACAACCTCTTACAACCGGCTTGCCGCGCACGCGGCATCATGGCGATACTGCTAATGGCTTTGCTCGCCCCACTGTGCGCCCACGGCAACAGCGCGCAGGCATCAACGCTCACTTCCACCAAAGCAGTTCCTTTTGTGGAATATAACAGGCTCGAAAATACGCTGACTTTCAAGTATGGCGACAAACCCGCTAATGCCGGAGTATATAAATACTACGACATCAGCTTGCAGTCAAATTATAAATATACGGAATGGTGGGAATATACAGGGAACGTAAAGAAAGTGATTTTCGACCCCGGCTTCAAGGATTTCCATCCCACTACCTGCCGCAACTGGCTTTATGGTTGCAATAATCTAAAAACCATTGAGGGCATGGAAAACCTCAATACAGATAAAGTGAAAGATATGCGCGGGATGTTCGAAAATTGCAATAGCCTGACTACGCTCGATGTTTCGAACTTCAACACAGACAGTGTTACTGACATGATAAATATGTTCTACGGCTGCTCAAAACTGACTAAGCTTGACGTGCCGAATTTCAACACTACAAATGTAACGGACATGACCAAGATGTTCTACGGTTGCTCAAGTCTGGACACGCTCGATTTGTCGAATTTCAACACCGCCAAAGTAACGGACATGAGAGAAATGTTCTCCGGTTGCAAAAGTCTGGCTGCGCTCGATGTTTCGAAATTCAACACGGCAAACGTAACGAACATGAACCGTATGTTCCGCGATTGCTCAAAACTGGCTACGCTTGATTTGTCAAACTTCAACACCGCCAATGTTAAAGACATGCTACAAATGTTCTACAACTGCTCAAAACTGAAAACGCTCGATTTGCAGAACTTCAACACCGCCAAAGTAACGGATATGCAAAGTATGTTCTCCGGATGCTCCAATCTCACTGCGCTCGATTTGTCGAATTTCAACACGGCAAACGTAACGGACATGAGCTATATGTTCCAAAATTGCCCAAAACTGACTGCGCTTGATGTTTCGAAGTTCAACACGGCAAAAGTAGAGAACATGGAAAGCATGTTCGATAACTGCAATAGTTTGACTACGCTCGATTTGCCGAGCTTCAACACGGCAAATGTTAAGAACATGCTCAATATGTTCTCCGACTGCTTCAATCTGGCTGCGCTCGATTTGTCGAATTTCAACACGGCAAACGTAACGGACATGACCAAGATGTTCTTTAACTGCTCCGCCCTTCAGACCATTTACGTCAGCGACTTATTCAAAGCGTCCTCCGGCAGTAACGTGTTCAAGTATTGCAAAAAACTGCGGGGCGCAACAGCCTATACAGAGGGGAGCGAAGGCACAGACTGGGCCAATTACGAGAAGGGCTACTTCACAAAGAAGGTGGGTACAAACGGCAACGACATCATTGGAGCTACGGGAAATCCGCTAACCGTCGAAACGCTGGCATTGGACGACAGCAAGGCTTTCGCCCTTAACGAGCCTTGCAACGTGAATGTGGCATCCTATACACGCTCCATGAATACAGAGACAGAATGGGCCACGCTATGCCTGCCCTATACCATAGATGCGGCATCGGAGGAGAACAACTGCCGGTTCTACACGCTGTCGGAACTTGGCGATAACAGCGTTATGCTGGAATTGGTGGAGAGCGGACTGATAGCCGCCGGCAAGCCCGTATTTGTGCGCAAAAAGGACAAGAGCCAAGAGGAAATAAGCATACTCTCGCCCAAGGACGCGGGGCTGGTAACCGCCCCCGCGAGCGAGACTGGCGGAAACCGCCCGGTGGGAACATTCGCCACGACAGAGCTTTCAGACAACCACTACTTCCTTGCCAACGACAAGTTCCGCCTTGTAAGAGATTACAAGTCGGATACCCAAAGCGTGAAGCTGGCTGCTTTCCGCGCCTATATACAACCGCCAATGCAGGCTGCGGGCAGGCGCGCATCGGTGCTCAACATAGGGGTGAGCGGCGAAATCACCGCTGTTGACACTCCGGAAGTTACCAACGCGCTCAACAACGCCACCACCGAATACTACGACTTGGAAGGACGCCGCATAAAAGAACCGCAAAAGGGCGTGAACATCGTTAAAACAGGAAACAAGGTAAGAAAAGTAATAATCAAATAAAAACATTAAGTCATGAATAAGAAAGAATACGAGAAACCCCGGATAGAGGCGGTGAAAGTGGAATTGGACTCAATTCTTGCAACAACATCACCATCAGCAGAAATTCCTATTGCAAAACCCGGAGATGGAAGCGAACAGCCCGAACCTGGCGAGGGCGGATATATATGGGGTGATTGACCACTTGGCGGCTTACGGCCGCAAACCGACACGTACCACTTGACAAACAAAACTTACGCCCGGGCATCGCGAACGAAACAGAAAAAAGCATTCGCGGTGCCCGGGCGGTTTTATGTCTTCAAAGCAATACAAAATGCCGGCAACACATACATACCTTAAACCACATTCCTCATCAAATATGAGGAAAGCAAGAAAGAAAGTGGCTATAAGAATAAAGAAATCCCCGATATTGGGACATCGGTATTAAGAAAACAATTCGGTAAGCCGAATATTGGACCAATACCCCTAATCACGTCTGAGAACTTTCAATAGAACCGGTGAAAACAAAGCAGCCGCCAAAACAAGCACCCACATATTGCCCGTGAGTGGGTTGTAGGCGGCAAGAATTTCCGCAATGGTGCTGCCTTCGGCAATTCCCGCGGCAAACTCGAAGGCTACGGTCAATAACGCCCAACAAACGCCTATTGCCAGACTTTTTTTCATGCCACAGTCTTTTGTAAGGCGAGGAAGCATAAGCCATGTTATCAGAAATATTAATATGCTAAGCAATATCCCGCTTATGGGCAATGCCGTCTCTTCTCCTATAAGCCCGACCAGTACATATTCACGCAATCCGCCGTTGAGTATTGCCACTGGGATAAAGCATATCCAAACAATAAATGATTTCAATAGCCACATAATTTTCGGTATGAGAGTGAACAACCACAAAATTAGCACTTATCAGACCGGATTTGTGATTTTTCGTTATATTTTTCCTGATTTCATGCAGAATATGGCGAAAAACGGGCTGTAAGCCGCAGAATATTTACAAATTCAATAACCATGTCCCAATCTATTCAGCATATAACGGAAACATGGAAACAAACAAATTATATATTCGGCAATCAGGCCGATGCGCGGTTTGCCAATTCTCAAACATCTTTGCAAGCACCATTGTGAAAGTATTGCCGGGCAGCAGAGTGATTTTCTACATCAGACATAATTTTTTCTACGTCCCATGTAGAAAAAACTACATGGGACGTGGTTTTTCTTACATCGAATGTTTTTTCGCTATGTTTGGGAAAAAGTTTTCAATTTTGAATTTGTGCATTTTCAGGGGCGTATTGCATACATTCGATACACGCCATGAACCGCCCAAGCGCAAATCAGGCTGTAATCATTTTATGGTGATTACAGCCTGATATAAGAATTACATGTCCGGAGTATTATTCCTCTACAGCAGCCTGCGCCGCTGCCAGGCGCGCAATGGGCACGCGGAACGGTGAGCATGACACGTAGTTAAGCCCTGCCTTGTGGCAGAACTTAACCGATGAAGGCTCGCCGCCATGTTCGCCGCAAATGCCGCACTTCAGGTCGGGACGAACCGCACGGCCGCGCTTGATAGCTATCTCTATAAGCTGACCTACGCCGTTTTGGTCGAGAACCTGGAACGGATCAACGCTCAAAATCTTTTTCTCGAGATATACCGGTAGGAACGAAGCAATGTCATCACGCGAATACCCGAATGTCATCTGGGTAAGGTCGTTCGTTCCAAACGAGAAATACTCGGCACGCGATGCTATCTTGTCGGCGGTTAGAGCCGCACGCGGAATTTCAATCATGGTGCCAACTTTGAACGGAACTTCAACGCCCTCTTCCTCAAAGAGCTTGGCAGCCGTTTCGCGAATAACTTTCTCCTGCGCCTCGAACTCGTACAGAATGCCGATAAGCGGAACCATGATTTCGGGGTGCGGGTCGTATCCCTCGCGCTTCAAATCTATGGCTGCACCAAGAATGGCGCGTGTCTGCATTTCCGTGATTTCGGGATATGTGTTTCCAAGACGGCAGCCACGGTGTCCCAACATCGGGTTGTGTTCTGAAAGACTGTCAATGCGCTGACGTATGGTTTCCACTGTTACTCCCATGTCCTTTGCCATTTCCTCCTGTCCCTTTGCATCGTGGGGAACAAATTCGTGGAGTGGCGGGTCGAGCAGACGAATGTTCACAGGATAGCCGTCCATTGCCTTGAATATGCCTTTGAAGTCCTCTTTCTGGTAAGGAAGCAGTTTGCGCAGAGCTTTTTCGCGTCCTTCTTTGGTATCGGAAAGGATCATCTCGCGCATTGCCACAATCTTCTTATCATCAAAGAACATATGCTCTGTGCGGCAAAGGCCTATGCCAACGGCACCGAACTTGCGCGCCACGGAAGCATCGTGGGGAGTGTCAGCGTTTGTCCTTACCACAAGACGTGTGTATTTGTCGCAAAGCTGCATCAGTTCGGCAAATGCGCCTGAAAATTCTGCTGCCTGCGTTGTAAGTTCACCTTTGTAAACATCGCCGGTCGAACCGTTTATTGATATAAAATCGCCCTCATGCAATACAGTTCCTTCTATTGTTACAGTACGCTTTTTGTAGTCAACGATCAAAGCACCTGCCCCCGAAACGCAGCACTTTCCCATTCCGCGTGCAACAACAGCCGCGTGGGAAGTCATGCCACCGCGCGCTGTAAGTATGCCCTCTGCTTCGGCCATACCTGCAAGGTCTTCGGGCGAAGTCTCTATACGCACCATTACGACTTTATGGCCATCCTTATGCCATTTGGCCGCATCATCGGCAAAGAACACAATCTGTCCCGTGGCCGCACCCGGAGAAGCGGGAAGTCCGCGTGTCAAAGCTTTTGCGCTTGCAAGAGCCTTTTTGTCAAACACCGGGTGGAGAAGTTCATCGAGCTTGTTGGGTTCGCAACGTTCAAGAGCGGTTTTTTCGTCAATCTTACCCTCGTGTAGCAAATCCATTGCAATCTTTACCATGGCAGTACCCGTGCGCTTTCCGTTACGTGTTTGCAAGAACCAAAGCTTGCCTTCCTGAACGGTGAACTCCATGTCTTGCATGTCGCGGTAATGGTCTTCAAGTTTGTTCTGGATTGCATCGAGTTGCTTGTAAATATCAGGCATTGCCTCCTCCATTGAAGGATATTTCGCCTTGCGCTCCTCTTCGCTCACTCCCTGCATCTCAGCCCACTTCTGCGAGCCTGCCTTGGTAATCTGCTGTGGAGTGCGAATACCGGCAACAACGTCCTCGCCTTGCGCATTAACAAGCCACTCGCCGCTGAACACGTTCTCGCCCGTAGCTGCATCACGGCTGAAGCATACGCCGGTGGCAGAGCTGTCGCCCATATTTCCGAACACCATGGCCATTACCGACACGGCTGTACCCCACTCTGCCGGTATGCCCTCCATTTTACGGTAAAGTATGGCGCGTTCGTTCATCCAGCTGTCAAACACTGCGCAAATAGCACCCCATAGCTGCTCCATGGGATCATCGGGGAAATCTACGCCTGTTTCTTCCTTGATTGCCTTTTTGAATTCGCTCACAAGCTGTTGCAATTCCTCGGTGGTTAATTCGTTGTCAAGATGAATGCCGCGCTGCGCCTTTACCTTTTCGATGATAGCCTCAAACGGGTCTATATCCTCTTTGCTTTGCGGCTTCAAGCCAAGCACAACATCGCCGTACATCTGAACAAAGCGGCGGTAAGCATCGTATGCAAAACGCGGATTGCCCGTTTTCTTTGCAAGCCCCTCGGCCACCTTATCGTTCAAGCCTAAATTAAGTATCGTGTCCATCATGCCCGGCATAGATGCTCTTGCGCCCGAGCGAACGGATACGAGCAAGGGGTTTGTAGGATCGCCGAAACGGCTGTTCATCAAAGTCTCTATATGTTTTACGGCGTTCTCCACATCGTCTTTCAGCAAGTTAACAACTGCCTCTTTGCCTATGCGGTAATACTCGTTACACATGTCGGTTGTGATTGTGAATCCGGGAGGTACGGGGATTCCCAAAAGATTCATTTCTGCAACATTGGCGCCTTTACCACCAAGCAAATTGCGCATACTGGCGTTTCCTTCGGCACTGCCGTTGCCAAACAAATAAACTCTTTTATCTTCCATATTTTGTTAAATATTACTCTATTTCTTATTTACATTACCGTTATTCCGGCTTGCTAGTCCGCTTTGTTTTTCTAATCCCGTAAATTCCATTAATTACAGACCACGGATGATTTCTTTGTGTCCATGCTTTTTCCGATGCGCACGGGCTTCAACACCACAAAAGGCACGCATGCCACAGACAATTCGCAAAGTTAATATTAATTTACGAAACTGCCGAGGTTTTACGGCAAAAAACACAACGACATACAGTTTTTGCACCATGCCACTCTTCGGTTCCCTCATTCTTTTTCGGAAGGGTGCGACACAAGCGTATGCCGGCTGCCAATTATGCCTTGAAACAAAAATGCGCGCATAACGTTCCGACCTTCTTAAAAAACAAAGATAATGCGGATAGTGTGCCATTAATTTATTAATTTTGCATCACTTTACGGCAACATACCAATTAGGGCCAGACCGGATTTGACAGCGGGCAGAAAGGGTATGTAAGCATGCAGTGGGTCGTAGGTTCTCACTTAAAACTGAGCTTTCAAAGAATTTAAATGGCGAAAATAACAACTACGCTCTCGCTGCTTGATTGAAGTACAGTAGATCGGCTTAATCCGAAGACCAAGTTTTCGGACGAGACATCACTCCGAAGCCGTTGTTCCGAGGCTCGCGGAAAAAGTGGTGCACGAAAATCGGGAATAGCACGGAAAGTGTTGCGTGTTTCGTGCGAAATTCCAATCCGCAACTAAGGTTTGCGGCAACGTGCCTGTATGCCTCACGCCGCAGACTCTAAAAAACCTGGCAGACTAAGCATGTAGAAAGCATGGTTTTTCCCCGTTTGGACGAGAGTTCGATTCTCTCCTGGTCCACTTTTCCCGGACGCGGTTCCGGCAATTTTTAACAACATATTTTCTATATGAAAGAGATACAACTAAAGTATGGTTGCAACCCCAACCAAAAGCCCTCACGTATTTACATTGAAAACGGCGAGCTGCCCGTGGAAGTTCTAAACGGGCACCCCGGATATATCAACTTTCTCGATGCGCTAAACGGCTGGCAGCTTGTAAAAGAGCTCAAAGCCGCAACGGGAATTCCCGCCGCCACCTCTTTCAAGCACGTATCGCCCGCCGGAGCGGCCATAGGCATGCCGCTAAGCGATACTTTGAAAAAAATCTATTTCGTGGATGACGTAAAGATACCTCTTTCACCCCTTGCATGCGCCTACGCAAGGGCGCGCGGCGCAGACAGAATGTCCTCATACGGCGATTTCATTTCATTGAGCGATGTGTGCGATGAGGCTACGGCAACACTGATAAAGCGTGAAGTAAGCGATGGCGTGATTGCCCCCGGCTACACAGCAGAAGCTCTCGAAATTCTGCGCGCAAAACGTCGTGGCACATACAACGTCATTAAAATCGACCCGGACTATGTTCCCGCCCCGATTGAGCACAAACAAGTTTTCGGCGTTACATTCGAACAGCACCGCAACGATGTAAATCTTGCCGATGACAGTCTGTTCGACAATATTCCCACAAAAAACAAGACATTCAGCGCCGAAGCAAAGCGCGACCTTATCATATCGCTTATCACGTTGAAATACACCCAAAGCAACTCTGTTTGCTATGTGAAAGACGGCATGGCCATAGGCATAGGCGCAGGTCAGCAGAGCCGCATACACTGCACACGTCTTGCAGGAAGCAAAGCCGACAAATGGTGGCTGCGCCAAAGCCCCAGGGTAATGAACCTGCCTTTTGTAGAGGGAATACACCGGGCCGACCGCGACAACGCAATCGACCTTTACACCGGAGAAGACGCAGAAGACGTGCTTGCCGATGGGGCTTGGCAGAAGATATTCACTGAACGCCCCGAACCGTTCACCATCGAGGAGCGCAAGGAATGGATCGCCAAAAACACTGGTGTGTCGCTGGGCAGCGATGCTTTCTTCCCCTTTGGCGACAACATAGAGCGCGCACACAAAAGCGGAGTATGCTTTGTGGCCCAGGCCGGCGGCAGCGTACGCGATGACAATGTTATAGAAACTTGCGACAAATACGGCATTGCCATGGCGTTTACGGGAATACGACTGTTTCACCATTAATTACAAAGGTTTATGCGCAAGGCAAGCCGGCAAGAGGTGCAAAAGGCAATACACGAAGGCATTGTTTTCCACAAATCAAAAAGCCGAGAGTTTGAGGACGGCAAAGTGCGTACAAAAGCCAAGAAAAAAGCATATCGCACAGGCTCCCACGGCTCGGCTTCGGCAATCATGAAAGCCGGAATACGCAAACACCGCGCCGAAAAGTCAAAACGCAGGTAAGACAATAGCAAATCACGCCTTACGATAAAAAACGGAGCCATTGCACGAAATTTATTTTCTGTCTCAGCATTGCCGGGTGGCATACCAATTTTGACAAACATCGGCAAGTTCCTGTTTTAAGGGCATCGTAAAGAAGAAAAACTATGTCTGACGTAGAAAAAACTACATCAGACATAATTTTTTTTACATAGGACATAGTTTTTCTTATATCCCATGTTGTTTACGGGATTTTTTGAAAAACGGGATGAAATGACAAGTATACATCATAGAAATCCCCCACCCCGTACACACAAATAAACAAATGGCAATCGCCGCCAAAAGCAATGCGAAAGCATTGCACAAAACATTGCAAAGCACATTTTACGCTCACTCGGGAGTGCAGGAAAAACAAAGGCGTGCCGCCGCTAACCGACAAGCACGCCTTAGATTAATTTATGAACTTACGTTTACGCCTTTACTTATTTTGGTTCTTGTCCAAAAGCACCTTGAACCAAAATCCTCCTATTACAGAGCGCGCACGGAAACTTACCCACACCGGTTTTTCCGTCTCATACCAGTCGGTCATAGGCACACGGCTTGTTGTTTCGCCATAGAACTTGTAAATGGGGCTTACAAACTTCTTGAACGTTTCAACATCATCAGCCATACTTGCCGACCACATAATCCAGTCGCTCTTTGTGTATCCCTTGCGGCAGTCGAGCGGCAATCCATACACGTTCTGCTTTGTTAGGTAGTATTTAATCTCTTTCTCGATCACGTCGCTGAACATATTCAGTCCCCAAAGCTTGTCCCATACCAAGTTGTACTTCTGGCTCCATGTATCGGGGCGGTCAAACGCAAGGCGGTAATGGTCGCCATCGGCAGCATCCTTTTTCCACTGCACTGCCATTTTCTTTGCCACTGCCATATATTTTTCTGCCTCTTCGGTGCGTCCGTCAATCTTGCACATAATGCCATAAGCCGCAACACCCATTATGGCTTTCGCCGAAAGGTTGGCATTGTGCGCCCAGTGCCCGGCAAAATCATCGGTGCAAAGCTGGTTTACCGGATCCTGTCCGTTCTCCACAAGGTAATCGGCCCAAGTTTTCATCAAACTCCAATAAGGCTTCACATAATCCGTATTTCCCGCTATGCGGCACAATTCGGCAGCAAGCGTAAGCATGTTCCCATCTTCTTCAACAGGCATATCCGTTGGATAAGTCTGACCGTTGGCTTGCGGATATGTACCCATGTCGTGCTGCGGGAACGGTTTGTTCCATCTTCCACTCTTGGCATTTTCAAAAATGCTCGTCATCATTCCCTTTTGCAACTCAGGGTTGTATATCAGGAACAAGGGTGCCGATGGGTACGTAAGGTCAACGGTGTTAACACTGCCGTTGCTATTATTTTCCTTTGAGAAGAACATCAGTCTTCCTTCGTTGTCGGTGAAAAGTTTGTGGGCTGAAATCGTTTGACGGTAAGCTCCGCTGCAAATTTCAGCATACTCCTTACCGCCGGCTTTGAGCGCATCATCGTAAATCGTTTCATCGAGCTTGCGGCAACGCTGCATAATGTCGCTGTAATTGCTGCGGAGCTTGTCGAAAGCGTCAAAGATAGTAACCTTTCCGTTGTGAGCCCAATAACCTTTGTGAAGCTCGTAAAGATACATTATAGACCAAACGTCATCATAGCCAATGAGCGTAAAGTTGCTCTTTGAAGTCTTTTTGTCAACGCTCCCGAGGTTGTCAACAAAAGCGAGCGCAGGAGTTTCTATGCTTTTGAAAGCCTTTACTTCATCTTTTGAAGCCGGAAGATTTCCTGCCGCCGAGAAAGTTTTCTCTATCTCCTCCTCGGAGTTCAAACTCAGTTGCTGGCCTTGCGCCCCCTGCGTTAGGTAAAGATAGCCCCAATCCTGGCAAACCAGGTCGCCCACAGTAGCGCAATAAGCCTGCTTTATTGTTCCTGACTTAAGATATTTGCTGCCGCCGTTTGTCAGCGTGTTCGACACCGTGGGCTGCGATGTAGAGCTTACCGCAAGTTCGGGGGACGTTAAAAGAAGAAGCTGCACGTCATGTTTCTTCCTGTCAAGACCGGTAACCTTGTAGGATATATAGTTTATTGGCGTTGAAAGAAGGTCAAGATCGTCAATCAACTGAGGTGCTGTAAACACAAGATCCAACTTCACCGGCCCGCACTTGAAAGTATAGTAGCTTGAAGTTGCAAGCACATCGCTTGAAAGCTGTTCGGCGGTAACATCAAACGCTGCCAACTTTGCAGGAGTGTAATATACGCCGAAATCAACGAATGCTCCACCCATGGTATTGTGACAATGGGCCGCTATAACGTTGTCGCCCTCGTGCAGCTTGGCTGCCTGCTCCGGCGTAAGCTCTACAACCTGGTCGTCGAGCCATGTATTGCCGGTTGCCACGATTTTCTCGCCGTTAAGATAAAGTTCAAAAACATCATCATGCGAATACATTATTTTTACTTTGGCACCCTTCTCGATTTTTTCCACTTTGAAATGGCGGCGTATGTAAACATCAGTGCCTTCACCACCCCACTTGGTTCTGTTGCATTCCGTGTTTCTGTCGCCGAATGCCCCACGGCCTTCCTTCCAATTGCCGTCATCGTATTTTTCACTTGTCCAATCGCCTTGCGGAGCCTGGTTTGTATATTTTGCGCTCCAGCCCGTTGCTTTTCCCATGTCTGCAAAGGGAATCATCTTGTCGGTCTGCTTACCCAGGAAACGGTAGTTCTTACCATCAACCCGCAAAACTCCCACTATAGATTTCTTTGCATCGCTCCAATGAACGGTAGAAGACTCATAAAGTTTATCGGCCGGAGACCAAATAGAGAAATAAGGGTCGCTCACGACAATTGGCGTTGACGGCATTCTAAGAGCCGAACGCCTTGAGGGCGTGAAATAATCGGGATTCTGCGCACCCGCCGCAAAGGCGCAAGCAAGTGCCATAATAGTAATAATTTTTCGCATAATGTATAATTTTATCTTTATGAATATTTCCAAAAGTTTGCCGTATGCTTTCGCCCGAAAGACTGCAAAGCCTCACATACTACAAATTTAACCATTTCCCGAGACAAACTTCAAAACTAAAAGGGAAAAATGCACTGTTTTTCCTTTTAATTCGTACATTTGCATGGTACATTTGTTTGCCCGTAAAAAATGACGGGCATGCACTAATCTTAAACGGTCCGGAAAACCGGAAAAAAAGACATAAACCGAAACGTAATATGTTATCAATCTTAATACCCGTATATAACTATGACTGCTCTGAACTTGTAAGGGCATTGCAACTTCAAGGAGAAAGACTAAGGCAAGCCCAAGGCGAAGAATACGAAATCATAGTGGGCGATGATGCCTCGTCAAAGGGGCGCGGCATAGAGCATGTGCAAAAGGCGTGCGAACTTCCCCATTGCAAGTTTCTTAGTTCGGAAAAAAACATGGGGCGGGCGGCAAACCGCAACAACATGGCCCGCGAGGCGAAAGGGGAATATCTGCTATTCATCGATTGCGATGCACTTGTAACACGAGTAGATTTCCTGGAAAAATATTATGAGGAAGCAAAGAATGGTGCAGATGTCGTATGCGGCGGCATAGAGGCCGTAGGCACGCAACCCTCGCCCGATGTTTCGCTAAGATATAGGTACGAGCAAAGCGCGGCGAGGATACGCTCTCTGGAATATCGCAAAGCAAACCCTTACAGCCATTTCTCCACATTCAACGTAATGGTGCATCGCGATGTTTTCATGCACTTCCGCTTTGATGAAACTTGCAAGGGCTACGGATACGAAGATACCATATTCGGGCTGCGCCTTAAACAAGGAGGATACCGCATTACACACATTGACGCGCCGCTGGTGCACAACGGCCTTGACACAAACAGGGAGTTCGTGGAAAAAACCGAACAGTCAATGCGTAACCTCCACCGCTTTGGAAGAGACATTCAGAATTTCTCGCATGTAGGTGCTGTTGCGCTAAGGCTGAAGAGGCTCAACCTTGACGGGTTGATGATTACATGGCATCGTTTGTTCGGGCGGATAGAACGGGCAAACCTGCTAAGCAGCTGCCCCTCGCTTTTTGTTCTTAAACTATACAAATTGGGATACCTCTGCTCGCTATAACGTCTCACATAAACAAACAACGAGGGCGACTGCTTGTAAGTCGCCCTCGTTGTTTGTTTTGCCTTAATGTAAACTATACGGTCTTGGGCTGTGCCGTGTCCGAAGCAAGCCGGGCAAATTTACGCATATTATAAATCAGTCTGTCTATTTCGTGGAGAATCTGCTCCAACTCTTGAAGCAGGTGGAGCAACAGCGTTGTTGCAGTGATGTCGCAGTTCTGTGTCTGTATGTTGACCATCATCTTGTCTCTGAAATCAGATACATCCTGTTTCAACGCAGCGCATTCCTTTTGTATTTCCTCGCCGTCTGCCAGGTTCAACTCGGCAAAGTTTCCGGCCATTTCATTCATGAGAATTACTACCTTGCCGCGAAGGTACTTGAACATCTCGGCATCGTTCGGGTCTATTGGCAGGAAATTATTGTCAACATGCTCTAACGATGGGCGGCAAATACGCAATAGGCTGTAATAAAGTTGGAAAAGCGCATTGTGCAAAAGGTGGAAAGGCGTGCTTAACTTCACGGCTACGGCAACATCTGCTCTTCTGAGACATATTATTTCTCTGCGACGCAAACTTTTCAGTACTAATTTGTATTTCTTCACGCTGTTAAGCGACTTGCGCAACGCATGCAGCTTTTCATTGAAAAGTCCGTCTGTCGAGTCTATGAGCAACGTTGAAAAGCCATCGGTTATTTCCGCCACGTTTTTGCCTATATGTTCTTGTAGCATCTTTACTATGGCTGCGGAGTCGGTTGAGGAAAGTATCTTGTAGAACAGTGCATCGCCCTTATCGGCTTTTTTGTGTTTTGCATATACGATGTTGGAATGTATAAGCATAGCAACCGCCACTGTTATAAGAACAACCTGCGCCACAAACCCTCCGTAGTGCATAATCATGGCAATCGTGAAACATGAGATAAATGCAACGGCGGCCGTCATGAACCACCCGCCTATAACCGTGAGCACACCTGTTATGCGGAACACGGCACTTTCTCTTCCCCACGCCCTGTCAGCGAACGAAGAGCCCATTGCCACCATAAATGTTACATAGGTTGTTGACAACGGTAACTTGAGCGATGTGCCCAGGGCTATTAGCAAAGCGGAAACAACGAGATTAACAGATGCACGCAACAGGTCGTAAGCTGCCGAATTCTCGTTTACAGCCTGCACCGGACGCTGAAAACGGCTTTCCACAAATTTTTGCGCCTTTTCGGGAGTGATTCGCAATATTACATTACCCGCCGAACTTGCCATGCGCACAAGGCTTCTCGCCACCTTCGAAGAGCCGAACATTTCGTTGCCGGCATCCTGACGCGAAAGGTTGACTTCGGTTTCCGTTACACGTTTCGCTTTTTTAGATACTGCCAGCGTCAACGCCATTATAATTCCTGCGCCGACAAGAAACACAATCGGAG
Source organism: Prevotellaceae bacterium UBA6398 (assembly GCA_002437495.1). GTDB lineage: Bacteria > Bacteroidota > Bacteroidia > Bacteroidales > Bacteroidaceae > UBA6398. The sequence goes on from DJQA01000003.1 coordinate 34,410, forward strand.
TTTTCGCCGATTCCAAAAGCGATGACATCATATACGTGTCGGGGTTTACCGCACCCGAACTTGTGAAATCAACATAGGAGGAATATCCTGCCAACGGAACGCCTATAAAATTCACAAGATCATTGCCGGCGAACGCCATGGCAAGCGCAAACGTGCCAAGCAATACTATAACCCGCAGCACATTGACTTTCATGAAGTACAATATCTGCATTATAACGCTCAAAACAACGAAGCAAACAATCAATATAACCAATATATTGCTGTCTATGAAATTTTTTGCCTCGGGCGTCATGAATGTAAGGTTCTTCACTCCCTTGAACAACATGAAATACAATATGGACGTGATTGCAAGTCCGCCAAATATACCTATCTTGAACTTCATGCGTACTTTGTATTTGAACGTGAAAATAATTCTCGTTATGTACATTATCAACGTTCCGAATACAAACGCAATTCCTACCGATATAAATATGGCTGTTATCATGCCCAACGCCTGACCGGAATTTATGTAGTCGCTGAAATTTGTTTCGGGCGCACCCCACGTCTTTATCATAGCCAGTGCGAACGATGCTCCCAAAAGCTCAAACACCATTGAAACAGTTGTTGACGTTGGCATACCGAACGAGTTGAACACATCAAGCAAAACAATGTCCGTCACCATTACGGCAATGAAGATAGTCATAACTTCATTGAAGGTGAAAAGGTCCGGTTTGAAAACTCCATGACGGGCTATGTCCATCATGCCGTTGCTCATTATTGCACCGCACAAAATTCCAAGAGCGGCAATAATCACGATAGTACGAAACTTGGCGGCCTTGGAGCCTATCGCCGAGTTCATGAAATTAACTGCGTCATTGCTGACTCCCACCCATAGGTCTGAGGCGGCAAGCAGGAACAACAGCACTACCAATGCCAAGTAGATACTTTCCATAAATTTAATTCTGCGTTATAATTCGAAGCAAAATTATTCTTGTCATGTTAGCCTTTGGTTACGCCGATGTTAAGATGATGTTAAGCCGTTGTGCATTGAAACAATCTTGCCGGCACACTTTATTAAGTCTTTACATGATTTTCCTACAACCATCTAAAACTCAAATGGTTGGGTATATTATTTTTTCGTCCTCGGTTGTATGTTTTCCTGTAGTTTGAAATTGCAAAAAAAATGTCTGATGTAGTTTTTATTACGTCCGATGTAGTTTTTTCTACATAGGACATAGTTTCTTTCTTTTTAGCGGTTCTGCATCCGCTCCCGCTTGGACTTCCAAACAAATTTAAGAAGCCATTGATTTGCGTCCCCCCCCAGTGCCGCAATCAAACCTTCGGGGTGAAGTGCTTTTCATAAGATTTTTGCAGGACATCGCACTATATTTTGCGAACGGAACAGCATGCTCCGCATATGCCATGCCCTACGCACCTACTTGCTGTAGTCCTCCTTGCGCAGCGTTATGCTCGCAAGTGGCTTATGGGACGTTGCCGACACATACACATATCGGAAATTTATGCCCTCGTCCTTGGCGCGTTTCAACTCAACCGAGTTGGTTATCATGGAAAGCAGCTGCTTTCTGAACATGTTGATGTTGCCTTGCACGAGCTTTGCATCGTCTATCTCGCCACTTATGGTATAGTGGTACGTAAGACAGCGCATCGCCTTGGAGTATGTCATTGAGTCGAGCACCACTCCCTTAGAAATTTTCATCGGGCACTGCTTTTCGGTGTATTCCTCTGCCTGTTGCCGGCATTGGTCATCAAACGAGGCCTGGCGACATGACAACACCGCGAAGAGCAGCAACGCCGTTACGTAGAACAATCGTTTCATTTTCTGCGTATAAATTTTCTTACCTGCCTTATCACTTTCATTCCGAGCATCACGCCATCGTAAACGGCCAACGCTCTGTCGAAATTGTTTACAAGTCCTCCGAAACGCCCTGTCGCCTTGGGAGGTTCAAACAGTCTTTGCGCAAGGGTCTTTATCTGCCGTCCGCTACCACGCACATCGGCAAGCGCTTCATCACGCCGGGCCAAAATGCCGCTGAGAGTATATTTTTTTACGTTATCTGTCATCGCCACCACTTAAAAACAGGTTGCCCAGGAAATTCACAAGCGGTGCCGTTATCCATCTGCCACGGTTTGCATAAACCACAACCGCAATCACCATGAAAAACATTGCAACCGATGCATAGCCTATAGTCAGGCTTCCGGTGATGTCGCCAACCAACGAAGCCATACAGAAAGCCAGCAGCATAAACGCCACCGCACCGACAAGGAACATAATCATGCCCAATATCAGTGCGGAAAGCAATACCACAAGTTTCGAGACGAACTCCAGCCTAACATATTTCTTCTGAAGCTCAAAATACCGCTTTATCTCGGCAACAAGCTCCCCTATAGTCTTTACATTATGATTGCCGGAAAACATTCCCTACCACTTTCTTAATTTGCACAATCAATCAATTGTCTGCCGTCTTCAACTCGTCTGCAATGTCGTCCACGAGGTCTTTCATCTGCTTGCGGTCAAGGCGTATTCCTCTCCTCTGCAAAGCCTCGATTATTCTCTCACGTGTTTCCTCGCCTTTTTCCGGGGCGAAAAGAATACCACAAGCGGCCCCCACTGCGGCGCCACCCAGAAATGCTGCCAAAATGCTTAAACCTTTCATGACTTATGATTTTTTGTTTGTAACTCGTTTCAAAATTAGCCATTTTCCGCGAATATATCGCAATGGTTACACACTTTTATTTGACTTTTCCGCCACTTTCCCTCCTTTTTAATATTCTTTACTGCCAAAACGGCTGTATTCAAAATGAAAATCGTAACTTTGTAGCATCAAGTTGACACCGCAAGGTATTGACATAACCCTGATGGATAACGAAACAAAATTAAATTACAAATTCAAGCATCAAAAAGTCATGAAAAAGTATGTTGCAATAGCTTGTGGCTTGTTTACAGCCATAGCATTCACTTCATGCAAATCGCAAGAATCCGCCTATAAAAAGGCGTATGAAAAAGCAAAACAGCAGCAAGCCGTGGAACAGCAGCAGCCACAGCAAACAACAGTGGCCGTTCAGCCCACACAGCCCGCCACAACCGTAACCACCCCCACACCTTCTCATTCCGAGGCAAACGTGAGGAGCGAAAGCGTGCAGTTGGTTGACGGCAGCGGCCTTAAAATATACAGTGTGGTATGTGGCAGCTTCTCGCTAAAGGCTAATGCGCAGGGGCTTCAGCAAAAGCTCAAAGATCAAGGCTATGACGCGCAGATAGCCCTAAACCCGCAACGCAAGTTCTATCGTGTTATAGCAACCACTTTCGACGATCTAAACTCGGCCGTATCATCACGCAACAAGCTTCGTAACTCATATTCCGATGCTTGGCTGCTATACAACAAATAATTCCTTATACAACACACAACCATGCGCTTCACCCTTATAAGGTGGGGCGCATTGGTTATAATCCACACTTTATCATAAAGCAAGAGGGTAGCAGTAAGCAAAGACAAAAGCCTTTATTACGCTCAGAACCCGCAACACCCCATAACAACACCCAACAGCAATGAATTTAGGAATGCCCGAAGTTATAATCATTGCCATCGTAGTGCTGCTTCTGTTCGGCGGCAAGAAACTGCCCGAGCTGATGCACGGCGTGGGCAAAGGCATACGTGATTTCAAAAAAGGAATGAACGGTATTGAAAACGAGATAAAGAAAGATATAGACAATAACGACAAGAAATGACACCCTCTGCAAACGAAAACACGGAGCCAAAGCAAAACGTGGACGAAAGCAGCAGCCTGCCCGAAATGACATTTTGGGACCACCTTGATGCACTAAGGTGGATGCTCATGAGGTCGTTCATAGCAGTGGGCGTTTTGGTTATTGCAGGCTTCGCCTTTATTCCGTGGCTGTTCCAACATGTCATCATGGCACCGTGCCGCAACGATTTCTTCCTTTACAAGCTTCTTGCAAAGTTGAGCTCGTACGTACCTTTCACTCCCGATGAGTTTGTAGCGCCATTCAACGTACATATAATAAACATAAAACTGCCATCGCAGTTTTTCCTACAAGTGTCGCTTTCATTTTGGTTTGCACTGCTCGTTGCGTTTCCATACATAGTATTTGAGATATGGAGGTTTGTATGTCCCGCTTTGTACATAAACGAGAGACGGCGCACGGAAAAAGCATTCATCTTCGGCACGGTGATGTTCTTCATTGGATGCTTCGTGGGCTACGCACTTGTATTTCCACTTACGCTGCGTTTTCTATACACTTACCAAATAAGCCCGGAGATAACCAACCAACTCTCGCTTGACTCTTACATGAACAACTTTCTGATGCTTGTGTTCATGATGGGGATTATCTTCGAGTTGCCACTCGTGTCGGCAATGCTGTCGAAAATAGGATTGCTCAACCGGGCGTTTTTCAGAAAATACCGTAAACACGCCATTGTGGTACTGCTGATAGTTGCAGCGGTTATAACGCCATCGTCAGACCCATTCACACTCACGGCTGTATTCCTGCCGATATACATTTTGTGGGAGTTCAGCGCGATTTTGGTAAAACCTGCACATAACAACGAAGATTAACAACATTTGTGTTATCAAAGCGCAAAAAAAAAATTCAAAAACTCCGGTATTATACACTTTGGAATAAAAGAAATACGTACCTTTACACTTGATTTTTTAAGAGATTTTTAAAAGGCAAGAAGAAATATACAGACGAACAAAAATGAGTTCAAGAAAAAAAATTGGCTTGATTGGTTTTGGGCGCATGGGAGCGAAATACCTACACTATTTGCAGGCATGCCCCGATTGGGAAGTAACTTACATATGCGATGTGGACGAAAACGCCCGCAACTATGCAAAAAAACTGTCGCCGAACTCAAAGATTGTGGCCTGCGAGCAAGACATATTTGAAGACGAGAATGTTGATGCCGTGGCCCTATGCACTTTGGCGAATTTCCGCCACGAACAAATACTGAAAGCCGTGAAGCACGGCAAGCATATTGTATCGGAAAAACCCATAGGCGACACCCTCGAAAGAGAATGGGAGTCGGTGAAAGCCGTGGAAAAATCCGGCGTGCTTGCCACCGTGAACCTTTATCTGCGCAACTCATGGTATCACAGCCTAATGAAGCAATACATAGACGAAGGAGAACTCGGTGAACTTGCTATTATACGCGTATGCCACATGACCCCGGGACTTGCTCCGGGAGAGGGACACGAATACGAAGGTCCGGCTTTTCACGACTGCGGCATGCACTACGTTGACATTGCGCGTTGGTATGCCGGCGCAGAATACAAAACATGGCACTCACAGGGAATGAGAATGTGGAATTACAAGGACCCCTGGTGGGTTCAGTGCCACGGAACATTTGAAAACGGTATTGTATTCGACATAACGCAAGGCTTCGTATACGGTCAACTTTCTAAAGACCAGACGCACCTTTCTTATGTTGACCTTATCGGTACAAAAGGCATTGTACGCATGACACACGATTTCAAGACCGCCATAGTGGACCTGCACGGCGTGAACAACACCATACTAATCCGCCGTCCGTTCGGAGGAAAAAACATCGACACCATGTGCAACCGTTTCGCGAAAAGCATAAACGACGGCAAGCTCGACCCGCAACTGCCCACACTACGCGACTCTGCAATTGCATCCGAATATGCCTGGAAATTCTTAAATGATAGTAGGGAACACGAACTTCCGGCCATAGGCGACTTGAAAACGCTCGATGAAATACGCGAACGCCGCAGGAACCTTGCAGACGGATATGGGTTGCTGCACCGCAGGGAATTCTAATAACGACTATACTATTTATTATTTTCAATTAAATATCTAACCTAAAAATTATGGCTAAAATTTCAAGACGCGATTTCCTAAAAAAAGGAAGCGCAGCTATGGCCGGTATGATTATCGCGCCGAGCATAGTACCAAGCTCCGTTCTTGGCAAAACTTATGGGCACAAATCCCCAAGCGACAAGCTTAATATCCTCGGCGTAGGTGTCGGAGGTCGTGGCGCAAGCGACTTGGCCGGAATGGAAACAGAAAACATCATCGGACTCTGCGATGTTGACTGGAAGTATGCAAAGCATGTATTCGACAAATACCCCAAGGCAAAGCGCTACAAAGACTGGCGCAAGATGTATGACGATATGCTGAAAAGCGCTGACGCCGTAATGGTGGCTACCGCCGACCACACCCATACAATAATCGCCGCAAACGCAATAATGGCAGGCAAACACGTATATGTGGAGAAGCCAATGACTCTTTACGTTTACGAATCCCGCCTGCTCACAATGCTTGCAAAAAAATATAAGGTAGCAACCCAAATGGGTAACCAGGGAGCTTCAATGGCCGGCACTCGTAAGGCAATCAACTGGCTTTGGAATGGCGAAGTTGGCGAAGTTACGCGTATCGACTCTTTCACAAATCGTCCTATTTGGCCACAAGGCATCCCCACCCCCAAAGAGAAAATGGCAATTCCCGACACTCTTGATTGGGACTGTTTCATAGGTCCGGCAAAATACCGCGACTATAATTCCATATACACGCCATGGAATTTCCGCGGCTGGTGGGACTTTGGAAGCGGCGCACTTGGCGACATGGCAAACCACATCCTTCAGGTTGCATCAAAGGGTTTGAATCTTGGCTATCCCGATGAGGTTATCGGAAGCTCAACCATGCTAATGACCGATTCCTGCCCATCTGCCGAGAAAATTACATACCACTTCCCCGCACGCGACAACATGAAGAAGATGGCATGCCCGCCTGTTGTGCTTAATTGGTATGACGGAGGCATCGTGCCCGAACTTCCGTTCGATATGCCCCAAGGCAAGACATTTGACGAAAATGGCGTTACCGTTTATTATGGTACAAAGGATACTTTGGTTGTCGGCACGTACGGCAACAATCCGTTCCTCGTTTCCGGTCGCGACCCGAAAGTTCCCGAAATGCAACGTATCGTCAAGGACGACAACCATCAACAAGACTGGATTCGCGCCTGCAAGGAAAGTCCGGAAAACCGCATCCCGACCGCTTCAGACTTCAGCGAGGCTGGACCTCTTAACGAAATGATCGTTATGGGCTGCGCTGCCGTGCGTTTGCAAGAACTTCACCAGTGGCTAAAGTGGGACGGCAAGAATATGAAATTCACCAACATCCCAGCAAGCGCAAAGATACGCAGCATTATTGAGGACAATTTCCATATACACGATGGACACCCGACATTCGACCGCAAATACAGCGAGCCTGTCGATGCAAACGAATATGCGGCACGTCTCATCAAGCCGGTTTACCGCAAAGGCTGGACCTTGCCTGAGCTGCCTACACTTTAAATAAAAAATAACCAAGCAGAATAAAATGAAAAAAATAGTCTATAGCGTATTGTGCCTGTCGCTGGCAATAAGCGTAAACGCCGCATGCCCTAAGAAAAAAGCTGCATGCTGCGCATCCGCTCCCAAAGGCACTGTTGCCCTATATTGCTCACAAGGGTTTCAAGGTCCTGAAAAATGGGACAAATTCTACTTCCCTGTTGACAAGAAGGGTTACATCAGTATTTTCAACGGCAAAAACATGAACGGCTGGAGAGGGTATGCAAAAAGCCATGTACCCTCGCGCTGGGTTATCGAAGATGGTGCAATCCATTTCATAGGCAACCAAGCTCCCGAAGAGAAACGCAAGGGAAAAGAAGGTGGAGACCTAATATTCGCCCACAAGTTCAAGAACTTCGAACTATCTGTTGATTGGAAAGTAGGCAAGGCATGCAATTCCGGCATTTTCTACCTTGCACAGGAACTCGCAAATAAAAACGGCGATGTTGAATCAATCGTTGTATCCGGTTTGGAAAGCCAAGTTCTCGACAATGCAAACCACCCGGACGCAAAGTTGGGCAAGGACGGAAACCGCCAGTCGAGCTCGCTCTATGACCTTATACCCGCCAAACCGCAGAACCAAAAACCTTACGGCGAATGGAACAACACGGTTATAAGGGTTTACAACGGAAAAGTAACCCACTACCAAAATGGTGTGAAAGTTGTTGAATACAAACTTTGGACTCCCGAGTGGACAGCCCTGCTCCAAACCAGCAAATTTGGTGAGAAGGCATGGCCCGCTGCATTTGAAGGGTTCAACAATGCCGGTGGCGAAAACCATGAAGGATTCATCGGACTGCAAGACCACGGCGATGATGTTTGGTTCAAGAACATCAAGATAAAGATTCTTAAGTAATAACAACCTAACAAAATAAAAAGATGAAACTATCATTATTGGCCGTGGCGGCTTGCGCGTTGATGCTTGCATCCTGCGGCAACAAGAAATGCAGCTGTGATTGTAAATGCGGCAGTCCTGAATGCGCTTGCGCTGCACAAAAAGACAGTACTGCCGGCGCAGCCCTTGACTACAAAGTTGTTGAAAAGCCGCAGGTTGACATCAGCAAGCTGCCTGTTGACAAAGACGGTTACATCACCATCTTCAACGGCAAAACCCTTGACGGCTGGCGTTGCTACGGAAAAGACAAGCCCGGTTCTGACTGGAACGTTGAAGACGGCGCAATCCACCTCAAAGGTTCCGGCAATGGCGAAGGCGGAGGCGTTAATGGCGGCGACCTTCTTTTTGCACACAAATTCAAGAACTTCGAGCTTACATTCGAATACAAGGTTTCCAAGGGTGCAAACTCGGGCGTACTCTACCTTGCACAGGAAGTTACTGTCAACAACAATGGCAAAGACGAATTCATCCCCATTTGGCAGTCGGCTTCGGAATATCAGGTTCTCGACAACGGCAATCACCCCGATGCAAAGCTCGGAGTTGACGGCAACCGTCAGTCTGCTTCACTCTACGACATGATTCCCGCAAAGCCACAGAACGCAAAGCCCTACGGAGAATGGAACACCGGTAAAATCATGGTTTACGAAGGTACTGTGGTTCACGGTCAGAACGGCGCAAATGTAGTGGAATACCACCTTTGGACCCCGAAGTGGAAAGAGATGCTCGACAAAAGCAAATTCAATGCTAACGGCGACTTTCCGCTTGCATACAAACTGCTCCTTAACATGGGTGGCGACAAGCACGAAGGCTATATCGCATTCCAGGATCACGGAGACGATGTTTGGTATCGCAACATAAAGGTTAAGGTGCTAAAGTAAACAATCCCAATTAACAAGAACCATTTTATGCTGCCGCACGGCATTTGCTGGCGGCAGCATTAATTAATGACAAATAAGACATGATAAAAAAAATATTTCCCGCACTGCTCGCAGCACTTCTGATGTTGCCTTTGCAGATGCAAGCCTCCACACAAAAGGCTAAACACAAGAAACAATTTGCATTGCAACTGTATTCCGTGCGCGAGCTTGTGCACGAAGGCAACATGGCTGACTTTCAGAAACTGCTCAATGAACTGTCGGGCATGGGCTACACTGCCGTTGAGGCGGCAAGCTACGACCAGGGCAAAGGCACTATATATGGGTTCAGCCCCGAAGTTTACAAGAGCATCGTTGAAAAGGCAGGTATGGAATCTCTGTCAACGCACATAGGAAAAGCACTTTCAGATGAAGAACTCAATTCCGGCGACTTTTCACAATCGCTCGCATGGTGGGACAAAACCATAGCCGACCAAAAGAAAGCCGGCGTGTCATATATAGTGGTGCCATGGATGAACATCCCGCCCACATTGAAGCAGCTAAAGGTTTACTGCGACTACTACAACGCAATTGGCAAAAAGTGCGCGGCGCAGGGCATAAAATTCGGCTACCACAACCACAAGCACGAATTTGTGAATGTTGAGGGAAAAATGGCATACGACTATATGCTGCAGAACACAGACCCAAAATATGTGTTCTTCGAAATTGACCTGTACTGGTGCGTAAAAGCAAACGGCAACCCCGTTGAGTATTTCAAGAAATACCCCGGCCGCTTCAAGCTGTTCCACGTAAAGGATGAGTACGAACTGGGCGGAAGCTGCGCAATGGGCTTCGATGTAATATTCAACAACGCAGCCATTGCCGGATTGGAATATCCCATAGTTGAAATAGAACGCTACAGCCACCCCGTTATGCAGGAGGCAAAAGAAAGCGCAGACTACCTCAACTCTGCATTGTTCGTAAAAAAAACATATCGGAAAAAATAAAAAACCGAAGCCGCAGGTAAAATCCGCATTTTATCACGACATCGGAATGAGCATAACGGAATTCCCCAACATTTTGTGAGGAAAACCTATATGCTGAAAATACAAAAGCTACGTCAGACGCCGAAAAAAACCAAGTCTGATGTAGCTTTTTCCATGTCCTATGTAGAAAAAAATATGTCTGACGTAGAAAAAACTACATCAGACCTTGTTTTTCACCTTTGCAAAGCCGTGAAAAGTCCAACGTTACAACAAGCCTCCTTTGTAAAGACAATCTCCCTTGGCAAACGTTTCGTTACGCATAAACGCGATCTTTTCCGTTTAATACGATATTCGGCTTACGCGCAATATGTTTGTAGCAGGAATTGCGCACGTCTGAATGCAAAAAAAATATTGCTGTCCGCTAAAAGTTTTCGACCGTGTTATTCGATTTCAAATGGTTTTTCCAATAAAATGTACATGCCATTATGTAATTCAATATTTTTTCGTTGAATTTTCAGCCAAAAGGAGTATATTTGCACACAACTAACGAAAATTCCATGAAAAAAGAATCTTGTTTTTCACAGGCATTCCGCCTTAATCCTTGTTTCGCATGGCATCATGAAGTTACCGCAAAGAAAGACCTATGCAAGAAAACACGGACCACAACCGCAAGAACCAAAACCAAAAATTTACACATATATCAATGAGAAAAATCACATCGTCAGCCACGCTGCTAACGCTGGTCATCGCGTTATCGTTTGCAAACGCCGGCACGGCATCGGCACAGAAAAAACATTCAAAAAAACTCGCACAAGCCCAAAGCGCATTTGTTGTGGCTACCGAACACGGAGTGCCTGCCGACGGGAAAACCGACGCCACGGAAGCAATACAGAAGCTTATTGACGAGAACCCCAACCGCACAATCGTTTTCCCCGACGGAGTGTACCTCGTATCGCGCTCAATAAACACACCTGCCGACCCTGCAAAGAGCGTACACCTGGTATTGGGCAACTACACAACACTAAAAGCCACGGGCAACTGGCAGAAAGGAGATGCGATAGTGCGTCTGGGCGCAATACACAAAGCCAACAACATTTACAAAAACGGAAGCAATTACGGCATATCGGGCGGAATAATCGATGGCTCAAACATTGCAAACGGCATATCCATTGACGGTGGCAGGGAAACAAGAGTGGAAAACGTCTCCATAAAACACGTTCAAACAGGAGTGCACATAAAATTCGGCGCAAACAGCGGTTCATCCGATGCTGACATAATCGATGTGAACATAACAGGAAACGGCAAGTCCAATTCCATAGGAGTACTAGTTGAAGGATTTGACAACACATTCACAAACATGCGAATTGCCAACGTCAACGTAGGTGTGCATCTGAAAACAGGCGGAAACTGCCTTAGGAACATACACCCGCTGTACACAGGCGGCAAAGAGCAGACTTACGAAACAAGCTGCGGGTTTGTTGTGGAAAGCACGAACAACTGGTTCAACTATTGCTACAGCGACCAATTCGCCACAGGCTTCAAGATAAAGAAAGGCGTGTCGGTTAACCTATCCGATTGTTTCTGCTATTGGTACAGTGGCAAAGTACCATTTCAAACAGCCATCGAATGCGATGGAAAGTTTGAATCCATCGTTACCGGATTGCGCGTGGGTTTTAGGAAAGAATGCCCCAAGCTCACAATCCTGAAAGCGGAAAAAGGCGGCAGGGGAATGTTCGCGAACTACATAAAGCCGGCAGGAGAACTGTCATCCGACGACGTGAGCCGGGACTACACGCGATAGCAACCCGCGCACAATAACACGACAGATACAGCAAAGGTTTGGGTTTCTTGTTTTTGGAACTCAAACCTTTGCCATTTAGCAAAAAAACCGTAACTTTGCGTTTACTAAGTAAGAACGACTTAAATGAACGTAAAAAGAGTATTATTCATCAACCAAGGCATTACCCCATACATAGCAGACTGCCCCATGGCAAAAGCCGGACGTGAACTGCCGCAGACAATACAGGAAAGCGGACGAGAGATAAGGACGTTCCTGCCCCAGTGGGGCTGCATTAACGAGCGCAGGAACCAACTGCACGAAGTTATACGCCTTTCGGGAATGAATATTATAATTGACGGAAACGACCACCCGCTAATAATAAAGGTGGCATCGTTGCAGTCGGCAAGAATGCAGGTGTACTTCATAGACAACGATGACTACTTTGACAAGCGTGGCATGGAATGCGATGAAAACGGGAACGAATATGCCGATAACGGAGAAAGAGCCATCTTCTACGCACGCGGCGTGCTTGAAACCGTCAAAAAACTGCGTTGGCGTCCCGATGTAATCCACTGCCAGGGCTGGATTTCCGCAGTTGCACCACTCTACATAAAAACGGCCTTTAAGGACGAACCATCGTTCAGCGGCACAAAAGTGGTGTTTGAAGTGAACGACGTGAAGCTAACGAACAAACTCCCGGAAAATTTCTGCTCATGTTTGGCTACCCGCAATGTAACCAAGGCTTTTCTGAAAAAGGAAAACATGAAGTTTGAAAGTGCTGACGACCTCCTTAAATTAGGGGTGAAATTCTCTGATGCACTCATACTCGGCACAAACAACCCGAGCAAAGAAGTTGTGGAGTATGCAAAGGAAAACGGGAAGTCGGTACTGCCTTTTATGGAAAATCCCGACTATCCAACATATTATGGAGATTTCTACGAGAAACTGCTAAGCTAAGTTCTTTGCGCTTAAAAGCCGCAGGCAAACAAACACAACCAGCATTACATATCAATGCTTTAACCAATTCTTAAAGTGAAAGCTTACAAACTGTTGAAAAGTCTGACGGCATTGGCAGCCGCAGTGTGCATTATAGTATCATGCGATGACGAAACCGGCAGCATAGGCGGAAATGTCATGCCAGGTCATGACGAGATGGAAATTACTCAAGGCATATACAGCGTGCTTTCGCGTTCAATAAAAGCCGACAGCGTGCTTGGCACGACATCTACCAGCTATCTCGGAAAAATAACCGACCCGGAGACAAACGCGACAACGTCGTGCGACTTTCTGGCCCAATTCCATATTCTAGAAAACTTGACGTTCCCTAAAAACGGCACGCTGGTCATGGATAACGGCACTGTTGAAGCCGACTCTGTTAACATACGCCTTTACGTGTCCAACTATTACGGCGACTCGCTAAATTCCATGAAACTCGGAGTTTACGAACTCGACACGGCGAACGCCTTGAAGGAAAACATGATTTACTATTCCAACATAGACCCTTGGAAATATGTAAACAAAAAAGAAACGGCCATACGCAAAGAACTTTCCTTTTCGGTAATAGACATGACTCTCAGCGACAGCCTGAAAAACGCATATTCCAGCAGCAAGAACATACTTATCAAGCTGCCTAAGGATTACGGCACCTTCATAATGAAAAAATATTATGAAAACCCCTCGAATTTTGCCGATTCATACTCTTTCATACACAATGTATGCGCCGGCTTCTATTACCGCATAATTTCGGGTAACGGCACAATGCTAAACATAGACGCAGCATCGCTGAATGTATATTTTCGATACAAACAGGGCGATTCCATAATAAACGGCGTGCAGAAAATGGCCACAACCGAGGAGGTGCTGCAAAACACCCGGATTGAAAACAAGAACACAGACAAGCTGCTCGAAGCCGAAAACTATACCTATCTTAAAACGCCTGCGGGAATATACACCGAAGCAACGCTACCCATTGACAGCATTTATAACAACCATATAAACGACACCATAAACAGCGCGAAAATCTCGTTTACAAGGATTAACGACAACACGCATACAACCTATAACCTGCCTGTGCCGCAAAACCTGCTTATGGTGAAATCCGATGAGCTGTACAGCTTCTTTGAAAAGAGTAAAGTGGCCGATGGTTCCACTTCATACGTAACAACATACAGCGAAAAAGAAAACGCATATACCTTCAACAACATATCGGCACTGATATCAAACATGTATGCAGTAAGGAAGGAGGGTGCCGGTGTAAAAAACTCCGACCCTCAAGCCATCAAAGAGGCAAAATACGCTAAATGGGAAGCAGAGCATCCCACATGGAACAAAGTAACTTTAGTACCCGTAAACACAACATATTCGCAGCAAACAACAGGATACACCACCCAGCAAGTGTTGTCAAGGGTGCGCAACGACCTATCGCTATCATCCACAAGACTTTCAGGCGGGAATAGCGGAGATATAAAGATATCGGTAATCTACAGCCGCTTCAAGAAATAGGCATATACTAACCCAACGTTAAATAATACCACGATGAAAGGCATAGTTCTCGCCGGAGGTTCGGGTACACGTCTCTACCCAATAACAAAAGGTGTAAGCAAACAGATGCTTCCCATTTTTGACAAACCAATGATATACTATCCCATATCGGTTCTGATGCTTGCAGGAATAAGAGACATTCTAATAATCTCCACCCCGCACGACCTGCCGGGCTTCAAGCGTCTTTTGGGCAGCGGAGAAGATTTCGGAGTGAATTTCGAATATGCCGAGCAGCCCTCGCCGGACGGTCTCGCACAGGCGTTCATAATCGGAGACAAATTCATTGGTAATGACAACGTGTGCCTTGTACTTGGCGACAACATTTTCTATGGCAGCGGGTTCACCGGGCTGCTACGCGAAAGTGTGAACTTTGTAAACAAGCAAAACTGCGCCACAGTGTTCGGCTATCATGTAAACGATCCGGAACGTTACGGCGTGGTGGAATTCGACAAAAGCGGGAACGCACTAAGCATAGAAGAAAAGCCGGCAAAGCCTAAATCAAATTTCGCCGTTGTGGGACTTTACTTCTACCCCAACGATGTGGTTGAAATAGCAAAAAACATAAAACCTTCGCCACGCGGCGAATTGGAAATTACCACTGTAAACGAAGTTTACCTCGGCCTACGACGACTTAAAGTACAACGACTTGCACGCGGTTTCGCCTGGCTTGACACCGGCACACACGATTCTCTTTCCGAGGCATCCACATTCATCGAAGTTGTGGAAAAGCGTGGCGGTCTGAAAGTGGCCTGCCTCGAAGACATAGCCTTTTCCAACGGCTGGATTAACGCTGAAAACCTGCGCAGGGTAGCACAGCCTATGAGCAAAAACGAATACGGCAAATACCTGCTGCGGCGCGCAGACGAAGCAGAACAACAATCAGTCAACGTATAAAACATGAAGGTAATTAAAACAGACATTGACGGAGTGCTGATTTTGGAGCCGAAAGTGTTCAATGATACACGCGGATACTTTTTCGAGAGCTATAACGAGCGAGACTTTAACTCCCTTGTTGGCAAGGTGAATTTCATTCAAGACAATGAAAGCCGCTCGCAATACGGTGTGCTTCGCGGTCTTCATTTCCAGAAAGGCGAACACTCCCAGGCAAAACTTGTAAGGGTCGTACGCGGAAAAGTTTACGATGTGGCCGTTGACCTGCGAAAAAGTTCTCCTACTTTCGGGAAATATGTCGGTGTGGAACTCACGGAAGACAATCACCGCCAGTTTTTCATACCGCGCGGTTTCGCCCACGGCTTCGCCGTTATGAGCGACATAGCGGTATTCCAGTATAAATGCGACAATCTGTACGCTCCCGAAAGCGAAGGCGCTATCATGTGGAACGACCCCGATTTGAACATCAATTGGCCTGTAGAAGCCGACAAGGTTATATTGTCGGAAAAAGACAAGCATCATCCTTTTCTTAAAGATTCAGAATACTTCTTCGACTGATTTCGGCAAGCATTTTATGAGCTTAGCATGTGCAAAAAGCCGGCTTTTTTTTTCACACTGTTGTTTGGCGCGGCATTGTTTATCACTCCGTCATGCGCATACGCCCAACGCAGCATAAGGATTGTTATTGCCGACAGCATCAACAAAATGGCATTACCCGGCGCAAACGCCGTTTTGTTCACCAAAGACAGTTCATTTATTAAAGGCGTTGCATCCGACACAGCCGGAGTAGTGTTGCTTAACCTGCCCCACCGTTCCGAATACATTCTGCGGGTTTCAATGATTGGATACCAAACCCTATATGCCAATATCCCCCCATCGCGCCACAACGGCAAACCAACCATAAGCGACACCTTATTCCTACCAATAAAAACCGTTTACCTTAAAGATGCCACGGTAATTGGCACACGCCCAGACATGCAGACGGTAGAAGACACAACAAGTTTCAATGCAGAAGAGTACAAAGTGCCGGAAGGGGAAGCGTTAAAGGAACTTATAAAACTGCTGCCGGGAGTTGAAATCGAGGGGAACACCATAACATACAACGGCAAACCAATATCCGAATTCAGAGTAAACGGCAAAGACTTTTTCAAGGGCAACGTCCGCTCCGCGCTTAAAAACCTCCCTTCGGAGCTGGTAAACAAAATCAAAGCATACGAAAAGAAAAGCGACTACGCCGAACAAACCGGCATTGACGATGGAAACGAACAAACGGTGATGGACATTGAGCTGAAAAAGGAACTCAACGAGGCATGGACAATCAACTATGATGCCGCAGCAGGATCGTATGGAAGGTACATACAAAAGGTTTTTGCAAACCGCATGACCGACCGCTCGCGTCTTAGCTTTACAGCAAACATGAATGATGAGGATGCAAGGTCAAACAACAAATCGCTCGGAGCAGACTTCCAAATAAACAACGGCAAAACACGCAAAGAGAACCGCCGCCTTGAAATTGGTGGCCATATGGGAATGCACGACAATCGTTCGCACGGCAAAACATGGAGAAGCGCAGAAAACTATATTGGAGCTTCCCAAACCTCACAGTTCTCTAACAGCGACAGATACAGCAAAAACAAATCGACCGGCTTTGGCGGAAACCTAAGAATGGAATGGCATCCCGACACACTAACAACCGTAACCGCGAATACCAATTTCTCGTTCAACAAATCGCGAACATTCTCGCTTTCGCGCTCGGCAAGGTTCAACAGCGACCCCTACGAAATAACCAACGGCGAAGATCCCATTGGCAGCGTGTTTGGTAACGACTTTTCTTATGAACATACTCCCGAAATATACAACGCAACAATAAACCGCAATTCGAATACCTCAAAATCCAACGGCAACAACTACAGTTTCGGCATAAGCGCAATGGCGGTTAGACGGCTCAACAACAAGGGTAGAAACGTGGCTTTTGATTTTAGAATATCAAGCGGAAACGGAGAAAGCAAATCTTTCCGCATTGCCGACATATATTACTACAAGCGTGCTGCCGACAAAAACCACACTTTCCAAAACCAATACACCATATCACCTTCCCACAATTGGAGCAACCACTGGCGGGTGAGCTACAGCGAACCTATAATAAAAGGGCTGCGCTTTCAAACAAGCTACTCTTTCCAACGTTCTAAAAGCCGCAGCTATCGGTCGCTCTACGAGCTCGACTCGCTCAACGGCTGGCACAACGGCGAACACCAGCTCGGCGACATCCCCGCAACAGAAGATTCTCTGCAATCGGTTCTAAACATGCAAAATTCCCGATACGCCACATACAACAACTTTCACCACACATTGCACGAAAGCCTTAACTACAACAGCCGCAATTTAACCGCCTTCATCTCCACCGACATCAGTAGCAACACAACACGGCTTGATTACCGCCGCAGCGCCATCGACACCACGTTTTCACGCCGTCTGCTGCGCTTCAAACCGTCCGCAATGTTACGTTATCGTATTTCAAAAAACGAAAGGACGGAAATTAGATACATAGGATGGAGCACAGACCCGTCAATGACTAACCGAATACCAATCTCCGACAATGCCGACCCGCTAAACATACACCTTCCCGGCGGCAATCTAAAACCGGCATGGAACAACCGCATTAGGTTTGAATACAAAAAATACATCGTTAAAAGGCAACAAAACTGGCAGGTCAACGCTCAATTAGACCAAAGTTCAAACAACATAAGCACAGCAATCATATATGATGAGACAACAGGCGTGCGCATAACACAACCCAAAAACATAAACGGCAATTGGGCGGCGCGAACAGACTTCACTTTCAACACGGGCTTCGGGGCAAAAAAATCTTTTCGGCTCAACTGCTCTACCACCGGCACATACGATAATTCTGTAGGATACATAAGAAGCGAACAAAACACATCGAGCCAAAAAAACACAACGAAAACCTCGGGAATATCCCAAAAAGCAAGTCTTAGGTATCGCAACGACTTCCTCGAAGCGAAAATCGGCGCATCAATCCGCTACCGCCACACCGACAACAAGCTGCGCCCGCAATCCAACATGGACACATACAACTACTCATACTCAGCATCGGCCCGCGTAAAACTGCCATGGAAAATGACTGTTGAAAATTCTCTGCACATGAGCAGCCGCCGCGGATATTCAAACAGCAATATGAACACGGACGAGCTTATATGGAACGCAACGGCCTCACAAAGCTTTTTCAAAGGTTCGCCATTAATAGTAAGACTAAAACTAAACGACATCCTGCGAAACCGCAGCAACATCTCGCGAACAATAAACGCCCAAAGCCGCGTTGACACCGAAAACGATGCATCCTACAGCTACTTAATGCTACACTTCATCATAAGGCTGAATATCTTAAACGGCAAAATATCCTCGGGCTTTTTCAAAAACGACAAAAAAAACAAGAAAGAGAAAAAAGATAAAACCCCAAAAGAAAAAGAACTGCTGCAACATTAACGGCATACAGGCCCGCAAATATGCAAACTTTTGAAATAATAAATAGGTTGGGCATCTTTTTTGCCGCTTTCCCCAAAAAAACAAGCAAAACGTTTGGCACTTTCGCAAACAATACGTAATTTTGCATCGCTTTTGAGAAATAAAGCACTTGGCGCTGTAGCTCAACTGAATAGAGCATCTGACTACGGATCAGAAGGTTTAGGGTTTGAATCCCTACAGCGTCACAAAAGAATGCTGCTGTTTACGGTGGCATTCTTTATTTTTGGCAATCCCGCCCCACAGACAAATATTCAAAACCGTAATGAAGACCATACTCATACTCGTGGGAAAAACCACAGACAAATGTGTGGCAAAACTCACTGAAGAATACATTAGCCGCATAGCCCACTACATACATTTTGAAGTGAATGTTGTTCCGGACCTTAAAAACACCTCAAAGCTCACCGAGGCACAAATCAGAACTTCCGAGGGGGATGGAATCATTAAGCAGTTGCGTCCCGGCGACCATGTAATACTGCTCGACGAACACGGCACAGAATTCCGCTCCGTTGATTTTGCGGCAAAACTTAACAAACTGTGGAATAGTTCCGCCCGCCGCATCGTGTTCATAATCGGAGGACCATACGGTTTTTCGCAAAAAGCCAAAGATGCTGCAAAAGAAAGCATTTCACTATCAAAAATGACTTTTTCCCACCAAATGGTAAGGCTTGTATTCGCAGAGCAGTTATATCGTGCACTAACAATACTTAACAACGAGCCATACCACCACGAATAAAGCCGCGCATAAATGCAACTACCATGAAATCGAAAACCTCGCCACCAACGGCAAATGGTCGCTAAATCCACCGATATAGCGCATGCCGTTATATGTTCTGAAAGGCACTTTCCTGCCGTCTTTCTCCGTTAGCAGGAACGGCGGGGAGAAAATATTGCACCCATCCCGAGACAGGCATAGCCGTGAATCTCCACTCAGCAAACGCTCGCTTACAATAATGTTGTCTATCAACTCCCACTTGCCTTTATAGCAATACGTGCCCTTAATACCGCCACTGCGGCTTTTGCTGCCCATAAGGCTGAAAAGCATGTCATGGCTAAATCCCGGCTTGTAGCGCATGGCAGGCAACACCTCCATATGCCTGCACAATATCGCGGATTCCGGAACTTCATTGAAATCTCCCATGATTATTATGTTTGCATTGCGGCGCACACTGAAAAGCGAATCGGCCTTGCGTCTCACCTGCCGCGCAATGCGCTCTCGATAGCGCGCCCCCTGTTTGTAGCGGTCGAGCCTGCTCGGAAAATGGCACACAAACACGTCAAGAGTATCGCCTGTTACAATCCTGCCCGACACCATAAGCACATCGCGCGAGAACTTGCGCGGCAAACCGCTGAAATCAGGGCGAACTGTTTCCACAAATACCGGCTTAAACGATATAGGTCTGTAAAGCAATGCCACATTTATTCCCCTTATATCCAAACCGTTGGTAACAAAATACCTGTACCCTGCCCTTCTCAGCACGCTGATTTTAGTCAATTTTTCAAGAACCGAGTCGTTCTCCACCTCGCAAAGCGCAACCAAATCGGGGACAGACACTCCTCCTGCTGCCGCTACGGTTTTACCCACATTTTCCAGCTTTTTCATGAATCTGTACCATGTCCACCGCCGCGTTGCCGATGGTGTAAAATCATCATCCTGCTTTTTCGGGTCATCGTAAGGGTCGAACAAATTTTCCACATTCCACTCCATTACGCAAAAACTCGTCTGCGCAACCGACATTGACGCAAAAAACATTACGCCAAACATAGCCACAACCATCCTAAGCACCGCGAGCCTCATACCAACAGTTTTACCTTTGCATAATGCAAATATATGTTTTTTGCACCACGTCCAAGCATGCAAATTACCCAAAACTTATTTTCTCTATATTCCCCGGCAAGTTACCAACTTATTCTGTGTCTATTGATTTATTTTCTTCTGACACACACTATTGAATGGTACAAAAAAAGGTCTGATGTAGTTTTTTCTACATCAGATATAATTCAAACTACATAGGACGTGGTTTTTATTAGTTCCCACACAGCTTTACTGCTGCCTCCCATTAATAATGCAAAACTGTTTTATAACTGCAAACAACTTAGGTTTGCATTCTCGGTCTCCCCCTTTTTATTTGTACTTTTGCACACGAATAATAAGCAATGCACACATGAACTCAAAGGTCAAAGGTTATTTTCTCGGAGCGTTGGGCGCGGCAAGTTACGGCACGAACCCAATTTTCGCAATTCCACTATACAAATGCGGCATGGACTCGGAAAGCGTGCTGTTTTTCCGCTATCTGCTCGCCATTCCGGTAATAGCCTTGATGATGAAAGCTCGCGGCAGGAGTTTCACCCTTAAAAAAGGCGAAATAATCCCCGCCATTGCCATGGGTGCGCTAATGGCCTTGTCCTCGTATTTCCTCTTTATCAGCTATAAGTATATGGGAGCAGGAATAGCCTCTACGCTGCTTTTCCTATATCCTATAATGGTAGCGATTATAATGAGCTTGTTTCTCAAGGAAAAGGTCGGGCTTATAACAGCCATAAGCATAGCACTCGCACTGTCGGGCGTGTTCCTGATATCATTCAAGGAGGGCGGCGGAATGGTAAGTCTCACAGGAACTGCATTTGTATTCCTGTCGGCACTGCTTTATGCCATATATCTTGTTTATGGCAACCGCTCCACGCGCCTTAACTCAATGCCGACACTCAAGCTTACCTTCTACGTTATAGTTACCGGCACCATACTGTTCGGGGCAATGTCGTTTCTCGGAAGCGGCGTAGAAATGCCCGAAGACGGCGTGATGTGGACAAACGTTGTATGCCTTGCGGTATTGCCCACTGCCCTATCGTTCTATTGCACCACCCACGCCATTACGCTTATAGGAAGCACTGCAACCGCCATTCTCGGTGCGCTCGAACCGCTGACGGCTGTATTTCTCGGAGTGATAGTGCTTGGCGAGCCAATGACAATGCGCATTGCATGGGGCTTCGCGCTCGTGATTTCGGGCGTAAGTCTCATTGTGGCAAAGGGCAGCGTATCACCAACGCTTATGAGAATACGCAGAATGTTCCCAAAGAAAACAAGGATTACACGCAATGATTAAAACAAGGCACGCCCTTGCGGCGATGGCGATGCTCGTCGCCATATTCTCTCACGCCGCAATTCCGGCTACATACACAAAGAAAGATTCGGCGGAAGTTGTAAGACTTCTCGCAAAAAAACATAAGTCATGCCTTGGCTACGCAAAAGAATTTTTAGGCAAGCCATACGTGGCACACACGCTCGAATGCAACAACAAAGAGCAACTGGTTGTTAATCTGCGCGAGCTCGACTGCACAACGCTTGTGGAGACCGCCGCTGCGCTTTACCTAACATCCAAAAACGGAGGTAGAACGTTTGACGACTACTGCCGCACGCTATGCGCCATAAGATACCGCAACGGAATTATTGCCGGCTATCCTTCGCGCCTGCACTATTTCTCGGAATGGATAGACGACAACTGCCGCATGGGAATTGCGGAGGACGTGGGGGCGGAATGCGAATTTCCGTTCACGGCCCACCAAAAAATAAACGTGCATTTCATGTCGGATAATCCCAATCTATACAAGCAACTTCGCGGCAGCAAGTCAACACAAGCCGAAATTAGGAAAAACGAGAACGCCATTAACGGAAAAATCGTGTGCTATATTCCGAAAAAACTTCTCAACCTCGGCAAAAAAAGTCTTACTGCCGTTCGCGATGGCGACATAATAGCTCTCGTTACATCAAAAAACGGCTTGGACATAAGCCATGTGGGCATTGCGGCATGGAAGAACAACCGCCTGCACTTGCTTAACGCTTCATCGCTAAAGCACAAGGTAATTCTCGACAGCCAAAGCCTTTACGAATACCAAAATAAGCGCGGCTCGCAATTGGGAATACGCGTCATTCGCCTTCGCTGAAAAGCGGCTCAAGCATAGGTTTAACATTTCGCATCTGGCCCAAAATCGTGTTTTTGCGCTTTATGATATAAGACGAAGGATTTGAGGAGTTGAATTTAAGAGGGTTTGGCAAAGTGGCGGCAATAAGCGCACACTCTCCTTTTGAAAGGTTTTCGGCATCGGTGTTAAAGTGCCTCCTGGCAACAGACTCCGCTCCATATATTCCGTTTCCCATCTCTATACTGTTCAGATAAACCTCCATTATCCTCTTCTTGCCCCACACAAATTCTATCAGAACCGTGAAATAAGCCTCAAAGCCTTTCCTAACCCACGAAGACTCGGGCCACAGAAACACATTCTTTGCCGTTTGTTGGCTTATGGTGCTACCGCCGCGCTTGCGCCTGCCCTCTATGCGCTCGAATGCTGCGTCTTTAATCTGCCTTAGATCGAAACCGTGGTGTTCCATGAAAAGCTGATCCTCCGATGCCACTACGGCAACGGGAAGGTTTTTGCTTATCTTTTCAAACGGCACCCAGCGGTGGTGGAGTTTTAGTTTCTCTCCTTTGTCGTGTTGCTGGAAGAGGCGTATTATCATAAGCGGGGTTACATAAACCGGAACTACCTTGTATAGAAGCACCATTCCTATTGACGATGCGAAAAATCCTATTACTATCCAAAGCAAAATATGCTTCAGAATTGTTTTGAGAATAAACATGGCTTGATGTATAAAACAAGCCGCCGGAGCGGTATTCCTTTCCGGCGGCTTTAATTCTTACTCGTATATTTTACTGAAGTGTGCCTTCTTGCGCTGACTTTATCATCTGCTGGCTGGCATACATGTAAATCTCAACGCGACGGTTTTGCTGACGACCTGATGCCGTGGAATTATCCTGTACAGGGTTTTGCTCGCCAAATCCTTCGGTTTTCTTTATCTGCTTTCCGTCCACTCCGCACGATTTGAGGTAAGCCTCCACTGCCTGTGCGCGTCTGCGCGAAAGGTCAAGGTTCTTGCTTGCGCTCTGTTCTGCCGTAGAGTTTTTCCAACCTTGGTTGTCGGTATAGCCTTGAATTGCCACATCCACATCCTTGTTCTTGTTGAGCACATTCTGCGCAAAGTCGTTCAAGGATGATTTTGCAGCCGAACTGAGTTCCGCTTTGCCCGTATTGAACAGTATCCCGGAGTCGAAAGTACACCTTACGGCCGAAAGTCCGTTGTTGTCTTTAACTTCTTCAACCTTTGCATTCTCTACAGACTCTGCCTGTTTTTTTACCTTGTCCATGCGGTTTCCTATAAGAACACCAGCTCCGGTGCCTACTGCGGCACCGATAATCGCGCCAACACCTGCATTTCCCGCAGCCTTGCCTATAAGACCGCCAAGCACTGCACCGCTACCGCCGCCGATAATTCCACCCTTGGCTGTATTACTCATGTTGCAACCACTCAGCACTAAGGCTGCGCTCATAACCACCGCCGTAATTTTCAATGCTTTCATTACTCTTATGTTTTTACTTTTATTGCATTTTTGTTTTCATTAAAATGGAAGATCATCATTTTGTGGAACTCCGCCCAGCGGGTCCGGCACCGGTGGAGGGGTCTGCGTTGCACCTGCAGCAGGAGGCGCTGCCACCGGGGGTGCTGCCACGGCCGCACCTGCCGCAACAGGCACAACGCGCCACGCACGTATATCGTTGAACCAGCGCCCATTGTATTCGTGAGCATCAATATCGAACGAAACCGTGTATTCGCCGTTTAGCTGCATATTGAACTGCTTGAGACGGTCTTCGCCAAACACGGTGAACACGCATTTACGGGGATACTGGTCGTGGGTCTCTATTACGAAATCCTGTGTTACCCACGGGTTTCCCGATGATTTGGATACACCGCTTCTTTGTTCGCTTACGAAAATTATTTTTCCTGTAATGTCCATTTCGTTTTCTTTTCTGTATGTTATGCAAAGCTACTAAAATTTCGCATTACAAGCAAGGTCGACAAAAATATATTCACATACCGATGAAAAACAAAAAAACGCCTCTCGCATAATAATATGCGGGAGACGTAAATTCTAAACTAACCTATGAGTAATTTATTATCTATTACTTCACTTCAATGTTTGTTACCCTCGGAGCTTTGTTGTTTTCGGGGAGCTTGGGCAATTCAACCTCAAGCACACCGTTGTTTACCTTGGCTGCTATTTTGTTGCGGTCTACATCGTCCGGCAAAATCATTGCCTGTTGGAATTTGGAGTATGAGAATTCACGACGCAAATAACGACCTTTCTTCTCATCCTTCTTCTCATTTTTCTTTTCCATGGCTATCACAAGATTGCCTTCATCATCAACATGGATATTGAAGTCGTCCTTTGTCATACCCGGAGCTGCTACCTCAACGGTGTAGCCGTTATCGTGTTCCACAACATTGATTGCCGGTTGAGTTGCGTTGGGTTTTTCCATCCAATCGTTATCAAAGAAGTCGTTGAAAACACTCGGTAACCAATTCTGATTTCTTCTTACTAAACCTGTCATAGTTGTAATCTCCTATATTTTTATTTGTTTGTTTCTTTTTCCTGAACCTCTCCGTGTTTCCATTTCGAAGTTCACTTATCTTTTCGCAAAGTGTATGCCATTTCCTACGGATTTCCGCTTGATTTCTTTATAATTCGCTAATATACAGGAAGCGGCACTTTTTTACAAAGACACCGGTGTGCGTATTATTGTGCATAAGTTTGTCAAGAGCCGTGCCATTTGCAGACATTTTGACATACGGCACCGCTTTCCCGCATTTGCGATGTTTGGAACGTGCAAGGTGCAAAAACTACATAGGACATAGAAAAAACCATGTCCTATGTAGGAAAAATTATGTCTGATATAATTCAAACTACATCAGACCTTTTTTCGCCTATTTCAAACCACCTGTAAACAAGCACTTAAAAACCGATTTCGATGTGCATTATTTCTACATGAATAATGCGCTCGGCACTTTTTATACATTTGCTGTGTTGCCCGGCTTTGTTTGCGTCTTGTCTGCCACGCCCGCATCTTCTATTATGTGTATGTCGCGTTGTGGGAACGGCATTGAAATTCCGTTTGCGTTGAGTGCGTTATACACGGCCTCATAAACATCGCCCATGGCATACAGCTTGGTTGCAACCGGAAGCCATATCACAACCCTCAGTTCAACTCCACTATCGCCAAGTTCCTTGACTATTATTCTGAAACCTCTCGCCTTGTCATAGTTTTCGAGCTTCGATACAGCCTGCGTCATCACCCTTCGTGCCTTTTCTATATCCGTGCCGTAAGCCACGTCAACGGGTATCTGCACAATTTCATAGTGGTGATTTCGTGTAAGGTTCTTAAAATTCTTACTGAACAGCTGGTTGTTGAGGAATGCAATTATCGACCCGTCAACGGCCTCGATCATAGTGCTTTGATAGGATATGTCAACCACCTGTCCGCGTACTCCGTCGCATTCTATTATGTCGCCTATGTGCAGGCGTCCCGTCATGAGCGACACTCCATAAAACAGGTTTTCCAAAGTGTCCTTCATGGCAAAGCCGATACCGGTGGAAAGCCCGCCCATGGCAACGAGTATTCCCGAAGTGCTTATGTTAAGGCACAACATGGATATAACAACATACAGGAACCATATCACAAAAGTGCATACTTTCATGACTAACGCCTTCTCCCCTATCACCGCCTTTTTCTTTCCGCCGTAATAAAGTATGAAAAAAGAATGGAACACATATACTATGTATTTCACCACGTGGAACGAGGAGAACACCACGAGTATCTTGAACAAGTTTATGCGGGCTACACCGGAAATGTCGATAAAGTTGGAAAAGAACAGGAACTTACATATTTCGGAGAGTGAGAACACCTCTGTAGCCATATAAAAGCTGAAGAAGAAACTCGAGGCCATAAGAACCGGAACAAAAACCCTGCGCACAAAGTCGTAAGCCCAGGTTTTCCTAATGTCCAATACCCCTTTCCCCAAATGTTTGCAGCTATACTGCTCGAGTATGTCGTATATGCAGGTTATGGTTTGAATGCATGTGAACTGCATTATCCACCATATCAAAAGCTGCACGCTTAGCAGCGTGTATCCCATCCACGATGCCACAACACTTGCAACCATAACCACAAACGAAATTCCGGAATAGAACATATCGCTGCGCGGCAGATTTTTGTGGCGACGCACAATGACATATAACTGCCACAGTGTGGCCGCAAGCACCAGCGGAGGGAAGCAAAGGTTAACCATCTCGTTGGGTATGAAGATAATCCTGCACGTTATTACTATGAACCCAACCAAAATCAACGGAGAGTAAATGCGAAATCCGTCCCTTATCTGCGATCCATCGAGCCTCACTAGCAAAGATATCAGGATTACCGCAAGCAACCAGGCGTATTGCACCAAAAGCTTGCATGCCATAAGGAAGAAATTATGCTTGAGCACGAAAATCCAAAGTATCATTATAACAATGGCAAACGTTACTGTTGTGGATGCCATTATTATGCATGGTTTCTTTTCTTGAAACTGGAGAGTCTTGAACCTTTTGGGCATAACGAACCTTATGAAAAGCAAGTTGATTACCGTGGCAACAAGGGCGTAGAATATCATGAACACAAACCACCCAGCAACCACCGGCCCGCGCCATTGCGATGCAGTGCGCGCATTTTCGGAGGAATATTTTTCGTGAAGGCTGTATTTGGCCATCGCAACCGAGGCTCCCATGTTGGAAAGCACATCAAAATAAGTTTCATCGCCGTTTACGAATATACTCTGCCTTATGTTGTTATACCTCTTTATGGCATAATCGTTAAGCGACTTAAGCCGTTGCTCCACTTTGCCATAAACATTCTGATATTCCTTCAACTCGCCGGCCTGATTCTGTAAAGACCTCTTCATTGCAACGCAAAGCGTAAGGCATACATCCCTGTCCATCTGCCCCTGCTTGTTCAGAATGTCCTTAGGCATATGCCGCAAATTGTCTATAAGCCCATCATAACGCGCCTCCTCTACATTCATCTTTGTAAGCACCTTGTCAAAAGGCAGCTTCATGGTGTTGAAGTCGTCATAAAGGTCGGTTGCTTTATTGCAGGCGTAAGTAAGGTCGAAGATATAATCAATTTTCTGGGAATACAGCATAAGGGCTATCTGGTTGCTCTCATTCATGATATCCATTATATGCCGGTGCATACGCTCGCGTATGGTTTGCCCCATGGCTAAGTTCCTATGGCTGTCGCGCTGATACATTTCCAACTCCTCTCTCAACACGGCAAGAGTCTGCCCAAGGTTCTTCTCGTTAAGAACAGCCGATGCCGGAATAGCAAGAAACAGCATGGCAAAAAACAAAAATATGGCTTTACGCATAATAGTCATGTCAAATTACCGCAAAGTTAGAAATATTATATGACAAACAGGCAAAATAACACTTGTTGCCGAACTTTATTGCCACTAAAAGGCTATCTTTGCACCAAAACAAACAAAACCTCGGCCCTTTTGTGCCATTACAATAAATTATGGAAGTCATGGCACCGCAAACCGTGGGGGCGAGCAATTTTATTATAATGGTTTATTATGGCAACTTTAATAGTAGATAGCGGCTCAACTAAGACAGACTGGATTATTATAGCCGGCGATGGAAGCATAAAAACCCTAAAAACCGAAGGAATAAATCCCGTGGTTGGTGATATGGATGCAATAAACAAAACCATAACGGAAAACTTTGCACCCAAAGTGGAAGGTTTTGAGTTCGACAGGCTTTTTTTCTATGGAGCAGGCTGCACAAAGCAAAAGAAGCACGTTGTTGAAGAATGCTTGAAGAAAAATTTCCCTAAAACCGAAATCGAAGTAGCATCGGATGTGCTTGCAGCCGCAAGGGCCCTATGCGGACACAAAGAGGGCGTGGCCTGCATATTGGGCACAGGCTCAAACAGCTGTTTGTTCAACGGGCGAGACATTGTAAAGAATGTGTCGCCGCTTGGATACATATTGGGCGATGAAGGAAGCGGCGCTGTGTTAGGACGGACTTTTATAAGCGATATCCTGAAAGGAGACATGCCACAAGATATACGCGATGACTTTTTTGAAGAAACAGGACTTACAGAAGACGAAATCGTGGAGAACGTTTACAGAAAGCCCATGCCCAACCGTTTTCTCGCAAGTTTTGTGCCTTTCATAAAACGCAATCATCACGACAGCCAAATAGCCGAACTTTTAGTGGCGAATTTCCGCAGGTTCTTACGGCGAAACGTGAAGAAATACAACCGTCCCGACCTGCCGGTGAACTTCATTGGAGGTGTGGCAAACAGTTTCCCCGAAGAGATTTCCGTAGCCATTAAATTAGAAAACCTCACACTTGGCCGCGTGGAGCAAAGTCCTCAAAAAGGACTTATTTACTACCACAGCACACCCGCAAGCGAAGACATAATATAAGACACGCACGCCACGCAATGCCGGCAATGCGGCAAATCAAACATCTGTCAAAGCCTCAGAAACCTTTCTCACCGCTTTCTTTGGTAAAACGCCTGCTTTCTTTTTGTGGTTCGACTTATAACCACAAGCGAGTCATCGTCAACGCTGCTTACATCCACAGTGTCGTTTCCGCCAACAACAAGCAGTCCGTTTCTTACCGACAAGTTTGCATTAAAGCCTTTCAATTGTGACAGATTGTATGCCTTAACCACCACAAGACCGTATTTTCCCTTGCGCTTGGTAACCGCAAAAGTGTCGCCCTCCTCAACATATCCGTAAATTTCGCCATATCCCTGCTCGTCATCCCTGTCCATCACCAGTGTATCGCCACTGTATGTGCGGATACACAGAGTGCTCATGCCGCTTTCCAAGACAATTCCATAAATTGTGGAGTCAGCGACAGTGGCAACAGAATCTTTCACCGGAGTTTTCACAGGCGTACCAACCGGTTTTTTGCCTCCGTTGCAGCATGGCAGCACAAAAGTTATTGCTGCAATAGCCAAGAAAGCATAAATCGAGTATTTCATAAATTAATTTGCTTATGTAAACCATGCAAAGTTAGAATATTCCATACAAGTTGCCAATTGTTTAACGCGGATTATTCGTACCTTTGCACCACAAAACGCCAAATATCATGCACAAAACATACACTACAACAGGTACTTGTTCAAAACTTATAGATTTTGACATCGACAACGAAGGAAAAATAAGAAACCTGCGCTTTCTTGGGGGATGCTCGGGAAACACGCAAGGCATTGCAAGTCTTTGCGAGGGTATGAACGCCGCAGACGCGGCAAAAAGGTTGAAAGGGATACGCTGCGGCAACAAGCCCACAAGCTGCCCCGACCAGCTTGCAACCGCCATTTTGGAGGCTCTTAACGAAAAGTGATTGCCACACACGACAAGAAGTTGCGCCGCCCTGAATTGTAACAACATAGCGAGCGCAGCAGCTTGCTGTACATCGAAGTTTCCTTGTCAGGAAAGCATAACGCGACCTCCGGCTTTCTCGGCCAGCGCAACCTCTATTCTCTTCATTTCGCTGTAGCGTTCCATGAGTTCCGCCGACTTGTTGTCATCGTTTGCCACATCGGGCTTTGCAAGCTCTGCAAGCACACGGTTAGCTTCTTCTTCAACATAGGCAAGTTTGAAGTCTGTAAGCGACACCGACACCACCTCTCCTATTTTATCTTCTATTCTTCCGATACTTCCCTGTTCCTTTTTCGTAAGCTGGTATTTTTCGCTTTCCAACATCGCCGCCACTCTGCTTATGTTTTGGTCGGGATGGTAAAGGAAATACTTACGCGGCAAAAAGCCCGGCTCGTGAGAATGGGCCGCCGCCTCGTTCATTATCTGCCTGTATTCGGGTCGGGAAAATTCAAGGTCATCGGCATCGAGACTGTATTTCACAAAATCTATCACATTCATCTCTCGCACGCCGTTTCCCGTGTCCACGCTTCCAACTTCGAGGCTGCCATATAGCAGCAAAAACTTCACTATTATATTTTCGAACCTACGCGATTTGCCATGCGTATCCTCAGCCACGGTCGCCACGGCAGCAACACCGGCATCATCACCTTTCTCCGTCTGCTCGCTGCCGTCTGACTTCACGATATTGGTATCCGCCTTCTCACGCATATCCTCACGCCGGCGTTCCGCCTGTTTTTCACGCTTCGTCTTTGCTACGGCATCAATAAGCAGAGCCTCATCGACATTCATAGTTTGGCTGCATTCTTTTACATACATTGAGCGGAGGATTTTGTCGGGTATTAGCGATATGCTCGCCACTATGTTGTCTATAAGCAATGCGCGGCTCACCGGGTCGTCAGCACTGTCCTCCATAAAGAGCCTTGTTTTGAAGCGTATGAAATCTGTCTGGTGGCTGTCTATATACCGGCGGTATTCCTGCGCATTGTGCTTGCGGGCAAAACTGTCCGGGTCGTCTCCATCGGGAAGCAAAAGTACCTTTACGTTCATTCCCTCTGCCAACAACATGTCTATACCGCGCAGCGAGGCCTTTATTCCCGCGCGGTCGCCATCATACAACACGGTTATGTTGTTAGTAAATCTGCGTATCAAACGTATCTGCCCGGGCGTGAGCGATGTTCCCGAAGATGCCACCACATTCTTAATCCCGCTTTGGTGCATTGATATCACATCTGTGTAGCCCTCCACCAAAAAGCAACGGTCCTCTTTCTGTATGTCGCGCTTTGCCAAAAATATACCATATAGCTCGCTGCGTTTGTTGTATATTTCCGATTCGGGCGAGTTTACATACTTTGCGGTATCCTTGTCGGTTTTAAGCACCCTGCCGCCAAACGCCACTACCCTGCCGCCAACAGTGTGAACGGGGAACATCACGCGTCCCGAAAAACGGTCAACCAGCCTGCCGTCGTCACGCTTGTAGCACAGCCCGGTTTTCAGAATGTATTCTTCTCTGAAACCTTTGGCAAGAGCAGCGTTGGCAAACGAATTGCGCTCCCTTGGGCAATACCCCAAGCCAAACTCGCGTATCGTGTCATCGCGGAAACCGCGACTACGGAAATATTGCATACCTATGGCAACGCCGTCGGCATGGTTATGGAGTACGTCCTGAAAATACTTGGCCGCCCAATCATTGAGCACAAACATGCTCTCGCGCACGTTCTCTGCCTCGCGCTCCTCATCGGTCATCTCCTTTTCGCGTATCTCTATGTGGTATTTTCTCGCAAGCCAGCGCAAAGCCTCCGGGTAAGAAATTTGCTCGTGTTCCATAAGGAAGTGAACCACATTGCCGCCCTTGCCGCACGAAAAGCACTTGCATATGCCACGCGCCGGAGACACGTAGAACGATGGCGTTTTCTCGTCATGAAAAGGGCAAAGCCCACGATAGTTCACTCCGGCGCGGCGCAGCGTTACAAACTCCGACACGACCTCTACTATGTTGGCCGCATCCATTATTTTCTGTATGGTCTCTCTGTCTATCACTGTTTTTCGGCAAGTTTAAGTTTACCGCCAACTGAGCGCATCGCAGCGTGCTTCATGCCAAACACAGAGCCGACAACCACGCACGCTACAAAACTAATTCTGCTGCTCTCGTTCCGTTTTTACTTTGCAAATACAAAGATAACCATTTGAAACCATCCACAAAAACAAAAGCCGCCCGTAAATGTCCTGCCGCGCCATGTTGCTTACGTAAAGCATATAAAAACACATTTTCAAAACGTCCCGAAAAAAATATCCGACATAGTAAAAACCACATGGGACATAGAAAAAACTACATAGGACATAGAAAAAACTACATCAGACCTTTTTTGCTCGTTTACAAATGCCTGTAAAACAAAAACTTACATATAGACATTCAAAATCGCCAAAATTCTCACTTTCAGGCACTTGCATGGCACGGACTTTTGAGGGAAAGAAGTGCCGCTTAAACGGAAAAAAACTATCTTTGCAACTATATGTCAGGCAACAACACAGATTCAACAACAAACTGCTCCACGCACGGAACTTACGGCAAGATTCTGAAATACACCGGTCTTTTTGGCGGTGTGCAGATGCTGCAGGTGCTTATTTCCATTGTGCGTAACAAATGCGCAGCCATTTTCATAGGGCGAGTAGGAATTGGCATAACCGACATACTAAACCGCACCACCGACATGTTTTCCGCCCTAACAAACCTGGGACTGCCACTTAGCGGAGTAAGAAACATTTCGGCACAGCAAGCGTTGGAAAACCGCGAAAAAGTGCTTTCGTCAATAGCCACAATAAGGCTGTGGTGTTTGATGACAGGAGTGTTTGGTGCTGTTATATGCGCCATTTTTTCCGAAACCGTGAACAGGTATTTTTTCGCCTCCGCCCTGCCTGAAGGTTTCATAGCCCTCGTCTCTCCTGTTGTGTTCATGATGGCGGTTTACGGGGGTGAGGTGGCGGTGCTCAAAGGCACACGAAATCTCAAGCGGCTCGCATCTGTTTCCGTAATCGGTTCGCTGGTTTCGCTGTGCACAACGGTTGCACTTTATGTTTCCTTCGGCATCGACGGCATACCATGGGCATTACTCGTCGGCACTCTCGCACTGCTTGTGCCTGCACTCCATACAACCGGGAAACTGTTTCCATGGAATAAGGCTGTGTTCTCCACCTCAAACCTGCTTGCCGGAAAGACAATGCTGGCACTCGGCGTGTCATACGTGGCGGCAGGATTGGCAGGGACAGGAGCCGAAATGGCGGTTAGGGCGTTCATCGCCGGCACAAAAGGCTCGCTGGGCGACGTGGGCATATACGCCTCGGGCTTCGTGCTGTGCGTAACCTACACAAGACTTGTTTTCGTGGCAATGGACGCGGACTATTTTCCGAGACTGTCGGCTGTGGCGAAAAACAAAACGGAAAGAGATGGCGTGGTGTCGAGACAAATTGACGTATGCGTGCTTATTATGGCACCCATGCTTGTGGCGTTTATCATATTTCTGCCATTTGCCGTAAGAATATTGTACAGCCCCGAGTTTATGGGGGCTGTGGGAATGTGTCTCGGGGCTGTGGGCTACCTGTTTGCAAAAGCCGTTATCGCGCCGATAGAATACATTCCACTCGCCAATGGCAACTCGCTGACATATTTCTTAATGGAACTGGCATACGACATAATGTTCGTGCTGCTTGTAATTATCGGTTACAGCCGGTGGGGACTTGATGGCGCGGGTATGGCACTAACAGCCTCGTATCTGCTCGATCTCGCATTGGTGTTAGCCGTATATCGCAGAATTTACGGTTACTCCATTGCGCCAAACACCCTGAAGATAATACTTTCGCAGGGCGCCATCGTGGCCGCAGCATTGGCGGCTTTTGTCTCGGGCTACGGAATAACACAATATATAATAGGCGCGGCGTTGCTCGCACTCTCCGCATTTTTCAGCATAAGAAAACTTAACCTTTCATGGAAACAAATAAAACATACATTGCAAAGCCGCACAACGAAGAAGTGAAAGTGAGTGTGCTGATGACGGTGTTTAACGAGGAAGAGTTTCTACGAAAAAGCATCGACTCGGTACTTTCGCAGCATGAGCGACAAATAGAACTTATTGCCGTTGACGATGCGTCAACCGACAGTTCACCGGAAATTCTGGAGGAATACGCTGCAAAGGATTACAGAGTGCGTGTTTTCCGCAACCGTCAAAACATGGGACTTATAAAGAGCAGGATAACCGCCCTTGTACACGCACGCGGCAAATACACCTTAATAACAGACGCGGACGACTTTCTTTCTACCGATGCCATAAGCTCCGCGCTCGAAAGCATAAGACAAACAGGGGCAGAGGCAGCCGCGCTCGACCTGCAACTGTATTATTCCGAAAACGACATACGCCCGTACAACAGTTCGCCGATACCAAAGACAATCGGCGGCAGTGAGGCTTTCGACCTGTGCATACAGGGAAAGCTGCACGGGCTTTGCGTGGAGGAGAAGAGCCTTTACGGAAAAATCCCGTTTGATGACTCGTGCAGACTGTACAGCGATGACAACACGGCGCGGCTTCATTATTACATCGCAAGTAAAGTGTGTTTTTGCAAGGGCAGATACTATTACCGCCGGCACGCGGCAAGCGAAACCCACAAGGTATCTGTAAGGCGTTTTGACTACCTGCTGGCAAACATCAGTCTGAAAAGGCAAATGCAGGAATTGCACGCCGGCAAAAGAACCATGGAAATATTGGAGACACACCGTTGGAAAAACATTGTGGCTCACTACAAGCTGTTGGCGGAACACCCCGAAGCTTTCACGGAAAGGGAAAGGCAAAAGGCATTAGACATCATAGCCCGGAGCATAAGAGCGACAGACTTTCGGCTTATACCTGCAAAACTTAAAATGCGCCCGCCATATTGGCCCGCACATTCACTCAAAACTTTCATCGTTTGGCAGAAAATTTATTTCGCGCTTCGCAAAATTATCGGCAAAGGATGAAAGCTGTTCCACACACCACTCACGCTACGCTACGAAGCGACATGGGGAAAAAATTTTGCCCTTTCACGAAACCAACGTCCGCGAAAAGGCAAAACTTGTTCTGATTGGGCGGAAATGTACCGCTTACTTTATTATTTCAAGCTCTTTGAAAACTTTCAGCAACTTATCAACCGCAGTCTTCACCTGTTCCTTTGTGTGTGTTGCCATAAGGGCGAACCTCACCAAGGTATCCTGCGGGGCGCAGGCAGGAGGTATAACCGGATTTATGAATACCCCTTCCTCGAAAGCCCGACGCGTAACAAGGAAGGTCTTGTCAACATCGCGCACATACAAAGGTATTATTGGAGATTCCGTAGCCCCTATCTCAAATCCGCTGTCGCGGAAAAGCTTTAAAGCATAGTTTGTAACATCCCACAAACGCTCTATGCGCTCAGGTTCCTGCTGGATTATGTGGAGTGCCTCCATGGCGCAAGCTGTGGCTGCAGGCGTATCGCTGGCACTGAATATGTATGTACGTGCATTGTGGCGCAGCCAGTTTATTGTGTACTTGTCCGAAGCTATAAAGCCACCTATCGAAGCGAGACTCTTGCTGAACGTACCCATTATCAAATCTACCTCATCGCGAAGCCCGAAATGATCGCAAACGCCGCGTCCCTGCTTTCCGAACACGCCGATGCCATGGGCCTCGTCAACCATAACCGTGGCATTGTATTTGTGTTTGAGACGAATTATCTCGGGAAGATTTGCAAGGTCACCCTCCATAGAGAACACACCATCCACAACTATTAGCTTCACGGCATCGGGGCGGCATTTTTTGAGCTGTTTCTCAAGATCCGCCATGTCGTTATGCTTGTACTTTAAACTGGTTGAAAACGAAAGTCTGCGTCCGTCTACAATCGAAGCATGGTCGCGGTCATCGCATATCACATAATCCTCGCGCCCGGTGAGACATGCCACCACGCCGCTGTTTACACTGAAGCCCGTGGAAAAACACAAAGCCTCGTCCTTGCCTTCAAATTCCGCAAGCTCCTTTTCAAGCTGCACATGAAGGTCGAGCGTTCCGTTGAGAAAGCGCGAGCCGGCACAGCCGGACCCATATTTTTCAAGAGCCTTTATGCCCGCCGCTATCACACGTGGGTCGGACGTCAGACCGGTATAGGCATTGCTACCGAACATCAGTACCTTGTGCCCGCCCATGTTAACAACGGTATCTTGTTTTCCGTCTATTTCACGGAAATAAGGATATACGCCTTTTGCCATATACTGCTGCGGCAGGTCGTATTTCTTTAATCTTTCCTGTAATAATCCCATTATTCCTATAAAATTGCCGAGAGACAAATTCTAAATCTGTGCAAAGGTAATTATTTTTGTTAAAACGAGAAGTCCCGCCACTCTAAAAAGACATCCCGCCGGGCAAAAATGCCGGGCAGGCAGACTGCCAATTGAAAATTTAGGCGTAAATTTGCATTCACCATGTTGCCAAAAAAACGTATCACATTCATTATAAACCCCATATCGGGAACACGCGATAAAAGGTTTATAGTCCAGGACATAAACATGTTCTTGGACAGGGACAAGTTTGACTACAACATAGAGACTACCCTGTATGCCGGGCACGCACGCGAAATTTCGCAACGAGAAAAGAATTCAAACACCGATGTTGTTGTTGCCGTTGGCGGAGACGGAACAGTAAACGAGGTTGCCTCGGAACTTGTTGGCAG
Source organism: Prevotellaceae bacterium UBA6398 (assembly GCA_002437495.1). Taxonomy (GTDB): domain Bacteria; phylum Bacteroidota; class Bacteroidia; order Bacteroidales; family Bacteroidaceae; genus UBA6398. Next base: position 71,314 of record DJQA01000003.1, read on the forward strand.
CAACACAGCCTTAGCGCTTATACCATGCGGCTCGGGCGATGGGCTGGCACGACACCTGCAAATTCCGCTCAACACAAAGGGGGCAATAGAGACCATAAACCGCTACAATATAGAAACCCTTGACTACGCAACCGTTTGCGGTCGCCCTTTTTTTGTTACCTGCGGAATGGGGTTCGATGCATATGTGAGCTACAAGTTTGCCGAGGCAAAGACACGCGGCGTGCTCACATATCTTGAGCAGGCACTTACAGAATGGCTGCGCTACAAGCCGGAGACATACACTGTTGAAGATGCCAACGGAACGGAAAAATGCAAGGCGTTCCTCATAACCTGCGCCAATTCGTCGGAATATGGCAACAACGCCTACATAGCCCCGCAAGCCTCGATGACCGATGGAATGCTCGACGTTACGATTGTTGAACCGTTCAGCGCAATCGAAGCCCCACAACTCGCTCTACAACTGTTTAGCAAAACATTGCGCCCCGGAAACCACGTAAGAATGATGCGCACAAACAAACTTACGGTGCGCCGCGAAAAGCCCGGAGTTATACACTGCGACGGCGACCCCATAGAGGCGGGAAAGGACCTGCATTTCGAGCTTATACACCAAGGGCTGAAAATGATTACGAACCCAAACGCCAAAACAGACAAGAGAAACATTTTCCAAGACATTGCGAACTTTGCCGATGAGTTGCAAGAGCGTAGCAGGCTGTTCGCCGAAAAGAACAACCCTATAAGCGTGATAAACAAACTAAGGGGGAAATAAACCGCAAGCAGCGCGTTACGCGTCCGCCCTCCAAAATATTTCACACTTTTCGCAACGGGCTGAAACACCGCAAGTTTTCCTTTTCCCGCCTATCTCTGTAATATATTTATTTTTACCTGCTTGCAAGGGCAAAAAACTATTTCCCATGTAGTTTGAATTATGTCTGATGTAATTTATTCTACATAGGACATGGTTTTTCCTACATCAAACGTTGTTTTCGGAGCAGCAATGCCCCGGTCGCCAACATTCCGCGAACAACGAGAGAAAAGGTTGTCTCATGGAAAATTTGTAATTTTGCACCATTGAATTCACTAAACCACATTATGACAGAAACAGACAACCGCACCCCGCTGTTAGGCATGACCATGGCGGAAATGCGAGCCGTGGCGGAAAATTGCGGAATGCCGCGCTTCGCCGCCGGGCAGATGCTTGACTGGATATATAAAAAAGGCGTCAAGTCGGTTGAGGAAATGACAAACCTCAGCAAGAGTTCACGCGAGAAACTTTCCGAAAGCCACTGCGTTGGGGCAAAAGATTATGTTGATGTGCAAGACTCACGCGACGGCACGAGGAAGTTCCTTTTCCCCGCATCGTGCGGCGGACTGGTGGAAACAGTTTATATCCCCGACGGACAAAGGGCAACGGTGTGCGTATCGTCCCAAGTTGGGTGCAAGATGGGCTGCGCTTTCTGCCTTACGGGAAAGCAGGGATTCACAGGGCAACTCTCTACATCCGACATACTGAACCAAATTTACAGCATCCCGGAAAGGGAAAAAATAACCAATATCGTTTTCATGGGACAGGGCGAGCCACTCGACAACTACGACAACGTGGCCAAGGCCATTGACTTACTCACGTCAGAGGACGGTTTTGGCATGAGTCCGAAGAGAATCACCCTTTCCACCTGCGGACTGCTGCCGGCACTCAAAAAAATCGTACGCAACAGCCGCTGCAACATAGCCATAAGCCTGCACTCTCCATACCATGAGGAACGCATGGAGATTATGCCCATAGAAAAAGCATACGAGGCCTCGGATGTTGTGAAATTCCTCAAAACCTGTGAGGAGTTTCGCGACATTCGCGGCGGGCACGCAAGAGAGACAAGCCACCAACGCCGGCTGTCGTTCGAATACGTGCTACTGAAAGGCAAAAACGACACAGCAAAACATGCATCCGACATAGCTGCCCTTCTTAAAGGGCTGGACTGCAGGGTAAATGTAATTCCGTTTCACACCTACAAAGGCGGGGAATTCAAAAGTCCCTCACACAATGACGCGGAAGCTTTCTGCGAACAACTGTGCCGCCGCGGACTTAACGCCACATTGCGACGCTCACGCGGGCAGGACATTTCGGCAGCTTGCGGAATGCTGGCGGCAAAACGCAAAGCCGAAGGCGGCAACGCGGAACAAAACAACTAAAAATCAGAAATGCACACGCATATGTGCCGTGTTATCTATATAATACGTAAATTTACACCATAAACTCATACAACACAAACAAGGCACACCCCCACAAGGTAGCTTTGACAATTTATACATATATAATATGGACAACAGAAAAATACGTGTGGCCATAACCCATGGCGATACAAACGGAGTGGGATACGAAATTATCTTCAAGGTATTTTCCGACCCCGCCATGCTCGACATCTGCACCCCTGTGATATACGGTTCCCCCCGAGTGGCTATCTTCCACCGCAAGGCAATGGAACTCCCCACAAACTTCAACACCATAAACAACGCCGCCGAAGCCGTGGACGGAAAAGTGAACCTTGTGTCGTGCTTTGACGAAGAAGTAAAAGTTGACTTCGGACAGCCCACGGCCGAAAGCGGGCGCGCAGCCTACCTTGCGCTTGAACGCGCCGTTAAAGACTACAACGAGGGACTGTACGATGTTTTGGTAACAGCGCCTATATGCAAATCGGCAATTCAGGGCGATGACTTCAACTTTCCTGGACACACGGAATACCTCCAGCAACGCTTTGCATCCGAGGGCGAAGAGGCACTGATGATATTGATGAACGACAAAATGCGCGTGGCTCTTGTAACGACCCACCTGCCAATAAGCAAAGTTGCCGATGCTATAACCGAAGACGCGGTGGAACACAAACTCAGACTGCTACACGCCTCCCTGCGCAGAGACTTTCTTGTTTCCGCCCCGCGCATCGCAGTGCTATCGCTCAACCCACACGCCGGAGACAACGGATTGATTGGCAACGAGGAGGCGGAAAGCATAACACCCGCAATAAAAAAACTCAACGAAGAAGGAATGAGCTGTTTCGGGCTCTACCCCGCCGATGGTTTCTTTGGGGACGCCGCATACAGAAAATTCGATGCCGTGCTTGCAATGTACCACGACCAGGGGCTTGCCCCGATGAAAGCCCTGGGAATGGCGGATGGAGTTAACTTCACAGCAGGACTGAATATCGTACGCACATCCCCCGACCACGGAACGGCATACGACATTGCCGGAAAAGGCGTGGCAGACGAAAGTTCCATGCGGCAAGCCATATACAAAGCTATAGACATTTTCCGCAACCGCAGCTTCGACAACGAAGCCAAGGCTAATCCGCTTCGCGAGGAATACAAAAACCGCCAAGAGGAAAACCCGCGACAAAGAAACAAACAGGAAGAGCACAACAGAAAAGAGGAGTAAAATGAAATTCGCTGTCCTGGCCGCAGGAGAAGGCTCGCGGCTGGCAAATGAAGGATCGTTCACGCCAAAACCGCTGACCAAAATAAACGGTGAGGCCATGATAGACCGTCTGCTCAGAATTTTCAGTAGCAATGGGGCTGACGAAACTGTCGTGATCGTAAACAAGTTGACCGGGCTTGTAAGGCAGCACCTCATAGCCAACTACAACACAGTTTTGGAAGACGGGACTCCATGCAATTGCCGCAGGAAACCACTTACAAACACGCCTGTAAGAATTGCGTCAAAAACCACTCCAAGCAGCATGCACAGTTTTTTCGAAATAAGCCGGTTTTTGAAAGACGGAAAATTCTGCCTTACCACTGTTGACACAATTTTCCGCGAAAAAGATTTTTCGGAATACATAAAAACATTCAAGGAGTGCGATTACGATGGACTAATGGCTGTAACTGCGTTTGTAGATGACGAGAAACCGCTATACGTTGCCACAGACAAAAACCTATGCATAACAGGCTTCAACGATGAAAGCAGGAACGACAGATTTGTATCGGGGGGAATTTACTGCCTTACGCCGAACACATTGAATACTCTCGAAAAGTGCATGGAAAAAGGCATAAGTCGTATGCGCAACTTCCAAAGACAATTGATAGCAGACGGTTTGAAACTAAAGGCTTACCCTTTCGACAAAATAATAGACGTTGACCATATAGGCGATGTGGAAAAAGCCGAACAAATGATAAAAGAAGAATGAAAAGCCGCAAAGTTACAGCGATAAGCCGAGCCGTGGAATTTTCGCCAAACTGCGAAAAGAACGACGCGATGATATTCGACGAAGTCTGTAACAGGCTGCAAAAGAAAGGCTTTCAAGTCCGCGCCGTTTGCGAAACCGACATAGAAAGCGTTGCAAGCTCCAACGCCACGCTTTATATAAGCATGGCACGAGGGAAAAAGGCACTCGCCATATTGGAGCGCAAAGAGGAAAGCGGTGCACTTGTTGTGAACTCCGCGAAATCCCTCGCGCTCTACAATAGAATTGAGATAACAAAAAAGTTTGCTGAATGCGGAGTTCCCATTCCCGAAAGCGAAATTGTCGAAACCGGTTGCAAGCCGTGCATTGACTATCCTTTTTGGATTAAGCGCGGAGACGAATGCGCGCAAAACGCAAACGACGTTTGCTTTGTGGGAAACGCTGGGCAACTTGAAAGCGTGTGGAAAGATTTCACCGCAAGAGGAATTTCCCATGCCGTAGCCAGCAAACACGCCTGCGGAGACCTGGTTAAATTTTACGGCGTTGCCGACACGCACTTCTTTTACACCTGCTTTCCCACAGAGGACGGAGGATGCGGAAAATTCGGCGCGGAAAAGATTAACGGCGAGCCGCACCATTACAAATTCAGCCACGAAGACCTTGCACGAGAATGCAACCGTGCGGCAAACGTCCTTGGCATTCCCATATACGGCGGCGACTGCATTGTGAGCGCAAACGGGGAATTCAAAATTATCGACTTCAACGATTGGCCAAGTTTCTCACGCTGCCGAAGTGAAGCCGCCGAAGCAATATCCGATTTTTTCATACACACAGTCAAACTACTTGGCACAACACCCAAGAAATAAAATACAATGCTTAAAGAATACAAGGCACGCATAAGTGCCACATACAAAAACGCCGACACAGAAGAGTGGATTGACACGCACTTCAACCGCCCAATAGGCTACATGTGGGCCTTGCTCTTTAAAAAAATAAATGCTACACCCAATGTGGTAACCGTTTTGTCTATGATTATAGGCGTAGCCGCCGGCTGGATGTTTCATTATCAAGATCTTTACCACAACATTGCGGGCGTGCTGCTGCTTATGTGGGCGAATTTTTATGACAGCGCAGACGGACAACTTGCGAGGATGACCGGAAAAAAGACCCGCTGGGGAAGAATGCTCGACGGCTTCGCGGGAGACCTTTGGTTCTTCGCAATCTATCTTGCCATTGTCATAAGGCTGTGGAACGAGCTTATACCTTTCACAAACGTGCATTGGAACTTCCTTATACTGCTGCTTGCCGTTATTTCGGGCGTGTTCTGCCACGCAAAACAGTGCCAGCTTGCCGACTATTACCGCAACGTACATATGTATTTCGCATTCGGCAAGGACGACAGCGAGCTTGACAACTCGCGCCAACAGCGCATTCTGCTCAACTCTACGCCTAAGAAAGGGAATTTCTGGTGGCGTGCCTTTTTGTACTTCTACGGCAAATACACACACTCGCAGGAATCACTCACGCCATACCTGCAAGACTTGCTTAATGTTATAAGCAACAAATGCGGCGGCAACATTCCCGAAAAGTTCCGCCTCGACTTCCGCAAGGAAAGCAAGCCGATGATGAAATACGCCAACATACTAACGTTCAACTGGCGTGCCATAACGCTGTATGTTTCGTGCCTGCTAAACATTCCATGGCTGTACATTTTGGCGGAAATAGTGGTGTTCACCGCCCTTGCTTTTTATCTGCGCGAGCGGCATGAAAAATTGTGCCGCCAAATGGCGATGCTTTTGGAAAAAGGCTACTACAACGAAGATTCAACGCTGATATAACAACCATGCGCAAAAAAGCAATGAACATATTTCTTGCCATAGGCATTGCGGCAATAGTTGTGATGCTTTGCACATTCGATGTTTCATACTCCGAAATATGGCAAAACCTGCGAAAGGCCGACCGATGGTTTATTGCCGTTGTTCTCGTATGGATTCCTATATACGCCATAAACGCATGGTCGTGGCGCGTAATCATCAACAACGGCAACAATGGCAAGAAACTTTCGTTCTTGCTTATAATGAAGTACACCATATCGGGCTACGCGCTCAACTATGTAACCCCGGTTGGCGTTCTTGGCGGAGAGCCATACAGAATCATGGAGCTCACACCATACTACGGCGCGGCAAAAGCCACATCGTCCGTCATTCTCTACGCGATGATGCACATTTTCTCGCACTTCATTTTCTGGGCGTTCTCCATACTGCTTTACCTGCTTATCTACTTCAACTCAATAACCGCGTCCATGGGCGCGATGCTGCTAATTGTGGCTGCTTTTTGCGGTTTGGGCATATATTTCTTCATGAAAGGCTACAAGAACGGTCTTGCAATGAAAACGCTCAAAGTGTTCACCCATGTTCCGGGACTGCGCCGCAAGGCGCGAAAGTTCGTGGAGGACAAGCGCGAAACAGTGGAACGCATCGACTCGCAGATTGCCGAACTGCACCGCCAAAACAAGCGCACGTTCTATCTGTCGCTGTTCCTCGAGTTTGCCGCGCGCATTGTGGGGTGTCTTGAAATTTGGTTCATATTCATGATACTCACCGACAGCGTGTCGTTTTGGGACTGCATACTGATACAGGCTTTCACATCGCTGTTTGCAAACCTGTTCTTTTTCATGCCCATGGAAATGGGTACGCGTGAGGGAGGTTTCGCCCTCGCCGTAGGCGGACTGGCTATGTCGGGGGCTTTCGGCGTGCTTGCAGGGCTGCTCACAAGGATAAGGGAACTTATATGGGTGGCAATAGGAATTTTGCTCATAAAAATCGGTAAGAAAAACGGCGCAAACCAAACGGCAACAAACACATGAACGGAAAATTCGCGAACATAAAAGGACTAATATTCGACTACGGCGGAACGCTCGATTCGGAGGGACGGCACTGGTCATACATACTGCGCGAGGGTTTGAAAGCCGCTGGAACAGAATGCGGGGACGATAGTTGGAAAGACGCCTACGTGTTTGCCGAGCGCGCCCTCGCCAAAGAGCGCATAATACTCGCGCAAGACACTTTCCGCGACGTGATGCAGAAAAAAATCGGCATCGAAATTTCACGGCTCATCGAAACAGGCGCAATCGCACTGTCGGAAAGCGAAAAAGCGGAGTGCATCGCAAAAGCCGCCGAATACTGCTACCGTTACGCGGCAAACTGCATTGAGCGCAGCCGCAACGCGCTCGAAAAGCTCGAAGGCTTCAAAATGGTGCTGGTAACAAACTTCTACGGCAATATGCACTCGGTTCTCAAGGATTTCAAGCTGGACTTCTTCAAAGACATAATAGAGTCGGCGTGCGTGGGAGTGAGAAAGCCCGACCCGCAGATATACCGTCTCGGGGTTGAAAGCCTTGGAATTGCCGCCGGCAACACCGTTGTAATAGGCGACTCATACGACAAGGACATAATTCCCGCGTCCTCCATTGGCTGCAAAACAATTTGGCTGAAAGGCGAGGGATGGGGAAACCCGCCCAAGGACACTTCGGCGGCGGATGCCGTGATTGCAAGCATTTCGCAGCTTCCACAAACACTCGGGCAAATATGTGCGGAATGATGGGTGCACCATTATTCCAATGGTACAAAATTGATTTGTGCACATTAGCTGGCTTTTTTTACTGCGACAAATATTATTACACCAAACCGTGTCGGGATATGGCGTTTGCTGCCAAATATTCACGGAAGTGTTGAAACCGCAAAAACAACATAAGATATAATAAAAACCAAGTCCTATATAGAAAAAATTATATCGGACATAAATCAAACTACATCAGACATAATTTTGAGCACATCTAATACCTTGAAAAGAAAGCGTTTATACCGACACACACAAATCACGTTAAACTGCTATATTTCCGCGCATTAAACAATTTGACCGTTTATCCGCAAATGTCGGTGCGATGCATGATTTTACACATAAAAAGGCGGATGCCATAAAGCGCACCTGCCATTTATTGTAAGATATGATTTTATCGAAAAAACAGCCGTACCGTTATTTCAGCCGCCACTTGCCGTTGTATTTCACAACGGGAACGGCAATCTCTTCTTTGGTACTGTCTCCATATGTTATGTCGACCCTTACAACCGAATACGTTTCTTTTTCGTTCGTATTCTCCGCAATGGCTTTCGCGCTGACCATGCCCTTTCGCTCCTTTCGTTCGTTTTCGGCAGCCTGTTTCAGCACGTTAATCAAACTCTTTCGGTATCGTTCGGGTATGCTGTCGCAACTCTGCACACATGAAAGATAACCGTCATACTCCCCCTTCAAAAGATGTGTGTATGCAGTCTCCACTATTTCCGAAGGCGTGGACTTTTCAACGATTCCTTCCTTGGTTTCAGACTTGCACGAGAGCAGTAAAGCCAACGCGACAGCCGGCGCAACAAGTTTGTTCATCTTTATTTGTGGCGTATGAAGATATTAATGGGTGTGCCGCAAAAATTCCAGTTTTCGCGTATACGGTTTTCGAGGAAACGGCGGTAATGCTCCTTGACATATTGCGGCAGGTTTGCGAAAAACGCAAACGACGGCACACGCGTGTTGGGCAGCTGGGTGCAGTATTTAATCCTTATGTATTTGCCCTTGGTTGCCGGGGGCGGCGTCTCCTCTATAATGGGAAGCATTATATCGTTGAGCTTAGGCGTGGGAACTTTAGTGGTGCGGCGTATGTAAACGTCCTTTGCTGTTTCCAACACTTTGAATATGCGCTGTTTTGTCATTGCCGACGCAAAAATTATTGGGAAATCCACGAAAGGCGCCATGCGTGCGCGAATGGCATTTATATAGTCAGACTGAGCCTGCTGCGACCGGTCCTCAACCAAGTCCCACTTGTTAACTACCACAACCAAACCCGTGGAGTTTTTCTGTATTACCTGGAATATATTCATGTCCTGCGTGCCTATTCCCCGCGTTGCGTCAATCATGAGAATGGAAACATCGGCTGACTCTATGGCACGTATGGAACGCAGCACGCTGTAGTATTCCAAATCCTCGTTAACCTTGTTTTTTTTGCGTATGCCCGCCGTGTCAACAAGGTAGAAGTCGAAGCCGAACTTTGTGTAGCGCGTTGATATGGCATCGCGCGTTGTTCCGGCAATGTCGGTAACAATATTCCTGTCCTCGCCTATGAAAGCGTTTATGAGGCTGCTCTTGCCAACGTTAGGGCGTCCCACCACAGCAAAGTGGGGAATGTTCTCGTCATCTTCAGCCCCGTTTTCCTTGGGCATCCTCTCTATTATTGCGTCAAGCAGTTCGCCCGTACCGCTGCCAGTTGCGGCACTCACAGCCATTGGGTCGCCAAGACCGAGACGATAGAATTCCGCGCTCGCAAACACATCGGCACTGTTGTCTGCCTTATTGGCGACAAGTATCACCGGGAGCTTTGCGCGGCGCAGTATGTTGGCAACCTCATCGTCAAGATCGGTTATACCGCTCTTAACGTCAACCATGAACAAAACCACATCGGCCTCCTGAGTGGCAACCATGACCTGCTTGCGTATCTCCTCCTCGAAAACATCGTCGCTGTTAACCACCCAACCTCCGGTGTCAACAACCGAGAAAGTTCTGCCGTTCCAAAGAACTTTGCCATACTGTCGGTCGCGTGTGGTTCCCGCCTCATCGCTCACGATGGCGCGGCGAGTTTCCGTCAGACGGTTGAAGAGAGTTGACTTGCCCACATTCGGACGTCCGACGATAGCTATTAAATTTCCCATTGTTGATTGTTCGAATTGTTTGTTTTATGGTTTGCAAAAATCATTTCGGCTCATAGCCGAAGCTTTCAAGCGATTTGGCCGAGTTTCTCCAATTGGGATTAACCTTTACGTATAGCTGTAAAAACACCTTCTTGTCAAAAAAATTCTGAATATCCCTGCGGGCTTCTTCGCCCACACGCTTCAGTGCCACGCCGCCATGCCCTATTACTATGCCTTTTTGGCTTTCGCGCTCAACGAATATCGTTGCAGCAATGCGTATCAGCTTTTTCTCGTCCTTGAACTCGGTTACAACCACCTCGACCGAATAAGGTATCTCCTTATCATAATACAAAAGTATCTTTTCGCGTATTATCTCGGAAACAATGAAGCGCGAAGGTTTATCGGTGAGCTGGTCTTTGTCGAAATAGTTCGGAGACTCGGGAAGCAATTCCACTATGCGCCTCATAACATTGTCCACATTGAACCTGGCCTTTGCGGAAAGCGGCACAATTTCCGCCCGGGGTATTTGCTCATGCCAATACTCCACAAGTTTTGTTACTTCCTTTTCGCTGCTCAAGTCAATCTTGTTTATAAGCACAAGTATTGGAATGTTGAGCGTTTTTACCTTTGAGATGAAGTCTTCGTTCTTAGAATGTTTTTCCACCGTGTCGGTTACATAAAGAAGAATGTCCGCATCCTCGAGCGATGAGACCGAGAATGCGAGCATATCTTCTTGTAACTTGTAATTTGGCTTCAGCACGCCGGGAGTGTCGGAAAACACTATCTGGTAATCATCGGTGGAAACAATTCCCATAATTCTGTGGCGCGTGGTTTGCGCCTTGAATGTAGCAATGGAAATTCTCTCGCCGACAAAAAGGTTCATCAACGTTGACTTTCCCACATTCGGGTTGCCCACAATGCTTACAAATCCGGCTTTGTGCATGCCTGCTTATTTTGCGCTTTTGTAGTCGTAAGCCCACTTGAGATAGGACGCTCCCCACACAAATCCTGCACCGAACGCACAGAATATAAGGTTGTCGCCTTTCTTTAACTGACTTTCGTAGTCCCACAATGCCAACGGAAGCGTTGCACCCGAAGTGTTGCCGTATCGTTGTATGTTCATCATAACCTTTTCCATGGGGACATCGAGACGTTTTGCCACAGCCTCGATAATCCTAACGTTTGCCTGATGGGGCACTACCCAGGAAATGTTGTCTTTATTGAGGTTGTTGCGCTCGGCTATCACATTGCAGGCGTCACTCATGTTTGTTACTGCGAATTTGAACACCGTGCGTCCTTCTTGATGCAGGTAGTGCAAATGATGGTCTATGGTGAAATGCGTGGGTGGGCAAACAGAGCCGCCTCCCTTTTGCACGAGGAAAGGTAGTCCTTTGCCGTCGGTGCGCAGATAGGAGTCAATCAAGCCGTAATCCTCTTCGGTTGGCTCAAGCAGCACCGCACCTGCACCATCGCCGAAAATAGGACATGTGGAACGGTCGGTGTAGTCAACTATCGAGGACAATTTGTCTGCACCGCATACAACCACTTTCTTGTAACGCCCGCTGCGTATAAGGTTTGCACCAATCTCCAGTCCGAACAGGAAACCGCAGCACGCAGCCTCCATGTCGAACGAATAGGCGTTGGTCATTCCCAAGCGGCCCAAGACTATCGAACCCGTGGAAGGGAGATGGTAATCGGGAGTCGAGGTAGCCATCACAAGACAGTCTATCTCTTTCGGATCCGTACCGGTACGTTCAAGAAGCTGCTTAACGGCCTTTCGTGCCATATAGCTCGTGCCGAGACCTTCTTCGTTGAGAATGCGGCGTTCTTTTACGCCTATACGGGTCATAATCCACTCGTCGTTGGTGTCGACCATTCGCGACAACTCGTCATTGGTCAGCACATATTCGGGAACATATCCACCCACTCCCGTTATTATAGCGTTTATTTTGTCAGCCATTTTCTTCTTTGTTTATAATACAACAACTTGAAGACTATGCGAGTTTCCCGCGCAGCCTCCAAGTTCTCATCTGATTAAATTCGGACGAAGCAATTACGCTTCCGCCCCTTTTTCGATTGCCACCTTGCCGCGATAATATCCGCAATCGGGGCATACTGTGTGATATACGTATAGCGAACCGCAGTTAGGGCATACAGCAAGTGTAGGAGCCACTGCCTTGTCATGAGTTCTGCGCTTACGTGTGCGAGTCTTGGATTGTCTTCTTTTAGGATGTGCCATTTTATTCTAAATGTTTATTTGTTTATTATTTTTATTGTATCTCCGCAGAATGGCTTTCGAGCCACTTCATTACGGCAGGATTGCATCCGCCTTCCTCATGCACGCGCACCGAAGGCACATTGAGGGCAAGCGTCTCGAATATGCGGTGGGACAAATCAATGGTGCCGTCGGCTTTCGCCTTGAGCAAATCCTCGTCATCGCTATCCGCACCACCATCGGCGCACACCACCTTTACTGTATCCTCCAACTCTGTGTCATAATCCATATTGTCAAGGCAGCGTGTGCAGGGCACGCGTAGCACCCCTTTCATCCTTATGTCGACAATATAGTCGCATTCCGCGCTGTGAGACTTTTCTGCCGTTATGTCAACATCTACAGAGCCGCCTACCACGTCCTCACAGTCGAACTGCACGAAAAAGCCATCATCCAAGCGAAAGCTCTCGCCTCCGTCCTTGTTTGCTAATTCTTTGACATTTACGGTGCAGTGTATCATATTTGTGCGTACATTCCACTAAAAGCGACCGCAAATTTATGATTTTTTCGGCTAACACGGAAGTTTCTGTATGGAAAATCTCCAAAAATGCGTGCTTGGCAGCTTGTTTTGCACTTTTCCGGGGCTTTACGCAAGGCATTATGAATAATATTCCTAATTTTGTGCCAAATTACTATCTTATATGAGCGCAATAATAATGTGGTGCCTGGCCCACCTTAACTATTGGACTATAATTCTGTTCATGGCCGTTGAAAGTTCGTTCATTCCCTTTCCCTCCGAAGTTGTTGTGCCGCCGGCGGCATGGCTTGCTGCAAACGGCGAAAACGGGCTGAACATCGTTGGCGTTGTAATAGCTGCCACAATAGGGGCGGACATCGGCGCCACAATCAACTATCTGCTTGCCATGCTCCTTGGGCGGCCCATAGTGTATGCTTTCGCACGCTCAAAAATCGGGCACATTTGCCTTATAAACGAGGAAAAGGTTAAGCATGCCGAAACTTTCTTCGACAAACACGGTGTGGCGTCAACATTCTTCGGCAGGCTCGTTCCTGCGGTAAGGCAGCTCATATCAATCCCCGCCGGTCTGGCCAAGATGCATTTCGGAAAATTCATACTTTTCACAACCCTCGGAGCGGGGGCGTGGAACATTGTGCTCGTGGCTATCGGATATTCGCTTTCGAAAGTGCCGGGCATGAAGACCACTCAAGACATAGCCGACCTGTCATCCAAATACAGTCATACAATAGGCTACGCAATTCTCGCCGTTGTGGCGGTAGCGCTGCTGGCGGTGATGATAAGAGAGGCTAACAAGAAACGCAAAAACAACAAAAAATAATGGACCACCTGCCAAAAGACCCGGCAATTCTTGTGTCGAGCGTAAACATGCTCTTGCGCGACAACGAATACGACTCATTCGATGAGCTGTGCCACTGTTTCAACCGCGACCCCGAAGAAGTAAAGGCTTTTCTTAAAGAAAACGGATACGCCTACAACGAGGGGCAGAAACAAATACGTCCCATAGGGCTTGAAAATGCCTGAACATGATAAGCAGGGACGCCATTGAGACTGCATACAGTTTCTTTCACCAGAAACAGAGAATATATGCACATTCAACGATAGTCAAACAGAAAGACGACATTGAATATGCCATATTCTCATACATACAAGAAATGAACAAAGAGCTGTACATGAAAATCTCCGGCGGTAAAAAAGATTTCCTGCTCAACCACGCCACCTTCGGAAACGACATGGTGCAAGCCGTGGAAAGGCTGTCGGAAATGCTCTGAGCGGGAATGGACAACAAACGCGCCATTCCCCCACCGTGCGCCAAAACAAGGGAGTCGAACTTCGAGCTGCTTCGTATTGTGGCGATGATGTTCATCGTGGCGCACCATTTTCTTATAGCCACCGGAAAAGTTGACTATTACAGCGCAAGTTTGCACGGCGGCGAACTCGCCAACTCGTTCCTTGTATGCGGCGTTGACTGTTTCATTCTTATATCGGGCTATTTTGGCATAAGAGCCGGGGGCGGCAAATTCATACGGTTTGCAACACTCATTGCGCTCACACTTTCGGCAGAAGCTCTGCTTGCCGCCATCCCGGCAACAAGCGACCTTATAAACCTGCCCTACGCCATACACCGAATAGTTCCCTTTTTCAAAGACAGCAACTGGTTCATACCATCATACATAGGGCTTATGCTGCTGTCGCCAATACTCAACAAGGCTCTCGACAACGCCACACAAAAAGAGCTGTCGCTGTGGACCGCCGCGCTGACTCTGCTGTGCCTGTACTCCTACTTTTTCAGCATAACCCCGATTGACACCACGGGCTACAATCTGGTGCAATTCATATACCTTTACATACTCGGGCGATTTCTGCGCCGCAACTGCCAAGGCGTGAGAATTCCCCCGGCGGCAACCATGTATGTATGCGGAAGCCTTATGGCATACGCCGTGTCAGCCTTCATAAAGCCCGGATTCACAGCTTTTGCCTACAACAGCCCGCAGATACTCATGGCATCATGCGGGTTGTTCATGCTTTTCAAAAATATAAAACTGCGCAGCAAAACCGTAAATGCCATTGCCTCCACCATGTTTTGCGTATTCCTGTTCCACTACTCCATAATATACAATGTAAAAGGCGGCTGCCCCACTTCAAAAGTCGCACTCGTATACCTCGCCTCATTCGCCGGAGGAATGGCCATAGGGACACTGGCAAAGCTCATAAGCCCCAACACGCACCGCAACAGCAGAAAAATTCCACCATTCCACGGAAACAAACAACCCGAAATACGAAACACATCGGAAATAAGAAAAACAACGTCCGATGTAGAAAAAAACATGTCTGACGTAGAAAAAACCACATCAGACCTTTTTTTGCCAACTTGCACCCTAAGGAAAACAGGTACTTGCAAGAATTCCCCCAACCTCATCGATTACCCAAAATCAACGCCCCGGGAAAAACCGGCCGGGCTTACGCTATCCGGCTCGAAACCCTGCGCATTCCTTACTCAGCCCAAACGCCGCGAAAGCAAGCAAAACCCACTCAAAAGCACGAAAAACGCCTGTCGGCACAAGCCAAAGCCGCACTACAAAATAAATTGTGCTTTTTTTCACAAACTCTTTGCCAAATCAAAATAAATAATTTACTTTGCAATACAGACTTTAAAAAACAGCCATTCACTAACCCTGAAAAATAAGCAACATGGTAGAAGGACAGCTAAACAAAAGCGGATTGAACCCCGAGAACTTCCGTAAAACCCTAAACGGAAAGGAGATAAACCTATATACCTTGCGCAACAGCGAAGGCAACGAAGTTTCTCTAACCAACTATGGCGGCGCAGTGGTAGCCATAATGGTGTCCGACAAAAACGGACGCCTTGCCAACATTATACAAGGGCATGACAATATTGACGATGTAATAAACAGCCCGGAGCCGTTTCTCAGCACATTGGTTGGGCGATATGCCAACCGCATAGCAAAAGGGAAATTTGTACTCAACGGCAAAGAATACTATCTTGCCATTAACAATGGTCCCAACCATTTGCACGGCGGCCCCACAGGCTTCCACACCAAGGTTTGGGGAGTTGAAAGAGTTAACGAGCGCGCCATAGTGCTGCGGTATGTTTCGCCTTACTACGAAGAAGGCTTCCCGGGAGAACTCTGCATGACTGTTATGTTCACGTTCACAGACAACAACGAACTTATAATTGACTACAAAGGCACCTGTAACAAGAAAACGATAGTCAACATGACACATCACGGCTTTTTCTCGCTTGCAGGTATAGCCAACCCCACCCCATCTGCCGAAAACGTGATATGCCAGATAAACGCAGACTACTACCTTCCCATAGACGACACATCTATACCCACCGGTGAGATACTCAAGGTGGAAGGCACACCATTTGACTTCCGCACACCACATGCCGTGGGAGACCACATAAACGATGACGACGTACAAATAAAGAACGGCGCAGGATACGACCACTGCTTTGTGCTAAACAAGCACGAACCGGGCGAACTCACGTTCGCTGCCAAAATAAAAGAGCCCGAAAGCGGAAGAACCATGGAGGTTTACACAACCGAACCCGGAATACAATTCTACTCCGACAACTGGGCCGACGGCTACAAAGGACAAAACGGGGCAACTTTCCCGCGCCGCAGCGCACTGTGCTTTGAGGCACAGCACTTCCCCGACAGCCCCAACCACGCATACTTCCCGCCGGTGGTTCTGCGCCCGGGAGAAATCTATACCCAGAAAACAATCTACAAATTCGGTGTTGAAAACTAGCAGAAACCAACAGCCAAGGCAAACAACAAATAAATAACCTAATATAAAAAATGAGTAATTCTAAAAAAATGAACATCATTCCAATAATAATGATGTTCCTTCTTTTCGCCATGATTGCATTCGTTACCAATCTGTGCAATCCTATGGGCGTAATCGTAAAAACCCAATTTTCGCTGACAAACTTTGAAGCACAGCTGGGTAATCTTGCCAACTTCATAGCATACCTTGTTATGGGCATACCATCCGGCCTTTTGCTCAAGAAAATCGGCTATAAAAAAACCGCCCTCCTTGCCATAGCCCTTGGCTTTGCAGGCGTGTTCCTGGAGTATGTGTCGGGATGGGATTCAGTGCAGAATTTCTGGATTTACCTTCTTGGCGCATTCATAGCAGGCTTCTGCATGTGCATGCTTAACACGGTTGTAAACCCAATGCTCAACACCCTTGGCGGAGGCGGCAACAAAGGCAACCAACTTATACAGTTCGGCGGCGTGTGCAACTCTCTTGCCGCAACAACCGTAACAATTTTCGGCGGCGCACTCATCGGAGAAGTAACCAAAGACACCTCCATAAAAGACGTAACCCCCGCCCTTTACACGGCATTGGCAATTTTCGCCATAGTGTTTGTAGTCCTCGCGCTCGTGAAAATTCCCGAGCCATCCACAAACGCAAGCAATGAAACCGCAACTACCGGAGCGTTCAAATACACCCACTTCGACCTTGGAATACTCGCAATATTCCTTTACATGGGAGTTGAAGTAGGACTTCCCACCTACGTGCTCCAGTATCTTTCAACTCCCGCAGACGCAGCCACACCGGGCTTGGGCATCAGCGCGGCCGTTGCCGCAACCATAGCAGGCGTTTACTGGCTCTTTATGCTGTGCGGACGCTTCGTGGGCGGATTGATAGGCGGTAAAGTTTCAAGCCGCACACAAATTACTGTAGTAGCCACACTTGTAATCATATGCACACTCATAGGCGTGTTCGGCCCGAAAGACGTTACCATAAGCATTGAGGGCGCACAAGTACCCACCTGCGTACTGGCCTTTGTCATTGCCGGCTTGTTCACCTCCGTAATGTGGGGCGGCATATTTAACATGGCTGTCGAAGGGCTTGGCAAATACACCGAATTTGCAAGCGGAATGTTCATGACAATGGTATTTGGCGGCGCGCTTCTCGTTCCGCTGCAAGGATATATTGCCGACATATCGGGCAGCTTCATGACAAGCTACATTCTTGTTCTCGTATGCGCGGCATACATTCTGTTCTATGCGCTTATCGGTAGCCGTGTAAAGAAAACCGAGAACCCGGAAAAAATGATATACGAATAATAAGTAACTTCGTCCGGTGGCAATATCGCCACCGGACCCCAAACCTACAAAATAAAAAATATGAAATTGAAAATAGAAGACGTGCGCAGTCGTTTCATTAAGCATTTTGACGGCAGCACAGGAAACGTTTACGCATCGCCGGGACGCATCAACCTAATAGGCGAACACACCGACTACAACGATGGGTTTGTATTTCCCGGAGCCGTTGAGCAAGGCATTATTGCAGAAATCAAGCCTAACAAGACACGCAAGGTTTGCGCCTATTCGATAGACTTGAAGGACTATGTGGAGTTCAGTTTGGATGACGAGAAAGGTCCCTCCGCAACCCACTTCCGTTTTGTTTATGGTGTATGCCGTGAGATGATGAAGCTCGGTGTGCCAGTAGAAGGTTTCAACACTGCTTTTGCAGGCGATGTGCCCCTTGGCGCAGGTATGTCATCTTCTGCCGCTCTTGAAAGCACATTCGCATTCGCTCTGAACGACCTTTTCGGCGAGAACAAAATAGACAAATTTACACTCGCCAAGGTTGGTCAGGCAACAGAGCACAACTATATAGGCACAAACTGCGGCATAATGGACCAGTTCGCATCGGTGTTCGGAAAGGCCGAAAACCTTATACGTCTCGACTGTCGTTCGTTGCAGTACAAATATTTCCCCTGGCATCCGAAAGACTACCGTCTTGTGCTGCTCAACTCACAAGTGAAGCACGAGCTTGCCAATTCTGCGTACAACAAGCGACGCAAGAGCTGCGAGAACGTTGCCGAAGCTTTGAAGAGACGTTTCCCCGGAGTAAAATCTCTGCGCGATGCAAACTACGATATGCTTGAATCCGTAAAGGAAGATGTAAGCGAAGAAGACGCATTGCGCGCAAGATATGTAATCGGCGAGAAGTATCGCGTTCTGGAGGTTTGCGTTGCTCTCGAAGAGGACGATTACGAAGAGGTTGGGCGCAAGATGTTCGAAACCCACTATGGCCTATCAAAAGAATACGAGGTTTCATGCCCGGAACTTGACTTCCTGAACGATGTAGCCAAGAGCTGCGGCGTAACAGGTTCACGCATAATGGGCGGCGGTTTCGGCGGCTGCACAATAAACCTTGTAAGCAACGATTTGTACGACAATTTTGTTTCAACATCAAAGCAAGCATATAAAGAGAAATTCGGCATTGAGCCAATATGCATAGATGTCGTCATAGGCGATGGTTCGCGCAGGCTATGCTAAACCCCAAAAACAAAATTCCACGGCGTCTCGTTTGCGGGGCGCCGTTTTTATTTCCCAACCAACCATGAACGCTTTGCAGCTGGCAGCCATAGTAGGCTTTGCTCTTTTTACGGCAATAACATTCTGCCTTGCGTTTTTACGCAAACCCAAACAGAAAGACCGTCATGTATCGCAACCGCCCGTAATTTCCGAAATAACATACTCTGCAAAAGAAAACCGGTACACCGTGCGCGGGAAACGGCTTATGCCTGTCAGTTCAGCCGTCAACTTGTTTTTTGAAACATTCGACAAGGAACGACGTGCTGAAGAAAAATCTGCAAAAACCGGCATACCCAAAGAGAAAATAATTGAAGATTGGGAAATGGCACGCGAGCGGGCAAGGGCCACAGGAGTGTTTCTGCACGAAGACATTGCCGCGTTTTTTGCCGGTTCGCGAATGAAAGGCAGCTTCCGCTTCACGTTCAACGGCAAATTTTCACAGACTGACGAAACCATAAGCCTTGAAAAGGAAGAAAGGCTATTCATGCAATTCATAAATGCCGTACCTTTGCGCGTTTACCGCACAAACTATCTTGTTGCCGACAGTTCCCTGCGGCTCGCAGGGCGCGTGGCGTTCATCGGAAAATGCGATGGCGGATACGAGCTTTACGACTGGAAACGGCGCAGCGGCATTTCAGATGAAAGCGGAAATGCCATAACCCAAAACCCCTTTGGCAAAAAAGGGACATACGGACTTGAAAACATCAGCGACACGCCATTCTGGCACTATGCGCTACAGCTAAACCTGTACCGCGCCATTTTGGAAAAGAACTGCCATCTGAAGATTTGCGCAATACACCTCATAGATGTATGCCCGGACAAGACATCGTTCGCAAAGTTGCAAATCCCCTTGCTTGGCAAAGAGCTGCAAACCGCTTTAAGCCTCATGTCAAAGCCCTCGACAGTTTTCCCCTCAAACTGAGGCATTGCAATTTCACCCTAATTCGTCAGAAGGGATAAAACAGGCTTGGTTGCTTTTACCCGCTCTATGGCATAACCAGCCGGGCTGTTGCGGAAGAAGTGGCAACTCCGCAGCACACTACCCCTTGCTTCCTTAACACGGCACAGGCATATCATCGGCGAGGTTGCAAATCTTGCAAAGACAACATAACATTTTGATTTCCAAAAGGATGCTCCGACTAAACACTTCCTTTGTAAGAATTTGTTTTTCAATGGTTTGTAATTGCAGAAAAAAGGTCTGACGTGGTTTTAATTATGTCTGATATAATTTTTTCTATGTCCTATGTGGTTTTTCCCGCATCAGACATAGTTTTCGGGGTGTTTGTGGAAAAGCAGCAGGTTTGAGGTTTGCGCCATTTTTAGGGGCGTGTGGCATACGCCCTTTACGCCCCCGCACAAACTATGCGTTAAATCCGAAAAGCGTGCTCTTTTCTAATCCATAACTTGCGCTGTTACTTCTTTTTGGCTTGGGCGGCTTTTGCCGCAGCTTCGGCCTTTGCCTTCTCCGCATTATCTATGAGCCTTTCCACTTCTTCAAACTTGTCGCCCATATTCAGCGCAAGATAAATGTTATAAAGCGGGCGTCCCCACCACTCTACCAAACTCGGGTTTAATTTTCTGTAATGCTCCAAATATGGAAGTGCGTTGCGCATCAACTTATCTTCCTCGCGCTTTATGTTTCGTATTTCCACAAGTTTCATATCCGACCTCACCTTATCGCGTATAGCCGCCGCCTCGGCAAGATAAGCAGCCCCCACATTATAATATGCCTCGGAATAGGTGGAATCACTCTGAATAATGCTTTTCGACAAAATGATGCATTCGTCATAGCGTTTCATTTTCAGAAACACAAGACTCCTTCCATACTGCGCCATAATCGAGCGCGGGTCGTGCTTTAGTATATTGTCGGCAAGAGCCATAGCCCGGTCAAACTGTCCTTCGCTGTTATAGCAGTCTGTAAGGTTTGTAAAAAAATAGTCCTGCTGCGGATATTCTTTTACCCCTATCTTTAAAATTTCCTTAAATGCCGCCGTATCGTTTCCCGCCTTATACAGGCGTGCAGTAAGTTCAAGTTCCTTTTGGCGGTATGTGGTATCCCTCAACGCCGCGGCGTTGTATTTGAAAAAGTTTTCTTTATTGTTGGTTTGAAAGGCGCAAACCGTGGCCCAATAGGCCGCCCGTTGCATATTAAGACTGTCTCTTTTGGAAATCTTTCCCCCGCCGAAAAGCGGAGTAGCACGTATGTCATAATACATCGAAAAATAGATATAAGCGTTAGCAAAATCCTTTTTGAGTAACGAGAACTGTCCTCCGTTGTAAAGATTTCCATATTGCGACCTCAGCAAATCGCCGTGAGAGCTTCGATACTTGTATTTAATCTTCTTCCTGCCTTTTTTGCTTGCCGCAAAAGCCTCCATGGTGTCGCATCTTACTGCGTAATTGTACATATTTAGCACGCTGTTGAACAGTTTGGCTGTATCGTATTTTTCTTTCAGATACGCCTTTCGGTTCAGGTTGGAGTTAGCCACAAGCCACGCCTCCACCCCATAGTGAAGCAATTCCGGGTCTTCTTTGAATTTGTCGTTTTTAAGGCAATTCTCCACCATTCCTATAACACCCTCGTTATTGTTCTTCAGCAGCTCGCGTATTTGCCTGTATTCCTTTTGGGAATAAACAGAAGTGCCTGCCATAAGCAAGGCCATGAGAAATACAAACTTTTTCATAAATTCTCTCCCATAAAAACACATGCAAAGATAATTATTTATAATGAAACACAGTCTGCGCCGATTCTCCAAAGCCCCCTGCGGGGAACGCACACACAAGGCAAGCAAGGTTTTTCGCCACACAAGGAATTATCCCGCTTATTTTGACTAAATTTGCAAATTGAATAAAAAGGCAAACCATAAAACCATGTCATGCATTCTCTTCATTGAAACATCCACGAAAGTATGTTCCGTGGCAGTTAGCGAAGACAACCACATAATTTACCACAAAGAGGACTTCGATGGTCCCAACCAAGCCCGCATACTCGCCCCCATGGTTGATGACGCACTATCATTCGCCGACAGCCATGCCATACCGCTCGACTACGTAGCCGTTAGCGAAGGGCCGGGTTCGTACACCGGTCTCCGCATAGGGTGCTCCACAGCCAAGGGTATATGCTACGGCAGAAACGTTAAGCTCATAGCCGTACCCACGTTGAAAGTAATAACCGTACCGCTGCTGCTCTACCGCGACGACATTGAGGAAGACGCCCTGTTTTGCCCTATGATAGACGCACGCCGAATGGAAGTTTACTGCGCCGTGTACGACCGCGCCCTGCACGAAGTTATGCCCGTCAAGGCACAGGTTGTGGAAGCAGACACATTCACCGACATAGCCGGGGGCAAGCCAATATACTTCTTCGGCAACGGAGCCGAAAAATGCAAGGACGTGATAAAATGCCCCAACGCCCATTTTGTTTCCAACATAGAGCCGCTCGCCAGCAACATGCTTCCGTTGGCCAACCTTGCGGCACACAACGAACGCTTTGAGGACGTGGCATATTTCGAGCCTTTCTATCTTAAAGACTTCGTTGCCACAACGCCCAAGAAACTTATATAACAATGGAATATAACACAACAAGAGAAAAAATAATAATGCCGGAATACGGCAGACTTGTGCAAAAGCTCGTGGAATATGCAATAACAATCCCCGACCGCAACGAGCGCAAGCGTTTTGCAGAAACCATTGTCAGAGTTATGGCAAACTGCAACCCGCAAAACCGCAACATACCCGGATTTCGCCATAAACTGTGGGATCACCTCGCCTTGATTTCAGGATACAAGCTCGACATCGACTATCCGTTCCCCATAAACAGAAAAGACAACAACGAAAAGCCGGAACGAGTGCCATATCCCACAAACAAGATAAAATACCGCCACTATGGTCATCTTATCGAAACACTGCTTGATGAAATAGCCGCAATGCCCGAGGGAAAGGAACGCAACGAGCTCACCAAACTCGCAGAAGGACAAATGCGCCGCAGTCTCGAAATGTGGAACAAAGACTCGCTCAACGACAAGAAAATACACAAAGACTTTGAACGATACACCGGCAAAAAACAAACCCGATAAAACACAAACACTTAAAGCATGGCCTCTTTTCTTGTAGAAGGCGGAAACCCGCTTGCAGGTGAAATAACACCGCAAGGCGCGAAAAACGAAGCGCTGCAGGTTATCTGCGCCACACTGCTCACAGACGACGAGGTTAGGATTTCAAACGTTCCTGAAATTCTTGACGTGGCTAACCTCATCGACCTGCTGCGCCAAATGGGCGTCAGAGTTGACAAAATCTCCAAAGGCGAATATGTATTCTGCGCCGACAGAATAGACGAAAACTATGTGGAAAGCGAGGAATTTGCCACACGATGCGCCAAACTGCGCGGGAGCGTTATGCTTGTAGGTCCACTGCTCGCACGCTTCCATAAGGCCACCCTCGCAAAACCCGGCGGCGACAACATAGGCACACGCCGTCTTGACACCCACCTGCGCGGACTTGCCGCGTTAGGGGCCAAATTCGCCGTTAGCGAAAACAGCGACACCTGCCGCATAACCGCCGACAAAATAAAGGGAACATACATGCTGCTCGATGAGGCTTCGGTTACCGGAACCGCCAACATAATAATGGCTGCGGCAATGGCCGAAGGCATTACAACAATATACAACGCGGCCTGCGAACCATACCTGCAGCAACTTTGCAGAATGCTTGTAAAAATGGGCGCAAGCATCAGCGGCATTGCATCAAACCTGCTAACCATAACAGGAACGACTGCACTCCACGGCACAAGCCACACCATACTCCCCGACATGATTGAAGTGGGAAGCTTCATCGGAATGGCCGCCATCATGGGCGGCGGAATTACAATAAAAAGCACTTCGCCCGAAAATCTTGGCATTATACCCGAAACATTCAAGCGTCTCGGCATACGGCTGCAAGTTAAGGGCGATGACATAATAGTGCCCAAACAAAGCCATTACCAGGTAGACACCTTTATTGACGGCTCGATAATGACAATAAGCGACTCGCCATGGCCCGGGCTTACTCCCGACCTTCTTAGCGTGCTTATAGTTACAGCCACACAGGCAAACGGCACAGTGCTCTTTCATCAAAAAATGTTTGAAAGCCGACTGTTTTTCGTTGACAAGCTTATTTCAATGGGCGCACAGATAATACTTTGCGACCCGCACAGGGCTGTTGTCGTGGGACACAACCACAAATTCCACCTAAAGGCACGGCGCATGGTCTCCCCCGACATACGAGCGGGCATAGCCCTGCTCATAGCAGCCATGAGCGCAGATGGGAAAAGCCGCATAGACAACGTGGAGCAGATAGACCGCGGGTATTCCGACATAAGCGGACGACTTAACAAACTCGGAGCTAAAATACTAAGAATTGATTGACATGCTTTTTGACGATGCCGTATTAATAGGAAAGGTGGCAAAGGCGCGCTCAGCAAAGGGCGATGTGCAGATTAACCTCACCAACATAACCGCCGACATGTTTTGCGGCGATTTCCTGCTTATTGATATCGGCGGACTGAAAGTGCCGTTCAAAATCGAGAGCCTTGACGAACGCGTAAACACCTTGTTCGCAAAGTTCGAGGAATGCCACGGAAACCACGGCGAAATCGCAGGACGCACTGTTTATTGCCGCAAAGAAGACCTACAAGGGATAACAGAAGATGCCATAAACCTCAACCCTAACATTCTGAAAGGATTTGAGGTTCACGACTCCGAGCTGGGGAACATAGGAACCGTAAAAAACATAGACACATCAACAATAAACGCCGTTATATATGTGCAAGGGGAACAGGAGATACTAATCCCGCTCGCCGAAGATTTCGTGGAAGAACTCGACATAAACAAAAGGATTCTGCGCCTGCGCCTTCCCGAGGGACTTGTAAGCGCCAACGAAAAAAAATCCAATGAAAACTGATGAACAATAAGCGCATAGCAATTTTAGGCTCAACCGGTTCGATCGGCACCCAAGCCTTGAAAGTTATAGAGGAACACCCCGACCTTTTCACGGCAGAAGTACTTACGGCTAACAGTAACACCGCGCTCCTTGCCCGGCAGGCACGCAAGTTCAAGCCCGACTCGGTTGTCATTGCCGATGAAAGCAAATACAGCGAACTGAAGGAAATGCTGGCCAACGAAGACGTGAAAGTTTATGCCGGACAAAAGGCCATATGCGATGTAGTGCAATTGGGCAACATCGACATGGTTTTGGTCGCGGTTGTGGGCTTTGCAGGACTACTTCCCACCATAAGTGCAATAAAAGCGCATAAGTCGATAGCCCTGGCCAACAAGGAAACACTTGTCGTGGCGGGGGAAACAATAAACCGGCTCATCGGGGAATACAAAGTGCCACTGCTGCCCGTTGACAGCGAACATTCGGCAATATTCCAGTGCCTTGCCGGCGAGGGGGACAACGAGATTGAAAAAATACTGCTTACGGCCTCGGGTGGTCCGTTTCGCAATTTCTCGAAAAAGGAACTCGAAAGCGTTACCGTGGAGCAGGCTCTGAACCACCCCAGCTGGAACATGGGAGCGAAAATAACCGTGGATTCCGCCACGATGATGAACAAGGGCTTCGAGGTTATCGAGGCAAAATGGTTGTTCGGCGTAAGCGAAAGCCGCATTGACGTGCTGGTACACCCGCAAAGCATAGTACATTCCGCCGTGCAGTTTGCCGATGGTGCCGTAAAGGCCCAGCTCGGAATGCCCGATATGCGCATTCCAATTCAATATGCCTTCAGCTACCCCGACCGCCTTCCGCTTAAAACTGAAAGGCTCGACCTTGCAACACTCGGTAAACTCACATTTTCCGCACCGGATACAGACAAGTTCCCATGCCTTGCCATCGCTTTCAATGCAATAAAGCGCGGAGGCTCGCTGCCGTGCGTGATGAACGCCGCCAACGAAGTGGCAAATCTCGCATTCCGCAACAAGCATACAAGCTTCACATCTATAGGAGAAATAATAGCGGAAACCATTGGCACTATGCCGTTCACAGCAAACCCCACCGTGGAAAACCTTTTGGACATCGACCGCGAAGCACGCGCAAAGGCTACGGAAATAATCAACAAAAAACATTAATATTTGAAATAACAGACTTACAGAATGGAATCTTTTTTAATCCGCGCCCTGCAACTTATTTGCTGCTTTTCAATACTGATATTTCTGCATGAGGGCGGGCACTTTCTTGCAGCCAAGCTCTTCAAAGTGAGAGTAGAGAAATTCTGCCTGTTCTTCGACCCATGGTTCACCCTTTTCAAATTCAAGCCAAAGCACAGCGACACACAATACTGCCTTGGCTGGCTTCCGCTTGGCGGATATGTGAAGATAGCCGGGATGATTGATGAGTCGATGGACACGGAGCAAATGAAACGTCCGCCCCAACCTTGGGAATTCCGCACAAAGCCGGCATGGCAAAGACTTATAATAATGGTGGCCGGCGTGGCGGTTAATTTCTTCCTCGCTCTTGCCATATATTCCATGGTGCTGTTCGTGTGGGGCGAAACCTACACGCCGGTAGAGAAAATGACCTATGGAATGGCATACAACGAACAGGCACACAAACTCGGCTTTAAGGACGGCGACATTCTTATAGGCACAAACACCAAAATGTTCCGCAGTTTCGACACCGGCGAAAGCGTGGGCGATGCATACCGCGCACTCTCCAACTCAACCGAAGCCTATGTGCTGCGCAATGGAAAGCGCGAAACAATAAAACTTCCCGGCAACATGAATATGCTGTCGATGATAAAGTCGGCGCCGCCGTTTGTGCAGACGCTCATCCCCTCGGTAATCGACAGCGTGGTGCCCGGCTCGCCGGCGGCAAAAGCCGGAATAAAGGCCGGCGACCGCATTGTGGCGTTCGGAAACCGCAGCGTGGCTTCGTGGAACGAGATAAACGACCGACAGGGGCGCATAACGGACGCACTCACAACAGCCAACCACGCCGACAGCCTTGCCCTGCGCAACATAACACTTGCCGTAATGCACAAAGGCGCAACCACGCCCGACACTTTGAGACTCACAATGACCCCGGACTACAAAATGGGCGTAACCTACGGCATGGCGCTGAAAAACTACGAGCAGAAAACCGTGAAGTTCGGTTTCTTAGAATCAATACCCGCAGGTGCCAAGCATGGAATAAACGTGCTGAGGGGGTATGTTGACGACATGAAATACGTGTTCACCAAAGACGGCGCAAAAAGCGTGGGCAGTTTCGGCGCAATAGGAAGCATGTTCCCCACACATTGGGTGTGGCAACGCTTTTGGGAACTTACGGCATTCATAAGCATAATACTCGCATTCATGAACATACTCCCGATTCCCGCACTCGACGGCGGACACGTATTCTTCCTGTTATACGAAATGATAACGCGCCGCAAACCATCGGAGAAATTCCTAACCTACGCCCAGATGGTGGGCATGACGCTGCTCATACTCCTTATGCTTTTCGCCATATCAAACGATGTGAGAAACTTCCTGCTTAAATTCATAATGTAACATATAAAACATACCAACACAAGCCACGCCATGCATACACCACGGCGTGGCTTTTTTTACGCCATTTTCAAAACCAATGCAACCATCTGCAAACCACCGCGTTACATTGTTTCTCCATTTACTCGGTAACCGTTTGGTTTTCAATGTATTGCAAGGCGTAAAAATTATGTCTGATGTAGTTTGAATTACATCAAATATAATTTTTCCTACATAGGACATGATTTTTTCTACATCAAATATATTTTTCGGGAATATTTCAGAAGAGTTGCAGCCACAACCATCCGGGCACCAATTTCCAACGCTTGCAACGCCGCCGCACCAGCATTGCCAAACAAAACTCCGCCTCCGCAAACAGCCGTACTTTATCAACGCGGCTCTCCCATGTTGTCATTTGTCAGTTATCCGTTGCATTTCCAAGCAAAAACACGGCAAATCACGGCCTGTATCAAACAAGGGGCATTACTTTGCATGTTTTCAGATACAAATTTGCATAAGACGTTTATTTTTCGTATATTCGCATCATAATACGCCCTTGTGCGGAAAAACAGAAACAATAAACAACCAAACATACAGAATAATGAAAAAATACAATTTCAACGCGGGACCATCGATATTGCCCCGGCAAGTAATCAAAGCCACAACAGACGCCTGCACAGACTTTGAGAACACCGGTCTCTCGCTAATGGAAATAAGCCACCGCAGCAAAGAGTTCCAGCCTGTTATGGACAAAGCCGAAGCCCTCATGAAAGAGATACTCGACATTCCCGAAGGCTACAGCGTGCTGTTTCTCGGCGGCGGTGCCAGCACACAGTTCTGCATGGTGCCGTTCAACCTTTTGGAAAAGAAAGCAGCATATCTTAACACCGGCACATGGGCCAAGAAAGCAATAAAGGAAGCCAAGCTATTTGGCGAGGTAGTTGAAGTGGCATCATCGGCCGCCGATAACTACACCTATATTCCCAAAAACTTCACAGTTCCCGCCGATGTCGACTACTTTCACATAACCACCAACAACACCATATACGGAACGGAAATTCGCAAGGAACCCGACAGCCCCGTGCTGATGGTTGCCGACATGTCGAGCGACGTGCTTTCACGCCCTGTCAACGTTTCAAAATACGCCATAATCTACGGCGGTGCACAGAAAAACCTCTCAATGGCCGGCGTAACTTTCGTTATCGTTAAGGAAGACGCGCTTGGAAAAGTGAGCCGCGCAATACCTACAATGCTCGATTACCGCACACACATAGCCAAAGGCTCCATGTTTAACACCCCGCCCGTAGTGCCCGTGTACTGCGCAATGAAGACCCTTGAATGGATTAAAGAGCAGGGCGGCGTAAAGGCCATGGACAAGCTTGCACACGAGCGTGCTGAAATAATTTATGGCGAAATAGACCGCAACAAACTGTTCCGTGGAACAGTGAAGGAGGAAGACCGTTCGCTTATGAACATCTGCTTCGTTATGAACGACGAATACAAGGAGCTTGAAGCCGACTTCCTGAAGTTCGCAACCGAAAAAGGCATGGTGGGCATAAAAGGACACCGCTCGGTTGGCGGCTTCCGCGCTTCGTGCTACAACGCAATGCCCGTGGAGGGCGCCAAAGCCCTTGTGGAAGCAATGAAAGAATTCGAGGCAAAACATTAAAAACATATTCCGTACTGAAAGCCGTTACACAGGGCATGGCGTGGCTTTCAGTACGGTTTTCACCTAAAATACTACACAAATGAAAGTATTGATAGCAACAGAAAAGCCTTTTGCGCCGGCGGCAGTGGAAGGCATAAGGAAAGAGGTTTTGGAAGCGGGCTACGAGCTTGCGCTCCTCGAAAAATACACAGATAAGAAAGAACTCCTGGATGCCGTGGCAGATGCCGACGCACTTATAATAAGGAGCGACAAAATAGACAACGAAGTTTTCAACGCCGCAAAACAGCTTAAAATAGTAGTGCGCGCAGGGGCAGGATACGACAACGTTGACCTTGCAGCGGCAACAGCCCACAATGTTGTGGTGATGAACACCCCGGGGCAAAACGCAAATGCTGTGGCTGAGCTTGTACTCGGACTTTTGGTTTTTGCCGTGCGCAATTTCTACAACGGCAAAACAGGCACAGAGCTTAAAGGCAAAAAACTCGGCATTCTCGCATTCGGCAATGTGGGACGCAACGTGGCGCGCATAGCAAAAGGCTTCGATATGGACGTTTACGCATTCGATGCATTCTGCCCCGCAAGCGCAATCGAAGCCGCCGGAGTTACTCCCGTGGCATCACGCGATGAATTGTTCGAGAAATGCGACATTGTGAGTCTGCATATTCCCGCAACAAACGAAACCCGCAACAGCATAAACTTTGAAGTGGTTACCAAGTTGCCCGAAAACGGCATTCTTGTTAACACAGCACGCAAAGAAGTTATCGATGAAGAAGGTCTCATACGTGCACTTTCGCAGCGCGAGGACTTGAAATACATAGCCGACATAGCCCCCGAACGCGCCGCCGAATTTGCAGAGAAATTCCCCGGACGATATTTCGCAACCCCTAAGAAGATGGGCGCGCAGACAAAAGAGGCAAACATCAACGCCGGCATAGCCGCTGCATGCCAGATTGTGGGATTTCTGAAAAACGGCATAACAAAATTCCAGGTAAACAAATAAAGCTTAAAGCAGATGGCAACAGTAAAACCGTTTCGCGGTTTGCGCCCGCCCAAGAACCTGGCGGAGAAAGTAGAGAGCCGCCCGTATGACGTACTCAACTCACAAGAAGCGCGCAAAGAGGCCGGCGATAACGAAATGTCGCTATACCATATAATAAAGCCCGAAATAAATTTCCCCGAAGGAACAAGCGAATACGACCCGCGCGTTTACGAAAGCGCAAAAGAGCAATTTGCAAAGTTCCAGGATAAAGGCTGGCTGGTACAGGACGCCGATGAGAACTACTACCTCTACGCCCAAACCATGAACGGCAAAACGCAATACGGCATAGTGGTTTGTGCTACAGTTGAGGACTACATGAACGGAGCCATAAAACGCCACGAACTTACCCGCAAGGACAAGGAGGAGGACAGAATGAAACACGTGCGCACAACCAACGCCAATATGGAGCCCGTGTTCCTTGCATATCCCGACGACGCGGAACTCAACGCGCTCATCTCACGCTATGCGGCGCAAGAGCCGGCTTACGATTTCACCGCGCCGATAGACGGTTTCGAACACAAGTTCTGGATAATTTCCGACAACAAGGACAAGGAACTTATAACCGCACGCTTTGCAAAAATGCCCTCACTCTACATTGCCGACGGGCATCACCGTTCGGCGGCGGCGGCACTCGTGGGCGCGGAAAAGGCAAAAAACGACCCAAACCGCATAGGAAAAGAAGAGTATAATTATTTCATGGCGGTATGTTTCCCTGCAAGCCAACTGACAATCCTTGATTACAACCGCGTAATAAAAGACTTGAACGGCCTGACCCCACGCCAGTTCCTCAACGCCCTTACCGATGACTTTGTTATCATAGAAAAAGGCACGGAGAACTTTCGCCCGACTCGCCACCACGAGTTCTCCCTTTATCTTTGCGGAAAGTGGTACGCCCTCGAGGCGAAAGACGGAACTTTTGACGAGGAAGACCCAATCGGGGTGCTTGACGTTGACATTTCGTCAAGACTTATTCTCGACAAAATCCTCGGCATAAAAGATCTTCGCTCTTCCGACCGCATTGACTTCGTTGGCGGGCTGCGCGGGCTTGACGAGCTGCGCCGCAGGGTTGACTCGGGAGAAATGGCGGCGGCTCTCGCGCTTTATCCCGTGTCGATGGACCAAATCATGACCATTGCCGACAGCGGAAAGATAATGCCGCCGAAAGCCACATGGTTCGAGCCGAAACTTCGCAGCGGACTCGTTGTTCACAAACTCGGCTGAAAAACGGCGCAATACCACAAAAAGGCGCAGGGAACAAACTCTGCGCCTTTTCCATTTTAACAAAACAATAATATCATGAATTTCTACAAGAATGCAGTGCTACTCTTGGCGGCAATAATCCCGGCAAGTGCCGCAGCACAAAACAAGGCAGAGAAAATCACAGAAAAATCCCCGTCAAGGTCGGAATACTTTTCGTGGATAAACAACACCAACGAGGGGGCAAGCGAAGAACAGACGCTCATAAACCTCGACTTTTTCCGCTGGCTTAAAGAAACCTACGGAATGCAACTTGACATTTATGCTTTTGATGCTGGGGCAATAGACGGCGCGGGCATCTACGGCTCAACAAAGCATCCGCGCTTCAAGAAACACTTCCCCAACGGCTTCGGACCTGTGGCAAAAAGTGCGGCAAGCCTTGGCACACGTCTTGGTGTATGGTGCGGGCCTGACGGCTTCGGCGACACAGAGCAGGAGGCCAAGGAACGCATTGACATGATGGCGGGACTTGTGGAAAAATACAATTTCGGACTTTTCAAGATGGACGGCGTTTGCGGCTATCTGCGCAGCACAAAATACGACTACTTCGACAAAATGATGACGCGCATACGCAAGACATCGCCCGACTTCATTCTTTTGAACCACCGCCTTGACCTCGGACCGGGGACAAAACATTCAACCACATTCCTCTTTGGCGGCGAAGAAACATACATCGACGTTTGGATGACAAACTCTATGACCGCGCCCCACCACCGCGCACAGGCAATTAGCCGCAAAACGCCCGACAATCTCACCCGCCTGACCGAAGACCACGGCGTGTGCCTGTCGTCGTGCCTTGACTTTTGGGAGGACGACATCGTGTTGCAGTCGTTCGGGCGTGAGCTTATCCTCGCGCCGGAAATCTACGGCAACCCGTGGCTTCTGCGCGACGATGAGTTTCCGCAGCTTGCATTCTACTTTAACCTTCACCGCCAGTATGCCGACATTCTCGTAAACGGGCAAAAACTTCCCGAAGAAAAATATGGGCCTGAAGCCCTCACACGCGGCGACGGAAACACAAGGTTCATAACCCTGCGAAACCTTACATGGAACACAGTTACCTACCGCGTGAACCTCGGCAAGGAAGTGGGGCTTGAGCAAAACGGAAGCAAAGTGAAAGCACGCCTTTACCACCCCTACATCCACGACATGGGAAGCCATTCCTATGGTTCGACAATCGACGTGAAAGTGCTGCCGTTCCGCGCCGCTCTACTCAAAGTTACCAATGTAAAGGAGAAAGACAAGATTGCCCTCAGCGGAATACCATATAATATTGTAAACGACTACAGCGGCAACCCCACCGTAAAGCTGCTGGGAATGCCCGGCAAAAGCTACAAGGTCAAGTTCGCCGGCAACATGAGCTTCAAGTCAGCTTATATTGACGGCAAGAAAGTCAGTGCAAAAGGCGCGAACATAAAATTCCCCGGCGAAGTTCTCAAGCAAGATTTCCACCGGCACATAGACGAAATGAAGCCATGCGACATTCCCGGCGATGCCGCCACGCTCTACTACTCCACCTGCTACGCCGCAGACAACAACGCCCTTGAGGCACGCTCGCTGCTCCGCTCGGGAGAGACGAAAATCCCGCAGGTCAAAGCCGCACGCGACGCTTTCTTCAACCAGAAAATATTCAGGGACCGCGAGATTTGGG
Source organism: Prevotellaceae bacterium UBA6398 (assembly GCA_002437495.1). Lineage (GTDB taxonomy): Bacteria > Bacteroidota > Bacteroidia > Bacteroidales > Bacteroidaceae > UBA6398. The sequence goes on from DJQA01000003.1 coordinate 104,435, forward strand.
ACAAGAACCTTTTCGACGGCGATTTGAAAACGGCATTCTCGGTGGCCGTAAGGTGGGGCGACCACAGGGCGGACGGCTCTACGGCATTCATGGTTGACATGGGCAAGCGGCAGCGTCTTGACAAAATCACCTTAGACAGCCCGGACGAATACTCCATCACCCCATACAAGTCTGAAGAGGGCGCAAGGCTTTATGTGTCTGCCGACCTGAAAAACTGGAAAGAGATAAAGTTCTTCATCGGCACGCACGCCGAAGCCGACGTGTCAAAAGCCGGAGAGATAAGATACCTGCGTCTCGACCGCACACCGCTGCGCGTATCGGAAGTTTCCGCCTTTGTTGACGGCAAGGAGGTTGATCGCACCGGCTGGCGCGCCTCCAACCTGTTCCGCCCTTATCATGGGGCAAAGAAAGCGTGGGGCAACTCCTTCAAACTCGATGAAATTCCCGAAAAGGCATACCTCTGCATTGCCGTCAACGGCGAGTGCGGCGAAGACGGCGCATGGGCGGCTGTAAAGGTCGGTGGGGAATACGTGGGCTGTCCCGACCGCGCCCCCTCGTTCACCGCCAACACATGGGAGTACCACGTGCAGTCCGTAAACAGAAACTACACGTTCTACGTACCCCTTACCCCCGACATGAAAGGCAAGGACATAGAGGCATACGTTCTCGGACTCAACGACTCCGACCTGAAACCCGATGTGTGGCTCAGCACATACCCCATACCATTCAAGCAAAAGGAACTCACGCTGCGCAAATAAGCAACCGCTCACACGCAAAGCATACGCCTCCTCCGCCCCCAAAGCGGAGGAGGCTCTTTTGTTTCCGCGCACGTATGCCTGCCACCGGCAAAAACAAAACGCGCCGTAAAACGTAACTCTTTGACAGTGCAACTTTTACGTCATTTTTATTTTCTCTTGTAAGTTATTGTTTTTCAGACGTTTGAAACAGGCGGGAAAAGGTCTGATGTAGTCTGGATTATATCAGACATAATTTTTCCTACGTCCTATATAGTTTTTCCTGCATCAAATGCAATTTTAGCGATACCGGTTTTGCAATAATTGTAGGGGTGTATGGCACACGCCCTGTACGCTGCCGCATAAAAAACACCGCAAACCGTTGCCACAACATTGTAAAATCCGCCCTTTTCGGGCGTATGGCATACGCCCCGAATGCCACCGCATGAAACCACGCCGCAAACGTGTCCGCAAAATCCGTATGCACACCTTGCAACCTATTGGGGACGTTTGTTTTTTATGTCGCGGCAATGCCACCAATATGCGTTGCGGGATATTTTTCATTGATATTTGTTTGCATTTGCCACGATAATGTTACCTTTGTACTTGAATTTATCGACTTGTGATGAACAATACTGATAGTTTGAGGGCATACACCGCCCTACATTCCAAAGAAACCCTTGACAAAGCCGCAGACAACATAAGGATGCTGACAGCGGCAATGGTTGAACGCGCAAATTCGGGACATCCGGGTGGGGCAATGGGAGGCGCAGACTTCATAAACGTGCTTTTCTCGGAATTCATGGTTTACGACCCCAATGAGCCTATGTGGAAATGCCGCGACAGGTTTTTCCTCGATCCCGGGCACGAAAGCGCAATGCTCTATTCCACACTGATGCTCACGGGCCGCTTCACCATGGACGAGCTGAAGCAGTTCCGCCAGTGGCAGTCGCCCACGCCGGGACACCCCGAAGTAAATCAGCCGAGAGGCATAGAGAATACTTCCGGTCCGCTGGGACAGGGGCACACCTTTGCCGTGGGTGCGGCAATAGCCGCAAAATTTCTCGCAGCGCACACCGGCAACAAATCGTTTGAAAAAGAGAAAATATACACCTACATCTCAGACGGCGGCATACAGGAAGAGATTTCACAGGGAGCGGGAAGGCTTGCAGGCTACCTCGGTCTGGACAACCTTATAATGTTCTACGACTCAAACGGCATACAGCTTTCCACCACGTGCAAAGATGTTAGCGCGGAAGATACCGCCATGAAATACCGCGCATGGAACTGGAACGTGCTCGAAATAGACGGCAACGACTGCGAGGCCATTCGCGGGGCGTTGCTCGCCGCACACGAGGAACACAACCGCCCCACCCTGATTATAGGCAAATGTATTATGGGCAAGGGCTGTGTGCGCGCCGATGGCTCGTCATACGAAAACGACTGCGGCACCCACGGATGCGCCCTCGGAGCCGGTGCATATGAAAGCACAATAAAAAACCTTGGCGGAGACCCGCAGAACCCGTTTGTTGTATGGAACGAAACCGAAACTCTCTATGCCGAACGCAAGTTGGAACTCAGGGAACTCGTAGCGCAACGCCGCAAAGAAGAAAAAGAATGGGCCGAAGCAAACCCCGAAACAGCAAAAAAACTCGAAGACTGGTTCGCAAACCGCCTGCCCGAAATCGATTGGGAAACAATTGAGCAAAAGCCGGGAAAAGCCACACGCGTGGGCTCGCAAATTGTGCTTACACGCCTTGCCGAAAGAGTTGAAAACATGGTATGCTCATCGGCAGACCTATGCAACTCCGACAAAACCGACGGATTTCTCAAGAAGACCCACGAGATACACTATGGCGATTTCACAGGGAATTTCCTGCAAGCCGGCGTAAGCGAACTTACAATGGCATGCACACTAATGGGAATGACGCTCCACGGAGGAATTATAACCGCCATGGGAACATTCTTTGTGTTCTCCGACTACATGAAACCCGCAATAAGAATGGCGGCACTCATGGAACTGCCGGTAAAATTCATCTGGAGCCACGATGCTTTCCGTGTGGGAGAAGACGGCCCCACCCACCAACCTGTTGAGCAGGAGGCGCAAATACGCCTGCTCGAAAAACTGAAGAACCACAGCGGCAAAAACTCGCTGCTCGTGCTGCGTCCCGCCGATGTAAACGAGACAACAGTGTGCTGGCGCATGGCAATGGAGAACACAGAGACTCCAACCGCGCTTATTTTCTCGCGCCAGGCGGTTGACAACCTTCCCGAAGGCACCGATTACGCCAAGGCAGCAAAGGGCGCATACGTTGTGAAAAACGTGAAAAACCCGGCATGCTACGCAATAGCTTCAGGCTCGGAAGTGTCAACGCTTATGGAAGCATCGGAAATCCTCGAAAAAGACGGCATAAGCATCAACATAATCAGCTGCCCGAGTGAAGGACTTTTCAAGACACAGAGCAAAGAGTATCGCGAAAGCGTGCTGCCTACCGGCGCAAAAGCATACGGCCTCACAGCCGGTCTGCCTGTTACGCTTGAAAGTCTCGTGGGAATAAACGGACACGTACACGGACTTGACAGCTTCGGACAAAGCGCACCATATAAAGTGCTTGACAAAAAATTCGGATTTACTCCCGAATTTGTGGCTGAAGACATTAAAAAATACATCTCGGGCAAATGAGCAACGAAAAAAACATAATAGGTTTGGCTTCCGACCACGCAGGTTTCCTGCTTAAACAATACGTAAAGGAATACCTTACCGCAAACGGATACGAAAGCGAGGATTACGGCTGCTTCAATGAAGAATCGTGCGACTATCCCGACTACGCCCACAAACTTGGCGGTGCAATTGACAATGGCGGCATTTCCATGGGCATAGCCATCTGCGGCACCGGTCAGGGAATGGCAATTTCGCTCAACAAGCACACTCATGTCAGGGCCGCACTATGCTGGTCGCCGGAAATTGCACACATGGCGCGTTTGCACAACAACGCTAACATTCTTGTAATGCCGGGACGATATGTTTCAGAAGAGGAAGCCAAGTCAATAATGGACGAATTTTTCGGCACGGCATTTGAAGGCGGGCGACACGAACGCCGCGTAGCGAAAATTCCACTTGTAAAGTAAAAATTCTACATAAAACCATACACGGGTGCAGGCAATTGTCTACACCCGTGTATGGTTTTATGCCTTTTGTACCACGTTGCCCGAAAATCGTATCAACGCCTTTCCACGGTTTTCAAGAATATGTCGTTCATGGAAGGAAACTGTTCCGCAAAGCAAACAAGCTCACCAAAGCCGGCAAGCTCCGCCACAAGTTCGGAATTCGACACCCCGCTTTTTTTTGAAACGGTGATTTTCGTTTCATTTCTATCGGTCGTGCTTGAAAGCACCGAATACGCCCTACTTTCCGGCAACGTTACCGCACCCTCGTATGAAACCTTATAAAGCCCTTCGCGGAACTTACGACGCATATCCTCTACATTGCCTTCAAGCACAACATGAGATTTGTCTATTATGGCAAAATTGTCGCACACCTCCTCAACACTCTCCATGTTGTGGGTAGAATATATAATTGTTCGCCCATTGTCGCGCAACTCCAGCATCTCCTTTTTGAGCAATTGCGCATTCACAGGGTCAAACCCACTGAAAGGTTCGTCGAAAATCAATAGTTGCGGTCCATGCACTACAGTTATAACAAATTGCACCTTTTGTTGCATGCCTTTTGACAATTCCTCGAGTTTTCTGTCCCACCACGAAAGAATGTTGAGCTTCTCAAACCATTTTTTCAGTCTTGCCTGTGCCTCACGCCGCGACAATCCTTTCAGCATGGCAAGATATGTTGCCTGCTCACCAACCTTCATTTTACGGTAAAGCCCACGCTCTTCGGGCAAATAGCCAATAAGAGCAACATCATCGGCTACCATTTCGTGCCCGTTGAACACTATGCGCCCACTGTCGGGAGCGGTTATACGGTTAATTATCCTTATCAGCGTGGTTTTGCCGGCACCGTTCCTGCCGAGCAGTCCGAATATTCTGCCTTCCGGCACATTTATGCTAACGTCTTCAAGGGCCGTGTGGTTTGAGAAACGTTTCACCACATTTCGCACTTCGAGAAAATTATTCATTGGCTTCGCTATATGTTTACTGCAAATTTATAAAAAACGCGCCAAACTTCCCGCACACAGCCAAGTTTCAACACACGAAGGCAGCTTTTTGCACTCAAAATTCGTATATTCGCAAACAAAAGCACTCGAACATGAAAAAAAGCATACATATCGCCATTTTCGCAACTGCACTTACACTATGTGCTTGCGGAGGAAAAACAGACAACACGGCAAACACTGCCCCCGCAGAAACCGCCAACAAAAGCGGAATGCAGGAAATAATAAAAGATCCCACACGCAAAACACGCGACACACTGGAATGGGAAGGCGCAAGAACGCTGGTTGAAATCAGTCGCACCCCCGACAAAGACACTGTTACGGACGAAGACAACATAAAATACATTGGCAACATCATAAACCTTAAAATTGCATCCGGCGGAAACGAAATAATAGACAAAGAAATACGGAAATCAATGTTCCGCGACTACATGAGTTCCAAATCATATAAAAAATATGTGCTGGAATGGATTGTGTACAACAAAACCGCAAACGGGAAAATGGTATTCTCCGCAAGCGTGGCAAACCCGGCGCAAGAAGACGAATTTCTGTCGTTCGCCGTTGCCGTGGCACCAAACGGCGACATAAGCGTTTCAAAAGAAGAAAACCCGGCCATGGTGTCCCGGGAAGACGTACAGGCCGACTACGACTGAGCAATACACAAAGGGCGGACCAAACGGTGTATGGCGACCCTTGGCAGCCTTTATAGGCGAATTGAAACCGCCCCTGCCGTAAAACGATATGCAGCCATGCGTATCTTCGGCGGTTTTCTCGTCAAAACCGCGCAGGGGTATGTGGTTTTTGTACTTCCCGCGTATGTCGCCGTGGGTCTCACAAGTTATCATGCCGCTCTCATACGACTTTTGCAGTATAGCCGCTTCACGGCGTTCACCATGTCCCAAATGTTCTTAACCGTATGCGTCCCTCATAATCCGCAACCATGCGCCCTGCATAGGCTTCCACGCCAGACACATAGTCCGCGCCTGTCATAACATTTGACGTAAAAAAACTACATAGGACGTAGGAAAAATTATGTCCTATGTAGAAAAAATTATATCAGACATAATTCAAACCACATCAGACCTTTTTTCGCACACTTGCAACGCTCTGAAATCTAAAATGTCATAGAGGAAACCTCAAACAAGGGAAATTCAATGCAAATCAGCGGTTTACCTAAAAATCGGCAAATTTGGGAAAAAAGAATGGCTTTTGGCATATTTTTATGGTGAGTGCGTTAACATCCGTCATTATTCCTTATCGCCTTGTACAAACCACTACGCCCGATAAGGACACACTCTCGCCTTTTGCCTTGGTGACCTCGGCGGGACTCAAACCCGCGACACTCAGAACCGGAATCTGATGCTCTATTCAACTGAGCTACGAGGCCGTTGATATGTACTTGCAGCACAAAACCACTGCAAAATTAACCACAACATACTTAACCACCAAATTATTTAGACGCCAAAAGCGTCATTAAATAAGTGGAAAAAACGTAATTTTGCGATGCAAAAAAAACAAGTAGTTAGCAATGAAAAAAATCGCGGCATTATTATCAGGCGGAGTTGACAGTTCTGTTTCAGTTTTTCTTTTGAAGGAACAAGGTTTCACCCCCGACCTGTATTACATTAAAATAGCCAGCGATGACTCCGAGAACTGGGACTGCTCCGAAGAGGAAGATTGGGAAATGGCCAGTCTTGTTGCCAAAAAATACGGCTGCAAACTCGACAAGATAGACCTCCACCGCGAATATTGGGACAACGTTGTGGGATATTCCGTCGATCGTCTGCGCAAAGGGCTTACACCCAATCCTGATGTTATGTGCAACAGACTGATAAAGTTCGGGGCTTTCTATGATAAAATAGGTTGCAACTACGACTTTATTGCAACCGGACATTACGCCTCAACCGAAAAGGACGAAAACGGCAACGTGTGGCTGACAACAAGCCCCGACCCGGTAAAGGACCAAACCGATTTTCTCGCCCAGCTCGACAACTTGCAGATTTCACACGCCATATTCCCCATTGGCAAACTTATGAAAGAAGACGTGCGCCGCATTGCCGCCGAGCAGGAGATTCCTTCCGCAAAAAGGAAAGACAGTCAGGGCATATGCTTCCTTGGCAAGATTGACTACAACGAGCTTGTGCGCCGCCATCTTGGCGAAAAAGAGGGGCTTATTGTTGACAGGCAAACGGGCAACATTCTTGGTAGGCACAAAGGCTACTGGTTTCACACCATAGGCCAGCGCAAAGGCCTGGGGCTTGCAGGAGGACCGTGGTATGTGGTGGGAAAGGACATACACAGAAACATTGTTTATGTGAGCAGAGGTTTTCAGACGCCCGATGCTTACGGCAGAACTTTCCACATTGTTGAACCGCATTTCATTACACTCAACCCATTCGATAAAGACGGCGAATATCACATATCGTTCAAAATTCGCCACACTCCAATCGTAATTCCCGCCACACTGCAAAAAAGCGGCGATGAATATAAGGTGGTTTCCGCCCACCCGGTGCAAGGCATCGCGCCGGGGCAGTTTGCCGTTATCTACGACAAACACTTTCACCGCTGCATAGGAAGCGGCGAAATAGCGGAATACAACACATCCGACAAAGACAGGCAGAAAGATATATAGTATATGTATGACCAGGAAAAAATAAAGCCCTACTCCGCCAACGGCAAAAAAGGAAGCCAAGTGGCGGAAATGTTCGACAACATTGCCCATTCATACGATTTTCTAAACCATTCCCTGTCGTTTGGCATTGACAAGATATGGCGCAGGGCGGCAATCAAGTCGCTTGAGCCCTACAACCCGCAGGATATTCTTGATGTGGCCACCGGCACGGGCGACTTCGCCATACTTACCGCGCAAATGCTGAAACCCCGTAGACTCGTGGGTGTTGACATTTCGGAAGGTATGATAGCCGTTGGGCGGGAAAAGGTTGAGAAAAAGGGATTGTCTGCCACCGTTACGCTAAATATCGGCGATTGTATGCACCTTTCGTTTCCCGACAACAGCTTCGACGCCGTTACCGTGGCATATGGCGTGAGGAATTTCGAGAATCTTGACCAAGGGCTTAGGGAGATGCACCGCGTTTTGCGCCCCGGAGGCCGCCTGGTAATAGTGGAGCTTACAGTTCCTTGCAAATTCCCGATGAAACAACTGTTCACGATATACTCCAAGATTGTGTTCCCCGTAATGGGAAGGCTTATCTCCCACGACAACAGCGCATACAAATATCTTCCCGCCACCATGAAAGCCTTTCCCCACGGTCCGCAGATGAAAAACATCCTTGAGCGGGCCGGATTCGAAAACGTAAAATACAACGGCTTTGTATTGGGCATAAACACCCTTTATGAGGCGCAAAAACAATAAGACATGACTGAGCTTTACGGTTTGATAGGATACCCGCTGGGGCACTCATTTTCGGCAAAATATTTCGCCGAAAAATTCGCGGCTCAAGGCATTAACGCAGCTTACCGCAACTTCGCCATTGAAACAATCGACCTGCTTCCGGGCATATTGAAAAGCAACCCCACGCTTCGAGGCTTCAACGTAACCATACCTTACAAGCAGCAGGTAATGCGCTATCTTGACAGCATAGACGAAACCGCCGGTATAATAGGAGCCGTAAACGCAGTATGTGTAAGCCGGACCGGCAACGACATAAAACTCACGGGGCATAACGCCGATGTAATCGGTTTCACAGAATCACTGCGCCCGCTACTTAAACCACAGCACAAGAACGCCCTTGTGCTCGGCACGGGCGGCGCGTCAAAAGCCGTTGTGTACGGTTTGCGACAGCTCGGCATAAAGCCACAATATGTAAGCCGCACAAGGCGCGAGGGCATTATCGCATACGAGGACATTACTCCCGAAACACTCGGAGAATACAAGCTAATAGTAAATTGTACCCCACTCGGAATGTTCCCGAACGTAAACAGTGCCCCAAACATTCCGTACCACGCCCTAACGCCGGAACACCTGCTGTATGATTTGGTTTACAATCCCGAGGAAACCCTTTTTCTGCGAAAAGGACGCGAACAAGGCGCTGCCGTTAAAAACGGCATCGATATGCTGCACTTGCAAGCCGAAGCCTCTTGGAATTTTTGGAACAAATAATGCCGCCACGGCTTTGTGCTGTTGTAAGAAATCGCTAATATTGCAGTATCAAAAACTTAAAAACTTATTATCATGATCAGAGTAAATTGTTTTGCCAAAATCAACGACACAGCCCACAAAGGCGAAGTTATTGAAAATGCGAAAAAGCTCACCGAGGCTTCCCTTAAACACGCCGGGAACATAGCATACGACATTTTCACGAGCGAAACTCGCCAAGACGTGGCCATGATTTGCGAAACATGGAAAGATGCAGAGGCACTGAAAGCCCATATGGCAACAGAGGAGTTCAAGCTCTATGTTGGAAACATCGAGAAATATGCCACAATGAAAATAGAGCAGTTCGAGTTCTGACAATTACAAAAACAACCAATGCGCGTGTGGGAACAAAACTTGCACGCGCATTTTTCGTAATCCGCTCAGCCGCATAAGCCGATATGCACACGCAAATGTCAGCACAAAATATGGAGCTTACGGCAAAAACAACGATTAAAACTTTGCCTGTCAAAATAAAAGCCGTAAATTTGCACCGCTTTTTAGGCGAATAATAAAATAAAATCAGTATATAGCAATGAAAAAAGGCATTCATCCCGAAGATTACCGTCCCGTGGTATTCAAAGATATGAGCAATGGCGATATGTTTCTTTCGCGCTCTACCTGCAAAACTAACGACACCATAGAGTTTGAAGGCGAAACCTATCCTTTGGTCAAGCTTGAAATTTCCAGCAGTTCACACCCATTCTACACTGGAAAGAACAAGCTGGTTGACACCGCAGGTCGCGTTGACAAATTTATGAGCCGTTACGGCAAGACAAACAAGGCTAAGTAAGCAACCAAGCCATCAAGAAATCAGAACGAGGGTTTGCCCAAAGGGCAAATCCTCGTTCTTTTTGTTCGAAATTTTCTCTTTTGCTTTTTACGGTTCACAAGCCGTTGTTAAAGGCCGAAACGCCAGTCCATTGTAAACAAGCCGCTGCAAAATTAGCATAACACTCAAAGCAGAGTGATATTCATTTTGCTGCACTCCTCACGCATTTCCTCGGGCCATATACTTGCCTGTATTTCGCCTATGTGCGCTTTTTTCAAATAAAACATGCACAGGCGCGACTGCCCTATTCCGCCGCCTATGCTTAGAGGCAGCGAACCCTCCAAAAGACGTCTGTGGAAATACAGTCGCTCGCGGTCCTCCTTGCCGGCCTCCTTGAGCTGGTGAAGCAAAGATTTCCTGTCAACGCGCACACCCATAGAAGAAAGTTCCAATGCCACGTTAAGCACATCATCCCACACCATTATATCTCCGTTAAGCCCCGGCAGCCCGTTTTCGGCAACGGTGGAATAGTCGTCATAGTCGGGGGCGCGCAAGTCGTGAGGCTTACCATCGCCAAGCGGACAGCCTATGCCTATAATGAACACCGCCCCTTTTTCGCGGGTTATGAGCTGTTCTCGCTCCTTGGGCGCTTTATCGGGATACATTCTGCGCAATTCCTCGGAATGTATGAAAAATATTTCATCGGGCAGCTGCGGCTTAATTTGGGGATAAGCTTCATAGACCATGAACTCGGTGCGCTTCAACGCCGAATATATTTGTTCCACAATATATTTCAAGAATTCGAGCGTACGGTCGCCCTGCGTAATAACCCTCTCCCAATCCCACTGGTCAACATACAGCGAATGCAGGTTATCGAGTTCCTCATCGGCGCGTATGGCGTTCATATCGGTATATATGCCATATCCCGGAGCAAAACCGTATTGCGCCAAAGTAAGCCTCTTCCATTTTGCGAGCGAATGCACCACCTCGGCTTTCATATCGCCAATATCCTTAATGTGAAACGTAACGGCACGCTCCGTTCCGTTTAGGTCGTCGTTTATACCCGTGCCCGATGGCACAAACAGCGGTCCCGTTACACGGTGCAGGTTCAAAGCCGTGGATAGGTTTTGCTGAAAAAACTCCTTTATCATCTTTATGCCGCGTTCGGTTTGCAGCCTGCCTATCTGCGGCTTATAATTTTCAATTTTCAAAATCTTGCTCATATTTCATTCTGTTTGCTCGCAAAATTAGCAATAAAACTACATATTTCGCTTTTTATATCTCATAAAATGAATAAATGTTCGTAAAAAGCATTCCACTCCTATCACAGCAAACCGTGCAAACTTCTCCGCACAATCAGTGCGCACGCATAACTGTAAAAGCGCGCCCTTCCTTGTTTTTTTTGCAATATTCAACACACGGTATTCCAATGCGCACCTCTGCCACCATTGAATGCAGCCTAACTGCACATACGAAGAAAACCTACATGGGGTGTAGAAAAAACCATGTCCTATGTAGAAAAAATTACATCAAATATAATTCAAATTACATCAGACCTTTTTTGCCCTTTTGCAACACAAAGAAACACAAAATCTTGCAAATTCCGATAGCGGCTTTGTATTCTTCTATTTTTTCACCACTATGCGTTTTTGCCTGCACTATCGCGCCCACACACCGACAACCCCCGTTTTCCTTACTGTGCGCCCACATTTTTTCTTATGCGGAGTTTGCATTTATAAAGTTTTTTTATGCTTATCAATTTCTTGTTCGCTTTTATCTTGCAGGAATGGGGTTTTATTGTTATTTTCGCAAAGAAATTGTATGGACAACATAAATCCTGTTTATGAATAAGATTATAAAGCTGCACAAAGGTTTGGACATTCCCATTGAGGGTGTTGCGGATCTCCGTGTGTCGGATGTCCGCAACGATGTTGGCAAAATTGCCATATGTCCGCCCGACTTCATCGGCTTCGTTCCGCGTGTGGTTGTTAAAGAGGGCGACACCGTAAAGGTTGGCACGCCGCTCTTCGTTGACAAGCGCAATGAGGCGCAAAAGCTCACATCGCCAGTTAGCGGAAAGGTTGCCGCCGTGGAGCGCGGCGAACGGCGCAAGCTGCTCGCCGTGGTTATAGAGAACGATGGCAAATTCCTGTCCGAAGACTTCGGAAAGTACAACGTAGACGGCATGGACGCGCAAGAGGTTGTGAAAGCGATGAACTCCGTCGGCATCACGCCATATTTGCGTCAACGTCCGTTCGACATAGTTCCCGACACAACACAAACCCCACGCGGCATATTCATATCATTATTTAGCACCATGCCACTCGCTGCAGACCGCAACTTTGTGCTTACGGACAGGGAAGACTTTTTCAAGGCCGGCGTCAAGGCCCTTTCGAAGATAGCCCCTGTAAGCGTGGGCATATCCCCAACACAACAAGCTGCATTCGGCGAAATAGACGGCGCAGAAGTAAACGTGTTCGAGGGACCCAATCCGGCGGGAAACGTGGGAGTGCAGATAAACAACACCAAACCCGTGAACAAAGGCGAGGTTGTTTGGACAATAAACCCGGAGAGCGTGGCAATTCTCGGAAAACTGCTTACCACAGGCACTCCCGACTTCACACGCCGCATTGCCCTTGCCGGTTCGGAGGTTACAGCCCCCCAATACTACGACACCATAGTCGGTGGAAGCCTGCAACCGATTGTTGAAGGCAAACTGAAACACACCGCACACGTGCGCATAATAAACGGCAACCCGCTTGTGGGAACGCCCGTTTCCGCAAACGGCTACCTATCAGCTTATGCCGGCGAAGTTACGGTCATCCCCGAAGGCGACAACAAGAACGAAGTGCTGGGCTGGATAGCCCCGCGCACAAACGAATTCTCGGCAAGCCACGCATATCTGTCATGGCTGATGCCCGGGCGCAAATACAATCCCGATGCACGCATAAAGGGCGGGGAACGCCACATTATAATGAGCGGCGAATACGACAAAGTTTTTCCAATGGACATATACGCCGGATATTTGGTTAAGGCGATTATTGCAAAGGACATCGACCGCATGGAGGAACTCGGCATATACGAAGTTGCACCCGAGGACTTCGCCGTGGCGGAATTCGTTGACTCTTCTAAACTCGAATTGCAAAAAATAGTGCGCGAGGGGCTCGACTTCCTGCGCAAAGAGCTGGCATGACAAAGAACAAAACGGTATGAGCAAAATAAAGGAATATATTGACAAGATAAGACCGCAGTTTGAGGACGGCGGCAGACTTAAGCCCTTGCACTCGGTGTTCGAAGGCTTTGAGTCGTTTCTTCTGGTATCCTCCGCAACATCAAAATCCGGAGTATCCATACACGATGCCATCGACTCCAAGCGAATAATGTCGTTTGTGGTGATAGCCTTGATGCCCGCACTGCTGTTCGGAATGTACAACATAGGCTTCCAGAACTACAAAGCCGCAGGCGTTGACGCTTCATGGCTCACAATGTTCACATACGGTCTGCTTGTAATGCTGCCCAAGATAGTGGTATCATACATAGTGGGACTTGGAATAGAATTCGCCGTGGCACAATGGAAGCACGAAGAAATACAGGAAGGCTACCTTGTAACGGGACTTATAGTACCGATGATACTGCCGGTGAACTGTCCGCTGTGGATAATGGCCATTGCAATTGCGTTTGCAGTGGTATTCGCCAAGGAAATTTTCGGCGGTACGGGAATGAACATATTCAACGTTGCACTCGTGGCACGCGCCTTCATGTTCATCTCCTACCCTTCAAAAATGTCCGGCGACACCGTGTGGATAGCCAACGACACGGTACTCGGCCTTGGCAACAAACTTCCCGAAGCGTTCACGGCTGCAACACCGCTTGCACAGACAGGACTAGGCAAAACTCCCGATGCCACGCTGCTTGACTCCATTGTGGGTCTGATTCCCGGAAGCATTGGCGAAACAAGCGTCATAGCAATACTTATCGGAGCTATATTCTTGCTGATAACGGGCATTGCAAGCTGGAAAACCATGCTTAGCGTGTTTGTTGGCGGAGGCGTTGCCGCCGCACTTTATCATGCAGCCGGGCTCACCAACATTTCATGGTACGAGCACCTTGTGCTTGGAGGCTTCTGCTTTGGCGCAGTGTTCATGGCCACCGACCCCGTAACAAGCGCACGCACCGAGGGAGGCAAATACATTTACGGCCTTCTTATAGGCATTATAGCCGTTACAATAAGGGTTCTTAACCCAGGATACCCGGAAGGGATGATGTTTGCAATATTAATGATGAATATGTTCGCCCCCGCCATCGACTACTGCTTTGTACAAAGCAATGTGCGCCGCCGTATGCGCAGGGTAAAACAGTAAACAAACAAGCATATGAAAATCAACACAAACAGCAACGCCTACACATTGGCCTACGCATCGGCAGTGGTTGTGATTGTGGCATTCCTGCTGGCCTTCGTGTCAAAATCACTCGAACCGGCATCCCTGTCCAACGAGCGTATAGACAAGAAAAAGCAGATTCTCGCCTCGCTCAACATAAGGAACATTGACAACAGCCGGGTGGAAAGCGAATACGAAAAGAGCATAACATTCGACAAAATAATACGCATTGACGGCAGCGTATACAAAGACGGGGCAGGGAAAGACAAGGACGGTTTCAAAATCGACCCCAAGGAAATCGATGACAACCACCTGCCACTTTATCAGTGCTACGTTAACGGTCAGACGAAATACGTTATACCGCTTTACGGGAAAGGCTTATGGGGACCTATTTGGGGATATCTTGCGCTTGACGAAGACAAAAATACCGTCTTTGGGGCATACTTCAGCCACCAGAGCGAAACGGCAGGGCTAGGTGCACGAATAACCGAGGAGGATTTTCAGAAGGAATTCGTGGGTAAAAAACTGTTCGCCAACGGCGGCAGCACAGTCATGCTCGGTTTGACAAAAAAGAAAGACCCCGCTAAAGAGCAGTTTCAATGCGATGCAATCTCGGGCGCAACGCTAACCTGTAACGGCGTAACCGAGATGATACATAACTGCGTGGCAAAATACAGTGATTTCCTACTGGACAAATAAAAAAACAGAAACAAACAAAGAAGGCATATAATATGGCAAAACTCTTTTCTGTGGAAAACCGCGAAGTGTTCACCACCCCGCTGGGAAAAGACAACCCAATCACGGTGCAGATACTCGGCATCTGCTCTGCCCTTGCCGTAACCTCACAACTTGAGCCGGCAATAGTAATGGGCTTATCGGTAACCGCAATCACCGCCCTTAGCAACTTCATAGTCTCCCTGATACGCAAAACAATTCCCAACCGCATACGCATAATAGTGCAGCTTGTTGTTGTGGCCGCCTTGGTTACAATCGTGAGCATGGTTCTAAAAGCCGTGGCATACGATGTGAGCGTGCAGCTTTCTGTTTACGTGGGATTGATAATAACCAACTGTATACTTATGGGCCGCCTTGAAGCGTTCGCAATGAGCCACGCACCGTGGCCGAGCTTCATAGACGGGCTTGCAAACGGTTTGGGCTACGCCTACATTCTTGTTATCGTGGGCGGAGTGCGCGAAATTCTCGGCTCCGGGTGCCTGCTCGGTTTCAAGTTTATACCAGACGCTGTTTACAACGCCGGCTACCTTGACAACAGCATGATGACCACGCCGGCAATGGCGCTCATAATTCTTGGCTGTGTTATTTGGGTGAGCAACTCAGTTATCAACAAAAAACAGTAACGGCACCCAATAGCATCGTAAAACCTATAAAGAAAGAACAACATGGAACATGACATAGCACTGTTTATCCGCTCGGTATTTGTGGATAACATGATATTCGCATCTTTTCTCGGCATGTGTTCCTACCTTGCCGTGTCGAAAAACCTCAAGACATCATTAGGGCTCGGCATAGCCGTAACCTTCGTGCTTGTGGTAACGGTGCCAATAAACTACCTGCTTCAAACCAAGGTGCTCGCTCCGGGCTGCATACTGCCCGGCATTGACCTCACATATCTCTCTTTCATTCTTTTCATAGCTGTTATTGCGGCTATAGTGCAGCTTGTGGAAATGGTTGTGGAACGTTTTTCACCATCGCTTTATAACGCGCTTGGCATATTCCTCCCGCTAATCGCCGTTAACTGCGCCATTATGGGAGCGTCTCTGTTCATGCAGCAAAGAATAGAGATGGACCCTGCAACAGACGCACGCGCCATAGCCGGAGTTGGCGATGCAATTGTTTACGCATTCAGCTCGGGAATAGGTTGGCTTCTTGCAATCGTGGGACTTGCCGCAATACGCGAGAAAATGGCTTACTCCGATGTTCCGAAAAACCTTCAGGGGCTGGGAATAACTTTCATAACCGTAGGGCTTATGGCAATGGCGTTCATGTGCTTCTCGGGGCTGAACATATAGTATGTAGTACAGAAAACAAGAATCAATAATATGTCGCAGACAATTATAATGTTCATCACATCAAGCATAGGTGTGTTTTGGGGGGTGATAATCCTCATGGTAATCCTGCTGCTTGTGGCAAAGAGATACCTTACTCCGAGCGGAAACGTAAACATAACAATAAACGGAGACAAGAAGCTGTCAGTGCCGCAAGGCGCATCGCTGCTCTCCACCCTTGCCGAGCAAAATGTATATCTCTCATCGGCGTGCGGCGGCAAAGGCTCGTGCGGGCAGTGCAAATGCCAGGTAATAAGCGGCGGCGGCGAGGCACTTGACGTTGAAAAATCCCATTTCACGCGCCGCGAACTGCTCGACCACTACCGTCTCGGATGCCAAGTAAAGGTAAAGGGAGACATGGAAATAAAAGTTCCGCAGTCGGTGCTCGGCGTCAAGAAATACGAATGCACCGTAGTGTCGAACAACAATGTGGCATCTTTCATAAAGGAATTTATCGTTGCTCTGCCCAAAGGCGAACACATGGACTTCCTTCCCGGAAGCTATGCGCAGATTGAAATTCCGGCATACACCATGGACTACGACAAGGACATCGACAAGGAAAGCCTTGGACGCTATCTGCCGGCATGGCAGAAGTTCGGACTGTTCTCTCTGAAATGCACAAACACCGTGCCCACCACACGTGCCTACTCCATGGCCAATTATCCCGCCGAGGGCGACCGTTTCATGCTTACGGTTAGGATAGCCACGCCGCCTTTCAAGCCGAAACCGCAAGTAGGTTTCCAGGATGTAATGCCGGGCATAGCATCCTCATACATTTTCACCCTAAAGCCCGGCGACAAGGTTGTAATGTCAGGTCCCTACGGCGATTTCCACCCACGCTTCAACTCCAAGCGCGAAATGATATGGGTAGGCGGAGGTGCCGGAATGGCACCGCTGCGTGCGCAAATTATGTACATGACACGCACACTGCACACCACCGACCGCAAAATGTCATATTTTTACGGCGCACGCTCACTATCGGAAGTGTTCTACCTGAAAGACTTCCATGAACTCGAAAAGGAATTCCCCAATTTCAAATTCTACCTCGCGCTCGACCGCCCCGACCCCGAAGCCGATGCGGCGCACGTGGAATACACCCCGGGCTTTGTGCATCAGGTTATGTATGAAAAATACCTGAAGAACCACCCCGCCCCCGAAGACATAGAATACTACTTATGCGGTCCGGGCCCCATGACGGGAGCGGTTATCAAGTTGCTCGATTCTCTCGGAGTGGAGCGCGAAGACATAATGTTTGACGATTTCGGAGGCGGAGCACCCAAGAAATAATCCCATAAAGCATACAGCTTTCCTTTTTACAGAGACCGGGCGGCGCAAAGCAGTTCGGTCTCTGTCATTAATGCCTCGTGTTGCGATGAGAAATCATAAAAAAACGAGATTTTCCCATGCCCTTCGCGGCATGCCGTGCATACTTCCCATTGCCCAAGAAACCACGAAAATGCCCAAATTTGCGTAAGACACCGATTCGAAACGCAATGGCAAAGCAAAAAACACCTGCCATAACGGCTTATTTTTCAAACGTTTGCTATGGCACAAAAAAGGTCTGATGTAATTTGAATTATATCAGACATAATTTTTCCTATGTCCTATGTAGTTTTCCCCACATCATAAGCCGTTTTTCCAACTTTGATTTAGCGAAAATTTCAGGGGCGTATTGCACACGTCCTGCACGCCACCGCTTAAACCGCGCTGCAAACCGCCGTTGCAGCATTACAAAACGGCGCAATTCCGGGCGCATGCAACACGTCCCTACGGAGGCGCAAATTATTGACAAACAAACGAGTATCTGCTTACAACATATTTCGCACACTCAAAACACCATTGCGTGCCCTGCCCACATAAACCTTTTTTGCAAACCACATAATCTTGCCAAAACCATATAAGCCCCTTATTCGCACATATGCCTTTATTTCCGTTTCTCCCGCCGCTTAATTTGCGTAAACCCATTTGCCGTACACGCGGATTTTCATAACTTTGCAAAACAAACAAACATATAACGCATTGGCAAGAATAATGTCGATTGACTATGGCAAACGCCGCACCGGCATTGCCGTAACCGACCCGTTGCAAATAATTGCAGGAGGTCTTGAAACTGTCGATACGCCCAAACTTCTCGGCTACATCAAAGCCTACACCGCCAAAGAGGCGGTGGAACGCATAGTGATAGGAATGCCAACCCAGGCAGACGGCACACCATCGGAAAACGCCGCCCGCGTAAAGGAGTTTGCCGGCAGACTGCATAAAGCCGTTGAAATTCCTATTGAATTTTACGACGAGAGATTCACCTCCGTACTCGCCCACCGCGCCATGCTCGATGGCGGGCTACGAAAAAAAGAAAGACAGAACAAAGCACTGGTCGACAAAATAAGCGCAACCATCATATTGCAGTCCTACATGGAAAGCTGCAACACCAAATAAAATAAAGAATGAAACTACCCATTTATGTATATGGCGAACCTGTTTTGCGCCAAGTGGCAGAAGACATCACCCCCGACTACCCGCAGCTCAAGCAGCTTATCGAAAACATGTACGAAACGCTTGAAAACGCCGAGGGAGTGGGACTCGCCGCCCCACAGATAGGCCTATCCATAAGACTCGCGGTAATAGACCTCAGAGACCTGGCAGAAGACTATCCCGAATACAAGGATTTCCGCAAGGCATACATCAACGCCCGCGTTATAGAGGGCAGCGAGGAAACATGCTCCATTGACGAAGGATGCCTGAGCATACCCGGAATACACGAAAAGGTGGTGCGTCCCAAGAAGGTACACGTGAAATATCTTGACGAGAACTTCGTGGAACACGACGAATGGGCCGACGGTTTTCTCGCCCGCGTTATGCAGCACGAGTTTGCCCACCTTGAGGGACATGTGTTCACCGACATAATATCACCGCTGCGACGTCAGATGATAGCCCGCAAGATGAAAGCCATAGCCCACGGCGGATACCGCTGCTCATACAAAACAAAGTTCAACCGACATCTTAAATAAAAACGGCAGCACTCCGCCGTAGCCAACCCCGGCGGAGTGAGCCCAAAAGCCTTTGAAAAAGTTCCTGCTTTTTCTTCTACTTATCCCCTTTGCGGTGGCAGCGCAAATAAACACCGACAGGGTGATGCTCATAGGTCGCAATGCGCTCTATTACGATGACTATGTGCTGTCAATACAGTATTTCAACGAAATAATAAACGCCAAACCTTTTCTGTACGACCCTTACTACTTCAGGGCCGTAGCCAAGTTTTACCTTGAAGACTACCACGGCGCAGAGGCCGACTGTTCAAAAGCAATAGACCTCAACCCTTTCATCGAGGACAGCTACCAACTGCGCGGTCTGTGCCGCATAAAGCAGGACAAGTATGAGGAGGCGGTGGGCGACTATTCAAAAGTAATAGAATACAAGCCGCTCGACCAAGTGTCGTGGTACAACCGCGTGCTGTGCCGCATACACCTCAAGCAATACACCGAAGCAGTTGCCGAGCTCCGGGCCATGCACGCCAAATGGCCGTCCTATACAAAATGCTACGAAATAGAGGCGCAGGTATGCCTTCAGCTTAAAGACACACTAAAAGCCGACAGCCTTTTTGCCTACGTAATAAGCAAAAACCACAGCAACGGCGATGCATGGGGAGCGCGCGGAATGATTGCCTTCAGTAAAGGAAACTATGAAAGCGCAGACACGCTGCTTACGCACGCAATAAAATATTCGCCCAACATTCCCGACTACTACATAAACCGCGCCCTTATAAGATACCACAAGAAAAAGCTGCGCGATGCCATGGCCGACTACGACAGCGCTATAAACGTTGACCCGCAAAATTTCCTCGCCCACTACAACCGCGGGCTGCTGCGCGCACAAGTTGGCGAAGACAATCTTGCAATACAAGACTTCGGCTTTGTGCTTAAAGTCGAGCCCGACAATCTGCTCGCCCTGTTCAATCGCGCTGTGCTGCTCGAAAAAACCGGCGGCTACAGGCAGGCCATAAAAGACGTGTCGAAAGTGATTGCCGAATTTCCGCATTTTTGGACCGGCTACGAGCTGCGCGCACGCTGCCGCAGAAAAACCGGCGACACCAAAGGGGCTGCAAGCGATGAGAGGAAATTGTTCGTGGCGCAACTCGACCGCACATTCAACCACAAACGATACACAAACAAAAGCACACGCAAACGCCGCGAAATCAACATAGAAGACTACCAGAAGATTGTTGTTGAAGAAGACACAAATAATGTTGAGAAATATGCCAACGACTATCGCGGTAAAGTGCAATACAACAAAGTTGAGGTGAAAGCAAAGCCAATGTTCGCGTTCTCCACCTCGCGCCAACCGGGAAACTCTGTAAACGCAGTGTCCCACTATTGGCAGGGGCTTGACAAATGGAACAAAAACAAAGCCACATCGCGCCCGATAAAGCTTACCAATTCCATAAATCCCGCAAACGAAGATGATATAAGCACCCTATTTGCCGACATAAACCGCATAACCCTCCAAGCCGACAGCAACGAGGTGCAAAACCTTATGGAACGCGCAATTCTTTACAGCGATGCAAAAGACTACAACTCATCACTCAACAGCCTTAACAAGGCCATTGTTAAAAACGGCAGCAACGCTGCGGCATTTTTCGAGCGGGCAGCCGTAAAGCAATACATCATAGACTTTCAGAACAGCACAGGAGAATCAGAGAAGCCCCACGGCTCAAGTCTGCTCGGTTTGCAATCCGTGCTCAGCGACCTCGAAACTGCCGACAAGCTAATGCCCAACAACGAATACATAATGTACAACCGCGGCTGCGCATACCTCTCGGCCAAAGACTATAACAACGCCGAAATATTTTTCGGCAAGGCAATATCCATTAACTCCAAATTTGCCGAGGCATACTATAACAGGGCTTTGGCGCGGCTGTCGCTTGCAAAGAAAGCCGATGCGCTATCCGACCTTAGCAAAGCGGGAGAACTTGGGCTTTACGATGCATACAGCGCAATAAGGCAAAATTCCAAACGGTAAAACCATGGCAAACTTAAAACGTCTCGTGGCGGATACATGAGGCGTGGGAGGCTCGATAGCCGCATTCATGTACACGGCGGGAAAAAACGTAACCGGCATGGCGCGCGGCACACACCTCGAAACATTGCACCGGCCCTTTACACAACAACCGGTCAAGCCTTTTTGCCAAACCCTGCGGTTTTAGTGTGGCTTTCTGATTTACGAGGAGTTATACGTTTACTGAAATTTCGCCATAGCCCTTTGGTTTACACCATATTGCATACACTCAAAAAAAGGTCTGATGTAGTTTTTTCTATGTCTGATATATTTTTTTCTACATAGGACGTGGTTTTTTCTATGTCTGATACTATTTTTGGGGTTGGCAAAGCCCGCAAATAAAGAGCCGGTTTCGGCGTTGGATTTCTCGCCGAATTTGCGTAACTTTGCGCCTGCAATCGTCATATACCTTACGTAATGATGCCCAAATTCAGTCTTGGCAAAAAGACTTTCCTATACGCATTCTACGGGATAACCGCAATCCTGTTTCTTATAAAGCTCATATTCCCGCAAGTAACGCGCAACACAAATGCCACACAACCACGCGCAAGCGTTGCTGCCGAAAGGCAGCCCGACAGCATAGACATGCAACGCGCCCTGGTTGACAGCATAATGGCCATGCCGCGCAAAAGCATAGCATTCGAGTACTATGCAAACGGAAAGCCCAAGCACCACAGAATTTACAGCGTGCCCGATTTCATAAACACGTTTCCCGATGCCAACCCCACACATCTTGCCACAGCCATGCGGCTCGGCGTGAAACCGGTTGAAAACCGCGCACAGGCCGAAGCCAACAAAAAAGAGCTTGTGTTTGTAGGCTCAACGCCATATTTCTATGTAAAGAAATTATACAATTCCATACCCTACCTCGTGCCACGCGCCGCCATACTGCTCGAGCATATAGCAAGAACATTCCACGACTCGCTCGCGATAAAAGGCATACCGCTCAACAACATAATAGTAACCTCGCTGCTTCGCACAGAGGACGATGTGGCGCGACTGCGCAGACACAACGGCAACGCCTCGCCAAACAGCGCACACAGATATGGCACCACATTCGACATAGCCTACAACAAATATCGCATGGTGCAGGACCCCGCGCTTCCCAAGGTGCGCCCGGTAAGAGACGATACGTTGAAATACGTGCTGTCTGAAGTGCTTAACGATGCGCGCAAGCAGGGGCTGTGCTACGTGAAATACGAGAAGAGACAAGGATGTTACCACATAACGGCACGGTAAGTAAGCCACAAAAGGTCATGAGCCGCTACTTTATATACATATCCTACGATGGGGGCGCATACCACGGTTGGCAAATGCAACCCAACGGAACAAGCGTGCAAGAAGTGTTGGAGAAAAGTCTGTCGACACTGCTTGGCAAACCAACCGCCGTAACAGCAGCCGGGAGAACCGACGCCGGAGTTAACGCAGCGTCAATGCCGGTGCATTTCGACACCTTCTCCGGGCTGCCCGCCCCAAGCGGCAAACACCCCGGAGAAACGGCCGAGCAACATCTTGCCTACAAGCTCAACAGCATATTGCCGCGAGACATTGCCGTTGGCAAAATAGTAAAAGTGCGCAGCGATGCCCACGCACGCTTCTCTGCCACAAAGCGAACATACCATTATTACGTTACACTTAGGAAAAACCCTTTCCTCGCCAAATACCACCTGCGACTCACCTACCCTGTTAACTTCCGCCTTATGAACGAGGCGGCGGCAATGCTGCTGGGGCGGCACGACTTCGACTGCTTTGCCAAAGCCCACCCGGACGTGAAAACATCGTTCTGCAACGTAACCAAGGCACAATGGGTGGAAATGGCCGACGGAGAATGGCGTTTCGAAATAAGTGCAGACCGTTTTCTACGCAACATGGTTAGGGCTGTGGTAGGTACACTTCTTGACATAGGCAGAGGGAAAACCGATATCAACGAGTTGCGCGGCATTCTTGACAGCCGCTGCCGCTGCCGCGCCGGCGAAAGCGTCAGAGGCGAGGCACTGTTCCTGGAAAGCGTGGACTATCCCGAATACATCTTCGTTACACAATAACCGAAAGGAAAACATTAATACAAAACATGTGGCTGTTACTCGCCTTCTGCTCTGCCGCCCTGTTGGGCTTCTATGACGTGTTCAAAAAGAAAGCCCTAACCGGCAACGCACTTATACCCGTGCTAACACTCAACACCCTTTTTTGCAGTCTGATATTCCTACCCCTGATTTTGGGTTCGGCATCAGGCGTTATAGAAAGCGGCTCGCCCGCCTACATTCCATCCGGCGGATGGGAAATGCACAAATACATATTGCTGAAGTCTGTTATAGTACTCTCATCGTGGGCATTGGGATATGCCGGCATCAAACATCTTCCCATCACCATCGTAGGCCCCATAAACGCCACCCGCCCCGTGATGACCCTCGTGGGCGCACTTATAATATTCGGCGAACGCCTAAACGGCTGGCAATGGGCCGGGGTTGTACTTGCCGTGGTGTCGTTTTTCATGCTCTCGCGAAGCAGCAGGCGCGAAGGCGTGAGCTTTGTCCACAACAAATGGATTGCGTGCGTGGTGGGCGCAGCTTTGCTCGGGGCGGCAAGCGGGCTTTACGACAAATACCTCATGTCGCCCACATCCGAGGGCGGCGTGGGGCTTAACAAGCTCGCCGTGCAAGGATGGTACAACCTATATCAGTTTGCCATGATGGGCACGGTGTTGCTCGCCGTATGGTTTCCACGGCGTAAAAACGGCGACAAATTCCGATGGCACTGGGCAATAGTGGGAATATCTGTGTTCCTGTCTGCAGCCGACTTCCTTTATTTCTACGCCCTTTCTGTGCCTGGAGCAATGATAGCCATTGTGTCGATGGTAAGGCGCAGCAGCGTAATAGTGTCGTTCCTTTTCGGCGCATGGGTATTCAGAGAGCACAACCTGCGTTCCAAAGCCATCGACCTGGCAATGGTGATACTCGGAATGATTTGCCTGTGCATTGGCGCAAAGTAGAAATTCCACTCCCTGTTTAATAATCTTTAAGCGTTAAGCAATTATCCGTTTGCAAATAGAATGTATCTTTGCATATAGATGAAAAAGGTTTCAGAAGAGAAAGGGCATACAGAACACATTGCACAGCCTAAACGCGGCGAGCACAGCGGCACAGGCGTAAGCGGCACGTTCAGCGTAGCGAAACGCCCCAAGGCCGAACGCATAATAATGGGCATCGACCCGGGAACAAACCTCCTGGGCTACGGAGTGCTTAAAATATGCGGAAAGAAAGCCGGAATGTTGGCTATGGGCGTTATAGACCTGCGCAAGGTCAAGGACATCTATCTGAAACTCGGGCGCATTCACGAGCGCATCAATTCGCTTATTGCAAGTTTCCATCCCGATGAAATGAGCATTGAGTCTCAGTTCTACGGCAACAACCCGCAAAGCATGCTCAAGCTTGGGCGCGCACAAGGCGTGGCCATAGCCGCCGCAATAAACAAGGACGTGCCGATACACGAATACGCCCCGCTCAAAATAAAAATGGCGATAACAGGAAACGGAAGGGCATCGAAAGAACAGGTGGCAGCAATGCTACAAAGGTATCTGTGCATAAGCAACGAAACGCTGCTGCCATATCTTGACGCAACCGACGCGCTCGCAGCGGCATACTGCCACTTCATAGAATCCTACTGCAAGGTTTATGAGGTAAACGATGCGGGACGGTCAACATTCACTGTGTCGGGAAGTATGTCTGACACTCCGGGAAAACGCCACAGCACAAAATGGGCAGACTTTGTGAAAAACAACCCCGAAAGGGTGGGACTAAACCCGGCAGTCATCAAAAAAAACAAATGCACAACATAATAAAGATAGAAAAAGCAGTGGCACGCATGCCGGAATTCAGACTGAAAGAGCCGGCAAGCGCGGTAATCCCGGCAGGTGCGCCCTTGGCTATCGTTGGTTTGAACGCAAGCGGAAAAACCTTGCTTGTAAACATGCTCACAGGCGAGCACCCGCTTCTCGGCGCTGAGGCTGAATATGATTTTTCTCCGTCTGCAAGCAACAAGGCGAGCCAAAACATAAAGGTGGTTACGTTCAGGGATGCCTATGGAAGCGCCGGAGCGGATTTCTATCAGCTGCGCTGGAACCATGGGCTGCAAGAAGAGAACTCCGCCACAGTTGGGGACATTCTTAAAGCATCGGCTCCCAATGGCAACACGCCAAATAACGTTAGCGATATTCTAGGCCTTAAACCACTGCTTAAAAAGAAAACAATAATGCTTTCAAGCGGTGAACTGCGCCGAGTACAGCTTGGCGAAGTTCTGCAAACTTCGCCAAAACTCCTTATTATAGACAACCCATATATCGGGCTGGACGTGAATGCACGCAAACAAACTACAAATTTTCTCGCAAAGGTGGCAGAAAAAGGCGATACCACGCTTGTGCTGATTGTGTCGCGCGAAAAAGACATCCCGTACTTCATACATAAAATACTGCCGGTTGCAGACGGAAAGGTTTTCCCTATATGCAGCAAGGAAGAATTTCTTGAGAAATTTCACGTAGAAGAAAAAAACACCGCCTTACTCTTTGACGAAAGGCGATGCAACGCAATACTTTCCCTGCCCAACCACGAAAGAGCGGAAAACGGCTTGCCCGTGGTGGAATGCAACAAAATAAACATCGCATATGGCAGCCGCGAAATATTCAGAAATTTCTCCTGGACCGTGAAAAGCGGCGAACGCTGGGCATTGAACGGCGAAAACGGAGCGGGCAAGTCCACGCTGCTAAGCCTTGTGTGCGCCGACAACCCGCAAGCCTACGCATGCGACATAAGCCTTTTCGGCTGCAAGCGCGGCTGCGGCGAAAGCATCTGGGACATAAAAAAAAGAATAGGATACGTAAGCCCCGAAATGTTCCGCTCGTACAGGCGCAACATGAGTGTAATTCAAATAGCCGCAAGCGGACTTAGCGACACAAGCGGCATATACAACAGGAAAATTGCCGGAGAGGAAAGGAAAAAGGTTATGTTTTGGCTGGGAATGTTCGGAATCGAAAACCTTGCCGAAAGAAATTACCTGCAACTTTCAAGTGGCGAGCAAAGGCTTGTGCTGTTGGCGCGCGCATTTGTAAAAGACCCCGACCTGCTTGTTCTCGATGAGCCGTTTCACGGTCTCGACCAAATGCGTAGAGACATGTCGCGCAGCATAATCGACACATTCTGCTCACGAAAGGGCAAAACACTCATTATGGTTACACATTACGAGGAGGAATACCCCACGACAATAAACCACAAACTGAAACTAGAGAAATTAGGATAAGAACATACACAACAAAAAACAGATTTTCATGAAAAAGTTGTTTTACACACTAATTGTGCTTCTGGCAATATCTGCCGCAAAGGCAAACGCCCAAGAAGTTTTCAACAGTGTTCTCGAAAGCGCGCAAAACGCACTCAAAGACCCTGTTCAGAATTTTTCCAAGACACAGATAGCAAAATTCAAGATAGACGAACTTGAGTACCTGAAAAGCAAAACTTCGGCATATGAGTCGATAAGCAGAAACGAGCTCCTTGACATACAGGCTTATTATATGTCGGAATTCATAAGTCGCTTTCTCACCGAAGTTATATGCTGCGAGGGACAACCCGACTCCGTGAAGAAAGCCACCATTTACCTTTTTGTCAACGCTTCGGCAATGTGTCCGCTTTTCAACGATAGCGACAAGGACAAAATAAACAAATACATCAACTCCGACAAGCTGATAACACCGTTCTGCCTTGACACCGACTGGAAAAAGGCATACACGTTCATAAACAAAGCCATGGAGTAAACACACTATCTGCAAGGCAACAAAAAATCCCGCTTAATGCGGGATTTTTGCTTTTTCACTTCATACTGTCCTTTTCTTTACTGAGCTTTCAAACATTCCTTATACAATCTTATGGTTTCGTGAATGCCCATATACAAAGCATCGCAAACTATGGCATGTCCTATGCTCACCTCGTCGGTCTCGGGTATGCGCTCGTGGAAGTAGGCAAGGTTCTGCAAACTCAAGTCATGCCCCGCATTCACGCCAAGCCCTATTTCTTTGGCATGGTGTGCTGCCGCAACAAATGGCTCTATGGCTTTTTCGCGGTTCGTGTCATACGCCTCGGCATACGGACCCGTGTAAAGTTCTATGCGTTTTGCGCCGGCCTTCTTTGCATAATCAACCGCCTCTGCCACAGGATCGACGAACAGTGATGTGCGCACTCCCGCAGCATTAAACCTCCCCACCACTTCGGTAAGAAAAGAAAGTTCGCCTTTTGTGTCCCAGCCGTGGTTCGATGTTAGCTGGTCGGGCTTGTCGGGTACAAGGGTAACCTGCGTGGGTTTCACTTCCAAAACCAAGTCAATGAACGATTCCGATGGGTATCCCTCGATATTGAACTCCGTTTTCACGATGTTCTTCAAAGCCCTAACATCGGAATACCTTATATGCCTTTCATCGGGACGCGGATGCACGGTTATGCCCTCTGCGCCAAATAGCTCGCAGTCGGCTGCCATTTCCTCTACATCAGGGTTATTGCCGCCACGCGCGTTCCTAAGGGTTGCTATTTTGTTTATGTTTACGCTAAGCCTTGTCATAAGCCTATATGTATTAAAGAATTTTGTAAATTTGCAAGTAATACTTTGCAAAGGTAGCAAAAACATATCCAAGGCTATTGCCACAAAAACATTATGTACGGAAATAAGAAAATTGTAGCCTTGTTTGGCAACATGCACCAAACAAACAAAAGCAAATACGCCAATCTCGTTGTGAATTTGCTGCGCGCCAACGGCTACGGCATTATCGTAGAGCGCGATTTCCACAGCAACGCCGCTCAATACCTTGACAGCATTTCCGCAAACGATGTTTTCGGTGGCGGCAACTTCTACGCCGACTTCGCCATAAGTCTCGGCGGCGACGGCACTTTTCTGCGCACCGCCATGTTCGTTGGCAACAAAGGCACGCCGATACTCGGCATAAACATAGGGCATTTGGGGTTCATGTCAGAGGTGAACCCCGAAAACATAACCGAAGCCATAGAGAGCATCATAGCCGGCAAATACAAGGTGGAGTCGCGCAGCGTGCTCGAAGTTGCGGCGGGCAACAGAAACCTCGGTGTATATCCCTTTGCGCTCAACGACATAGCCGTGCTAAAGCAGGACATATCGTCAATGATAAAAACAAAGGTGTCCATAAACAACGAATACCTCACAACCTACTCCTCCGATGGCATTGTGGTAGCCACACCCACCGGTTCAACCGGCTATTCGCTGTCGGTAGGCGGGCCGGTGGTGGTTCCCGAATCAAAATCGGTTATCATCGCCCCGGTCGCTCCCCACAGCCTTAGCGTGCGCCCTATCGTGATTTGCGACAACGTGGAAATAAAGATGAATGTGGCAAGCCGCACAGGGCATTTTCTCGTAGCAGTTGACGGCAGGAGCACAAGCTGCCACGAGAGCGAGGAGATAACAATACGCCGCGCCCCATACGACATAAGGATTATACACTGCGGAAACAAGACTTTCTTCGACACCATGCGCGAAAAGCTTATGTGGGACGGCGACTTGCAGAAATAACGCTCCGCACATGAACTTCAAAGGCAAGGAATACAAACTGTCGGTCATTCTGCCCTGGATAGGCAAAGTGGTAAGGCACTACAAGCTCGGTATGTACACCAACATTATCTTGGGATGGGCAATAGTGGGGCTGAATTTCCTTTTTGTGTGGGCCACAAAGGAGGCCATCGACGGGGCAACGGTTCACCACAACCGCCGGGCGCTGTTTTTTTCGTGCACACTGCTCGTGGGCATAATCATTCTGCAAGCCGTAATCTCGGCAGTAAACCGCAGGATTAAGACAATGCTGAGTTTCAACATGAACCGCCGTATGCGCGAAAACATGTTGCGCCACGCCGTTTCGGCAAACTGGAAAGACATAAACGAATACCACACCGGCGACATTGTGAGGCGGTTCGAGGAGGACGGCTCTGAGATTGTATCGTTCGTAAACGGCACCATCCCCACCCTGCTGCTTGTGCTTATGCAGCTTGCTGGGGCTTACATCTTCCTGCTCGCGCTCAGCAGCGACATAGCCATTGCCTTGTTGGTAATAATGCTCATCGGCGTGTTTGTCAGCAAGTTCCATTTCATGAAGATACGCACTTTCTCAGCCAAAATAAAGGAGGGCGGCAGCAAACTCCAGGCCGCGCTACAAGAGGGAATGCAAAACATCTCCGTTCTCAAATCCCTCGCGGGCGGGCGTATGTTTGCCGAGCACTATTCCGGCATATTCGACATGCAGAAATACAACGTAAAGCGGCGGCTCGCCTACTCCGTGCTGTCGTCCACAGCGTTGAACCTCGGCTTCGCCGCATGCTACCTGTTCGTGTTCATCTGGGGGGTGTTCAATCTCGAAAGCGGAGCGATAACCTACGGCACGCTCATGGCTTTCGTGCAGCTTGTGGGACAGATACAAGGTCCGTCGCGCACGCTTATAAACTCCATCTCCGACTTCGCCGAGTTCTACACCTCGTGCGAAAGGCTCAACGAAATCGATGCAATCCCCGGCGAAACGCCCTCCCGCCCCATGCGCTTTGACGAAGTTCCCGGAATATCGTGCGAAAACATCTCCTATCGCTATTCCGAAGGCAAAAAGGCAATAATCACAAACTTCACTCACACGTTCAAGCCCGGCACCATAAGTGCCATTGTAGGTACAACGGGAGTGGGAAAAACAACCCTCATGCGACTGCTGCTCTCATTCGTAAAGCCAAACAACGGACACATATACATAACGTGTGCAGGGGGAAAAACGGAAATATCGCCCGCCACGCGCAATGCCTTCGCCTATGTGCCGCAGGGCAACTCGCTTTTCAGCATGACGCTGCGCGACAACTTGCGGCTGGCAAACCCCGAAGCCACAGACAAACAAATGCTCATGGCCCTCGACTGGGCGTGCGCCGACTTCATAAGCCACAACCGCGAGGGGCTCGACACCGTGTGCGGCGAGGGCGGGCGCGGACTGTCGCAAGGACAGGCACAACGCCTATGCATAGCACGAACGCTGCTGTCGCAGTCGCCCATACTGCTCATGGACGAAGCCACCTCGGCACTCGACCGCGAAACCGAGGAGAAGATTATACGCAACATACGCGAAAACATGAGGCACAAAACAATACTTTTCGTTACCCACCGCGACACCATAATGAAATACGCCGACGAGGTTGTGGAAATTAACTGAAAACACGCCTGAACCAACACGGCTTAAAACCTGCGGCAACGGTTTGCGGTTGTCAACGCTATGTTTTATGCGGCGGCATACATGGCGTATGCCATACGCCCCCGCAATTATTGCCAAGCCCGAACTGTTTGCTTTTTCCCAACCACTCCGGAAAACCACATGGGACATAGGGAAAACAATGTCCTATGTAGAAAAAATTACATCAGACATAATTCAAACTACATCAGACCTTTTTTTCACGCCTTGCTACCAACTGAAAAACATATGCTTACAGCACAACCCCGAAGCAAGACAATTGTCTGAAAACCGGCACTATATAAATTTTGTAGCATCTTCGGGAAATAGCAAAACAAAACTCTCTTTGCACCAGTAAAGGAACACGCAATGCAAATGAATTTTTCCGAGGCTGATAAAAAAAAATCCGCATTTTCTTTGCCGCCATGAAAAAACATATACTTTTGCAGTGTACTAATATTGTATTACGCTAAAACAGTATAGCAATGATAGACATAAACAATGTGTCGTTCGGTTATCCGGGACACGTAAATCTTTACGAGAACTTGGAGTTCTCCCTTCCCCAGGGTAACATCTACGGTCTGCTCGGGCGCAACGGTTCGGGCAAGTCCACCCTGCTCTACCTCATCGCAGGTCTGCTGCGCCCGCGAAAAGGCAGCGTCCTGTTTATGGGCGACAACACCATAAAGCGCGAGCCAAAAACTTTGAGCAACATATTCATCCTGTCCGAGGAGTTCTCGCTCCCGAAATGCAACTTCATGAAATACGTAAGGCGTTACGCGCCGTTCTACCCCCGCTTCAGCGAGGAGACGCTTAAAACCTGCCTTGCCGAGTTTGACATGCCATACGACATGCCCATGGGCGAGCTGTCGATGGGCAACAAAAAGAAGGCGTACGTCTGCTTCGCGCTTGCGACCAACGTGAGCCTGCTGCTTTTGGACGAACCCACAAACGGTTTGGACATCCCCTCGAAAGTGCAGTTCCGCAGAGCAATATCAAAGACCATGACCGATGACAAGAGCGTGATTATATCCACCCACCAGGTGAGGGACATAGACACCCTGCTCGACCACCTCATTATAATTGACAACGGAAGGCTCATGCTCAACACCTCGACCGAGGAGATAACGCGCCGCTACGCTTTTGAGGAGCGCGCAATGGGAGAGGCGGCTGACGATGCCATATACGTGCAGCGTTCCGTGGGCGGAAACAAGGTGATTGTGGAGAACAAAACCGGTATCGACACGCCGCTCGACCTCGAAATGCTGTTCACCGCCACCGTTGACGGCAAGATTTCAATTCAGAACACAGAGAATAACAACGAAAAAGACGAAGAGCAATGAAACTCATAAATCCCGCAAACACATTCTCGGGCAGCCGTTTTGCGCAGGTGCTAAAATGCGGCTTCCTGTCAAAGGAGTTCCGCCTGTGCCTCACGGCCACGGGAGTGATGTACCTGCTTTTTCTTTTCACAAACATACTGAACACGCGTGAGCCTTACTATATCTTCCGGGATTTGGACGGCTTCCTGTTCATAACCCTGGCTTTGGGCCCAACATTTGGCGCATCGCTTTTCGCAGCCGGCCTCTCCGACAAGGGAAGCCGCATAAGCCACATAATGCTCCCCGCCACAAACGCGGAGAAGTTTCTCGCCCGGCTCGTGGTGGTTTTCTGCGGGACAATAGTGGCTTCGTTTGCAGCCTACCTTGTATTGTCGGCGGTTTTGGCGGTTTTAAGCATATTCTCAGCCGCAACTCCCGTCGGGGCAAGCTTCAATCCCTTTGCAAACATCAACATACACATTGACAGAATACCCACCGGCAAGGAACTGCTGATACTCACAGAGTGTTTCATGTTCGTGCTGCTGGTGTTCTCGGCATACCTGCTCGGCGGGATGCTGTGGAAAAAGAAAAGCTGGTTTATTACATCGCTGATTATCCTGCCGTTCCTCATGGCGGTAACAAACATCGAGGGGCTGCGCATACTGCGCAGCGTTATGATATACTACAGTCCCGAAATGGCGGTAACAGCCGACATTTTGCAAGAGACTGCCGTAATGGCGGCAGTGGCGCTGCTCAATTTCCGGCTCACATGGCGGATGTTCAAGCGTATGCAGGCCGTGCGCCCCACGTTCATGAGTATCATACGCGGACTGCGCCGCAAATTCTAAAAAGACGGAACTATGATTACCCTTAAACAGACAAACAAATTCTCAATGCAGCGGTTCGCGATCTTATTGCGACACACCCTCCGCTCCAAGGCGTGCATCCACAGCGCGGCATTATATACTTTGCAATTGTGTGTTGGTGGCTTACATGGTGTTTGTACTCGCGTATGCAGTGCAGCGCTATAAAGATTTCAACCATCCGGCATTTGGCAAAAACAAAATCCTTGGCAAATCATGAACTTCAACGACAGCAAATCAATATACCTGCAAATCGCCACGCGCATTTGCGACGAGATAATGCTCGGCGTTTACGAGGAAGGAGGCAAAATACCCTCGGTGCGCGACTACGCCGCACAAATGGAGGTGAACGCAAACACCGCCGTGCGCTCGTACAATTATCTTGAGCAGCTCGGAATAATCGAAAGCAAGCGCGGATTGGGCTATTTCGTAACTCCCGACAGCCGCAGCATTATCACGGAAGCAAGGAAAAAGGAGTTCTTCTCCTCGTTCGTACCCGACTTTTTCAGGCACATGGATATGCTGGGAATAGACCTCGGCGAAATAGAAAAACTCTACGCCGAACACAAAAACAACAAGCAGGAACAATGATACACCTGAAAGACATTAACAAGACATACGACAACGGCACAAAACTCCATGTGCTGAAAGGCGTTTCGCTCGACATCAACGAGGGGGAGTTCGTCTCCATAATGGGCGCATCGGGCTCGGGAAAGTCCACGCTGCTCAACATCATGGGCATACTCGACAATTACGACAGCGGCGACTATACCATTGACGGCATGGAAATAAAAAACCTCGGCGAAAGCCGCGCCGCCGACATACGAAACCGCATGATAGGCTTCATATTCCAGTCGTTCAACCTGATTTCGTTCAAAAACGCAATGGAAAACGTGGCACTGCCGCTGATGTACCAGGGCGTGGGTCGCAAACGCCGCAACGCCCTCGCGCTGGAATATCTCGACCGGCTGGGGCTTAAAGACCACGCCCGCCACCTGCCCAACGAACTCTCGGGAGGGCAGAAGCAAAGGGTGGCGATTGCACGCGCAATGATAACCAAGCCGCGCATAATACTCGCCGACGAGCCTACGGGGGCTTTGGACAGCCGCACATCACTCGAAGTGATGCAGCTTTTGAAGAAGCTCAACGAAGAAGGCATGACAATCGTGGTGGTAACCCACGAAAGCGGCGTGGCAAACGTAACAAACAAGATAATCCACCTGAAAGACGGCGTTATAGAGAACATAGAGGAGAATGTGCGCCACGACGCTTCAATCTTCGGCGCAAACGGACTAATGAAATAGCAATCATGATAGACACACTGCAAGAACTGTTTGCAACCCTCAGCCGCTCAAAGCTCCGCACAACGCTCACAGGCATTTCGGTCTCAACGGGAATGTTCCTGCTGATACTTCTGCTTGGGGCGGGAAACGGAATAATCCACGCGTTCGAGAATATGTCGGGAAACCTGTCGCTCGATGTCATGGAAATCTACGGCGGCATCACTTCCCTGCCCTACCACGGCATGAAAGAGGGGCGGCAGGTATCGCTCGACAGACACGACATGGAGATTGCGGGGCATAATTTCAAAAACCGCGTCAATACGGCAACAGGTGTAATGTCGCAAGGCGGCGTTACAATCCGCCACGGGCAGCAGAGCGTTTCACGCGACATAAGCGGCGTAACTCCGCAATACCGCGAAATGAACAAGCAAGCCGACAGAATAGCGGCGGGAAGGTTCATAAACGAAATTGACATGCGCGAACGCAGGAAAGTTATTGTAATTTCGCAAAAAGACGCGGACGAGCTTTTCGGCTCATGGTGCAATGCCGTTGGAAAGCTCGTTGACGCGCAAAATGTGGCATACCGCGTTGTGGGCGTTTACCCCGACATGAGCATGAGCCGCAACCAAGACGTTTTCATGCCGCTCAATACCCTACAGACTATATACGGCAAAGGCGGCAATTACGACAAGCTCGCTCTTAAAACAAAAGGAATACGCAGCGAGGGCGACGTTGACAAATTTGCGGCGCAATACCGAAAATTTGCAGGACCAGTGCACCAATATTCGCCCGATGACAAAAACGCCGTGTGGATGTGGAACACAACAACCGGCGCGGAGGAAAGCGCAAAGGCAATGGACATACTTCACATAGCGCTGTGGGTAATCGGGCTTCTCACGCTCATAAGCGGCGTTGTGGGCATAAGCAACATAATGCTGATAACTGTAAAGGAGCGCACGCACGAGTTCGGAATACGCAAGGCACTCGGCGCACGCCCGCTTTCAATTCTGAAAGGAGTTATAATAGAGAGCATTGTGGTTACGGCAGTTTTCGGCTACATCGGAATGGTTCTCGGGGTTATCGCCACTGAGTACATAAGCATCATAGGCGGAGACTCGAAAGTTACGCTTGGCGACATGACGATGACGGTGTTCTCAAACCCCACGGTTGACTTCTCCATTTGCACAAAGGCACTTATTGTGATGATTGCCGCCGGAGTTGTAGCGGGGCTAATCCCGGCGCGGAAAGCGGTAAAAGTAAAACCTATCGAAGCATTAAGGGCGGAATAAGATGAAAGCAAAAAACTTTTTCAGCACAATGCGCCGGATGTTCGACAGCGACCGCATGGCGGAAGTGGCAAGTGCGCTTGCAGGGAACAAGTCGCGCACCATGCTCACGGCGTTCGGCATTTTCTGGGGAGTGTTCATGCTCGTGTTGCTGCTTGGTGGCGGAAAAGGTCTGCAAGGCCTGATGATGTCCCAATTCGGCGGCTTTGCCGAAAACACGGGCGCGATAGCAGCAAGAAACACCACCAAGGCATATAAAGGTTACGCCAAGGGGCGCGAGTGGTCTCTCAACATACGCGACGTGGATGGGCTGAGCAAAAGCGTAAGCGGCATTGACGTTATTGTGCCTACCGTTGCAAAATGGGGAGTGCCGGCGAAATATTCCAAACGCACATACACGGTGTCCTCCTTCAGGGGAGTTTTTCCCGACCAGCAGAAGATTGAAACGCCCAAGCTCAAATACGGACGCTACATAAACAACACCGACGTTAAGCAAAGACGCAAAGTGTGCGTCATAGGCAAGCGCGTGTTCGAGGAGCTGTTCACAAACGGCGAAAACCCATGCGGCAAATACATCAGTGTTGACGGCATTTACTACGAAGTTGTGGGTGTGGACATGATTACAAGCAACATGGGAATTGCAGGACAACCGCAGGAAAGCGTTATGATTCCCTACAGCGTGATGCGCAACATACGCAACTACGGCGACAAGGTGGACATTATAACATTCACCGCCAACGGCAACACCACAGTGGCATCGCTTGAGAAAAGAGTGCGGCAATATCTTTACCGCGCCCATGACGTGCATCCCGACGACCGCGAGGCGATGGAGTTCTTCAACGCCGAAATGGTTTTCCAAATGTTCAACAACCTTTTCAGGGGCATAAACATTCTGGTGTGGCTCATCGGTATCGGCACGGTGGCAAGCGGAGTTATAGGCGTAACCAACATAATGCTCGTGTCGATACGCGAACGCACGGTAGAGCTGGGCATACGCCGCGCAATAGGCGCGAAGCCACGCGACATACTTGTGCAAATACTCACGGAAAGCGAGATTATGACCATAATGGCGGGGATGTCGGGACTTATTGCCGCCGTGGGAATACTCGCGATAGCCGAACAAGCCATACAACAAAGTTCGGGAACTGCCTCAAACTTCCAAATACCTTTCAACATTGCCTTCTGCGTAGCCCTTGCCCTGCTCGCGCTCGGACTGCTGGCGGGAGTTTTCCCCTCACTGAGGGCTTTGGCCATAAAACCTGTTGACGCAATGCGCGACGAATAAACGACAATCATTAACAAAGAAACAAAAATCAAGTTATGAAACGGACTATAAGAATTGCGGTGGCACTGCTGATTGCCGCCGTGTTTGCAGGAACTTTTGTTTACCTGTACCAAAAATCAAGGAAAGCCCCCACGCTCTACGAGGTGGAAACAGCCACATACGCCGACATTTCGCGCACCACGGTATTAAACGGAAACATCGAGCCAAGGGACAAGGTTGAGATAAAGCCGCAGATTAACGGAATCATAGCCGAGATTTACAAGCAGGCCGGCGAAGCCGTGCGCACAGGCGATATCATAGCCAAAGTGAAAGTAATTCCCGGAATGGAGGAACTCAACGCCGCCGACGACCGCGTGCGCGTGGCCCGCATAAACCTCGAGCAGGCAAAGCGCGACTACAACCGCGCCAAAAAGCTCTACAACGACAAGCTTATAAGCACCGAGGAATACGAAAAGACGCTGCAGAACCTCAAAAAGGCAAAGGAGGAAAGCCGCACCTCGGCCGATGCGCTGCAAATTGTGAAAGAGGGCGTTTCGGCTTCAAACAGCACATACAGCACAACGCTCATCCGCTCCACAATAAACGGTATAATCCTCGACATCCCTGTCAAGGTGGGAAACTCCGTAATTATGAGCAACACCATGAACGATGGCACTACAATCGCCACGGTTGCCGACATGAACGACCTTATATTCAAGGGCACGATAGACGAGACCGAAGTGGGGCTTGTAAGCCCAGGGATGCCGATGACCATAACCGTGGGCGCGTTGCAAGACCACAAATTCTCGGCGCAGCTTGAGTACATATCGCCCGAAGTCGAGTCGTCAACCAACGGCAGCAGCGCCAACCAGTTCGAGATAAAGGCGGCGGTGAAGGTTTCGCCCGAGGTGAAGATACGCTCGGGCTACAGCGCAAACGCCGAAATTGAGCTGCAAAAGGCAGCACACGTGGTTTCCGTTCCCGAAGGGTGCGTGGAATTCAGCGGCGACACCACTTTTGTTTACGTGCTTACCAAAAACGAGCCGCAGACCTTTGAACGCCGCAAGGTTACAACCGGGCTGAGCGATGGCGTTAGGATAGAAATAAAAAACGGGCTTAAAACCGGCGACAAGGTGAGGGGCAACATAAAGTCGGACAACCCCGACAATAACGGCAAAGGGGAATAAACCATGAAAAAGACCATTGCAATTTTCATCGCGGCGGCAACATCGCTCTGCGCCCCGGCGCAAAGGATGATGACCCTCGCACAGTGCATAGACTACGCCATATCGCACAACGTAAACATCAAGCGTTACGCCAACAATGTGGAGCTGCAAAAAGTGCAGCTGTCAACGGTGAGAAATTCAAGGCTTCCCGACCTCACGGCCGGGGCTTCGCAGAGTTTCAACTTCGGACGCGGACTAAGCTCCGAGAACACATACGTCAACCGCAACACCCAAAGCACGGGCTTCAACCTGCAAACAAGCGTGCCGTTGCTCACCGGCGGCAGAATACCCAACGAGGTTGCCATGAGCCGTCTGAACCTGCAGGCGGCAACCGCCGACCTTGAGCAC
Source organism: Prevotellaceae bacterium UBA6398 (assembly GCA_002437495.1). Lineage (GTDB taxonomy): Bacteria > Bacteroidota > Bacteroidia > Bacteroidales > Bacteroidaceae > UBA6398. The sequence continues at coordinate 142,602 of DJQA01000003.1, forward strand.
GCCCGCCAAAGCATAGCCCTTCAGGTGGCGGCGGCGTACCTGCAAGCCGTGTATGCAGCCGAAGTGGTGAAGGTGCAGGAGGCGCAAGTGGCTTTCTCAAAAGTTCAGGAAGACCGCATAGCCAAACTGTTCAAAGCCGGCAAGTCGCCCGAAAGCGATGTGGTGGAGGCCCGCTCGCAGGTGGCGCAGGACGAAATGGGAAGAACACAGGCGAAATGCGACTACAAGCTCGCAATGCTCGACCTTTCGCAACTTCTCGAACTGCCATCGCCCGACAGCATAGAGGTTGTTGCGCCCGAGGGTGAGACCGCGACAACGCTCCCACCGCTGCCCGACCGGATTTTCGCCCGCGCCGAAAGCACAAAGCCCGAAATACAGGCGGAAAAGCTGCGTCTGCAAGCGGCGGAAAAAAACATACGCATCGCAAAAGCCGCCCTGTACCCAACCCTGTCGCTCGGCGCGGGACTGTCATCGCAATACTACAAGACTTCCGGCTTCAACGCATCTTCGTTCTCGAAGCAACTGAGCGACAACTTCAACAAATCGATAGGCCTGTCGTTGAACGTTCCGATATTCAACCGCCTTGCCACGCGCAACTCCATAAGGCAGGCAAAGCTGCAGCAAAACGAACAGGCATTGCAGCTTGACGAGACGAAGAAAACCCTGTACAAGGAAATACAGCAGGCATACTACAACGCCGTAAACGCCCAAGCAAAATACAAATCGGCACTCGCGGCACGCGCCGCAGCCGAAACGAACTTCAACATAATGACCGGCAAGTTCGAGAACGGACGCGCCAACGCCACCGAGCTTGAAGAGGCGAAGACAAAGCGCGCAAAGGCGATAACCTCCACGCTGCAGGCCAAATACGAATACATCTTGCGAATGAAGATAATAGAGTTTTACGAAGGCGGCAAGATTGGGTGAGAAAACGCCCCCGACGTTTAATGTTTGGAAACCAATCCGCGCAACCAGAATCAGGTGCGCGGCTTTTTTATTGCCATATTTTACCGTATTGCCGCAACGGTTCGCGTTGCTTGTGCAATACAAACGCACAAGAGGCAATTATCCGAAAAATCGAGCCACCGTAGGGGCATATGGCATACACCCATAATTGTGCGGATTTGGCAATGTAATGGCGGCGGTTTGCGGCACGGTTCAAGCGAAGGCGTACAGGGCGCATGCGATACGCCCCTGCAAATGGCGCAAAACCGAAAGCGACTTTTTGTTTCCAAACACCCGGAATATTATATCGGACGCAGGAAAAACTATGTCCTATGTAGGAAAAATTATGTCTGATGTAATTCAAATTACATCAGACCTTTTTTCGCCACTTGCAAACCTCTGAAAGACAAAAACTTACAAATCTTTTATAAGTTTACATCAAAGTATTGGTTTTCAGCATGTTGCATCAAACAACAATGCCATTCCAAAAATCACGGGCTAATGCCGCAAAATGTTTTTAAGCCCCGCACCCGCCCTTTTTCGCGGTTTATGCTTAACTTTGTGAGAAATATAAAAAAGAATAACCGACATGAACCGCAAACAACTGACAGAGAATATCTTCAAGCGCAAATCGTTCCTTTGCGTAGGACTTGACAGCGACATGAATAAACTCCCCGAATGTCTCGCCGGCGACCACGACGCGATGTTCACGTTCAACAAAAACATAATCGACGCAACCGCGCCCTATTGCGTTGCCTACAAGCCCAACGCCGCCTTTTACGAGGCTGCCGGCATTGTGGGCGAAAGCACGCTTGGGCGCACCGTGGAATACCTCAAGGAGAACTACCCCGACCACTTTGTATTGCTCGATGCAAAACGCGGGGATATAGGCAACACGGCGCGCATGTACGCCACCGCCGCATTCGACTCGCTCGGAGCCGACGCCGTTACCGTGGCTCCGTATATGGGCAGCGACAGCGTAACTCCGTTTTTGGAGCACAAAGGAAAATTCGTTGTGCTGCTCGCGCTTACGAGCAACGCCGGAAGCCTTGACTTTCAAATGACCGAGGACGCCGGCGGAGAACGACTGTTCGAGAAAGTGCTGCGCACAAGCCTGGCGTGGGGAAACGCCGACAACATGATGTATGTGGTAGGCGCAACGCGCGGCACGTTGATTGGAGACGTGAGAAAAATAGTACCCGACAACTTCCTGCTCGTGCCGGGCGTGGGGGCGCAGGGAGGCTCGCTGGAAGAAGTGTGCAAATATGGCATGACCAAAGACTGCGGACTGCTCGTAAACTCATCACGCGGGATTATATTCGCCGACTCCACCGAAAACTACGCCAAAGCGGCGGGCGAAAAAGCCAAGGAGCTTGCCTTGCAAATGGCCAAGGCATTGGACAATTTCAAGAAATAACCTTTCGCGCCCGCCCTTGATGAAATACATAATCGACCCGGTGCACGGTTTCACGCCCATTGACGGCGAACTTATCACCACGCTCGTAAAGCACCCGCTTTTCCAGCGCCTTACCCGCATACGTCAACTTGGCGTCGAGGGCATTGTGTATCCCGGGGCGCAACACACGCGCTTCCAGCATTCACTTGGCGCGTACCACCTCACGCATCAAGCCGTTGCCGCCTTGGAGACAAAGGGAGTGAGCCTTGAACCCGAAGAGCGCAAAGGACTTTTGGCAGCAATACTGCTGCACGACGTGGGCCATGGGCCGTTCTCGCACGTGTTGGAAAACGTGATAATCCCCAATGTGAGCCACGAGCGTATTTCGCAAATGGTAATGGAGCACATAAATCGTGAACTCGGCGGCGCACTCGATGAGGCCATTGCCATTTTCACCGACAAACACCCCAAACATTTCCTGCACGAGCTGATTTCGAGCCAACTCGACATGGACAGGCTCGATTACCTGTGTCGCGACTCGTTTTTCACCGGCGTAAGAGAGGGAAACGTGGGCGCGGCAAGGATTATACAGATGCTCAACGTGAAAGACGACCACATTGCAGTGGATGAAAAGGGAATATACTCAGTGGAGAACTACCTTATGACACGGCGCATGATGTACTGGCAGGTGTATTTCCACAAAACGGCGGTGGCTGCGGAGGCAATGCTCACAGGGGCTTTGCGGCGCGCAAGGCAGATGATACACGCGGGAACGCGGCTGTTCGCCTCGCCCGCACTCGATTTTTTTCTGCGTAACGACCTTACAGCCGAAGAATTCGCCCAAAATCCCGAATGCCTTGAACACTACATGGAACTTGACGACACTGACATTGTTTCGGCACTGAAAGTGTGGATGAAAAACAAAGACAAAATACTCTCCACACTAAGCGGGAATTTCATAAACCGACGGGTGTTCAAAACCGACATATACAACGGCGAAGCACCCGCCGGTTGCCTGGACGAGGTGCGCAGACAGGTTGCCAAAAAGTTGGGGCTAAAAGAAGAGGAAACCGACTTTTTTGTGTGCCAAAAAGTTATCGAGAAAGATATGTACAACATACAAACCGACCAAATAAGAATATTGCTGCGCAACGGCGGGGTGAGCACTATGCCGGAAGTTTCGGAAATAATACGCACCGACACCGCCGCCATACCCTACCGAAAAACATACATCTCGCACGAAAGGTTCTGAAACAAACGCGACACAAAAACAAACATCTTTCAAGAAAAGCACACGGCGGCGCAAAACACCTAATCCAACCCACACTCCACGGCCACACTGTTGGTGAGAGCTACAAATTCCCCTACCGAAAGCTGCTCGGGGCGGCGTGTCAAATCAGGACTGCCCAAAAACTCCACGTGATCGGCATATCTTCCGGTTTTCATGTCAAGCTCGCGCAAAAGCTGCTTTAACGTTACCCGCAGCATCTTGCGACGGTGAATGAACGTAGCCTTCACCACACGCCTGAAAAGTTTTTCGTCGCAGCCAAGGTCGGTTACGGCGTTGCGTCTCATGCTTATCACGGCCGAACGCACCTTGGGAGGCGGATTGAAAACGCCCGGCTCGACGGTGAAAAGGTATTCCACGTCATACCACGCCTGAAGCAGTACACTAAGTATGCCGTAATCTTTCTTTCCCGGCGGGGATGCTAGCCGCAAAGCCACTTCACGCTGTATCATGCCAGTACAAAGCGGAACATAGTCCTTGTATTCGAGCATATGGAAGAATATCTGCGAGCTTATGTTGTAGGGATAATTTCCCGTAAGCACAAATTGCCGTCCGCCGAAAAGCGTGTCGAGCGGCATCTTGAGGAAATCCCCTTCTATTAAGTTGCCCCCGAGTCCGGGTATATTCACCTTGAGATACTCCACGCTTTCCCTGTCAACCTCCACAACCTTCAGTTCCCTTTTTCGTAACAGCAACGGAGAAGTGAGAACGCCCATTCCCGGCCCCACCTCGAGTATCGGAATATCCGGCATGGCATCCACCGTGGCGGCTATGCGCTCCACCGTGGGAATGTCGGTAAGGAAATGTTGTCCTAATGATTTTTTCGGGCGTACTTTGGGCATCTGTAAAGGGATTTGTTTATCTTTGCGTTTACAAAATTACGAATAATCGCGTAATAAACGGATTTGAGAAAAGCTATAACAACATCTCTGCGCATAACACTGCCGTTCCTCCTCGGGGCGGGCATTCTTTATTGGATGTATCGCGGTAGTTCGTGGAGCGATATAAGCGACATGATTTTCCATCGCATGAAATGGAGTTGGATGTTCCTGTCGCTTATTTTCGGAATTGTGCCCCAGGTGCTACGCGGGCTGAGATGGCGGCTCGCGCTTGAGCCTGTAGGTGAAAAGCCAAGACGTAGAACATGCACATTCGCAATCTTCATCTCCTACGCGGCAAGTCTCGTTGTGCCGCGCATAGGAGAGATTACCCGCTGCGGCACACTTAGCCACCACGACGGCACTTCGTTTGCAAAGGGCATAGGCACCGTGGTTACCGAGCGCATAGTTGACGCGCTGTTCATGCTTGGCTTTACAGTCTTCGCAATATTAGTTCAAGGTAAAACATTCATTACATTTTTCAGCCGCACAGGCACAAACTTCGGTAACCTCATTGAGCGTTTCACAACAACAGGCTACGTGGTTACGGCAATATGCATGGCCGCGCTGGCACTTGCGGTTGTGCTGGCAGTGAGGAGACTTAAAGTTTTCGGCAAGTTCCACAGCGTTTTTCGCGACCTATGGGAGGGCATAATATCGCTCGGCAAGATGAAATCGCTGGGGCTTTACATTTCCTACAGCTTCGCGATATGGCTTTGCTACTACCTGCATTTCTCGCTCACCCTGTATTGCTTCGATTTCACCTCAGGGCTGACGCAACTTGACGCGCTTGTTATTTTCTGCGCCGGCTCTTACGCCGTGCTGATACCCACACCCAACGGCGCAGGTCCCTGGCATTTCGCGGTAAAAACCATGCTGGTGCTTTACGGTGTGGGGGCGGAAAACGCCATAATGTTCGCGCTGGTGGTTCACGCCATGCAAACCGCATTGATAATAGCCCTCGGAGGCGTGGGGCTGGCATCATTGCAATTCCTGCCCAAACGCACCGGAAAAAACATCAAAACACAGGCTATTCACTAATTAAAAACAAGATATTATGGAAGATATCAGAAATCTGCAACCCAAAGACCTGTGGGGACACTTCTATTCCCTCACTCAGGTTCCGCGCCCTTCAGGGCATCTTGAGAAAATACAGCAGTTCCTGCTCGACTTTTCCAAAGAAAACGGCATTGAGGCTTTCAAAGACCCTGCCGGAAACATCGTGATGCGCGTGCCCGCGACACCGGGCATGGAAAACCGCAAAGGCATTATACTCCAGGGACACATGGATATGGTTCCGCAAAAATCGCCCGACAGCAAGCACAATTTCGAAACCGACCCCATAGAGACATACATTGAAGACAACTGGGTAAAAGCCAAAGGCACAACCCTTGGAAGCGACGACGGAATAGGCGTTGCCACAGTAATGGCCGTGATGACAAACAAAAACCTTAAGCACGGCCCCATAGAAGGACTGATAACGCGCGACGAGGAAACCGGCATGTTTGGCGCAAACGAGCTGCCCGAAGGCGAACTTAACGGCGACATCTTGCTGAACCTCGACTCTGAAACATGGGGCAAATTCGTTGTTGGCAGCGCAGGCGGAATTGATGTTACCGCCGAAATGGAGTACAAGGAAGAACCCGTTGGAAAGGGTGTGAAAACCGTTAAGGTTACGCTCAAAGGTCTGCGCGGAGGACACAGCGGACTCGAAATCAACGAAGGGCGCGGAAACGCCAACAAACTTATGGTGCGCTTTGTGCGCGAGGCCATAACGGAATGTGGCGCGCGCCTTGCCACATGGGACGGCGGCAACATGAGAAACGCCATACCGTTCAAGGCAACCGTGAGCCTGGTAATACCACAAAGCGAGGACGAAAAACTCAAAGCCCTCGTTGAAAAATGGAAAAAAGAGTTCACAGAAGAGTATGCCGGCATAGAAAGCGGCATAGAAATGACGGTAGAAGATGCGGAAACGCCTGCCACAATCACCCCCCACGAAATACAAGACAACCTCGTTGACGCGATATACGCATGCCACGATGGGGTTGTGAGAATGATACCCCACTTCCCCGAAGTGGTGGAGACATCCTCAAACCTGGCCATAATAAAAATCGGCAACGGCAAAGCGGAATTCAAAATACTGGCCCGCAGCAGCAAGGAAAGCATGAAAGAATACATTGCACGCAGTCTTGAAAGCTGCTTCAGCATGGCGGGCATGAAAGTTACGTTCAGCGGAAGCTACGGCGGTTGGGACCCCAATACCGACAGCGAAATCCTGGCCCTGCTTAAAAAGGAATACAAGAACATGTTTGGCAAGGAAGCCATTGTGCAGGTTGACCACGCAGGACTGGAATGCTCCGTGATATTAGGCAAATATCCCGGTCTCGACGTCGTTTCGCTCGGTCCCACGCTTCGTTCGCCCCACACCACAAGCGAGCGCTGCTACGCCCCATCGGTTGAAGAGTTTTACAATTTCATAAACAAGGTGATTGAAAACATTCCCGAAAAATAATAAAGCACAACAATTTACACAACCACAATTTCCCCCGGCACACAAAGCAAACATGCAGTGTGTCGGGGGATTTTTTACGCGCCACTTACGGGCGAAAAAACGTTTTTCCAAGAAAAAGCGGCAATACTCTGCAAGACATGCCATTACAAGCAAACCTACTGTTTTTGCAAGCGTTTGGAGCACAACATGTTACGAACGCCCCCAAAAAGGTCTGATGTAGTTTTTCCTACGTCTGATGTAATTTTTCCTACATAGGACATGGTTTTTCCCATGTCGCATATTTTTCGCCACACCCCATTATCCTAAAACACGCCCGCATTCCCCCCTTCCCAAACATCGCTTATTTAACTTCAGCATAAAAGACGTATTTCAAAATAAATTTTTAATTTTGCACGCAGAAATAATCAATTCCGGTTTTTCCGTGAGCCATCCGGCACAACAATTATGCCTATGCGCCACGGGAGCCACAAAATCAAACATGGACGACTATCACGCGGAAAACGAACGTTAACCCGACGGGAGATATGCCGAAAGGTCTTTGCTCCTGCCGGAATTTTATTTGGAGTAAAAGCCTATGCGAACCTACTGGAACATAAACGGTGGTCTACGCACCGTTGACAAATGGCAGCCAAACTGCTGGATGCAGGTTACCTGCCCGAGCGACGAGGACATCTCGTACATGATCGACAAACTACACATACCCGAATATTTCATAGAGGACATACGAGACAAGGACGAGCGCTCGCGCTATGAATACGAGGACGGTTGGGTGCTCATAATTCTTAGAATACCCTACGTTAGGGAGGTGCGCTCGCACACACCCCACACAACAATCCCTCTTGGCATAATAATAAAGAAAGACGTTTGCGTAACCATATGCAACTATGAAACCAACATGATGATAGACTTCATAGCCTACCAACAAAAACGCAACGTTGGTTTCACCGACAGCATAGACCTCGTATTCCGCCTGTTCCTCTCCTCCTCTGTGTGGTATCTTAAAAGACTTAAGCAGATAAACACCCTCATCGAGGAATCAAAACTAAACCTCGACCGCAAGATAGACAACGAAGACCTTGTGGGACTTTCGCGCCTGCAGGATAGTCTGACATATTTCGCCACCTCGATAAGGGGAAACGAAATGCTATTGTCGAAACTTAAATTCAAGCTGCCCATCGACGAGCTTGATGCCGACCTCATAGAAGACGTGAACATAGAAATGAGCCAGGCAAGGGAAATGACCAACATATACACAAACATTCTCAACTCCACGATGGACACATACGCCAACATTATAAACAACAACATGAGCAGCGTGATGAAAAGCCTTACATCGGTGTCGATAATCCTGATGTTCCCCACCCTCATCGCAAGCCTGTTCGGCATGAACCTTATAAACGGCATGGAACACTTCAGCCTCGGCTTTCCGATAGTGTTCGGAATATCCATTGCCGTTACCATAGTATTCGTATGGTGGTTCAGAAAAAAAACGTGGATTTAAACAAACCCGGCGGCTAAAGTGCAAAAAAGCGGAAAAACATTAGGTGGTTAAAATAAAAATCACTTAATTTGTACGTTATAATCCATAACGTCAGAAACCAAATGACACCGAACGAAATTACACCCTCTCAAGAAGAGCTCAACATAAACGAGCAAGCTAAGGAAGAAACCCAAAAAGAAACAGCAACGGAGCCACAGGCACCTCAATCCACCTGCGAGCCAGGAGAGCCCGAAACCGAAAAGGAAACAGAGAGCACATATGCCATGCCCGACACGAAAGAAGGCATTATAAGCAGAATGAGCGAACTTTCACACGCAAACGAGATTGCCGGCAAAGACGAAATAGAGCTCCTTAAAAAAAGATACTACCGCCTGCGCTACGACGAAGTGGCAGCACAGCGCGAGGCATTCCTTAACGCAGGAGGAAACGAAGAAGAATTCGTGCCAAAAGCCGATCCCGACGAGGAAAGATTCAAGGCAGAGCTTAAACTCATAAAAGAAAAACGAGCGCAGGAACACGAACGCCTTGACAAAATAAAACAGGACAACCTGAAACGCAAACTCGAGATACTCGAAAAAATAAAAGCACTATCTTCCTCGCTTGAAGACACGGGCAAAAACTACGAAGCCTTCCGTAAACTACAGGCCGAATGGAAAGAAGCAAACCCGGTGCCGCAGGAAAACGCCACAGAGCTGTGGAAAAACTACGAATACAGCGTTGAGAACTTCTACGACATGCTGAAGCTCAACAACGAGTTTCGCGAATACGACTTCAAGAAGAACCTCGAAGCCAAAACACACCTTTGCGAAGCCGCCGAAAAGCTCGAAACATTCGACGACCCTGTTTCCGCATTCCACCAGCTGCAAAAGCTACATCAAGAATTTCGCGAAATAGGCCCCGTGGCCAAAGACCTGCGCGAACAAGTTTGGGAGCGCTTCAAAGCAGCATCCACCATTGTAAACAAGCGACACCAGGAACATTTCGACAAGCTCAAAGAAACCGAGAAAGAAAATCTCGTTAAAAAAACCGCCCTTTGCGAAAAAGTCGAGGCAATAAGCACCGACAACCTAAAAACATATGCAGACTGGGACAAGACAACAAACGCCATAAAAGAAATACAAGCCGAATGGAAAACCATAGGCTTTACCCCAAAAAGCGTTAACACAAAAATTTTCGAACGTTTCCGCAGCGCATGCGACAGCTTCTTCGTAAAGAAAAACGAATATTTCAAAAAGCTTAAAGCCACCCTCAACGAAAACTACGCAAAGAAAAAAGCACTTTGCGAAAAAGCCGAGACACTTAAAGACAGCACCGATTGGGGAACTACCGCCGCAGCTATAAGGGAGCTTAGAGCAAAATGGAAAGAAATAGGCCCCGTGCCCGGAAAATACTCGGAGCCACTATGGAAACGCTTTTGCGAAGCCTGCAACGCATTCTTCGATGCACGCAGCCAAGCATCGGCATCGCAACGCCAAAGCGAAAACGAAAACCTTGAGACAAAACGCGGCATAATCGAGCAGTTGAAAGCAATAACCGCCGAGTCAAGAGACGAAAGCATAAAGAAAGTGCAGGAACTAATGGCGCAGTGGCAGGCCACAGGGCACATACCATACAAACTCAAGGAGAAATTCTACAAAGAATACCGCGAACAGGTTGACAGAATATACAACGAGCTTAATCTGCGCCGCATGACCCGCCGCGCCGAAAACATAAAGGCACATGCAGACGCCGCCATATCGCGCGGAGGCGATGCCATGATGCGGGAAAGGGAACGCCTGTTCCGCATGTACGAGGCAAAACGCAACGAAATACAAACATACGAAAACAACCTCGGTTTCCTTAATGTTTCATCGAAAAACGGCAGTGGCTTCGTGAACGAAATAAAGCGCAAGATTGAAAACCTCAAAAACGAAATGGCCAGTCTGCGCAAGTCGATAGAAGATATTGACGAAAAGGCCAAAACCGGCGCGCAGGACGAAGGAGAAACTGCAAACAGTAACGCCGAAAACAAGGAATAAGCCCCCATCATAATATTAAGAAGCTATCGGGGACGCACAACGTAACTCCGATAGCTTCTTTAATTTCGCACAACCTAATTTTCAAACCATGAAACACAACACCGGCTTTCTAAAAATAATTTTGCCCGCAATGTGCGCGGCATTGCTCGCGGCATCACTCGCATCGTGTGATGAGCAAACGCTCAATGCACAGGCGGCGAAAAAAGCACTTGAAAAAGAAACCGTCTTCCGCGACAGCAGTCAGGTGGTGCAAATAGGCACGGGCTTTTACGAAGTTGACTCCGCCGCAAGGCAAAGGCTGGAAGCCCTCGCAAAAGAGGGAGTGATTTCATGCAAAATAAGCACGGCAGCCGAACACCACCGCTTTGAAAAATACACATGGTGGGAAGGCACCAAGATTTTCTACAAAGACATAACGCACTTTTTTGCAGAAGTTTCGCTTACCGAGAAAGGCAAAAAATTTATAGTACACAATCCTCCGTCAAAGCCGCTTGGCGAAGATGACATCCCCGAAGCCGACACCCACAACATGAGCAAAACCGCCATGCACACCGAATTGTATGATGCCAACAACGCCACAGGCACGGCAGCGGTTGCGGCTTATCACGGCAAATCCGCGCCAAAAGGTTCGTACGGCAAGGTTATATCCTATTCCGAGGCACAGAAAAAAGTCAAGTCAGCCAAAGTGAATATGCTTGCCGGCTTCTACAAGGTAGAGAAAGTGCTCAACGTGTTCTGCCCCGAAAATTACAGCAAAAACGGTGTGGGCAAATGCAATTTTATATGCAAATTCACAGGCATCACACCTTTCGGCAAAATACTAACAAGCCATAAAGACGGGGAACGCGCCTATGGCCACGCCGACTTTGCACGTTTCGAGGACAAAGGCTGGCGCGTGAACACATACGACATAAGCGGCGGAGAAACCCCAACCGGTCAACCCGAATTCTGAAAAAATATCGCTAAGCCAAATCCAAATCCAGCTCCACCGGGCAATGGTCCGACCCCATAATGTCCCCATGGATTTTAGCACCACGCAGCTTGCCAAGCAGCGATGTGGAAACAAGAAAATAGTCTATGCGCCAACCCGCATTCTTCTCGCGTGCGTGGAAACGGTAGCTCCACCATGAATACACACCCGCAAGCCCCGGATTAAGATGGCGGAACGTGTCAACGAAACCGCTGCCCAACAACTTTGTGAACTTTTCCCTCTCCTCGTCCGTAAACCCGGCGTTACGGCGGTTGGTCTTGGGATTTTTTATATCAATCTCCTCGTGCGCCACGTTCATGTCGCCGCAAACCACAACCGGTTTCCTCTCAGTTAGTTTCAACAGATACTCCCTAAAAGCATCGTCCCACTCCATACGGTAAGCCAGGCGTCGCAGCCCTTCTTGCGAGTTTGGTGTGTACACGTCAACGAGAAAAAAATCCCGGTCTTCGAAAGTTATCACCCTGCCCTCGTGGTCGAAAGCGTCTATACCCATGCCAAACGACACATCAACGGGTTCGCGACGCGCATATACAGCCGTCCCGGAATATCCCTTCTTTTCAGCTGAATTCCAGTAAGACTTGTAACCGTCAAACTCCAAATCGAGCTGTCCGGGCTGCAACTTGGTTTCCTGAAGGCAGAAAAAATCGGCATCAAGACTTCTGAAAGCATCGGCGAAACCTTTTCCCGCACAGGCACGAAGCCCGTTAACATTCCATGAAACAAATTTCATATCTTCGTAAGTATAAACAATGGCATTTGCGAAGTTAGCAAAAATAAACAAGAGAAGCACTGCAAAAACCGCGCAGGTCTGCCATCGGCGGGTATAAAAGTACCAATGCCCCATATCAAGCCACATAGTTTACATATCTAACCGCAGCAAAACGGATATAGCCAAATACGCATAACACTGTGATTTACAAAGACATGAACATATCAAAGATGCAACTCGCAACGATTTGTTTTTCAACAGCTTTCGAATGCACTAAAAAAGTTCTGATGTAATTTTTTCAATGTCTGATATGTTTTTTTCTACATAGGACATGGTTTTTCCCGAGTCCCATGTAGTTTTCCCTGTGCTTTGAAAATAAAAACCTTTCGGCGTTGCGCCGCAAGTTCGAACATTACATATTCCCGCCGAAACAGCCTTGCGTTATAATGTTTCCCACAATGCGCGTTTTTGCACCGCCATGCCACTTCTTTTCATGCCGATTTATGCGCTAATAGCACAGAAAAAAGTATCTTTGTGCAGATTTGCAGAAAACATTTATGAAAAAGAATATAATACTGCTGTGCGCATGGCTTGCTCCGGCATTCTCACTCGCACAGCCGGTGGCTGTGTTTGATACGCAAAAGCACGACATGGGCTCCATATTGTGGAACGCCCCGCGCACCGCCCGCTTCGCCGTAAAGAACTCCGGCAACGAACCGCTGCTTATAAAAAACGTTGAAGCCGCGTGTGGATGCACCGTTGCGGAATGGGACAAAAAGCCCATGGAACCGGGCGATAGCACGGATATATCCGTTACTTACAACGCAGAAATGTTAGGGCACTTCACCAAGCAGGTTGCCATTTACACCAACGCCGCAAAACGCCCCACATACCTCACCATATATGGTAACGTAACCGCGCAAGCCCCCGAATACGTCGGAGAGTACACCCACAAAATAGGCGATGTAAAGCTCAATACCGAAGAAATAGAATTTGACGACGTAAACCTTGGCGACACCCCGGTTAAAACGATAGAAATCTTCAACGAGGGCGCAAAACCATACAAGCCCGAACTAATGCACCTGCCCAAATACCTGTCGGCAAAAGTTATACCGGAAACCCTGCTTCCAAACCACGGCGGAAAAATAGAGGTAACTCTCAACAGCGGCAAGCTACACAACATGGGGCTCACGCAAACTTCTGTATATCTTAGCCGATACCCCGGCGACAAGGTTGAAGCCGAGAACGAAATAAGCATTTCAACAGTGATAATTCCCAAAGCCGCAGCCATGAGTGAGGCGCAGCTTGCCTCCGCCCCCAAAATGTTGCTAAGCGCAGACACGCTTACGCTCGACAGCACCGGCGGCAAAACCCGGATGAGCGGAACACTGACAATAACCAACAATGGAAAAAGTCCGCTGCAAATACGCTCGCTGCAAGTGTTCAGCACGGCACTCAACGTGAGTGTAAACAGAAAAATATCCCCGGGCAAGCAGACAAAACTTAAAATAACCGTGTTGCGCAAGTTCCTAAAAAAGCCTTCGCGCAACCGCCTGAAAGTGCTAATGATTACCAACGACCCACTACAACCCAAAGTTACGGTTGCGGTGAAACTGAAGCCGTAAATACATAAACCAAAATATTTTCTAACTATAAAACTGTTATATTAATGATTAAGAAAATGCTGAGCGCAATAGCCGTGGCAATACTCCCGGCATTCGCTCTCCAGGCGCAGGAATACCGACTTTCCACGCCAAACACCACACTTATAGTGAACAACGACAACGGCGTGGCACGCATAGTGTATTACGGCCCGAAAATCGACGAGTCAACGTCAACCAACGACATGCGTGCCGCACGCATGACCTTCGACCGCGAGTCGTACTACGCTTTCGGCGTTCACTCAAACGAAGAGAAGGCCATTGCGGTAACCCAGCCCGATGGCAGCCTTACGCTCGACCTTAAAGTGGAAAACATCAAGAAAACTTCAAGCGCGGATGCCACCACGATTGAAATTAACATGAAAGACAAGGTTTACCCGCTCTACGTGCGTCAATACTTCAAGGCATACAACGGAACGGACATAATCTCAACGTGGACCGACATAGTGAACTCCGCAAAGAAACCCGTGGCGCTTGAAATGTTCGCATCGGCGCAAATACCCATTGTGCGCAGCGACAACCACATAACCCATTTCCACGGAGGCTGGGCCGCAGAAAGCTTCGTCAACGAACAGGAAATAACCGACGGACAGATTGTTATCTCAAACAAATTCGGCATACAGAACACCCATGCCGACAACCCCAGCGTAATGATTTCGGTTGGCGGCAAAGCAACCGAAAACTCCGGCACCGTGTTTGGCGGAGCATTGGCCTGGAGCGGCAATTACAAGATAAAGGCAAGGGGAGCCGGCGGAAACCAGCTCGAAGTTCTTGCCGGCATAAACGAGGAAACATCGCGCTACATTCTTGACGGCGGCAAGACTTTCACCACACCCGAATTCATCATGACCTACTCAACCGAAGGCAAGGGCGGAGTGAGCCGCGCTTTCCACCGCTGGGCGCGCAAGTATGCCCTAACACACGGAGACAAGGAACGCATGATACTGCTCAACTCGTGGGAAGGCGTTTACTTCAACATCGACGAAAAGACAATGGACCAGATGATGGGCGACATAGCATCGCTCGGAGGCGAACTCTTTGTGATGGACGACGGTTGGTTTGGCGACAAGTACCCGCGCGACAACGACCAGACCAGTCTTGGCGACTGGATGGTATGCAAAAAGAAGCTGCCAAACGGCATCAAGGCACTCACCGATGACGCAAAGAAACACAACATAAAGTTCGGCATCTGGATCGAGCCCGAAATGATCAACACCAAGAGCGAACTTTTCGAGAAACACCCCGACTGGGCTTTGAGCAGCCCCAACCGTCCACTTACACAAGGGCGTGGCGGCACACAAATGGTGCTCGACCTTACAAATCCAAAAGTGCAGGACTTTGTGTTCTCCGTTTTCGACAACGTAATGAAGCAGGCTCCCGAAATTGCATACATAAAGTGGGATGCTAACGCCAACATAATGAACTATGGCTCGCACTACTTGAAGCCCGGCCGCCAGTCGCAGATATTCATCGACTACCAGCTCGGCCTGCGCAACGTGCTCAAACGCCTGCGCGCAAAATACCCCAACGTCATAGTGCAGGCTTGCGCGGGCGGCGGCGGACGCGTGAACTATGGCTTCCTGCCTTTCTTTGACGAATACTGGACTTCGGACGACACCGACGCATTCCAGCGCCTGTTCATACAGTGGGGAACATCGCACTTCTACCCCGCAATAGGCATGGCATCGCACGTGAGTGCAACACCCAACCACCAAACCGGCCGCGTAACGCCTTTGAAGTTCCGCTTCGACGTGGCAATGCAGGGCAGGCTCGGAATGGAACTGCAACCCAAGAACATGAACGAGCAGGAGAAGGAATTCGCAAAACGCGCCATAGCCGCATACAAGGACGTACGCCGTGTGGTGCAGATGGGAGACCTGTACCGTCTGAACTCGCCGTTCGACAACGACTATGTAACATCGCTCATGTATGCCTCAGAGGACAAATCGAAGGCCGTGTTCTACGTTTACCGCGACCACAAGGTATGCACAATTCAAAACGACCCGCTGATACGTCTCGATGGAGTTGACGAGAACAAAAACTACAAGTTCACCGACATAACGCCGCTTGACCCCAACCGTCCCCACTGGCTCAGCGGAAAGGTGATAAGCGGTCGCGCACTCAAAAAAGCGGGAATACGCGTAAATCTTGATGGCGACTTCTCGAGCGCGGTATTCAAACTCGAAGCCGTAAACTGATAGGCACAAGCCGCAACGAACACAATCCCCGCCCTCGCCGTGAGAGCGGGGATTTTTAATTGCCATAGCCGCAAGGTGCACATAAAAAACAAAATCGCACCACTGCAAGGGCTGCGACATACGCCACTTAAGCACCCGGCTGTCAATCATTCAACAATTTGCACCGCCACAGGGGCGCATGGCATACACTCTGAATTGCATCGATTGGTTATGATGCGGCAGCGGTTTGCGTTGCCATTCATGCGGTGGCATACAAGGCGTATGCAATACTCCCCTGCAATTATCGCATAACCAAAAAAGATTGCTCCTTACAAAACGCCCCCAAAACTACATTTGATATAAGAAAAACTACGTCCGATGTAGGATAAATTACATCAGACATAATCCGGACTACATCAGACATAATTTCCACCACCTGCAACACCCTGTTTTCCAAGTATTTGCAAAGTCATCCGACAAACCACTTATTTTCCTGTATTTCAAATGCTTACGCATTTACGGCTCTTCTACGCAAAAAAGAAACCATGCCATTAGATAAAATGGCGGCTTCAAATTTTGCGGTTATGCAGGTTTGGAGTAACTTCGCGTAACAAACACTCATTACACAAGTGATAGAAAAGCATATAGTCATTGATGAAATAGACCCGCGTGTGCTATACGGGGCAAACAACGTGTATTTGCGCATGCTCAAGGCCCTTTACCCCAAGCTGCGCATAGTGGCGCGCGACAATGTAATCAAGGCCATAGGCGATGAACTGGCAATATCCGATTTTGAAGACACAATACAACTGCTCGTGAGCCGATGCGCAAAATACAACACATTGCGCGAAACCGACATAATAGACATTGTGAAAGGCAAGAAACCTTACGAGGAAGAAGAGGACGGAGTTATTGTTTACGACATTAAAGGCCGCCCTATACGCGCCAAAACCGAGAACCAGCAATTGCTCGTAAAGGCATACGCCAAGCACGATTTGATGTTCGTAACAGGGCCGGCGGGAACAGGAAAGACATATACGGCAATAGCACTTGCCGTTAAAGCCTTAAAAAACAAGGAGGTGAGACGAATTATTCTTAGCCGCCCGGCCGTGGAAGCAGGAGAAAAACTCGGATTTCTGCCGGGCGACATGAAAGACAAAATCGACCCATACCTGCGCCCGCTGTATGATGCACTCGAAGAGATGATACAGCCAACAAGGCTTAAAGAAATGCTCGAAGACGGCACAATACAAATTGCGCCCCTGGCATTTATGCGCGGACGCACGCTGAGCGATGCGGTGGTGATACTCGATGAGGCGCAAAACACCACCTCGGCGCAAATAAAGATGTTTCTCACACGCATGGGCTTCAACACCAAAATGATTGTTACAGGCGACCGCACGCAAATTGACCTGCCACTGGCGCAACGCTCGGGGCTCGAAGAGGCCATGAGGGTGCTGAAAGGGGTTAAGGGCATAGCCTTCGTGGAAATGAACAAGAAAGACATTGTGAGAAACCCGCTCGTTACCCGCATAGTGGACGCATACGAAAAAGACATCGAACAGAAAAAAGTAAGCATAAACGTTCATGAAGACCCGGACGAAACCGAGCCGGACGCAGATGACAAATCAGACTGAGCATAACACTAAACATTTCACTGACAATGAATAAAGCATTAATCAAAACAGATTATCATTTCCCGGGGCAAACGAGTGTTTACAACGGGAAAGTACGCGATGTTTACAACATAAACAACGAGAAACTCGTAATGGTTGCCACCGACAGAATATCGGCGTTTGACGTTATTCTGCCCAAAGGAATTCCTTTCAAAGGACAGGTGCTCAACACCATAGCCTCGCGCGAACTTGACGCAACCAAAGACATTTGCCCCAACTGGAAGCTCGCCACCCCCGACCCCATGGTAACCGTAGGATACATGTGCAAAGGTTATCCCGTGGAGATGATTGTGAGAGGCTATCTTTGCGGCAGCGCATGGAGAGCCTATAAAGCCGGCGCACGCGAGCTTTGCGGAGTAAAACTGCCCGAGGGTATGCGCGAGAACCAAAAGTTCCCCTCGCCTATAATAACCCCCACCACAAAGGCGGAAATAGGCAACCACGACGAAAACATATCGCGCAAGGAAATACTCGCACAAGGACTGGTGCCCGAAAAAGAGTATGAGATTATGGAGAAATACACCCTGGCTCTCTTTGAACGCGGAACCGAAATTGCAGCAAAACGCGGACTGATTCTCGTTGACACAAAATACGAGTTCGGACTTCACAACGGAGAGGTTACGCTAATGGACGAAATACACACCCCCGACTCTTCGCGCTATTTCTACTCTGAAGGCTATGAGGAGAAATTCGAAAAAGGAGAGCCGCAAAAACAACTATCCAAGGAATTTGTGCGCGAATGGTTGCTGAGCAACAATTTTCAGGGGCAGAAAGGGCAGAAACTACCCGAAATGACAGACGATATCGTTGAGAGCATATCAAACCGCTACATAGAGCTGTATGAGAACATAACCGGCGAAAAGTTCAACAAGGACATACACGACAACCCGGAAAAACGCATAGAAGAAAACGTGCTTAAATATCTGCAGCAAGCCCAATAGACATACATTCCTGCAAACAAAGCCTCACCCGATTTGCAAACAATCGGATGAGGCTTTTTACTGTTTTCTAAATTCAATCCTTATGAACACACTGAAAAAGGTAGGGCTGAAATTTGCCATAATGCTCACCACGGCACTTTACACCACAACGGCTGTAAACGCAGGCAATCCGGCAAACGCCAGAACTGCAAGGCAACTATTCGATTACGCATACCACTCTGTATATGGACCACAGGGCTCCACCCTTGACTATTCCATAAACCTGGCGGGAATATACAAAGCTAACGGCACAATAAGCATGAAAGGCAAGAAAAAACGCTTTTTCGAGCCAAGATACAGCGTGTGGTGCAACGGGAAATACTACTACAAGGTTGACAAAAAGAAAAAGGAGATAGAAATACACAACGCCGCCTCGCCAAAGAAGGACAAATACTCGGGAAAATTCACTTTCTCGCCCAACAACTTCAACTATAGCTACTCGGAAAACAACAACGAGTACATTATAAACCTTGAAGCCAAGCCCAAGACCGCAGGAAACATAAAACACGCCCGAATACACCTTGACAAAGCAACAAAAGCCCCAAAAAGCATTAAAATCAAAGTTCTGTTTTTCCGGGCTACAATAAAGATTTCGCACTTCCACAGCGGCGGCATAAACGACAAGATTTTCCGCTTTCCCAAAGAAAAATTCAAAAATTACAAAATAACAGACAAAAGACCCGATTAGGGCCTTTTTTAGCTATCGCTTGAAATAATATTGCCGTACAGCAATATTATTATATTCACCCATACATTCGCTTTGCTTGGCACGTAGACCCAATAGAATACCTTTTTTGCAAAACTCAGTCTAGTTTATCCCACAATAAGTTTCCTACAACTCAGTCTTCCACATAAGTTAAACCGTCGCAAGCAGGCACACAGCTGAGGCAATTCTTAATTATAAGGAAAACTGATTCTCAAATTAATTATACATTATGTTTCCGAACGGAGTCGCTTTTCTTTGTTGAAAAACACATATTAATGAATTATGTACTATATAATATACCGCACCATCGATAAAAACACATATCACAAACCAGAAAGCACTCGTGCTTTAACTACTGTTCGTTTACAAAATATTGGCATCGGCAACCCAAACCTACAATCATGCACTAATGCCATTTTGGCAGTAGTGTTTAGCGTGAAACATTGCGCTTTTCCAAAGGCACAAAACTTTCAAATGTCTGGTCGTCATAGAAAACCCGAATTTCCAAAATCTTTGGACGGATAATTTTGGTTTCCGTTATAACTTTTGCCGCAGCCTGCCTTTCCCGATTTTGATTTCCGCCGGCAGAATCGGACAGGTTGGAAAAAAGTTCCATTCCGTCCATGTTTTTTTTAGACACCGCATTTTCCGCGCCTTGTATATTCGGCGTTACGTTTGAGGACGAGCCGCACATATCATTTGGAGATTTATCCCCGTTGTCTCCAAACATTACACCCTCGCCAAACATCAACCAATTTGTGCTTATACTTGGAAACGCCCGATGTATGGCTTGGACATGATTGTTCGTCGGCTTTGAGCGGCCGTTGAAAATATTTGAAAGCGAAGCAGGGGATATGCCTAATTTCTGTGCAAATTCCTGCTGCGACAAACCCAAGTATTCCATAACCTCCTTTATTCGTTCCTCCATAAATCTTCTCCTTTTCACGTGGTTTAGTGCAAATTTACGGAAAATCCCGCCAATTTACCAATGTAAAGACAAAAAACTTCACGCAAAAACATAAAGTTTATATTTTAAAACACAAATCAGTTTTTATATTTTACGCTTTACGTTTATAATTTACAAGATAGTAGTAAGAGCAATGCCTTATTCACATCCTGCTTTAAACGCAGGCTATTCTTCTATATACTAACGTTTTGCCAAAAAGGGGATTCTATTTGGCTCATAAGCCATTATATATATGCGCGAATTCGGATTTTTACAAAAAACAGATATTATCGAACTTTTCTTGTCTTGTTGGAGATACTCTACTCAAACAAAAAAGTATAATTGGTTGGTTTTTATAGGAATAAAGTCTTGCATCAGTTCTGAATATTTTCAAGTTTACGTTTATTGTTTTATAATTTATTGGCAGTTTTACTTTGTGTTACGATGCTTTTGTTTTACAGATTATTTCTCTTGTAATTCCTAAATCTTTCTTTGTTGTACACGTTTGTGTTTTTCGTGTTTTATTTTGTAAATCACTAATAACGCAAAATGTAAATACACAAAGACCGAACAGTGCATTTTTTGCGTTTTTCTTGTCATACTTTACAGGAATGCAGCAGGCTTTAATACAGCTCATCCTACAGCACCCATTTTTGCGCCGAACTCCTTTATACATAGGAGAAAAAGGCCAAAATTCTTGTTAGGATTTTCAAGCAAACTAGAAAAAAAGCCGGCCCATAAGGCTTATATTTCCTATTATTTCACGCATAAACCTACCCTTTTCCTATAAAAACGGGCACTTACAACTACATAAAAAGCGGTTTTTCACTCTAAATTCACGCGATTTTCAATCACCACATTGTTGCCACAAATCGTAATACTGCCCGCATATTGATCTGTATTGCCGATAACCGAATTACATTTCGGGACATTGGCACGCAAAAAAGCTGCGCGCCGATTCCCTCATATTGTTAAATTCGCCCGCTCTACACCACACTTCCGCTTGAAAGCCGAACCCGCTAAAACGCAATAATCCCATCGCATCCCCGCCATATTTTGCGGGGGCGGAAACGCAACGTAACTTTTACGGAACAAAAAAACTTGGTTAACAAAAAAAGCGAACCGACTTCGGTTCGCTTTTTTTGTTAACCTAAATTGTGTGTCTCTGCCCTGCTTTCCCTAACCCAAAAACCTTTAATGAAGAATGAAATATATGAGATCCATTCCTAACTCCGCCTCCGTCGCAACATCAAAACCTATCCCCTTTTGCCGTTCATCGGTCTCCCTTATTTTGCCAATAATTTCCATCACTTTACGCGCCGTATAATTTCCAATTGCAGGCATTATATTTTTCTTTACCTGCCATTCTGTCATGCCTGTCCACTTGGCTATTCCCTGCGGACTTTTGTCTGGTGAATAATACGATATCATGAGCTTTGAGAAGAACTGGAACAGCAGCACCAAATTTCGTTGCAAGGGGTTTGCCTTAGAATTAGCCCCAAAATATTGTTCTATTTGAAACGCCTTGAAAACGTCTCTTCTTACTATTGCGTCCTGCAGTTCAAAATAATTGAAATCCTTGCTTATGCCAATATTGGTCTCTACTAATTCCGGGGTAACGTTGCTTTGATCTTGCGGCATTGAAATTATGAGCTTGTCAAGTTCGCCATTCAATCGGCTTAGGTCTGCTCCGATATTTCCCACTATCATTTCCGTGGCCTTTGGCGTTATCGTAAACCCATGTTGTTTCATATACACGCTAATGAATCCCGGAAGCTGCCTGTCGTATAATTTTTTTGACTCGAAAAGCACTCCGTTTTTCTGCGCCAAAATTGCAAGCCGCCTTCTCTTGTCCACAGTCCCGTTTTTGTAGCAAATAACAAGAATTGTGCTGTCAAGGGGCCGTTGCAGGTAATAGGCCAAATCATCCAGGCGTTCCATAAGCTGCGCCTCACGCACGATTACCAGCAAATGCTCCGCCCCTAACGGACTGCTTTTGGCAGTATTCACCACTTCACCCACATCGGTATCCAAACCGTAATAGGTGAAATAGTTGAAAGCCTTGTCCTCCTCAGGCATTACCGTCTTGGAAAGAGCTTCCGCTATATTGTCAATAAAGAAGCTCTCCTCCCCTTCGAGCAAATAAACCTTCTCGAATTTCCGTGCGTTTATGTCTCTCATTATGCCTTCATACGAAGGTCCCGCTTGTTTTGTATATGCCACTTTGTTTGTATAAATTCAACAGTCCGTCAAAAGCGTGCCGCCGCGCTTAGTAATCAAATTTCAAATGGCGCACCGTGCGCCCATCGTTCTTTATCAGTTTGAGCGAAGCTATTCCGAAAGCCACATGTTCCGATGCAAAATCCTTAGTTACACGCTCATCGCTCTCCATAGTCTTCACCCCCTCGGGTGTCATGGGATTGTCGCTCACAAGCAGCAAAGCCCCGGTAGGTATATGGTTATAAAAGCCACAGCTGAAAAGAGTGGCCGTTTCCATGTCCACAGCCATGGCACGAGTTTTAGCAAGATAGTCCTTGAACTTTTCATCGTGTTCCCACACGCGCCTGTTCGTGGTATAAACCGTGCCGGTCCAGTAATCATGGCGTGCATCGCGCAAGGATGTCGAAACTGCTCTTTGAAGCATAAACGCCGGCAATGCGGGAATTTCGGGCGGGAAATAGTCGTTGCTCGTGCCCTCCCCGCGTATTCCCGCTAACGGAAGTATGTAGCTTCCAAGCCTTGCCTTGTCGGATATACCGCCACACTTGCCAAGAAAAAGGCACGCCGCCGGCTTCACCGCACTCAGCAGGTCCATTATCAGGGCCGCATTGGGACTACCCATTCCGAAATTCACAACGGTAATTCCGTCGGCAACCGCCGTACGCATGTTTGCGTCATAGCCCACAGGCTCCACCCCACACTGCTCGCAAAACAAATCCACATAGTTGTTGAAATTTGTAAGCAACACGTATGGCGTGAACCAGTCAAGAGGCCTGTGAGTGTATCTTACAAGCCAATTGCCCACTATGTCCTCGCGTGTTCTCATTATAATTCTTAAATTTGCACCTGCCGGCGCAAAAGCGCCAAGACTATTTTGCAAAAGTAACAAATGTTTGCATTAAACCTGCCCACAGCCGATATAAAAATAAGCCAAATAGATGGGAAGAATGTAATTTACGACTTCCTGCGCCGACGCTATGTTGCCCTTACCCCGGAGGAATGGGTGCGCCAGCAATTCACCCGCTTCCTCACCGACCACAAGGGCTACCCCGCCGCACTAATGGGCAACGAAATAGAACTTTGCGCCAACGGCAAAAAACGCCGCTGCGACAGCGTTGTCTTCAATGCCAACGGCAAGCCGCTCGTAATAGTGGAATACAAAGCCCCAACAATAAGCATAACACAAAAAGTGTTCGAACAACTAAGCTCATACAACATCATACTGCACACGAAATACCTGATTGCCACAAATGGCAAAAACCATTACTGCTGCCGCGTGGACTACGAGGCAAAGTCTTTCCGTTTTTTGCGCGAAATTCCGAATTACCAGGAGCTTGAACAATAAAAACAAATCACGAACGTCAAAAAATAAACAAACGTAATTCACACATTATGAGAAAGGTAAGTCTGTATTCCATAGCACTTTCAGTGTTGTTTACGGCAATTCCCGCAATAGTTTACCCTTCCGAATCACACGTCTCACATCGTCCCGGCTCCCTTTATTTCCATGTCGAAAACAGCGGCGACAGTATCAAACCCAAGGCAAAAAAGCGCGAAACATCTAAATTCGACAGCCTGCGCCAAGCCATACGAATCAATGCAAACTCCGGACGTATGCTGCAATGGGCCGACTCGCTGATACGCTCAAAGAGCGAAAGGACTATAAAAGACACCCTGCGCCATCGGCGGCGCATACAAAGACTTGCAAACGCAGACAAAAAGCTGTCGTTCGCAAACAAACTGCTCACTGCCCACTACTTCAACAAAAACATCGACACCTCATACATAAAACGCCCCTCCGAGCCGTGGACCGTGAAGTTTCGCGCCAACTATTCGTTCGCACTCACAGGAATGCGCGGCGAAAACAATGGCGACAGCTTCTCCGGACTGTGGGCATCGCGCTTCCGCGCCACAATAAGCGCGGGCTTCGTTTATCGCGGCATTGGAATAAGCGCGGCAATAAACCCGGCAAAGCTCGCGGGGCGTAACAAAGACATGGAATACCAACTCACCTCATACGGTAACCGCATGGGATTCGACGTTATATACGAAGCGGCGAAAACCGACAAAGGCAGCGTTACATACGGCGGCAAAAAATACAAAATGCCCAAAGGCACACTCAACCGCCAGGGACTTGCCGCCAATTTCTACTACGCCTTCAACGGCAGACGCTTTTCCTTTCCCGCAGCCTTCACCCAGTCATACATCCAGCGCAAAAGCGCGGGCAGTTGGCTCGTTGGTGCATCGGCACAATGGAGATACACAAAAATATCGCCGCAAGACGGACTGCCGTTCAACAAAGCCACACTGAAAAGCCTCAACTTCGCCATAGGCGGAGGCTACGGCCACAACTTCTGCATAGGCCGCCGCTGGATGCTCCACCTCTCGTCGCTCCCCACCCTCGTGGTCTATGACCACGGCAACATAAGCGGGGACGCAACAACCACAAAGTCAAAAATCCGTTTCCCCAACTTCTTCATCGCCAACCGTGGCGCAATGCTATATTCTTGGAAGCGCAATTTCGCCGGAGCGTCCGGCACACTTGACTTTTCCAATATCGGAAACTCCAAACAGCTCGAGCTCTACAACATGAAATGGCGCGTGCGTCTGTTCTACGGCTTCAGGTTCTGACAACCACAAAGCTTGCCCCAAAAGCCATACGGAACATAATAAAAACGGTGCGATGCAGGAAAAAGCTGCAAAACCAATATCGTCATATCGGAAAAAGCAGCAGAACCGCATTTCGAATAATATTATCAACGCATTGCATTACCACGCAAATACATACACAATTGCGTTATGATTTATGCGTTTTTTATCTGCGTCATCAACAGCCATTTTCCGTTTTTTGCGAACATTGTTCCGTTTGCCATATTCTGAAACCAGCACACATTCCATAAACCAGACAATATCCAAACAATCAAAGAACTGCGCCGCCGTAGGGGCGTATGG
>DJQA01000013.1:0-35408 GCA_002437495.1 Prevotellaceae bacterium UBA6398
CCTTTTTTCCGGCCGCCATAACGTTGTATAAAGCATTAACTTACAAACCTTACCGTAAACCTCGCCACTGCAAGAAATTCAGGTACTCAGCCATTCCTTAAGAACTCCGTTTCAACGGTATATTCATGTTCAAACGGCTGTATTGCAAAGAAAAGCCTCCTGAACCGACCTTATTTGACTAAGGGGGCTTACTTTTTCAAAAAATCATCCGCAACGCCTGCTTATGGGCATTGCGGATAGGCATTGTATGCTATTTTGAGTTTTAGCTGACAGCAATAATTATAAAGAACATTCCCTACAAAAGGGCGCTTGTGCCGCTTGAGAGGGAAAGTTCTTTATAATTTGCATATTTTTATCCTTAAATAAACTTATTTTCCAGTAATTGCCTATATTTGCGATGAATTAGCAAACTAACAAATGGGAATCAGAAAAATTTTAACATTATCGGCTTTCGTTGTAGGCTTGCAGGCTTCAGCCACCGATGTTTATGTTTACATGGCAGGCAACTATGTTCCCGTGGCGTCCCTCGGCAACATTCGCAAAATTATCAACGGCAGCACCGGTACTACCCTTATTTCCGCGAAGGGGGATACGGTAAATGTAGAAAACGCGGCTTTCACTTACATAACATTCCACAGCACTTCGATTCCTGTGGGAATAGAAATCGAAAAGTCGGCAGGCACATACATAACCAGCGAGGGTGGGGCGGTTCGTGTCAGCAGCTCCGCAACGCCTCAAAACATATCGCTCATATCCTACGATGGGGCGGTGTTTGCAAGCATAACGCCAACCGAAAGCGATGTTGTGGTTTCCACGGCCGGAATACCGGTGGGAGTATATGTAGTGAGTGTTGTAACTGCCGATGGAAAGAAACTTACAAAGAAAATCATCAAAAAGTAAACTACCATGAAAAATTTCAGACGCAAAAACATATTTCCGCTTTGCTTCGCCGCAATTTCCGTTGCTTATGCAGCCGGCGTAACCGCCGACAGAATTGTAACAGTTTACGGCAAGGGGCAGGCATTAGGCACTTTCCCGGCTACAGAAGTTGACAGTATCTCCTTTGGCAGCACCGGTTCGATGTTCAAGATTTACAATTCCTCACGCCAACAGCTTCTGCTAAAATCGCGCTCAAAGGTTGACAGTGTGGTGTTCAGCGGCGAGTTCGACAAGAGCTCATATCCGGAGCTCAACACTTCGAGTCTGTTCAACAACCTCACGGTATCGTATGACGGGAATACAAAGGAATATTCGATAAGCACCACCGGCGGCGACCCATATATATTCACAAAAACACTTACAACCAACCTCCCGCCCGATTCGTGCGTACTCTCGTTCGAGTACAACTGTCCCAAGGGGGTGGGTAACCCGCAGATATTCTTCGCCGACCCCGTTAGCGAACAGCGCTCCGTAATGGTGACCAAAATTCCCGCGACCGTGGGCAGCGAGTGGGCAACCTACAGGTACAACATAAGCAGGTTGCGCAAAAGTTTCAAGTGGGGAAATAAGGGCGACCGCCTGCGCATTGATTTCGGAAACTCTTCGGGCGTGGATATAAAGCTCCGCAATCTGCGCATACGCGTCATGACCGATGAGGAAAAGCGCCAAGAACAGATAGCCGACAGCATAGAAAAGGCCAAAGCCGCAATGGCAAGAAACCTCACCAACTATCTCGCGGCAGAATACGAGTCGAAGGTAAAAAATGTCGATGTGTCGTATGACAGCATTACCATATCAGGCACCTGTGTAGGGGAGGGAAAATACGCCATTGCCGATATTGCACCGTTCGAGGACGTTACCGAGACCGCGAAGTTCGACTACATAACCGCCATACCTAATGGCGATTTCACCGTTAAGGTTAAGCGCAAGTTGGTGCGCAGCTCATTGGCGAGATACGACCGTGCGCTTTCAAAATGGGCAATCGTAAGGATTAACGATGACGGCACGCACACCCTTGTGTCTCACGCACGCTACGCCGATGAGGTTTACGCCACATATTCCGCAGAGAAGTGCGATTTCAAGGGCAAGAAGGGCATAGCCGCCGGAGGAGGCTCGAAATACATAGCCGATTTCGACAGCTTAGACGTGCACAGCATAACCCAGAACGTTGTGCTAAGCAAAATAATATCAACCAAAAAGAGCAGCGCATTCTCTTCTCCTTACAGTTACGGCGGTAGTACGTACTACATAAACATGGGTGCGGTTGCAGGATATGATGCAACGCTCAAGGCAGCGCAAAAGAAAGGCATCGTGGTTGAGGCGATAATCCTCACGCCCACCGGTTCGGAATACACCGACCCCGAATGCACCGGCGGATACTACACCATGCCCAACATGACAACGGCGGCGGCCACAAACTTCTACGCCGCGTCGCTCGATTACCTTGCAAAGCGATACTCGAGCGGCGAAAACGGACGCATACACCATTGGATTATGCACAACGAAGTTGACGAGGGCGATACATGGACAAACATGGGCAGTCAGCCCGAGATGCGTTTCTACGACAGGTATATCAAGTCAATGCGCCTTTGCTACAACATTGTGCGCCAGTACGATCAAAACGCCTCGGTGCTGGGTTCCTACACTCACACATGGTACATTTCGGGCAATGATTTCTCGCCGCGAAATATGCTTGAGCAGAATGTGCTGTACTCCAAGGTCGAGGGAGACTTTCGCTGGGGAGTTGCGTATCATCCTTACCCGATAAGCCTGCTCAAGCCCGAGTTTTGGACAGACGATAAGAGATACGCCATGTTCAGCAACAACTCCGCGTATGTAACCTTCTACAATCCCGAGGTGATAAACGCCTGGATTCTTAAAAAGGAGCATCTTTACAAGGACGGCACCAAGCGCGTGCTGGTGTTCTCGGAACAGGGTACGAACTCGCCAACATACAGCGATACCGACCTTGCAAAACAGGCGGCGGGGGCTGCATGGATTTGGAAAAAGATAACAAAACTCGATGGCATCGATGCAATGCAGTGGCACAACTGGGCCGACAACCGGGCGGAGTTCGGACTGCGCATAGGCTTGCGCGCTTACTCGGAGGGCAAATTCAAGGATCTCGACCCCAAGCCCGTATGGTATGTTTGGCAGGCTGCCGGAACCGACAGGGAAGACGAGGTGTTTAAACCCTACCTCGGGGTGATTGGCATTTCATCGTGGAACGGAATAGTGAAGGCAGTTAAGTAAGACGAGAAACAGCGTGGGAAACTTCTCACGAAAACATCCAACCGCAGTTCGGGCAGGCATGCCGGGACTGCGGTTTTATTTGCCGGATAGCGATAAATGCGAAAAACATGTAGCATTTTGACTTACGGTTAGAAAACGTTGTATTGAAAAGCTTTTGCAAGTTGTTGTTTGTCAGATAATAGGAAAAGGGAAAATTATGTCCTATGTAGTTTTTCCTATGTCTGATGTAGTTTTTTCTACGTCTGACATGGTTTTCCCAATGTCCAATGTGGCTTTCGCAGATATCCGTGCAAATCGGTTAGCCAACACGTGGCAGCAAATTTCAGTCAAATGCAGAGTCCCCCGCATGTGCAATTCAAGCCTCTGTTTTGTATGCGCGAAAATCGCTGTACGAATGGCGCCTTTGTTGAAACAAATTACAAAATGCTGTAGCATTTTGTAATTTGATTGTAGGCGTAAACCGTGTGGCGGAAGATAATTTGCAAAAAAAATGCTTTTTTGGCGAAAACTTAGCACGTCGGGAAAAATATTTTGCTATATTTGTGGTAGTAAAACAGATTCAATATTCACTAAACCTAAGCATTACCTGAAACTAACCAAAAGGGAGGGATGATAAAAATTCCCTCCCACAGGTTCACCCCTCTCCTTTCCTTTTTTGTTTTTTGCAATGCCGAAAGTGCGTTTTGGTATCATAGAAATTGCTAAACCTAAAGTGCGTTTTGCAATTTTGCATACCGAACGAATGTACAGTATAAAAAATTTCATAGAAAAACAAGGTTTTTCAGTATTATGATTTTGTTCGTTCACTATTATTTCACATATTTGCAAAGAGTAGAGTTCAACAACGTAAAAGAATCTAAGGGCCTCGAAAACTTATTCTAACCACAGGATGTAAGCCTCGTGTGTTAAATTGGTAAATTATTGCTGTTTATTTTTAAGTTCATATTTTATGAAAAAATTCGTTACTAAAATGATTGCCCTTGCGGTGCTGCTGGTGTTGGCGTCGGGGGCGACTGTTTTCGCCACCAACGACGGCGGAGATCCTGCGGAGGAGCAAACCCTCCAAGAGCTTTTGGACAGTTTCAAGTTTGGGGTTGATGACTACGCTTACGGCACAGGACCGGGCTATGTTGGAGACAAAGCTGTTTATGGAGAGTTTTTCGACATATACAGCGATGCCATTCAGATGGCTGGCAGCACAACTGCAACCGATGAGGAGAAGGCGGCAATGTGCGTCAAGCTTAAAGATGCCAAGGCAAAGGTGGATGCGGCCATAAACCCTGTTGTCGATGGCACCTACTATATTGTAACCGCCCACAGCGCGTTTGCCGATAAGGATACCATGGCGTGGTTCGCGCCACGCGAGGGCAACTATCCCGGCTGGAAGAAGAAGGCCTCCAAGGTAACCTTCATGTGGAAAGTAAAGAAGCTCGAGGACGGCAACTACTCAATACAGAGCCTTTCCACCGGACAGTATGTTAACCACAACGACGTAATCGATGGCCAGGAGACCAACATGTACATGACCGATGCACTCGAAACCGAGCAGGTGTTTGAGAACATCAGCCCAAACGGACAGTTCAACATCCACTGCCTTGGCGCAAACTGGACTTACAACATCCAGCACCACAACTCCGGCAGCAGCACAAACGGGCCTATCGGAAACTGGAGCGACAAGAATGTGAACGGCGAGGGAGCGTGGAGGCTAATCCCCGTGAGCGAGGCTGACCTTGCCGCAGCCGAGGCAACCCGCAATCACGACCTATTGGAGGTTGGCGTCAATTCGTTCATTGAAAACGACTATGCCTTCGGCACCGACCCCGGACAGTATTCAAAGACGGCTTTCGACGCGATGAAAGCAGAAGTTGCGGCCTCGAAGAAGTTGCTTGCCGACAGCGTGAACGTTCACGGCGAAGCAGACTATAAGGTTGCCCTCGACAAACTTACGGCAGCAAAGGCGGCTCTCAACGCATCGCTTGTTGAAGTAACCGATGGATATTACACAATATCCAACAACACATACAACGCGGTTGCAAACAGAGGTGTCATTTGCCAGGCTTGGGGTTTGAATAACAGCTACCTGTACGGTTTCAATTGGGAGGTCGACAACCCGGCGTTCATCTGGAAAATAACCAAGCTCGCAAACGGAAACTATTCCATACAGAACCATGAAACGGGCGAGTACATAAACTCAACCGATCTGTTCGAGCAGGGCGCGAGCATAAACCTTACTAAGACTCACACCACCGACCAGGTTATAAGGCGCAAAAAGGGCGAACGGTTCAACATTGCCGATGCCACCAGCGTAAGCAGGGGCTTCGGGTATGCAACAGGCGACGGCCTCGTTTGGATTATTGCCTCCGGAAGCGCAAGCGACCTCTATTTACACAAGTTCACCGAAGAGGAAGTAGCAAACCTTGCCACGACATACGCTCAGCGTCTCCGCACCGACAGCCTGCGCGACCTCATAACGGAAATCGGCGTGCGCGCTAACAGCGACTCCGTATATACAATCGACATGGAGAGCCCCGTTGTTACCGAGGCTTCACAGCTGTTTATAACCAATCAATCAACCGAGAGTGCCGACCTCGGCAATCTTATCGACAACAACTTCGACACATTCTGCACAAGCGCTTGGAACGAAAGCACAGTGGGCGGCACCGACGACCCCGATGGTTATCATGCCATACGCGTTGATGCCGGCGAAGGCAAGATACTTCCACGCAACTTGGGTTTCCATTGGCGTGCGCGCGGCTCATCGTGGATAGCAATGTATCGCCCAACCGATGTTAAGTTTTATGCAAGCAACGATGGCAAGAACTGGGATTTAATAGGCGAACGCAAGAACCCTGAGGCCGGATTTACCACTACGGCCGAAAAACCCGAGTACACCAGCACAGAACCTGTAATTCTCGGCAAGCCTTACCGCTACATTAATATGGAGGTAATAAAAACCAACACCAACGACCTTGGCAAATATGGTAAACCTTTCTTCCAATTCTCCGAGTTTAACGCTTACCCGATGAACGCCAAGTTCAACGAAAAGCTCAACGACCCCGAAATAATCCAGGCTGTAAAGAATCTGCGCGAGGCGATTGCAGTTGCGCAGGAGAAAGTCGACAACAATAACGCAACTTCAAAGGATATTTCAGACTTGCGCACAGCTTACAATAATTTGCTGCTCGTTTGGAAAGACACCACCGACATCTGCAAAATATACAACAAGGCTAAGGCGTTTGCTCCCAAGATTGTTGTAGGCGAAGAGCCGTTCTGTTTCCCCTCTGAAAAGGTTTCTGACTTCGAGGACGCTCTTGTTGAGGTTGATGATGCTTATCCTTTCGAGGATATAGGCCAGCGCGAGGTTGCGCGCCTTGACACACTTCTCACCCGCGCTTACAATGCATTGATTAACTCTATGTACGGCCCCGACCCCGACACCTGGTATTTTGTTGCTTGTGCCGACGAAACGGCTGTTGACCGTAGCGGAAATCCCGTCAAGGGCAAATATACCTACATGGGCGGATATTCCGCTTCGGATGGTATGGGTTGCATCGGCCTCGAAGGAAACGACCGAGACTTGCGTCGTGTTTGGAAGTTCGAGGCTACCGGCACTCCCAACGTTTACAACATGATTTGTGTAGCCAACGGCTGGCCCATCAACCGTGGTCCTGTGCGTCTTGAGGCTGTAGGCGAGGGGCAGTTTGCCATATATACCGGCGCAGACCTTAACTTGGCTTATTACATTGATCCCAATCCGCTTCCCGGCGTTCCGAACATGGCGGGGAAAGATCCTGTTACAAACGGCTGGGGCGCATGGTCAATTGAAGTTATTTCACCCGAAATGACACGGCGCATAAACCTGATAGCCGACAAGGTTTTCGCAATGGTTAATGCGTTCGACACCGATGCTCTTCCCACTGCATACACCGAAGGTCATGACGTTAAGACTTACAGCGTATGCGGCTACGAAGTTGGTGAGGACGGCAAGACCATCACCGCAATAAACCTCACAGAGTTTGTTCCCGATGATGAATTGGGCGGCATACCGGCAGGCACACCGTTTGTTATGGTTATCGATGGCGACAAGGAATACGATGGAAAAACAAAGGTTACAATAGACCTGCATCCCGCCCACGGCGGAAATGTTACCAACGAGGCCAAGATGGTAAACGGTCTTTGCGGTACGTTTGCTTCATGGCCTTTCCCGTCTCCGCTGATTTATTTCAAGGAGAACGTGGCGCGAGTATATACCCCCGCACAAGGATGGACTCTTGATCCTCTTGACGCTTATGTTGACCAAAGCAAGATTGTAAACAATCCTAACGCTTCAATCGACAAGGTTATCCCTGTTGACAGCAAATACTCTTCGATTGAAATTCCCAATGCCATTGCGTCTTTGGTCAGCCCGGGCAGGGCGCTTGTTGACGTTTATACCGTTGACGGTGTGCTCGTAAGAAAGAACGTAAAGGCTGCCACGGCTACCAAGGGCTTGAAGAAAGGTGTTTACATTGTAGGCAAGAACAAGATTCTTGTAAAGTAATCCCCACTTCCGAATACAGAAAATCCCGCACGGCTTACTTCGTGCGGGATTTTTGTTTGCAGTCCCCGGCAAATATCCGTAAAACCCTCCTTGTTTGAAACCGGTTGTTTGTTACGGTGTATTGCCTTGAACAGGTGCTTGTTATTTTTCTTTGCTCTTTATGTGTTCTTCGTATTCCGCAATTTCGCGCTCGCCGAAGTGGGCCAGGCCGTAATGCTCATCGTGCTGGCTGAGGTCAAGACCAACCTTTTCGCTCTCTATGCTTACGCGCATGGGAATGAATCTGTCTATAATCCAATAGCCCAGGTAGCTCATTCCAAAAGTGTAGGCTATTACAATGGCCACGGCAAGCAGATGATACAGGAACACTATCACTCCTTCGGTTGTGCCCGAAATGAGTCCTTCGTGAATGAAGATGCCGGTCATTATTGTACCTACAATACCGCCCGTTCCGTGAGTGGGAAACACATCGAGCGCGTCGTCAATACTGCTGTGCGAGCGCCAGTAAACGGTTATGTTGCATATTATTGCTATTACGAACGATATGAATATAGTTTGCCCCACGCTAACGTATCCTGCCGAAGGCGTGCAGGCCACAAGTCCCACAACGCAGCCCACTGCCGCTCCCATTGCCGAAGGCTTGCGCCCGCGCAGACAGTCAAAGAATATCCAAGTCATCATTGCCGTTGCCGATGCGGTGGTGGTGTTAAGGAAAGCTTTCACCGCCTGTCCGTCGGCATGCAGCGAGCTACCTGCGTTGAACCCGAACCAGCCCAGCCACAGCAACGCCGCGCCCAAAAGCACGAAAGGTATGTTTGCGGGTTCCTCGTCCTTGGTTGTGGTGCGCCTTCTGCCCAGGAAGATAGCTCCCGCAAGGGCTGCAACGCCCGAGGATGCGTGAACCACTATACCGCCGGCAAAGTCAACAACGCCCCATTTCAAGAACAGTCCGTCGGGATGCCATGTAAGGTGTGCCAGGGGGCAGTAAATGAACACAAAGAAGAAAATCATGAAAAACAGGTATGCCGAAAACCTAACCCTCTCGGCAAACGACCCGGTTATGAGCGACGGGGTGATGATGGCAAACTTCATTTGGAACAGCGCATATAGCGCAAGTGGTATTGTGGCCCCGCCCAGGGTTTTGCCGGTTGGGGTAGTGTAAATCCCGGCTCCCACGTTACGGAACATCGCAAAGGTTGTGGGGTCGCCTATAACTCCGCCAATGTCATCACCGAAGCACAGGCTGAAACCGAACGCCACCCACAGCACGGTTATTATGCCCATGGCTATAAAGCTTTGTAGCATGGTTGAGATTACATTGCGTGCGCCCACCATGCCGCCATAGAAGAACGAAAGTCCGGGGGTCATCATGAGCACGAAGATGGTGGCGGTGATGAGCCATGCCACATCGGCGCCGTTGATTTTCGAGAAGTCGCATACAAAACTCGATTCCGGCGCAAAGAGACCCGCTATGGTTATAATCACCATAAGCCCCATAAGGATAATCCATTTCTTTTTGATTTTCATATCAAGTTTACTTTTTGTAGGTTTGCGGTGCAAAATTAAGTCGGGTATATGAAAAAATATCCAAGTTTGGAGTAAAAAGAAAGCAAATCGTTTGTTTAACCGTTAAAACGGCAACCAAAGTTTTGAAAAGGCGGATTTTTGCGACTAACGCCCGAAAGCAAATCCGATATATCCTGCCAATGGCGCGCCAATGCGGAAGCCCGGAAAATTACATCGGATGCAGGAAAAACCATGTCCTATGTAGAAAAAATTACATCAGACATAATTCAAATTACATCAGACCTTTTTTCTCTATTTGCAAACATTTGGAAGTTAGCAAGTTACAATGGTAATAGTATTTGGGATATTTTGCTTGTAAACAGAAGATTACGGAATTTCCGCCCAAACGGCGCGCCAAACGCCCCAAACCGCCGCTGCCGCGTTGCAAAAACGGCGCAATTCAGGGCGTATGCAATACGCCCCTGCATATATGCAATATGCGGTTAATCAACAAACCACCCGCCGTGGGGGCGTTTTGCTTACGTCATGTGTCCCACCGCCCAAAATATGCCAATCATAATCGTAATGGCAAACACAGCCACCCGCCGCCGCATCATGAATTTTGCTTCCGGGATGTAATAATTTTTGGGGTTGTCTGTTATATGTGTGAAAACTGTTTTAAGGATTATGTACAAAACAACGGACGACAAACTTTTTGTGGGCAGGGGAGTGTACACCTTCGTGGTGTTTGCGGCTTTTGCGGTGTATTTTTTGATGATAACGGGCATTGTGCCGCGTTCGTTCAACCTGAGGATGAGCGATGCCAGCTTCCCGCTGTTCTATCTGCTGTGCGGCGTTATGTTTGTGGCGGTTCTTGTTGCCGCCCACCGCCGCAACTTCGTGAATGCTGCGGGGCTTGGGCGCGGTGCGGCGCGGGGTTTTGCCCGTGCCGCCATTTGTGTGCTTCCCATGTTCATCTATATGTTCCTTGCCGGGAGCTGTTCGCGCCCCGGCAACATGCTTTTCCTGTTCAACACCGCCTTTGTGGCAGGCTTTTTCGAGGAGTTCATATTCCGTGGCTTTTTGCTGGGGCAACTGTTCAGGTACTGCCGCTGGGGCTTTGTGCCGGCGAGCCTTGCCGCCGCCGTGTTTTTCGGCGTGGGGCACGTGTTCCAGGGCGGCGACGCTGTTTCGGCGTTTTTCGCGGCGCTCGTAACCGCGCTCGGGAGCGTGTTTTTCGGCTGGCTGTATGTGGAGAGCCGTTACAACCTTTGGTTTGTGGTGTTCCTGCACGTGTTTATGAATCTTGTGTGGACGCTCTTTTCCGCCTCGGTCAACGGGGTGGTGGGAAGCCTTGTCCCCAACCTGTTCCGCCTGCTCGTTATGGCAGTTGCCGTTGCAACGGTTGTTGCATCAAAGAAACGTTCGGGACAGCCGTATGTGGTTAACCGCCACACACTTTGGCGTAACCGACAGTGCTGAATGCCGGCGCGGAAAGTGGGGACGTTTCGGGGCGTGGCGGCGGCTTACGTCAAACTAAATTGCTATCTTTGCGCACGGAATGCGGACTGTGGTTTCGCAGCATAACTTATTACGATAATTAAAATGGATTACGAGTTCAGAAAGATAGAGGAGAAATGGCGCAAGATATGGGCCGCAAAAAATATATACCACGTAACCGAGGACACCTCAAAGCCCAAATACTACGTGCTTAACATGTTCCCCTATCCATCGGGGGCGGGGCTCCATGTGGGGCATCCCCTCGGCTATATAGCAAGCGACATATACGCCAGATACAAACGCCTTTGCGGGTTCAACGTGCTCAACCCCATGGGATACGATGCCTACGGACTTCCCGCAGAGCAGTACGCCATACAAACAGGGCAGCATCCTGCCGTAACCACGGTGAAGAACATAGCACGCTACCGCGAGCAGCTCGACAAGATAGGTTTTTCGTTCGACTGGGACCGCGAGGTGCGTACCTGCGACCCATCGTATTACAAATGGACACAGTGGGCGTTCATACTCATGTTCAACAGCTATTATTCGAATGCCGAAAAAAAGGCTCTTCCAATCGAGAGGCTTGTAAGGCATTTCGAGCAAAACGGGACGGCCGGCGTTGACGCGGCTTGCAGCGAGGAGCAGGATTTTACCGCAGAGGAGTGGAACGCCAAGAGCGAAAAGGAAAAGCAGCAAACGCTTATGAACTACCGCATAGCCTATCTTGGCGAAACAGAGGTTAACTGGTGCGCCCGGCTTGGCACGGTGCTCGCAAACGACGAGGTTGTCGACGGCGTGTCTGTGAGGGGCGGCTATCCTGTTGTGCAGAAAAAAATGAAACAATGGTGTTTGCGCGTGTCGGCATACGCACAGCGTCTGCTCGATGGGCTTGACACCATAGACTGGACCGACTCGATAAAGGAAACGCAACGCAACTGGATTGGCCGAAGCGAGGGAACGGAAGTTGTATTCTCGGTGAAAGACAGCGACAAGAAGTTCACCATTTTCACAACCCGCGCCGACACCATGTTTGGCGTAACGTTCATGGTGCTTGCTCCCGAGAGCGAGTTGGTTGACGAGCTCACAACAACCTCACAAGCCCAAGCTGTAAAAGCATACGTCGAAGCCACCAAAAAACGCACCGAGCGCGAACGCATAGCCGACAGAAGGGTTTCAGGCGTTTTCTCGGGCTCGTATGCCATAAATCCGTTCACCGGAGAGGAAATCCCTGTGTGGATAAGCGATTATGTGCTTGCCGGCTACGGCACGGGCGCAATTATGGCCGTTCCCGCACACGACAGCCGCGACTATGCATTTGCAAAGCATTTCAATCTGCCCGTAATCCCACTTATCGAGGGCTGCGATGTGTCGGAGGAGAGCTTCGATGCAAAAGAGGGCATAGTAACAAATTCCCCGCGCAAGGGCGCAAAACCGTATATAGACTTTTCGCTGAACGGTCTCACCGTGAAAGAGGCCATTGCGGCAACCAAGAAATATGTAAGAGAACATAAACTCGGACGGGTAAAGGTAAACTACCGCCTGCGCGATGCAATTTTCTCGCGCCAGCGTTATTGGGGCGAGCCTTTCCCGGTTTACTATAAGGACGGCATGCCTTGTATGCTCCCGGTGGAGTGCCTGCCGCTCGAACTTCCCGAAATAGACAAATACGAACCCACCGAAACGGGCGAGCCTCCGTTGGGGCGCGCAAAAATGTGGGCATGGAACGAAAAGGAACGCAAAGTGGTTGACAAGGCTCTTGTTGACAATGTAACGGTGTTCCCCCTCGAATTGTGCACAATGCCGGGCTTTGCAGGCTCATCGGCATACTACCTGCGCTATATGGACGCACACAACGACAAAGCTCTTGTTTCGCCCGAGGCCGACAATTATTGGAAATGCGTTGACCTTTATGTTGGCGGCACAGAGCACGCCACGGGGCATCTTATTTATTCTCGTTTCTGGAACAAGGTGCTTCACGATTATGGCTACTCAGTGGTGGAGGAACCTTTCGCGAAACTGATAAACCAGGGAATGATACAGGGACGCTCAAATTTTGTTTACCGCATAAAAGAAGGCGAGAACAAAGGCAAGTTCGTGTCTCTTGGATTGAAGGATAATTATGATGTAACGCCAATACACGTTGACGTTAACATAGTATCAAACGATATTCTCGATACAGAGGCTTTCCGCAATTGGAGACCGGAATTCAAAAACGCCGAGTTCATTCTCGAAAACGGCAAGTATGTTTGCGGCTGGGCCATAGAGAAAATGTCGAAGAGCATGTTCAACGTGGTGAACCCCGACATGGTTGTTGAACACTACGGGGCAGACACCCTTAGGCTTTACGAAATGTTCCTCGGTCCTATAAACCAAAGCAAGCCGTGGGACAGCAACGGCATTGACGGTTGCTCGCGCTTTTTGCACAAGCTGTGGAATTTGTTCTACGGCAAGGACGGAGCTTTTGTTCCCAATGATGCCGAGCCAACGGAGAACAACCTGCGCACCTTGCACAAGCTCATAAAGAAAGTTACCGAAGACATAAACAACTTCTCCTACAACACAGCCATTTCGGCCTTCATGATAGCCGTGGGAGAACTTAATACACAGAAATGCACCTCCCGAAAGGTTTTGGAGCAGCTTGTGGTGCTTATTGCGCCGTTTGCGCCCCACATAGCCGAAGAACTATGGGAGCAGCTTGGCCACACACAGAGTGTATGCAATGCAAAGTGGCCCGAATTCAACGAAAAGTACATAAAGGAAAGCAGCGTAACGCTAAGCGTGTCGTTCAACGGCAAAACACGCTTCACCATGCAGTTTCCCGCCGAAGCAACGAAAGAGGAGGTTGAAAAAGGAGTACTTGCCTGCGAACAGGCAAGGAAATACCTTGACGGCAAACAGATAGTTAAGGTGATTGTTGTGCCGCGGCGCATTGTGAACATTGTTGTGCGTTGAAAATAAGTATCCGCTCTTCGGGGCGGCAATAAACATATGGAACATTCTTTGAGCATGCCGGGTGTAAAGATGACACCCATGCAGTATGTACACGATTACGCGCTGATAACATTCGGATTGTTGTGTTATGCAGTGGGGTTTACTTGCTTCATACTGCCTTATCAAATAACCACGGGTGCGGTGGCAGGTATCGGCGCGGTTATATTCTACGCCACCCATGGCGCATTCCCCGCACACTACACGTTTTTGATTATTAACTCTGCCCTGCTCATTGCAGCCATAAAGGAGCTTGGCTGGCGCTTCTGCGTAAAGACAATCTACGCGGTGCTTGTGCTAAGCGCGTTCATGGCTGTTGGAAAGGATTTGATGCAAGGCGTGCAGGGATTTCCGCTCAATTCCGAGCATCTACCCATACTCCTGGGCAAAAACCAAGGGTTCATGGCGTGCGTAATAGGGGCTTTGCTCGAGGGCATAGGCATAGGACTTGTCTTCTTACAGGGCGGCAGCACCGGCGGAACCGACATAATAGCCGCGATAGTGAACAAGTATCGCGACATAACCATAGGGCAGATGATGATAGTGCTTGACATAATAATCATCACTTCTTCGCTTTTCACTCCGGTGGGCGACCTCACGAAACTTCTCTTCGGCTATTGCACGCTCATCATAACCAACACCACGCTCGACTATGTGCTCAACGCCGGTAGGCAGAGCGTGCAGTTTCTTATCATATCCCGGCATTACGAAAGCATAGCCTCGGCCATAGAATACTATCATCGTGGCGTTACGGTGCTCGACGGACACGGCTGGTATAGCAAGCAGGAGCAAAAGGTGCTGGTTGTGCTCGCGCGGCGCAGGGAGAGCAAGGATATATTCCGCATAATACAGCATACCGACCCCAACGCCTTTGTTTCGCAGAGCAAGGTAATAGGCGTTTACGGCGAGGGATTCGACAAAGTAAAGGTGAAATGATTTCGCAACCCCTCAGGCGGTTCACGGTTGTGCCGCAGGGCGGGCTGGGAAACCGCATGCGCGTGATTCGTTCGGCTTACGCGCTTGCGCTTGAAACGGGAGTCGATGTGCGTGTGGCTTTTGCCGAAAACGCCGAATGCCGCTGCCGCTTCGAGGATGTGTTTGCCAAAATTGAGTTGCCTTCGGGCAATTTCCACATCATCCCGGCAGGTTTGCTTGATGCCCCTCCGTCAAGGCGCAACTTTCATCTGCCGCAAATTGCCCGCACATTTTTTTACGACCTGCAGCTCAACGGTTTCGCCGCATACGGAAAAGAAGAATTATTGCGTTTGCCGGTTGCATGTAAAAGGATTTACATTTCAACGTGCTACGAGTTTTTCGGAAGTGCGCCCGAAATGCAATCCCTGTTCAAACCTTCTGTAGCTGTAAATGAAGCGTTGAGGGGCATTACGGAGCGTTTTGCCGGCAGGATGGTGGGTTTACATGTTCGCACCACAGACAACGCGCCGGCGGTGAGCAAAAGTCCTTATAAACTGTTTGAAGAAGCCGCCCGCAGAGAATTGGAAAAACATCCCGAAACAATATTTTTCCTCGCAACCGACGGCAGCGAGGTAAAACGCCGCTTCGTATCGGAATTTGGCAGCAGGGTGATAACATCCGAAGCCGAACTTTCGCGTTCCACCGTAAAGGGAATGATTGCGGCAGCGGCCGATATGTTCGCCCTTTCCCGCTGCGATGTAATTTACGGCAGCCATTACTCCTCGTTTTCCGAAATAGCCGCCGAACTTGGCGGAAAGCGTGCCGAAATCCTTAGGCTGTCTTAGAAGAGAGTCCCAAATCCCATGCCGGGCCCGGAGCTTTGCTTTGCATTTCATCGCGCGGGGCTGAAACTACATCGGACATAAATAAAACTACATCGGACATAGGAAAAACTATGTCCGATGTAGTTTTTGCAGTTTCTACGCTTTCGGCGCGGTCAATACTCGTCCTCGTTGAAGAAGAAGTCTTCCTTTGTGGGGTAGTCGGGCCACACGTCCTCGATGTTTTCATACACTTCGCCTTCGTCTTCCAGTTCCTGAAGGTTTTCGATAACTTCCATCGGGGCGCCCGATCGTGTGGCGTAGTCAATCAACTCGTCTTTTGTGGCGGGCCATGGCGCATCTTCGAGTTTTGAAGCTAATTCAAGTGTCCAATACATAGTTTTTGACGTTATATTTTGAAAACGGCGCAAAATTACAATGTTATTCCGAATAAGCAAGAAAAAAGGGAGAAAAAATCATGCTATTGTGTTAATTATTAGAATTAAAAAGCGGAGACATTGCAGTGTGTGCGGCGCAGGGGACTAAAAGCTCACGGTATAGCTTTGCTTGTTTAGTTTTTTGTTGAAAAACACAAGCCCAACCTCATACAGGTCGAATGTAACCACCGCTTTTGGGTCTGCGCATATTTCTTTCCATTTTGCCTTTGACTCTCGCGAGGAATGTATCCCGGCGGCTGCGAAAAAAGTGCGGTCGCTGCACGATTGCGCCGTGATGTGGAATGCCGTAAGGAAGTCGGCCCCTGGTGCGGCGTAAACAAACTCCTGCGTGTGGGCGGGCAATTGACTTGCCTCGGGATATATCGATATTTTTGCCTTGCGGCTTCCCGCCGCCACGTATTCCGCCGTAAGCGCGGAGCGCACGCCTATAAGCGAGGCTTGTGCCGGGTGGCAGTTGTTGGCTATGCGAAACATCAGCTTGTCGCCGCGCGGCGACAAACCACGTTCGCCGCTGCGGCGTTTGTGGCGGCGCTTCTCAAGCTCTTTATATGCGTAATATCTTGAATGTTCGTAAACCACCCCTTTTATAAATCCGTAGGCAAATGGTGAGTGTATACCGTATCCGTTGCGGTTGCGCAATCGTTGCAACCTCACAAAAAAACGTCTTATTTCTCTTATAATTGCACTCATTTCGGTTGCAAAATTACATAATTCTGTTAAAATCAAGCCGTGTTGAAGTGCGCTAATCATAAAAAAAGCTAAGCCGAATGCATTTTCTTGTAGAAAAGCTTGCAGGTAACACATCTGTCCGTATATTTGCAATGTGTTTTTCATAGTATTAGATTTAAGGTTAACAAGTTGGGGTACGGCGGTACCCCATTTTTTTTGCCCTTTGCCGTAGAATATGGAGAGGAGCCTATAAGTGTATCGGAACTAAAAAGAGATGCCATGGCTTTTTAAGCTGCATGACATCCCCTTTTTCGAATAAGATACATAACAATTAAATCTTGGCGCGGATTTACCGCCTCGCGGCGTGGAGCTGACACCTCGTTCCGCATGAAAAAAGGCGCATCCGCTATGAAACATCTATAAATCGTATGCAAAGTTAGGCATCTGCCGCCCTGCCTGCAATACCTTAATGTGGGTATTGGCAAAAATTATGTGGTGATTATGACGTAAAAGCGTTGGCGTGCGTGGTGTTGAGCCGGGCTTTTGCTGTTTGGAAGCGGCGCGGCAAAAGTCCGGATATGCGGTATTATAATGGTGCTACAGCCTTTTTGAACTCATAAGAATTGCAAAACAAACATATATTTGTATATTTGCAAGTATAAGCAGACTATATGTTTCCATGAAAATAACTAACTAACATATCAAAGTATAATGAAAAGAACCATAAGCAAGATGCTTGCGGCGGGTTTTGCCGCAACGCTCCTTACATTGCCGGTAAACCATGTTGCCGCGCAAGTTACCATTGTACCCCAGCCGCAGGTGATAAGGCTTCACGCCGGCAAGGCCGCTGTACCGACAAGTCCGAAAGTTTATGTCGACAAAAAGGCCGGAATCAGTGCCGCGTACCTTGGCGCGCAGTTAAGAGAGACCGGCATAAGTCCTGTGATGGTTAAAAGTGCGGCGCAGGCCGACATAGCCATATCCTTGGGCAAGGGATCGGGACACAAAGAGGGCTATAAGCTCGTGGTGAGCGACAAGAAGAAGCCCGCGATAACTGTTGTCGCCGATGACCGCAGCGGTGCAATCTATGCAATAGAGAGTATACGCCAGATGTCGAAGAACGAAGGCGGCAGTCTCACTGCAAACGTGTGTACCATAACCGACTGGCCGGAATTCGGTTGGAGGGCTTACATGCTCGATGAAAGTCGCCACTTCCACGGTATGGCTATGGTTAAGCGTTTGGTGGATGAAATGGTGCGTCTCAAAATGAATACTTTCCACTGGCATCTTGTGGACGATCCCGGTTGGCGAATTGAAATCAAGGGATATCCCAAGCTCACAAGCGAGGGTTCGTTGAGCGACCATTCGCATTTCTTTCAAGGGGCAGAAAAATGGAAGGCAGCTTATCCCAACCGCCAACGCTCATACTACACGCAACAAGAAATAAAAGAGGTAGTGAAATACTGCGCAGAACGCGGCATCCGCGTCATACCCGAAATAGAAGTGCCGGGCCACTGCTATGCAGCCACCCACGTTTACCCCGAACTTCTGGCAAAGGGAGATAACAACACCGATCCTGCAATCTACGATGTTGCGGCCCCGGAGTTTTGGAAATTCATCGAAACCACGCTAAACCAGGTTGTAAAGCTGTTTCCTTCGAAAATAGTACATATTGGCGGCGACGAGGCCAATTATTCCCGATGGACAAAGAACGAAAGGATTAAGGATTTCATGAAGCAGCACGGTCTGCATACCTATCCCGACATGCAGCTCTACACCATAAACAAATTACAGAAATTCCTCGAGAAAAAAGGCGTTAAGCTCATAGGTTGGAATGAAATAACCGGCGACAACGTGCACGGAGAAGCAAACCGTGGCGAGAACTCTGCGGTAAGTCTTGACCCAAGTGCGCTTGTGCAGTTTTGGGACGGCTCGACCGACCTTGCCAAGAAGGCCATCAAGAAAGGTTTCAGCCTTGTTAATTCAAACCGCGTGTTCACTTATCTTGATTATGGCTATCCCACAATTCCGCTCGACCACGCCTATAGTTTCAACCCATATTTCGAAGACCTCACCCCCGAGCAGAACTCCAGAATTCTCGGTCTCGGCTGCCAAATGTGGGGCGAAATGACTCCCACCGACGCCCGCGTTTATTTCCAAACTTTCCCACGCATTGCGGCTTACGCGGAATGTGGTTGGACAAAGACTGAGAACAAGAACTATGCAGACTTTGTGCGACGCATGGCACAGGTTGAGAAAATATGGCAGGGCAAAGGATATTTTACGGGTCAGCCCTCGTATTCAATGGGCACTCCCGAGCCTGCAAAATAACCTTCCGGAAATCATTCATGATTGCAAAACAAATATCGGTTGCGCCCAATGCGGTGCGACCGATATTTTTTGATTCAGGCATTGCCCAATAGCCAAAGCTATATTTTTCGCTTATTGCAGGTTGCAGCTCAGAGTCTGCGCTTTTCGGTGTTGCCTGCCCCCGTGCCTTTGTAGTGGCTCTTGGCTGTGTTGAAGTTGTAGGTGAGCGTGAGGCTGAAGTTGCGCGTATGGTTGTAGCAGTCTTTCGTAACCTTGACAGCGTTCCCGTAGTTCGTCCACCTTTCCTTTGTCCCTTTCAGAATGTCGTTTGCC
This sequence comes from Prevotellaceae bacterium UBA6398, assembly GCA_002437495.1. Classification (GTDB taxonomy): domain Bacteria; phylum Bacteroidota; class Bacteroidia; order Bacteroidales; family Bacteroidaceae; genus UBA6398. The sequence goes on from DJQA01000013.1 coordinate 19,233, forward strand.
TTGACGTTTAGCATAAGCGCATCGTGGAAAAGCACGCAGGTGTATCCCAAATCCAGGGAGGAATACTGCTTGAGGTGCGAACAAGTGCCGTCGGAGGGTATGCCGTAGGAGTAGTCGAGCGTGAAGAAGTTTTTCTTGCTGATGACAAACTTGTTGTCCAGCTCAAAGTATGCGCCCGCCCGCTGCAGGTTCTCGTAGATGCCGTATTCCCTGTAGCTGACGAAAGGCTTGTCGAACTCCGCCTCGAATGTAGGCTGCCAGAAACCGAACTTTGGCGACAGGCTCACGGAAGCATAGATGTTTTGGCATTTTCTCAGGTTGCTCCATTTGCTTATTGCTATCTCCTCGCCGTTGTACAGGCTGTTATAATACGTAAGCTGGTTCTTGTCGTAATTGTAGCCCATGTTCAGGCTCGCCCATTTGTAAACGGCGTTGAACTCTATGTTGTGCGTTATGTTGGGGCGCAGGTAGGGGTTGCCCGCCTCGTATAGGAAACGCCCGTCATACTGCACATTGTTGCGTAGGGCGAAGTAGCCCGGGCGCGAAGTCTTTTTGGTGTAGCCCAGGCTCAAGTTCCAGTCGCCCTTGCTCCATTCCGCCGAAAGGTTGGGGTAGAGGTCGTCGTATTTGCGGCTCGGCTCTTTTTCCTTCACGCCGTTGCTGCGGTAGTCGGTGCTCACGTGCTCGTAGCGCAGTCCTGCGTCAAAGCTCCAGTCTCCCACGCTAAGGCTGTATTCCGCAAACGGCGCGACGTTTGTCTCCTTTATGTCGCTGCGGCTTGAGGGTATGAGGTTTTCGGGGTTGTTGTAAACGCTGTGGGTGTTTGTAAGCGTTGCCTCTGTGCCGGCGTTCAGCGTTCCTTTGCCCACGGGATAGCCCAGCACAACCTTTCCTGCCGTCATGTTGCTGTGGTTGGAATTGTTTGTGTGCACCTCGCGGTTTTCGTATGTCTCGGACTCCTCTTTCCACAAATCGTTCCTGCCGGACTTGCGCCAGATGTAGGTGGCGTTTACGTTGATGTCGAGTTTCCCGGCTTTGCCCATGTAGTACGAGCTTGCCTCGTGTGTGGGTCCGTTCCCGGCGTAAATCAGCGCGTTGTTGTTAATGGTTCCGTCGGGCTGCCCGTCGCGGAAAATCTTCATGAGGTTGTTTTTCCCCACGCCCTTTCCGTGAAGCGACTTTTGCAGCGAATAGTACGCGCCAAAGGAATGTTTGGGGTTTATCTCGTAGTTGAAGCCCACTTTCTCGTTTATCGCCGCGCTTTTGAATATTGTGTTCAGGCTGTGGTCTATGAACGTTTTGCGCCTGTCGGTGTTCATTTCGTAGGTAAGGCGGTTGTCCTCGTACGAAACGTTTCTGTCGGCATAGAATGTGTTGAAGATTTCAAGGCCGTTCTTTCTGTATCTGGTGTCAATCTGCCCGTATCCGTTCCATGCGGGGTTTAACATTGTGTTGGCTTCGGCGCGGGCGGAAAATCCCTCGCCCTTTACCGGCTTGGTGTTGATTTTTATCACCGACTTTGCTTCCGCGTTGTATTTCGCCCCCGGGCTGGTTATAATGTCCACGCTCTTGATGTCGGTTGATTTGAGCTGCGTCAGTTCTTTGTTGTCCCTCACAAGGCGGTTGTTGATGTAAATTTCGGGCGTGCCTTTTGCAAAAACGCTCACGTCGCCTTTGGCGTCAACCTTAACCCTTGGCAGCTCGGCAAGCACTTTTCCCGCAGTTCCCGCCATGCTAAGCAGCGAGTTTTCCACGTTTACGCTCATTCCGCCTTGGGTCATTTTGTATTTGGGTGCGGAGCCTTTCACAACCACGCCGTTTATGGAGTAGCTTTTGGGGTGCATCGTGATGTTTCCCACCTTTTTCACAGGGGTTGCAACGCACAGTGCGCTGTAGCCTATGCAGGAGAATTTTGCTATCACCTCATCGGCGGCGCACGGAATTACGAAGTCGCCGTTCTCGTTGCTCACGCCGCCTGTGATGAATGCCGAGTCGGCGGGGTTGAGAAGCTGAACGTTGGCATAAACTACGGGTTCGCCCTTTTCGTCAACGATGCGCCCGGAAAGCTTGCGGTTCGACTTGTCCACGCATTCCACGGTGATGAGGCTGTCTCCCGTCGTTATTGTCATGGGATAGAAGCCCACAACCTCGTTAACTGCTTCGGGTATGGTTTTGTTGGTTATCCGCTTGGTTACGGTGTAGTCCTCAAGCTCGTTGTATATGAAACTTATCTTGTAAGCGTTTGTGACTTTTGCGAGGTCTATAAGCACGTCGGCCATTGACTGCTTCTGATAGTTGCGCGATATGCGCTGCGCCCCGGCTGCCTGCACTGCGGCAAGCAGGAGTATGATGTAGAAAAAGCGTTTCATGATTGCTGTCATTCTGCGGTTAACGTGCCTTTGTTCAAGGTGAGCGTTACGTTCTCAAACCGGTTCAAATCTTTCACCACTTCTGCCATGCTCTTGCGGCTGTCCCAGTCGTAGTATAGGCGAAGCCGCTTTGCACTCCCGCTCTTGAACACCACTTTCACGTCATAGTATGCTGCCATTTCCGTGAGCATTTTTTCGAGCGTTATGTTTATGAACGTTCTTTGCACTGCGGGCTTTTTGGCTTTTATTGATATTGTGTCGGGCGCGGTTTCGGCTTGCGTTTTTTGTACGTTTGCCGTTACGGAGACAGCGTTGTCTTGCGCCGTTTTGCGGGCAGACTTGGCATAATGGTATGCGGCGAACGACACGCCCGACAGCATCACCACGCCGGCGAATACTGCTGCGGCTTTCATTACGCCCCGTTTGCTGCCGAATGTGAACCGCCTTTGGGGCGCGGCTTCGGGATGCGCGGCGGCGAACTTTGCCCATTCTTCGTCAACATTGATGTCAGCATCGTCCATATCCATCGCCGCGTTGGCTTCGGCTATTGTGTTGTATATTTTGCGGCTTTCGGGGTCGCTTAGCATTGCCTTGAACTCTTCGTCGCTGTAACGCTCGGGATGCTCAATCATGCTGAGTATTTTCTCGGTCTTTTCCATTTTCTTCAGGGGTTGAATTGTTTTTTGAGTTGTTTGATGCCTTGCGCGAGATGTTTGTAAACCGCCGCCTCGCTTATTTGTAGCGCCGAGGCAATTTCGGCGTAGGTCATCTTTTGGCGGTAGCGCATTTTGATTATCCGCGATGTTTGCGGGGTGAGGCCGCTGTCTATGTAGTCCCTCACCAGCTCCAGTTTGTCGGCAAGCCTTTCCGCCGGCTCCTCGCTGCATTCCGCCTCGCACATCATCAGGTTTTGGATTTTGTCCCTCACCTTTTCGCGGTTCAGTATGTTAAGGCATTTGTTCCTTACGCACACAAGCAGGAGGCTTTCCGCAGTTTCGGGCCTTACAGCCGGCTTTCCGTACAAAACGTCGGCAAAAACATCGCTTACAACATCTTTTGCGGCATCGCTGTCGCGCAGAAGCACTTTGGCCAGAAGATACATCCTGCGATAATGACGCTTGAAAAGTTGTTCTGCCAGTTCTTTCATTGTCTTTTTTACCGTTGTTCAGTGATAATACAAGCGCAAAGCCCGTTTCCCAACCCCTGAATGGGAAAAATTTTTGCGAAGCGTAAAAAACGTGCCGCGTGGCGCGAATGTACGAAAGCATCCGCAATTTGTAACACTATGATTAGCAATAAATTGCCATTATTTCAAAAATCTTTGTAAGCTTTTGTTTTTCAGTGCGTTGCAAGTTGCGAAAAAAAGGTCTGATGTAGTTAGGATTATGTCTGATGTAATTTTTTCTATGTCCTATGTAGTTTTTCCTACATCAAATGTAATTTTCGCGGTATTGGTTTTGCGCCGTTTGCAGGGGCGTATGGCATGCGCCCTTTACGCCGCCGCATTAACCGCAAAGCATCTCCGCCAAAAATCCGCGCACTTCAGGGCGTATGCAATACGTTTAATAATTGTATATTATATGTTTACATCAATTTAGCCAAAACCCTTTTTGCCGCTTCGCTGTCGACGGAAATTTGCCTTTGCAGGGCTTCGAGCGATGGGAAGCATATCTCGTTGCGCAGGCGCGACACGAACTCCACGCTTATGTCCCTGCCGTAGATGTTGCCGTGGAAACCTTCGAGAAAGGCCTCAACCGTTGTGTCGTTGCCGTTGTTGAGCGTGGGTCTCGTACCTATGTTCACCACAGATGCGTATTTCTTGCCGTCCACATGCGATATGGCGGCATATACTCCATGTTTGGGAATAATTTTGCCCGATGGCGCGGCATCGACGTTGGCGGTTGGAAAGCCGAGACTCGTGCCCATGTGGCGGCCTTCCGCAACCTTTCCCGTAAGGGTGTATCGGTATCCGAGCATTGCGAAGGCCTGCTCCACTTTTCCGGCGAGCAGTGCGCCGCGTATTGCCGACGAGCTTATTTCCATGCCCGATGGCGGGAGGTATTTTGCTGCCCTCATAACGCTTATCCCCAAACTCTCGCCTATAATGCGGTAGTGCTCGAACGATTTGTCGCTATCGTGCCCTATGGAATGGTCATAGCCCATTACAAGTGCCTTAACGTTGAGTTGCTCTGCGAGATAGTGGCGCATGAAATCATCTGCGGAAAGTGCGGCTAACGACTTAGTGAAGTCCAGCAAGGCACAAAAGTCAATTCTCTGCCGCTCGATAAGCGATACGCGCTCGGGCGTTGTTGAAAGCAGCGGCGGTTGGCTTTCGGGACGCAATACGGCAAGCGGGTGGGCAGTGAAAGTAACTGCCATGGTGGCAAGTTTTTTTGCGCGGGCAAAAGCCTTTACGTTTTCAAGCAGGAAGCGGTGGCCCAAGTGTACTCCGTCGAAGAACCCTACGGCTGCCACGGAGGCTTTTGCAGGGCGCGTGCAGGGCGTGTGCAGCACTTCCATCAGTTTTGGGCGTTGCTGAACAGCTCCATCCAATCGCCCCCGCCTTTTGACAGGTATGTTTTAAGCCCTTCTTTGGCAGCGGCCTCGCAGTTTGCTTCGCTGTCGTCGATGTACAGTGTTTCGTCGGGCTTTACTCCCGACTCCTTTATTGCGAGCTTGAATATGCGGCTGTCGGGCTTAGCCATTCCCATTTTGTAGGAAAGGAAGATTTTTTCAAAATAATAGTCAACGGTGCGACCGCGATACAGGAATAAGTCGTTTGTTGAAAGCGCCCAGTGTATCCTGTTTGTGTTGCTGAGCAAAAACAGGTGGTACTTGTTCTTTAAGCTTGCCAGGCATTCCAGCCGCTCGCATGGTATTCCCACAAGAAACTCGTTCCAGGCATCAATAATTTTCCGGTCCTGAATTTCCGGGCGGCCGGAAATTTCGCGCAGTGCATCGCAAAAATCCTCCGTGTTCATATCCCCGGTCTCTATGTCTGAGAACACTCCGCTTTGCACATACTGTCCCAAGGCATCGCGCACGTTTATGCCGAGCCTTTCAAACGCTTCGATGCAGCGTTCGCGGTCAAGGTCAACAATAACTCCTCCGAAGTCGAAGATAATGTTTTTAATACCGGTCAATTCGTTCATTATGTAAATGGTTTATTTTGTTATTAGTCCTTTTGGATGTTTTGCCCAAGCCCTGCGGCGCACAGCGCGCACCGTTTCGGGAACGGCGTATATGAGGAATGTTGTAAGAAACATCTCGAGCCATACGCTGAAGTTAAGGTGGAAAGTGCGGAAAGCCGAGCCGCCGAACTCCACCAGCACAGCCTGCCCGGCCAAAATCAGCAACATTCCCGCCAGCATTCCGTGGCATTTGAAAAATTTGTGGAATGCAAAGTTGCTGCTTCCCCATGCGCGCACGTTCAGAATGTTCCAGAATTGCAGGAATACGAAAACGGTGAAAAGCATTGACAGGTTTTTGAGTTGCAGCGCGTGAAGCAGTCCCGGCTTTTCGTTGAGCCATTCCACAATGTGCAGCATAACCAGCAGTATTGCCGTGAACCACAGAGATGTTAGCGTAATCTTGCGCACCACTGCCTTTGTTGCCAAATATACAGTGTGCTTACGCGGTTTTTTCTTCATAAGCCTGTTTGAGGGGGGCAGAGTGAGCAGTGCCGCAGGGGCTATAAAGTCCGTTATAAGGCCAATCCACAGCATTTGTGTAATTGTTAACGGCATAAGTGCGCCTGTGGCCGCGCCCAAAAGCACGGTAAGCAACACAGTGGCGTTGGCGGTGTATCTGAAAACAAGCAGCCGCCTCATGTTGTCATACATGGCCCTTCCCCATTTTACGGCCGAAAGTAGGGTGGTAAGAGAAACTTCCGTGAGCGTTATGTCTGCCGACTCCTTTGCCGCCGCCTCCGCATTTTCCGAGGCTATGGCCGCGTGGGCAAACGTAAAGGCGGGAACATCGTTTATGCTGTTTCCCGTAACGGCTACCACTTCGCCGAGTTTCCGCTGCAATTGCACGAACCTTTGCTTGTCGCATGGTCTTGCGCGGCTTATTATTTTTATCTTGGGTATTATGTGCAGGGCTTCTTCATCGGAAAGTTTTGCAAATACCTTGCCGGTGATGGCGTTTTCCTCGTTGTCGGTGTCTGTCCAAATTCCGGCCTGCCGCGCCATTTCGCGCGCGGTGTCGCCGTTTTCCCCTGTAACGATTTTAAGCTTTATTCCGGCTTTTCGGTATTGTGCGGCTGTTTCCGGAATGTCGTGTCGCACGGTGTCTTGCATCACGGCCACGCCGGTGTATTTCAAGCCTCCTGCCAATAAGGCTGCGGCAGCGTCGCTTTCGCCGTGTTCCAGACGCTTGCGGGCAAAGGCAAGGGCGCGCATTGCCTTGTTTCGGTAATATTTGAGCAGCTTGTCAAAGTCGGCTTTCTGTTCGGCGTTGTCGCAGAAAGTTTCAAGCACTTCGGGCGCGCCTTTCACGAAAAGATACCTTGCACCATCCACATCGGCTATTGTTGCCATGTATTTCCTTTCCTTCGAAAAAGGTATGCGGTCTATGATTTCCGCTTTTTCGCGCAGGTCGGCGTAATTTTCGCCTTCTTTCCACATCCAATGTAATATGGCGCATTCCGTTGCGCTTCCTATTCCCATGTATTTGTTGTCCCCAATAAGAAAGGCAGTGGAGTTTACCGCCGCGCCAATGCAGAAATTCCGTTTTGCGCCGCAGTATTTCATGTCGGCAACAATGAGACTGTTCCGACTTATGAAGTCGGAAATTCCCGTGCATACCATTGTAACCGCGCTAAGTTCCTCACAGACCTGCGGGTTTTTTACGTCGATTCCGCCTTTTTGCATCTTGCGGGCATTAAGTGCCACACAGGCAGATAGCATCATGGGCAGTCCTTTGGGCAGTGAGATTATTATCATCGCCGCACTCATCATGAAATTGTCGGCGAGCATTCCGAGTGTGGTGTGCCAGCATGCGCTTGTGCCGTAGTTGATTTTCAGCACTCCCTTTACCGTAAGTAGCAGAAAGGATGTCAGGGACACGAAAAGCACCACGCGGCTTGTTACTGACAATATGCGAGTGAGTTGTTTTCCGAATGGGGTGGCGGCGTAAGCGGAAAGCGGGTTGTTTTTTTGCATTCCGGCAAACTTTGTTTCGTTTCCCACGGCGGTTGCTTGCATAACGGCATCTCCCCCGAGCACGTTTGAGGAGCGGAAAAGCATGTCGTAATGCGCGTTTCCGACTGTGTTTTCTGTTGTGTTTTTTTTAACGGATGTTTTCCCGCCAACGGCAGATTCGTCAACGAGCAGCGAGTGTGATACGAGTAGCATGCCGTCTGCGGGTATTTCGTCGCCTTGCCCGAGGATTATTATTTCACCCGCCACAACCTCGCTGCGTGGTATTTCGCAAACATTGCCGTGTCTCACAACTTTTACCTTGTATGCGTCTCCCGTATTTTGCAATTTTCTGATGCGCCGTGCAACAAAGTCCTCAAAACACTGCATAACGCCGAAATAGAGCAGCACCGTAAGTATTACCCCCACCGTGGCCGCGCAGCCGTTTGCTTGATATCCTGCCGCAAGAGACACTATCGAGGCGAAAAACAGTGCCACGACCACAGGATTGGAGAGCTTTTCGGCATACCGCTTTAATGGCGACGGTCTTCGTGGCTCGGTGAGCACGTTTCTGCCGTGCGCAAATCGTGCGGTTGTGATTTCTGCCTCACAGAGTCCCCGGCGTATTTTTTTTATGGTTTCGGTGTCGGGCATTGCCATGGGTTTGCTTATAATGCTTCTGCAAAGTTAGCAATTTCTTCTCGAAGCGGTGGGATGCACACAGCCCCGCCGTCCTTTTTGCAAGGCAGCGGGGCTGTATGTGTGGGTTATGTTTTTGTTTTGCGGCGTTTAATTGTTGTTTTACCAGTAATCCTCCGCCTCCACTCCGGCATATACGTTTTTCGGACACCATTCCATATAGTCTATGTCAAGATGGGCGGCGGGGTTGTTGAGTATGGTTTTGAACCTTACATAATAGGTTTTGTCCTTGTCAACATATCCGCGATACAGTATGTGGCGCAGCTTGTGGAGGCCGAAGCCATCGTTTCGCCCGCCTGTTGTGCCGGCCGAGCTTGCGCTACCGTAGCAGTTTGTTCCTTTCATTATGTCGTGATTGCGCATGTTGCGTTCCAGGCGCAGGTTTTCCTCCTTGTCGTCGCCATCGATGAAGAAACCTATGCGTTCGGTGTTTTCGTTATATCTCATATCCACGGGCAGACCTATTGCCGGCAGGTTGTTGCGGTCGGAACCCACGTACACCTGCATCATGCCGCAGTTGTCCCCGTTTCCCACGGCCACGCGCAGCTCGTATGTACCGCTGTTTGGCACTCGCGGAAGTTTGAAAATCACATCGTAGTTGCCCTCGAAGAATGGCTCGTCCTGCTCAAAGGCGCGGTTGCCTGAAAGTCCGTAAACCTCCAACAGCGTTAGCTGCGTGTCGTCGGTGTAGCGTATTCCTTCGCAGTAGCCGTCGTATATGTAGTAAAAGTTTGTGTTGGGCAGGGCGCGAAGTCCGTTAGTCATGAGTTCGGGTTGTTGCGAGAGCACGTCGAAGCGTATGCGCTCGTTTAGCACCTTGCCCGGCACGTCATCGTCATACCACAGCACATCGTCTATCGGGTAGTAGAAGCCGTTGAGCGCCTGAATGTCGCGCACGCCGTTGGCGGCGTTGACGCGGATGCCGGGGCGCGGCACGAGCAGCTCGTCGTAGGTGTCCCAGTCATACTTCGCCACATAGCGGTTAAGGCGTTTGCCGCCGGTCTGTTTGCCCTCGGTCATCTTCAAAAGGCGCGGGTATTTGCCCATCGTCTCCCAATACTGCATCTTGTCTATGCCGAGCTTGTTTGGGTTGGTGTAGGCATAGCCCACCTCGTTGTAGTGTATCACGAGCTTGTTGAACGGCATGGCTCCTTTCACGAGATGGTAAGCCACAAACTGGTTTACGGCGTTGTCGGGGCTGGTGAGGTCGTTGCTCGTGGCATTCGGGTAGTAGGTTTTGCATATCCCGCTTATTTTGTTGATAATCTCGTCCCAATTTGAAATGCCGCTGCCTTCGTATTTGAGCGTAATGCCCCATTTTTCGCATAGCAGTGAGTCGGGCTCGACGAAGGCCGTGTATCCGAAATACCTGTGCTGTGGCACAATTGCGTTCATGGTGGGGGTTTGCACACGCGAGGGAAGGTCGCGCGCCTCATACTTTTCGTCGCGTATGAGCATCAGGCTGTCGCTCCATTTTGTAACAAGCAGCAGCCTCGAGAATATCTGCAGGTTGTCCTGGCTCGCTATAAGGTCGGGCAGTGTGCTCGAGTAGGGCATCACCACTCGGTTCACCACGTGCATCCAGCCGTTTTCGGCCTCGTTGTCGGCGCTTGTTATCTCCGAGAACGCATCTATGAAAATTCTCACCTTGCCCGTGGAGTCGTTAGTGCCGAAGGATACCGTGGCAAAGCGGTCGGCCATTGTTTTGTAGTCGAATGTGCCTTCTTGGAACGTAGTTGTTTTGTATGCTTCGTTGCTCTCGGTGTCGATTATGCTGTTGAAAACAATGTCCTGTGCCACCGAGTCGGGCGTTTGGCTGATGTCGTAGTTGGGTGTGGCGAAAACCGAGTCGAGATAATGCTGCACGGCGGCGTTTGTGGGCGCGAAAACCGTGTAGTTTCCCCTGGCTTCGAGCAGGTGGTCCATGGTGGAGCCTTTCTTGCCGCTCTTGGCATGCTGTAGCATGAAGTAATAGTTGCTTAGGTCGGGGTTCTCTTTCACGTAGTCGGCTATCGACTTTCCGTTGAACACGTAGATGTCTGAATCGTCCACTTTGTCGGAGCACGATTGGAGGCTTAAAATTACAGCCGCCAAAAACAAGAATCCCAGGTAAATTCTTTTCATGGCAAAAATATAGTTTATAAAGTTGGTATGCTCATACAGCTGTTGCACATTAAGATTGTGAGCTTATGCTTAGTGTGGGCAAATGTGTAAATTTTTTACCAAATACCAAAGTGTTTTTGCTATTTTTTACATGAAACTTGTATAGGATGTCCTAAATGGCGCAATTTTTCGTATGTTTTTCACGAATGGCGCAAAAAGAGCTTTTGCCGTTGTGCGTGCGGGAAACCACGCTTTACGGTTGTTTGCGGACAGGGCACGTTTTCGTACTTTGGCGTGGGGAGTTTTAGGCAAACGGTGTAGCGCGTTGATGCACTCCTTTACATATAGCTTACCGGTGGCGGTGCAAGTTTTTGTATTCCGGGTGTTTGAAACGGGCGAAAAAAGGTCTGATGTAATTTTTTCTACGTCCGATATAATTTTTTCTACATAGGACATGGTTTTTTCGGTGTCCCATGTGGTTTTCTACGATGTCATTGTATGGGCTTCCTCGTGCCGGGAAAGCATGGCGGCACAAAAAGGTTTTGGCGGCATGCCGGGGATAATTGAAAAATAAAACGGTGCATGGAATTACGCAAACAGCTTGGTTCATGCGCATTTAAGGTGTCCTTTACTAACTGTTTGCTTTGCAAAACCGGGCAAGAAGTAATAAAAGCGCGTTAACAGGCGCATTTGCCGAAAAATTTTCTGAAAAAACGGGCATATGCACGTAAATTAAGCAAAAACGCCAACTATGCCTAAGAACAAAGTATTTATCTTTGCAAACATACAATCGTATAATAAACAAACACTTAAAACCCAAGATTATGGCAAACATTCATCAGAAATTAACCGAGCTCATAGGGGGAACGCCCCTCGTAAAACTAAATGAGCTGACAAAAAATCCTGAAGTTAAGGCAGAGGTGGTGGCCAAGCTGGAATATTTCAATCCCGGCGGAAGCGTAAAAGACCGCATTGCGCTCGCGATGATAGAGGATGCCGAACAAAGCGGCAGACTGAAACCCGGAGCCACAATAATAGAGCCTACGAGTGGAAACACAGGCGTTGGCATAGCATGGGTGGCGGTAGTTAAAGGCTACAAAGCCATACTAACCATGCCCGAGTCGATGAGCGAGGAGCGCAAAAGCCTTTTGCGGGCCCGTGGAGCGCAACTTGTGCTCACACCGGGCGCGGCAGGAATGAAGGGAGCCGTTGAAAAGGCCGAGGAGCTGCACAGGCAGATTCCCGGCTCGGTGATACTGCAGCAGTTTGATAATCCCGCCAACCGCGCAATACATGAAAAAACCACGGCAGAGGAAATATGGAAAGACACCGACGGAAAGGTTGACATTGTTGTGGCAGGCGTGGGCACAGGCGGCACAATAAGCGGCGTTGCGGCAGGACTGCACAAACACAATCCCGCCATAGAGGCCTATGCCGTAGAGCCCGACAGTTCGCCCGTGCTTTCGGGCGGCAACCCCGGGCCGCACAAGATACAGGGCATAGGCGCTAACTTTGTGCCGGGGAACTTCGTGAAAGACGTTGTGAGCGGCGTGGTGCGCGTTAAAGACGACGATGCAATAAGAACAGGACGCGAACTGGCCCTTAAAGAGGGATTGCTCGTGGGAATATCTTCGGGAGCAGCCGCATGGGCGGCACTCGAATTGGCAAAAAAGCCCGAGAATGCAGGCAAGCGCATAGTTGCCGTGTTCCCCGATACGGGCGAGAGGTATCTGTCAACCGTGCTTTATGCCTTTGATAAATATCCGCTGAAGTAACCCTTAATTGTATGGCTAAACAGTTGAAACCTTGAAAAGTGCGGTTTCACATATACCCGGCAAGGAAAAACCCGTGCCGGGTATTTATATATCGTAATTTTACCGTTAACCACTTTCGTAGAGCGGGGAACGCGGGATTAGGCACGAAATCAAATAGGCTCACAAACTCTTTGTAGTACAAATAATTTGGAGTAAATTTGCCGACCAATAGCAGTGCCATCGACATGAAACAAATCTTATTGAAAATTGCGGCAGCGGGCGTGTTGTGCGTTTCGTTATTGTCTTCGTGCTTCAAGGATGAAGCCCCAAATGCCGAGTGCGACATTACTCGGGCTTACATGCGAACAAACAATTATGCAGACATGTTTTTCAACAGTTCCGACACGCTTGTCGAAGTAATGTCCACCGACAGCATTATAACTTTCAACGTAAGGAAAAACGCCGACATAAGTGCTCTTGCCCCCGAATTTGTGCTCACGCCCGGCGCTACAATCAGTCCCGCAAGCGGAACGGTGCAGAATTTCGAAAACGGAGGAGTTGCCTATACCGTTACCTCGGAAGACAAGTCTTGGAAAAGACTCTATATGGTGCATTTCAATCATGTGGTAAAAACCGTGGGCGACACCGCGTACCTTGATTTCGAACACTACTCCCTAAACTCGGGCGGTAAATACTATGTGTGGCAAAGACTTGCCGATGACGGTACTCTGAAAAGCGACTGGGCTTCGGGCAACGCGGGATTCTTTCTAAGCATGGACAAGGCAAAGCCGGAGGAATACCCAACAGTTCCGATTGCCAACGGTTATGACGGCAGCGCCGTGCAGCTCACCACTCGCAGCACCGGACCTTTTGGCGTTTGGACCAATAAAAGACTTGCCGCCGGGAATTTGTTCTTTGGCACTTTTGCGCTCGACGCTGCGCTTGTGAACCCCATGAAAGCCACAAACTTCGGCATAGTGTACGACAGCAAGCCTTTGAAAGTTACGGGATATTATAAGTATGCCCCAGGTAAGGATTATCAAGACCGTAATGGCAAAATTCTTAAAAACATTACCGATAGCGCGGCGGTTTATGCGGTGTTTTATCGAAACCACGATGCTGCGGGCAATCCTGTAACGCTTTACGGCGACAACGTTAAGACAAGCGAGCAGATAGTGGCTATTGCCGAGCTGGAATATGTAGCTCCGAAAAACGAGTGGACACCGTTTGAGATGGAGTTCGAGTATTCTGCAGACATTGACATGGAACTTCTTGAAAATCGTGGCTACAACCTTACCCTTGTATTTTCGTCAAGTAAGAAAGGCGACTTGTTTTGCGGCGCCATAGGCAGCACGCTGTGCATAGACAAAGTAAGGGTGATAAGCACCAAAGAGAAATAAAACCGATGAAAAAGACAATAATACTTACAGTCCTTGCGACTTTGGCGTTTACTGTCGCTCCGGCAAAAAAGATATTCGAAGACCTTGCCTACAACCTAAGAGTGGGATATTCAATTGGCGGCACAGCTCCGATTGACATGCCCGCCTCAATACGCAAACTCAATAAATACACGCTCACCAACAACCTGCAGCTCGGAATTGACGCACGCCGCAAGTTCAACGACCGTTGGGGCGCGCTCGTTGGTTTGCATTTTGAAAACAAGGGCATGGACGAGGACGCGCAGGTTAAGAACTACCACATGAAGATTGTACGCGGCGGACAGTCTCTTGAAGGGCGTTTCACCGGCGATGTAAGGACAAATGTAGCCGAGTGGATGTTCACCGTACCGGTTATGGCAACGTATTCCGTGGGAGAGGTGATTTTGAAAGCCGGTCCGTATTTCTCTTACGTGCATTCGCGCACGTTCAACGGTGATGCCCACAACGGCTACCTGCGTGTGGGAGACCCCACGGGGGCCAAGGTGATAATCGGCGACCAACCCGACACGCGCGGGCATTACGACTTTTCGCACAATATGCGCCACTTTCAGTGGGGGCTGGACGTGGGAGCCGATTGGTATTTCCACAAGAAAACAGGCATTTATGCCGACATAAGTTGGGGCTTGAACGGAATACACAAAAGCAGCTTCAAGACAATCGAGCAGACGCTTTACCCCATTTTCGGGACAATAGGGATTATTTACAAACTTAAATAAGAGAAAGACTGTATGAAGAAAATCTTTACTATTCTCGCGCTCGCCATGGGCGCAATCACCGTTTCGGCCGAGGACTTCACCGATGTGCTCACCGTGGATGTGAACGGCGCGGTATCGGAGCAAAAGGCCACAATAAGCCTTAACAAGGGAGAAAACGGCAAATATGTCTTCAGCCTGAAGAACTTTGTCCTCCGGGCCGGGGGAAGCTCCTTGGGTGTGGGTACTATAGAACTTAGCAACGTTGACACCGTTTCCGGAAACAACGGTGTCCTCACGCTCACAACAAAGCAGAGCGTGAAGATCAAGGAGGGCGATGATCCGAGTGTGGGAATGTGGCTCGCCACAACGCTGCTGAAAGACGTGGACGTGCCTGTTGAACTCGTTGCCGAAAAACGCGGCAGCGCGCTTTATGCCGTAATAGACATCAATATGGCTATGATGCAGCAGGTAATAAAGGTTACTTTCGGCAACGGCGGATATCAGATTCCCAACTCGGGGTTCGAGAACTTCCACAAATACACTGTGAAGATGGGCGGTGCGCCCGCCCCAAGAGATTTCGATGTTTACGAGGCAACCTCGTGGCATTCGTTTGCCACGTCAACCGGCTCTCTGGCAGAAGCGGCAAACGCCTTTGCCAGCCATCCTTTCACACATAAGTCCGACATAACACGCCCCGGTTCGGCGGGCAGCAGCAGTTTGCTGATAACTTCCGCGTCGGCTCTGGGAATAACAGCAAACGGAACGGTTACCACAGGGCGCATGAATGCGGGGGACTTTGATGCCGCCAGCACAAAGAACCACGCCCACTTAGATATGAGCCTTGATGAAAAAGACGGCAACGGCGATCCTTTCTATGCCGTAATGAACGGCCGTCCCGACTCAATTGCAATTTGGGTGAAGTTCAAGCAGGGCGAGGCTCAAAAGGATTATCCTTACGCCACAGTAAGCGCGGCAATAACAAACGGCACGTACTATCAGGACCCGCAGGAAGAGAACAAGGTTTACACCAACGTGCTTGCTAAGGCAAAGAACGCAAAAATAGAAAGCAACGACTTTGCATGGCAGCGCATTGTTATCCCCTTTGAATATGTGAACGACACCGTGGGCGGCAAGGCAATACTCGTTACCATATCCACAAACGCCGATGCAGGCAAGGGAACGGTGAATGACACCTTGTACGTTGACGATGCGCAGCTTGTTTACAACGCATCGCTGGCTTCTGCAAAGGTAAAAGATATTGCGGTAAAATTAGAGGACGGAGTAACCGAATACACCGTAAACGGAATTTCCGGCATAACGGCAGACGATGTTAAAGTGGTGTCTGACGGAAAGGGCGCGAAGATTGAAAAAACACTCACAAACGAGGGCGGCAATGCTGTTGTAAGCGTTAAGGTAACCTCAAACGACCTCAAAACCGTTAATGTTTACACATTCACTATGCCGGGGGCCCTTGTGGGCGTTGACAGCGCAAAGGCCGATGCCAACGACAAGGTTAAGGCTGTTTACGACACGCTCGGTCGCAAAGTCAATGCCACAAGGCGCGGCGAAACTTACATTATAGTTTATAAAAGCGGAAAAACCGAGAAGGTGATTTGCCGATAAAATAAACGGTAATCCTGACAACGGGTCATGCAGTGGCGGTTTCCCGCCGGGCATGACCCGTATTTTTTGCTCCGGCAGAGACGCGGTTCGAACGGTGGCGTGCATGGCATATTCAATGCGCCATGTGATTGCACAACAAGCAATTAATCATAAAAAAGCATCGCCGTAGGGTCGTATGGCATACGCCCGAATTGCGCGGAATTGCATTTACGCAACAACACATCGCGTTGCAGCCCATGCGCCGGGGTACAGGGCGTATGCCATACGCCCCTACAAACCACAGATTATGCAATTTGGTATGGCGGTTTGCCGTATGGCTCATGCGGCGGCGTAAAGTCAATAAATTGCACCGC
>DJQA01000013.1:35443-117531 GCA_002437495.1 Prevotellaceae bacterium UBA6398
CGTATGGCATACGCCCGAATTGCGCGGATAATGTAATTCGGCGGAGCGGCTTGCGTTGCGGTTTATGCAATTGCACACAGGGCGTATGCCATACGCCCCTACAAACCGCAGATTATGCAATTTGGTATGGCGGTTTGCCGTGTGGCTCATGCGGCGGCGTAAAGTCAATAAATTGCACCGCCGTAGGGTCGTATGGCATACGCCCGAATTGCGCGGATAATGTAATTCGGCGGAGCGGCTTGCATTGCGGTTTATGCAATTGCACACAGGGCGTATGCCATACACCCCTACAATTGTTGCAAAACCCAAGTCGGAGAACCTAAATTTGATGTGGGAAAAACTACATAGGAAGTAGAAAAAATTATGTCTGATGTAAAAATTTCTACATCAGACATAATTTTCGCCTTTTCAACTGTTTGGAAAACAACTCTTTACCTCGGCAGCCCGAAATGGCAATAACGGTATGATTATCTGTGAGCTAAGCGGGTTTGTCGAAATCTGTGGCGGCCGGGTTGCCTGCGAGGGTTTTGTCAGTCCTTTACAAGCTCGCCGTGGAGGGTTGCCGATGATGCGGATAGTATCCTCACTTTGGCGAACTGCCCTATGCGTGCGTCTTCGCGGTTGAACACCACCACCTTGTTTTGCTCCGTGCGCCCGAACAGCTGCTCGCGGCTGCGCTTGCTTGTGCCCTCTATGAGTATGTTGAACGTTTTGCCTATGCACTTTTGATTGTTTTCGAGCGAAAGCGAGTTCTGCAACGCAATAAGCTCGTTCAGGCGGCGTATCTTTACATCCTCGGGCACATCGTCCTCAAAGTGTCTGGCGGCATACGTTCCCGGGCGTTCGCTGTATTTGAACATGAACGATGAGTCGTAACCGCATTCTTTCATCAGGCTAAGCGATAGCGCGTGGTCCTCTTCAGTCTCGGTGCAGTAGCCGCAGAATATGTCGGTTGACAGTCCGCATTCCGGCACAATGCGGCGTATCGCCTCCACACGCGACATATACCATTCACGGGTGTATTTGCGGTTCATTAGTTTGAGTATGCGGTTGCTTCCGCTTTGCACCGGCAGGTGTATGTGGCGGCACACGTTAGGCTCTTCGGCAATAACGTGCAGCGTATCGTCGCTCATGTCCTTGGGGTGCGACGTGGTAAAGCGTATCCACATTTGCGGCACTTCTCTTGCCACCATTCTTAGAAGTTCGGGGAAGCCGGTTGTTTTTCCGCCTTCGGTGGCGAACGAATATGAGTTCACATTTTGCCCCAGCAGGGTAACTTCCTTGTATCCGCGCTTTTCAAGGTCTTTCACCTCGTTTATTATGCTTTGCGGGTCGCGTGAGCGTTCTCTTCCCCTAACGTATGGCACAATGCAGTAGTGGCAGAAGTTGTTGCAGCCGCGGGTAATGCTCACGAAGCCCGATATGCGGTTTCCGCATATTCGTTCGGGAATTATGTCGGAGTAAGTCTCCACGGTTGAAAGCTCAACGTCTATCGCCTTGCTGCCGTTTTCGGCCTCGGCCGTGAGCTGCGGCAACATCTGGTATGAGTCCGGCCCTGCAACAAGGTCGGCGTGGTGGTTTTCGAGCAGGTCGTCTTTTGTGCGTTCAGCCATGCAGCCTAGCACGCCAATAATCAGCTTTCCGTGCTTTGCCCTTTTCATGGCGTTTAGGGCGTTCAGACGGTTGTATATCTTCTGCTCCGCGTTGTCGCGCACGGAACACGTGTTTAGGAACACCGCATCGGCGTCATTGATTTCTTCCACCGTGTCGTAGCCTGCCATCTTCATTACGGAGGCAACCACTTCGCTGTCGGCCACGTTCATTTGGCAGCCGTAGGTTTCTATGTAAAGTTTCTTCATATTCCCATTGTATTCTTGCGCAAAGTTACGAAATAAAAGCCATCTGCATTTTAGCCTACCGGCGGTTTGGTGAAATCTGCCACTATACGCGGCGCGGTATTTTTGCATGCGAAAATCGCGGGAAATCACGCGTTAAAATGAAAATAATCGTTACTATTGCAGTGGAAAAATAAATATTGATATGGGCTGCAAACATCCCTTGGCACAATTTGCATATTGTCCGCGCTGCGGAAGTGCGGACTTCGTGGTCAACGACCCGCGCTCGAAACGCTGCGGGCATTGCGGCTTTGTTTATTATCTTAACGCGAGTGCCGCCACCGCTGCTTTCATTGTCAACGAACGCAATGAGGTTCTTGTGGTTAGGCGCGCGTTTGAACCGGCAAAAGGCACGCTCGACCTTCCCGGCGGGTTTGTTGACCCCGGCGAGTCGATAGATGGCGGCATGCGGCGCGAGATTTTTGAGGAGACCGGATGCCGTGTGGCTGAAATGCGATGGCTTTTCTCCCTGCCCAACAGCTACAGATTTTCGGGCTTCGACGTGCCCACCGCCGACAGTTTCTTTCTGTGCCGTATTGCCGAGGGTGAAAAACCTGTGGCTCGCGATGATGCGGCGGCTTGGGAGTGGATTGCCGTTGGTGCCTTGCATCCTGCGGCTTTCGGGCTCGACTCCATAAGAAAAGCAGTGGCAATATTCGCGAGCCGTTCCTATTTGCAGGTTATGCCCGCGCCGTAGTACAATGCCGCGGAGCGTGGGTAAAGTCTCCGTTTCATGTTGCGGCAGCTCGGACTTATGCTGTCATAAAGCGTTATTTTATAAATTAAAAGCATACCTTTTGTCCGACATCAAAGAATTTTCCATACTTTTGCAACCCGAAGAAACAAGCAAAGAGGAAGACAATGCAGAAAAATCTCGTAATCGTCGAATCTCCGGCAAAGGCCAAGACCATACAACGCTATCTTGGCGAAGACTACAAGGTGATGCCGTCGTTCGGCCATATACGCGACCTGAAGAAAAAAAACAACGGCATAGACCCCAAGACATTTCAGCCGCAATATGAAATACCCAAGGACAAGGTTCACGTGGTTAGCGAACTCAGAAAAGCGGCTAAGGGCGCCGAAACCGTATGGCTCGCAAGTGATGAAGACCGCGAGGGAGAGGCTATTTCGTGGCATCTCGCCGAGGTGTTGAAGTTGCCCGTAACCGACAAACACCGCATTGTTTTTCACGAGATAACAAAGCCGGCCATACTTAGTGCCATAGAAAATCCGAGGGCCATAGACCTAAACCTTGTAGATGCGCAGCAGGCGCGCAGGGTTCTTGACCGCATAGTGGGTTTCGAACTTTCACCCGTGCTGTGGCGCAGGGTGCGCCCATCGCTCTCGGCGGGGCGCGTGCAGAGTGTGGCCGTAAGGTTGATAGTTGAAAGAGAAAGGGAGATTAACGAATTCAAGAGCGAAACATTTTTCCGCGTAACGGCACAGCTGGCATTGGACGGCAACATCTTTGGCGCGGAACTCAACAAGCGCTTTGCCACTATAGAGGAAGCAGAGGCTTTTTGCAACGATTGCAAGAGTGCCTCTTTCGAAGTGGCCGAAGTTAATGTGAAGCCGCAAAAGCGCACGCCGGCCCCTCCGTTTACCACCTCAACGCTACAGCAGGAAGCGGTTAGGAAGTTCGGTTTCCCGGTGTCGCTCACCATGAGCGTGGCGCAGCAGCTTTACGAAGAAGGTATGATAACATATATGCGTACCGACTCGGTGAACCTGTCATCGTTCTGCGTAAACGCCTGCAAGGATGAAATCTCAGCCACTCTCGGCGCGGAATATTCAAAACCGCGAAAATATGTAACAAAGAGCAAAGGCGCACAAGAAGCCCACGAGGCAATACGCCCTACATCGATGGAACGCCGCGAGATAGACGGAACGCCACAGCAGAAAAAACTTTACAAGCTGATATGGCTGCGCACCATAGCTTGCCAAATGGCCGATGCATTGATAGAAAAAACTTCGGCAGGCATAACCGTGTCAACGCGCGACGAAAAGTTCACGGCATCGGGCGAGGTGGTTAAGTTTGACGGCTTTCTGAAAGTTTACCGCGAATCGCGCGATGGCGCAGATGCTTCGCAGGACACAAACCGAGTTCTGCCGGCGATGCAAAAAGGCGATAAGCCCGAAATGCGCGAAATAACGGCCACGCAGCGGTTCACCCAGCACCCGCCAAGATACAACGAGGCTTCGCTTGTGCACAAAATGGAGGAACTCGGCATAGGACGCCCATCAACCTATGCGCCGATTATAAGCACCATACAGCAAAGAGGCTATGTGGTGCGCGGCGACAAGGAAGGCACTCCGAGAAACTACAGCGTGATAACCTTGAAAGAAGGGGAAATAACAAGGCGTGAAGCCACCGAAACAACAGATTCCGACAAAGGTAAACTAATCCCGACACCCGTGGGGCTTGTGGTTACCGATTTCCTTAAACAGGAATTTCCCGACATAATGGACTATAATTTCACCGCCGATATAGAAAAGCAGTTCGACGAGGTGGCCGAAGGCAAAAAAGAGTGGACAGGTCTGATGAAAGACTTTTACAAGAACTTCGAGCCGGAGGTTGAACGCTCAAAAAACGACAACGGCGGAAAGAAAGTGGGAGAGCGTGAACTCGGTACAGACCCTAAGACCGGGCGCAAGGTTTTCGTGAAGATAGGGCGATACGGTCCGATGGTTCAGATAGGCACTGCCGAAGAAGAGGAGAAACCGATATTTGCCACCATACGCAAGAATCAGGACTACGAAACGCTTACCCTCGCAGACGCACTCGAGCTTTTCAAGCTACCGCGCACACTCGGAGAGTTCGAGGGTAAGGATGTAGTAATAGGAGTGGGACGTTTCGGACCTTACGTAAGACACAACGGCAAGTTCGCCTCACTTCCCAAAGGCGTTGACCCGCTGAAAGTAACCCTTGAAGAGGCACAGCAAATAATTCTCGACAAGAGAGAGACCGATGAGAAACGCCACCTCAAGAAATTTGACGAGGATGCCGAGCTCGAGGTTATGAACGGCCCCTACGGCCCATACATCTCCTACAAGAAGAAAAACTATCGTCTTACAAAGGAGCAGAAGGAAAACGCCGCAGCACTTACCTATGAGGAGTGCATGAATATAGTGAACAACGGCGCATCGAAGGCAAGACCAAAGGCAGCAAAAAAGACCGCCGCCAAAAAAACAGCAAAATCCGCCGGGAAAAGTGCGGGCAAGAAAGCCTGATGAAAAGCATTGCGCTGATAGGCTATATGTGTGTGGGCAAAACCACCGTGGGCAGAGAACTCGCAAAACGTTTGGGACAGACGTTCTATGACCTTGATTGGTATATAGAGGAAAGGTTTCACACCAAGGTGCCCGAGATATTCGCGCAATACGGTGAGCAACATTTCCGCGATGTAGAGCGTCGTATGCTCCACGAGGCCGCAGAGTTTGAAAACATAGTGCTTTCGTGCGGAGGCGGCACACCATGCTTTTTCGACAACATGGAGTATCTTAATTCGGCATCCACTACGGTTTACCTTAAGGCTTCGAGCAAAACAATACTTGAACACCTTGGGCTTAGCAAGGGCCGCCGCCCGCTTCTTGAGGGAAAGACACCCGAAGAACTGAAAACGTTTGTGGAAAGCCAGCTCGCCGAAAGAGAAACTTACTATTCAAGGGCGCAGTTTGTGCAGGAGGTCTCGCCGCTTTGCACCCGCGAGAAAGTTGACAATATTTGCAAAGAAATAATCAAGAAAATAAAAACAACGGATAAATGAAGAAATGGCGTGTTGAAGACTCCGCCGAGCTATATAATATTAACGGCTGGGGCGTGAGCTATTTTAACATCAATGAAAGAGGACACGTTTACGTGGCACCGCGGAAAGACGGAGTGCAAATCGACCTCAGGGATTTGATGGATGAGCTTGACGCCCGCAACATCACAGCCCCCGTGCTGCTCCGCTTCCCCGATATTCTCGACAACAGAATAGAGAAAACCGCAACTTGTTTCCAGAAGGCGGCGAAAGAATACAGGTTCAAGGCAGAGCATTTTATAATATACCCCATAAAAGTTAACCAAACACGTCCTGTGGTAGAGGAGATAATCAGCCACGGTAAACGCTATAATATAGGTCTCGAGGCCGGCTCTAAGCCCGAGCTACACGCCGTGCTCGCCACCAACATGGACTCCGACAGCCCCATAATATGCAACGGGCATAAGGACCAGAGCTATATCGAGCTTGCGCTTCTGGCGCAGAAAATGGGAAAGAAAGTGTTCCTTGTGGCCGAAAAGCTTGATGAGCTTGAACGCATATTCGAGGCTGCAAAAAAACTTAATGTCCGCCCGCAGATAGGAATTCGCATTAAACTTGCTTCTACAGGCACGGGCAAATGGGCAGAAAGCGGCGGCGATGCAAGCAAGTTCGGTTTGAATTCCAGCGAGCTACTTGAAGCGGTGAATATACTAAAAAACCGCAAAATGGAGGATTGCCTTAAACTCATTCATTTTCACATAGGCAGTCAGATAACAAAGATACGCCGCATACAGTCTGCCCTGCGCGAGGCATCCCAGTTTTACGTTCAGCTCCACGCTATGGGCTTCAACGTGGAGTTTGTTGACTGCGGCGGCGGGCTTGGCATCGATTACGACGGCACGCGCTCGAGCAACAACGAAAGCTCCGTTAACTATTCCATACAGGAGTATGTTAACGACTGCGTTTACACTTTTGTCGATGTGGCCAACAAGAACAACATTCCTCATCCAAACATAATAACCGAGGGCGGACGTTCGCTTACAGCCCACCACAGCGTGCTTATTCTCGAGGTAACCGATGTGGCCTCACAGCCGCAGATGCCCGAGGATTTCGAAGCCACAAAAGACGACCACAAGCTTGTGCAAGACCTTTCCGAGATATGGGACAACCTGTCGGCACGCTCCATGCTTGAGGACTGGCACGATGCGGAGCAAATGCGCGATGAGGCCCTTGAGTTGTTCGACCATGGCATTATCGACCTTAAAACCCGCGCCCAGGTGGAAAGCCTTTATTGGAGCATAACGCGCGAAGCCAATTCCATTGTACACGCGCAGAAGCATGTGCCCGAAGAGCTGCGCCGCCTTGACCGTCTGCTCGCCGACAAATATTTCTGCAATTTCTCGTTATTCCAAAGCCTGCCCGACTCATGGGCCATCGACCAGCTTTTCCCGGTTATGCCAATACAGCGGCTTGGCGAAAAGCCCGAAAGGAATGTTACCATAGAAGACATAACATGCGACAGCGATGGGAAAATAGCGCAATACGTAAACGCCATGCAGCAAACCCCCACGGTGCCTATGCATTCCATAAGGCGCGGAGAGCGGTATTACGTGGGCGTGTTTCTAGTGGGAGCATACCAGGAGATACTCGGCAATATGCACAACCTGTTCGGCGACACCAACGCCGTTCACGTTACGGTGTCAAACGACGGCTATAGCGTAGACCGCGTTATAGAGGGCGAAACGGTGGCCGAGGTGCTGGAATATGTGCAATACGATGCGAAACGCTTGCAGAGAAGGCTGGAAACATGGGTGAAACGTGCCGAAACAAGCGGCAAGATAACAATGTCAGAGGGAAACGAGTTCCTGGCAAACTATCGCAGCGGGCTTTACGGCTACACTTATCTTGAACTGAACGATGACGAGCTGTATCGCGAGAACGACAAGATGCGGTTCAAGGACAAGAAACACGAAGACGCGCAATGACAAACAGCATGAAACAACCGCTCACCATAATAAAGGTAGGCGGCAAGATAGTGGAGGACCCAACTTCGCTTGCTGCGCTGCTCGATGGTTTCAAGCAAATTCCCGGAAACAAGATGCTTGTTCACGGCGGCGGGCGCACGGCAACGCAGGTGGCATCGCGGCTTGGCTATGAAACCAAGATGATAGACGGACGCAGGGTTACCGATGCCGATATGCTATGGGTGGTTACTATGGTTTACGGCGGCTTGGTAAACAAGAACATCGTGGCGCAACTTAACTCGCGCGGCGTGTGCGCCCTCGGAATGACCGGTGCAGACTGTGGAGTGATTATTTCCCATAAGCGCAAGGCAACCCCCGTGGACTATGGATTCGTGGGCGATGTAGACAAGGTGGATTCCTCACGGCTGGCATCGATAATAAACCAAGGCATAACGCCTGTGTTTGCCCCGCTGACATTCGACGTACATGGGAATCTGCTCAACACCAATGCCGACACAATAGCCGGGGAAACGGCAAAAGCCATGGCGCATATCTACGATGTGAGCCTTGTTTACTGCTTCGAAAAGCGTGGAGTGCTTTCCAACCCCGACGACGATAACAGCGTGATTGCCGAAATCCATGCGCCGGATTTTCCCAAGCTCGTTGGAGACGGAGTTGTGAGCGGCGGCATGATACCGAAAATACAAAATGCCCTGCAAGCCGTTGAGGCCGGTGTCAAGCGCGTAATCATCACGGCGGCAAAGGGGCTTGACATAGAAGGCGGCACAAAAATTCTGCCCTGACAATACTCTGACATCATAAACTGCCTTGACATGAAAAGACTTTCCGTTATAGCATTTTCCCTACTGATTGCCGCAGCGTGTTTTGCCGCTCCGGGCGGCAAGCGCGTAAAGGTGAGGTTTTCAACAAATATGGGCAACATTGTAGTCGAACTCTACAACGAAACGCCCAAGCACCGCGACAATTTCGTTAAACTCGTAAAAGATGGCTTTTACAACGGTTTGCTGTTCCATAGGGTAATAGCAAACTTCATGATTCAGGGCGGCGACCCCGACTCGCGAAATGCCGAGCACAAGAAACGACTTGGCGAGGGCGGACCGGGATACACCATCCCCGCAGAGATAGACTATCCCCTGCATTGGCACAAGCGCGGAGCCTTGGCGGCAGCGCGCGAGGGCGATGACGTGAACCCCGAACGCCGTTCAAGCGGCTCGCAGTTTTACATAGTATGGGGGAAAGTGCAGAGCAAAGCGGCTATGGAAGCAATGAAACAGAGTATGTACGAGGCTACGGATGGGGAGTTTGAGGTCCCTGACGAAATAATGGAGAGCTACGAAACCAACGGCGGCACGCCGCATCTCGATGGAGAGTACACCGTGTTCGGCGAGGTGGTTGAAGGCTTGAAAACCGTAAAAGCAATACAGTGGGTAAGAACCGACAAATACGACCGCCCCGTAAAAGATGTGAAAATCCTCAAAGCCGAAATCGTGGAATAAGCCCGTATATACATGGCATAACAGCATTAGCCTGAAAAATCCACTGCCCCTACAATTAAAGCAAAACCTTAACCGCCGGTTCTTTCCCAAACATCCCGAAAACTACATTTGATGCAGAAAAAACTACATGGGACATAGAAAAAATTATGTCTGATGTAATCAAAACCACATCAGACCTTTTTCTTTCTTTTGCAAAATGCCGGAAATCAGGTTTTTATATGCGGGCAGTGGAAAGCGGAGATGTTTTTGAAAATCAACACATTGCATAGAACATGCCAATACCGGCATGTAGAGTTCAATAAAACAGCAGAAATCCGGCAGCTCCGCAGACAATGATCATTCTTATGGGGTTAATCTTGAAGAACTGTGTGCCCACGAATGCCGACACGAAAAGGAACACGCTTATGTAAAACTGCCATGGGTTGATGTCGGGCGCGCTGAAGTTTTCGCGCGTCATGAGTATGAGTGCTGCGGCGGCTATCAGTCCCACTACTGTGGGGCGCAGAAGCGAGAACATGGTGTCGACGATGCACATGTCGCGGTATTTAATAAGCAGTTTTGTTATTGTGAACATTAGAATGAACGACGGAAGCACAACGGCGAATGTTGCCACCGCGCTCCCCAGCACTCCCATTGACGGGGGCATTCCCGCGTTGACAACGGCGGAGTAGCCCACGTAGGTGGCCGAGTTTATGCCTATGGGTCCGGGTGTCATCTGGCTTATTGCCACAATGTCGGTGAACTGCGCAGTGGTGAGCCACCGGTATTTCGTAACCACCTCGCCCTGTATCATCGAGAGCATGGCGTATCCTCCGCCGAAACCAAAAAGTCCTATCTTGAAAAACGTGTAGAAAAGCAGCAGGAACAATAAAATACCGCTCATGTCATTCCTGTGGTTTTATGTAGCGCGCGTAGATGAAACCTCCTATGCACACAAGTAATATTATGTAAACGGGAGACACCCGGAAAATCCATATTGCCATTACGGCGCATATTGGCAGCCATACGTTCGAGAGTGTTATGCCCGCGCTTTTCGACAGCTTTATGCACGGCGCTGCTATCAGCGCTACCACGGCAGGGCGTATGCCCTTGAAAACGGCTTCCACGGTGGGATTGTTTTCGAACCGATGGAAAAACAGCGCTATGGCGAGTATTATAAGGAACGAGGGAAGCACGCAGCCGAGCGAGCATGCAATTGCCCCCGGAACTTTCCGCAGCCTGTAGCCTATGTTTATGCTCATGTTTACCGCGAAAACCCCCGGAACTGTTTGCGCCACGGCAAGCAGGTCGATAAAGTCGCCCTTGTCTATCCATTTTTTCCTGTCCACTACCTCTTTCTCGATTATGGGCAGCATGGCATAGCCTCCGCCTATGGTGAAAAGCCCTATGCGGAAAAACGTGGCGAAAAAACTCCAATACGCGTGCATTGTTTTTGCAGTTGTTAGCGAACCAAACGCAAAGTTAGCTTTTAAGGCGCAAAGCGCAAAACGGCAGGCGGCTTTTTTGGATTGTCTTGTGGGTGTGGCTTTTGCCGGGTCGGCTATCATTCGGTGCGCCTGCCAAAAACCGATGCGGCTTAGTGGGTTTCGCATGGTAAAAATACGCGCTCACATTTGTCGGTGCCGTCTGAAAAGCTTAAATTTGCATAATCACTGTGTTTCAGCATAATCACAAAACCGCAAAATCAGCAATTACAGGAATGTCCCGCATATTGATATTGAGACTTTCGGCACTTGGCGATGTGGCCATGACTGTGCCCGTGATACATTCGTTTGCGGCAAGCTTTCCGGGCAATGAGGTTGTGGTGGTGTCGCGCGAGAGATGGGGGGCGTTGTTTGCCAATATGCCCGCAAATGTGCGTTTTTTTGGCATTGACCTGCAAGAATACGCGGGATTGCGCGGGCTGGAAAGACTTTTCGGCGAACTTCGCCGCGAGGGCTTTGATGCCGTGGCAGATTTCCACAATGTGTTGCGCACAAGGTATCTTGACATGCGTTTTCGCATGGCCCGGGTGCCGGTGGCGGTAATAAACAAGGGACGCAGGGAAAAGAAAGAACTTACCAGGCAACGCAACAAAAGACTTGTGCAGCTTGAAACCTCAACCATGCGCTATGTCGATGTGCTTGGGAAGCTTGGTTTCAGCTTCGACCTTGACTTTATATCTGTTTTCGGTGATGACGAAGGAGACGTGGGCACGCTTGCCCCCGTGGTGGGAGCGAAGAATGAGGATGAGTGGATTGGCATTGCGCCTTTTGCGCAACACGCGGGAAAGGTTTACCCATTGGAACTCATGGAACGTGTGGTGTCTCTTCTGTGCAAGCGTCCGCAACGAAGGATATTCATCTTTGGCGGCGGAAGTGAGGAACGGCTCGTTGCGGCAGAGTGGGAAAAGCGCTATCCGCCTGTTACATCGGTTGTGGGAAAGGGAAGAATGATTGACGAGCTTGGCGTGATGAGCCGCATGGACGTTATGCTTTCAATGGACTCGGCAAATATGCACCTTGCTTCTATTGTGGGGGTGAAGGTCTTTTCCATTTGGGGAGCAACACATCCGGCGGCCGGATTTGTGGGGTGGAGACAGACTCCGGACACATTCATACAAACTGATATGGACTGCCGTCCGTGCTCGGTTTATGGCAACAAAAAGTGTATGCGTGGCGACTATGCCTGCCTTAGGCGCATTGACCCCAACCGTGTTGCCGAAAAAATAGAAACGGCACTCGAAACGAAAAAACTTTCAAGACAAAAATGAGGAACTCGGGCTACCGCTTTCTGCGCGGGGTGATTTACGCGCTGTCGCTGCTGCCCTTCAGGGTGATATACATTCTCAGCGACATACTGTACGTGCTTGTTTACAGGGTTGTGGGCTACCGCCGCAATATTGTGCGCATGAACCTGCGCAACTCGTTCCCCGGCAAGACGGAAAGCGAGCTGCGCGAAATTGAGCGCGGCTTTTACCATTCCTTTTGCGACAACATGGTGGAGATGTTCAAACTTATTTCGATTTCGCCAAGTGAAATACACCGCCGCATGGCATTCTCCGGAATTGACGAGATTGAGAAATCGCTCGAAACCCACCGGTTCTGTTTTATATACCTTGGACACTTTTGCAATTGGGAGTGGATTTCCACGTTGCCACAGTGGTTCGACTCGGGGCGCGTGCAGTGCGGGCAGTTGTACCATCCGGTTAAAAGCAAGTTCTTCAGCAGGCTGCTGCTTGAGCTTCGCGGGCGTTTCGGGGCGGAGAACATCCCCAAGAAGGACGCGCTGCGCAGGATCATAAGCATGCGCGGAGACAGGAAAAGGACGATCATAGGCTTCATAGCCGACCAGGGCCCGCGCTGGGTGAACATTCACGAATGGGTGGACTTCCTCAACCAGGACACGCCGGTATATACCGGCACTGAGAGGATTGCCAAGAAGGTGGACGCAAGCGTGTTTTTTGCCAACGTGAAGTGCGTGAGGCGGGGATATTACCACTGCTCCCTTGAAAAGATTACCGATGATCCGCGCTCATATCCCGACTACGGGCTTACCGACACATACATGAAGCTGCTTGAGGAAATGATTTGCCGCAGCCCGCGAAACTGGCTCTGGACGCATAACCGCTGGAAACGCCACCACGAGGACGAGCCGGCAAACATAGAACGCCGCAACGAAAAGGAAAGCCACGCCTCGCAGGGGGCATGACGCAGCGCGGATTGTGCATCCCCAAATTCCATTAACCCGAAATTTACGGTTTTCTCAGAACACCCCGAAAACCACATGGGATGTAGGAAAAACTACGTCCTATGTAAAAAAAATTATGTCTGATATAATTAAAACTACATCAGACCTTTTTTCTCCTAGATCAATTCCCTTAAAAACCAATCGTTACAGCAAAGCTCCTTTTTTGGGGGGGCTTATGAAACTCAACGAATTGTGCGGTTTGGCAACAATTGTGGTTTTGTGAGGAATTTGGCTGCGGCGTTTTGTCTGCTTTTATTTGCCGGTTATGATGTGCCTTATGCTGTTTAGCTTGTTTAGGGCCTCCATGGGGGTTAGGTTGTTGATGTCAAGACCGATTATCTCATCGCGTATCTGCGTAAGCACCGGGTCGTCGAGTTGGAAGAAACTTAGCTGTGTGCCTTCATGAGCCGGCGATATGGGTTGCGCTTGTTTCGATACGTTTCCTCCCGGCGTTGCCGCCTCGAGTTCTTTCAGTATAACTTCGGAACGCTTTATTATTGCCGACGGCATTCCCGCCAGGCGTGCAACATGTATGCCGAAGGAGTGGGCCGTGCCGCCCGGTTCGAGCTTGCGAAGGAATACAATTCTGCCGTTTGTCTCGCACACTGTGATGTTGAAGTTTTTAATGCGCCCGAAATGCTTTTCCATTTCGTTAAGTTCGTGGTAGTGTGTGGCGAAAAGTGTGCGCGGATGACCTTTCGGCCCTTCGTGAAGGTATTCCACCAACGCCCATGCAATGCTTATGCCATCGTAGGTTGATGTGCCGCGTCCCAGCTCGTCAAAGAGCACAAGGCTGCGCTGTGTCATGTTGTTCATAATGCTTGCTGCCTCGCTCATTTCGAGCATGAAGGTTGACTCTCCCGCAGAAATGTTGTCGCTTGCCCCAACGCGGGTGAAAATCTTGTCCACAATTCCCACGCGTGCGCTATCGGCGGGTACGTAGCAGCCCACCTGGGCCATGAGGGCTATGAGGGCGGTTTGGCGCAGCAGCGCGGACTTTCCCGCCATGTTGGGACCGGTAAGTATTATTATCTGCTGTTTTTCGGTGTCGAGGTAAACATCGTTGCTCACATAGCTTTCTCCCGGCGGCATCTGCGTTTCTATAACCGGATGCCTGCCTTGCTTTATGTCGAGCACCTCGCTCTCGTCAACAACTGGGCGCACATAGCGGTGTTCCTTTGCGCTAACGGCAAAAGAGTGTAGGCAGTCGATTGTTGCAACGATAGCCGCATTTAGCTGCAGGGGCGTTATGAATTGCAGGGCGTAGCTTACAAGTTCCGAGTAAAGGCGGCTTTCGAGGGCGAGTATGCGGTCTTCCGCACCGAGAATCTTTTCTTCAAGTTCCTTGAGCTCGGGGGTGATGTAGCGTTCCGCGTTAACGAGTGTCTGCTTTCTTATCCAGTTTTCAGGCACTTGCCCTTTGTATATGTTCCTTACCTCAAGAAAGTAGCCGAATACGTTGTTGAATCCTATTTTAAGCGATTGTATTCCTGTTTTCTCGCTTTCGTCATCGCGCAGCTTGGCAAGAATGTCCTTGCTTGAATGTGAAATTTGCCGCAATTCGTCGAGCTCGGCATTGTATCCGGCGGCAATCACCCCGCCTTTCGAAACGAGCGATGGCGGGTTGGGAACAAGTTCTTGCGATATGCGGTTGTGCAGTTCTCCGCACAGGGCTATCTTTTCTCCCATGTTCACGATTTCCGGGTCGGACGCGTTCATGCAAAGTTTTTTTATGGGGGCAATGCATGCCAGGGCGCATTTCAGTTGTGCCATCTCGCGCGGACTAACCCGTTCCAACGCTATCTTTGACGTAAGGCGTTCCATGTCGCCGATTCCTTTAAGGTTTTCGTCTATGGTTTCTCTGAATTCGGGGTTGCGGAAAAAGTATTCCACCACATTTTGCCGTTTTTCAATTTGCTTTACATCGCGCAGCGGAAACAGCAGCCAGCGTCTTAGCAATCTGTCGCCCATTGGCGTATTTGTGCGGTCTATAACGCCGAGAAGGGTGTTGCCCCCTTCGTTGATGGGTTGTACAATTTCAAGGTTTCGCACTGTGAATTTGTCGAGCTTCACATACCTTTCCTCGTCAATGCGGTGTATAGAGGTTATGTGTCCGGTGTGTGTGTGCTGTGTTATTTCGAGGTACTGCAAAATAGCTCCTGCGGCGGTTATTCCGTCGTGCATGTAGTCAATGCCGAAGCCTTTGAGTGTTCGCACGCCGAAGTGTTTTTGCAGTTTCTCTCTTGAGCTGCGCTCGTTGAAAGCCCAGTCGTCGAGTTCGTAAACGTAGTACTTTCCGAATATTTTAAGAAACTTGTCGCGCCGTCCCCTTTCCACGAGAACTTCCTTGGGCGAAAAGTTGGCAAGGAGCTTGTCAACATATTCGGTTGTCCCTTCGGCGCAAAGAAATTCCCCCGTTGAGATGTCGAGGAAGGCAAGCCCGCACGCACCGTTGCCGAAACATACGGATGCCAGGAAGTTGTTTTCTTTTGACGATAGTACATTGTCGTCCATGGCCACGCCGGGCGTTACCACTTCGGTGATGCCGCGCTTTACGAGTTTCTTGGTGAGTTTGGGGTCTTCGAGCTGGTCGCAAATGGCTACGCGGAAGCCGGCGCGTATAAGCTTGGGCAGGTATGCGTCGAGGGCGTGAAATGGAAAACCGGCCATTTCTGTTCCCTTGCCATCGCCTTTTGAGCTGCGGCGGGTTAGGGTTATTCCGAGAACCGACGAGGCCGTTACGGCATCTTCAAGATAGGTTTCGTAGAAGTCGCCGCAGCGAAACAGTATCAAGGCATCCGGGTGTTCCGACTTGATGCGCTTGAACTGCTGCATCATCGGTGTCAGTGTTTCGCTTGCCATTGTGAGGGGACGATTTTTGGTTTACGCAAAGTTAGTGCTTTTTCGGGATATGGTAAAGCCGTCCCTGTGCCTAATGTGTTGGCGCAGGGGCGGCTTATGTTTATGTTTGGTGCAATGGGACTACTTCACTATAATCAGGAAATAGTTTTTCTTTCCGCGTTGCACTATTATGTATCGCCCGTTAATAAGGTCTTCTTCGGTTATAGGGCGGTCGAACTGTTGCAGCTTGTCCTTGTTAATGCTAACGCCGCCGCCTTGTGTGAGCTTACGCATTTCGCCTTTCGAGCTGAAGCACTGCGTTGTTTCGGCAAGCAGGTCAACGGCGCGTGCGCCTATTGCCTGTTCTTTCGGCACTTCGAAATGGGGCACGCCACCAAACACATCGAGCAGCGTGCGTTCGTCGAGTTTCAGCAGGTTTTCCTTTGTGGCTTTGCCAAACAGGATGTTCGATGCCTCGAGGGCGGTTTCGTATGCCTCTTGGGAGTGAACCATCACCGTAACCTCTTTTGCAAGCAGTTTTTGCAGCTTGCGCTGTCCCGGGTCTTCGCGGTGTGCGGCTATGGCTGCCTCTATTTCTTCCTTTGAAAGCGATGTGAAAATCTTTATGTATTTTTCTGCATCGTCATCGGCCACATTGAGCCAGAACTGGTAGAATGTGTATGGAGTTGTGCGCTCGGGGCTGAGCCAAATGTTGCCTTGCTCGGTTTTTCCGAACTTTCTGCCGTCGCTTTTCTTTATAAGCGGGCAGGTTAGGGCATACGCATCGGCTTCGGGACCGAGTGTGCGGCGTATCAGCTCCGTGCCGGTGGTTATGTTTCCCCATTGGTCGCTTCCGCCCATTTGAAGTTTGCAGTTTTTGTGGCTGTAAAGGTACAGGAAGTCGTAGCCCTGTAGCAGTTGGTATGAGAACTCGGTGAACGAAAGCCCGTCGCGCGCCTCGCCGTTAAGGCGTTTCTGAACGCTGTCTTTTGCCATCATGTAGTTCACCGTGATGTGCTTGCCTATGTCGCGTATGAAGTTTAGGAAGCTGTAGTTTTTCATCCAGTCGTAGTTGTTCACGAGTTCTGCCTTGTTTGGCGCATCGCTGTCAAAGTCGAGAAAGTGGGACAGCTGCTGCTTTATGCCGGCTATGTTATGTGCGAGCGTCTCCTCGTCAAGCAGGTTGCGCTCCTGGCTTTTGCCCGACGGGTCGCCAATCATTCCGGTTGCACCCCCGACGAGTGCCAACGGCTTGTGGCCCGCTCTCTGAAGGTGGCGCAGCATCATTATGCCGCAAAGGTGTCCTATGTGAAGGCTGTCGGCGGTGGGATCTATGCCTACGTATGCCGTTACCATTCCCTTGTTAAAAAGTTCATCGGTGCCCGGCATCATCTGATGGAGCATGCCGCGCCATTTGATTTCGTCAACGAAATTCATCGAATGAGTTGTATTTTTTATTTTGATGAGTAATAATGTATATACAATGCAAAGTTACTATAAATTTGCGAGATATGAGAACTGTCCGTTCTGGTTGGAAAGGAAGGGGATGCTTTGCTGCACAGCAAACAGCGAAAACGTCCTGAATTACGTAAAGCGTTGGTTTCCAAAGCAATAAGCAAGAATAAAATATCCGCTGTAACGATTTGTCTTTCAGGTGTTTGTAAGTGGCGGAAAAAGGTCTGATGTAATTTGAATTATGTCTGATATAATTTTTACTGCATAGGACGTAGTTTTTCCTATGTCCTATGCAGTTTTCGGGGTGTTTGGTTTTGCGCCTCCGTAGGGGCGTATGGCGTGCGCCCTGTACGCCGCCGCTTAAACCGCAACGTGCGGACAATGCAAACCGCCGCAGCCGCAGTAAAAGCAGGCGGGATATGTCCGTGTTTGTACACTTAGGCATATCCCGCTTATATTGTTCCCGCCAAGGCGGAACGATGTCTGCCTGCCGCTTCTTACTTCACGAACTTGGCGTTCTTGAGGTATTCCGCGCTCTCCGCCGAAGCCTTGAACATTTCTTCCATCACCTGGTCGTCGGAGTATTTGCTGCCGTCGGCGTTCTTCTTGTCGCGAAGCCACTGGGGGGTCTCAATCTCCACGAAATAGTTCTTCATCTTGTTTTTGCGGAACTGGTTGAAAATGCCCTCGAAGTTGATTGTGCCGCTTGCCCCGATGACGAAATCGTCCTTGATGTGGAGCAGCTGTATGCGCTTGGGGTATTTCCTGAGATACGCCACGGGGTCCTGGCCGCCCTTTGTGCACCAGTAAACGTCAAGCTCGAAGCACACGTAGCGCGGGTCGGTGTTCTCAACGAAGTATTCCCACATCAGCTTGTCGCTGTCCTTCAGTTTCTGGAACTCGTGCGCGTGGTTGTGATAGCCGAGCGTCAGGCCGTATTTCTTTGCGAGCTTGCCCACGCGGTTGAAGTATGCGCACATGCGGTTCATGCCGGCAACGGTGTAGTCTATCTGGTAGCCCGGCACAACGAAGTATTTGCCGCCGCACGCTTTCTGTATCTTGAAAAGCTCGCGCCAGCGGTTCATTATCTCCTCTTCCTTTGCCGGGTCTTCCTGTATGCTCGAGTGGGTGGAGACTATCTTCACGCCGTTTGCGTCGCAGATGCCCTTGAATTCGCTGGCGGGCAGCCCGAACACCTTGGGGTCGCCTCCCCACTGCACAAGCTCCACCTCGTTGTAGCCCATTTTCGCAAGACGCTCTATCGAAGCCTTGGGGTTCTTGTTCATAGCCCCCATCACGGTGTAGAGCTGGAAGCCTATCTTCTTTTTGGCCGCCACGCCCTGCGGCATGGAGAACGCAATTACTGTGATTGCCGCAAGCACATACGCCATTACGGCATTGCGGCGGGTTTTGAATGATTTTCTCATTTGCTGTTTGTTTTGTCGTTATTTTGTTTCTGCAAATATAGTAAATTCCAATTGCTTGCAGTGCCGTTGCGCTCTGTTTGTCCCGGGAAAATTTTCTGCGTAGGCTCACAGCTCCAAACCGCTGAGGAAGCTCACATAAAACTCTATCGCATCCTCTATTTCGGAAATTTTTATGTATTCATCGGCTGTATGGGAGCGCGATGATTCTCCCGGACCGATTTTTATTGTCGGGAAGGAAAGTAACGCCTGATTGCTGAGCGTGGGCGAACCGAAAGGCTTGCGTCCCATTTCAACTGCGCGGCGCACAAGCGGATGGGATGCCGGAATGCTTGATGAATTCAGGCGGAAAGAGCGTGCCTTGGCCTCGCTTTCCACTGCGGAGCTTATCATGTCAAACAGTTCGTGGTTGGAATACAATTCGTTGGAGCGCACATCGGCGGTGAAGCGGCATTCGGCAGGGATAACATTGTGTTGCGTGCCGGCATTGATAATGGTAACCGTTGCGCGAGTATGGCCCAAATGTTCCGAATGCCGATGAAAGCGGAGATTTTTAATGGTTTCTATATCTTTTACGGCTTTATAGATTGCGTTCACGCCCTCGTTCCTCGCGGCGTGCCCTGCCTTGCCCCGTGCGGTGAAATCAATAACCATAAGCCCTTTTTCCGCCACGGCGGGCTGCAAACCGGTGGGCTCGCCGATTATTCCCGCGTCTATGTGCGGAAAACTTCCCAAGGCCAGCTCTATGCCGCCTTTGCCCGAAACCTCTTCCTCGCACGAGGCGGAGAATACAAGGTTGTATGCGCGCTCTCTGCCACACATTTCGATATACGCCTGCAAAAGCGACACAAGGCTGCCACCGTCATCGTTTGTGCCCAAACCGTAAAGTTTTCCGTCTTCCTCGATGGGAGTGAAAGGGTCGTGGTGCCAACCTTGCGCAATCCTTACTGTGTCTATGTGGGCATCGAGAAGCAGGGTGGGCTTGCTGTAGGAGTAATCGCGGCAAACAGAAAAGACGTTGTTTCCCACGCGCTGCATTTCCAAACCCTTTCTTTCGATGAAATCGGCAATTTTGTCAGACGCAGCGGTTTCCTCGCGGCTGAATGAGGGAATGGCTGTAAGTTCTTTAAGAAGCCCGACTGCTTCATTGGTTGCGGTGTTCATTTTCTTTCTTGGAGTTTTAGCAAAATTACAAATTTCGTTCAAATAAGATTTTGCGTTGTCTGTGTAAAAAACACCTGCACCGCATTTCCGCCAATATGCGGCGTGAATAGCTTGCTTTCGGGAAAAATCGCTATCTTTGCAAATCACCAGATAATAAAAATCAATGAAAAAGTTGTTTGTAGCATCCCTGTGCCTGTTTTTCGCAATCGGTGCGGCAAAGTCGCAGCCCATGGGCGTGATATTCGAAACCGACTACGGAAACGATGCAGATGACGCGCTTGCGCTCGAATTCATCTGTAAATATTGCGACATGGGAAAATTCAAGCTCCTTGGCGTGAGTACACACAAGGAGGGCGAAAACGTATGTCGGGCTGTCGATGGTTCGCTAAACTGGTATGGATACGGAAAAGTGCCGGTTGCCAAAAGCCCCGCGCCGGTGTCGCGCCCAAACGAGGGGAACCACTATGCCGATTCCGTGGCCCTGTGTCGCAACTCAAAGGGCAAGCCCGCTTTCAGGCAGACAAAGAAGGGAAAGTTCGAGAATGCAGTTGAATTTTATCGCCGCACGCTTGCCGGGCAGCCCGACAGCAGCGTAACGATAATATCTGTAGGCTTCGCCACAAACCTTGCCATGTTGCTCGACTCGAAAGCCGACAAATTCTCTCCGCTAACAGGGCGTGAGCTTGTGGCTAAAAAAGTGAAAATGCTGTCGACCATGATGGGCTGCTACCGCGAAAACCCGTTCAGCGAATACAATGTTAATTGCGACATACCGGCAATGAGAAAAGTGATGAACGAGTGGCCGGGCGAAATAGTGCAAAATCCATTTGAAATAGGCGAGAGCGTGAAATACCCCGTAAAGCTCATGAGGGAAAAGATAACGTGGGCAAATCCGCACCCACTCATCGTGGCAACGAGCGTAAACAACCCCGACCCCAACTATATGCAGAGCGAGTTCGACGTAATGTCGGTGATATGGCTCGTACACCCCGAACTTTTCAACCTAAGTGAGAGAGGCACAATAAGCGTTGACGAAAAAGGGTTCAACCATTTCACTCCCTCGGTAAACGGTAGGCACCGCTATCTCACCACAACGCGTGAACAAAACCGAAAGCTGCTGGAACTTTTGGTTGATGTTACCTCGGCAAAGCCAAAAAAATTCAGAAAATAATATGATTGATAGTAAGAAAATAATTGAAACCGCGCTTGCCACAAGCAATGACGTAAAAATGTCTGACGCCCTGCTTGCGTTGCGTGTTGTGTTCGGGGCTATGATGTTCATACACGGCTTGGGTAAGCTTGTTAATTTCTCCATGCTGATGCCGCAGTTCCCCGATCCGTTGGGAATAGGCGATGGTTTCTCGCTCGCCTTGTCCATGCTTGCAGAAACGCTCGGAAGCGTGGCCGTTATGGTAGGGTTTCTCACGCGTGCTGCTGCGGCGGTGCTGGCTTTTAACCTTGCCGTGGCCCTTGTGGGCGTACATGGGTGCGACATATTCGGCGCGGGAGAGCTTGCCTTTGTTTACCTTGTCGTATTAGTTGTGCTTTTCTACACAGGGGCAGGCAGAAAGTCGGTTGACGCAGTTATAATGCAGCGCATAAAAAGATAGCCAAGCCGCATTTGCGCAGTAACCGTTGGGGAGCGGAAGCCCACATGCCATGTGCTCTTGTTGTAAAAACGCAGATACGAAAAAGGGGACTTGAAAAGTCCCCTTGTATCGCGTAGATAATCAAAATTGATTGTTTTACTTTTGAGAGAATTGAAACTTTTCGGTTTCGTTTTGGTTTTAAGATTGCCGCGTTTCCCAACGCGGCAATCGCTTGTTTTACTATTTTACAGAATATATTAGTTGCATTCGTATTCTTATATTGCGTAGTCAGTTTTCATTGGGCTTTATTATGTTCTCAACAAAACTGTCTCTGATTTTGCCTGTGAAGTCCATCACCATGAAGCCTTTTTCTGAACGCGGGGCTACATATACGAGTTCCACGGTTTTGTTCTTCACTTTCCTCACCCATAGGCAGTCGCCATAGTCGGCGTTGTCTTTCGGGCGGTAGGGCGAATATCTCTTGCGGCTTGCCTTAAGCATTGCAATGGCGTCCTTGCGCAGTTCCTCACAACCGTTTTGTGAGGTAACAATTCTTATGCTCTTTACTCCCTCGGTCCAATCTTTCAGTCCTTTTCGGCTTTCCGAGTCATGTATACCGGCAAGGGTGTTGAGCATCTTCGGACCCACTGTTACGCATTTAACTTCGCCGTTGCCCGAGCGGCTTTCCATGAAGCGCGCCGCGAAGTCCTGTGCACTTTGTGCTCGCGAGCATAGGGCCATTGCCGCAGCCGCGAATAAAATCAGCAGTCTTTTCATTGAACGCTCTTTGCCTTGTCAACCCGCAATGCCGAGTCGGCTTCCATTTGCTGGCGCAAGCCTTTCGACATGTCTTTCAACGCAGATGATACTTTGTCGTATGCCACCTGTGGATCTTCGTATGTGTCCTTGTATGTGGCATAATTGTAGTCGGGAGCCTTTGTATCGTTGTTTTTGAACGAATGCTGGGCTGCATTTCCCAGCGTCAAGACTATCGCCACGGCTGCTGCGGCTTTCAAGAAAGGTCTGAAACGCACCACAAACGGTATGCGGCGTGCATGCACCACAGGTTGTTCAACCATGCGCAGCATCTTTTCGTCGAAATCAGAGCCAAGACGTTCCGAGACGGCAAGATCCTCGTAATTGAACAGGCTGCGGTATTTGGCAAAGCGTTTCGGTATCTCCTTTTGGCGGAAGAATGCCTTGAGCATCTCCTCTTCTTCGAGCGAGGTGGTGCTTTGCCAATAGCGTTCCAGCAGTTTGTCTATGTAGCTATAGTCCATAATTCTCTATCTTCTCCATTTGTTTGCGTATGTACTGTCGTGCGCGGAAGATGTTTACTTTCACCTGCTCTTCTGTCTGACCGGTGATGAGTGAAATCTCTTTGTAGCTTTTCCCTTCTATGTCGCGCAGTTGCATTGCGGTGCGCTGTGGAATCGGAAGCCTGCCGAAGAGCCTTTTTATGTTGTTTAGCCGCTCGCTTCGCATCATCTGCACATCGGGTGAAGCGTCTTTGTCTTCGGTTGGCGGCACATCTTCAAGGCCGGCGTTTGAGCTTTCCTTGCGCTGTATGCGGTCGAGTGAGAGGTTTCTGCAAACCGTAAGGCTGTATGCCTCTATGGATTCTACCCCGGCGAGTTCCTCTTGCCTGTTCCACACTCTTATCAGTACGTCTTGAACAATATCCTCGGCCTCTGCTCTGTTGAGCGTTATGCGAAGTGCAAGCCTGAAGATTTTGTCTTTCAGCGGCAGCACATCATCGCGGAAACTGAGTTTTTTCATCGTTCTCTATTTAAAAGACGGTTGAAGTGGGGAAAAGTTACAGGGGTAGCAAAAAAATATTTGTTTTTTGCTTCCCCCGTCCTTTTTTCTGATTTTTCTGCGGATATTCAAAATATCATTTCATACAATTCCTCGGGGGTGGAGGCTACTTTCAGGCGTGTACGCCAATTACTGTCCATCATTTTTTCCTCATCGATTTTCTCGAGAGTTTCGATCAACGGCTGCCAAAACCCGCAAACATTATACAGTATGGTGGTCTTGCTGTGATAGCCGAGGGTGTTTGCCGCCACAACGGTGAACGCTTCATCTAACGTGCCTATTCCTCCCGGCAGCGCCACGAACACATCGGCCTCGCGCAGCATCGTGGCCTTGCGGTCGTCGAGGTTGGCGGTGTAGAAAACCAAGTCGGCATCGGCCTCAAGCCCTCTGTCAAGCAGCACCTGGGGCATTACACCCACTGTGCGTCCGCCGGCGGAACGCACTGCTTGCGCTGTTATGTCCATAAGGCCGCATTTCGAGCCGCCGTAAACCATTTCGGCCCCGCGCCTGCCTATTTCTGCGCCAAGTTCGCGCCCCGCTTCAATAAATTCCTTTCTTATATTTCCGCGCGATGAGCAGAAAATGCCTATCCTTCTCATTTTGCTGCAATCGCCTCTATTTCCAGTCTCGCTCCCTTGGGCAAAGCTTTCACTTCCACCGCCGAACGCGCTGGGGCTGCATCTTCAAAATACGATGCATAGGCCTCGTTCATCTCGGCAAAGTCTTTCATGTCGGTAAGAAACACGGTGGTTTTCACCACATCGCGCATAGTCAGTCCGGCCTCGTAAAGAATAGCGCTTATATTGTCGAGCGACTGCTTGGTTAGTGCAGCCACACCGCCATCGGGGAACTCTCCGTTTGTAGGGTCGATGGGCAGCTGTCCCGATACGTACACAAATCCGTTGACCTCGATTCCCTGGCTGTAAGGCCCTATTGCAGCGGGGGCGTTACCGCTTACTATCTCTTTTTTCATCGTCTTGTCTGTTTTTTTATATTATCGCTATACAAATATAACGCTTTCCGCCCGTCTGCACGGCATGGCGTCGCGATTTTCTGCGGCATTTTCATGCAGCCAAGCGCGCTCCTTTATTTGAAAGCCAAATCACCGAGATATTCCGCTATTTGCCTTGGATAAAGTTCATGACTAATTGTATGGCAGAACGTTGTAGCAGTTTTTGCGTAGTGGCGGCACATTTTGGCGTCAAAACGTTATTTTTGCA
Source organism: Prevotellaceae bacterium UBA6398 (assembly GCA_002437495.1). GTDB lineage: Bacteria > Bacteroidota > Bacteroidia > Bacteroidales > Bacteroidaceae > UBA6398. The sequence goes on from DJQA01000013.1 coordinate 59,803, forward strand.
AATAAAACCAAACGAAGCTGCAAATGAAGTCAAACAAACGAGGCATAAGCAGGCTGTCGGCATTCCTAAGCAGCCACATAAGCAATACGGCAGAAAGAATGGCGCAGCCTTACGCCAAAAGCATAATAGAGAAGCAGAGATTGTCGGTTTTGCTGTTTTCCACACTGGGTATTCTGATTTCCGTGCCACTCAGCATACTCGGGCTTATAACCGACACCGAGCCGGTGCTTGTTAAAATATACGCCGCGTGGTTGGTGATGGCTTCCGTATTGGCAGTGTTTTTCCTTAAACACCTAATGTCGCTTTCTGCCACACTGAAAGCTCAGCTGTATCTTTCGCAGTTCACCTTTTCCGCAGCCATGATTTACAGTTCGTTCCACGCCGACGACAGCTATTACCGTATGGTTATTCTGGCAGACATGTCGCTTTCGCTCACAATGCTCATGCTTTCACTGATAAGCCATTTCAAGCACACTCCCCACTCCATAGGCTTCGTGATATTCGCAACATATCTGGCATGTTCCTTTATTTCGGGCAACAGAGAGATAACCGGTCTGATGCCGTTGTTTGCCATTATATGCGTGTTGCTTTCTTTTCTCGGCATAAAACTGCTGGACGGATTCAAGGGGCTGCAAACAGAGAACATCGAGCTGCGCAAGGACGGAGAAAGTCTGTCGAACCTGCTGGGGGTGGATGGGCGCCGGGCTGTGGAACTGCTAAAGCTGGCTAAAAAAGAAAAGCCATCGGAAAAGCAGACAATACGACTGCTGAACATAATGGACGACCAAAGCAAAGAAAGGCTTTTTGCCGCCCTTAACGACTATCTCTTGAAAAAACGCACACAGCTGTCCACGATAGCCATGGCTCTCCCGGAGCTCAGCACATCGGAAACAGAGATATGCCGACTGATATTGCAGGGCAAGAAGCAAACGGAAATCTGTGCCATCCTTGGCAAGACAAACGGGAACATAACAAGTCAGCGTGCGCACATACGCGCAAAATTGAAACTAAAACCGAAAGACAACCTGGGCGAAGCCCTTCTGAAACGCCTTAAAGAACACCACGCAGACGCCCTGCCACCAAAAAACTTTTCAATATAACCGAGAAAGCGTGGCAAGCAGACTTGCAGAACAATAACCCCACAAGAAATACCTTTTGTAAAGGATTGTTTTTCAAAGGTATGAAACGGGATAAAAAAGGTCTGATGTAATTTGAATTATATCAGACATAATTTTTTCTACGTCCCATGTAGTTTTTCCGGTATCCGATATGGTTTTTGAGGAGTATTGAAAAGAGCAAACAGTTGGAACTTTGCGCCAATTGCAGGGGCGTATGGCATGCGCCCCATGCACCACCGTGCGAACCGCTTTGCACAAACAAAAAATCCGCGGCAATAAAGGCTTGCCACGGATCAAGTCGGAAAGAGGCGATTCGAACGCCCGACCCCTACGTCCCGAACGTAGTGCGCTACCAACTGCGCTACTTTCCGTTTTGCGGTTGCAAAGTTACTAAAAAATCGGTAACACCACGGCATGGCCAAACTTTTTTGCCGAAAAATTTGCTTGGTATCAAAAAAGTGCCTACTTTTGCACTCGCAATTCGGCAATGCCGAAATGCGGAATTTGGTGCCATAGCTCAGTTGGTAGAGCAAAGGACTGAAAATCCTTGTGTCCCCGGTTCGATTCCTGGTGGTACCACGTAAAGAACAAAGCAGTTGAGAAAAATCTTGACTGCTTTTGTTGTTTTATACAACACCGAAACATTTTTGGAAAACAGCAATCTACCTTCCTTATTGCCAAGTGCTGCAACGTTTAGGCGGTTTTGCGAAAACACTGCGGGACGGCGAAAGGTTTTCTTTCACCGCCCCGCGTATGTATATGGTATGATGTGTTTCCGCTTATTTGTTTTTGGAAAGGTAATTGTCGAGCGCTGCCGTTATCGAGGGCATCTCGGGGGTTGGTGCAGCCAGGTCGAGCCGTAAACCGAGTTCGTTCACCGTTTTTTGCGCCGAATTGCCGTAGCAGGCTATGCGCACATCGTCTTGCTTGAAGTCGGGAAAATTCTTTTTCAAAGCCTGCACTCCGGCCGAGGTGAAGAAAATCATCATGTCATAGTCGAACTTTTCTCCGGGCTTGAAGTCGTTGCTCACGGTGCGGTACATAACTGCTTCTTTGTATTTCAATCCTTTGGCATCAAGTAGGGTCTTTACGTGGTCGTCATGCACGTCGCTTACGGGTATGAGGTATTTTTCGGTTTTGTGTTTCATCATTACCGCCACGAGGTCGGGCAGTTTCCCGGTTGTACCGAAGAATACTTTGCGCTTGCGGTATATTGTGTATTTTTGTATGTATAGTGAAACGGTTTCGGAAATTCCGAAATACTTCATGTCTTCGGGAATTGTGATGCGCAGTTCGCGTGCCATGCGGAAGAAGTTGTCAACCGCCGTGCGCGATGTGAACACTATGGCTGTGTAGTCGAGTATGTTTATCTTTTGCTTGCGGAAATCTTTTGCGCTTACTCCTTCCACCTTTATAAACGGCCTGAAAACAAGTTCTACTCCGTACTTTTGCGCAATATTGAAATAGGGTGATTTCTCTGAACTTGGCTGGGGCTGGGACACCAGAATCTTCTTGATCATTTCTTTAAATGTTCACTATCAATATTTCGTTGAAATATATCAGTGCTCTCCATAGTAGTAGCACCGGTATCATTTCTAGTGTACAAAAGTACAAAATTAAGTGTATAGTGCCGAAACGGTATGAAAAAAAGATTTGTTTACACTTGACAATTTGCAGCAGTTTGAAAGTCGCGACTAACAAAATGACGGCTATTTCCAGCGGTTTGAACGACAAATCGAAATAAACCACAAGCAGTGCAAGGGCGAATAGTGATAGTCCGAGCAGGCTAACCATTAGGAGGTATGATTCGAGCCACTGCCTGTTTTGCGTGCGGTCGAAAAACACCCAGTTTACCACCTTGTACAGCGCGAGCTTAACCACGAAGTAAGCGAAGCATATTGCCGTGTTGACTCCAAGCAATATGTATGGTGACACTTGGTTGAATACTTCGGTGAGGTTGAGTTGCGTGTAGTCGAAGAATAGAATGGCGAGCGTTAGGCAGGTTTGCAGTATTAGGAATATGTGTCCTTTGGTTTCGGGGTTTGCGCTCATTGAAAAGTCGCCATCGTGGCGGAAGCGGAAGAAGTTTTTTGTTCTTTCGGCAAGTATTCCTATGTTTTTCGCTATGAACATCGACACGATGAAAAAGCTTGCAAGCAGCAGTCCTGTTACATAGTCGTCGCTGCTAAGCCGATATGTAAGCGGCTCTGCGGCCATCCCTATCTGGTTTACGCGTAGCTCGGGGTGGAAATATTCTTTGTTGGAGAAATAGTTTTCTCTCAAGTCGAATTTTTCCAGGTCAACATGTGCGGGCGAGCCTTTTAGTCCGGGCAGATACAGGGTGTCGGGCTGCGTGGATAGATGTGTGGCCGGCGGAATGTTCATCATGGCCTGCACGGCAGAGTCTTGCTGTTCGGGTGTTGCATCGGCAGGCAGCAGGCGCAGTATTCCGCTCACCGTCCTTGGCTTCGGCTTTGGGGCGGCGGCAAGTGAATCGGCGGTTTCCTCAAACGAGTATGCCGCCACGGTGTCTTGCGGCGATTTTGGCGGAATGGGTATCATTTATGTTCTTAATGGCTTTGTTTGCAGTGCGCTACATTTGCGCCATCTTTGATATGGTGGTGTCCCATTGCGGGATGGTTTTCACAAGCTCCACCGCCTGTTGCGGCGTGTCGGCTATGCTCCACAGGCTTCGGTGTATCTCTCGCATGAACCTTTCGCTTACTGCTTTTTCGAGCATTTCGATAAGGGGTGTGAAGTATCCGCGCGTGTCAAGGATTACTATCGGGTTGGCGTAAAGCCCCAGTTGCTTCCATGTGATAATTTCCAGTAGTTCCTCGAGCGTGCCCACTCCGCCCGGCAGGGCTATTGTGGCATCGGCCAAAGATACCATTTTTTCCTTACGTGCGTGCATGTCGGTAGTTACAATAAGGTTTGAAAGTCCGTCTCTGCACCATCCGTTGTCAACCATGAATTCGGGTATCACGCCGGTAACTTTTCCGCCGGCGGCTATTGCGGCGTCGGCCAAGGTGCCCATGAGTCCCACTTTGCCGGCTCCATATACGATTTCCATGCCTTGTGAGGCGAGGGCTTTGCCGAGTGCGGCTGCTGCATCGGTATATTCTTGTGACACCTGTGAGCTCGATGCGGCGTAGACGGCTACGCGCTTGATTTTATTCATATCAGTAAAAAAACAAAGCCCGGTGCAACCTTTAATGTGGCTGCGCCGGGCGTATGGTTTGCATTATTTTCAGATGCCGAACGCTTTGCGCACTTTGTCAACGTAGTCGAGCTTCTCCCAGGTGAAAAGCTCCACGGTTTCGTCTCTGTCGCCAAAATAGGCGTTGTGGAAGTGTTTCGTTACTGTTTTCGGTTCGCGGCCGAAGTGTCCGTAGGCTGCTGTTTCCTCATATATTGGGTTGCGCAGTTTAAGGCGTTCTTCGATTGCGTATGGGCGCAGGTCGAATATACTGCCTATTTTCTTGGCTATTTCCGCATCGGAGATTTTCAGGTGCGAGGTGCCATAGGTGTTTACATATATGTTTATGGGTTCGGCAACGCCTATTGCATAGCTTAGTTGTATCAGAATTTCGTCTGCAACGCCGGCAGCCACGAGGTTTTTGGCTATGTGGCGTGCTGCGTAGCAGGCCGAGCGGTCAACCTTTGAGGGGTCTTTGCCCGAGAACGCTCCGCCTCCGTGTGCTCCGCGTCCGCCGTAGGTGTCTACTATAATCTTGCGCCCCGTAAGTCCGGTGTCGCCGTGGGGACCTCCTATGACAAATTTGCCTGTGGGGTTTACGAAGTATTTTATGTTGCTGTTGAAGAGTTTTTTTACCGACTCGGTTTTGATTTCGGAAATTACGCGCGGAATTACGATGTTTATTACGTCCTCGCGTATTTTTGCCAGCATTTCGGCGTCTGCGGCTTTTTGGTCACCGTTTTTGGGTTTTACAAAATCGTCGTGCTGCGTGGAAACCACAATGGTGTCTATGCGCACGGGTTTGTTGTTGTCGTCATACTCAACCGTTACCTGGCTTTTTGCGTCGGGGCGCAGGTATGTCATAACCTTTCCCTCGCGGCGTATTTCGGCAAGCACAGTGAGAATTTTGTTTGCCAGCGCAAGCGTGAGCGGCATGTAGTTAGCCGTTTCGTTTGTGGCGTAGCCGAACATGATTCCCTGGTCGCCCGCGCCCTGGTTCATGGGGTCTTCGCGCTCCACGCCGCGGCGTATGTCGGCACTCTGTTCGTGAATGGCGTTGAGTACGCCGCACGACTCTGCTTCGAATTTGTATTCGGCCTTTGTGTAGCCTATGCGTGCGATTGTTTTGCGCACAACTTCGTGTAGGTCAACATAGGTCTTTGTCTTTACTTCACCTGCCACTACCACTTGCCCTGTGGTAACTAATGTTTCGCAAGCTACTTTTGAGTTGCGGTCGTAAGCAAGCAACTCGTCAAGCACGGCGTCCGATATTTGGTCGGCCACCTTGTCGGGATGTCCCTCCGACACTGATTCGGAAGTGAATAAGTAAGCCATTTCTTATAAAAAGTTTTGTGTGTGCCGGCACAGGCCTTTGCACACGGGTTAAATTTTCTCTATCTCGTGGTGGGGACTTTGCCGCCCATTGGGTGAAAACTTTGCGGAAACGCTTTACGACCATAATCGCGGCCGTTGTTTTAGCATTGTTTTCAAGTGGTTGCAAGCAGCTCAAATCTATCCACCGAACAAAAACATAATCGTGCCCAATATGCTGAGCAGCGATATTAGGTGCAAATATAGCACATGTTTTTCATTAATCATGCATAGGCATGGTGTTATTTTTCGGAATTTGTTCTAAGTTCGTATGTATTTATGTTTCGGGTGGGCGAAACGGGCGAAAAAAAAGGTCCGATGTAGTTTAAATTATATCAGACATGTTTTTTTCTACATAGGATGTGGTTTTTTCTGTGTCCCATGTTGTTTTTTCATGAGGTTGCATTATGTGTTTTCTTTGCTTCCATATAAAGTTGGTGTATGGTTTTGCCGTTTGCGGGGTGGCGCAAAGCGGGGGCTATCTCATTCATGGGGCGCAGCACGAACATTCTTTCTGTTATTCTGGGGTGGGGGATGGCGAGCTCGGGCGTGTCAATAACAATTGTGTCGTAAAACAGTATGTCGATATCTATGAGGCGGTCGTGGTAAATGCCGCCCTCTGACTTCTGTGTCCTGCCGAGAATGCGCTCCGTGCGCTGCGTAACCTCAAGCACCTCGTGCGCAGAAAGGGTTGTGGTGAATTTGGCCGCCGAGTTGAGAAACTCGTTTTCAGATGCGAAGCCTTGGGGTGCAGTGGTTATGGGCTGTGAAACGGAAACGGGCTTCAGACCTTCCTGCCTCAGAAGTTCCAAAGCCCGTTCTATGTTTTCCTGCCTGTTCCCCAAATTCGAGCCGAAAGCAAGGAATACGGTGTGGGTCATCAGTCTATTATAAGCATTGCGTCGCCGTATGGACCGAATTTGTAGTCGTCTTTCAACGCCACTTTATAGGCGTTCATTACGTTGTCGTAGCCGCCGTATGCCGCCGTGAGCATAAGCAGTGTGCTTAATGGCAACTGAAAGTTGGAAACCATGGCGTTGGCAATATGGAAGTCGTATGGGGGGAAGATGAACTTGTTTGTCCAGCCCTCGTATTGCTTTAGGTGGTTGTCGGCCCCGACGGCGGTTTCGAGCGCGCGCTGTACGGTTGTTCCCACCGCAACAATCTTGTGTCCGTTGTCGATGGCGTTGTTCACTATGTCGCAGCATTCCTTTCCCACCATCATTTGCTCCGAGTCCATTTTGTGCTTGGTCAGGTCTTCCACATCGGTTGAGCGGAATGTGCCTAACCCGCAGTGCATGGTGAGGAATGCGAAATCTATTCCTTTGATTTCCATTCTTTTCATAAGTTCGCGCGAGAAATGAAGACCGCTTGCGGGGGCGGTTACCGCGCCTTCGTTTTTTGCGAATATGGTTTGGAATCGCTCAAGATCCTCGGGTTCCACATCGCGCTTTATGAACTTTGGCACCGGAGCCTCGCCAAGGGCGTATAGCTGGCGTTTGAACTCATCGTGCGGACCGTCGTAGAGAAAGCGCAGCGTGCGCCCGCGGCTCGTGGTGTTGTCTATAACCTCGGCCATTATGCTTCCATCCTCGCCAAAGAACAGCTTGTTGCCTATTCTTATCTTGCGTGCGGGGTCTACAAGCACGTCCCACAGGCGCAATTCGGGGTTCAGTTCCCTTAAGAGGAATACCTCTATTTTGGCACCGGTTTTTTCTTTTAGTCCGTAAAGGCGCGCGGGAAACACCTTTGTGTCGTTGAACACAAACACATCGTGTTCATCGAAATAGTTTATTATCTCCTTGAACATTTTGTGCTCTATATCGCCGGTTTTGCGGTGGAGCACCATCATGCGCGACTCGTCGCGGTGTAGGGGCGGATATAGTGCTATCTTGTCGTCTGGCAGTTTGAACTTGAATTGAGATAATTTCATATTATTGTGTTATTGTTTTGCTTTTTGTTTGTAGTTACGCCGGTTATTTCCGGTATTTCCACATCTATGCCCTCGAGCCATTGTGCGAAGTTTTCGGGTTTCAGGCTTTGGTCGGCCACATACTGCCCCACACGCGTGCGGCGCAGGGCGGTGAGGTATGCGCCGCTTCCCAATGCCTCGCCTATGTCGCGGGCAAGTGCGCGGATATATGTGCCTTTGCCGCAGTGTACGCGGATTTTTATTTCGGGCATTGCATAGTCCAGGAGTTCTATGCCATATATGTGTATTGGCTTTGCCTTGAGTTGTACATCTCTGCCATTCCGTGCCAGGTGGTATGCGTGCTCGCCGTCGATTTTGCAGGCGGAATATACGGGCGGGGTTTGGAGAATATCGCCCTCGAACTTGCGCAGCGTATCCTCAACCAAAGCGCGGGTTATGTGTGCTGTGGGGAATGTTGCGTTTTCGGGATGCTCCATGTCAAAACTTGCCGTGGTGGCACCGAGGTGCAATGTTGCCTCATATTCCTTGTCGAGCATTTGTAGCTCTTCGATTTTCTTCGTGGCGCGCCCTGTGCAGACAAGCAGCAGACCGGTGGCCAGGGGGTCGAGGGTGCCGGCATGCCCCACCTTGATTTTTCTGCCCTCCATGTATGCGGTTAGGGCGTTCCTTACGGTGTAAACCACCTTGAACGATGTTGTGCCATAAGGCTTGTCGATGGCTATTATCTCGCCGTCAAAGAAATTCATCGGCGGTTGGGTTTATGAAAGTACTATTGTGAGTATTCCTACAATAGCGCAGTAAAAGGCAAAATATATAAGTTTGCCTTTCTTCACAAGGTTCACCATCCACTTGCAGGCTATGCACCCTGTGGCGAAAGCTGCAATGAATCCCACCGCAAGCACGCCGAGGGAAATGTCGCCTACTGCGGCTTCTGCGCCGTTTCTTATTCCTTTTATTGTGTCAAGGAGTGCCTCTCCGAGTATGGGCGGAATAACCATTATGAACGAGAACTGCGCAAGTTTTGCCTTGTCGTTGCCCAAAAGCAGCCCGGTGGCTATTGTTGAGCCGGAGCGCGAAAGCCCGGGCATCACGGCGCAGGCCTGCGCTATTCCTATAATAAATGCGTCTCTAATGCTTATGTTCTTTTTGGGGCGCGGTTTGGCATAGTACGAAAACGTGAGCAGCAGGGCGGTTACGAGCAGCATTATGCCCACAATGACCAGACCCGAACCGAATATGTCCTCAACATAGTCTTTGAAGAACACTCCCACAATGCCCACGGGTATCATGGAAACGAGTATGTTCAGTGTGTAGCGCGTTTCATCGTTGAGCTCAAACTTGAAGAGCCCCTTGAAAATCCACGCAATCTCTTTCCAGAGTATTACAAACGTGCTTAGCACCGTTGCAACGTGCACGGCAACGGTGAACGTAAGATTGTTGTCCGCATCAACCCCGAACAGATAGGATGCTATGGCAAGATGGCCGCTGCTGCTGACAGGAAGATATTCAGTAAATCCTTGCAGCATGCCGAGCAATAAAGCTTGAATGTAGTCCATGGCAACTTATTTGATTTCTTTTTTTTCGTTGCTCTCACCGTTTTTCGGTTTCGAGGGATAGAAATTGGTTTTGTTCTTTTCGTTGTTCCCACTGTTTAGCGGTTTCGATGGATAGAGTTTGGTTTCGTTTTTTTCGTTGTTCCCGCCGTTTACCGGTTTCGAGGGATAGAGAATAGCCATTACCATAAACACGAACCCCACGAAGCACATTGCCGGGGCCAACTTTATTCGGCGGGCTTCGAATATATCCGGGTCAAAGTGGGTTTCGGTAGAGCCGCCGCCTGCCATTAGTATGAAACCGGCTATTACAATCGCCATTCCTATGGCGAGAAGGATGAAGTTTTTGCGCGTGAACGCGAGTTTGTTTTTGTCCATATTTGTATCTTTTTCTTTTTCAACAGCGGTACAGGTCGCCGGCACGCATTCGCAGGTATTTGTTCACCGAAACGTATGCGCAAAGCAGTATCAGCACAATCCCGCAGCCCATAACACTTCCCAAAGTCAAGCCCCACACCTGCCAATCAACATCGACTTTCAGCGATGGGTCGAACTCCAGCAAGGCTCTTATTCCGGCCGCAAGCAGTGCGCAGGCCAGCGCGGCGGCAGTGAAGCCCACCCAAAAGGCCCTTAGCATGAACGGGCGGCGTATGAACTGTGAGCGGGCACCCACAAGCTGCATTGTGCGTATTTCAAAGCGGCGCGAATACACGCTGAGACGCATGGTGTTGTTTATAAGCACGAACGACACGAACATCAGTAACACCGCCACCACAAGCAACACAGTGCTGACGTTGCGTATGTTTTCGTTTATGCTGTCCATTAGTTTTTCGGGATAGTCGATGTCTATTACATAGTGTTCCGCCTTGAGTGCCGGCATAACCTTCGAAAGACTATCGGCATTGGCGTATTCAGCTTTCAGTCTCACTTCAAATGCTGCGGGCATGGGGTTTGTGCCGTTGAATTCGGCGGGGTCGCACCCAAGAGCCTCACGCTGGGTTTCCTGCGCTTTCTCTTTTGAAATATAAGCCACGTGGGCGGCGCATGGTAAGGAGCGAAGACGGGTTTGAAGGTTGTATGCCTCAATGTTTGGAATGTCATCGTCAAGCATTAGAGTTACGGTGAAGTTCTCGCGCAGGTGAACGCTGAAATTTGCCGCCACGCTTACAAAGAACACCACTATGCCTATCAGTATAAGCACAAGCGTGGTGCTTATGCACGAGGTGGCTGCATTCAGCCTTAGGTTGCTGCGTGATTTATGTTTTTTCCCCATGGTGCGTTGTTTATGCTTTTATGAGAGTTTTTCGAATATGTATATAAGCGAGCTGCTTCTTTCCTTGTTGCACGCGGCTTTCGACCACGCCCTCAGCCCCTGCCACATGCCTTTTATGAATGGGAATGCAGCTCCTTTGTTTTTTTCGGAGAGAATTGATATGTAGAAACCGTCAAACGGCATAGGGCGGATGTCGGTGAGCCTGAAACCGTGCTGTTGTGCCAAGAGGCGCATGGTGTGGGGGGTGAAGTGCCACAAGTGGCGCGGCACATCGTATGCAGCCCACAATTCTCTATAGTGCTCGGCATCGGCACTTGCGCAATTGGGCACGGCCACAATCAGTCGTCCGTCGTCCTTGAGAAGCCGGTGGAGCTTTTGCCACTCCTCCGACAAGCGGTAAACGTGTTCCATAACGTGCCACATGGTTATGGCATCGAAATTTCCATCGGGGAACTTGTCGAGGTCGGTGATATTTTCCTCGGTGATGCCGAAGTGTTCCGAGGCAAACTTCCTTGCTCCCGGGTCAATCTCCACCGCGTTCACATAAAACCCTCTCCTTTTCATTTCATTGGCGAAATATCCGGTTCCGGCGCCTATATCAAGCAGGCGGCCGTATTGTCTGCCCAAAACCTCGGCTACCAGCTTAGCCTTGCGGCGCAGCATTACACTGCGCACATGGTGGTATATTCGGTTTACGGCACCCTTGCGGGTGTCGGAATGGGATATGTAGTCGGGAGAATGATAATATTTTCCCGCGTTTTGCTCAATGGGGGCGTTTTGCGTGAAGCGCATTCCACAAGCGGCACATTCGTAAATGTCAAAAGTCTCGCCTGTGGCGGTATAGTCCACGGCCGTAAACTTCTTCGCAACGTTCTCCGAACCGCACGCCGGACACCGTGATAAGTACTGTCGGTCCATAATAAGCTCAAATTTCGTGCAAATATACTAAATAAAGTGCTTTTATGTCTGCTTTTGCGGATTGATTTGCATGGTGGTACGCCAAACCGGGTATTATTAAGCGTTGCCATGCTTTTGCGTTCGTGCCATCAAAAAGGTCTGATGTAGTTTTTTCTATGTCTGATGTAATTTTTCCTACGTCCTATGTGGCTTTTCCTACATCCCATGTGGTTTTATGGTGCCGGAGAATGGACCTGTGATTATGGTTTTGCGTTATTTGTGAGGGGAGTATGGCATACGCCCTGTACACCACTGCTCGAACCATATAGCAACCCGCCGCCATAACATAGCATAATTTGCGCACTTCGGGCGTATGCCATACGCCCCTACGGCGGCGCTATTTGTTGGTTGACATGGCTTTGATTGTTTATTATTGCACGGAAAAGAGAGGGGCGGCATTTGCGTGTACTACGGTCGTGCCCGACATTAGTGCGAATACTCATAGCCCGCCGTATTTTCTGCGGATTGTGTATATTTGCATAACATATATAGTGTTTTTCAGCGCAAATATCATATCACGGAAACCAAACATGAGGCCTCAACAAATAAAGCGTGTATGCGTAGCAATCTCCATGGCAATTGCCTTTTCTGCATATGCCCAAATAACCCCCGTTAACTTAATGGTGGAGCACCTGGACGAGAATATACTCATTAATCCGCCGAAATCACAGAATGAGAACCCGCGTTTTTCGTGGATTAACAAAGCCGCCGCAGATGCCGTGGGCGAAGAGCAGAAGGCATATCGCATTTGCGTTGCCACGTCGGCCCGGGCTTTGGCATCGGGCAAGGCAGACGTTTGGGACAGCAGGAAAGTCAAGTCTCCGGAGTCGTATCTCGTAGACTATCGTGGAGAAAAACTCGCTGAAGCCACCGACTATTATTGGCGCGTAAAGGTTTGGAACGCCAAAGGCAAAGCTTCGAAATGGAGTGAGACACAAAAGTTCACAACAGGCATCAGCACATGGAAAGCACGCTGGATAGGTGCGCCGTGGCAGGGCGAAGAAGCACAGTTCAACCTCAAAACGGGGCAATGCGCGCCCGATGTTCCGGCAGTGCCGTACCTCCGCAAAGCTTTCGACGTGAGGCCGGGAATACGCTCTGCCAAGGCGTTTGTAACAGGGCTGGGCTACTTTGAGTTCTTTCTTAATGGCAGTAAAGTGGGCAACGATCTTCTCGTGCCCAACTTCACCAACTACACTTCGCGCCCCGACCTTAAATATCGGCGCGGAATATCGCTCGATGAAAAATCTTCTGGCTTTCGCGTGTCATATCTGCAATACGACATAACGAAGCTGCTGCAAAACGGCAAAAACGCCGTTGGCGCAATGGTAGCTTCGGGGTATTTCGACTCGAGATCCGATCGCCTCGGGGCGTTCGGCTCGCCAAGGTTCATCTGCCAAATAGAGATAACTTACATCGACGGCAGTCGGCAGGTCGTTGTGAGCGACCAATCGTGGAAAGCCTGCAAAAGCGGCATTGTAAGCTGCGACATCTATGATGGCGAGAGGTATGACGCCCGCCGGGAAGTGAGCGGGTGGTGCGATGCAGACTTCGACGACAGTATGTGGGAGAACGCCGTGGAGAGGAAAGTCCCCGAGGGTAAGTTGGTAGCTTTCGACACCAACCCAGACAGGGTTACCGAAACGCTAACGCCGGTAGCCTTCAAGAGCAATGCCGATGGCAGCTGCACCATTGACTTCGGCGAAATGATTTCGGGACACGTGCGTCTCAAGAATGTAAGCGGGGAGAAAGACAAAACAATAAAAATCAAGTACGAAAGCGCATACCCGCAAGAGGTTAGATACACTTTCAAAGACAATACCCCCATTGACTACGCTCCGCAGTTCACATGGTATGTGTTCCGTCGGGTAACAATTTACGGATTTACCCCAACAGCCGACCAGATAGTTGCAGAAGCCGTTAACACCGACATGAAGGTTAACTCGGAGTTCACAACATCGAACGAGCTTTTCAACAAGATAAACCATGTGTGGCAGCGTACGGAAAAGGACAACCTTCACAGCGGCGTAGAAAGCGACTGCCCTCACCGCGAGCGCATCCCCTACACAGGCGATGGCCAGGCTGTATGCTCCACCGTGATGCATAATTTCAACGGGGCGGCATTCTTCCGTAGTTGGTTTAACACAATGCGCGATACCCAAGACAGGGAAACGGGATATTTGCCCAATGCCGCTCCATGGTGCCCCGGCGCGGGCGGCGGAGTGGCATGGGGAGCCGCATTGAGTATAATGCCTTGGGAACACTACATGAACTACGGCGACAAGAGGGTGGTGGACGAAAACTACGATGCGTCAAAACGCCAGATAGACTACATGATTACATGGGTCAGACCCGACGGCACCATGCACCAAAAACGCAAGAACGCAATTGACAACAGCGATTGCTACTGGTTGAATCTCGGCGACTGGGTGCCGCCGTTCAAGTTTCCGGCCGATGAGAAAGTGCATACCTACATTTTGTGGCGTTGTGCCGACAGAATGAGCAAAATGGCAAAAGTAATGGGCAAAGGGGCGGACGAGAAACGGTATCGCGACCTTGCCGAACGCACGCGAAACGCATACGACAAGGTGTTTTTTGAGAACGATACATTGGGATACGGTGATTTCGGCTGCAACGCCTTTGCTGTGGAAATGGGACTGGACAAAAAGCGGCCAGGACTGAAACATATACTCGCCCACGAAATAGGCAATAGACACAATGGACACCTAAATTGCGGATACATAGCACTCGAAGTGCTTTTAGAGGCATTGGCAAAAACAGGTATGAACAACCTTGCCTACACTGTGATGAACAAGACCGACTATCCGTCTTTCGGAAACATGATTAACAAAGGCGCCACTACACTTTGGGAACAGTTTGACGGACAATATTCCGAAAACCACCCATTCCTGGGGTGCTGCCTTACATGGTTTTACCGCTGCCTTGCCGGAGTGAACTCTGATATGGAAGCCCCCGCATACAAGCACCTAATAGTGCGACCTGTGCTTGCCGACAGTCTCGAGAGTGTGAGCTATGCCAAGATGTCGCCCTACGGACGAGTGGCAAGCAACGTTAGTCATTTACCCGGGCGGGTGCGCATAGTAGTTGACGTTCCCGTAGGCTCAAGTGCCACCGTGTATGTGCCAGCAGCGGGTATGTCGGCTTTATCGGTAAATGGGAAATCCGCCGCGAAAGCAAAGGGTGTTACTTACACCGAAAAAACCGTGGAGGGCTTCACGGTAAAGGTAAAGCAGGGGCATTACGAAATTATTGCATCAAAAAACTAACCGCATCCCAAAATCGAAAAAACAGTGCGCGCAACCGCGCCTAATACATAAAAAATGAAGGGACTTGCTCCTTATACGTTAAACCTTGGCGGGTCGTTGATGAATCTTGGCGAACCGCAGGTAATGGGCATACTGAATGTAACGCCCGACTCTTTTTACGCCGGCTCCAGAACATTTGACGAGGAGTCTATATTCCATCGTGCAAGGCAGATAGCCGATGAAGGCGGAACCATAATAGACATTGGCGCGTACTCAACACGCCCCGGCTCGGCCGATGTGGACGAGGCGGAAGAGATGCTGCGCCTAAGACGCGCGCTCGTTGCCGTGAGAAAAGCAGCGCCGGGCATACCGGTAAGCATAGACACTTTTCGCGCCAATGTGGCGAAAATGTGCGTGGAGGAGTATGGCGCGGACATCATAAACGATGTTTCCGGCGGCGAGGGAGACAAGTGTATGTTCAATACCGTTGCAAGACTGGGAGTGCCATACATACTTATGCACATTGGCGGCACTGTTGAAAACATGCACAACGATGCGCCGCTCACCTCACACGCCGACTCGGCTGTGCCGTATATGCAAAGTGTAATGGCGTTCTTCACAGTGCGAATAAACAGGTTGCACTCGCTCGGAGTCAAGGACATTATAATAGATCCCGGATACGGTTTCGGGAAGTCAATGACACAAAACTACGAGCTGCTTAACCATATAGACTATTTGAAAATATGGCAGCTGCCGCTGCTTGTAGGAGTATCGAGAAAGTCGATGATATACAAGCTGCTCGGCACCAACCCTTCGCAAGCCCTCAACGGCACAACAGTATGCAACACCATGGCACTGCTTAAAGGAGCGTCAATACTTAGGGTGCACGATGTGAAAGCGGCTGTTGAGACAGTGAAAATAGTAAAGCAAACCATAGGATAAACCCATCTGACATGCTATCGTTTTCAATAAAAGACATTATAGATATACTTCTGGTTGCAACGCTGCTTTTCTACATTTACCGCATAATGAAAGAGTCGCGATCGGGAAACATATTCATGGGCGTACTCATATTCATAATAGTGTGGATATTTGTGTCGAAGATTTTCAACATGAGCCTTTTGGGTTCTATAATGGACAAGGCTGTGAACATAGGAGCCATTGCTTTGATTATCATATTCCAGGAGGATATACGAAATTTTTTCTCAACGCTCGGCACGCACCACTTCATAGGAAAGATTGTGCATCTGTTCTCGCGCCCCACGCAGGATCGCAACATTGTGAACGAAAACTGTATAATTCCTGTGGTAAGAGCGTGTATGTCGATGAGTGCGCAGAAAGTAGGTGCACTTATTGTGTATGAACGCTATATAAGTCTTGGCGATATTGAAAAGACCGGGGAAATAATCGATGCGGAAGTAAAGCAGCGGCTTATAGAAAACATATTCTTTAAAAACAGTCCGCTCCACGACGGTGCAATGGTAATATCCCACCACCGCATAGCGTCTGCGGGGTGCATACTTCCGGTTTCTCACGATGAGGACATTCCGCGAAATCTCGGGCTGCGCCACCGGGCCGCATTGGGAATAACGCAAAAAAGCGATGCTCTGGCAATAACAGTGTCGGAAGAGACCGGGGGAATATCTGTGGCATACAACGGCAAATTCCACCTTAACCTAACCGGCGAGGAACTTGAAAGAATTCTTACAGAGATGGTAGTGTAAGGGCAGGAGCAAAAGCAAACAAAGCGCGGCGGACTTCGTAATGAAATCCGCCGCGCTTTGTTTTATTGAAACCTTTACAATGTCAAGCCTTGCTTGCGTTTGTGTTGGTTTTCTTTTCGCGTATGCGCGCCTTCTTACCGGTGAGTGCACGCAGATAGTAAAGTTTGGCACGACGAACCTTGCCGCGTTTGTTAACTTCAATGCTGTCTATGTTCGGAGAATTGATAGGGAATATGCGCTCCACACCCACGGTGCCGCTCATTTTGCGAACCGTGAAACGGCGCTGGTTCTGATGACCGCTTATCTTGATTACGATTCCGCGGAACATCTGGATACGCTCCTTGTTTCCCTCGACGATTTTGTATGCCACCGTTATAGTGTCGCCCGGACGGAATGCAGGAAATTCCTTGCCGGTGGCAAATGCTTCTTCAGCAACTTTAATTAGATCTACCATTTTTGTAAATAAAATTGTTTGTTCGTCCCAACGCAGCATAAGCAAGCCACTCGTTTCTTCTTGCCAGCGGCTACGCGGAAAGCGGTGCAAAGGTACAAAAAAAATGGAATAGACCAACTTGTTTGGCAATAAAATCGAAGGGCGGGTTATGTCGGATGCTCCTATGCCGTATGCGCGGAAAATTATATCTGATATAATTTAAACTACATGGGACATAGAAAAAACTATGTCCTATGTAGTTTCTGTAACTTGCAATTCGGTGAAAAGCAAGTGCTTATCCGATTATTGTGCTTTTGTGTGAACCTAAACAAGTAATGCTGATGCAAAAACAGGCAGAAAAGCTGTTCGCCCTATGGCATTACTTATTTGTTGAGTTTCCAGGTAGCCCCATCCTTGGTATCTTTCACATCGAAGCCAAGGCGTGCAAGCTCATCGCGTATGCGGTCGCTCGTAGCCCAGTCTTTGGCTGCCTTTGCCTTTTGCCGCGTTTCGAGCAACAGGTCAACCGCTCCGCCGTATGCCTTTTCCCTGTCCTCGTTGGCCGAAGCCTCCTTGCGCAGTCCGAGAACATCGAATGCAAACGCCGAAAAAACTTTTTCCAGTTCCCCAAGCGCATCGGGCGTTATTGACTTTTGACCTCCTGCCACTTGGTTTATGATGTGGCAAATGTCAAACAGGTGTCCTATCAATATTGGCGTATTAAAGTCATCGTTCATGGCTTCATAGCATTTTTCTCTTATGGCCTCGATGTCTTTCAATTTTATTTCGCCTTCGTTATTCGGAGCTATCCTCGAAAGGTTGGCATATGCGTCCATCATTCTTTCAAGCCCTTTCTTGCTCGAAACCAGTGCTTCGTTTGAGAAGTCAACTGTGCTGCGATAGTGTGCCTGAAGAATGAAGAAACGTATGGTCATGGGTGAATAGGCGCTTGTGAGTTTCGGGTGGTTGCCGGTGAAAAACTCCTCCAGCGTTATGAAGTTTCCGAGACTCTTGCCCATTTTCTGTCCGTTAATGGTTACCATGTTGTTGTGCATCCAGTAGCGCACCATTTCATCGCCTTGCGAAGCCACGGCTTGCGCTATTTCGCACTCGTGGTGGGGGAATACAAGGTCGAGCCCGCCCCCGTGAATGTCGAAATGGTCTCCAAGATATTTTCTTCCCATTGCCGTGCATTCGGTGTGCCAGCCGGGAAAGCCTTCGCTCCATGGCGAGGGCCAACGCATTATGTGTTCCGGCTGCGCTTTTTTCCACAAGGCGAAATCAGCCTGGCTGTGCTTTTCGCCTGTGCCTGCAAGATTGCGGCTTTCGTTGATTATGTCGTCAAGGTTGCGTCCCGAAAGTACGCCGTAATGATACTTTTTGTTATATTTTTCTATGTCGAAGTAAACGCTCCCGTTGCTAACATATGCAAAGCCGTTGTCAAGAATTTTGCTCACGAGCTCTTCTTGTTCTATTATGTGTCCCGTTGCGCGTGGTTCTATGCTTGGCGAAAGCACGTTGAGGGCTCTCATCGCATCGTGGTAGCGGTTTGTGTAATACTGGGCTATTTCCATAGGTTCAAGCTGTTCGAGCCGCGCCTTCTTCTCTATTTTGTCCTCGCCTTCGTCAGCATCGTGTTCCAAATGCCCCACGTCTGTAATGTTTCTTACATAGCGCACCTTGTAGCCTATATGCTTTAGATAGCGGAACACAACGTCGAACGTGATTGCCGAACGTGCATGGCCGAGATGCGGATCGCCATAAACGGTTGGGCCGCAAACATACATTCCAACCCTGCCGGGGGTTATAGGCTCGAACGCCTGTTTGGCGCGGGTGCGTGTATTGTAAATCAAAAGTTTCTGAGTCATATTTTAGTTGTTTTTGTTTGCTTTTCCATATTGATGTATGTAACGGCAAAGTTACCAAATTAATTATTAGTTGTGCAGCGTGCAACCTGCGTTTGGCGGTCTATAGCCTATTCAAACAGCGATGGCTCTTTATCGCCTGCGTCTTCCTCGCGGCTGCTTTCCGCACTTTCCGTTTCAGGGTGTGGCTCGGGTGTGAGTTGCGAGGGAATTTGCTCCACGCCGGCAACGCTTAACGTTGTAACCCTCTTTCCGCGAGCTTTGAAACTTTTTACGCCCACAAATTCGCTGGCTTCTATTTCCAACGGCTCACGGAAACAGTCAGCTCCGCCGAAAGTTATGCGAAAACGCGAATACTCGTCAGACGATAGGCAAACAAGTCTCGACTTTGCGTCATCGCCAAGGAAATTCTGCTTTCTTGACGAGCGTTCAAAGTTAAAACGCTTCAGGTAAAGATAATCGTTCTGCGTGGCATCGTAAAGCAGTGCCGTCCAAACCTTAGTTTCATCATATTTTTCCATTCTTACAATGCCGGGTTCGTAGTGGTTGCTGAGATCAAAGCCTGTGGTGTAAAACGTACCGTCGCCGAGCACCACAAGTATCCTGTCGTTTCCGTGGAACTCGCCCACGTAATCCCCGCATCCGTCTATGTTAAGGCGGTTTACGTCCTTGTCAAACCAAATCTTGCATCCTCCGAGTGTTGAAACGCCGTGGCTTTTGAGCGTTATGCGGTAAACATCGTTTTTTGTCAGAGTGTTGCCTCGGCTTTGGCGGCCTTTTATCTGCAAAGCCCCAAAATCGCACTCAAATGCCAGTTTCTTTATTTTCGGGCTAGGTTTCAGTGCAACTTTTATCACCTCAGCCTCGCCGTTGGGGTTGGCGGTGAAATAAACCACTCGGCTTCCCGGAGTTCCGAGTGTAAGGTCGTATTCGCGGTCGTGTGTAATGGAAGTTACGTTGAAGCGTTTGTAGTAATATGCCCCGGCCTTGCCGTCGCGGTAAACCACATTGTAAGTTGTGCGCTTGTCGTTCTTGCGAAACACGGCAAGGTGTATTATCTCAGCCTTGCGCTTTTCTTTTTTAGAGCGTTCGGTTTCTCCCACAAACAGCTTATCGGCCACTCGGGTAACCTTGTATGTTCCGTCGCGATAGAATATTATCACATCGTCTATGTCGGAGCAGTTCTCAACAAACTCGTCGTGTTTCAGCCCTGTGCCAATGAATCCGTCGGCACGGTTTATGTAGAGTTTCTCATTGGCCTCTACCACTTTTGTCGCCTCTATGGTGTCGAATGAGCGTATCTCGGTTAACCGCGGATAGTTTGCGCCGTATTTTCCCTTTATCATGGAATACCAGTTAACGGCAACCTCCACAATGTTTTCAAGGTCTTTTTCTATTTTGGCTATTTCTGCGCGTATGCGCGCCATAAGTTCATCGGCCTTGTCTTTGTTGAATTTGAGTATGCGTTGCATCTTTATCTCGAGCAGGCGCAAAATGTCCTCGCGCTTTACTTCGCGCACAAAGTCTTTCTTGTAAGGCTCGAGTTTCGAGTCGATAAATGCAACCGTGGTGTCGATGTCGGGTGCTTGTTCGAATTGCTTTTCCTTGTATATGCGTTTCTCAATGAAAATCTTTTCGAGTGAGGCGAAAAACAGCTGTTCTCTGAGTTCTCCACGGCGTATTTCAAGCTCCATTTTCAGCAGATGCTTTGTGCGTTCCACGCTGCGGCGCAACACATCGCTCACCGTGAGAAAATGGGGTTTGTTTCCCTCCACCACACAGCAGTTGGGCGAGATGCTCACTTCGCAGTCGGTGAATGCGTAAAGGGCATCTATTGTTTTGTCGCCGCTGGTTCCGGGGGCAAGGTGTATGTGAATTTCGGCATTTGCGGCGGTAACGTCCTCTACTTTGCGTATTTTTATCTTTCCTTTGTCGTTGGCTTTAAGAATTGAGTCGATCAGCGTTTGGGTGTTCTTCCCAAACGGGATTTCGGTTATAACGAGGGTTTTGTTGTCGAGCTTCTCGATTTTGGCCCTTACCTTGACATTTCCGCCGCGCATGCCGTCGTTATATCGCGCCACGTCAACATATCCGCTTGTGGGGAAATCGGGATATAGCTTAAAATCCTCGCCGTGTAGGTAGCTCACTGCGGCATCGCAAATCTCGTTGAAATTATGGGGTAGTATTTTCGACGACAATCCCACGGCAATTCCCTCAACTCCCTGCGCCAAAAGCAGCGGGAACTTAACCGGGAGCGTTACGGGTTCTTCGTTTCTACCATCATACGATAGTTTCCACTCCGTTGTCTTGGCATTGAACATAACATCGAGAGCAAATTTAGAAAGTCTTGCCTCGATGTAACGCGGTGCTGCCGCAGAATCATCGGTGAGTATGTTTCCCCAGTTTCCCTGGGTGTCAACAAGCAGGTTTTTCTGCCCCAGTTGCACAAGGGCATCATAAATAGAGGCATCGCCATGTGGGTGGAACTTCATTGTTTCGCCCACAATGTTCGCAACCTTGTTATAGCGTCCGTCGTCCATGCGCTTCATGGTGTGCAGAATGCGTCTCTGCACCGGTTTCAGCCCATCATCAAGGTGGGGCACGGCACGTTCGAGAATTACATAGCTGGCATAATCCAAAAACCAGTTCTCATACATTCCCGGCAGACGCTTTATACTGTCGCCGTTGTCGCCGGTTAAGGGAATGTATTGCGAATGAAGCTCTTTTTCGTTGTTTTCGTCAGACATATACTTTAAGGGTGTCTTGTTTTGTTGCGTATCTTTGCAAAGATAACTAAATTTCCGCTATACTCCCGGTGTGTAAAGGCAATAAACACCCGGCAATCGCGTTAATAACAATAAGCTATGAGGTGCAAACTTAAACATATTGCTTTTACGGCCGCAGTTTTGGCCATGGCCGCAACCGGCATCAACGCCCAAACGCGCAAGGTACAGAACAAGCCCTACATAGACAACCGCAGATTTCATTACGGTTTCCTGTGTGCCGTGCATTCCCAAAGCATGAGCTTTGAGAACAATGGGCATATAGGCGAAACCACCGGCGAACAATGGTATGCCGTCAACGACCGTGCCGACATAGGTTTCAGCATAGGTGTTCTGGGAGAGTGGAGGCTCAACAAATATTTCGCCCTGCGCACCACGCCCACAATCAACTTCGGGCAAAAACACCTCACGTTTCGCGAAAAGTCTTCGGGCAGGGAAGTATCCGAATCTGTTAAGTCAACTCTTATTTCGGTTCCTGCCGATATAAAGTTCAGTGCGTTGCGCTTCAACAACCATCGCCCATATCTGCTTGCCGGGCTGAATGCCATGTACGACCTCACGGGACACAAACAGGACGCTATACTTACAAAGCCGCTTTCGCTGTATGCCGAGTTCGGGCTGGGCTGCGATTTCTATATGCCGTTCTTCAAACTGATACCCGAGATAAAGTTCTGCATCGGCCTTAACGATATTTTGGACAAAAACCGTAAGGGACTTATTGACAAGACAAAGCTTGCCTATACCGAAGCGGTTAACTCGGCAAAGGCAAACATGGTGGTCGTTTCGTTCTATTTTGAGTAATGAACCCGCCCGGGGAAAGGGAGTAAACAATATTATGGCTCAGTTTTCCTCAAAGGCATATCGGTAAGGTTTGTTGCATAAGCAGCGGCAGGCCTACTATGTGCCGGTCCCGACTTATGTTATAATGATACCGTAATCGTGCTCTCGGCGAAACCGTAAAGCCTTATAAATTCCGTAATCGTTTGATTTGTAAAGAAATACACCTGTAAAACAAAAAAATTAGCAAGGTGTTGTTTCTCAGAGCTTTGCCAGTGGCAAAAAAAGTTCTGATGTAATTTTTTCTACATAGGACATTGTTTTTTCTGCATAGGACATTGTTTTTTTCTACATACGATGTGGTTTATGCGACAAAGGCAAACAAATTCCGTGGCGTGCGTGGCGGCAATCGCGCGTTATTTTGTGAAATGTATTTGCAAAAAAATATGGTGCGCTTTGGGGCGCACCATATCCTTGATATGCGTTTGGTGATTTTTCTGCTTACTTGTTTCTGAAATAGCGGTCAAGCAAACCTTTGAAGCCGCGTCCGTGGCGTGCCTCGTCCTTTGCCATTTCGTGCACAGTGTCGTGTATTGCATCGAGGTTAAGCTCCTTTGCGCGTTTTGCAATGCGGAATTTGTCGGAGCATGCACCTGCTTCGGCAGCAGCGCGTTTTTCGAGATTTGTCTTGGTGTCCCAAACAACATCGCCGAGAAGTTCCGCAAACTTGGCTGCGTGTTCTGCCTCCTCGAAAGCGTAGCGCTTGAAAGCCTCCGCAATTTCGGGATAGCCCTCGCGGTCGGCCTGACGGCTCATGGCGAGATACATTCCCACTTCGCCACATTCGCCATGCCAGTGTGCGTTAAGGTCTTTTATCATTTCTTCGTCGCAACCCTTTGCCACGCCGACAACGTGTTCTGTCTCAAAATTAAGACCGTCGTCGCTTTCATCAACCTCTTTGAACTTTGATGCGGGAGCGTGGCATATCGGACATTCTTTCGGAGCTTCCGTACCTTCGTAAACGTAACCGCAAACGGTGCAAATAAATTTTTTCTTCATGACTCTTAGTTTTTAATTGTTATGTAAAAGTTTATTTGTCTCCGCCCCATTGTCATCGGGTGAAGATGCAAAGATACGCACTTGTTTTTAACCGACAAATATTTTGACCGAAAAATTTCAAAATTATGAGGTTTTCCTGCTTTTTGCTAATTTTGCATCAGGCATTGTGCCTCGGAACTGATAGACATTTATAATAATACGGCAATATGGCAGTGAAATCGGTTGACCCTCGCAGCGCGAAGGTATTTGAATTTCTTTCTTGCATAGCAGAACACAACGACCGTGATTGGTTCAAGGCCAGTCGCAGCCTTTACGACGAGGCGGCTGAAGCCTTTGATGATATTGTGGCGGGGCTTATAGCGCGGATTTCCGAGTTTGAACCCGAGGTGGGGCGACTTTCGCCGTCCGACTGCACCTACCGCATTTACCGCGACATACGCTTCAGCAACGACAAACGTCCTTACAAAATCCACATGGGGGCGTACATCAACGCGCATGGCAAAAAATCGGTTCATGGCGGCTATTACATCCATTTCCAACCCCACAACAGTTTGGCGGCGGGCGGAAGCTACTGCTTGGATTCAAAGCAACTTAAAGCCGTAAGGGAAAGCATAGTTGACAATGTCGAGGAGTTTTCCGCCATAGTCGAAGCCCCCGCGTTCAAGAGTCTGTTTCCCGTTATAGGTGAGGAACGTCTTAAAACCGCCCCCAAAGGCTTTCCGAAGGATTTCCCGTATATGCGCTATTTGCAGCCCAAAGACTATTCGGTTTCCACTCCGTTGAGCGATGACTTGTTGCTATCGCCGGGCTGGGAGAATAAGGTGGTGGATATATTCCGCACCATGAAACCCATGCTCGACTTTGTTAATTACACCGTTGACGATTACGAATGAAAAAAGCGCGGGTTATTCCGCGCTTTTCATGTATCCCACCGTGTTGTTAAGCATCGGCACTTGTTGGGGCGTGAGCTTAAGCTGCTCGATAAGTGTCTCCCTGTCCATGGTTCCCCTTGGGCAGCACGCCCATCCTGCGCCGGAGCATATAAGGCAGATGTTTTGGCTAACGTAGCCCGCATCGGCAAGCCCGAACTTGTTGGGCATGTTGCCGAACTTCGCGCCGTTGCTCACAAGCACTAACGACAGCGGGGCTTTGGCTGTGAATTCCTGCCCGCGTGCCACAGCCGGGCGAAGATCCTGGTCGCTGCGCCGCTCAAGTGTGTTTGTCTGCGGATTCCAAAAGTATGCGCCGTCTTTCCTTATCACGAAAATCTCAATGTCTTGCTTGTTCATTGCCGAAGGTGCGGTGCGCTTGCCGTCTTCGCGGTTAATACCGTTAGCAGCCCAAAGCAGGGTTGAAAGGTCTTGGTCGCTGAACTCCTTGTCGGATATGCTGCGCACCGACTGCCTGTTTTGCAGCGCATAGATTAGGGTTGCTTTAAGCGACTTGTCGGGCTGCGGGAGTTTGATGCTGCTTTGCGCCCGGCATGATGCGGATGCCGCAATGGCGGCAATCAGCGCAAGGTTGCGGAAAAGTGAAATGTTCATGATTTTGCTTGTTTGTAATTTGCGGTAAAATTACGACTATTTTCCGCAACGCCCAAACTCCCGCCGCATGATTTATGGCGTTTTCCTTGGGTGCGCTATGTTTTTTCTGACTAATATCCGTAACTTTGCAGCGACTGCGGTTCGCGTCTGGAGTTTTGTTCCGCGAGCGATTAAAAGGGAAGCGGGTGGGAATCCCGCACAATCCCGTTGCTGTGTGTCTTTCGCAAAGTGCCGAGTGTGCTTTGCGTTACGCCCGAAAGGGTGATTTCCCGCCGTGCCTACAGGCACGAAAGCCATTGCAGCCGTTGGCTGTGAGAAGGCGTGGGACATGACGAGCCAGAAGACCTGCCGCAGCCCATAATGTTCGGCACCTGCGAGGACGGGAACGGACAACATTCGGGGGATGTGCCTTGTGCGTTCTTCCGGGGCGGTGTGCTTGGGTCTGCATCGCCAATGTTGCTGTGTGTGTTCCGTTTCTTTTAGGGCCAGGCTTATCATGGAAGAAACGGAATGAGGAAGTACATTATATATATGTCTGTGTTTTTTGTCTCCGGCGCGTATGCGCAGGGGGATACTGCTTTGCGCGACACCCTTGACGCTCCTGCGTTGCCGGCGGCGGTGGTCAGCGGGCAGCGCATGGCTAACACGATAACCTCGCAACAGACTCTTGACGGCGAAAGCCTTAGGCGCATGAATTCGTACAGCGTTGCCGATGCCGTGCGTTATTTCTCGGGCGTGCAGCTCAAGGACTACGGCGGCATAGGCGGACTTAAAACCATAGACGTTCGCAGCATGGGAACGGAACACACCGCCGTGAGCTACGACGGTGTGGAGATTGTCAACGCGCAAAACGGCATTGTTGACCTTGGGCGGCTCTCGCTTGCAAATGTGGGCGGCATAATCTTGAGCAACGGCGGAAACGGCAGTATTTTCAAGCCCGCGCGCAATTTTGCATCGGCATCGAATGTGGACATAATCCCACGTAGGCCGGAATTTCACGGCAGGGCGTACAACCTGCGTGCCATGGTGCAGGGAGGCTCTTTCGGCACATTCTCGCCCGAGGTGCTTTGGGAACGGAAACTGTCGGAAAATACGGCCTTGCAGGTTGACGCCGCTTGGCTCACTTCAAACGGCAGATACAAATACCGCTACCAATTGGACGGCGGATACGACACCACCGCCACACGGCGCAACGGCGACATAACGGTGTTGCGGGGCGAGGCTTCGCTTTACGGACGCCTTTCGGATGGGAACTGGCGTGCAAGGGGCTATGTTTACTCCTCGCGGCGCGGGTTGCCCGGAGCGGTGGTGAGAAACCGCCTTTCGCACATCGACCGCCAAAGGGATGTGAACTCTTTTGTGCAGGGCGCACTCACTAAACGATTCGGAAATTATTCGTTGCTTGTAAACACAAAGCTCACATACGACTATCTTCATTATTTCTACGACCCGCGCCGCGACCAGGGGGCTATGTTCATAAACAACCACTATCGGCAGAGCGGCGTGTACGTGTCGGCGGCAAACAAATACGATTTCTCGGAAAACATACAGGCATCGGTTTCGGCAGACTATGCTTTTGACGCACTTGATGCCGACCTTCGCGAGTTTGCCAAGCCTTTGCGCAACAGCGTTTTCACGTCGGCGGCTGTAAACGCCCGCACCGGGGATTTCGAGTTTCAGGGAAACGCTTTGCTTACATATGCAGGCAACCGCGTAAGAAACCGCAACGGCGGAAAAAGCTCGGAGCATATCGGTTTTACGCCTGCCGTGTTTGCCGCGTGGCACCCGGCTTTTTTCCCGGGATTTACTCTGCGTGCGTTCTTAAAGCGTTCCTACCGCGTGCCAACGTTCAATGATTTGTATTACACTTTTATAGGAAACTCCAACCTCAAACCGGAATATGCCACACAGGTTGACGGCGGAATTTCATGGCGCATTGCCAATGGGGGAAAAGCGTTGAAAAACTTCGAAGTCAGACTCGATGGTTACATAAACCGCATATCCGACAAAATCATTGCCGTGCCTACAACAAACCAGTTCCGCTGGACGATGACTAACCTCGGGAGAGTTGTAGTGCATGGGCTTGACGCGAGGGCGGAAACAGTTATAAGATTTGCGGGCGTGGACATAGGCGCAAAGGCAACATATACGTGGCAACGCTCAATGGACTGCTCCGACAAAAACAGCCCTTACTACAAGGGACAGATAGCTTACATACCCAAGCATTCGGCTTCGGCTGTTGTAAATGTGGCTTGGAAAAGGTGGAGCGCCGATTACAGCTTCCTGTACACAGGACGACGTTACGACTCGAGCGCGAACATTCCCGCCAACTGCATACGCAGCCATTGCATAAACGACCTTGCCATAAACCGCAGTATGTTGCTAATGGGAGCGGAAGCGAAAATTTCGCTGGCAGTGAACAATGTGTTCAACCGCCACTACGATGTGGTGAGGTGTTACCCCATGCCGGGAAGGAACTGTAAAATCATTTTATCAATAAACATATAAAAACATGAGAGATCCAAAGAAATCACTTCGCCTTAGCGCGATTGCCGCACTGCTTCTTTCGGCGGCGTTCCAGTTTACAGCCTGCTCTGACGACGACTCGGCACCGAAAATCAACATCACAGGCACAACGGTTGCAACACCGCAGAAAAACCCCGTATTGAAAGGCGTTTTCGTACTCAACGAGGGCGCGATGGGAACAAACAAGTCGTCGCTGGACTATTTCGACTACACCAACGGCAACTATTACCTCAACCTTTTCCCGACCATAAACCCGGACGTAACGCTAGGACTGGGCGACACGGGAAACGACATTCAAGTTTACAAGGACAAAGTGTATGCCGTTATGAACGGCTCGAACCTTGTTGAGGTTATGAGTGCAAAAACGGGCAAGCACGTGGCTTCCGTTAACATCCCCGCATGCCGTTTCATAACTTTCAATGGCAACTATGCCTATGTGTCTTCGTATGCCGACCCCACCGACAAGACATCGAAAACCACCAAAGGCTCGGTTTACAAAGTTAACCTCAATACATACTCAGTTGAAGGCACTGTAACCGTGGGCTATCAGCCCGAGGGCATCGCCTTTGCCAACGGGAAAGTGTTTGTTGCCAATTCGGGCGGCTATATGTCGCCAAATTACGAGCATTCAATCAACGTTATAAACCCGCAGACAATGCAGGTTGAAAAGACAATCGATGCCGGGCTTAACCTAGGCAAGGTAGCTCTTGGCAAGGACGACAACCTTTATGTAATCTCCACGGGAAACTATAGCACGGTAAGTTCCAAGATATACGTTGTGAACACGGCAACTGCGGCATTGAGCGACTCAATCGACACGCGCGTTTCAGCCATTGCCGCCGCCGGCGACAACCTGTATATAATAGGTGTTGAATACAAGGCACCCACATACGAGGCCACAAACTCGTATTCGCTCTACAACACCAAGACCAAGGAACTATCAACCGCAGGTTTCATAACCGACGGAACGGACAGCAGAATTGTAATGCCATACGCCGTTGCAGCGAGCCCCGACACAAAAGAAATATTCGTGGCTGACGCGAAAGACTACAAGACACCCGGCATGCTCTATTGCTACAGCGCGGCCGGCAAGCTGCAATGGTCGGCAACCACGGGACTTATACCGGGGCACATGACTTTTACCACAACCCGGCTCGAAGGCTTGAAGTAAGAAACACTACAAATAAAATACAGAGCGCGGTTTGCATCGCATGGTGCAGACCGCGTTTTTTTATGTCGGCACGCGATGACGGCAAAGCTCTATGCAGCGTAAATTCGGAATAAGTTACTTCTGAAATCCGAACATGATTATACATTCATACCGCGTGCGCTATTAATATGCGAGTAGAGGGTAACTAATGGTTAGTGTCGCCGTAGGGGTGTATGGCATACGCCCTGAATTGCGACGGTTTGCATGTAAAGGCGGCGGTTTGCCGTGCGTTTTGGGCGATGGCGCACAGGGCGTAAGGCATGCGCCCCTGCAAATGGCGCAAAACCCAAACCGGCAACTCTTTTTCAAACATCACGAAAACAACATAGGATGTAGGAAAAACTACGTCCGATGTAGAAAAAATTATATCAGACATAGAAAAAACTACATCAGACATAGTTTTTCTCATTCATAACCTTTCGAAAGGCAAAACGATACAAAAGGAAGAATGTTGTGTCAAAACGTTGATAATAAGCGCATGGTGAAAAGCGTTCCAAACTGCGTTTCTGCCTTTAATGAAACAGAGTGTTTACAGCTTAATTCTCCGCAACAACCAATACACGAGATATAGGCGGTATTTAAGTTTGAACCATGCGCTTGTAGTCTTTTCCAGTCCGGCGGCTGACGTGTTGTTGCCATAGCGGCGGTAGCGTATCAGCTTGTCATTTAGGAAAACTGTTTTGTAGAACACAAGTCCAACGAGACCGAGCCAGTTGTCGTGAGTGCAGCATTTGTGGTTGGGAGGGAAGGGGAGTGCCTTGCGCAGTACGTCTTTCCCGAATGCCATGCAGCAGCCAAGATAGCTGAAACGTATGAGGTTGTTCAGCAGTCCGGGTCTTGAACGCCTTTCGACACAGTATGATTGCGCTATAATCCTGTTTTCGGCATCAACCATCGTGGCATCGGAAATTACGAAGTCGCAGTTTTTCAAGTGCTCCATACATACCTTCACCTTTTGCGGTTCCCAAATGTCGTCTTGGTCGGACAGGAAAATGTAGTCGCCATTTGCGTGTTTAAGTGCGTTCTCGAAATTCGGCGTGTAGCCATGCTGCCCATTGTTTGTGAAAACCCTGATTATCGGCGACTTCAGTTCGCGCACAATTTTCAAGGTGTTGTCGGTTGAGCCGTCGTCAGAGATTATAATCTCGTCATCGGGGGATATCTGACATAATATGGAGCAAAGCTGTTCTCTTATGAAGCGTTCGCCGTTGTATGTGGCAATGCAAACCGAAATCATAATTTTGTGTTTTGGGTTTTACAGCCGGAAACCATCGCGGATTCCCTTTGTTATACATTTCAGCTTTTCCATTCTGTTACGCTCCACAATAATTATTCCTATTGTGTCTTTAAGCAGGAAAAGGTCTTTTTTAAGAATCCACAGCGGAAGTTTCAGCAGGTATTTGCGGTTAAGATACACGGTGTTCCTTGCCCAAAAATACCGTCGCTTTGGAGAATGGTTTGACGACAGGATGCCGAACTTTTTCATCGGACTTCCAAGGTGGTGGCTTATGAGCGGTTTGCTCACTTTAACTGCCTTGTATTTTCCACTTAGTTTAAGACGTATAACGAAATCGAAGTCAACGCAGTCGATGAAAAGTTTTTCGGTGTATAAGCCTATGGTATTAAAAATTTCCGCCTTGTGAAGCGTGCCTGAAGTTATGATGGTTGTGCTTTCTTCGGCTTCGGGGAGTTTGCGCGCGCTTTGCGAAAAATTAGTGCCTATAAGTCCTGCATCGGGAAATTGTTGCAAAACATCGGCGTAGGTTTCCAATATGTTGCTTTCGGGAAAAGAGTCATCATCGAGCGTCAGAATCCATTCCTTTCCTGCGTTAAGGGCTTTCTTTATGCCGATGTTCAGCGCGGCGGCAATTCCCGTGTTTTGGCCAAGGGCTGTTAGTTGTGCATTGTTCGAGCAGGCGGTTTCCTTTATGAAATCTATGTTCTCCGAGCCGTTGTCAACCACAATCACGAGGTCTGCCACGCTGTGAGCTTGCAGAAGGTTAGCGGCGAAATCCTTGTCGGGATTGTATGTAACAATAACAATGGCGGTATTGCCTTTTTGTGGCATTGCGTTTTCCTTTTCCTTATACATTCTCCAAAAGTTTCATGTAAAAAACGTTTATGGCAAACAGGCTAATCCCCACCACGGCTACTATTGACGCAGCCACTGCGCGTTGCCTTACGGTATAGAACAGACAGGAATATATTATTATGTCAACAATTCCGTAGAGTTCGCTTATGCGGAACGACAGCACCGGCAGCGGGGCGAAGAGCAGGAAAACAAACACCGAGCAGGCCATGATTTTTAGCAGAATGGGCAGGTATTTGTTTGACTGCCTTATGGTGTCGTACATCAGCAGCGTGAAAAGGAATATTGCAATCTTTACGAGAAACACCATGCCGAACACGTTGATTTCAGAACCTGTGCCTTTCTCTGCGAGCGTTTGGTATATTTCAATCTTCTTGCCCACAAAGGGAATGTAGGTAAGTATGTTTATATGTGTGAAATATATCAAGTAGCCTATCGGCACGAGCGAAGCCAAAAGGTATTTGCCTTTGCGTGTAAGGTCTTTGTTGTTGAGCCACAGCATGGGAAAGAACAGCAACGATGAAATGTGGAAGCAAGTTGACACAGCCCACAGCAGGGAGCATTTCAGCTTTTCGCCGTTTGCGAGCATAGGCACGGTTAGCAGGAATATCCCGGATGCAATGCCTGCCCTTATCTGAGTCAGGTCGTGATAGATGTAGTAGTTGCCCAGGTATATTACAAGCGGAAGAAAATAAAACAGTGAAAGCCTTTTTATGGCGTACAATTTAATGGTTATTCCTGCAAGGGCGTACAGCACGAGTACCCACCTCACGCTTCCGCCGAGCCACTGCACAAACCGGCAGATATAGCGGTAGGTGAACTCTATCATGAGAACGTATCTCGGCTTGTCGTAGTAGGAAAACACGTCCTCGTATACCGTGGAATCGTGGTCGAAACCTATTGGGCGGAAACCTGCATAGGCAATCAGAATGCAGCCCAAAGCAATGTAAACGCTTTTCCAATCGCACTTGAAACTGTAGCCCAGACATTCAACGAACGAGAGGGCGATGCATACCACGAGAACCAGACCGAGAAGCTGTATCATATATGGTGTCAGATTTTCATGTCTTCCCTGTTAAGGAGTTGCCGGGTGTTTTCTATCATCTTTGCAAAAGTTTCGAGCGAGTTGTGCTCCATCGCCATTTTGTGTGTGCTGTTGCAAAGGCTGTCGTATTCTTCAGCCGGCATGTTGTATATTGAGTATATGGCATCGCCAAAGGCCTTATAGTCTTTAATTGTGACTTTATAGCCCGACACGCCGTTTTCGATCACGTCTATTGCCGTGCCTATTTCGAAGCACACCACCGGGGTGGCGCACATTATGGACTGGTTTACCATTGACGGACCGGCATCGTCAATCGATGGGCTAAGGAAAATGTTGCTCGCGTTGTATGCTTTTATGAGATTTTGTTTTGATAGCTGCCCGGTGTAAATTGTATCGATGTTGAAGCCGTTCTCGTTTTTGTCTTCGGCATTTCCCGCCAGCACAATTATGCATTTGCCCTTTTGCTCTTCGTTGAGTTTTGCGGCAAAATGGTTTACGGCTTTTATGAGGTAGGCAAAGCCTTTTCCCTTTGCTGCGGGGTCGGCGTGGCGGGCAAACAGCACAAAAGTCTTGCTGCCGCTTATCCCTAGGTCTTTGCGGCATTGCGCCTTGGGCATTCTTTTGAAAAGATTCTCGTCAACCGCTGCAGATGTTGAGATAACCCTGCGCCTGTCGAAAAGCCCGGTAGGTAGCGCAAAGCGCTGCATCCATGTGTTAAGTCCTATGGCATAGTTCATCGAGGCGTACATTTGCTTTTTCGTGCGGAAGTTTTTGGCAGTTTGGTCATTTGGGTCGTTGCTCGCCAGTGCAGGGCAGCAGCCGCAGCCTTTGAGAAAATTTCTGCATTCCATGAAATAGAAACATCCGCCGGTGAATGTGAACATGTCAACACTCCTTATTATTATGGGGCATTTCAACTTGTCGTATATGGCTTTCAGCGTAACGGTTGTGAGCATGTGCTGCCAAAATAGCGTAACCACGGCATCGTAGGGCTTGTTTATTTTGGCCAGCAGGTCGTTTATGTTTATGGGCGAAACGTCCTCGTGTAGGTTCGTAATTATTATTTCGCTGTTTTTGCCGGGATAGATTTTGTCCTTGTGCAGCATGAAACGCATGAACCTGAATTTTTGCATAAAGGAATGGTTGCGGCAGAATCTTCTTATTTTGTCCGAAATTCTTTCAGAATATACGTTATATTCGTTTTCCTTTTGTCCGGGGAAGTCGTAGCGTGTCAAAAAGTCTACTTTGTGCCCGTGTCGTGTGAGTGCACACATAAAGTCGCGTGCCAACCCGGCCGAATGGTCGGGTGGAAAGCTCGAAATAAACAGTATGTTCAGCTTTTTCATTGCTTGGCGGAATAAAATTCCTTGATTTTGTCAGTTATGTATTTTACTTCGTCTTCTTTCAGCTCATAATACATAGGCATTCTCACCAGGCAGTCGGCAAAGCGGTCGCAGTTGGGCAGCTCGGGGCGTTCGGTGTAGTGTGTGGTGTAATATTCGCTTCTGTGAAGTGCAAGATAGTGGAAACACGCCTGTATGCAATTGTCTTTAAGAAAATTTATAAGTGCACTGCGTTCGTTGATGCTGCGGCACACAATATAGAACATGTGGGCGTTGTTTGTTGCGTATTCGGGAATGTCGGGCAGAGTGAAATATCCTTTTATGGCAAGCGGCGTGAGTTCTTCGTAGTATATGTTCCACAACATTTTCCTGCGGTTTTGTATTGTGTCGAGTTCTTCGAGCTGCGCCAAAAGGAATGCGGCGTTAACTTCGGAGGGGAGGAATGACGAGCCTGTGTCAACCCAGCCGTATTTGTTAACCATGCCCCTAAAGAATTCGGCGCGGTTTGTGCCTTTTTCCCATATAATCTCCGCCCTTCTCGCATATTGTATGTCGTTTACGGTAAGTAGTCCGCCTTCGCCCCCTGATGTTACGTTCTTGGTCTCATGAAAGCTTATGCATCCCAGGTCTCCTATGCTTCCCAGCGGGCGTCCTTTGTAGAAAGAATCAAGCCCTTGCGCGTTGTCCTCAACAACCAGAACTCCGTGGCGGTGGGCTATATCCATAATCTTGTCCATGTCGCAGGCTATGCCGGCGTAGTGAACAACAACAATAGCTTTGGTCTTTGGGGTTATGAGCTTCTCCAACTTGTTTGGGTCGATGTTGGGATTGTCGGCGCAACTGTCGGCAAAGACAATCTTTGCTCGCTCCCTTACAAAGGCGAGGGCGGAAGACACGAAAGTGTAGGATGGTACTATAACTTCATCGCCGGGGTTTATGTTGCACAATATAGCCGACATTTCCAGGGCATCGGAGCCGGAGGTGGTGAGAATTGCTTTTTTGTAACCATAGCGTTGCTCGAAAAACGACTGACACTTTTTTGTGAATTCGCCGTTTCCCGACAGCTTGCAGTTGAACACCGCTTGATACATATAGTGCGCCTCTTTTCCCGTAAGGTGGGGCTTGTTGAAGTTTATCATTTCTCTTTGTTTAAATTTTTGTCCCTGCCCCAAAGTTTTTCAAACCTTTGCAGTTCCATTTCCTTTTTGAAATCTCTAAGGTAGTCAATATAGCTATATTTCATTTTGTACCCGAGATATTTTTCTGTTTTTGATATATCAAACACATATTCCGTAGCATCGGGCTTGCTTGGGTCGTAGAGTATTTCCGGCTTGTCCATGCCCTTTGGCGTGAATACTTCCACAATGCCCTTTATTTGGTCTTCAAGTGTGGTGCCTATGCCTGTACCCACATTGTACATTCCGCAAGGAGCTTCTTCTGCGGATATACTTTTTTCTATTATTTGGCAGCAGTCCTTTACATATATAACGTCGTGCACCCTGCTTGGATTGCCCCACACGGTGATTGCTTCTCCATTGATTGCCTTTTGTATCATCAGACGGTAGCCCTGCCACTTCTCCACGCCGTCAACATAATACATTGGATTGGGATGGTACAGGTAAATATTTGGGAACCTAAGCAGATAGTATTTTATGCCGTATTTTGCGTTGTAGTGGTGTATAAAATCAGTGGCGCAATTTTTTGAAATGGCGTAAACCGAGTGGTCGTTGTTTATGGGGAAAGCCGACCGGGCATCAGAAGGAATGGGGTTCTTGCTGCCGCAAAGGTAGCTTACATCGGATATTGACTGGGAATAGACAATCCTGTCGGCTTTTGCCTTTATGCAATATTCAAGCACGTTGAGGCTTCCGGTTATATTGGTGTCTATGTAGCTTTGTGGATTGTACCCTTTCATCCTTGCGGGGAGCATTCCGGCCAGGTGCACAACGGCGAATACGTTTTTGCAGGGGAGTTTGTCGAATTCCTCTTTATTGGTTATGTCAACCGAATGATAATCTATTCCGTATTCGGCAAAGAAGCCGTTGTCGCTTTTTCTGTGTCCTGTGGCAACAACATCGTATCCCATATTTTTAAGGTAGAGTGTGGCATATGCCCCCACGGTGCCTGTGGCCCCGAAAATAACAATTCTCTTGTTTGCGGTTTTCATTTCAGTTCAAGTCTCCCTTCGTGTGATTGGTATATAAGGTATCCGCTTCTGTCTCCGCTGCATTCAATGTTGCGCAGTTCGGGGTCGGTAATTTCCGCCCTTACTATTTGCGGATATTCCTTTTTGTTTATAATGTATTTTTTCAACCATTCGGTTTCCTTGCAAAGAAAATATGCGCCGGAATAATTGTGCCTGCTTATTACAGGTTCGGAGAACGTTCCCAACGCCACTTCAATCACCCCTTTCAGGAAATCGTATCCTGTGGAAAGCCTTACGAGGTCGGAACCAATGAAATCGCCGCCCATTCTTGCTCCTATTTCGATAATCCTTATGTCTCCGTCTTCGGTTATTTTAAGTTCGGAGTGGGATGCGCCGTATTCTATGTGCAGGGCATCGAGGGCTTTCAGTACAATGGCTTTCACGTAGTCCTGTGTTTTTTGCGGCAGATTTGAGGGCTGGTGGTGTGCAAGCTCAACAAAGAACGGTTCGCCGGTAGTAACCTTGTCGGTTATTTGCAGTATGTGGTGCTTCCCCTTGTATGATATTGCCTCGACGCTTATCTCCATTCCGCTTACGTATTCCTCAACAATGGCTTCGTGGGTGAAGGATTCTTTTTGCGCCCGAGCCACGGCGGCGGGGAAGTCGGCGGGGCAGCAAACTTTTTCCACGCCGCGGCTTCCCGATCTGTCAGTGGGTTTTACTATGATGGGAAACTTCAAACCGGCAATCAGCTCTGTGCTACTTTCTCCAGCAATCTTCACATATTTGGGCGAGGGCACTTTATGGGCTGTGAAAGACCGGCGCATAAGATATTTGTTTGTGGTTGTTTGCGAGTATTCGTAGCTGTTGGATATGAGCCCCATTTTCCATGCAACATAGTTTACGGTCTGCACGGCGGTGTCTGACGCAATTGTCGTTATGCCGTCAATTTTCGCTGCCATGCATTCCCGCAGTATGCTTTCCTTTTCTATGATCGATATTGGAAAGAAATGGTCGGCCACATCTGCACACACAGCTCCGTCTTTCCACGAAAAGCAGTAAACTTCCAATCCCATTTGCTGTGCTTTTTCAACAGCGGGCAGTTGCAGGTAGCTGCCTCCTATTATGGCTATCTTCTTTTTCATAATCCGGTTTTTTTAAGTACAAAGGCTTTGATTTTGGCCTTGGCCGCCTTGTCAAGGAATATGTATGACGAAAGAGCCACACTCAGTGCCGATGCAACTGCGAGCACCGCCGAGTTAAGCATTCCACTGTTTCCTGTAAGCTTGTAGGTGGCGAATGTAAGCGCTAGCGATATTGCCGTTACCTTTGCGCAGGTTGCGAAACAGGGTATGAAATCGGAAATACTGTAAGACTCCACATCGTGTGCCAAAAGCATTGGCTTTATCAGAAAGCCAAATGCGCACTGCACAAGAACTCCGAGATAGAGCATCCACATCACATCGCCTTTTTCATTGAAAATAAAATACAGCACAACAAACAGCACAGGACCCGAAACGGCGGAAAATACGGAGTTGGACTTTATTTTGGCGGCTGCCATCATGGGGGTGTAGAACGCCGAGTCGAACGAGCCGATTATGCGCTGCACTATTATGTATTGGGTGAACAATACTGCGTATTGGGGCACTTCCACGAGCCAAATTCCCATTATGGTCTTCATTGTGAAAATGGCCGGAAGCCCTATTAGCAGGCATAGTTCGTAAACATACACGGTGGTTTGCATTGTCAGCTTTTTCGAATCGTGGAATTGCCCCGAGGCGTACAACTTTATTATTTGCGGGTTTACGGCGTTGCGGAAATTGTTTATGAATTGGCTCAACGCTCCCGAAACCTGATTGGCTATGGTTTGAGCTGCCACCACGAAGGGCTGGAAAAACAGGTTGAGCAATACAAGGTAGCCCTGCAATTTCAGAGTTTCCGAAAGGTTGGCCAAAACGTTCCATCCCGAAAAGCGCATAAGCGATTTGAATATTCCTTTGTTGAACGAGAAGCCTAACTTGCATTCGGGGTAACGACGCATGCAGTATGCCGCGTAGCATCCGCTAACAAGCAGCTGTGCCAAGGCTGTGAGTGCTGCATACATTATGAGTTTGTCTGAACTGCCAATACTCAAACACATAACCACTGCAAGGCGTGCTAGTGCATCGAAAATGCCCACGTATGCGTAAACTTTCATGTCTTCGTGGGCTATTATGAGCGCGATGTAGGGTATCTGCACAATGCTTACGAATGTGGCGAATATGGAAATTTGATAAACAACGAGGGTGGGTAGGAAGCGTTCGGGCGGAATTACCATTTTGCAGTAAACATACCACAGTCCTGCGGTTTCGAGTATCGCCACTATTATCAGCGCGAGCAGCAGGTGGGTGAATAACGCTGTGCGGCAGGTTTGCAGCAACTTGTTTTCATTGTTTGCGCCAAGCTCATATGTTATGAAGCGCGACGTGCCGGTGCTTAGCGTTCCGTTTAGGAACGACAGCATGCCCACAATTCCGCCAACCACATTGTAAAGCCCGAAGTCTTGCACGCCCAGTTTGTCGAGCACAACCCTCGAGGCGTAGAGCGTAACACCCATGATGAGAATCATGCGTGTGTACAGGAATATGGTGTTTTTTACAATGAGTCTGCTTTCTGCCATTGCGTCAATACGATTTGATGCAGGCGAATATAGTGTCGAACGCAAACACCAGCATTGTTATTGTTGCCACGAATATCATGCGTTTTGGGCCTGCCGGCTTCAGCGGCACTGTTGCCGGTTGTATTGTGGTGAATGCAGGGGTTTGCTCTATTAGTTTTGCGCGCGCCGCCTGTACTTGCGTGTTAAGCTGGGCGTATGTGTTGAACCTCAGCTGCATCTCGTTTTCAAGGTCCTCGAGTTTCGACTTTACGCTTTCAAGAATTACATCGTTGTTGGCATCGGAAAAGCTTGCGTATGTGCGCCGGGCCTTTTCGTAGTCCTCCTTGGCTCTGCGGCACAGCTCTGTGTTGTAGTCGAGTTCTTTTTGTGCCTTGCGCGTTCTGTATTGTGTTATGAATTCTTGAAGTTTTTCTTTTGCCGCATCGGCGATTGTTGCACTTGCAAGCGGGTCCTGCGCGGTTGCGGTTATGGAAATCACGAAATTCTTTTTGTCAACCTCGCAGCTTATCATATCGCCTATAGATTTTGCAATCATGTCCTGCTCCTCGGTGAGCCAAAAAGGATTCACCTTGTCTTCGCCTGTCCCGGCGGACTTCTTTTTCTTGAAAAGTTTCTTTATGCTGTTGATTGCCGTGTCCCACCATGTTCCTTTTTGGTGGTATTTCAGATAGTCGTAAAGGTTGGTTCTCACTTTGTGGTCTTGCGTTTCCATAATGGTGCCAAACATGCTTGTCTTGAAGTCAACCGAGGCAATGAGGTCGGGGTAGAGCTCCGGAAAAATGGCATCGGCGGAATTGCCGGTGCCGCCAATGTCGATGCCGAACGAAGAGGCTATCGAGTTGAGCGAGCTTGAACTCATGTTCGAAAGTTCCGGGGCCAGCTTCACTGTTGTGGAATAATATCTCGGCACTGACACTATTATGAATGCCGACAGTGCGAAGGCAATGGGGAGGGTTATGAAAAACAATGTCTTGTGTTTCCACAGGACTTTTATTATCTTCGTCACATCAATTTGTTTCAGTTCCCGTATGCCCGGTGTTTTTGCCGCGTTGTTGTTGGTGTTGCACATAATTCTCTATGGTTGTGTAATTATTGTTCATGCCACAGTGCGCATTCCGCGTGAATGGCCATGCACAACAAAGTTACGATTAAAAATCATAAAAACAGTTGTTGGCATTGTCTAAAAGAATAAACGTTCCGAAAAGCGCATTATTTCACAGTTGCGCAGAATGTCGTATTGTGCGGATTTTTTAATAATCAGCAATTCCTTGTTTTCCACAAAGCCATTGGGTGAGATTTGACTCGGCCAACGATGTCCTTGTCTTCAAACAACAATTCCGGCATGTATTTTCTGTTGTTGAAATTTATAACATATTCTTTTTCAGAATCTGTAAGAACCAGCAAACTCATGAGAAAATCTTTCACCTCCTTCTTGGCTTTCTCAAAGTCGAAATGTTCACTTCGTCTTAGTACGGGCAAAAGTTGTGAGCGGATTTGTGGGAAGCGAATTTTGTCTGTTTGTGGAAAACCGGCAAATTCAGTTGGTGTGTTGTTGTCTTTTCTGCTTGAACCAACGGTCAGGTAAAAGACTGTTGCCTTCCTCAACAATGTTCGTTCCGCATCGCTTGCGAACAGTTGGTTCTTCACCATATTATATTATACACGTCATATATGTCGCGTGCGGCACTTCTGCCGATAAGGGCATTTATCTTGGTGGCAAATAATTCGACAGGCGACAGAGAGCGCACTTTCACATCATTCAGAAATGGGATGGACACATGAGCATCAATGGCCGGCAAAATATGGCAACGGTTGGAGTAGTTGATTTCTATCTTGATGCCGTCGTTGTTGCCTGCTGCATTGGTATAATGGAACACACACGAGTCAAGGGTGTGGGGAGTTTTTGAACCCGGGTGCAAGACGATAGCCTTCCGACTCCATATAGCGAAATATCTCACTGTTCACTTCCTTGCGGATGCCGATCATCAACTCGCGGTCGCAATCTGCCGTGAAGTCCAAGTCTATATCCACCGACAGTCTTGGCAACTGAAAAACAGTAAGATTGATGGCAGTGCCACCTTTCAGCACCAAGGATTTTGACAACAATGAACTATGATGGAAATAGTTGAGTATTTCCACAAGCCGCATTACCTTTTCGAGATTGTCGCGTATGAAGCCTTGCTCTTGGGCTATGATGTCAATGGCTTGCTTGTTATATGAGTTCATATTCTTCTTTTGAGGTTAGTTTTTGCGGCACATATATGCGCCATTTGCCTACAAAGGAGTCCGACTCCTCATCGTTGGTCAGCCATTTCACACTCTTGGTTCCTTTGTTTCGGCATAGTTCAATAATGGAGTCGGAGATATTGGCTTGCTCCTTTATGCGCTCAAGCAGATAGCCAGTCTTTTGGTACAGAAAAGCCTTGTTGTGCATTTCAAGATAATGGATGATTTTTTCTTCATCAAGCAGCACAATGGCTTCCATGCAATGCAACAATTCTTCAATGCCGCCAGCCCGCTCTATGCGGTCGAAGCAATCCAACAATGTGCTTTCCACGTCGGTAACTCGCACGTGTGGATTTCCTTTTGGGGTCATCACGCCTGGGATTTCCTTTGTTTGGCGGCAGTAAGTGTAATCGGCATCCTCGAAGGCAAAGGAATTGAAACGTGTCAGGCTTTTCACAAACACCTCGTTGAAAGGTTGGTGTGCAAGCCCATGAAATTCCAGTGCCGTATGGTAGCTGATGCAAGCCGTAGGCGACAGATGACTTCCAATCTCGTATTTATCACAAACAGGCAGTTTCGATGCAATATCCACCATGCAATAAGTGTTGCGCCGTATAGACACAATCCACCCTTGCTGTTTGTATCTTGCAAGCAACCCTTTCACGGATTTCAACTTACCCTTTAAGACTGCTGAAAGTTCTTCCAAGGTAAAAATCCGCAGCTTGTATAATATGCTTAACAGCTCTGC
Organism: Prevotellaceae bacterium UBA6398; assembly: GCA_002437495.1. GTDB lineage: Bacteria > Bacteroidota > Bacteroidia > Bacteroidales > Bacteroidaceae > UBA6398. The sequence goes on from DJQA01000013.1 coordinate 100,650, forward strand.
CATTGTTTCCAATTTAACGCAAAGATAAACATATAAGTTTGTTTACAAGAAAAATCAGAAACTTTTTATTGCCTTTTGCTTGCGACTAATAGCCCTGTTTAGCAGGAAATGTTTTCTTCCTCCAAAAGTGTAGGCTTCAAAACGTTGATTTACAGCAAATTGAATATGCTTGTGGTTTGCTTTGCAAGTTGTTGTTTGTCAGACGTTTGCAAACGGCGAAAAAAGGTCTGATGTAGTTTGAATTATGTCTGATGTAGTTTTTTCTACATCGGACATAGCTTTTCCCATGTTTGATATAGTTTTTCGGGTATTGGGAATAATTCCTGCGGCTTTGGTTTTGCGCCATTTGTAGGGGCGTATGCCATACGCCTACATATATACAATGCGCGGTTAATCAATAAATGGCACTGCCACAGTCAAAGCGGACGGCTCTGAACGTACGCTGCCATGCCCATCAGAGCCGTTGCGCTTGCCGTAAACAGCCTTGTTTAATTCATGCGGTATTTTCGGGAAGAAACATTTCCGTTGCCATAAACGGAGAGTTTGATGTAAATGCCTTTTTGCTTGGGTTCGGATGTCAGTTTTTGCCCATCAACAGAGTACCAGACGGTATTGACGGCAGCGGCATCGCTTGCTGTTGAAGTTATGCCGGCAGCCTGTCCCTTGGTATGCTTGAACAGCCAGCCAAGACGCTCGTCGGTATAGCTTTTCTTGCATACATCCTCGTGCGTCCAGCCGTCTTCAATGTTGAGCTTGTATTCGGCGTTGTAGCTGTCCGTTTCCGCCAAAAAGGTTTCCACATTGGATATTTTCATTATGTTGTCCGCCGTTCCCATTACGGTGATAAGCGGTGTCTTTGATACGGCTTCGGCATCCAATCCTGTCGGGTTTCCCGCAACGGGCATCGCCGCCGCAAATAAGTCGGGATGGTTGGAAATCATGTTCCAAGTGCCTGTTCCGCCCATTGAACCGCCCAGAATATAAACCTTGTCAGCATCCGCCACGCCACGGTCTATGTAGGTCTGCAACAGACGTACAAGGGCGTCTTGCGTAGTTCCAAGCCAAGACTTGTCTTTCGGGCATTGCGGTACGAGCATTATGGCCTTGCGGTTGTTGTCGTGCAACCATGTGCTTATGGCGTTGATGCCCGGTTCCTGCATCTGCGTCTCGTTGTCATCGCCTTTGCTTGAACCTCCGTGTAGGTATATCACGAGCGAAGCCTTGTCGCCAACGCCCGGAATTGCTGCCTTGCGGTATGGCAGGGTTGTGTTTCCCGCAGAGAATGTTTCCTTGGAAAATGTTATTTCTTGTGCGGAAACCTCGCCCAGACTGAGAAAACCCAGCAGGGCGGAAAGTATGAATATTCTGCTTTTCATCGGTTGCCACGCTTTTGTGTTGAACGTTTTTGTCCCCGCTTGGCAAGGCGGTTCATCATCTTGCGCTCTTGCTCGTAAACCTTCTCAATCTGTGTTTGGGTAAGAAATTTGGAGTATTCCTTGTAGTACTTTTGGCGAATGTTCAGGATTTTCTCGCTCATGGCAAAGCGTTGCTTTATGCGTTCCCCGTTCTCCTGTTCCGACATCCCCTGCTTGTAAGGACGCTGGCGGGGTCCCAAAGCCCAAATCTCTTTTTGGCAGTCGCAGTAGGTCTTTACAAATCTTTCGGTAACGGCATCGCTGAAAGCCAGTTCGCCGGCAATATGCTTCGCCTGCACTTCGGCAAGCTGCTCACGCGAGATGCGTTGCTTGCGGTCGGGATGCCGGGAGGGGCTTTCCTGTGCAAATACTGCGGCGCAGGATGCAATCATCGTGATTGCGATGACGAAAGTTCTGATAATATGTTTCATGATTTCCTTTTTATGTTACACTTTATGGTTGTCGTATTGCGTTTTGTTGGAACTTATTCGCTGATAAACACATCGTCTTGGTAAATGTTCAGCAGGTAAGCCTGGTCGTCGGATGTAAGCTGGCTGAAAGCCCTGTCAACATCGTCTATGGTGGCGGAATTGGTCTTGGAGACGGTTGTGCTGACGACAAGAATTAAGGCTATGGATGCAGCCACGGCAACGGCGCTTCGTATAAAGAGGCGCGGCTTGGCGGGCTTGTGCGCAGTTTGCCGCACTTCGGAAACGTTTTTCACCTTATCCCAAATATCGTCTTCGAGCTTGCCGAAGAATCCGTCTGGAACGGTGTAGGGCATCCGCTTTCCTATTTTTTCGAAATCAAATTCCTTGTTCATTGTTGTCATATACTTTTCAGTCGTTCAAATTCATGTATTTGATAATCTTTTCCTTGGCAATGTGATAATTCGCCTTTACGGCGGAGGGGCTTGAACCTGTCGCTTCAGCAATTTCCTCGTAGCTCAGTTCATCGTAATAGCGCAGGTTGAACGCCCCCTGTTGTTTGGTTGGCAGCGAAAGGATTGCTTTTTGCAGCCTAACGGCTTCCAAGTCGGTATAATCCACATAATTGTCTGCCATTATGCGATTTGCCTCATCGCAGTCTGCGTCCAATGATATTTGCTCCTGCTTTCGTGCGCCAATCATCCGTAAAGCCTCGTTGGTGGCTATTCGGAAAATCCAGCCACGGAAGGAATTTTCGTCCCGGAACTTGCCAAAGGAGCGGAAAACCCTTATGAAAGCCTCCTGTGTGGTGTCTTTCGCATCGTCGTGGGCGACAACCAGCCGGCGTATATGCCAATATACAGGCTGCTTGTATTTCTGCATCAAGAGCCGGAAACCTTTTTCGGGTTTCTCCCTAATGGCTCGGATGATGTCCATGTCTTCAACCGTCATGCCACATAAAGCTTTTTCTTGCCGTCCATAACCAATTTTATGGGGTTGCTCCTGCTGAAGGCAAAAGCGTCAAGTTCAGCCTCCGCCATGGCATTTGTCAGACCGGTCATCTTTCTGTATGCGGAAACGCTAAGCGACTTGTGGTTCTTCAAGTAAGCCAAAGCCATTTCCAGACGGTCTTTCTTGTTCATGCGGTTTATGGTACGGACGGTAACGTATGGACGGCTCACCACCGTTACCACAGCAGGACGGTGGCTGGAGTGGTGATGCGCACTGCCGCAGTGTCTGTATCGTGCAAAGGAAGTTGTGGCAAAGAATGCCATCATGGCGATGAGCATCGCTTTCTGATATTCATCATTGTCTTCATAACAGTAATCTCCTTGGTTTAATTCGTTTTTATTATACACTCTCGGGGAAGCCCCTCTTGATTGGGACGCATTTCCTTATGATGGCGGTGTCATTATGATTGCAATCTTTTTAATGAACGCTACAACTATATGACCCGGTTAATGAGGAAAAGTAAAATCAAAAACGGAATTTTTGACGAAAAACGATTTGCACGCTTCAAAACGCTGATTTGCAAAGAATTAAGCATAATTCAAAATTTCTTTGTAAGTTATTGTTTGCCAGATGTTTGAGAGCGGTGAAAAAAGGTCTGATGTAGAAAAAATTATATCAGACATAATTTTTTCTACATAGGACATATTTTTTTTCTATGTCTGATGTTGTTTTGCGAACGTGGGGTGCGGCGGCGTTTGCATTGGTTTGGTGTGGGGCGCATTGCCTTTATTTTGCTTAACTTTGCATTCACTATGTTGAGAAGCAAGGTTGATTTCGACTTGAAGGCGTTGCAGAGGGAATACCTCAAGATAATGGATATGTTCGATGCCGTGTGCCGCGCCCACGGACTGCGTTACTATATGGCGTGCGGCACCATGCTCGGGACTGTGCGGCACAAGGGGTTCATCCCTTGGGATGACGATGTGGATCTGTATATGCCCCGGCCGGACTATGACACGCTGTGCCTGCACAGTGCCGAATGGCTGCCGGCGGACATGAAGCTCTGCAACCAGGACACCGACATAACTTTTCCGCACTACTACGGCAAGGTGAAGGACACCGGCACCACGTTTGTGGAGCGCACGTATCTTGGGCATTACGGTGGGGCGTGGATAGACATCTTCCCCATTGACGGCGCACCCGAGAACGAGGCGGAGCGGAAAAGGCACGTGAGGCGTTTCAGCGGTGGCGCAGGATGCAATATTATGTTTACCGCAATCCGTGGAAGCACGGACACAACTTGGGCGGGGCGTTTGTGTGGCTGCTCTAGAAGCTGTATTCAAAAAGCTATGTGAACCATAGGCTGCAAAAGGTGATACGTGAGTTTTCGTTTGACGACCACGACCTGCTCATGCCGCATAATGACAAGCAAAAGACGTTCACCAAGGAGACGCTCGGCGTGAAGCCGGTGGAGTATGAGTTTGAGGGCAGGATGTTTTACGGCATGAAAGACTACGACAAATACCTCACCACAATCTTCGGCGACTACATGACCCCTCCGCCCGAGGACAAGCGCGTGGTGCATCACAATATAGAGTATTGCGACTTTGATTTGCCCATAGCCGAATACCTAAAAAGAAAGGGAAAATAAGAGGAAATCCGCATCGGCTCTATAAAACAATCATCCCGGCTGACGCAAAAGTCTGTCGGGATGATTGTTTGTTATGCGCCGCAGCTTATTCGTAGGTGTCGGTGGCGTAGCCTGATGCGGGGGCTTGTTTAAGGGTAGAGTAATCCTCCTGTGATTCTTGAATGCCGCCAAGTCCTGTTCCCGATGCTCCGCTGTTTGTGCGTATCAGGTCGCCGCAGATTGCAATATCCCAGTCGGTGCGCTTAGCCCATTCGCCATCGGCAATGCTGTCGCCGAAGTTGCTCACGCCCACCTGTTTGTTTTGCTCAAGTGAGTAGTAAACCCACTTGTCGTTGCTGTTGGATATAGGTGCAGAGGTGTTTTCCCTGCCAGTCTTTATTTCGTCGGCATTGGGCGAGTCGGATGAGCAGGAGACAAACGTTGCGCTTAATGCTATGATTATTGCGGGTATTATTCGTATGGCTTTCATCAGTTAAGGAATGTGTAGTTCATTTTTATGTTGTCGCGGCTGCCCGAGAATTTCAGTTTTGCCATATGGCCGTTTGCTGTGCGCACAACGTAGGTTTTGTTGCTGACATTTCCTTTATCATCGAGTGTGCTTAGGCTGCTTGCGGAGAAGTGTCCGGGGTGCAGGGTGGAGATGCTGAAAGTGTTGCTTCCCAATTTCAGTGTTTTGCCTTTTATGTTTCTGCATACATATTCCACGGGCTTGTTTCCGCGGTAGTCGTATACGGAAAGGTAGTCGATTGTGCCTTCGCCGGCTTTTCCGCGCTGGCTGCGCACAATGTTTAGAAAGTATCGCCCGTATTGTGCGTTTTCTGATGCCATGTGGTCGGTGTAGTCGATACCGAATTCCAGGATGCCTTTTGTTGCTTCGTCGCCGTAGCTCCCCGTCATGGCGTAGTCGCCGCCTTGGTTGTCAACTATAATGCTGTTGTAGTTGTTGGGCGTTGACTGTGCGTAGGGGTTGGGGTCTGCCCCGTATGCAAGCCGCAGGTCGTTGCGCGATGAGTAGTTCACGCGTATCTTGTACATAATCTTTGGTTCGTGTACATAAACATCGCATCCCTGCATTGTTGAGCTCAGAGACACTTCGCTTATATCAACGCGGTTTGTGAAGAAATGGTAGGGAAGATAGAACCTGCCGTTGTCTGCCCACCAGTTGCCCCATGTGTTTACCACTATGAATGCGCCGTGTTGGGTGTTGCCGTCGGCATCGGTGCTTTCAACCGTGTCGTCATACCCCGCAATTGTAAGCGCGTGCGCTCCTGTTGTTGCGAGCTTGGTGAGTATCGACTTGTAGCCTGTGAGGCTCGGCCCGTTGTAATGGTCGTTTATTGTCCAGTTGGAGGAGCGGGTGGAAAATGTGAGTACTCCACCCGTTTTGGAGCCGTTGCCGTGGTCGTAGAGATACTGTTTGATTTTTTGCAGCTCCTCTTCGGTTGTAGCATCGTACTTTGTTATTTTCTTTACGCGGTAGCGCGCGGCATTATGATATTTTTCGTAGCCCGATGCCCATTTGAACTGGTAAACCGAGGCATAGCCGTAGTCGGCTTCGGTCATAACGCCAAAGTTTCTTGCTATCATAAGCCCTTCGTCCACAAAGCCGCCATTGTCTCCGCCATCGTTAACGAAGTTCCAGGTGAAAAGGTAGGCGAATTGGTTTGCCGTGCTTGCCGAGGCATTGCGGTTTAGCAAACGGTTTATCTCGTATGTGAACATATAGCCTATGCCTGAGGCTTGGGCGCACGAGCCGCCCTTTTGGTCAACAAGCGGTGGAAAGTAAACCAACTTGGAGTTGTCGACAAAGGAGGGTAGTGCTGCGGCGTTGGTGCATATTGCACACATTACCGCGAAAAGATAATGTTTAATGCTCTTTGCGTTGTGCATCAATTTTTCTTGCTTTTTGTTCTGTTGTAGGTTTTGAGGGCCTCATTGCGCACCTCGGGAGCATAGTTGCTGTCTTCGCTCACTTGTTTTGCGAACTCGGCTATCGTCGGTGCCTGATATGAGCAGTTGCGCCATCCGAGAGATTCGAGTATCATTGTTTGCACCTCCGGATTCTTGGTGGTTTTCACTGTTTCGATGAGTCGCCCTATTTCGTATGGCGGGGTGAAGTTGCGTGTTATGCGTATGGATTGCCGACGGCGTTTGATAGGGGTTTCCTCATTGCAAACTTCATCAATGGTTTCTAACCATTTCTTTGCGCTGCTGCTTATGGCTTTTGCTATGCTTTTGCGCACTTTGTCTTTGTTGAGATAGCATATGCTGTCGTTGTCGAACCGGCGGGCAAATTCTGCCATAAGTTTGTCTTCGGGAAACATCGACAATGCGTTTTGGGCACTGAAGTTGCAGCGTTCCGATGTGTTGTTGCTTATGGAAACGCTTATCAGGGCGGGAATAAGGCGCGGATCGCCGCTCTTGCTCACATAGTTCAGCGAGAAACGCTGCACGAGTTCGTAGCTATCGCCAACGCCAAGGCTTACAGCTTTTATGAAGTCGTCGTTGTGGTCCTCGGAAAGTGATGTCAGGGCCTGCACCCTGACAAGTGCCGATTTTGAGTTGCGGAAAAAGTTGAGCAATTCGGCGGAAGAAATCTTGCCGGCCTGTTGGTATTGCTCGATTGCCATGCTTTTGAGGTCGGGATATTTGTCGTTCTTGAGGTATTTGGTCCATACTTTGTAGTTGTTGGCCGCAAGAAGTTCGTTGATGTCGCCCGCAGCCGGGTCGGCAGACGCAAAAGAGAACGTGGGGTCGCCTATAACCTGGGATTCCAGATAGCCGCTGAAGCGCGGTATGAAGCCCACGTTTGCACCAAGCCCCAAAAGGCCCATATAGCGGTCGCTCCACTTGTCTTGTAAAACGTTTACGGAATTTGCGATTACGGCAACGGTCTTGCCGGGATTGAAGATGTATTCGTTTGCGATGCAGTCGTCAAGGTGGAATGACCCTGTGAAGCATGCGTCAATCATAATAACCCGGCAGTTTGGCTTGTATCCATGGGCTTTGAAGTCGGCAATGGTGAGGTCAATGTCTGCGTTATCGATAGAGTCTTTTCTTATTACATCGGGGTCGTAAGCATCGCTGAGCCACGAAGCCGGAACGTCCATGAATTTAAGAAGCTTGGCTATTGTGCTGTCCTTGTCCTTGCCTTTGTCGTCAACGGCGTGGTGGAGATTGGCACGTAGGTATGCCTTTATGAAATCTTTTGCTTGCCGGGGCGATTTGACATCGGGCAGGTCGTCCAAATATTGCGTGTCGGGTGCGCCGTGGTGATGTAGAATGGCATAGTCAAGTTCGAGACGCTGAAGCTCGTTCATAAGAAGATATTTCGTTATGTTCTGCTGGTCGTGCGATATGTAGCCAATTCCGTTTTTTTGCTGCAACAGCCATGGAAAGTGTTCGTATAGCCCGAGCTTTTCATCGATGCGCGCCATTACCGATCCTGAAACATATCCATGTCCATTGAAGTATAGCGTTTGGTCAAGTTTGTTTTTGGTGCGCTTTTCTGCCACAACTTTCCTAAGATAGGCGCGCAGTTTATCGTATCGGCTTGTTCCGCCGGCATCTGTGGGGCGTATGCGCCCGGAATAGATTGTGGGGCGAAGGTATTGCCTTGATTCAGCCTTTAGCGAATAGTAAAAGTATGGTTTCACGGAATCTTTGTCTAAAAACTTGAACTTAAGTCCCAAGTCATCATAGAACCTGTCTGAGGGGACGGAAGATTCGCGTCTGTCGAATTTTTGATTCATTTTGAATGCAGATGTCATGTGCTGCGCGTCGCGTATCATGGCTACAGGTATGTCGCCTAATAAGACTGCCCCCTCAATGGGGAACGACTTTTGGAAGTGCAGCCTCGCAAGTTCTGTGCGAATAGAGTCGGGCACGCCCCATTTATCTTGTACTATATACACTTTCAGACCATTGACATCTTCTATGGCTTTTGCATAGTCGTTTATTTCGTTTTTGGCTTCTTGGTAGCTTTTTGGGTCAACCACGATGGCGAAGCCTCTTTTTACAGCAGCGTTGGCTTGCAGTGTTGCGCAAAGTGCAATTACGGCAAGAATAGTGTTAGTAACGATTTTGTGCATATTGTTGTGTTAAATTGTTATGTATCTGTGAAATATTTGCTTTAGCGTTTGCTCCATGTTATCCGGTTGTAGGTTTTCAGAGCCTCCTCGCGCAACGCATTGCTTTGCGAGGTGTCCTCGCTTAGCTGTTTTGCCGCTTTGGCTATTACATGGGCCTGGTATGAATATTTGTACCACCCCATGGCTTCTATCAGTGCGATACGCCTTGCATCGTTCTTGCTTTCTTTTATGAACTTAACAAGGTCGGGAATGCGTGAATGCGGGCAATACAATCTCATACAGGAGGCACCGAACTCGAAAGCCTTGTCGCTGAGAGTGTCGGCGATTATAGCGTCAACCTCCTTTTCCCAATAGTTCCCGTATTTGGAAATAATTTTGTAGTATTTCATGCCTACGGAATCTTTGTCAACAAAATTAACCCCGGGCCAAATTTCGTTGTATGTTCTTTGCAGCACGTCTTTCGAAAAAAACTCTATAGCCATCCTTGCATCGGTTTTCACTCTTGCCGAAGTGCTTGGGTTAATCCATGTAAGAATAAGCGGTTTTGCCAGTTCCTCGCTACCGTTGAACCTGATGTAGTTCATGGCGAAGCGTTGCACCAACTCGTAGCGGTCGTTTGCTGCAACGGCTATTCCTTTAACGAAGTCGGCGTTGTTGAGGCGCGCCAGCAGTTGAAGGGCTTGCATTCTCACCTGGTCGTATGGGGAGGTTTTCAGCATTTCCAGCAATTTCGGTGAACTTACTTTGCCGTTCCAATAGTCTTGTGTGAGTTTCCAAACCATGCCGTCTGCGGTTTTGCTTTCCTTGATACCTGTTTCGGGGGCGAAGCAGAATGTAGGGTCGCCTATTATGTGGCTTTCGAGAAGTTCCTGTTGGTTGTTCACTTCCCCTATGGTGTGCCCGAAAGCAAGCAAGCCGAGCATACGGTCATACCATTTATCTTGGATTACGTTTACGCTGCCTCCCATGCAAGCCACTGTCTTGCCGTTTGAGAAAATGTACTCGTTTGCAATGCAGTCATTGTTTTGGAATGCGCCGTTGAAGCACGCGTCGAAAATCACAATGCGCGAATTGGGGCTGAACCCATATTCTGCAAAATCGGGGATATGAAGGTCGCGCATTTTCTTGTCATAATCCTTGGGCATGTCCTTATGTTCCTTGCCAAGGTATTGGGTATCGAAATCTCCGTGGTGATGGAGTACGCTAAGGTCCAGGTTCTCGCTTTGTAGTTCGTCCATAAGTGTGAACTTTATGTATTTTTCCTGGGCATAATCCATGTATTTCACGGTTTCCCCGGTGTAGCTCTTGAGCCAAGGGAAATGCTCGTAATATTGTATTTTCTCATCCATTGTAGCTACGCGGCTTTCGTCTATCGAACCCGAGCCGGTAAAATGGAAAATACGGTCGAGCTTGTTGTGCGCGTTCTTTTCAACCACAACCTTGCGTAAGTATCTGCGCAGTTTGTCATAGCGGCTTGTTCCTCCTGCATCGGTGGGGCGTATTCTGCCCGAAAACAAATTGCTGTGTATGTATTGTTCCGAACCGCCTTTCAGCGAATAGTAAAAAAGGGTTGAAGTGCTGTCTTTTTCAAGAAATCGGAATTGCAGTCCGAAATCATCGTAATATCGGTCGGATGGCACGCTCGACTGTTCTTTTGGTAAGCTTTGGCTCATTTTGAAAGCAGAGGTGAGGTGTTGCGCATCGCGTATCATAGGAATGGGTATGTCGCCTATGAAAACCACGCCCTGTATCTTGCCTTGCTTATACATGCTGTGCAGGCATGAGCGTATGGAATCGGGCACTCCCCAACGGTCAACAATAATGTAAACTTTCATATTGTTTACGTCATTTATTGACTTTGCATAGGCCTCCACTTCGCTTTTGGCCTCGTCAAGGCTTTTCTTGTCGATAATGATGGCAAATCCTTTTGCTGCCTTTATCGGCTGCAAAAGGATGAGTGTAAGGACAAGTAATGTCGCTGTTTTTTTTATCGTCATAGTTTGCTTTTCTTGTTTTGCATACGGTTTACAGGGTTAGGTTAAGGCCGAAATCCATGTATGTGTGCGACTTTCCGTCATAGCGGTTACTGTATTCGTTGTCGCCGTTGTAGAAGTGGCATGAAGTCTTACCATAAACAGTTAGCCATGTCGGGGTTTTGTATAGGCTTATGGGTATGTTAAGAGCCAATCGCGCGTTGAAGCCCGCCGCTTTTGCGGTAACGTATTCAAAAGCTGGGGCGGTGTATTCCGTGAGCAGTTTGTTGCGTACTGTTCCGAATGTCGGCGTTCCCAGGGTTGTACGGTACGATGCGCCCACAGAACTTTCGAGCCTGAGTTTGTTTATGTTCCAATTTTTCGTTCCTTCAACAATAACGTTTGCAACGGTGTATTGCTGCTTGTTTACGTCAAGCTCATATTGTGTGATGTCGGCGTTGTAAATTCCGAATTTTGCGCGTGCCGACCAATCGGGCATTTCGTCCGTCAGTCCGTCTATACGGTATTCAACGGAAGCATCGGCATATGTGGCTTCGTGGATTTTGTCCTTGCTTAGTATGTTGAAGTATATCAGGTTTGCATGTTCTGTGTCGACCTTGCGTTCCTGGTCATACCAAGTTCCTTCGCTTTTGTTAAGTCCTGCGCTTACGGATACGTTGTGGCGCAGTGCGTCAGAGCCGAATGTCAGGCGGTCGTATAGCGACAGTTTGTTGCTTTTGTAGTCTCCGCCTTTGAATGTAAATCTTGAACCGCCGTCTTCTGCGTTCTCCGAGTTTGTGTTGAAGCCGAGTTCGAGCAAATTGTCAAACGCTCCCAACTTGGCGTTCCATTGGGCGTTTACCCCAAGGCGTGTGCCCTCGTAGTTGCGCTTTCCGCTGCCGCCATCGTTTGTTGTAAAGGTGTAGTAGTCGCCCATGCCTTTCATTAGGAAGTAAATGTTGCTTACAAGCCCATTTATTACGGTGTGGGATATGTCGGAGCGGAAAATGTCGATATCTGCCGAAAGTCCCACGCTGTGCCTGTCGGAAATTTTGTACCACGCGCCGGGATTTACGAGAAAGTGCATCGAGTTTGTTTTCGGGCGCGGGTCTTCCTGGTCGGATAGACTTCCTGTTATGTATTTCAGTTTCAAACCGGCAATGAAATTGTCGTTAAAACGGTATGCCGAACCCATGTGCAGGGTGAACTCCTCGGTGTTTACATTACTGTTTATTGAGTCGCCGAGAACAAACGGGTTTTCGGGTGTTATCATATACGTACTGTTCCATATGCGGTTGTAGTCTTTGCTGTTCAGGTACTTGATATTGCCGGACAAACTGAATTTGCCTATTTGTTTAAGTCCGGAAATGTCAAGCGTAAAGTCATTGTGCTTGCCTGATTTGTCAACAGCGTGGAATGCGCCTCTCTCAAAGTGTCCGTTAAACGTAATGTCGGCCAGAGTCTGAACCTTGTTGAACGAAAGCGCCACAGGGTTGTGGCTTTCGCTGTAGATATTGTTGAGAAAGTTAAGTTCTTTGTAGTTCAGCCGGTCTTTGCGCGTGCTGTCGCTGTTGGTTACTGCGGCTTCAATTTGTGTTGAAATCGCGAAGAGGGTTATAAAGAAAAAAACTTTTCTCATTTTGTTGTGAATTATTGTTTGTTTATGTTTGAAAAGCATTGGGGCGGCGGTTTTGCGTGCCGCCCCAATGCCGAATGGCTTTATATTATTATTCTTCTTTTAGAGGCTGGTTCGTAAGGAAGTCTTCCGAGGAGTTGTTTGTGTCCTGGTAGTACTTGCGACCGTTCACCACCTTTGAAACCTTGCGGCGTTCGCACTTTCCGGTGTAAGAGTCGCTGTTAAGCACGCCCTGCTTGTCGTCTTTCGGTAGGAAGAAACCGTAGTGTTCGCTTGCTTTGGGGTTCCAAATTTCAACAGCGTCAAGTACGTAATTCGAAGGAATCATCATGTATTCCATAGATGCGGTAGTTCCGGGAGCGGTCTGGAAGTTTTTCGCGTCTGCGGCGAAGGCTTCGGGAGTAACGCCGTCGGGGAGTTTCACAATGGCGAGTGCGGTTGACGTAACGCCGAAGCCCCACATAGGCATGTACTTGTTGTTTGTGAAGATTACCTTAAGGTTCTTGACAGCAGGATTGTCAATTTCCTGTGAGTTGTAGTCGAGGTAAACTTCCCAGTCGGCATTGGTCAAATCGGGGCATGCGGGGTCGTTTGCACGGTCGGCACCAGCGTGGTTTGCGGCATCGTTGGCTACAAGCACGCTCTGGCCGGGCAGAAGCGGATAGTCGGTACCGTTTCCGGGGAATGCGAGTACTGCACCGTTGGTCATGGGGTAGAGATCGGTGATGCCGTTTGCCTGCCATTCGTTTTTAGTGGTCTGGGCTGCAAGTGATGACGCGAGCACGAGGTTGTCAAGATATTGAACCTCATCGCTGTTGTTCACAATCTCAAAGAAAGAGTCCTTTACGTAGTATAGTTTGCCGCCTGCATTGTAGATGGTTTTGAAGATGAGTGCAGACTGGTAAATTTTGCTCACGGGTATGCTAACAGTAGCTTCGTTGTAGACATTTGCTTTTGTAAGACCCGTAACGTAGGCCGTAACCTCATCCTTTACCTTTCCTGTTAGGGAGAAGTCGTAAACGCCCTGTTTAAGCACCAATGGGGTTTGTTCGCTTGTAACGTTGATTGTGTCGCTCACACCTTTGTCGCTTTTTACAATAAGCTGGAGGTTTTCAATGTCGCCGATTGCCAGGCCGTCGCCAAGGCTGAGATTTACTGACACGGGGTAGGATTTTACACCGCCACCGTTGTCAGAACTGCAGGCTGCAAACGCCGCTGACAAACCGGCTACAAGCACTGCTGCGAAGATTTTGTTGAAAATTTTCTTCATCTGTCTTTTGTTTTTAGTGGTTGGTTTATGTTGATTTCATTTAGAATTTCAGTTTCAGTTCTGCCCCGAAATATGTGTCGGGATAGAGCGACTGCTTTTCCCTGGTGTTCTTGTTTATGTGGTATTTCTTCATGCCAAGGAAGTTGTTTGCCATAAAGGATATTTCGGCAATCTTTCCCAGCTCCTTTGTAAGGCGGAAGTTGAAGAGTGCCCATGGCTTTATGTTGTCGCTCTTGAACGCGTATACCAAATAGCGTCCGTTGAGCAGGCGGTATTTGTCCATATTCTCAAACTCGGGCTTCCAATCGGTCCATTCGCCCCGGCGGTTGTAGAACCCGAGCGGAGAAACGATGAGCTCGCTGCCATCGGCTGACATGTGATACAATTTTGTGCCGCTTTTGCTTTCGTATATGCTGCGCTGGCTTTCATACCATACCACCTGCATTGTGGTTGTGAACACGAGGTTCACTGCCGGAATGTGGGTTATGAAGCGGAAATTGGTGTTAACCCTGTCGCTTATTGTTCCGCTTCCGGCGGGGAGCATTGAAATGTAGTCGTAGCCATACCTTACGTAATTAAGGCTTGTTGCGTCCCTCCTTCTCTTTATGTGAAACCATGCGCCGTCAACAACGAGCGATGTGCGCAATGCCTGCCATGTGCCGAAATCCCACGAATACTCTATGCCGTGCTTGTCGGTGCTTGTGGTGTTGGCGGGGCGGCTCCATGTATTTATTTCATTGCCGGCCTCGGTGGCGGCCATGTGCTGTTCACCGTTGTAGGTGTATGAAACTCCCTTGTCTGTGTACATGAGGTTTGACACCAGCAGCCCTTCAGGCAATTTGTATTTTGTGTAGTCGAGTGCTATGAACTGCGATGTGAAGCCGAACTCGTTGCGGTGGCGCTCGCTGAAGAAGTTGATGTAGCCCTTCATTTGTCCTATGCGGGCATTGAGACCAATTTCCCATTTAGTGCTGCGGGCCGGTTTGAGGTCGGGGTTCTGTGTGTTGTCAACAACCCGTGTTGTCATTACGGCAAGGCGCGAGTTGTCTGCGCCTATGGCACTGAAACTAACGTTGTCGAAGTATGCCTTGTCGGGGTACAGGTAGAGCAGCGTTGGCATTTTGTTCGAAATACCGAAGCCGCCGCTTATGCTCAGTTTGTCGAATAAACTGTTGTTCTTTTTTGATAGGAACGTGAATTCTGTGTTCACGCGCGGCTCGGCAACGAATATCGAGTTACGTTTTGCCTTTTCCTTGTTGAGGAACAGGTTCGACAGGCGCACTCCGGCATCGAATTGCAGGTTGGTGGCTCCCATGTTGAACGATGACACATCGTTGAGGAACACCGAAAGGTTATGGAGCGCCGGAATGTCCTTGAACTTTCGCGGGCGGTACGACTGTGCCTCGCCGGCCTTGGGCGGTAGGTTGAGGTCGAACTTGAGTCCGTAGCCCCGATTGTCGTCAAGGCGATATTCCACGCCGGCCTTTAAGTTGGTGTAGCCCTTGTTTGCCAGCTGTATGTATTTGTTGGCTTTAAGCTGGGCAAATATGTTGATGGGAATGCCCTCAATGCTGTAATCGCTGTAATAAACCTTGGTGAGCATCTTTGCGATGTGTTCCCCGGTTTCCATGCTTCCCGATATAACTCCGTCGGGGGTTGAAATTCTGTCGTGGTGGGTGTCGAGGGTGCGTGCCAACTGTCCCGAAAGGTCGTAGTCAAGTCCCGTGAGCCAGCCGTTGAGCTGAGCATGGCCGTGAATGGAGAGCCTTCCGCCGGTGTTTTTGTTTTTGTAGGTTAGGTCAAGCTCGCTCATCTGCTTGTCGTACTTGTAGTTGTTCACGTTGTTGTAGAACGAACCGTTAATATTGAACGTAACGGGGCGATCGCTGTTTTTGCCAAACACATTTGAGTAGCCCACCGTGCCGGTTATGCGGTCGTAGCCCTGGTATTTGCGGCGCGTGTCGGCATACGACTGCGACCAGTCAACGCCTACGTTCATGGTTCCCGTGCCAAGGTTGAAGCCTTTGCCGGCGTATGCAAGTTTAGAGAAAGGGTCGGCCTTGAACTTGGCCTCAAGGGGACTGCGTCCCGCCTTGGTCTTCACAACCACCACGCCCGATGTCAGGTTGCCGTATTCTACCGATGGAATGCCGCGTATAACTTCAACCGACTCAATGTTGTCGGCCGATATTGTGCGCAGGTCGACGCCGCGCCCCGCCGTGATTTGATTGTTCGCATCATCGGCTGTGGTGCTCGCGTCCTTGCCGTTGCGCGTGGGGGCAATGGCCTGAAGATTGGCATCGTTGCTTATTGGAGTGCCATCGAGTATTATTGCCGTTCCGAGGGCGTTGTTGTCGTTGCTGCCTATTTCCCTTACGTTGGCCTGGGCAAGGTTGTTCAAGGTGGGGTTTGTTGTCAGGGCGCCCGGCAGCAGCTGTAGCATGTCGGCAAGGCTCTTGGGCTGTATGTGGCGCACGGCATCCTGGTCTATTATCGACTTGGAGCCCATTGCCTGTTGCTTGGCGGTAACGGTTACGCCTTTAAGGCTTAGCGACAGTCGTTCCATTTTTATGTCCAAACGGTCGTTGCCATCGCCTTTTATTCTTATTTTGCCGCGCACTTCCTTGCAGCCGAGACTGGAAACGTAGTAGTCGAGTTCGCCTATCGGCACGTTGTTGAACTTGAAGTTTCCTTTTTCGTTGGTGAGGGTGTATAGGGAATTGTTGAGTATCACGGAGGCTACTTCAACCGGTTTGCCCTCTGTGTCGGTTACTGTGCCTTTCAAACTGTGCGTGCGTACGTTTTGGGCGTTTGCAGGTATGCAGAAAAGCAGGGCTGCGATGCAAGCCGATGAAATTATGCTCTTTATGCGCGAAACTGTGTTGATTATTCCCATGTCAGTGTACATTGTTTTGTTTTGTGCAAAGTTAGTGGGTTTTGTTATCACAAATGTAACCATATATAGGTATTTCGTTCATAAAAAGGAAAAAACGGCACAAACGAAGGGTTTTACGGAAAAAACACCGTTATTTTGCAACTCAACTTTGTATTTTACCGAAAAATTGCGAATGGAATGGCGAGCCATGGTTGGTTTGCGTGTGTGCCCGTATGGGCAAAAGAAAATGTGATATGTACAATTTCGCAGCCGACTGACGTTTACACGGCGGAGTTGCAAGTCTGTAAAACCGCAAAACAGACCGAACGAGATAACATATTGGTTTGCTGAACGATATAAGTGTAATGTATGTTTTTTTGTAATGGTTTGTTTTTTAGCGTGTTGCGTTTTGCGAAAAAAAGGTCTGATGTAGTTTTTTTTATGTCTGATGTAATTTTTCCTATGTCCTATGTAGTTTTTCCCACATCCTATATGGTTTTATGGTTTGGGGGAATAAACATACGGTTATGGTTTTTCGCCATTTGTAGGGGCGTATGCCATACGTCCTTTACGCCGCCGCATGAACCACGTT
>DJQA01000002.1:0-207 GCA_002437495.1 Prevotellaceae bacterium UBA6398
GGCATACGCCCGAAGTGCGCAAATTATGCTATGTTATGGCGGTGGCTTGCTATATGGTTCGAGCAGTGGCGTACCGGGCGTATGCCATACTCCCCTATAAATAACGCAAAACCATAACCGCATGTCCATTCTCCGGCACCATAAAACCACATGGGATGTAGGAAAAACTACATAGGACGTAGGAAAAATTACATCAGACATAGAAAA
>DJQA01000002.1:225-39776 GCA_002437495.1 Prevotellaceae bacterium UBA6398
AACTACATCAGACCTTTTTTTTCGACCGCCATAACGTTGTATAACGCATTAACTTACAAACCTTACCGTAAACCTCGCCACTGCAAGTAATTCAAGTACTCAGCCGTCAATTAAAAACTCCGTTTCAACGGTATATTCATGTTAATACGCCTGTATGGCAAAGAATGGGCCTACTGAACCGACCTTTTTTTGACTAAGGGAGACTTTTAAAAAAATCATCCGCAACGCCTGTTCATGGGCATTGCGGATTGGATTTACAAGCTATTTTGCATTTTACCGGACAGCAATAAAAACTTATGATTTTACCCTGCCCGGAGTTGTTTTACAGCGTCCCTAAAGCCTTAAAACGGTTCAGCGCGGGGTTGGCATACATTGTAAGGATGCGTTCGCGAAGAAAGGCACTGTCCTTATTAGGTAAGTCCACTTTGTCTATGCGCGATACTACGTATTCCTCAAATTTTGCTTTCTCCTCCCCTGTGTATTTAGATGCGAAACGCGAAGTATTTCCCAGCAAATCGGCAGCTACGTAGTTTGAAGGATACAATCTGTAATGGCAGAATATTTCCCTGTCGATATGGCGGGCTATGGTTTCAAACATTTCGCTTTTTTTCATGCCACGGTTGAGCGTAGAGAGCCAGGCGTCTATGCATGGTGCCGGTGAATAGTGCACCCTGCCCTTGTAACCATATATGCCTGTACGCATATTAAGCAGGTCGTTCTCACGCGTCTTTACGTAATCGGGGATGTCGCGCTTCATCTGAAACTCCTCTGCCTTTAAATAGTCGCATGGGTCGTATTCGTATGAAATGCTCAGCGGCACAATATGAAGCTCCATAAGCCTGTCGACAACGTCCCCTTCGCCGCCCATGGCCATCATTTTCAGAATGGAGTCCTGTGTGCGGTCGTCGGAATCCTTTGCCCTTCCCTCGCGCTGCGCTATCCATATGTTTTCGTGCTTTTGGCTTATTGCGAAGTGCATGTAGCGGCTCAGCCGCGCAGAACTTGCCAGCATCTCTCGCATGTGGAGCGAACGCTGAACTATGAACGACTTGTTAAGCCTCACAAGGCGGCGAATCCACGGGTAAATCAGCAGATTGTCGCCTATTGCTATTTCCACCGTACACGGAAAATGGTTTTCTATCAGTTTTTTTGAGAGAAAAGCCGGGTCAAGCACTATGTCGCGGTGATTTGACACGAATGTATAACGCCTATCCGGCTCTATGCAGCTGCAATCCATATCCACACCGTCTGTGCAATTGTCCTCCACCTTTTTCACCAGGTCGTAAACCAGCAGTTCCTGCACCTGTTGGTTGGTTTTACACGAGCGCAGTTTTGCGGCAATCAAGTTCACGTCGGCACCGGGGTACAGCTGTGCCACCACGGCCATGAACTGCGGGTCAGAGAGCAGGGCATCGTATGCGGTGGGAAGCTCTTCGGGGGTGTAGGGGCGTATTTCGTCAAATTCCTTTGGTATGACCATAAGCCTTCAACAATTTTCCAGGCAATCCTCTATTATCTCGGCGAGCACACTTCCCACGTCTTTTCCGTCGGCCTTTATCTGCTGCGGTATGAAGCTCGTTGCCGTCATGCCGGGGGTCGTGTTTATTTCTAGCATATTAATCTTTTCATTGCCCTTTTCGCCTGTAAGTATATAGTCTATGCGTATAATTCCGCGGCAGCCGAGAAGTTCATAAATATTGAGTGTCTCTTTCTTTACACGCTCCGTAGTATCCGGTGAAAGACGGGCGGGGGTTATTTCGCTCACCTGTCCGTTATACTTTGCGTTGTAGTCGAAAAACTCATTCGAGGTTACAACCTCCGTAATGGGGAACACGCAGCTTGTCTTGCTTGTCTTATAGCATCCGCAGGTTATTTCTGTGCCTTTCATGAAAGCCTCCACCATTACTTCGGGGCTTTCGGCCATGGCTTTCTGTATGGCTGGCTCGAGCTCGTCTGCCTCTTTGACCTTTGTTACACCAAAGCTGCTTCCGCCCGCATTGGGCTTAACAAAGCAAGGTAAGCCAAGCCTTTCAATAATCTGCTCGTTTGTATGGCGGCGCGCCTGGTTTTTACGCAACAGCACACTATCGGATATGTTCACCCCCAACGAACGCAGAAATTGGTTTAGCGCATATTTGTTGAATGTCATGGCCTCTACAAGAACATCGCTCGTGGAATACGGCATACCTATCAAGTCGAAATACCCTTCTATTATCCCGTTTTCACCGGGGGTGCCATGAATTGTGATGTATGCGAAATCGGGGCGTATTCGTTTGCCGCCGTCTGCAAACGAGAAGTCGTTGCGGTCGACCGGTGCGGACATACCATTGCCTAGGTGAGCGTTCCAGCCCGTTTTGCGCACCTCCACAATATAAGTGTCGTAAGGTTGGTTTTCAAGAAACGACTTTATGCCTTGCGCACTGCGCATAGACACGTCATGCTCGGAGGAATCGCCTCCTGCCACAATTGCTATTATACGTTTCATATAGTTTTTGTTTTTGCGCGGACTGTAAGCCATTATACTCCCGCGCTGTTTTTTATTTCATTTCATGTTTTATCTTGTTGAAGCCTCCGAAAACTTTTCCCATTTATCTATGAGTGCCTTTAGGTCTTCGGGCATCGGGGCGGCGAAATCCATTTCCTTTTTAAGCGTTGGGTGGAAAAAGCCGAGAGTGGCGGCGTGCAGGGCCTGACGCGGGCATAGCGAAAAACAATTCGTCACAAACTGCCTGTAGCTACCCGAACTTTTTCCACGCATTATCTGCGCCCCGCCGTAACGCTCGTCGTTGAAAAGCGGGTGGCCTATATGTGCGAAGTGTGCGCGTATTTGGTGGGTTCGTCCCGTTTCCAAACGGCACTCCACAAATGTGGTGTAGCCAAATCGCTTAATAACCCTGTAGTGTGTAACCGCAGTTTTACCTATGCCGCTTCCCGGCGGAAACACACACATCTGCAGGCGGTTTTTGGGGTTGCGCGCAATGTTCCCCTCTATTGTTCCCTCGTCGTTTCCAGGGTCGCCCCATACAAGAGCCTCGTAACGGCGGCGGGTTGTTTTGTTGAAAAACTGCACTCCGAGACTTGTCTTCGCCTCCGGCGTTTTAGCCACAACCAAAAGTCCTGAAGTGTCCTTGTCTATTCGGTGTACAAGTCCCACGGCAGGGTCATTTGGGTCATAGCCGGGATCGTCTTTTAAATGCCACGCTATTGCGTTTACCAATGTGCCGGTGTAGTTTCCGTGTCCCGGGTGAACCACCATTCCCGCGGGTTTGTTGACCACTATCACATCGTTGTCTTCGTAAACAATGTCGAGCGGTATATCCTCCGGCTCTATGGTGTTGTCATAGTGTGGTCGGTTAAGCAGAAGTGTTACCACATCGCCCGGTTTCACTCTGTAATTGCTCTTAACGGGGCGGTCGTTCACATGCACGAATCCCGCTTTCGCCGCAAGTTGTATGCGATTTCGCGAAGTGCCCGGCAGGTGCACAAAAAGAAACTTGTCTATTCTCAGAAGCTGTTGCCCCTTGTCGGCTACCATTCTGAAATGCTCGTACAGCTGCCCGTTTTCGTCTCCGTCGTCATCTATGGCGTCATCGCCGTCATAGGCATCGCGCACATTATTCAGCCAAATCTCCTCCTTCATTCGAATTGCCGTCAAAATTTATATCCTCCCCGTATTCCCAATCCGTATATAGCGAGTCCGTTTCGTCCATGCTTTCGTCGGTAAGTCCGTTTCCCACAACTATTGTAAGCACGGATGTAACCGACACCCTTGTTCCCGCAACAACGTTCTTGCCGTTGCTTTTAACGCCATACACCCATTCTTTTTCACCGTTTATGTATTCCGGGGGTGTGAGTTTGAAGCCGAGTGCCTCAAGGCGCGATTGCGCCTCTCGCAGGGAGCTGTTGTCGGCAAGGTCGGGCATTACTATTGTTGGCGGCGATGCTGCGTTAAGCGTCAACTGCACTTCCCTGCCGGCCTTTACCTTTGCTCCGGCCTCCACGTCCTGGTCGAGCACCGTGCCCGCCGCCATACGCGGCA
Source organism: Prevotellaceae bacterium UBA6398 (assembly GCA_002437495.1). Classification (GTDB taxonomy): domain Bacteria; phylum Bacteroidota; class Bacteroidia; order Bacteroidales; family Bacteroidaceae; genus UBA6398. Next base: position 4,265 of record DJQA01000002.1, read on the forward strand.
CATATCCCGAATCGCTCACCACGCACACCAACCCGGCGGCTTCGAGCTTTTTCTGCGCCTCGCCATAAGAAAGTCCTTTGAGCGATGGCACCGTTATCTCCTCGCCATGGCGCGAATATATGTCCAGCCCCTTGAACGTGAGAATGGTTATCAACGCCACAACCACGACCATTGCCAGCAGGTTTCCCCATAGGTAACGGCTTGTAAGACGGGAGAACAGTTCCTTGAGTGTCATACTTTGGAGGTGCAAGTTTCTTGGCTGCCCATATGTGCCGGCCAAGGCTTAAAACACAAAAGAAGCAAAGGCTTGAGTTCCCAAACCCCCACTTCTCCTTAGTTGTTGTTATTGCGGATGAAGTCCGGAACGCTTATTTCTTTCCGTGAACTTCGTCAGAAACCGTAAGTTTCTTGCGTCCTTTTGCACGGCGCGAAGCCAGCACGCGCCTGCCGTTTGCGGTCTGCATACGGCTGCGGAAGCCGTGCTTGTTCTTTCTCTTTCGGTTGTGAGGTTGATATGTACGTTTCATTGCCTTATGTATTTTATTTTAATTCTGAGTTCACGCGCCACACCAAAGGCGCACTTTCGGGCTGCAAATTTAGGGATTTTTTTCTTTCCGCCCAAGGCGCACGCAACAATATTGTCGTTACAGCACTTTTTTTCGCATGTCCGGCCGCATAATATACAAGAAAATCATAACTTTGCAACGTTTTTCGCAAGTCAGCCCCCTTTTCGGGCATCTTGCAGCAGAATACAACAAACAGAACATATAAATCATGATCAAATCACAAGACATCAAAAAGGGCACCTGCATCCGCATGGACGGTAAGCTCTATTTTTGCATTGATTTCCTGCACGTGAAGCCGGGAAAGGGCAACACAATAATGCGCACCACACTGAAGGACGTTGTTTCGGGGCGTGTGATTGAAAAGCGCTTCAACATAGGCGAAGCCCTTGAGGACGTGAGGGTGGAACGCCGTCCGTACCAGTTTTCATACGCCGATGGTGACCAGTATCACTTTCTGAACCAGGAAACTTGGGACGATGTTGTAATAGAGCGCGCGCTGATAACGGGCGTTGACTTCATGAAAGAGGGTGATGTTGTTGATGTTGTAAGCGATGCCTCAACCGAAACGATTCTCTACGCAGAAATGCCCGTTAAAACCGTGTTGAAAATAACCTACACCGAACCCGGACTTAAAGGCGACACTGCCACAAACGCAACAAAGCCTGCAACAGTGGAGACGGGTGCGACGGTGCGCGTACCGCTTTTCATTAACGAGGGCGAACTGATAGAGGTTGATACACGCGACGGCTCATATGTTAACCGCGTGAAATAACTGTAGACCGCAAAATTTCTTTTCATAAGCTTTCCCCGCTTTCTCATTGCAGAGGCGGGGATTTTTTTTGCTCGACGACAAATCCCGAAAAGCGCACAACCAACTAACAAACAACTATTTGGCATTGATTTTACGATTATATATATCTTACAGCACCCAATAGAGTTTGCAAGAGAAAAAAGGTCTGATGTGGTTTTTTCTATGTCCGATGTTTTTTATTCTACATAGGACGTAGTTTTTTCTACATAGGACGTAGTTTTTTCCATGTCCCACGAAGATTTAGGCCACACTGTTTCCTAATAGTTTTCCTTTGCCCAGCGTGCGGGCGTAATACCCTTTGTACGTTTGAATATGCGTATGAAGTAAACCATGCTGTTAAATCCGCTTTCACGGCACACGTCATGCATCGTCATACCGCCTTTCTTCATCAAGGCACAGGCTTTCTCCACTTTCCTTGCGTTAATGAAATCCACAAAGTTTGTACCATAGTTTTTCTTAAAAAAGTTGCAGAACGTTGTGGGCTGCATGCCAAGCAGTTCCGCCGCCTTTTCGGCATTTACCAGGCCTATGGGAGTTGCGGCTACATAGCTGTCAATTTCTCTGCATCTGCGCTCTTCTGTAGCCTTATACCCCGTAATCCCCGCCACCAATGGGTTTCGCGCCGATGCAATGCGCGCAAGTATCTCCACAAGACTTGCAGCCCTCATGCTGCCGCCTTCGTTTTCCATGCTTGCCATTATTCTGCCCACCCCGAGCGACACCGTTCTCTTGAAAGTCCACGCCTTGGAATGGCCGGCAAACATTTCGGGCATATAGCCAAACTCGGGAAAAACCGCCGCAAGCCCCGACAAAATTCCGGATGGGAAATTAACACATATAAGGCACTTCTTTTCCGCCCCAATATCATTGCTATTACCGAAACGCCACCCGTGTGGCATATCGGGCGGTATAAGGAATAGCTCGCCCCCGCTGAAGGGCGAAACCACGCCGCCTGTCTCGCGCTCGCCCTCACCGTGGGCCACGAAAGTCAGCTCCCACGACTTATGAGTATGAAGGTGCAAAGCCTCATCGTTGTACACACTCACTTTGCTGTATGAAAAACTTTGCCCGTAATTATATTGCGTCATGGTTTCATACTACTTGACATATTTTTTGAAGAACCGCCATATTTCCTCGCCTGTGTCAATATCGCCGTTGTGCCAACAATGCGGTGCGCCAACCACCTCGTAAAGCCACACATCGTTGCCGCCTTTGCCTCCGCTGTAAAAATGGCGTATCACATAATGCCCGCTGCCCGAATCCTTGCTTCTTACGGTATCGCTATTCTCTGTGTGGCATCCGTTACGCGCCACCCAGTAGTTAACCGCCATGGGAACGGAAAGATATGCTCCCCACCCACCTTTTCCAAGAGGGTCGCCCTTCCATTCCGAAACGCGATCCTCCGTTCCGTGAATCTCAAACAGCGGCACCGGATGGGGATTTGTCATGGCATACTTTTGGTAAAACCATGTGAACGTCAATCCCGCAACCGAGGCAAGAGCCTTAAAAGTTTTCTGCCCTTCAAAAGCTGCAAGATAACATATATCTCCCCCATTTGACATGCCGGTAAGAAAGGCATTCTCCCTACTCAAACCGTATTCCCTCTGCACATGACGCGTAATTTCGCACAGCATTTTCACGTCATCCACGTTCATTCCCTTTTGATTGGGATAGCCAACATTGAAGCCCGCATATCCTTTGGGATCTTTAAGCCCTTGAGGATAAAGCACGGCAAAGCCCTCTCTTTCGGCCACAGGGTCGAGATCGAAATGCTTGGGGTTTGCAGTTCCGCCATATCCGTGCACGCAAGTTACTATAGGCGCACCGGCACGCAGTTCAGTTGGCAGAAAAAGAACTCCGGTGCGCACTTTCCCGCCAATCCTCTGCTTTATGTCAACATATCGTCCGGCAACGGCCGTAAAGTCCGAAATTATTGCGGTTGACAAAAAAATCAGTATAAATGCAAATCGTTTCATGTTCATACCGCGTTGCTATACGTGTCTTCTCAAATCGCGTCCGTGCAGTATTGCCCTCAATTTCCAAAAAGGGTAAACCATCGGACGCACCGCCTCATACCACCAAAGCGAGAACACATAGTTTCTCTCGCCCACTGCAGATGTGGCGCGCCACATCTGCAGTGTGTCGGCCACCGTAAGCAGAACGGCGGCGAGCACCGCAGCCGCCGCTGCCAATACATGACCCGATATAAAAGACACCGCCGCAACCAAAATCCAACCTATAAGCCAAAGGAAATGCCCCAAGTTTGAAAGTTTCATGGCCAGCACAGCCGCATTACCATTTCGCGGCGAACGCATAAGCGAAGCCGAGCGCGACAACTTTGCGCTGCGCCACGCAAGGCGCATATTTGCTGAATATTCGCGCACAATGGCCACCGGAGCACAGCAAACCGCCGTATTTCCCCTTGATGCCATTGCATCCACAAGTAAATCGTCATCTCCGAAAAGGCAGTCAAGCGAATCCGCATAGCCGTCGCGTTCCAAAAACGCCGAACGCCTGAACGCCAAATTTCCACCATCGCCGCCGCACGCCCTTTTGCGCGCCGAAAGAAACCACATCATATTATATTGCATGCGCTCATATACTGCCCTGCCCGCCGCAAACGTTCCGTTGTCGGCATAGTTTGCATAGCCGAGCACTATATCGGTTCCATCCTCAAAGCGCGACGACATGGCTTTAAGCCACAGGTCTGTAACCGGGGCGCATCCGGGGCGCGTCATCACTATCCACTCGTTACGCGCAGCCTTAACGCCAAGCGATACGGCGAGCTTTGCATGACTCACGTAGCGTGCCGTTGTCGGCACGAAAGTGTGGCGCAAGTTCGGGTAGCGGTTCTCCATGCGCTTCAGCACATCGGGCGTGGAATCGTCCGAGCAGTCGTCAACAACAACCACTTCGAGCTTCACTCCCCTCTGCTCCATTATTTTCGGCAAATTGCTTTCGAGCAAACCTCCTTCGTTATGGCAGCAAATCACCACCGTAACGGCTTTTTCCTCATCTTTCTTCAGTACATCATGTGTAGCTTTTGATATTGCCGAATAAAGTTTGAGTTTAAACAGCAAAAACGCCGCCAAACCTAAAGCGGCGCATACACCACCCGCTATTATTATAATATACATATATTCATGGGCATTGCCTGCCATATTTTCACTTTGTTTTTTCGTTATACATTCTACCGCGAAAGGCAGCAAGCGTAATTGCCGTGGCTACCCCGGCATTCAAACTTTCCACCGTTGCGCGGTTTTCGGGATAGGGCGGTATGAAAAGGCGGCGGGTAACCGTGCGCTCCACCTCCGCCGATATTCCGTTTCCCTCGTTGCCTATAACAACAACACCGCGCTGCTCGAGATTTGCCGTGAATATGTTTTCGCCGTCAAGGAACGTACCCCAAACCGGCGCTGCGCACATTTCAAGCACAGCGGGCAAATCGTTGTACGACACCTTAACCCTTGCCGCCGAACCCATTGTGGCCTGCAGCACCTTGGGCGAATACAAGTCGGCAGTTTCCTTGGAGCAAAACACATGGCGTATGCCCATCCAGTCGGCAGTGCGCAATATTGTGCCGAGGTTTCCGGGGTTTTGTATGCCGTCGAGAGCCAGACAGAGTTCGCGCCCCGCCACATCGGCTACGCTCTCCGACTTTTCGGGGGCGGGTTTCTCAAACACGGCAAGCACGCTGTGGGGAGTGGTCAGGAGAGTGGCGCGTTCCATCAGGGCGCGACTCACATATTCAGGCACCACACCCAAAGGCGAAAATCCGATGTCTGCTTCATCCTCCACAAAAAGGCGGCGGCAACGAAAGCTGCCCCAAAGCTCGCCTACCAACTTTGGACCCTCGGCTACAAACAGCCCCTCCTCGTCCCGGCGTTTCTTGAGGGCAAGCGAGTGGATGAACTTTATATCGTTTTTGCTCAGCATGGCGGTGCAGCTTACTTTATTGGTCGGCGCAAAGTTACTAATTTATACATCAGCTTGCGGCAAACGGCATAAAAAGTTCGGGTTGCACGGCGTATTCAACAAGTGTAAGCCGGAACCCAACCGTAATTAAATCGGGCATACTTAGACATCAACCCATTTATACATAGCCTTACCAACGGCTTTTATGCCGTGTTAGCAACGCCTGATCAAGGGAGCGGAATTACTGCATGGGACACGGGAAAAATTACATAGGACGTAGAAAAAATTATGTCTGATATAATTCAAATTACATCGGACCTTTTTTCGCCACTTGCAAACCCATGAAAAACTAATAGTTATAAGAGGAAATGTCTGAATGGGTGTTTTATTGTAACTCAATTCGTTAAAAAACAAAGATAGCACCCCGCAAGGTTTTTATGCCTTGCGGGGTGCTATCTTTTACAGGCTAAGCCGATTGGTGCTTTTACCAAATGGTAACCCTCTTGTCTTTCGGAACAAACAGTTTGTTTTTCTCGGTAACGTTAAACGCCTTGTACCATGCGTCAATATGCGGCAGTGCGCCGTTTACCCTCCAACGTCCCAAAGAGTGAGGATCGCTCTTTGTGCGGCGGCGTATTTCCTCGTTGCTTATGTTTGCAGCCCATACGTTGGCGTATGCTATGAAGAAACGCTGCTCGGGTGTGAAACCGTCTGCGCTGCCGAGCGGTTTTTCTTTCATTGCATTCTGCAAAGCCTGGTATGCCACGTTCAAACCTCCGTGGTCGGCAAGGTTCTCTCCCAACGTTAGCGGTCCGTTGCCCTTCAAGCCGGGAAGCACCTCGATATTGCTGAAGAAATCGCTCATAACCTTGGCGCGTTTCTTGAAATTGTCGCCATCCGCCTTTGTCCACCAGTCTTTAAGGTTGCCGTCCTTGTCGAACTGGCGTCCCTGGTCGTCAAACCCGTGTGTCATCTCATGACCGATAACAACGCCTATGGCGCCGTAATTGAAAGCGTCATCGGCTGTTGCGTCAAAGAAAGGCGGCTGTAGAATTCCTGCGGGGAAGCATATCTCGTTGGTCGTGGGGTTGTAATACGCATTTACGGTCTGCGGGGTCATGTACCACTTTGTGCGGTCCACCTTCTTGTTCACCGTGCGTTCTATCTCTTCATCGTTTGCAAACTTAATGGCCCGGGCAATATTGTCCAAAAGAGATTTCCCCGGGTCGATGGTTAGCCCGGAATAGTCTTTCCATTTGTCGGGATAGCCTATCTTTACATAGAAAGTGGAAAGTTTCTCTTTTGCTTTTTTCTTGGTTTCCGCGCTCATCCATGTCTGCGCTTCTATGCGCTCGCCGAGAGCAGTTTGAAGGTTTTTTACGAGCTTTGTCATGCGCTCCTTGGAACTTTCGGGGAAGTATTTCTCTACATACATCTTTCCCAAGCCTTCGCCCAGCACACCCTGCACAAGCGCAACCGCACGTTTCCAAGACGGCTTCTCCTCTTTTTTGCCCGAGAACACCTTGCCATAGAAATTGAAACTTGCCTTGCGCATTTCATCGTTTGTGTAGTTTGCGGCTAAGTCTATGATTTTGAACTCAAGATAGGCCTTATGTGCCTCAACCGGCATGGTTTTCAAGATATTCTCCACTCCGTGAAGAAACTCCGGCTGCCCAACGCTTATTTCTTTGAACTCCGGATAGCCGCAATCGGTGTAGTAGCCTTTCCAGTCGATTGCGGGGTAGTCTTTCTGAAGTTGCGCGAAAGTCATTTTGTTGTAGTTTGACTCCGGATCGCGAAGCTCTGCTGCAGAACGCGACACTTTTGCCAGAGCGTTCTCAATGTCCATAACATACTTGGTATTGGTTTTTGCCGCAGCGTTGTCGTAGCCGCATAGTTCGAACACCTTTGTTATGTATTTCGTGAATTCCGAACGTATCTTTACTGTGGCTGAGTCATTATCGGTATAGTATTCTTTCTCTCCGAGGGTAAGACCGCCCTGTCCTATCTGCACAAGGTTGTTCTTGCTGTCTTTAAGGTCGGCATCGGCTCCTGTGCTGAAATATCCGCTCATCCCCATGCGCTCGAGCTTTGCGTTTGTGGGCATAACGTCCTTAAATGTTTTTATGTCTTTCACCATTGCAAGATACTTGGCTATGGGTTTCACGCCATCCTTGTTTTTGCGCACCGAGTCCATTGCAAGGTTATACAAATCGCCTATTTTCTGTGCAATGCTCCCTTCGTCCTGTTTCTTGGCCGCAAGTCCTTCGATAAGGCTGCGTATCTGCTTGTCGTTGTTTTCTATTAGCTGTTCGAATGTGCCATAGCGCGAATATTCGGCGGGTAGCGGGTGCTTTTTCATCCAACCTCCGCAGGCATACTCGTAGAAATCATCGCCCGGTTTCACGCCGGTGTCCATGTTCTCCTTGTGTATGCCGGTGGAAAGAGGGGCGTTGCCGCAGGAAGCAGTAAGCCCTGCCAGCGCAAATGCTGAAATAATCATTTTAAGGTTCATTGTTATTTATGTTTGGTTGTTGTTTTGCTGTTGCTCATTGCTGTAAGGCGTTAAACTTTTCAAGCTCGCCTTCGGCGTTCTCCCATTCCTCCATGGCCTTTGCAAGCTGTTTTGACAGCGATGCGTGCTTGTTGAAAAGCGAAGTGTCCTGCGCCGTTGCGGGGTCGTTCATCTTTTGTTCAAGAAGCTTCACCGCCGCCTCGAGCTGAGTTACTTCTTTTTCAGCCTCTCCGGCGGCTCGTTCGAGTTTGCGGCGGCGTTTGGCAGTTTCCTTTTGCTGCTCATAGGCAATGCGTCCCTCGTTGCGACCCTCTGTTTTAGGCTGTGCCGGGGCGTCCGCAGAATGTCTGCCCTGCAACTCCCCGAGCGAACTTATGTTCTTTTTGGAAAGGAAATCATAGATGCCGCCTATGTGCTCCCTCACCTTTCCCTCGCCAAACTCGTAAACTTTCGACACAAGTCCGTTGAGGAAGTCGCGGTCGTGGGATACTATTATCGCCGTGCCGTCAAAGGCAAGAATAGCCTCTTTTAGCACGTCTTTTGTTTGCATGTCTAAATGGTTGGTTGGTTCATCGAGTATCAAGAGATTTACAGGTTCAAGCAGCAGCTGTATCATTGCGAGTCGGCTACGCTCGCCGCCCGACAGGAATTTCACATATTTCTCGCTTGCCTCGCCCCCGAACATAAACGCCCCGAGAATGTCGTTTATTTTTAGGCGTATATCCCCGCGTGCGGCGCGGTCAACGGTGTCGTAAACGGTTATGTTCTCGTCAAGGAGCTGCGCCTGGTTTTGGGCGTAGTACCCTATTTCCACATTATGCCCAATCTTCAACTCGCCCTCAAACGGTATCTGCCCCATTATGCATTTTACGAGCGTTGACTTGCCTTCGCCATTCTTACCCACAAATGCCACTTTCTCGCCGCGCCTTATGGAAAGGTTTACATCGGAAAATATCACGTGGTCGCCATAGCTTTTCTTTACGTCCTTGCATATAACCGGAAAATCGCCGCTGCGCCGGCATGGCGGAAATTTAAGGTGGAGCGACGAATTGTCCACCTCGTCCACCTCTATGGGCACTATTTTCTCCAACTGCTTTATGCGGCTCTGCACCTGCACAGCCTTGGTGGGCTTGTATCTGAAACGCTCAATGAAGTCCTTTATGTCGGCTATTTCCTTCTGCTGGTTCTCGTAGGCGCGCAGCTGTTGTTCGCGCCTTTCCGCGCGAAGTTTGACAAACTCGTCGTATCCCACGCGGTAATCAACAATCCTGCCCACGGAAATTTCCATTGTGCGCGTTGTTACGTTGTTGAGGAAAGCCCGATCATGGCTCACAAGAAGCACGGAGCACTTTGACTGTTTAAGGAAGTTCTCAAGCCATTGTATGCTTTCGATGTCAAGATGGTTGGTAGGCTCATCGAGCAAAAGCACATCGGGCCTGCGCAGCAGTATCTTCGCAAGCTCTATACGCATTCTCCAACCGCCCGAAAACTCGCTTGTGGGGCGATCGAAATCGCTGCGTTCAAAACCCAAGCCCGTAAGGGTTCTTTCGGTAACTGCGTGATAATTATCGCCGCCCATCATATCATAGCGTTCGCTTTCGTGCGAGAATTTCTCGACCAAAGCCATATATTCCGGGCTGTCATAGTCGGTTCGTTCGGCAAGTTCATCATTCAACTTCGCTATTTTTACTTTAAGCGCCGCAATGTCAGAGAAAGCCTTTTCCGCCTCCTCCATTACCGTGCACGAATCGCTAAGCTTCATAACCTGCGGCAGGTATCCCACAAGCGAATCGTGGGTTATGCCAACCGTTCCCGCCGTTGGTTTCTGCAAACCTGCAAGAATTTTCAACAGTGTGGATTTGCCCGCACCATTTTTGCCCACAAGGGCCACACGCTCTCTTTCGCCTATAACGAAAGTTACGTCGCTAAACAGCGGCTTTGCGCCGAATTCCACTTTCAGTCCTTCTACCGATATCAATTTATCTCTACGTTTGTTTCAATTTATTTGTGCAAAGATACCACAATTTTGGCAGCAAGAGCGAAATATGCAAAAACAGCATGGGCAAAGCACCTATTTCGCAAAAGGTCTGATGTAGTTTGAATTATATCAGACATAATTTTTTCTACATAGGACATTGTTTTTCCCATGTCCGATGTAGTTTTTTTCCACGTACCATGTGGTTTTCGCGCAGTTAAATGTTCTTTGCCCCACAGAACGGACAGGTGCCTTTGTGGCGCAGCTTGTGCCCGCACTTGCCGCACACATATTTGTATGTGCGGTTTCTGCGATATCTCACAAAGGCAAAGGCGGCGTAGGCAACGAAGAGCGGATAGCCGGCGTAAACCATGGTGGCCGCCGCAAATACGAGATAGACAACCATTGCCATTCCCGCAAGCGTTAGCAGGTATGGCACTGCCCCCTGCCACTCAAGTTTGTGCACGGCATCGTCAAAGGCCGCTATGGCGAAAAGCACAAGCCCCCAGACTCCCGCAATCATAGCCGACAGCACAGGCGGCACGGCAAACGGGTTGAGTGTGGGATGGAAATAGAACTCCTGCCACGTCTGCGGCACGAAATGCTGTATCGACGCGTAAACAAGCGCGATGAAGGCCATGTCAACGCAAAGCAGCGTGGGGTATATGCTGTCGATGTCGTTAAAGTGAACTATCCTTGCCTTTTTCCGCCTTATGGTTTTGAGAAGCCCCACCGCCACGGCAATGGCGGCGATGCAGCATAGCGCAACGATGCGCCTGTTGCCGAAAACATGGATGAACTGCGATATGGGGTCTTCGGGTACCACGTTTTTGAGGAGCGTCCCCTCGGCAAGCCAGCCTATCGTCATTTGATCGCGGGCAATTTTCACCCACACGCTGTCGGTTCTGTCATTCCCCATCATCGCTATGTCGGCAACAACCACCCTGTCGTTCCTGTACACCCATACCGTGTCGCCCATCGATTGCACCACATCTGCCGGAGACTGCGGCAGCAGCATAAGGCTGTCGCCCTTGACGAGAAAGTTGCTGTTTTCGGTAAAATGATGAGTGTATGAAAACTCTATCGAGTCGCGCTGCTGAGGCGTGCAGTCCCATAACATATCTATTTGCGGACGCGGATAAGTGCAGCCGGCCGCAAAGAGTATTACCGCAGCAAGCAAAAAAGCTATCCTTATGATTTTATTTCTCGGCATAAATCCTCATGATACACTCCTTGCAGTCGAAGTCCAGACGAAAACGCCTGCCGTCTGCAAGGCGGAGAAACAGGTAAGAACGGTCGCTGCCGCGCCTTTTGAGGCACATTCCAATCTCGTTGCGCAGACAGTAGCGGCACGTCATTATGGGGGCATTCTGCGGCTCTTTAATCTCCCATGCCGGTTCTATGCTTTCAGCCCCGCACTGCCTATAGAATTTTTCCGCGAGCCTGTTTGCCACATTGGCGGAATACTCCACGCTCTCCAGCGAAGGCTTTTTGCATACGGCATTTGCCACCGGCCTTTCCGGGGTTTGGGTCATCAGCGAAGCCACAACGCTCCTGCGCGCCTCGGCAAGCAGCGAGGACGGTATGAAGTCCCCATCGTTTTCTATTTCAACGTTCCCAGCCGCAAAACAAGTGCCGCCGAGCTTTGAAAGCTGCGCCACAATGTTTCCGCGCTGCGGACTTCGTGCCTTTTCGTGGGCAAAGTTTATTTGCGCATCGGCGTGGCGCGAAAGTTCATCGGCTGCCGAAAGGGCATATCCGCCGGCGGTTTCGGAAAGCTCAAAGTCCACCCTAAGTTTGCGCTCTGCCGAAGGCTTGGCCAGCATCTGCGAGAAAGCCTCATCGTGATTACGGAAAAGTGATGCGTGGCATTTTATGTCCTGCGGCATTGATGCCGGAAAAAGACGGGTACCCTCCGCACGGTTTACACGAAAACCGCGAAGTTCGCCGCTTTCGTTGAAAAAGCAAATCCCATCACCGTTGGAAAACTTTTTGTGTCCCGAAACAACAATGCAGCGGTCTTTAACAAGACGCACCTCACCCACCGGCTCGCCGATGCTTTTGGGCGTGGCGGGACAGGCAAGCCGCATGGTCCTGCCGTTCATGAAATAATCGGTGAAGCCGCGGTTGAAACTTTTCTCGGGCTTGGGCTCAAAAGTCAAAGCTACAGTCCCCGCCGAAGCCCTTCGGTATTCCTTGCGGCGGTCAAAAATAGCATCGAGCTCTTTTCTGTACCAGGCCGTAATGTTCTTGACATATTCCACGTCTTTCAAACGCCCTTCTATTTTCAGGGAACTTACGCCGGTGTCCAGCAGTTGTTCCAAAAAGTCCGTGCGGTTAAGGTCTCGGAGCGACAAAAGGTGTTTTCCCTCTATTATCTTAACTCCCTTTTCTGTTTCAAGATCAAAAGGAAGCCTACAGAACTGGGCGCATTCCCCGCGGTTTGCGCTTCGCCCGAAGCAATGCTGCGAGGCATAGCAGCGTCCGCTCATGCTTACGCACAAAGCCCCATGCACAAAAGCCTCAAGGCGCATTCCGGGACATTTGCTGTGTATTTCGGCTATCTCGTCTATTGAAAGTTCCCTTGCAAGCACCGCCGTGGAAAATCCCTCTTCGTAAAGCCGCTTGATTTTCTCCGGTGTGCGGTTGTCGCACTGCGTACTTGCGTGCAGGGCTATCGGCGGGAGGTTCATCTCTAAAAATGCCGCGTCCTGCACAAGCAGTGCGTCAACACCTATGTCGTAAAGGCGGCAGGCAATATTCCTCGCCTCCTCGAGTTCGTTGTCATATAGTATAGTGTTTAGCGTTGCGTAAACCTTGGCATTGAAAAGGTGGGCATAGTCTACAAGGCGCTTTATGTCGTCAATGCTGTTTGCCGCCGCCTCGCGCGCACCGAACTTCGGCGCTCCTATATATACTGCGTCTGCGCCGTGTCGTATTGCTTCTATCCCTGTTTCCGCATTGCGAGCGGGAGACAAAAGTTCGATGCTGCGTGTTCTTTCGGCTTTCATTTTTTGTTGACGTAATAGTTTAGCCAGTTCGAGTAGAACGCGTCTGCCGGTTTCTGCCATGAATAATCGGGGCCATTCTCCGGGTCGTTGTCCTTGTAGTAGTTCTCCGGCATTTCAATGTCAAGCCCTCGGGCAAGGTCGCGTCTGTATTCGGTGTCGAGAGTGGTGGGGGAATACTCAAGATGTCCCATCACAAAAAATTCGCTTCTGTTCTTGGGTTTCACTATTCCCACGCCCGATTTCGCACCCTGCGCGAAAATCTCCAAATCCTCTACCATGTCAATGTCGCTTTGGCGCACTTCTGTGTAGCGACTGTTAGGCATATTGAACACATGGGGAATGTTTCGAAATATAGGCAGGTTTTGTTTCATGAGTTCTTGCCGGTAAACGCCGAATAGCTTTTTCGGTAAATCATATTTTGGCACGCCGTAGTGATGGTAAAGCCCCACCTGCGCGCCCCAGCAAAGGTAAACCGCCGAACCTATTTCCGTGCGCGACCAATCGAAAATCTCGGTAAGCTGCTTCCAATACCTTACTTCCTCGAACGGAATTCTTTCCACGGGCGCGCCGGTAACTATCATCCCTTCGTAACGTTCCGATGCGAGTTCATCGAAATTGCGATAGAATATATCCATGTGCTCCTGCGGAGTGTTTCTGTATCTCTGTCCGCGTATTTTCACGAGGATAAGCTCCACAGGCAAATTGGTTTTTGAAAGCTGCCGGGCGATGTCGTTTTCCGTAACCTGCTTTATTGGCATGAGATTTAATAGCAGTATACGCAAAGGTTTCACGCCCTGTGGAATTTCGGAATATATTTTAATACCCTGCGCGGCAAGCTCTTTTATTGCCGGCAGGTTTTTAGGTACATAAAGAGGCATGGCAAAATATTGATGTATCAATGCAAAATTACGAAAAAATCACACACACATATATCCCGCAAACCAATATCCGCCGTCATAAGCTAATCAAGCGAAACCCATTCCCCAAAGTTGCATGGAACAAAGTTAATCATGAAAGATGGACACATTCAGCGGTTGAGCCTGTATCTTGCACCATTTAGGCTTTTCACTATGCCGCGCATTTCCATTTCAAAAAGCACCGACATAAGTCGCGCCATAGGTATGTTGGTCTCCACCGTTATAAGGTTAATCTGCTTGCCGTCGCTGCCCTCGAGCGAGTCGGCTATTTTCTGTTCCTCAACGCTCAGTTGGGGGAAAAGTTCGGGGGCGGCGGGACTGACGGCCGCAGGATTTGTTTCGCAATCCCAGCACAAAGCCTTGATAAGAATTTCGGCCGATGTTATCATGCGCGCCTTGTTTTCCATAATCAGCATATTACACCCTTCGGAAGCCACATCGCCCACACGTCCGGGAAAGGCACACACCTCACGGTCGTAGCTCTCTGCCACAGATGCTGTGATGAGACTTCCACCCTTTGTCGCGCTCTCCACCACTATCGTGGCATCGGAAAGCCCGGCGATTATGCGATTTCTCCTAACAAAGTTCGTCTTTTCGGGAATTGTCCCTGAAGGAAACTCAGTAACAAGCCCTCCGTTCACCAACATATTTCTCGCGGTTTCGCGGTGCATTGCCGGATAAATTGTGTCAAGGCCGTGTGCAAGCACGCCAACCGTAGGAAGCCCGGCGGCAAGTGCGCCACGGTGGGCGTTGATGTCTATGCCGTAAGCCAATCCGCTTACAACCACCGTGCCGGGAGCCAAAACGGCAAGGTCGCGCGTGAGAGACTCGCACAATCCCCTACCATATTCGGTGCAATGGCGCGTGCCCACCACCGATATTACCCTGCGCGAATTGAGATTCGCACTTCCTTTGTAAAAAAGCACAAGAGGCGCATCGGCACACCCTTTAAGCCGCGCCGGATAATCGGCGTCTCCTATGCCGAGACATTGTATCCCGTTACGTTCGGCAAACTCCATTTCTTTTTCGGCAAGTGGCAGAATGTCTTCCAGTTTTCTCACCGTTTCCACGAGCCTTGGAGAGGCCTCCGGAACGGCATCCCTTATGTCGTTGCGGCTCTCCCACACGATAGTTGCGCTTCCCGCCCTGCGCCACAGTTCCAGAGCATTTGCGGGAGCATACTTAAACACAAAGGCTATTGCCGCCTCATAAAGGGTCTCGCGCGAAATCATGATTTTTCTGAAAGGGCGGCTACTTTTTCGTCAAGTTCCTTGCAAAGACCGAGCTTGCCGTTTACGAGACACACCACATCAACCCTGCTGCTGAAAACCATTCTGTCCTCGGGCAGGCGGAATATGTCTTGGTAAAAAACATAGCGCAAGCCCTCGCGCTCCATTGCAAGGCGGCTGACAAACTCGTCATCGCTGCGCAGCGGGGCTTTGAACCGCATATTGTTCTGTGCCACAACGGCATCTATTCCCGCGTTGTGCATTTCGGCGAAGCTCATGCCTATCGAGTGGAGGAACACATGGCGGGTATGCTCCGTGTAGTGCTGGTAGTTTGCGTTGTTTACTATTCCTTGAAGGTCGCACTCGTAATCGCGTACCTCCATTTTCAGTTCAAATATATATTCCGGCTTTTTCATTGCATTGTCTGTTTTGTTGTTCTTGACATAAGATATTCGTATCCCCAGCTGCACCGCAGGCAGTCCCGCCTGTCGCAGTAGCGTGTCTTAAGATGTATCAGTGCCTGTGAGTCGGCAGCGGAACGCGGGGCTATGCCGAGCGACTTCCACGTTCGCGTTATGAAATTATCTTCGGCCGGCAGCGATGCAAACAGTTCGAGCGAACGGCTTTCCATACCGCTTTCACCGCGATAGCGCCCATAGGCGAAAAGCAGCGGCACAACAGAATTGAGCACAAGCAGGTTGAGCGAGCGCAGTCCGAGACTCTTTTCGCCCTCGGGGCTTTCACATCCGAACATATAGTGCTTACGCCAATAATCCGCAACTCCTGTTTCAAGCCGCTTGCGCACTTCCTTCAACCCACCGGGAGCGGTTAGCGCGGCAAGCGAGATTGCGCCTTTGGCATAAAGGGTTGCAAGTTGCGACAGCCTTATGTGCGGAAAATTCTGCGGTCGCGTGCGCAACAGCTTCCAATGCTCTACGGGCATGGGTGCAAGCGAAAACTTGTGGGAAAGGAAAGTGTATTCACTCGCAAGTTTTGAGAGCCACCCCTCACGCAATGCCGCATCCCTGTATTTTAACGGAACGGAACTTTCGTTGAGCAGCCCCGCCTGGCCAAGGAACATTGCTTCCACTTGAAAGGGATTGTCGCGGTGCTTCCCCACCGCGCTTAGCGGCACGCTGTAAGCCCATTCTTCGAAAGCATCGCCGTTTACTCCGAAGCCGAAATTGCGGGCCACTGTTACGAAGCACACTTTTTCCCAGTCGTTTTCGCAACGCCGCAGACAATCGTATATGCGCGCCACCTTGGCTTCGAGGCGTTCCACATGGAGCGACGACAACCGGCTCTTTACTTTTATGTCGGGCAGATTGCGCACATTGCGCCAACACGGCGGGAAACGCTCCTCGCGGCTTAGTTCCGAATAGTTATCCTCAACATACTTCGGCACGTGCATGATAAACTGAGGCAACTGCCTGCCATTGCAGTCAAACACTTCGGTATCGGCTTCCGAAACCACGTGCAGCACAACGTTGGCATATTTTGGATCTTTGTCGTGTCCATGTCTCACCCAGTCGCTGCTTTTGGTATGTATCTCCACATTCCCTGCAAATTCCGTCCCATCTATTCTCACCACGCCTCCGAGAAAGTCGGGCCCGGCGTCATTGTTGTGCACACCGGGGGTTATTATCTCAAGCGATACGCCATGGGTTGTTTCAAGCCCTATGGCGGGATAAAGCCTGTTTTGCCATGTGTAGTGCAGAAGTCGCTCCATTTTTGCCTTTCTTTAATCAGGCAAAGGTAATATTTATTTCCGGATATTTCACACCCGGCATGCAACGTGTTCCGCCTTTAACCGTCATATTTTGTCGGGCGGCACAATTCCGTGCATAACGGCGTATATTGCGAGTGTCGCCACGGATTTTGCATGCAGCTTTTCCATTATGTTCCTGCGGTGGGTTATCACTGTTGTCGTGCTTATGTTCAGTCGGTCGGCTATTTCCTTGTTGATATGCCCCGTTACAAGCTCGCGCAAAACCTCCACTTCTCTCGGGGTGAGTTCCTGCGCCCTCGCTGCCCCGCCATCGTTGCGCCTGATATTCTCGGGCAGCCCGCGTCCCCCGCCATGTGCCATCTGCTCCATTTTAAGAAACTCGCGCAAAAGCGAACGGCTGTCGAGCGTTGCATCGAGTGTGCGGAAACACGCGGGAACGGCAGAATGTTCCCCGCCCTCGGTTACGATAATGGTTTTGTGGCACAGGGGCATGAAAAAATCACGGTTTTCAACAAAAATGCCTGCGGATATAAAAAAATGGAAAAATCCGGATACCTGCGACCCGCATATTTCGTCAATGCTGTTGAACACGCACACCCCGACCATGGGCATTACACTCTCTATAAGCGATGCAAGCCCGTTTGCGGCAAGCGTGTTGCGGCAAACAACGGCTATCTGCGGCTTAAAGCCCCTACGATTTTGCTCCTCCATCGACTGTTTTGCTGTGAAATGCAAAATTACGCTTTTCCGCTCATTTTCCGAGAGGAACACTTGGAAACAAATTTCCCTAAACATACTGATTGCCCTTTATTTTTCGCATTCCCTAAAAAACCACATCGGACATGGAAAAAACTACGTCCTATGTAGAAAAAACTACATCAGACATAATTCAAATTACATCGCACCTTTTTCCTACCGTTGCATGTGTTTGTAAACCAAAAAGTTACACAGCAAATGCCATATCAAACCAAATTGCTGTGATTCAGGTTGTTGTGCGTTTTATTCACAAAAGCCTTTTTCCCCGCACTGTTTCCTTTACATCTCTTCTGCTTTTTGCCACTTCGTCGCAAAAAGTTTTTTTTTAATTAACTTTGCGCACAACGGCAACATAAATACCGCATTATCCCATAAAAACACCGGCACTAAATGAAACAATATTTACTTGCACTTGCACTGCTTTTGGCATTTTTCCAATTGCCCGCCACGGCGCAGGAAACGATAAAATCCTTGCACGACTACTCGCACAGGGTGTCGCTCGCAAACAAAAAGGCGATAGCCCTGTTTGAGAACGGAACGGATGGCTTTGAGGCACGCGGCGGAGCGGCAAGCGTGGAGCTTACCGATGGTAAGGATTTCCATACTGCCGTGCACGAAGGCAAACGGGCTATGATGGTGAGAAGCAAAACCGTGAGCGGAGACACATGGCGCACCGCAGGGCGCAGCTTTGCCAAAAAACTCAATCTGAAAAAGACGCCTTTCATACAGTTCGCTATTTTCGCCCGCACAGCCCCCATACAGGAAATTTTCGTTAAACTAACGCTGAAAAGCGGCGAGAATGGCTTCGACTGCGTGGCACGCATAATTCCCACGCTTTGGCGCACGGTGGCTTTCGACTGCACCGGGTGCGAATTTCTTGCCAATGTGGATGGCATTGAAATAGGGCTTTGCTCCCCCACCCCCGACACTTGGAGTAAAGGAAGTGAATTCCTCGTTGACGGAATATTTGCCGGCACGCCTATCGACTTCGACTTCACAGTTCCGCAAAGCACAGGAGTGTTCAAAACCACAAGCGGAAAAATATCATACGCCGATGACGCCCTTGTTTACACTTTCAAGAAACCGGGAGCGGTTTATACCAACTCGCTTTCGGGAAGCACAAACAACATATTCAGTCCGCCGGCAAGCGAGCGCAACACCATACGCGCCGTAATCGACAACCGTTGCGGGGCCGACAGCATACGCGTTAGCTACACCACCGACAGGGACAGCGTGTTCGGAAACCACTCCAAGGTTTTCGCCCTTTCGAAAACCGCAGGCAGAAAGAACTATTTTTTCAACATGTCCGACATTCCTACAGAGGGCAACTACGCGGGCATTATGTTCGAACCGCTCGGTGCGGGAAAGGGAAGCATGGCAATCGACCGCATAACCTTTGAGCGAGAAGAGCCTATACACAGAAAAACAGGGAAAATACTGTCGTGCCGGGCCGACAGCACAATGATACACATCGTTGCCTGCATAGGCGCAAAGGCGGCAAGGGAATACAAAGAACTGAACATATACACCCTTCCGCTTATTTACAACTTCGATTTCGGCAAAGGCAAAAAAATATATTCCACAAAAAAACTCGCGTCTGAAACCGGAATAGACGACCTGCCGCTTATGCGCACCGACAAACCGGGGATGACACACCTTGCCTCGCGCTTCATAGCCACACTGTCAGACGGCAGGGAAGAAGTGCCTGTAGGCTCGCCCTTCTACATTGAGAATTGGGAGGATTTCACCGAAAACCCATACGATTTCCTCGTTACCGAAGAAAACTTCAATGTGCTCGACTATGGAGCCAAGGGAGACGGCTTCACCGATGACACACGCGCATTCCAGCTTGCCGTAAACGCCGCAAGCGGGGCGGGAAGCGGAAGGGTTGTTGTGCCGGGTAGCAACGACCCTTACGGACGGCGGTACGTAATAACGAGCGTTGAGCTGAAACACGACGTGGAGCTGAAAATTGAAAAAGGGGCTGTGTTGTGGCAGAGCGGAGACCGCAGAGACTACGACTATTCGCCGCTCTACGGACACGACATGGTAATACCCGGCAATCCCCGTACTCACGCGCACTTTGCCAACAAGCCGCTGCTGGTTGCCCAAAACCAATACCGCATAAAGATTTGCGGTGGCGGCGCAATAAGAATGAACGACCTCTACACCAAAGACCCCGACATTGCCAACTATGCAACAAACTGCGAAGACAGAATACACATCGTACCCATGGCGTTCGGCGACTGCCACGACCTTGTGCTACAAGACTTCGACATTACGCGAGCAAACTGTTACCATACGAGTTTCGACAACGACTCGAACCTTTTCGTTGGAAACGTCAAGATGTACGATCCCGCCTGCACGAATGCCGGCGGGCTGGAACTTGGCAGCGGAACGCACAGAGTTAAAATAGAGCGTTGCTTCTTCGAATCGAACGATGACGGAGTTATGCTCTCGTCATCATATCGCAACCCGATACACAACGTGTTGCCTTGGAGAGCATATCACGACCGAAGCCCGCACGGCGCAAGAAATGTTACGGTGGAGCATTCCTATTTCGGCAGCGGGGCAGGAAAAGCCATTGCCATAATGCCATGGGGAAATACAAACCCGGAGCCGCAAAACCAAATTATAGACAGCGTGAAAATAACCGATTGCATTCTCGCCGGAGAATACTCTGTGGGAATCCGGCACGATAACCACTTTGACGGCAAAGCGTTCACAAACTCCGAGACCGATGATTTCTCCACGGTACAGGATTTCCGTATTTTCAACAACGAATACGTAAACGAGTGCAACCTACTTTGCGTTACGCCCACGAATTTCCGCAACGACTGCGGCATTCCTTCGAGCCCGACAATCCTTAACGGCAGGTTCAAGGACGGACGTTGCCATTGGAGCCGCACGGGAAATGTTAGAATTATGCGCGGCGTAGCAGAAATAAAGGCAGGACAATTTCTCTACCAAGGACTAACGCTGAAAAAGGGCAAATATGCCTTAACGATAAACGCATCGGGAAACGGGGAGATTAAGGCTGTGAACAGCGAAAGCAACACAACCGTGAAATCTTTCAAATTCTCCAACCGCGAAACAATACCGGTTGTATTGGAATTTACCATAAAAAACAGCGGAGACTATATGCTCGGAATCGAGGGTGGCAATGCCAAGGTTGTGTCGGCGGAACTTAAAAAAGCCGATCGATAAACGTAAAATACTGCGGCAAACTGCAAGGATCTAAGGTTTGCTCTCCCCTTCGACATAATTCTCCATAAAAAGATGCTCGCCGTCATACACAGCGTAAGTGAAAAGCGAAATCCACTCGCCTATAACAAGAAGACGAGAGTCTTGCGACAATTTCATGTCAATCTCTATATGCCTGTGCCCGAAAACAAAATAGTTTATCTCCGGGTGGGTTGTAAGGTATTCTCTTGCAAACCTAACAAGCGGCTCCTTGTTCGCGCCCAAAAACGCAGGCTCCTTGCCGTCAACCCTCTTAAGACGCGAATGTTTTGCCCACGAAAGCCCGAACTGCATAGCCCAGCGCGGGTGTAGGCAGGAAAACATCCGCCTACAAACGCGGCTGTGGAAAACGGCGCGGAGCATCTTGAATTTTCGGTCATCGCAGCCAAGTCCGTCGCCATGGCCTAGGAAAAAGATTTTTCCGTATATCTCCACCGTAACAGGCTCGCGGTGAACAATCATGCCACACTCTTTTTCGAAATAGTCAAGAAACCAAAGATCGTGGTTTCCGGCGAAAAAGTGCACCTCCACCCCGCTGTCGGTCAGCTCGCTGATCTTGCCAAGAAAGCGCGTGTAGCCCTTTGGCACAACATATTTATATTCGTACCAAAAGTCGAACATATCGCCGAGCATATAAACGGCGGCAGCATGGGGCTTTATATCGTCAAGAAAACGCACGAGCCTTCGTTCCTGCGTGCGGCGATGCATGGTGGCCCATGAGCCGAGATGCGCGTCCGAAATGAAATATACGTTCTTCATCCCATTACATAAACCCGAGGTCAACCTTTGCCTCATCGCTCATCATCGACTGATCCCAAACGGGGTCGAACACAAGGTTCACATTAGCCTGCTTAACATCCTCGATTCCCTCGAGTTTCTGGCGCACGTCCTCCATTATATAGTCGCCCATGGGGCAGTTGGGGGCGGTAAGCGTCATGTCAACGTCCAAAGTCCCATCGTCTTTCAAATCTATCTTGTAAACAAGCCCAAGGTCGTATATGTTAACCGGTATTTCGGGATCGTACACGGTTTTAAGCACCTCGACAATGCGTTCCTCGGTTTTCTGCCTTTCTTCTTCAGTCATATTTCTTTGCCTTTGCAAGGCATTTTTCGTATTGTTCCACAAAAGTAAAAAAGCCCCGGGGCATTGTGCCCCGAGGTGCGTTGTGCCCGCGCGGGCTTATTTCTTGCCGAGCGCCTTCTCTATTTCGAGCTTTATAACCCCGTTGCCGGGATAGCCGCCCTCCGTGAGGTTCGAGAAAGCAGTGGAGCCGTCCTTGTTCACGAGCTTGTAGCACGGAATGCCGCGCACGCCCTGCTCCTCGCAAAGGGTTTTCCACTGCGCCTTGGTAAGGCGGTAATGGTCGCCGGCTATGTTGGGAATCATCTCTTTCCAAGTATTTTCGGGGGATGTCTCGCCGGTTATGTAAACAAACTTCGCGCCCTTATTCATAAGTGCCGGCTTTATGGAGTCAACCGAAACCATGGCCTGACGGCAAGGACCGCACCAAGTGGCCCAAAGGTCTATGAAAACAACCTTGCCTTTGTAGTTTTTCTGTATGGTTTCGAGAATCTTGCTCGTTACGGCAAGCGGCAATGTCTTAACCTTGAAATTCTTTTTGTCTGCAGCAACCTGCTCAGCATTTTCAGTGCCGGCAACCTTGGGGGCGCTCTTCCTTGCGCACGACGGCATAACAGCCATAACAGCGCAAATCACCAGTAAAAAAGCTTTTTTCATCTTTGCATAAAACTTAGTTCGACATTTCTGCAAACTTACACAAAATATTTGGAATAGCCTCACACAACAAACACCCGCAAATCATGAAAAGAAAAAGCCGATACAGACCTTCGTCTGGGGCAAGAAATCATAAAAGCCAAGGTTGCCCGGTGTACCCCACGGCACACCCATGCAGCCGTCTTTATGCCAAAGAGACGTAAGAGTGTTCCAATTCTGCGTAAAACACTTATTTCCAAAAAGTTAACCACATAAAGAATATTCTTTGTAACGATTTGTTTTTCAGGTGTTTGCAACAGGCGAAAAAAGGTCTGATGTAGTTTAAATTACATCAGACATAATTTTTCCTACATAGGACATAGTTTTTCCCATGTCCTATGTAGTTTTCGGGGAATATTGGAAAGAGCTGTCAATTTTGGTTTTGCGCCATTTGTAGGGGCATATGGCATACGCCCTGTATGCCACCGCATGAGCCGCACCGCAAACTAACACAGAATATTTGAGCAAGGGCATAATGCGAATGAAAACCATAATAATCAGTCAAACGTCGGCAAAATTATCACGATTTCTTTCTATATTTGCACACGGATAGAGGAAACTCTTTCCCAAACATAAGAAAAAAAGAAGCGTTATGCTTATCTTGTAAGTTGGAAACGTAGGAAATTTCAGACTTGGTACGAGAGGAGGCATAGTGGTTCTCACGCCATAGCGTGGGCTGCTATCACCATATCCGTACTAAGGGTTTTTCCTACGACCTCCAACTTAGACGTGGCATAGTCAGTGCCACGCTTTCGTTTATACATATTCAAATACATAATAAGAAAATGAAAACAAAGAGGCTAAGAACATTTCTATTAAGCATTCTTTTGCTAACCCCATCGCTTATGTTGGGACAAATCCACAAAATGTATTCCACAAAAAACTACCACAATCAGTTGCGGTTAAACACCGCGACAGGAGAGGTTAGACAAATTCAAGACGATGGGCAGTCTTGGACTATTTGTAGTGCAAGAGAAATATTAGGAGACAAGGGAGGCAGGTTTTGTCTTTATGAAACTTCCAATATGTGGACTTTCATTATGCTTGACACATATACGGGCAAAAATTGGCAAATTCAATTTAGCGTAAAAGGGGAAAATTATATGTTTGCAGAACCGATTAACCCACTCTCTCTTGCATATCCTAAAAGGACTTCAAATTGGACAGGCAGGTTTCAGATGTTTAAAACCAAAAACATGTGGACCTTTATACTATTAGATTCGTATGACGGACGGCTATGGCAAGTTCAATACAGCGCACAAGACTTAAACGATTTGTTGTGTATGCCTATAAACGAACACGAGTTGGTTCTCAATAGTGAGAAATGTATTTTTTCTATCCAGCCTTTGACAAGTATGTACCAATACTACCTCATAAATGATGACACAGGCGATATGTGGAAATTCCAATGGAGTACGAAAGGAGATGATTACAGGTGGATTGAAAAATTCAAGTAACAGTCTGTTCCACATTTGCGGTTCTTGTTGATTAAAGCAACTCATATAAAGTATAAAACTGTTTCCGCAAAGCATTCCACAGCTTTAGCCGTGCGGTGTTTGGGGGGAAAGTGCTAATTTTGCAGGTGTGGCGGCGGATGTGCCGCGCAATAAAATTTTAAGAGCATGAAATCATTCCTATACCCCGAAGACTTGGGAAATTTGCAGGAAGCCCTTAAGGAGGCTGCCGTAGTGAAGAAAAACCATTACGCTTTCGAGCATCTCGGCAAACACCGCACCGCGCTGCTGATATTCTTCAACAACAGTCTGCGCACGCGCCTCAGCACACAGAAAGCCGCGATTAACCTCGGCATGAACGTGATTGTGCTCGACGTGAATCAGGGCGCGTGGAAACTCGAAACCGAGCGCGGGGTTATCATGGACGGCGACAAGAGCGAGCACCTGCTCGAGGCAATCCCTGTTATGGGGAGCTACTGCGACATTATCGGCGTGAGGACTTTCGCGCACTTCGACAGCCGCAACGACGACTACAACGAAAACATACTGCGCCAGTTCATGAAATACAGCGGCCGCCCCGTGTTCTCCATGGAGAGCGCGACGGTGCACCCATTGCAGGCGTTTGCCGACCTCATCACGATTGAGGAGTACAAAAAGAAGAAACGCCCAAAAGTGGTAATGACATGGGCACCCCACCCAAAAGCCCTGCCGCAAGCCGTTCCAAACAGCTTTGCACAGTGGATGAACGCCGCAGATGTGGACTTTGTTGTAACACACCCCCACGGCTACGAACTCGACCCGCAGTTTGTGGGCGGCGCAACCGTGGAATACGACCAGATGAAGGCTCTCGAGGGGGCTGACTTCGTATATGCCAAGAACTGGAGCTGCCCCGGGGTTACGCGCCCCGACGACTATGGCAAGGTTATCTCGAAGGACATGGGCTGGACCGTTGACGCACGGCACATGGCCGTTACAAACAACGCCTACTTCATGCACTGCCTCCCCGTGCGGCGCAATATGATTGTGAGTGACGACGTGATAGAGGCACCCACATCGCTTGTTATTCCCGAGGCGGCAAACCGCGAAATTTCGGCAACAGTTGTGCTGAAGCGTTTCCTGGAAAGCCTGTAGCCTTACAGCCATCAGACAATACCGACAATGCCCGGTAGGTAAACGACTTTCATTTACCTACCGGGCATTTACACACATAAACCACACACTTTCCCGCAAGGAAACAAGACTTACAACAAGAAAACACACAACATTCTGTAACACAACAAACTACCGACCTTCCCATTCTGCTACATAAAGTTCTGTGTTTCATTTACTTGGAAGTGCAAAAACTAAGTCTGATGTAGTTTTTTCTATGTCTGACGTAGATTTTCCTACATAGGACATAGTTTTTTCCACATCCCATGCAGTTCAAGCCACACCTTGCCCTACACCCTATATGGTACAAGAAAAAAACGGATTTCCTCAGCTCCGCTCCGTCAAGCCAAACGCGCCATGGAAAAACGCCAGAGAATATACGAGCAAAGCGAACCCGCTATAAAAAGCAACGCCGTGTTGGCCATTATGTTCCCGCCCATACCGACAAACGGTGCCACCACCCCGCCGGCAACATATGCCACGCCGCCCAACATGGCGGAGGCAATGCCCGCGTTGCCACGCTCGCTGTCCATAGCCAACACGTTCGACGATGTTATGGCTATGCCAATCATGAGGTATATGCAGAACACAAGACTTTCGTAAACCCAAAACCCGCAGCCCACGCCAAACGCAACGCCGAGCAGCACGGAAAACAGCAGCGCGCCCTTCGATGCCAGCCCGAGAGCCTGCTGCATGGTGCGGAACTTGGCGGTCATGCCCGCCGACACCGCCAAAGCTATGGCGTTCACGGCAAACACCACACTGAACGACCCGGGCGACAAATGGTAATGCAGCTGCATTATGAAAGGTGCCGACGAAAGGTTGACAAACAAAAGCCCCATGGCCAGCCCATACTGCGCCAGGCTGCCACCATACGCCCTGTTCTTCGCCACACACAAATACCTGCCCGCCACATCGCGCAGCGACAGATTTTGCCGCCGCGCCTTGGGAAGCGTCTCGTCAAACTTCAAAGTGCACACCGCAAGCACAAAGCCGAAAGCAAACAGAAACCAGAAAATGCCCCGCCACCCCGCGTCCTCGGTCATCACACCCCCGCACACGGGCGATGCCACCGTGGCAACACCGTTTATCGTGCCCACAATGGCAAGCATATTTGCAAGAGTTCTGCCACCATACTTGTCGGCGGCAATGGAGCGCGAAAGCACAATGCCACCGCTCGCAGCAAGCCCCTGCACAAAACGACAGGCAACAAACGCCATAATAGTGGGCGAGAATATGCAGCCAAGTGTGGAGAGCATGAACAGCACGAGCGAGAACATGAGCGGCGCTTTCCTGCCGAACTGGTCGCTAACCGTGCCGAAAACCAATTGCCCTATGCCCAGTCCGAAAGTGCAGGAAGTGAGGCTTAGCTGCACCATAGACGACGGCACGGCGAAATGCCCCGTCAGCATCGGGAACGCCGAAAGGTACATATCCATCACAAACGGCCCGAATGTGCTCAGAATGCCCAAATAAAGCAAAAGCCGGTATTTTGAATTTACCTTTACCGTCATACTTAAAATTTCAAGGTGCAAAATTAACACTTTACCCCGAAACCCGGCATGTAACAACCTTGCTTTTGCCCCGAACCATTTACCCCATTCCGGGAAATAAATTGCCGCTTATTTTTTGTCGGCAAACAGAGTTGTTTAACGGTATTTCCATTTATTCCCGCAGAAGGCTTTGCAAGGAGGCGGGAATTTGTTACCTTTGCAACGCTATCGGGCTCGAATGGTGGAATCGGTAGACACGAGGGACTTAAAATCCCTTGGCCAGTGATGGCTGTGCGGGTTCAAGTCCCGCTTCGAGTACTTTACGGGACGAATCGTTAAAAACTGCGGTTCGCCCTTTTGTTTTTTACACGCAAGGACTTATCCCGCAATTTTGAATACGGTTGACCGTTATTGCACCATTTATATTTGATGGCAAAGGGTTGGTATAATATTTTCTAACACAAAATTCCTTCGCGAAGATTTAAACATTAACATACGGATATTTTAGGAGATTTGTACCATTATTGCACAAAATGCCCTAAAACCCGGATAAAGCATCCCCGAGTAGTCAAAATTTGTAAAAGCGTCTCATTTTTGATACATCTTTTTTATAACAAATATACATATGGTTGTTATTTTTGAGGTTGTTAAACCAAAATTATAAACTAATAGCGATTTTACGCCGTTTTTATCAATGATAACACATAAATGAAGAAATTGTACACCATATTCTTTCACAAGTTGGCAGGGTTAATCAATGTGGATCATCTCTGTGTAACCATGCTTGTGTTGCTTATGGGGTGGCTGCTGACTTTCGCCTCGATCAACCTCACGGTGTTCAATCCCATAAAGAAAGCCTTGGCCGACTTCTCCATGACCGACATATTCTACGAGATACAGAACAGCAGCGGCGTGAAAGAGATTAACAAAGATATAGTATTGGTGGATATGACGGAGCTGTACGACCGCCGCAAGATAGCCCAATGCATCAGCGACATCAACCGATGCCAACCAAGGGTGTTTGTGATAGACCTCATTTTTGAGCGCCCAAGCTATGACGAAGAGGAGAACGAAACCCTAATCAATGCAATTTCTGGAATTAAGGACGGAGTCGTGTCGTGCAAGCTTATAGACTATGACAGCAAGCACGACTGCTTTAGGGGTGTGCGCCGATCGTTTTTCTATGATGCCATGGGGAAAGATACAAAAGGCATTCATTGGGGATTCAGCAATGTGATATCGGGCGAAGGCTATGGCTGCATTCGCAAATATTCGCAGAATGAGCACCTAAAGAACACCACGATCTATTCATTGCCATACCTGACCGTGTGCCGCTACACGGGGGTGCAGCCCCAAGAGCAAATGCCCAAACAGCGCAACATAGAATATTCGCACACCGACTTTCTGACCATATCGCATCGCGATGTGGCAAAATACAGCAAGATAATCAAAGACAAGATAGTGATTCTGGGCACCATCAACGAGGAGGCTGACACCCACATCACACCACTTGGCAAAATGGCAGGCATGAAGATACAGGCGTATGCCATGCTATCGAGTATGGCACACCATATAGTACGTTCTGCCGGCGGCACTTCCTGTGCCATATTGGCTTTCGTGCTGTGCTACTTATCGGCGTGGGCGGGGGCGTGGCTTACGCGTCGGCACCCCATAACCTACATATACTGGATTAAGTTGTACTATTTTGTCATCACAGCCATTCTGGTGGGAATAAGCTTCTGCCTCTTTACACGTTTCAACTTTTATGTCAGTCTGTTATTGCCGCTGGTGGGCCTGGCTTTGGTTGAGACAGCACGTTTGCAGTACAAATGGGTAATAATGATGTTGTCGAAACACACTAGTTTGAAATTCATCAAAAAGTCAATATATTATGTCAAACCATAAATTCGCACTTGCGCTATTGATGGTAGTGCTTTCATTGCGCATAGCCGCCACTCCCGTAGGGGATGACGGAAAAGTTCTCCTGGCAAAGGCCGACTCGCTATACAGGCTGGGACACTTAGACGAGGCGGTGGCCGTGTACCGACAAGCGGCGCAATTGGGCAATGCCGAAGCCCAGTTTGACCTTGGATACGCTTATTATAAAGGAGAGGGCACCGAACGCGACTACACAACGGCTGCCATGTGGTTTAAGCGGTCTGCACGACAACAGTTTGCCAAGGCACAATATAATTTGGCCTATTGTTACATGAATGGGCGTGGCGTGCCGCGTGATTACGACAAGGCATCCGACCTGTTGCATAGCTCGGCGGAAAATAATTACAAACGGGCGCAACAAACCTTGGCCGACTGCTATGCCAAGGGAATTCTCGTTGAACAAAACGAGACGGAAAGCATGCGGTGGAAAGAGCGTGCCGACAGTAACAAAGTGAATAGTTCCTTGCCTTCGGCCAAGCGTGCAACGCCTGCGGTGGCAGCAACAGCAACAGACAAGCCTCGGAATGCAAAAAGCGCGAAGAAAGAGGTATTGAAAGGCAATTTCTCGGTCGAGGTTGCACTGCCTGTTGAAGGAGCCAAGCCCCTTAACGGAGATCTTCCCGGAAAAGAAATTGCAAAAAAGCCATCTCAACCCACACTTCCCGGAAAACTCCCCAAAACAAACGTCATATTGGGCCCGAAACAGACGAAGACAATGGCGCAACCGCAAGCCGTTGCGCCACAAACGCCGACCGCGCCCGTTCTTCGCATTCTGTATCCCGAAGACCAGTCGATGTTTCATACAGATCAGGTGAAGATTAAATACCAACTCATCGCCGGCAAGGCTGCCGACAGCACCCGCATCGTGGTAACCGTGGACGGGCAGCGGCAACCACAGACGCGTGCAGTGAGAGCGGCCAACACCATCGATGTGGCACTGCCGCATCACGACTGCACCGTAATGATGTATGCACAAAACAAATATGGCAACAGCGAACCCTCGACAATACGTTTAATTCGCGAAACATCTGCATACGAACTACCCAAGCTCTTCGTCGTAGTAATTGGCGTGGGCGACTACCAGGATGCCAAATTACCCAAACTTAAACTTGCAGCCAAGGATGCACAGGACTTTGCACGCGTCATAGCCTCAAAGAAGGGCTTGCCCTATGAAGATGTACAGGTTAAAGTGCTTTGCGATGACGAGGCAACGCGCGCCGACATATTCGAGGCAATGGAGTGGCTCAAGCAGGAGTCAACGCCAAACGATGTGTGCGTTTTCTTCTACGCAGGACACGGTCTGCGCGATGAGAAAGACCGTTTTGTCTTCGTGCCCTACGGATGCAGCTCCGACAAACTATATGATTGCTTCTCAGCCTCCGACTTTCGCAACGAGGCGGAGGATATCAATGGCAAGTTCATAGCCTTTGTAGATGCTTGCTATTCGGGAGGTCTCCTTGGCAATTCACGCTCGGCGGCAACATCCCATTTCATAGAGCAACTGAAACGCTCGAAGAACGGCATGCTGCTTTATGCATCCAGCTCGAGCGACACTAAGTCGCAGGAGGATGAGACTTGGGGGAATGGTGCTTTCACGAAAGCCTTGCTTGAAGCGTTTAACGGAGCAGCACGTGAGGAGCACGCAGAGGGACTATCTACCCAGGAGCTGGAACGGTACTTGTACAAGGAGGTGCGTAAAATCACCAATTACAAACAAACCCCCATATTCATAAATCCCGGCGGAATCGAACATTTCAATCTTTTCAACTATGAGAAATAAACGCTTTGACATTAGCAGCCTCTGCATGCTGGCATTGGCGGCATGCCTGATGCTGGTCGCAGCAGATGGTATGGCACAGAAATACGTGGTATACTCGGTGGTGGGCAAAGCCTACGTGCAACGGGGCGGGAAGTATGAGCCGCTTTCCGCACGAAAGTATATTACATCGAAGAGTCGTCTGAAGATTACTGACGAGAGCGCAGTTACGATCATCGATGAGGCTAAACAGAAAATGTTCTCTTTCACTCGAACAGGGGAGAACACGGTGGAAAGTCTTGTGGCTCTATCGGCCAATCGAATTAAGAATCTGACAAAGCAGTACATGAACTATTTGGTTAAGCAACTGTTTGCCGGTGGCCGAAAGAAGATGATTCACCCTAATGCCTACATGCAGGTAACGGGAACAAGCTATCGGTCAGGAGCTGCCGACTCGCTCATGGCGACACGCATCGTGAGGATTGCCGCAGAGGGTACATCGCCTACGGGAACAACCGAGCAACAACTCTTTAACCTGTCAAACCTAATTATATCCGACTTGGACGTGCGGCTCGAGCTGGTTGACATGAATACCGGCCGTGCTCTCGAAAGCACGGTCAGCCCTAACACGGCGTGTTATGTGCGTATTAAAAACAACACTGACGAAATCCTTTATGTCAACGTGCTGAACATCGACAGCCTAGGCAACAAATACATGGTGCTGCCCATGGACGAAGATGCCACGTGCGCCAACCTACTCGTTCCGGCAAACGCCACAGTGGGGTTTAAGGCTGACCCGTTCATCACGTCCGACAGCCCGTCAATTGACACCTTTGTGCTTATTGCCACCGAAAGCCCCGTTAATTTCAGCATTCTGATGAACAGAATTAAACCGGGGCAGGTCGGCGGAACACCGATCAAGGTGGGAGTGGCACGCGCTAAGCTCAAAACGAAGCCATAGCCTTTTAACCTTTACCTTTTAAACGCACACAAATATGAAAATGAAAACTAAGACAAGGTACAACATAATAATGGTTATCATGTCCTTGCTTTTGTCCGTGGCAAATACTTCTTTTGCGCAGACCAAGCACACAGTAACACGAAAGGTAAACATCGACAAGGCAGACGCTGACCACCATGTATTTCAGCAATTATCCAACTACAAGGGCGGTCAACTCGTGATGTGCCCATTGGTGATTGCAGACAGTTTACTTGAGCCTACTCGCGAGAAAGGCGTCATGGTTCTGCGGGGAACAGCTTTTCAGATAAAAGCGTTGCGGTCGGACATTTACATTGACGCTGCCACGCGCAAACCTATCTTCAGCAAGCGATATCCCATGGAAAGTGCCGTCAACTTGCTCATGAATGTCGTGGCGGACGACCGCCACACACTACATGTCATACAACATCTGTATGGAAATGTTTCAAAAAGCATAACGCTACCCATGAAAGCCATATACCAAGTGCTGGCTGCCGACAGGAAAGTTTACTGCAATGTTACCAAGATAGATAAGAATGGCATGGAGGCTGATTTGGTTATGTGCCATAAAAAGAAAAACGACATACACCTCCTTACATTGCGCATGAACATGGACGAGCTGTTCAACCCCGACGGAAAGTTCACAGCTCAGCTCTATGCAAATATTCCGCAAAGCAACATTAAGTCGATTTACAGCACGAAAGAAAAGAAAAAGAGAAAATGAACAAACAGACTATCATTCGCACAATAACAAACGCGGCGTTCCTTTTTGTAACCGTCGCAAGTGCCTTTGCCGACACCTCGTTCAAAATTACAGAAGGTGTGGTGGACGAGAAAGTGAAAACAGCGATGGAAAATAATGTCATGGCATTGATTGAAACCTTTCATGAGGCTGCCGAGAAAGGAGAAAAAAACATCAAGCTGTCAAAAGACAATGTTTCAAAGGAGGCCATTGAAGAAATCAAGGAAATATGGAAAAGCAGCGCCATGAGCTGTCCGCCAATGAACTTGAGCTGCCGCTGTCTGAAGATAAAGAACGGCTACCAAGTAAGGGGAATACCGATTGACATGGTGGAAGCCGATGAAAACGAAGCCCGCCAGGAATTAACCATCAGCTTCAACACACAGGGTCTGATCACCAATGTGGCCATAGCCATAGAGATGAACCGCTACGAGGAACTTATGGCGGAGAAAGTATCGGAAATAGACTATGCAAGGCGGCAAATAATCGTGAACTTCATAGAGAATTTCCGCACAGCATACAACCGCAAGGACAAAGCCATGATCAACAGTGTGTTCAGCGACAAGGCTCTAATCATCACAGGAAGAGTTGTGAAGGAAAAGCCTAACAGCGACATGACAAGGATGACGCTGACAAACAACAAGGTTGTGTATATAAAACAGACTAAGCAGGAATATCTAACCAAGCTGGCGCAGGTATTCAAAACGGTGAAATATATCAATGTAAAGTTCTCGGACATCGAAATAATGGAACATCCCAAGTATGACAACATATACGGGGTTACACTGCGGCAGTTGTGGAAAACCAACAGGTACCATGACGAGGGGTATCTCTTCCTAATGATAGACTTCCGCGACTCCGACAATCCGCTAATACAAGTGCGCACTTGGCAACCTTATAAAGACATGGTAGGAAACATCATCACACAAAAGAAAGATATATTCCATCTGGGATCTTTTCGCATAGTGCGCTGACAAGGCATTTCCTTGCATTAACGCGCCTACTGCCCCAATAAAATAATAACCTTCTGTAAACAACAACACAAAAATAATATTATAACCAATCTTGAAATGATAAAAAATTTATTTCTTCTCGCAGCAACCTGCTTAATAGCGCATGTTGCTTCCGCACAAAACATTTTGGAGGTAACCGACATATCGCAACCAAACGACGTATATTCAAGCGAAGACGGCAAGGCGGTTGTTGTCGTAAAATGTAACAAGACTATTCCGCTTTCGTTTGAATCGACGATGGATAAGTCGGCAACGCCCTACAACACAAAAATCGAGGGGAACGACTCAGTTTATTACATTGAGTTCCCCACGGGAACACGTTATCGCGGCCGCCAGCTCTCAATCATGTCTACAGGATACAATTCCGCAACTGTAAATCTGGATAGCCTTATGCCCAAGCAGGCCGTTACACTCATGGTAGTTGACCCCAACAGCATGGTGGATGCAGGATGTTATCGCGGACACCGCAACAAGGGCATGGAAGAGCTGAAAAACATGAACTACAAAGAAGCACGCAAACAGTTTGAAGTGGCCAAAGAATGTAGCGATGTCGACTCGGCGGAAAACAACGCCAACCTGGCTTTGGTAGACACAATACTATTCTATCGCAATAAAGCCGAGTTTTCCTACAAGATGCACAACTTTTATGATGCCGGCACTTTCTACAAGAAAATTTCACTGCTCAATCCATACGACACATACGCCAGTGATCGTCAAACAGAATGTGAGCAGAAGTATGCCAACGATTGCAATGTAACATTGGAGCAAGCACAATATTATGACAGGGAAAAGCAATACGAGATGGCTTTGCCTCTTTATCGGAAAATCGTTGAAAGCGACTGCCCGTCAAAGTTGTTGGCACAGCAACAGATTAACCGCATAGAATTGCTGCTTAACCAACGCAAAAACCACTCGCGCGTGTTTACCTATGAATACACCAAAGATACGCCTATAGGATTTTCGTATGGCAAGTACAACAAGCACAGTGCCGGCGGATTCTTCAGCATGAGCCTGAACAAAAACGTGTTTGACATGATGCGAAATGACTGCAAGACAGGCGACATGCCCGAGATTAACGTTGATTTCGGATGGACCATCAAAATCGCAAGCCCCGTTTGGATATTCTTCGGGCCGGGCGCCACACTAAAGTGTTACTATGGCGACTATAAGCCATTTGGCTTGGAGGAAAAAATATATCCCAATAAAGATGGCTTACCCAACGACCCCCAAAAAACGCTCATCACGGAGAACGAACAAGAGGAAGGTAGCATTTATACCAACGATGATACCAAAGCAAACTTAGCTTGGGCCATATCGCCGGTAGCGGGCATAGCTGTGAAGTTCTCATATTTTGCCTTTCGCTTCACTTACCAATATCGCTTTGCCATGGATACAAACCTGAAAGACTTCATAGGTCAGCAACGGCTTTCAGTAGGCGTCGGCGTAAGTTTCTAACTAAAAACCCACCGAGACTACAAAACATAAAAAATTGTCAACATGGTAAACATAGGGCAAATCATAAAACAGGAACTTGAACTGCAGGGGCGCTCTGTTGGCTGGTTGGCCAAGCAGTTGGGAAGAAGCCGTTCGGTTGTCTATAGGTTTGTTGCCAACAACAGTCTTGACACAGAAGTGCTGGCTAATATTTCGCGCATCTTGCATCGCGATTTCTTCAAAGACCTGTCTGATGACATTGCCGGGCAAATTCAAAAGGAAGAAAAACGCTGAACTCATGCACACCTATGGCACGGCTTACTTCAACCACGCACGCAACGCTCCGCGCTCGAAACTATTTCGCGGTTTGGTGTATATTCTCTGCGCCCGGCATACTTAATTTGTGTAAAGCCGCGTGTTATAGCTTAGGCAAGAAGCGACAACTTGTTTCAGGGAGAAAGTCTGACTTTATACTCCGAGGCGGTGAAAGTGGAATTGGGCTCAATTCTTACCACAACATCGACAATTTCAATTGATGACACAAAGCCCCAAAGCCAAGAGGATTTAGAAGACATGGGGTTGACAACTGACGGAAACGGCATTTTGTGGGGTGATTGACCGCTTGGCGGCTGACGGCCATAAACCTGCACGTACCACCTGACAAACAAAACTTACGCCCGGGCATCGCGAACGAAACAGAAAAAAGCATTCGCGGCGCCCGGGCGGCTTTATGTCTTCAACGCAATACAAAGGAGTAAAAAATTTTCGTAATTTTACCGGGTATGTCTTGTACGCAAACTTTTAAGGATGGTACATTATATATATTATACAGATTGCACCGCGACTTTGCAAAAACTACATCGGACATAGGAAAAACCAAGTGCCTTATAGAAAAAATTATGTCAGACGTAGAATAAACCACATCAGACATAATTTTGCCTGTTCGCAACCCGTTGAAAAATACATATTTACGAAAGTATTCAACAAGCAGTCAAACATTTGTAAATCAAACATTTGCGCAACAGCCGTTTTTGTGGCTCGTTAGATTTTAGTGGGAATAAGGAAATAAGTTGGCAAAGCCGTATAACGTCAAATGTAGTTTTCGGCGTGTTT
>DJQA01000007.1 GCA_002437495.1 Prevotellaceae bacterium UBA6398
AACCAGCTGAGCTAAACGCCCGTTCCCGCTGCAAAAGCGGTGCAAAGATAGACATTTTTTTTTACTCGCAAAGCTTTTCGCGCAAAAAACACGCTTTTCACGCATACGAACACACCTATACGCCGACATTTTCCAATTGCAGGGCTGCGCACTTCTCGGTTAACGCGATTTTGAGTAATTTTGCAATACAAATATTATATATTTATGAGTACAGAAAAGGTTATTCTCACCGGCGACCGCCCAACAGGCCGCCTTCACATAGGCCATTTCGTAGGTTCGCTGCGCAGACGCGTGGAATTGCAGAACTCGGGGGACTTCAAGAAGATATTCATTTTCATTGCCGATGCACAGGCTCTTACCGACAACATGGAGAACCCGGAGAAAATACGTAGGAACATCATAGAGGTGGCACTCGACTGGCTTTCGGCAGGTATCGACCCCGCCAAATCCACACTGTTCATACAGTCGCAAATTCCCGAATTGTGCGAACTAACGGAATACTACATGAACCTTGTGAGCGTTTCGCGCCTACAGCGCAACCCAACGGTTAAAACCGAAATCAAGATGCGCAACTTCGAGTCTACAAT
The DNA here is from genome assembly GCA_002437495.1 of Prevotellaceae bacterium UBA6398. Lineage (GTDB taxonomy): Bacteria > Bacteroidota > Bacteroidia > Bacteroidales > Bacteroidaceae > UBA6398. The sequence continues at coordinate 588 of DJQA01000007.1, forward strand.
ACCGGTGGGCTTTTTCTGCTATCCCATAAGCCAGGCCGCAGACATAACGGCGTTCAAGGCAACAACCGTGCCCGCCGGCGAAGACCAAAAGCCCATGATTGAGCAGGCTGTGGAGATAGTTAGACGTTTCAACAATGTTTACGGAAACACACTTGTGGAGCCGCAAATTTTGCTGCCCGAGAACGAGGCAAGCATGCGACTTCCGGGAACCGATGGAAAAGCCAAGATGAGCAAATCGCTAGGCAACTGCATTTACCTTTCCGACAGCGCAGACGAGGTGAGCAAGAAGATACGCTCCATGTACACAGACCCTGACCACTTGAAAGTTTCAGACCCCGGCAAAGTGGAGGGCAACACCGTGTTTACATACCTTGACGCATTTTGCAAGGATGAGCATTTTGAGCGTTATCTTCCCGAATATGCTAATCTTGACGAACTGAAAGCGCACTACATGCGCGGAGGCCTTGGCGATGTGAAGGTAAAGAAATTCCTACAGGCCGTAATGGAGGAGACACTCGAGCCTATGCGCAAACGCCGCAAAGAGTTCGAGAAGGACATTCCCACCGTTTACAGCATACTGAAAAAGGGGAGCGAGGCTGCACGCGAGGTTGCGGCGCATACACTCGCCGAAGTGCGCAAGGCTATGAGAATTGACTACTTCGATGACAAGGCTCTGATAGAAGAACAGGCAAAATATTTTGCCTCCAAACAGTAACCGCACAAATAAAACTCAAAGCCCGCCCGCTGTTTTTATAACAGCGGGCGGGTTTTGTTGTCTGCTCCCCTAAGGGTTGGGGGAATTATTTTTTTACGATTACCTCGTCAGCCAAAATATTGCCCACACGAACAAGCACACGGTGCCTGCCCGCAGGAAGCGAAGAGACGCAAAACCTGACGCACCCGTCCGCAACATAATCTGACGCCATGAAATTTGCGCTATTTCCATAAACCTTTATCCTGCAAAACTCATTGTCGCAACCGGGAAGCAATACGACCAGCGTATCGGTTACAGGAGTCAACACATACTTGTTCTTTCCCACAACGCCCTGCATGGAACATGATGTGTTAAGCACTACCGCAGACACAAGTGCCACCCGGAAGATAAGCGCCATGTATTTCCCAACTCTACCGTTACACATATTGATATAATAAAAGAATGCCGCGCAAAAAATGTGCGGCATTCTTTTATTCGAATTAGTCTAAACTCAATTACTGGAGCTTAACAATCACACGGCGGTTGTAAGAGAACGGGCTGATGTCGTTCACGCCACCTTTGTGCTCGATGATGATGTTGTCGCGGCTGAGACCCATCTTAACGAGTTCGTTTGCAACTGTGTTAGCACGAGCCTCGGAAAGTTTGTTGTTGTAAGCCTTTGTGCCGGTCTTGCTGTCAGCATAACCTGTTACGACAACCTTCTTGTTGTTGTCCTTTGCATACTTAACGAGTTCTTTTACGTTAACAAGATCTTTGCGCGATGCAATTCTGGACTTGTTGATGTTGAAGAATACAGACAACGGAGTTGTTTCGAATTCTTTTACAGTCTTGCTCTCTGATGCTTTCTGGTTTGCAAGAAGATTGCGCAAGCGCGAGTTTTCGTCCTGCTGCTCCTTGAGCGAAGAGTTAAGAGCATCGAGTTGCTCTTTGTTCATTGCCATGAGTGCGTCAACATCGGGAACCTTGTTCCAGCCGATAGTCTTGCCCAGGTTTATATTCAAACCTACGGAAACGCCTACCATCTTGTCCCAATAGCGGCTGCTTAGCTTTGTGTGGTTATTCCAGTCGGTATCGCCCTTACCGTTTACACCATCGAATGAACCTTCAGCTGCAAGAGCCCATACATCGAGATAAGCAGCCAGGCGACGGTTGATACGGAATGAGTTGTAGATACCCACATTGTAGGAAGGAGCGCGGTAGCTGCCCTTTTCATTAGCGTAATCTACCGATTCCATACGCTGCAAATAGCCAATACCCACATAAGGAGCAATGTTCCACACACGCTTCTCATTGTAGCCGCAGAAAGCGTTTGAAAGGTTGAACATAACGTCCTCCTGAATGCCCCAATACTTGTAAGCATTGTGAGTGTCGGAATTAAGAACAGCCTTTGACCAAATGCCCTGGAACTTGGTACGGAGACCGATAACCGGAGTGAACCACTTACCTACAGCCACCTCGAAGCCGAAAGTTCCGCGGTCAACGCTGAAAGGATTCTTGTTTCCAAGCTGCTCCTCGTTGGTGTAAGCTGCATTGAACTGACCGCCTACCTGTACAAACCAGTTAGCCCAGAACGAGTTAGTAGCAACACTGTACTTCTGCGTAGGAACTTCGTTTTCCTGCGCCATAGCACCTGTAGTAAAGCCTACGAGTGCAAGTGCAAACATTAACTTTTTCATAATTACTAATTTAGTATATCAATTTATAATCTACCACCTTTTAACAGACCGCATCTGCCGTCTATAATTTTCTGCAAAAGTAATAAATACTTTTATATCTTGATAACTTTCACGTGAAAATTATCTGCATCACGATTTTTTGCGCCTTTTGTTCGTTTTTCCCACCTCGATATTCCCTTTTTGACACCCCCACTATACAAAGCAACATGGTTCGTGTTGCTTTTAATGTAATATTGTACGGCTGTTTTTCGCGTTAACCGCATAAACGCAAGGCTCACTGCCGACAATTGCCACGCACATTGCACCGACATTATGCGTTTATTATTGTTCTTAAACATTTATGCCTTATCGGAAAACTATATTTGCTTTGTGATTTATAATGTGTCAAATACATCATGAGGCTTTAATGTTCAAAAACACTCACCGTGAACTGCCGCGAAAGTTACATTTGATATAGAAAAAACCATGTACTATGTGGGAAAAACCACATCGGACATAAAAAAAACTACATCGGACATAGAAAAAACGACATCAAACCTTTTTTTGCATGCAAATACCATAGACTATCTATGATTTACAAAAGCTCCACAAAAACGCATATCGGGTTGAAACGCAAATATTTGCATTAGGAGATGACGGAAACCGTAAAATTTTGCCGACGCACTTGTTTTACGACTATGCAAAGAGACCCTCGATTTTCTCCTGCGGAATTATCGCCACTATGAGCTTGCCCTCGGGTGTGTATTTAGGCGAAGTCGTGGCAAAAAGGTCATCTATCATTCCGCCCATTTCCTTGTCGGTCAACTGCGAACCATATGGTATTGCGGCGTGCCTTGCAAGCACAAGGGCTATATGTTTGTCGATTTCCTCCTTTACGCCCGCCCGGGCTTCGGTTTCAGCCAGAACGTCCTTCAGCAACTCTGTTGCATTAAGTTTCTCTGTTCCTGCCGGAAGCCCGTTAACGGTGAAATTTCCATCGCCCAAGTCGGAAATATCAAAACCGGCAGCCACTATTTCATCGGCCGATGCGGCGAGAGCGGAACTTTCCGCAGGTGTAAGGCTTACCGGCTCCGGGAAAATCAGCCTCTCGCTTGCACTCTTGCGTTCGGAAAGGTTTTTTAGAAAGCGCTCATAAAGTATGCGTATGTGTGCTCTGTGCTGGTCTATGACCATCAGCCCCGAATGCACGGCCGTCATTACATAACGGTCCTTGTACTGGAAATGTCCAAGCGAATGCTGGCTCAAAGGCTCAACGGCTTCAGGTTCGTTGGAAATGGGAATATTTTCCTGCGATGTTTCGCTGCGACGCCCCATACCTTCAAACAGTTTTTGCCAATTTCGCGGTGCCGCGCTGCGCGGCTGCGCCGTATTGTTGAATGGGTTATATCCCCCTTCAAGCTCAATGCGTGGCGGTTCTGCCGCCATTTTGCGCGGGTCGTAAACCGGTATGTCGTCCGGGGCTGCGTGAGAATCAAAATCGAGCTTCGGAACCGCGTCAAACTTACCTACCGCCTCTTTTACCGATGCCATTAGTATTTGAAACACAGCCTGCTCGTCTTCAAACTTAATCTCGGCCTTTGTGGGATGAATGTTAACGTCAATACGCGAAGGGTCGATGTCGAAATAAATGAAATACGGCACTTGCTCGTCAGGCGGCACAAGCCGTTCGTATGCAAGCATTACGGCACGTCCGAAATAAGGGTGGCGCATATAGCGCCCGTTAACGAAAAAGAACTGCTTAGCACCTTTTTTGCGCGAGCTTTCGGGTGTGCCCACAAAGCCTTTTATGCGCACAATCGAAGTATCGACATCTATATGGAGAAGCTGTTGGTTCATGCGTTTGCCAAACACATCGGCTACGCGTTGCAGACATGAGCCGGAAGGCAAGTCGTAAACCACTGCGTCGTTGCTGCTAAGCGAGAACCTTATATCGGGATGCGCCAGCACGATTTTCTCGAACTCCGCCACTATGTTGTTGAACTCTGTTTGGTTGGATTTCAAAAACCTTCGCCTTGCCGGAATATTGAAAAACAGGTTCTTCACGATGAAATTTGCACCCCGGTCGCATGCAACCGGTTGCTGGCCCACCACCCTTGAACCTTCGATTGAAAGGCTGACGCCCAGTCTGCTTTCGGCCGTACGTGTGCGCAATTCCACTTGCGCCACAGCCGCTATCGAAGGCAGTGCCTCGCCGCGAAATCCCATGGTGTGGAGGCTGAACAAGTCGGAGGCTTGGCTTATTTTCGATGTGGCATGGCGCTCAAAGGCCATGCGGGCATCGGTTTCGCTCATTCCGCAGCCGTTGTCAACAATCTGTATGCACGTTTTCCCTGCATCGGTAACAAGCACGTCTATTTTTGTTGCTCCGGCATCGATGGAGTTTTCAACGAGTTCCTTGACAACGGAAGCCGGACGCTGTATAACCTCGCCCGCCGCTATTTGATTGGCTACGGAATCGGGAAGTAAATGTATTATGTCGGGCATTGCATGTTTATGTTTATATATGTACCTGTAAAGCAAACGGGCGCAAACGCCGCATGCACACGCGTGTTCAACGTGTGCCCCCGCCTTGTTTTGCCATTTTCTCGCGCGCTATTTCGGATAGGTTCTGCAGCGGAGCCCGGCGACGCACCGTTTCGCGCAATTCGGTGCCGGCAGTCTTTTCTTTCCACACAAAAATGTCATCCTTGCTCTTTGGGCGTATATAGTCAAACCACGCAAAGTTTTTCAGAAACATCTGGTCTGACGGCGCGAGTTTCAACGGATACATCGTGCCGTTTGCCGGTGCACTCCATATACGACTCATCTTGCGGTTCTTCATGTACATTCTCAGCTCGGAAGTCTGCATACGATTAAGCCCAATCATTGTGCTGTCGCTGTCGTAAGGGAAATAAGCAACATCGACATTTCCCACCACTTTACTCCAAGCAAGCTTTCCGCCATTGAAATAGGCAAACATTTCTCTCCCCGCAACCTGGTTGTAGCACGTACTGTCGAGTTTTTGCGCAAGAAGCGCCTGCCTTATCACATGCACACTGTCGATGGTGGTGTCCATAAACACCTGTATCTCCTCACCCAACAACTGTTGACCGTTGTTCCATACTATAGGGTTGCCATACATGGTCATTTTCTTGTTCTTTGAATCGTATTTCAGCGAATCGCACACGCTTTGCACATCTGTGCGGAAAGCCCTTGCCTTGTGATATCCGAAAACAAGGCGATACACACTGTCGGTGCGTATGTTGTAGGTGAAAATCTTGAATGAATCGGCATGCATATATAATGTGTCGGGCGAGGAATAGTCGCGCACCACCGCATTTTTTGTTGCCATGGCATAACCCGTGGTGTCGCTGTATTCGCAGTAATCGCCCGTCATAAGGCTTTTGCTGGCTTTGTCATTATATATAATATTGCCATAGGCGTGCATATTGCCTTTTTTCTTGTCGTAGAACATGCTGTCGCCGGTCATGGTGCTTTTACCGTTTATAACCACCGAGCGGTCGAACAGTTCGGCATAGTCCTTTTTTGTGTCATAAAACCCGCGCTCGGTGTATATTCGGTTTCCCTCGCTGTTTATGTTCGAAGGTCCCACGATGCGGGCCACTTTTGTAAGCGTGTTATAGTGCAGGGTATCTGAGGTAAGCGTGAAACGCCCATTTGTAAGCTTTACGTGGTAGTTGAACACAGCATCACGCGTCTGTGGTGAATACTCTCCCCAATCAGAAACGAGCACGTTTTTTCCATCACGCAGTCTGCCGCCGTCAAAAAAATATCCGAGGTTGTAAAGTTTGTCATAGTTTAGGCTGTCGGTTACAAGCAGCGTGCCGCGATGCCTGAGGTGTACGTTCTTCCTTGCCTGCGCAATTTGAGCATCGCCATCGTATTTCAAGTATTTCGCCGTGAGCGACAGCGTGTCGCCTTGTATCATTCTCACATTGCTGAAAGCCTCGAATGAGTTAGAGGCTTTGTAGTAATAGGCACTGTCGCAGAAAAGCCTTACATTGCCGTGCGTGAATTGCACATTACCATTAAGAATATTGGCATTTGGGTTCTTCAATATATCATAGTGAAGCCGGTCGGCGTGATTAAGCACAATGCGTTCCCCTTTCTGCCTTTTCGCTTTCCTACCGGATGACGGTAAACCCGCCGCGCCTGCCAGTAAGCACTGTAACGCAAACAGGGAAACGAGGCACAAAACGCACAAACGCGGTTTGCACCCCGATCTCTTTTTCCGCATGTTTACCACGCCGCCTTTCATTTCTTCACCCATCCCGGATATTTGAAATCGCAATCGCGCCACTCCGGCTTTATGCTGATATATGTGGTTTTCTGCTTTTCGCGTATCCAATCGTCTATAACCTTAGCCTGCTCCTTATTGACAAGTATATTTTGAAGTGTCTGGAAATCTTCGGTTATTGACGCATAATGCTCCTCATTGCGGTTTCTGAGTTTTACGATGGCACACACTTTCTGTCCCTTCGGCGTTGTCATAGAAAACGGCTTTGAAATTTCACCCGGCTTCATGGTGCTTATAACTTTAGCAACATCCTGCGGAAGGTCGCGCAGCTCGAACCACTGCGTCATACCGGCACGAGGATTGTTGGGCGAAACGCTTTTTCCCATTATTCCCCGATTGTTGCGCGTGTCCTTGTCGTCGGAATATATAACAGCGTCGTCAAACGTTATCTTTCCGCTTTTTATGTCGCCCGAAATGGAATCGAGTCTCGAAAGGCACGCTTTGATTGCCGCATCGCTTATATTAGGCTTTTTCAATATATGGCGCACTCTTATCTTGTCGCCCCTGCGGTCTATCAATTGTATTATATGATAGCCGAATTCCGTCTTAACTATGCGCGAAACCTTCTTGGGGTCAGTTAGCGAGAATGCCACGTTTGCAAATTCGGGTACAAGTTCTCCCTTTCCCATATATGGTAGTTCTCCGCCGTTGCGCCGCGTGCCCTCGTCATCGCTGTACATCATGGCAAGCGTTGAAAAATCACTCTCCCCCGATGTTATTCTCTTCGTGTAGTCGCGTAGCTCGTTCTCGATGTGTTCCACCTCCTCGCGGCTAACCTCGGGGGTGTTGGTTATAATCTGAACCTCGTAGCGCGTGGGTATTAACGGAAGGCTGTCCTTAGGCACGTTCTTGAAATAGTTTCTCACCTCTGCCGGAGTAACCTTTACATCGGCCGCTATCTTGCGTTTTACATCTTCCACGACCATCATTCTTTTAAGCTGCTCCATTGTTTGCTGGCGTATTTGCGTCATGGGTTTGCGCATATACTCCTCGAGCTTTTCTTTCGAACCTGCCATTTGTATCATATAGTTAAGACGATACTCTAGCTCTTGAAGCACATCTCCGTCTTTCACTTCTATGCTGTCGATAAGAGCCTGGTGCAGGAAAAGCTTCTGTATTGCCATTTGCTCGGGTATCACGCAGCGAGGATTTCCCGATACCTGTTCTCCGTTCACCTCTGAGGCGAGACGCTGCTCTTCGACCTCGGACTTTAATATCGGATCATCGCCCACCACCCAAATAACTTCGTCGATAACGTTGTTGTCTTGGGCGAAAGTAACTGTCGGCAGCATTATGGCTGAAGCGCACAGTAATATATTTCTGAGATTTTTCATAATTCCTTATTGTTTTTGCAGACTTTCAGTGGTTGTTTACGGTAGCCACAACGCCTTCGTTTACTTCTATCCTGCTTCGGGCCCGCAGCTGTTCTACCCACTCTTTTTCTTTGAAATCCTGATAATCGTTAACCACCTGCGCCTTAACATCGGCCAGTTCCTTGGGGCCTTTCTTCAAAACCCGGCCTTCCATACCTAAATAGGGAAATGCCTTGCTAACATGCAGCTTCACGCCGCTGTCTTTGAATACATACCTGTCAACAAAGCGGTTTTCACCTTTTTTCCAAATACCGTGAGAAACCACTACTCTATCTTTGCCTTCGTTGAACTGTTTTTTTATAACATCATACCAATCATCGGGCCCATACTTTTTAAGCACCGACTTCACAGGCTTTACGAGAGCTTTGTCGGAGGTGTGGAACACAAAACCTTTGTAGCGCGGCGTGTCCCATCTGTATTTTTTTTTGTTCTTTCTGAAAAAAAGTTCCAAACCTGCATGGTCTTTTTCGGCCTTGTCCCAGGCTTCCTGCTTGGTTATATTGTAGGCAAGCAAGCCTTCCCTGTAATCCCTTATGGCATCTTTCATGTCGGCATCTTCGTCCTCGTGCTCCTTTTCCAACTTGTCGAGCACCTGCTCGCGAGTAAGTCCGCCCGAGGCTTTTACCAACTTGTCAACTGCATGGTTGAAAACCATTTGGCGCAGCCCCTGCTTGTTGAGGACTTCAACCAACTCCGCTTTTTTTTGCTCATAAGGCGCGAGCTTACCGCGTGAGCGCATAAGCACTATGTGATATCCCGCCGTTGATGCAAAAGGTTCCGACATCTCGCCGGCCTTCAACGCATAGCATTTTTCTTCAAATTCCTTGAGCGTTGACCCCGGACCGAGTTCCGGCAGCTCCCCGCCCCGCTTTGCCGACATTGCATCCTGAGAGAATTTCCTTGCAGTCTCCGCAAAATCAGCCCCGGCTTTCAGCAGTCTGTATACGGAGTCGATCCCGGCTTTTGCGGCGTTTTTCCTTGCTTCATCAGCCTTTTGCGGTACTGATATGAATATATGCGACACGTTTAGCACGTCAGAATCTTTCAGTTGTTCTTTTATCCTGCCGTAAACCGAGCGCACAATGGAGTCTTCGAATTGCCCATCGTCCAAATATTTCATTAGCAAATCGTCGCGATACGTTCCGAGCTCACTGCGGAAAGCAGCTGCCGTGTCCATGCGCTGCCTGAGGGCTTCGTCTATTTTAAGGCGATAGTTTATGTACAAATCGACATAGTCCTTGACGCTTGTGCCGGTTTCCTTGTTACGGTTGTAGGCGCGCTCGAATTCCGAGCGTGGAACCTCCCGGCCGTTGATGGTCATCACCACGGGGTCGGCACCTTCTTGGGCGTAAAGCCCCATGCAGACCAACATTGACAGCAGTAGGGTTTTTATGCGCTTCATTTTACTTATAAGGGAAAGTTGCTGTGTGCCGCGTAGGCTGTGTCATACATTTGAGGCCGGGCTGTAGTTCGGGGCTTCGCTTGTTATGGTTATGTCGTGCGGATGGCTTTCCAATACTCCCGCATTGGTTATGCGTGTAAATTTGGCTTTGTGCAACTCGTCGATGGTGTGTGCCCCGCAATATCCCATGCCCGAGCGCAAACCGCCCACAAGCTGATAAATAACTTCTTGCACCGTACCTTTGTATGGCACCCGACCACTTATGCCTTCGGGCACGAGCTTCTTCGCGTCAGTTACCCCGCTTTGGAAATACCTGTCTTTCGAACCGTTCTCCATGGCTTCGAGCGAACCCATTCCGCGGTACGACTTGAACTTTCTGCCATTGAATATTATTGTTTCACCGGGAGATTCCTCGGTTCCCGCCACGAGCGATCCTATCATAACCGAGTTTCCTCCGGCAGCGAGAGCTTTTACTATGTCGCCCGAATACCTTAATCCGCCGTCCGCTATCATCGGCACTCCGGTACCGGCCAGGGCACACGAAACATCGTATACCGCCGTAAGTTGGGGTACACCTACGCCGGCCACAACACGTGTGGTGCATATAGAGCCCGGACCTATGCCCACCTTTATTCCATCGGCTCCTGCCTCTGCAAGAGCCTTGGCAGCTTCTCCGGTAGCCACGTTTCCAACCACGAACTCCTGCTCGGGAAAAGCAGCCTTTGCGGCACGCAGCTTGTCTATAACGCCCTGCGAATGCCCATGAGCGGTGTCAATCACAATCGCATCGGCCCCGGCCCTTACCAAAGCCTCGATGCGCTCGAGCGTGTCAACCGTTACACCCACGCCTGCTGCCACACGAAGGCGTCCTTTATCGTCTTTGCAAGCCATGGGCTTGTCTTTTGCCTTTGTTATGTCCTTATATGTTATAAGACCCACGATATGATTATCCTTGTCAACAACAGGCAGCTTTTCTATCTTGTGGTGCTGCAATATTTCGGCAGCTTGGTCAAGGTCGGTTTTCTGCGTTGTGGTAACGATGTTTTTGCTCGTCATCACCTCATCGATTTTCTTGTTCAAGTCGTGCTCGAAACGCAGGTCGCGATTGGTTACTATGCCCACGAGATGTTTCTCCTCGTCCACCACCGGTATGCCTCCAATGTGGTATTCACGCATCAGGCTTAGAGCTGTGCGCACCGTTGAACCGTGGAGAATGGTTACGGGGTCATATATCATGCCGTTTTCGGCGCGCTTCACGATTGCCACTTCACGTGCCTGATCCTCTATGGGCATATTCTTGTGTATTACACCGATTCCGCCCTCGCGTGCAATGGCGATAGCCATTTTCGACTCGGTTACGGTGTCCATCGCAGCGGTTACGAAAGGAATGTTCAAGTTTATTTTTCGCGTGAAACGCGTTGCGAGCGAAACTTCTCTCGGCAGCACATTAGAATAAGCGGGAATCAAAAGGACGTCGTCAAAAGTAAGTCCGTCCATCACAATTTTGTCTGCAATAAATGAAGCCATATAAATCTGTTTTTATTGCGCACAAATTTACTCAAAATATTTAAGTCAAACGAGCTTCGGCAGCGTTTTTAACCTAATCTAACACCGCATTTCGCACCGCCGCCCTATTTCTGCGGACGCTCGCATGGGTTTTGGAAGTTGCACACACCAAAGCCACACGAAACGCCTTTGCCGCTGCCACACCATACCGCCGGCAAAGCGCAAGCTGCCGCGCCATGCCCGCGTGCAATACAGCCACGCACATTCCTTTGGTTTACAACTCACTGCCCATGTTCTCCATGTTTTTATATCTTACTGCATTTCAATTCTTTAAAAACGTGCAAAAAAGGTCTGATGTAGTTTTTTCTATGTCTGATGTAATTTTTTCTACATAGGACATGTTTTTTTCTACATCCCTACATGTTTCATAGGTTAGCCACACAGCCATTTCCATGCGTGAAATGAAGGAGCTGCTGTATGCTCACCTTGGAAGAAATATTCCGAAAAGACTTATTACGGCTACTGCCGCAATCGTGAACGCTGCGGCAATCGGCACAAGGTTGTGGCTGTCGCGCAGCACACAGTGTTCCATTCCCATTTTTCTTACACAAGCGGCATACACCGCCACCCCTATTGCCATTCCGAGGCATGCGCCCGCCAAAACGTCAAAGGGATAGTGCACCCCAAGATATATGCGCGAATAGCAAACTATTATTGAGAAGCAGAAAAGAGAGACGCACACCAATCGGTTGCGCAGCAAAAGCATAAGCCACACACTCTCGCCGAAACAGTTTGCCGCATGGCTTGACACGAAACCGAAGCGTCCGCCGTGATATCCGTTAACATAATGTAGCAAAAAGCTTATGCTGTCGTTGTGGGACGGTCTCGGACGTTCGACAAGTCGCTTTATGATTCCCGATACCTGGTCGCACAGCGCTACCACCGCCACGCTTGCCACAATGAGTACCACCGCACGCAGCTTGCTTTTGCTTTCCGACAACACCACACAGACTATCGACAATATTAGCGGAACCCAAATGAGTTTGCTTGAAATGTTATAGAAAAAGAAATCGGAATAGCGCGTACCGCCGAAGTTTATCGTAACCATTGACAAAACATCGAAAAAATGCAGGTTTGCAATCACAGCCTTTGAGCGTGTTAACAGAAACCATGCCACCAGGGCCATATTCAGTGCCATGCACACTGTATCCATGTCAACTGCTGTGAACCCGGTAAAGCGTGATATTTTTTTTTCGTTGCCGTGCATTTTTTCTTTTTCCCCATTTGGCTGCAAAGCCGCAAGCACCATACCGTGCGCACCCTGCAAACTTTGGCAAAGATAGCCTTTTTGTGCCAAAAACAGCGACGGTTACACTCTTTTTTACCCTGTACGGGCAAATGTACTAACGCAAAGACACAGAGCGCCCTGCGTCCGCAACTGTTCGAACGCAGGGCATGCTCTCTTGTTTACGTTAGTTCGCCATTTCGGAGATGAACTTTATTCTCACAAGCCTTATCTCCTCTTCGCTGTAATCCTCGTCAAGATTTTCCATTGCCTCCTCTATCGAATCGGTCTCCGAACTTTTGAAATATGAATAAATGTCGTCAATGCGATCTTCGTCCATATTCTCCTCAAGGAAATAGTCAATGTTTATGCGTGTGCCGGAGTACACAATCGACTCCATCTCGTCAAGAAGTTCCGAGAACTCAAGTCCGTTGGCCATGGCAATGTCGTTAAGATCAACCTGCCTGTCTATTGCCTGTATTATGTTAACCTTCACCTTCGACTTCTTCGCTACCATGCGCACCCTCATGTCCTCGGGCCTTTCTATCTCGTTATCCTCGCACCAACGCCTTATAAGCTCGCAAAACTCCTTGCCGTAGCGGCGCGCCTTGCCCGCCCCCACGCCGGGTATGTTTTGCAGCTCCTCGGTGGTTATGGGATAAATAGTTGCCATAGCCTCGAGCGATTGGTCCTGGAATATTACGTATGGCGGAATGTCGAGCTTTACCGAAAGTTCCTTCCTAAGGTCACACAGCATCTGATATAGTGCCGGGTCAACGGCATTCGCCCCGCCATCGTGAACGGATGCGTCTGTTTCTTCTTCGTTAAATTCGTTGTCTTTTGTAACCATAAACTCTGTTGGTTTTTTCATGAACCTGCGTCCTTTTTCCGTAAGTTTAAGCACTCCATAGTCTTCTACTTTCTTTTCGAGATATCCTGAAAGCTCAGCCTGACTTATCACGGCATTGAGCATTCTGTCGTCCTCGTCTTCGCAGATTCCGAAAGTTTCAAGCTTGTCATGGTGGCGCGCAAGTGTTTCATCTGTTTCGCGCCCATGAAGTACGTCTTTTATATAATCGTCCTTAAAATTCTCTTTTGTAAGCTTAATTGTGAGCAATACATTCAAAAGTTCCTCCCTCGCGTCCACTCTTTCGTGCGGATGCAGGCAGTTGTCGCAGTTTTCGCAATTATCCTTGTCATACTCCTCTCCGAAATAATGCAGCAACAATTTTCGCCGACACACCGTGCTTTCGGCATAGTTTGAAGTGGCTCGCAAAAGTTGCCTGCCTATATCCTGCTCGGCAATAGACTTCCACTCCATGAGCTTTTCAAGCCTGCGCACATCGTCGCGTGAATAAAATGCTATGCACCTGCCCTCGCGTCCGTCCCTTCCGGCGCGCCCTGTTTCCTGATAATATCCCTCAAGGCTCTTTGGCATGTCGTAGTGGATAACAAAGCGAACATCGGGCTTGTCTATTCCCATTCCGAATGCTATTGTGGCAACTATCACATCGATTTTCTCCATTATGAAGTCGTCCTGCGTCCTTGAACGTGCTGCTGCGTCCATGCCCGCATGGTATGCCGCCGCCGATATATCGTTTGCCTTCAGCACTTCGGCAAGTTCCTCAACCTTTTTACGGGACAGGCAGTAGATTATTCCGCTTTTGCCGGCGTTTTGCTTTATGAACTTTATTATGTCCTTGTCGATGTTTTTTGTTTTCTGCCTTACCTCGTAATAAAGGTTCGGTCTGTTAAAGGAGCTTTTGAAGTCTTTCGCGGCGGAAATGCCGAGATTGCGCTTTATATCGGCTCTAACCTTGTCAGTGGCGGTTGCCGTAAGAGCAATTATGGGCGCGCGCCCTATTCGTTCTATTATGTCGCGCAGGTTGCGGTATTCCGGCCGGAAATCATGCCCCCACTCCGATATGCAGTGGGCTTCGTCTATTGCGTAGAACGACACTTTTACCTTTCTTAGAAACTCCACGTTCTCCTCTTTTGTTAGAGTTTCGGGTGCCACGTAGAGAAGTTTGGTGCTTCCCTCCGTTATGTCGCGCTTCACCTGCTCTATGGCGGGCTTGTTGAGCATGGAGTTTAAGAAGTGGGCCACGTTGTCAATCTCACTCATGTTGCGCACCATGTCAACCTGGTTTTTCATCAGGGCAATAAGGGGCGACACCACGATAGCCGTGCCTTCCATGAGGAGCGCGGGCAGCTGGTAGCATAGCGACTTGCCGCCGCCCGTTGGCATGAGCACAAACGTGTCGTTACCCGCAAGGACGTTTCGGATTATTGCCTCCTGGTCGCCCTTGAACTTGTCGAAGCCGAAATAGCGTTTCAACTCCTCTGTCAGGTTCATATCTTTGTTTGCCATGTTTCTTTACAACGGTTGCTCCACTGCCGCAAGGACAAATTTAGCCATTATATACAACTCCGGTGCATGCGGGCAGCTTATTTTTTCTCTGTAGCCTTCAGCGATGGTGCGGCAAGGTTCTCAGATTTCTCCACCTGCTCTTTGGCGTAGTCAAGGTTCACTTTGAACGATTTCACGTTTTTCGATGGAAGTTCGAACATTGCGTCCCTCATTATTGCCTCCACTATTGCGCGCAATCCTCTTGCCCCGAGCTTGAAGTCGATAGCTTTCTTTACTATGTAGTCGAGAACGCCCTCGCCGAACGTAAGTTTTATGCCATCGATGCTCATAAGCTTCGCGTATTGCTTTATTATGGAGTTCTTGGGCTCTGTGAGTATGCGGCGCAGCGCATCCTTGTCGAGCGGGTTCAAGTGTGTTACTATCGGCAGTCTTCCCACTATCTCGGGTATAAGTCCGTATGCCTTCAAGTCCTGCGGTGCAACATATTTCATCAGGTTCGAGCGGTCAACCTGCATATTATTCTGCACAGAGCCGTAGCCTATGGTGTGTGTATTCAAACGCTGCGCAATGCGGTCTTCTATACCCTCAAACGCCCCGCCGCATATAAACAGTATATTTCGCGTGTTTATATGCACATACTCCTGTTCGGGATGCTTGCGTCCACCTGCCGGCGGCACATTAACCTCTGTGCCTTCAAGGAGTTTTAGCATTGACTGCTGCACTCCCTCACCGCTCACATCGCGAGTTATCGAGGGATTGTCGCCCTTGCGTGCAATTTTGTCAATCTCGTCAATAAACACAATGCCCCGCTCGGCTCTCGCCGCATCGTTGCCGGCGGCCTGGTAAAGGCGCGACAGTATGCTCTCCACGTCCTCGCCCACATATCCTGCCTGGGTAAACACCGTGGCATCGACTATCGTGAACGGCACATTCAGCAGCCGCGATATCGTACGCGCCAGCAAGGTTTTACCGGTACCCGTAGGACCGAGCATGAGTATATTCGATTTCTCTATTTCAACCTTATCGTCCTCCACTTTCTGCGACAAACGCTTATAGTGGTTGTAAACGGCCACGCTAAGTGTGCGCTTTGCATCGTCCTGCCCTATAACATACTGGTCGAGATACTCTTTTATTTCCTTTGGCTTGGGTATGTCGGCAAGCTTCACCGCATCAATAGCGGCCTTTTCTTTTTCCCTGCCCAACTGTTCGCGTATTTCTTTGTAATACGCCACAAGCCTTTCGGCGCAATCCTCGCATATGGTCTCCCCATGAGGACCGAGCACAATAATGCCAAGGTCGGTTTCACTCTGTTTGCGCCCGCAAAAATCGCAAACCGGTTCGCTCTGCTTCTTTGTCATTTTCCGCGAACAAGTATTTTGTCAATCATTCCGTAGTCAAGAGCCTCCTGCGATGTCATCCAGTAGTCGCGGTCGGAATCCTGCCACACTTTGTCGAAATCGGTGTGCGAATGCTCGGCTATTATTGTATATAGTTCCTTTTTCAGTTTCTGGATTTCCCGAGCCGTTATCTCTATGTCAGACGCCTGCCCCTGTGCTCCGCCCATGGGTTGGTGTATCATTACGCGACTGTGTTTCAGCCCCGACCTCTTGCCCTCTTTTCCGGCAACGAGCAACACCGCCGCCATCGAGGCAGCCATTCCCGTGCATATGGTGGCTACGTCGCAGCTTATGAACTGCATCGTGTCGTAAATTCCCAAGCCGGCATAAACCGAGCCGCCCGGCGAGTTGATGTATATTGATATATCTTTCCCAGGGTCGCACGAATCGAGATAAAGCATCTGCGCCTGGAGCGTATTGGCCGTATAGTCATCGATCTGGGTGCCGAGAAATATTATGCGATCCATCATAAGGCGCGAAAACACGTCCATCTGCGTAACGTTCAACTGGCGTTCCTCAAGGATATACGGGTTCAGATACTGGTTCTGCGCCTTTATAACATCGTCAACAACCATGCTGTTCATGCCCAGATGCCCGCTTGCGTATTTTCTGAAGTCGTCTTTTACAGTCATATATTACACTGAATTTGTTTTGTTTATTGTTACGGACACGGTGCTGCTGCCCATTTGTCCTTACGCAAAGATATATAAATCCTGTTTCATGTAAAACTTTTTGGCTCTTTTTTTCCAACCCATCCCGCCATGCACACATTTATTTATGTAGCGCATGCCAACGACCGATACACAAAACGGTGTTTTCGTCTTGCCGGATTTTAGCATATCGATTCGCCACCGCAAAAAACACATCGCATATAGAAAAAACTATGTCCCATGTAGGAAAAAAAACATCAGACATAGGGAAAAAAACATCAGACCTTTTTTCTACGCTTGTAACCCGTTGTAAAACAACAAGCTGCACAAACCACTGCCACCGACAACAATTACCTGTTTTTCAGCAGATTGATTTAATGCAACCTTTCCACGAATTCCGCATTGCAAAACGTGCCCGGCCCGCTTGCAATGCAAAATATCCGCACAACCGCAACGCAGGAACGGAAAAAGAGCTATTTTTGTATTTCTCATCCCTGCGCCGCATATTCGTGCCGGCATGGGGGAAAGTAACACGAACATGGAGCAGTTCATACACGCCGCCGGCGTAAGAGTAAACAACTTAAAAAACATCACGGTCGACATTCCCCTAAACAAACTTGTGGTAATAACAGGTTTGTCGGGTTCGGGCAAATCCTCTCTGGCTTTCGACACACTTTACGCCGAAGGTCAGCGCCGCTATGTGGAAAGCCTGTCAGCATACGCACGCCAGTTTCTCGGCAGGATGCCTAAGCCCGACTGCGACTTCATAAGCGGACTTCCGCCCGCCGTTGCCATACAACAACACGTGGCACAACGCAACCCGCGCTCCACCGTAGGCACAACAACCGAAATATACGATTACATGCGGCTGCTGTTTGCCCGCGTAGGCAAGACCATCTCGCCCGTGAGCGGCACCGAAGTGCACCACGACACGCCCTCCGACGTTGTTAAATGCTCGCTTTCCTATCCCGAAGGAACTAAATTCACCGTATGCGCACCGCTTAAAGTGCGCGGCGGACGCACGCTCAAAGAGCAGCTGCTTGTTAACACACAGCAGGGACTTACACGCATAGACGTTGGAGGAGACATCGTCAAAGCCGAAGACTTTGCAAATTCTCCCGAAGTTGAAAAGGCAAAAGCCGAAAACCTGCTGGTTGTCATAGACCGTCTGAGCGTATCGGCCAGCAGGGAAGCCCTGTCGCGTCTCACCGACTCGGTGGAAACAGCCTTCTTCGAAGGAGATGGCGAATGCCTGCTGCGCTTCTACCCTGCAAAAATCACAAACCGCTTCTCAACGCGCTTTGAAGCCGACGGCATTACCTTCCGGGAACCAAACGACAACATGTTCTCGTTCAACTCTCCGCTCGGCGCATGCCCCGCATGCGGGGGCATAGGCAAGACAATGGGCATAGACGAAAACCTTGTGATTCCCGACAAGTCGAAAAGTGTTTACGATGGCGCGGTGGTATGCTGGCGCGGAGAGAAGATGGGCATGTGGAAAGACGAGTTCTGCCGCAGGGCAAAGCGGGACAAGTTTCCCATCTTCAAACCCTACTTCGACCTTACGCAAAAGGAAAAAGCCATACTGTGGCACGGAAGCGAAGCCGAGCGCACACTGCCCGAAGACCAACAGGTAAGCATAGACGCCTTTTTCAGAATGGTGGAAGCCAACAAATATAAAATTCAATACCGCGTTATGGCTGCACGATACCGAGGGCGCACCGTATGCCCCGTATGCGGCGGCACAAGACTTAGGCCCGAGGCAAGATACGTTAAAATATCAGGCAGGGACATAACAGAGCTTGCAGCCATGCCAATAGACGAACTGCAAAAATTCTTCGCAAAGCTCGAACTGTCGGAAACCGACCGCAAAATAGCCAAAAGACTGCTTGACGAAATAAACAGCCGTCTCGACTACCTTGTGAATGTGGGGCTGGGCTACCTTACGCTTAACCGTTCAAGCAACACGCTGTCGGGAGGCGAAAGTCAACGCATAAGCCTTGCAACATCTTTGGGCAGCAGCCTTGTGGGGGCTTTATATATACTCGACGAACCGAGCATCGGGCTGCACAGCCGCGACACCTACCGTCTGATAAAGGTTTTGCGCAGTCTGCAAAGGCTTGGCAACACAGTGGTTGTGGTTGAGCACGATGAAGAAATAATACGCGAGGCCGACTACATTATAGATGTAGGTCCCGAAGCCGGACGCAACGGCGGGGAAATAGTATATGCGGGAGACATGAGCGACATAAAAAAGGGCACAAACAGCCACACGCTGCGCTACCTGTTAGGCGAAGAGAAAGTGGAAGTACCCGCATCGCGCCGCGCATGGAACAATTTCATCGAAATAAAAGGCGCGAGGGAAAACAACCTCAAGAACATTAACGTTAAATTCCCCCTCAACATTCTGTGCGCCGTTACGGGAGTCAGCGGCTCGGGCAAGTCTACCCTTGTAAGAGACATACTCTACCGTGGGCTTAAACGCCACCTGGACGAAGTTTGCGACCGTCCAGGTGAGTTCACATCCATAGACGGCGACATCGGCGAAATATCTGCGGTGGAGTTCGTTAACCAGGAACCCATAGGCAAATCGTCGCGCTCCAACCCTGTTACCTACATTAAAGCCTACGATGAGATACGCCGGCTAATGGCATCGCAGCCGCTTGCCGTGCAAATGGGATACACTCCGGCCCATTTCTCGTTCAATGCCGAGGGCGGGCGTTGCGAAACCTGCAAGGGCGAAGGCGTTATAAAGGTTGAGATGCAGTTCATGGCCGATCTTGTGCTAACATGCGACGAATGCCACGGCAAACGCTTCAAGAAAGACATTCTCGATGTGAAGTTCGGGGGAAAAAATATTTACGACATTCTTGAAATGACGGTAAACCAGGCTATAGAATTCTTCACGGAGCAAAACCGCCCCAACATAGCAAAAAGTCTGAAACCGTTGCAAGACGTGGGGCTCGGCTACATAAAGCTCGGGCAATCGTCATCAACTCTGTCGGGCGGAGAAAACCAAAGGGTTAAGTTGGCATACTATCTCGGCATGGGCAAAACGAAACCAACGCTGTTCATCTTTGACGAGCCCACAACCGGCCTGCACTTCCACGATATAAAAAAGCTTTTGCTTGCATTCAACTCGCTCATCGACAAAGGACACTCAATAATTGTCATTGAGCACAACATGGATATCATAAAGAGTGCCGACTACATTATAGACCTCGGTCCGGAAGGCGGAAGGGGAGGCGGTAAAATCATAGCCCAAGGCACGCCCGAGCAAGTGGCGGAAAACAAAGACAGCTATACGGCAAAATTCCTGCGTGCCAAACTAAAGTGAAGCCGCAAAGCGGCCTCCGCGCTCAAAAAACATACAGGCGTGAAACAGTGTGTCGGCATTTACCGGCGTGAGTGGCAGGTAGCCGGCGGCGAAGCTGTCGCAACCGTCATTTGAAACGCCTTTGACCAACGGCATTGCGCATGCAAGTTTTCGCGTTTCGGCAAGAAGTTCGCCACGGTGGTTTCCCGACAATATCCCGAACCATGCCGCGCTTCCGGCTGCGGGAACAATTCCGAGCGAGTTGGCGGCCATTCCCATAGTGTGGCGGAAATTCATTTCCACGCATGGAAACACGGCTGCTCCATGCACTGTTTTGCACAACATCATGTCAATCCCGAGAAACCCGGCATACTCAGGCACACTGCTGCCGAGCATTTCCGCAACACAATGTTCAAAAGCCGCTGCTTCCCCTTTCGAAGCCCCCGCAATGCGCCATATATCCTCTCCGCGCAATGAGCCTTGCGAAAGAAAGTTACCGCCATATCCGCCACCGGCATCGGTGGAAAATTCGGAATATCCCAAAAACTCGTAAGGTTTTCGAGCTTCTTTACGAAACTCCATTGCAAAGTCGGCTATTTTTTCGTAATACGGTTGAATTTCCACGCCGCCCTGCCTGCGGCACGAGGCACTGCACCAATCACGCGCCCTCTCGCCCGTTCCGTTTACGGCAAGCAAAACGCCCCTTCCGCTCCCCGAAAGAGGGCGTTTAAGCACACATTTCCCAAGTTTCCCCACAATCTCCGCCGCCTCTTGCTCGTTCTCTGCAAAATACGACTCTCCGGCAAAGCGCAAACCGGCAAGTTTTTCACAGGAGCGCAAGCGCCGCAACAGCATGCCGAGGAACCGTGAGCCGAAGCGGCGGCTTTGCAAACGCCGCAATGTTTCTATTTCATCGTTCCCCACGCCCACGGCAAGCCCCGCCTTCTGCGCCTCGCAAACCACGGCTTTGTCCCAGCCCCAAGGCAGAACAGCCGCGCCGCGAGCCTCGCAGAGCGAAGAAACAAGTGTTTTACCGCGCCTTGCAAGGGGCAAGGCCGAAAGAAAACCCAGGCATTCCTCCACACAGGGCACAACAACCGCATCGCATTCCATGGCCCAATACGGAAGCAGCGCAAGGTCGCGTTCTATAGCCCTCGCAGTCTTTGAAGGTGTAAAGTTGCGCAAGCCGCATGCCAAAGCCTCCTCATGACCTGCATTAAAAATTCCGCAAACCTTAACCGGGCTCAATTCCTTTCCTGCCATGCTGCAAAGTTACCCTTTATGGCACTATCAGATACCATAAGACGAAAAAAACAGGAATGTTTTTTTACGGCACATAGCCAACCTGTAAAAACCGATTGCCGCCGGTAAAAAAACAGAGCACGCAACAAAACCGCGTATCCCCTTGATTTACAAGAAAATGTCTTTGCGTGTAAATATTTTGCAACTATTTGTTTTTCAAAGCATTGCAAATGAAATAAAAAAGGTCTGATATAATTTTTTCTACGTCTGACATAATTTTTTCCATATAGGACATGATTTTTATTATTTCAGATATAATTTTCCACGGCGTTGCGGTTCGGAATATTATTCGTAATTTTGCACCGATTTTGCCGGAACAATAGCTTCGTTCAAAAAAGCAGTGCAATGGCGAATTAAGGTATCACAACTTAATTTAGAGTAACACAAAACAAAATGAAAGAAATCACAATCAACGGAACAAGCCGTACCGAAGTTGGCAAGAAAGCCACACACGAGGCACGCAAGGCAGGTCTCGTACCCTGCGTAATCTACGGAGAGGCAAAAGACGCCAACAACGCCCCTGTAGCCAAATCGTTTACAATCCCCTACGAAGAGGCACGCAAACTTCTCTTCACGCCCGACATCTTCCTTGTTGATGCCGTTATCGATGGCAAAAAGCACACGGCAGTAATTCAGGACGCACAGTTCCACCCTGTAAAGGACACTATACTGCACATTGACTTCTTCGAGGTTCACGCAGAGAAGCCCATCGTAATGGGTGTACCCATCCAAACAAAGGGTCTTGCCGTGGGTGTAAAGGCCGGCGGTCGTTTGAACGTTACCGTGCGCAAGATTAAAGTTCGCGCCACGTTCGACAAAATTCCCGAGAAACTGTATGTTGACGTTACAAACCTACATCTCGGCAAGAGCATAAAGGTTGGCGACCTCAGCTTCGAGGGTCTTGAACTTGTAACCCACAAAGACGTTGTGGTTTGCACCGTTAAGACAACCCGCGCCGCACAGAGCAACGCCGCAGCCGCAACTGCTACACCGGCAGCCACAACAACTACCGAAGAATAAGCAAACACAAACAAATAACGGGCGCGGAACACATACATGTTTCTGCGCCCGCTTTGTTTTTATACCGCAATATTTCACATAATGGCGAACAAGAACTTTTTAATTGCAGGCCTGGGAAACATAGGGCCCGAATACGAAGGCACACGCCACAACATAGGCTTCATGATTGCCGATGCGCTTGCAAAATCGGCCGGAGCCACTTTTGAGGACAAACGCTACGGATTCGTGGCAACCGTGCCGCTAAGAGGGAACAAACTGTATCTGCTCAAGCCCTCAACATATATGAACCTGAGCGGAAACGCCGTGAGATACTGGTTGCAGCAAAATAAAATCGCGGTGGAAAATCTGCTCGTGGCCGTTGACGACCTTTCACTGCCTTTCGGCAAAATAAGACTGAAGCCCTCAGGCAGCGAGGCGGGACACAACGGACTGAAAAACATCACATCGGTTTTGGGCACGCAAAACTACGCGCGCCTGCGCTTCGGAATAGGCAACAACTACCCGCGCGGAGGACAGGTTGACTGGGTGCTGGGTAAATTCCCGCCCGAACAGCTTGCCGAAATGGACGCAAGGCTCAACGTTGCCTGCGAGGCTATAAAAGCCTTCTGCCTAACGGGGATTGACTTCGCAATGACCAACTTCAACAACAAATAGCCCATGGCAAGCTCACGACTCGACAAGTGGCTTTGGGCGGCAAGAATATTCAAAACCCGAACCCTATCAACGCAAGCCTGCCGCAACGGCAAAGTTACCGTAAACGGGGCTTTGGCAAAAGCATCGCACACGGTGAACATAGGAGACAAAATAGGCGTGCGCAAACCGCCAATAACTTTCACGTTCGAAGTTCTTATGCCCATAACCCAAAGGGTGGGCGCAGCAAAAGTGCCGCAGGTGCTGCGAAACATAACATCAAAGGAACAGCTGGAATTTTTGGAAATGGCACGCATAGGGCGCAACGCCGTTCGCGATCGCGGCACAGGAAGACCCACAAAAAAAGAACGTCGCGAAATCGAGGACTATATGCTCACCCCCGAATACAGCGGCGAAGACTATGCCGGCAGCGCGTTTGAAAGCGAGGATGACGATTTCGACTTCAACCTCGACGACCTTACGGAAAACGACTGACCCACGTATTACTTGCGGCTGTCCACCTTTTTGCCCATAGCGTCAACCCATAGCGGCTTGTCCGGGTCGATGCACACACAAAGCTTGTTCTTGTCCGTATCCCAAACCTGCTGCATATAATTCGGCGCATATCCCAGCCTTTCCGCCGTTGAGCACATTTGCTTCTGCGCGTTGTTTTTGGATTTCAGGTTCGCGCCGCTTCCGGCAGCCCAGAAACGTTTTGCAGGGTCGTTCTTCAACCACATTTCCGTCCCCTCGTCAAAATTCATTATCGAATAGTCCATAAAGCCGTACCACTGTCCCGGGGTGGTCTCTGTGGCATACGAGCCGCCCGCCGCGAAGTAATTGGGGTAATGCTCCATGTTGAAGTTTATTATGTCTATCGGCTGGCGGTAAGGGTTCTCCCCGAAAAGCGGATAATGACAGGGCGCTTCGTCGCAGCAGTTAATTAGCGTGATGGGGTGTGTCCACACGCCGCTCGCCAGCCTGTAGCCGTTGAATGTGAACCCGCGTGTGCAGAAAACAGAACTGAGGTACTCGCCGTAGAAATGCTAGCCGCCCACGGCAAAGCCCACTCCAAAGCCCACTCACACTGTGTGAGCCATATAAAACTCGAAGCTGTAGTTCGACACCTGCACGCCGCGCACGCCCACGCAGCCCTCGACGCCTACGTGCGGTTTCTGCTTGCGGTCGTACTGGTTCTTGTCGGTTGCCTGAAGCTCGCAGTTCTCCACCCAGATGCCCTCAAAGCGCGAGCCGTCAATGCACACGATGTTCTTCTGGTTGTCGGGCAGGTTCACCGACAGGTTCTTAATTGCCGCATGACCTGTGCGGTTTCCCATGCACGCCACCACGGCATATTCTTTTTTGGAGTCCAACGCCTCATAGCACCGCTTCGACACGGCAAGCGTTATACCCGTTACCTTTTCACTGGTGTCAAGAACAGGCCTGCGCCCGCACTTCTGCCCCACAATCTCTATCGAGGCCTTCACGCCGTCATACACAGGCACGCCAATGGCGCAGCAAGTCTGCCCGTCCTCACTGTCAGTGAAGCCGTCAATCATGTATGTGCCGTAATACAGTTCCACCCTGCCGCTCACGCCGAGCGAGTTTACGACCTTCTGTATGGCCTGCTCGTCATTGCTCCCGGTGCATACGAAATCGGCGAGCGTCTTGTCGTGTTCCGATGAATTTGCCGCCGCCACGGTAACAATATGGTCGGCGTGCAACGCCACATTCTTCTGTATTCCGCTCTTGACCGCTGCCGGCGTTGAAGTCTGCGCCGCAACCCTTAAACCCACAAGCAAAGCCAGGGCTGTGTATAGAAACATCCTGTTCATTTTCGATTAAAGTTTTATTAATGTTGCAAATACAGCAAAAAGTTTTAACACGCCCTCAAACCTCCCCACCCCGCCCTTTGTCGTTTTTATATTAAGCAACTAATCCACAGAACTTTACACAGTTTTCAACCATTCTTCATTACTTTCTGATTATAAACAAGTTGCATACGGCGAAAAAAGGTCTGATGTAGTTTTAATTATGTCCGATATATTTTTTCCTACGTCCTATGTAGTTTTTCCCATGTCCCATGTAGTTTTCGGGAAGTTTGGGAAAGCGTGCGCAATCCTGAATATTCCCACAGCCTTTGGCGCGTTTTGTAATTAAATTCCTATATTTGTATGTTTGTTTTCTTCACAAACGAATCGTGTCATGAAACCTATAAAAATCGGCGCAGCCATAATCTCCGCATTGCTGGCGCTTGCCCCTACAGGTGCAGCCGCACAAACAGACAATATATACAGGAACTTCCAGAACCCTCCCTCGGAGGCGCGCCCCCAAGTGTGGTGGCACTGGATGAACGGCAACGTGTCGAAAGACGGCATACGCAAGGACATTATGTGGATGCACAACTCCGGCATAACAGGGTTTCACTTGTTCGACGCGGGTATGGGCTGTCCGCAAATAGTGCCAAGGCTCATAACATACCTATCCCCCGAGTGGAAAGAGTGCGTAAAATACGCCGTGAGCCTTGCCGACTCGCTCCACATGAATGTTACCATTCCCGCATCGCCGGGATGGAGCTGCACTGGCGGACCGTGGGTAAAGCCCGAGGACGCGATGAAAAAGATAACATGGCGCACCATGACCGTAAACGGCGGACGCACATTCAAGGGCAAACTGCCCGAGCCGTTCAACGCCGCCGGCAGTTTCGGCGACATGGACAACGGCGAGGCGAACCACATAAAGCTCTACAAGGACATAGCCGTAATAGCCGTGAAACTGAACAGCGGGGACGGAGACCCCATGTCGCTAAAGGCAAAACTGTCGTGCAGCGGCGGAAACTTCACAATGGAACAGTTGAATGACGGAAGACTGAAAAACGGTGAGAAGCTCACCCCCGACAACAAAGGGAAACTGTGGATTGAATACACCTATCCGCAGCCGCAGACAATAAGGGCGCTGACGCTGTGCGACGGCAGAACAAGGAATATATGGACAAACGCCCTGTCGCCCAATCTGTACCACCTTGAATGCTCCGGCAACGGCACGGACTACAGGAAAGTGTGCGACATACCGCAAGGAGGGGCTTACAGGCAGACAATAAGCATACCCACAACCACCGCCAGGCATTTCCGCCTTGTTTGCGACATTCCCAACGGCTCGGGCAAGGACGCATTCGTGCACCTCTCGGAATTTTCGCTGTTCCCGTCCTCGCGAGTGAACCTTGCCGAGGAACGCGCCGGCTTCACAGCCTACTCAAGGCTCAACAGCTATCCCATGACAAAGTGCGACGATGCCATACCTGCCGAAAACGTGGTGGACATAACCGGCTGCACCGACTCGCTCGGCAACATAGCCTGGAACGCACCAGCCGGAAAATGGCAGATATACCGCTTCGGCTTCTCGCTCACAGGCAAGGTTAATCATCCCGCCTCACCGCAGGGCACAGGGCTCGAAGTTGACAAGCTCGACAAGGCGGCAGTGAACAGATACCTCACGCAATACCTCGGCATTTACCGCGAGGCGACAGGCGGAATGCTCGGCAAGCGGGGCATAAACGGACTGCTCATAGACAGCTACGAGGCCGGCAACGCCACATGGACACCGCGAATGGCAGAAGAGTTCAAGGCACGGCGCGGATACGACCTGTACAAATGGCTGCCCGTTGTGGCAGGAAGAATAATCGGTTCGTCCGAAGAAAGCGAGCGTTTCCTGTGCGACTGGCGCAAGACCATCGGCGAGCTTATCACCGCCAGCCTTTACGGCGAAGCAGCAAAAATAGCCCACGACAACGGAATGCAGGTCTATTTCGAGTCGAACGAAAACTGCCGCCAATATCTCGCCGACGGAATGAGCGTGAAAAGCCACGCCGACATACCCATGGGCGCGATGTGGATGCGTCCGGAAAAAGACAGGGATATGTACGCCTTCGACATAAAGGAGTCGTCCTCCGTGGCACATGTTTACGGGCGCAAATTCGCAGCCGGCGAATCCATGACCTCTGACGGACACAATGGCATGGCACACTCCTTCCACCCCGGAAACCTTAAAGAGGTTGCCGACCACGAAATGGCGTGCGGGCTGAACCGTTTCGTAATACACGAAAGCGCACACCAGCCGGTTGACGACAAACGCCCGGGACTTTCTCTCGGACGTTACGGACAATGGTTCAATCGCCACGAAACCTGGGCAAAACGCGCCAAGACGTGGACTGACTATCTCGGGCGCAGCAGCTATATGCTTCAGCTGGGAAAGAACGTGGCGGACATAGCATACTACTATGGCACGGACAACTCCGCCACCGGCATTTGCGGCGTTGACAAGGTGAGCGTCCCCAAGGGATACGCATACGACTTCATCGGACCGGGCGAACTTTTGAACGAACTCGACATTAACGGCAAAGAACTCACAACACGCGGCGGGGCATCCTACAAAATGCTGTGGTTATCTCCTGTGGTCTGCAAGATGAGTGTGGGCGAGCTGCGCAAGATTGCCAAAATCGCAAAAGCAGGAATAACCGTTTACGGCGCAAAGCCCACCGCCAACAACGAACTGAAATCCGACAACGGCGAATGGCGGAAACTCGTGGACGCGATATGGAACTCCGGGATGCCCAACGTAATTTCCCCCTCGCAGAACGCCAATCCCCTGCAAACGGCGGGCGTGGAAAAAGACGTTGAGTTCCCCGAAAACGACAAGATAAACTACATTCACCGCACCACCCCCGACGGCGAGATATACTGGATAAGCAACGCGTCTGACAACGCGGCGAAAACAAGCGTAACCCTGAGGGCGGGAGGCAGGAAGCCGGAAATATGGCATCCTGAAGACGCGCGCAGGGAACAGGCCTCATACAAAACAAGCGGCAGCCGCACAACGGTCGATTTGGAACTCAATCCTCACGATGCCGTGTTCATCGTAATGCACGGCAAAGCCGGGGAAAACGGACACAAGGCGGCGGAAACGGTGCAGGAAGAAGTGATGAGCCTTAACGACAACTGGTCCGTGAACTTTGAGGAAAACCACGGAGCACCCGACGAGGCAATGTTCCCAAAGCTCATATCATACACGGAACACAATGACGCGGGAATAAAGTACTTTTCGGGCACGGCAGTTTACTGCAAGGAATTCAAGATGAAAGGCAAGCCCGCGAAAAAAGCCGCATACAAACTTAATCTCGGCAAGGTTGGCAACATGGCAACCGTAATCCTGAACGGCGACACGGTAAGCACCGTTTGGCACGAGCCATACAGCGTTGACATAACCGGCTTGCTGCGCAAGGGCATCAACACCCTAAGGGTGGAGGTGATTAATCCGTGGCGCAACCGCATAATCGGCGACCGCCAGCCGGGAACAGAGAAACGCCACACCTATCTTGGCTACGACAACTTCTTCGACAGCAAATCAGAACTCATGCCCGCAGGGCTGATGGGTCCTGTTACAATAATAAAGGAAACCAAACAAGCCCCGTTTGCTGAAAGACAATGAACCCGCATACAGGCATAGAGCGGTACATTTCAAACAAATATAACGAGATAGCCGACATTTGGGAAGCCTCCGTAAGAAGCTCACACCACTTCCTCACAGAAAATGATATAGCGTTCTACAAGCCGCTTGTCATCAACAGATACCTGCCGGCGGTTGAGCTGTATGTGATGCGCGAAAACGGAAAAATTGCGGCGTTCATCGGACTTGCCGGCGGCAATATCGAAATGCTTTTCGTGCGCCCCGACAAACAAGGGAGAGGGTACGGAACGGCGTTGGTTGACTATGCCATAAAAAGCAAAGGGGTAAGGACGGTGGACGTGAACGAGCAAAACGAAACAGCCCTGCGCTTCTACCTCGCAAAAGGCTTCACCGTTACGGCAAGAGACGAAACCGACGCACAAGGCAAAGCATTCCCCATACTCCACATGGAAATGCGCAAGTCCCGGACAGAAGCTCCTTAAAAAGCGCTATAACCGGCTATTCAAGAAATTTCGCCACCGTAGGGGCGTATTGCATACGCATTGAATTGCGCGGATTTGCAATGCTGCGGCGGCGGTTTGCGGTGTGGTTCGGGCGGCGGCATACAGGGCGTATGCAATACGCCCCTACAAATGGCGCAAAACCAAAGCCACGAAAACTACATGGGACATAGAAAAAACTATGTCCGATGCAGGAAAAATTATGTCTGATATAATTCAAACTACATCAGACCTTTTTTCACCTCTTTCAAGTCCTTGAAAAGCAAAACATTACAACGACCGTTTCTTGTTAATCATTTTTCTGGAAATCAAACTCTTACGAAATTGGGGCGATATTGGGGTTTCATGGGAAATGCCATCCGGAACAAAGGAAACCCAAACTCACGGCAGCCGGTCGTTCCTCAAATCGTCAATCATAGTGCGCTCATATTCCCTCAAAGGGAACGACCCTGCCGGATACTCGTTTTTTATCTGTTTTTCATAAAACAGGCCGCTGTCATGCTCATAGAAAGCCAATCCCGTTACACACGGTCCCCCCTCCTCCCATTTCACGGCGATATTCCACGCAATGCCATAGCCCTGCCCGCCCGAATAGCCGAGCGCGAAATCCCATGGCTCATTAAAAGGCAGATTGCCGCCGGACGTTACAAACCTCTCGCAACTTGGCAGTCCGCCCTCGTAATTGTCCAAATTGCAGACAACGTTGTTGAAAGCCATTTTCCTGCCATTGCGGTTTATCAGCAAAACTCTGTCGGCGAATGCCGCAGGAGACAAAACCGCCGCACGGTAGTCCTTGCCAACCGTTATGCTGTCAACAACCTCATATCCGCACACGGCAACGCCAATGACCGTGCAACTTCTCCGGCACAGCGCATTTTCGCCCTTGGGGGCATCAAGACGCAGCGTGTCGTTGGCGAAAACCATTCGATACTTTTGCCTCCCGACGGAACTTATTTTGCGTTTCCCTTTTTCTGTGGCAAGAAACAAACGCACCTTTTTGCCTCCAAAAGCAGCCTCATAGCAATCATCCCCCGCTTGCGCAGATTTTGCCACCCGCATATCCCTTGCGGCTTGCAAAGTCAAACCGCAGCCTGTACTGCCCATGAAATCCTCACCGTTGTAGAGGGCGTTGAACACCACATCGGGGCTGCAGTATTTCATAAGCAGCTTCTTCTCCTTGGCTTGCACATCCTTCAAACGGTCTTGCGCCCCATTGTTCGCACAGCTGTCCTCCTCATACTTTAATTGTGCAAGCTGGCAATAAAAGTCCTTTATAAGCCCTGCGTCATTGCCCGCCATGTTTTCTTTCTTGCTTTTCCCGGAACAGCCGCACAGCATCCCCCATGCCACAATGGCAACAGCAAAACAAAAGGCGGCTTTTGCAATCGTGCTTTTCATGATGCGCACGGTTGTTACGGCTGTATGTGGAAGCCGCCCAAGAAATGCGCCATGCCGCGACGGCCTTGACCATACAGCTTATAATAACCCGGGGCAAGGCGTGAGACATCGACCACGCTATCTGCTTCCTTTACTTTAAGCTCACGCCCGCATTCATCGCATATTGTAAGAAGTTTTGCATCAACACTGCCTACGTGCAGTTTGCCATTTTGCACCCTCATCCCTACGTTAGCCGTTACAAGCGTGGGAGCAGGACTGTTTATGTGCGCAACGCCGCTCTCGTTGCCAAAACGGTCTATGGCTGTTACGCCGTAAAACATTTTGCGGCTTGCGGGGCAGGCAACGTCAATGCGATATTCCGTTTTCGGCATATACGAAGCGATAAGCATTGCGCTGTCGGGAACAACCGGATAAGCATCAGAGGCATAAACATTATATCGCAGCGAGTTGCCCGGCGTAGGATCGACCGACGGCCGCCACGAAACCCTCCATTCATACTTGGATTTTGCCACTTCCACACCCTGCGGCGCGGTGGGGGCAATACTATCCTGCCACGTCATTGCAGGCTGCAACGCCGGGCGCACATAGAACAAATATTGCAGATAGTCGGCTATCCCCTTTACATTGTTTTCAAGAAAGCGGCTGCGGAAATACGCCTGCCCGTCAGCCCCATACAGGCGCAAAAAATTCAGTTCGCGGGTAACGGTCTGCAAATCCCAATTTTTCTGCCCGCCGTCAAGGAAATACACACCCAGTCCCGGCGCAACCACCCTCCCATTGGAATTTTCCACCCAGTCGAGCGCGAAAGGATAGAAGTGGTTACCCTTAAAATACATCATAGGTAAAATCTCGTCCATAATACCCTCTTTCATCCATCTCTGCACATCCTGAGCCACGGCGGTGCGTGCGTTCCATCCATACGAGAAGTAGCGCGGCAGATCATCGTGCTTGCCCACCGGCGAGCAACTTAGCATCACCCAAGGTTTGATTGCCTTTATGGCGGAATGTATCTTCCTAACACATTGCGTTACGTTTTCCCGCCTCCATTCGCTCCTCGTCATTCCCCTGCCGTATTTTCTGAACGTTGCCGCATCGCTGAATGGAATTTCCTTTTCGGGATAGCGAATGTAGTCAAGGTGAATTCCGTCAACGTCGTAATTTTTCACAATTTCGGCGCACAGCGAAGCAAGATAGTCGCCCACCGCCGGAACTCCGGGGTTCATCATCCAATGGTCTCCCGCCTTTAAGCACAATTTCGGATGACGGCTTACAACGGAACGGCGACCCAGCTGCTTCGTTACCGCAATACTTGTGAGCGGAAAAGCAACCACCCACGCCTGTATGCTCATTCCGCGCCTGTGGCACTGTTCCACGGCAAATTCCAAGGCGTCATATCCCGGCGACACGCCCGGTTTTCCTGAAAGACATCCGTCCCACGGCTCCATGGTCGAAGGATAAATCACCGTGCCGCGTATGCGCGTCTGCAAAAGCAGGGTGTTTATCCCCATTGCCTGCAAGCGGTCGAGATGTTCGCAGAGCTGGCGTTTCTGTCGTTCCACCTCCGCCGGATTGTTTGCGTAGCCCTTCGGCCAGTCAAGCCCCCCGATTGTTGTGAACCACACAGCCCTCACCTCGCGATGAGACCGCTGTGGCACAACCTGCGCCGCAATTGCATTAAAGCCCGCACATACAAGGACGAATGCTGTTATTATTGTTTTGATTTGCATATACCATAGTTTTACGGCCACAAAAATACGCTTTTTATGCCCGTGGTGAAAACTTTTTCTTAAATTTGCTCCAAACAACGTAAGGCTTACAGATGAGAAAAACGCCCAAAAGCGTATGGCTTCCCGCACTGATGGCATTGTATGCCATTGTGTTCTTTGTGTACGAGTTCTTTATCCGCAAGGTAGGCTTCTCGCCGCGCAACCTGTCGGTAATGGCAGGGGCGGTAATCATGATTGCAGCCGTTTGGTGGATAAACCGAATGAACGAAAAGCGTAAAGACACTCCCCAAAGCGAACAGGAACAGAAACAAAACAAAAAACAATAACAAACGATGAAAAAGCTTATTGCAGTTGCGGCATTGCTCGTAACTATTTTCACAGGTGCAAGCGCACAGTTTGAAGCCGGCACCAAACACATCGGCGCATCCCTTTCAGGTTTGAGCATACAATACAGTTCCAACGAACGCCTGCGGTTCAATCTTGACGGCACGGCCGGCGTTTTCGTAAGCGACGGACTGCTTGTTTATGCAAATTTCGGATATGGGCACACACGCTACACCGATGATATTACCGCCGGTCTTAACGGACGCTACTATTTTACCCAGAACGGAATTTTCATGGGCACGGGGGCACAGTTTGTGCATTACACCAAGAGCAATAACGACCTTATGGTGCCTGTGGAAATCGGCTACGCTTTCTATCTTAACCACTACCTCACCGTGGAGCCGTCGGTTTACTATAAGATGAGCATGCACGATTTCAGCGACAATTCGTCCGTAGGTCTGAAAATCGGCTTGGGATATTATTTCTGAAAAAACGCTGCCGGCAACGGCAGAGTGGCGGCAAAACACGCTCCCCATCAATAAACAAACCCGCAGTCTTGGCAAAACCGTCCAAACTGCGGGTTTGCTGTTTTTGACTGCGATTGCCCACAAACCGATTTATCTCACAAAGCTCCCAACGCTTTTAGCGGGCAATATAATAAAAAAGCAAAAGAAATTAAAACCGTAGATTTTGACGGTTGGGCATTGTCGGTTTTAGATGCCAGCGACATATAGTCTGTAACAGACGCAATTTCTTTGTCGGGAACAGCGAGGAATTTGCGAACAGACTAAAAACCGCGCGCGCCTTGACGTTTTGTTACTCTATTCCCAAAAACTCTTTCACCTTTTTGGCGGGGATGCCGAAATTGAACGATGTTGTGCCTTGCAGCTTGGCGAAATTCACGCCTACCACATCGCCATACATATTCAGCACAGGACTTCCGCTCGATCCTTCAAGCAACGGTATGGAGTACATAATACGAACGTCATCGGGGTCCTGCAAAATATTTCCGATTGTTATCTGCGACTTCAGTCCGTCCGAGGTTTGAGCGAGCTGCGGACCATGATTAAAGCCTATCATGCATAGCTGCGTGCCGGTTTTGAGCTTGCGCCCTTTGTAATCGCGGCGAATGCGCTGCCAATATGTTTCGAGCAGCGTGCGCTTGCCCTTTGTGCCGCTCTGAAAATGGAACACATAGCAGCCTTTGGGCGTTTTTCCGCTGTTTAGTCTTATAACCGCCAGGTCAACATCGTCAACGCCCGACACTTTTGTTACCGTACACTCCGAAAAGTCCCCTGGCGATGAAACCCTGTCGCCGTTGTAGGCAATGCCCACGCGGCACGATACGGCTATGCGTATGTCCGAAAGGTCAATGTTTTCTATTTTTCCAACGGTCTCGTCATACTCCTCAAAACTCTCCCTAAGTTCCGCGAGCCTGTCGCCATCAACAAAGCCGCTGTATATTCCCTGATAGTAAGTCTGGTTATACTGTTCCTCGGCGGCATCGCGCAAGGCGGCGAAAAGGCTTTTTATCCTCACAAGCTGCTTGGCAAGAACCGTCCGCACCACGGCCTTATCCATTTCCGGGCGCACCACGTGCCGGTTTGTCAGAATATTACCGTCTCGCGAAACAAAGAAGCCTGTGCCGAACACCACGGCGGAGTTGCGGGTTATCTCGTTTATGTCGTCGGTAAGGTTTGCAAGTTCTCCGTTTTCGTCAATGCCTGTGAAATAAACCACCGCGCCCGCCACGTTCATGGCATAGTAATAGCGGTTCATGATAAGCACAACGCCCGATGCGTCGTTTTTGTAGATCTCGTCTACACTCATTGGCTTTTCCTTGCACGATACAAGTGTACATCCCGCCACGGCAAGCACCATTATATATATGAATTGTCTGAACACCCGCGTTTTCATGCCACGAACCATTTTACGTTGTTTGAGTGCAAAGTTAAGAAACAGTTTTGAATTTTTCATACAGCTGTTTCATAATATAACTGTTGTCTCCGCCCATGCTTTGGGCGCATCTAAGGAAAATCGATTACTTTTTTCAAAACACGGTGAAACTACATCGGACATGGAAAAAACTACGTCCTATGTAGAAAAAATTATGTCTGACATAATTTAAATTACATCAGACATAATATTTGCGCCTCACACAATACGCCGGGCTACCTACTTCAGCAGCAATCCGCCGTTGGGCTGTATTACTACCTTAGCCTCTCCTTTGGCATTAACCTTCAGCTTTTGCATCCGTCCCTGCGGAAGTGAGCCGTCCTTGGCGGGGCGGTCGTTATAATAAGTTATCTGCTTGCCTGCAAACATGGGCAGACTGAGCTTGAGTTTCAGTTCCTTTTCTTCCGCGTTAAGCCCGGCAACATACCATTTGTTGCCGCTGCGGCGTGCCACAATGAAATATTTTCCGGGATAGCCGTCTATAAAGCGCGTCTCATCCCACACGGTGGGGATTTCCTTGAGCAAGTCGAGCTCGAACTGCGGAATTTCATCAAGATTATTGGGCATCAAGCCTATACACTGCACTTCGGTTTGCGTGAAAACAGAGGCAGCGATTTCGAGAATATCCGATGTGTGGCGGCGGTGGCGGCTTTTGTTGTCGCGCGACATATACTTGTTAAGCAGCGTTCCGCCGTAGTCCATTGCAGCCACGGCGTTGCGTGTGAAAGCGTAAGTTGCAAGGTCGCGTGCCTCGCTCTTAGCACTCTTTTCGTTGAAATACACGTTTTCGGAAGCCAACACAGCCTCAGAGGAAATAAAGTTGGGATACATTCTCTCCCACCCTCGCGGCAGCGTGCAGCCGTGGAAAATCACGAAAATACCAAAATCGTTGGCATCGGCAAGAATGTCCTCGTAAAGCTGCATTGTTTCCTGTTTGTCGCCTCCGAAGAAATCAACTTTTATGCCTGCAATTCCAATGTCTTTCAGCCATTTCATTTCCCTGCGGCGTTGCAGCACCGAGTTCATGAGGTTGCGCGGGGTTTGCGGCGCATCGTTCCAAAATCCGTTTGAATTATACCATAAAATGAGACGCACACCTTTTGCCGCCGCATACTTGCTTAGCTCTGCCATACGCTTGCGCCCTATGTTTTTTTCAACATCCCAGTTTGCGTCAATAAGGCTGTATTCGTAGCCCATCTTAGCCGCCATGTCGATAAACGCCTTTTGGTCGTCATAATTTACCGACTCGTCCTGCCATATTATCCAGCTCCACACATAACGCCCGGGCGCATAGTTACGCGAAGCGGAGTATTTGGGTTTTACAACGTCAAAGGGGATGGTTGTCTCCACTATGGGCTTTAGCGAAGAGCCTACGGTAATTGTTCTCCACGGTGTAGAAGCCGGAAGCGACAAGCCGCAGCCATCCGAACCCAAACCGGCATTCTGCCCGTGCGACGGGAAAGCCACAGTATAGCCCTCGCCCGACTTGTATTCCGAAAGGGCACATCCGGCATATCCGCCGTCGGTTCCGGTTTCGCTTATAAGCATCCAACCGTCATTGCCCACGCGAAACAAAGCCGGGAACGTGTACCCGTAGCCATATTGCGACTTTGAATCGAGCGGGGCATCCTGGGAATAAACCTCCTCATAGGCCGGGTGTGTTCTGCACCAAGTTGAGCCGGGAGTACTTTGCGGAGCCATGAAAGCGGTTGAAGCGGCGGGAACATTGAAAGAAGTGGACTCGGAATCAATACGCATGACATTCCGGCCATCGAACGAAGAAAAGGAATAGCGGAACGCCACATTATTGTCAGATACATTGAACGTAACCGTCATTGTATTTCCCTTGGCATTTTTCATGTCAACCTTCAACCGGTTTGCAACATAATGCACATTGGTTGTTTTGGAACGGCTCAAAACATATTTCTCGTCTATTTTCGCCGTTGACGAGCCCACTATTGAAAGGTTTCCTGCAAAATCGCCCGCATCGGCAACAACACCGAGACGTGAGGGGTTGAGAAAAGTTTTGCCGTTGTATTTCACCGTATAGGAAGCCTTGCCGCCATTGTCGTTTACATTTACAACGAGCTTTCCGTTGGGTGAGGACACACTTACATCCCCGGCATATGAGCACACGAAACATGAGCCTGCAAAAAGCGAGGCCAAAAGAATTTTAGTTTTCATCTTATTTTTTATCATTGGTTTTTATGCAGTTTTAGAATGGATATCCTATTGCGAAATTAAGCGAGAGCCCGTCTGTGAACTTTTCTATATTGTAATACCCGCTTTTTGAAGTTTCATAAGGAGCGTGGATTGCCACACCGAGGTCAAGGCGCAGCACCAAAAACTCCATGTCATAGCGAAGTCCCACCCCCGTGCCAAGAGCGATTGATTTCAGAAAGTCTGAACCGCTGAGCCTTCCTTGTGGGCGCTTTTCGTCTTTTCGCAAAAGCCATATGTTGCCCGCGTCAAGAAATGTGGCACCATAGAGAGAACCGAACAGTTTGAAGCGCAATTCGGCGTTGGCTTCCAATTTTATGTCTCCGGTTTGATCGATGTATGAGTATTTCGAGCCCGGAGAACGAAAACGCCCCGGACCTATGGAGCGCACCGTAAACGCCCTTATCGAGTTTGCTCCGCCCGAGCTGAACTGCTCGCTGTAAGGGGCCACCGTGCTGTTGCCGTAAGAATATATCATGCCTGCGAAAAGCCTCGTGGCTAACTTGAATGTCGGGGTTATGGAAAACGTCTTGTGCAATTCGGTGGTGAGCTTCACAAACTGTGCGAACGGATTTCCCATCAAGTTTTTGTTCTCCTCGCTGAACTTTTTTCCGCTCAAGGCGAAAATTCCGGAAACAAGGTTTCCCGACTCTTTCACCGTAGTCTGCCACCATATTGGGTTGACGGCGCGGCGCGTGGAGCTGTAAGTGAAACTGTAGCTTATTGCCGGCACAAACTGGTTTCTCATGCTGACGAAGAGTGCGGGATTTGCATTCATAACAGAATCGAAACGTGCCGACTTGCGAAATATCCTGTTGTAGTCGAGAGAAAATATGGAAAGAGCGTGGGTTACGTGGCGCGACGGCCGCCAGTTGTATGTCATGTCAAGCCCCCACTTTGTCATGTTGAAATATCCCGAGCGATTCATCCAGTCTCCGCTGAGCGTAAACTTTGTCGATGCCGGGAAAAACATGCTGCCGTTATCTATCCATGGCATGAAGAGCGTGGGAAACTCAACGCCTATGGAACTTCCAAGTTCGTATGAATTAAGTAGGTCATCGCGGTCGTGGCGGCGTGTACCGGTTTCCCATTCATACGAGCCGTATATTCTGAAACTCATTCTCTCGCCTGCACGGAATGCGTTGCGCTTGGCTATCTCGAACGATGCTCCGGGACCCACCTGGTCGTTGCTCTTGGCGGTTACATTCATATTGAACTCCGATTCGTAAGGTTTGTCGAGCTTTGCGAAAATATAAACGTCAAGAGTATCTCCCGTGCCCGTTGTGTCGCGAGGAAAATAATTCATGTCAATGGAGCTGAAAACCTGAAGGCTGCTGAGTTTGGAAGTTGTGAAACTTTGTTCCAAATAGCTATAAGGCCTTCCACGCAGTGAAAACACATTTTGCCTCCAAAGGCTTGAGTGCAGCGGTATGCGCCGCCCGGGATAGTAAAATTCAAAATCGCCGCGTGTTACGTGCTTTACCATAGTGTCGCCGGGATTTGCGTTGATATACACAATCTTCTTACCGTAATACCATTTCCGTTTTGCATTGTCGGGAATGTTTTTGGCCGGCTGCACGCGCAGTTGCACCTTGCCCGGAACGGCAAAGGTATCAGCTGAAAACACCGTATAGTCAGGATTGAAATAATAATACCCGTTATTGCGGAACAGGTTGCGCAAGCGGGTTTTCTCCTCGCTTATTTTTGCCGCGCTGAACCGGTCGCCTTTGTGGAGCAGACGCTTAGGCCATTCCTTGTTGCTGCGTATCAGTGAATCTATCTCGGGCGGATAGTTAACGTAGGCTATCGAATCGAAACGGAAAACATCGCGCGGCGTAACGAAGTATTTCACCTTTGCCTTGCGGTTGTCGGCATACGGAAGTATTTCATAGCTCACATTCCCATGAAAATAGCCATAGTTGTGAAGCGTGTTTGTTGCCACCCTGGCGCGAAGCTCGGGATTTACCATTGAAATGTACTTGGGCTTCTGCGAGAAATTCTTGAAAATCCATTTGCCTATAAACGTCTTTGAATTTACAAAGCCGTTGTAAAACCAAAGCCCCATAGGAAGCGGATGCCTAAGAGACGAGCTGCCGAAAAGCGAAGCGTTGGGCGGATAAGCAAGCACACCGTCAACCTCTGCTTTGGCGTTCTCCCACGCCTTTGCATCGGCGGCACGTTTCTTTTTGTCGGCAGCGCGGATTTCCTTTTCATCCAAAGTGTCATTCTTATATTCGCCACCTCCGGGGTTCTTGGAGCTTAACAGATTATTTACCTTGCGTGCGGCATCGGCTATTGATATTATTATTCCGGCCGAATCTTTTTCCGATTTCTTGCTGCCTTTTATGCCGTTGTAGTCTATCGATTTTATGCCCGTATAAAGTTGTTCGTCTTTAGGAATGTTGGATGTGGTGGAGCACGACGACATAAGCATTGCCGTCGCAAAAAGGCACAGCACGATTGGAAGCGTATTTTGTCCCGTTGCGCCTTTTATGCCATGGAGTGTGCTTTCGCGCCATTCTGCAAGCTTTCTATATATATAATGTATGCGCATCATTTATTGCCAACGCTTTTGTTTTTAATGCCGTTTTCTTCGCGTTTCATTCCGACACCTGCTTTCGCGGTTTTAGTCTTTTTGCGTTTTTTACCTTTGGATTTCAGCGAATCTCCGTCTTCTTTTTTCCAAAAGGTGAATATATCCCCGAATTTCCCAACCTTGCGCCTAAGCACCAAACCTGCGCCTGCCTCTGTGAGACTGCCTTCGAGCGGATCCTGTGAGTTGTGGTCGTAGAACAATCTTACGTAACGCTTCGCGCTGTTGTCTATACGGTATTCCAGAGATATGTTGTCAATAAAGCTGCTTGCGTCGTTGCGGGCATCTTCTCCGGTTGACACGTGCCCGCCTATCACCACATTTACCCTATTACCCCAGAATTTTTTGGCAAAGCGGAACGAATAGTCGGTGTTCGACTCGCCCGTTGCCGATGTTCCGTCTTCTACGCTCACGCTCAAATCAACCGATTTAAGGGCCTTGCCGGCTATTTGCTGCACCTGGTTTTGCAGAAAAGCATTTAGCGCGTTGCCCGTCTTCAATCCGTTGGAGGCATTGTTTTCCTCGAGATACAGTCCTGTGGCAAGCATAGAAACGGCGAGCTTGTTTTTTTGTTCAGCCGACATCGACGCAAGCTGGTTTTGTATAGTCTGGTCATCCGGAGCCTCTATGGTGAATTCAAGTCCCATCCTGTTTAACGGCTGGGTTAGCTTAAGCCCCACGTCAAAGTTTACGGAACGCGGCTTGTCGTTTTCGTTAACCGATGCCTTCACCCTTTCTTTTGCGGCTATGTTGAGTGTCGGGTTCATAGGCTCGCCGGTAAACTCTATGTAACTACCCTCGGTAAGATAGAATGTCCTGAGCGGAATCACGGGCAAGGCATATTTCATCTCTCCGCTGTTTATCGTGTATCGTCCTGTAAGGTACATCTCGCCCGTGGGAGTATATTTAAGCGACAGATTTCCGCCGCCTTCCACATCTACGTAGCTCTGTTTGTCATCGTTTATATCGCAGTGCAAGTGAGCCGCGTCATTAATGTTAACGGTCAGTGCCATTGTGAGCCCGGTTGCAGCTGCTTTTTTGGTGGGAACGGCGGCAGTATCACTGAAATCCACGAAACTGACAAGCGAATTCAAGTCGTTCTCCGCCGACAGCGGACTGTCTTTCAGCACATATGTTACATCGGTTTTGGGAAGCACATACAGATTTCCGTAAACAAACAGATTGGACAGCGTACCTCTAACCATAAGGTTTATATCGGAATAAACCGTGCCATAAACCTCCGACTTTGCCGTTTGCTTGGAATTTATGAGATTGAAATCCTTCGCCTTTACCCTCATGTTCATGTTTACATTGCTTAGGTTACTGAAATCCAGATTTCCATCTACCACCAACGGATTGTTCCGATTTGAATAAAAGTTAAGCGTGTCGAGGTGTAGTACGCTGTTGCTTACAATTGCCGAATCGCTCTGAACTCGGAGGTTTATGCCATATGTATCGGAATTAATCCTCACGGAGTCGAGCAACACCTTTCCATTGAGCATAGGCTCTGAGGCTGTCCCCGTCAAGTCAAGATCCCCGCCCAGACACCCTCCAAGCCCGAACTTCTCTCCGGTAAAGCCGTTGAGCATTTCTGCCGGGAATTTTTCAAGTTGCAGGCACGCATTCAGGGAATCGGTTTTCCCATAATAAGCCCCATCTATGTTTGCCACCTCTTCCCCGCTGCGGGTAACCGATACATTTATGTAGTGCGCCTCCTTTTGCGGCATCGGGAAATAATTGCCTGCAAAACCTATGTCGCCAAGCGGCGCGCCCTCATATCCCATTTCCCTTATGCCAAAGTCGTATGCAGCGGCAATTTTATCGTTCTCCTTTGTTACGTGCAGGTCGCCCGTAAGGAAACCGGAAACCAAAGGCGCAAAAGGTATTGAGGATGTAAGTTCACGCATGTTCACCCGGTTCATGCTTACGGTTATGTCGCTCACCGAATCTGTGCGATTGCCATAAACTTTCAAACCTGTGCCATCGTCTGCAAGCAGGTCTATGTCCGACTGTATTGTCTTGTCGTCAAAAAGCGTAAGATAGTTGTCTTTATTCACTTTGAACCTGCGGTAGGCTATCACCGGGTTTTCCGGATACAAATGGAATGTTGTGCCACTATCGGTAAGCAAGGCGCGCATGCCGAGATTCATTCCCTCAACGCCATTCCTGTTTTTGTAAACCATTTCCACGCCAACCCCATTGTTAATAAGATAACCGTCAAGCCCGGCCGTGAATATGTAAGGGTTACGCCTGGTGGCATTATGCACCGAGCTTCTGAAACGCAATCCGGTTGTGTCCTGATATATCGATATGTTCATCGTGTCAAGCAGGATAGACCCGGTGTTCAAACTGTGAATGTAGCCCATGCCGTCTATTCCGTTGCCGGGGTCGCTCTGCAAGTGCAGAAACAATTGGTTGAACGAATATCCGCTGCGGTATTTCAGCATATTGCTTAACGGATTGTCATTTCCCGCGTCAACCATAAGGCTCACTGTTGGCAACAATTTGCGCAATGCTTCCTGGTCAAGATGTTTTCGCTTTATCTGCCTTTTTAGCGCGGCAACGAACTTATGCGCCTGCGCCGATATACGGTCAATGTTATTGCAGCTGTGAGCCGTAAGGTGAAGGTCGCCTGCCGAAACCTTGGCGTAAAGCGAATCGCGGTGGTTGTCAAGTTTCACAAGCAGGTCTTTGGCACGGAAACTCTTTCCGCTGTCAACATGAAACATTATGCTGTCAATCCTTGCGTCAATGCCGTAAACACTCATGTCGCTTCCGGCGTAAAACGAGGCTTCAGAGCGGGTGGAAAGCTTCATGGTTTTTTTGCCCTTTGAAAGTTTTTGAATATCCAGTGCCGATAGCCGCGCATTGAGTTTACCTTTTACAAACGTCTTGGTAAATTTTGCGTCAATATCACCC
The DNA here is from genome assembly GCA_002437495.1 of Prevotellaceae bacterium UBA6398. Taxonomy (GTDB): domain Bacteria; phylum Bacteroidota; class Bacteroidia; order Bacteroidales; family Bacteroidaceae; genus UBA6398. The sequence continues at coordinate 42,628 of DJQA01000007.1, forward strand.
TTTCCCTGCAAAATGGCATTGTCGGCAACAAACGTTACTTTCCCGGCACCACCGCGCAGCAATGCTGATATTTTTGTGTTGCTCAAGTCGTAATCTCCGATGCCGAATTTCACTATTTTCGCCTTAGCCGACATTTTCATGCTTTTCCCGAATGGGTCGAAACCGCTTCCCGATGCTGATATTTGGGATGTGAGACTGTGCAACCCGCTACCCACCAAAATTTTTCCGATAGGCACACTCACCGCAGATATCTTTGCCCGATAGGAATTTAGCCGCGTGTCGAACCAACCGTTGACATTCGCTTTGCCCTGTCCGAGCAAAAGCCTTGAGTTTGTATCGTAGCGGCCGCCGCCGAATTTGAACGTTCCATAGGCCGACACCCCGCGCGGTATGTTTATTCCGCTCTTGGAGCCGAGTCCCAAGGCCTTTTTCAGATAATCTATGTTTTGTGTCTTGAGCGAATAGCGCAGGTTAACGCTGCGACTGTCGTCTGTTATGTTTTTCACTCGTCCGTCAAGGCGCAGCTGCATCATTCCGTCAACAGCCACCTTGCCGTTTTCCACGCGCAGGTTTCCCTTTTCCCCGCTTATTGCGGCGGATATGCCTATTGGCTTTCCCGGCAAAAGCTTCCCTACATCCGCTCCAAGTCCACCGGGAACAGCCGCCATTATGTCGCGACGGTCAACCTCGCCGTCTATCTTCATTTTTACAGCCCCTTTTCCGCCGGCTTTCAGAGCGTTGAACGCAAACACTCCCGTGGCGTTAAGTATGGAGTAAGGAGTTTTCAGCTTTAACCCGCCAAGCTCCAATTTTGAGGAATCAACATACAGCGTGCCGTCAATGCTTTTAAGCGCAAGTCCGCCCTTTTCCTTTGCCGAAAGTCCCGACAAACGCGCCCTTACCGCACCGCCATGATATCGCAAGTCGTCTATGCCAACATTGAAACCTGTTACCGCAATGTGATTTGGATCGAGTTTCTTTACATAGGCCTTGTATGGTATATCGTATGTGGCGGCGGTGTTGCGTATTCTTATATGGTCTGCCTCATAAAGGTCTCGGCCAACATCGAAACGGCCGTTTCTAACCGAAAGCCAACCCACAGATACACCAACCCGCATGGAGTCGCCCGGAAAGCGCAGCCTGACCGAAGAACTTGCTATGTCAAATCGTTTCAACCTTATTTTCCACGCCGATGGCTTCTTTTGTGTTGTGTCCTCCTTGGCTGTGCCGCTAAGCAAAACCATTATATTTGAGTCGGCAAGCTTTCCACCGTCAACGCTAATCAGCGATTTTGTGAAATCAATGCCACGACAACTTACTTTCAATTCGCCCACGCGTCCCTTTATCTGTGTGTCGCTTATAAAGTCCGCCGTGTTTATCTTGCCATCGTATATCTCCAACCCATCCACGTCAATGCGGCTCTTGAAAAGCGGGAGCAAAGCCACGTTTACCCTCATGCAGCGCGCGTCAACCACCGTATCGCCCTTACGGGTGGCAAAAACGCTGATAAGGGCAAGGTCGAGCGGAAACGCAAGCCGCACCCTACCCACACGAAGCTTGATGTCGGTTTTCTCGGAAGCATAGTCGGCAACCTTATGAACAACAAAGTTCTGTATGGGCGGTATATAAAGAGCAACGGCAAGCAACAGAAACAGTGCCACCACCGAACCCATTGCCGCCATAACCGCGCGGATAATCTTTTTAACCATCAGGTTATAGCATATTGGGGTGTAAAGTTACGAAAAAAAAAGCACACCCTATTCCACGCCACACGCCACAGCAAGCCCCCACCACAAATATTCCCTCATATACAACAAACTTTCCACACAGTAAGACATAGAAAAAACGAGCGATTGTCTGTTTTTTCAAAAACCTTGATTTGCAGCAAATTGTCCTTTTGTCTCATCTTTTATTAATCATCTGGAATTAAATACGTTGCATAAAGCAGAAAAAAGGTCTGATGTAATTTGAATTATATCAGACATAATTTTTTCCACATAGGACGTAGTTTTTTCCATGCCCCATGTGGTTTTCGGGGTGTTTGGGAAAGAACCGCCGGTTTAAGGTCTGCGCCAATTGTAGGGGCGTATGGCATACGCCCTGCACGACACCGCACAAACCGCATTGAAAGCCAACGCCGCGACATTGCAAACTCGCGCAATTCAGGGCGTATGCC
>DJQA01000006.1 GCA_002437495.1 Prevotellaceae bacterium UBA6398
GGTTGATATGGTTTTGAGTGTTTGTATTTCGTATGCCATACGCCCTGTATACCACCGCGTTAAACACATCACAAACCGTTGCGGCAGCATCGCGACAAGGCAAAAAACGTTGCAAATGCCGCTCAATTCAGGGCGTATGCCATACGCCCCTACGGCGGTGCAAATTGTTGGTTTACATGGTTTTGAGTGTTTGTATTGCGTATTGCATACGCCCGGTGCGCCACCGCACGAACCTCGCCGCAAACCACCGCGCCGCATTGCGAAATCCGCGGTTTGTAGAGGCGTATGGCATACGCCCTGTATACCACCGCGTTAAACGCATCACAAACCGTTGCGGCAACATAGCAAAGCGATGCAATTCAGGGCGTATGGCATACACCCCTACGGCGGCTGAATTTTGTGATATATGTATATACAGTCTCCTTGCGCGGCTTTTATTTTGCCATCCAGTCGTCAAATTTTTTCATTGCTTTGGCAACGGGCTCGCAGGTGGCTGTGAAATACCACGCCAATGGCACGAAGCAGAACATGAAACGCTTGGCGGAATAGCTTAGTACGTTGTCTATGCTGTCCCAGCGGTAGTCTATTTGATAGAGTACGAGGAAGTACAGGAAAACTCCTGCGGCAATGGAAAACAGTTTGGCTGTGTCGCTGTTGCGGTGCTTTATCATGAACCATGCATCGCCTATTATCGCTATCAGCAGCGCAGTGAATGTCCAGCCGTAGTATTGCGTGTTGCTGAGCAAAGCCCATGCGCCGTTGAATATTGTTCCCGCCTTGTCGCCATCGAAATAAGGGTGGGTTATTACGAACGATTGCACCGTCATTCCGAATGCGCGGGTGTATATCTGCCACAGTATTATTGGCGCAAAGGTGAGTAAAATTGGCAGAGCCTGTTTCCATTCGCGTTTTCTTATGCATTCAAATGCCACGAGTGCCACTGCCACGAGAACAAACACCACCCCTTCGGCGCGGCACCATACGTTGAACGCCAACAGCATGGAGCCAAGGGCAAGGCATCCCCTTTCTTTTTCCTGAAGCCAGCGCAGTATATATATTATGCCAAGCGAGGCGTAGGCGGCGTTCATTACGTTTGTTCCCGAAAGCGATGAGAACGATGTCATTTCGGGGGTGAGGACCACGAACAGCGTTGCCGCCATTGCCGCAGTGCGGCTTGTGGCGCGTGAAAGCACGGCGTAGAAAGCCACAAGGAACGACAGGTAGATTAATGCCGGGATTATTTTCGATGTTTCGGCTCCCAGGGCGTAAACATAGGCGTATGCCAGTTGCACAAGGGGGAAGTAGGCAATCGGGCTGCCCGGCGCGTGGATGCCCGGCATATAATCGCCGGTAAAGATGCTCATGCCACCGTATGTGTGCTCCTGCGCGGCAATGAAACCAAGTGTGTCAAACGCCGCGAGCGAGTCGCGGTCGTATGTGGGAAAGAACATGCATTTTTGGAAGTTGGCGTATTCCAGCCATGCCGTAAATGCGAGCAGCAGCAGCCAAACGAAATTGAACGTGTTTATGTCAATGGGGCGTTTCAGAGCCTCGACTACTTTATCTTTTTTTAATACCAACCCTGCGGCAAGCGCGGTGGCAACAACAAGGTCGGCTATTATAAGTGCGCCGCTTGTAAGCGGAATATGGCATAGGTCCATAATAGCCATTACAATGGTCATCACGCCGGTTCCTGCGGGGAAAGCAAGTCCTATACGTTCAAGGCGCGTGGTGAGTGTTGACAGGTTAAACACAGTGAGGTAACCCACCAAAAACAAAAGAAAAGTTCCTATTGCGTACATGGCTTTATTGTTTGTTTTGAAGTTTTGCCGCCTCGGCGGGGCTGGTGGGCAACACGGTTATTTGCACGGCATCCGAAACCTTGTATGGCAGCAGTTCGCGCCAGTGTCCGTTTACTATCGCTACGTGTGTAAGTTTTTTGCTCCACGAGGTTTTGTTAAGTTCTTGTTTTATTACAATTTTGCGCGGATAGAGAAAGCGCACTGCCGACAGCTTGTCGCACAGGTTTCCGGAGAAGTTTATTCCTGCGGTTGCGTTTTTATCGGTGAAATCCTCGCGTGAGGGATAGAACACCACGGCGTTTTCGGGCGTTGTTCTGCGTATCATTTCAATGAATGCGTAGTCGTATCCGAGCTTGGTTTCGAGTTTCTGGTCGTAGGTGAAGTCTTTAATCTGCTTCACTGCCTCAAGGTTGCCTTTTGCGTATCCGTCTATAAGCCATCCGTAGCCCATATTAGATTTCACAAGTGAAGGGCATAGCATGTAAACCACTGCGGCTATCAACAGGTTCTTCATCCACCATGTGAAATCGTAGCGTGTGGATTTAGGGCTTTTGCTGTTGTTCATTTTTTGGTTCAATTTGTGAAACGGTATTTTATCAGTGTCCATACGGCTTCTATTCCGTCTGTCCAGCGCAGTTTTTTGCCTTGTTCGAGTGTGCGCGGTGAATAGTGTATGGGTACTTCGTGTATTTTGATTCCGAGTTTGGAAATTTTTGCGGTTACTTCGGGGCAGAATTCAAAGCCCTCGCAGCGCAGGTTGAAGCGTTTCAGCACTTCGGCGCGCATAAGCTTGTAGCAGGTGGGCTCGTCGGTGATGTGCTGTCCGTATAGTATGTTGGCGATGTGGGACACGAGCCGCCCGCCAAGGTAGAAGCTTCGGTAAAGGCTTTTGTTCTGCCTGTCGAGAAACCTTGAACCGTAAACCACCTCGTATTCCCCGTCTATCATTGTCTTCATTAGCGTCGCTATGTCGTTAGGGTCGAGTTCAAGGTCGCCGTCCTGTATGATTACGTAGTTGCCCGTTGCCACGGCGAGTGCTGTGCGTATTGCGCGTCCCTTGCCATGGTTTTCAATGTGGCGCAGTATTTTCACCGGGAGATTTCCATCGGAAACAAAACGCTTTGCTTTGTCGTATGTGTCGTCTTTCGAACCGTCGTCAACTACAATAATTTCCTTGCCTATGCCGTATGGCAGAACCACGTTGCACACCTTGTCAATTACCCGGCATATGTTGCCGGCCTCGTTGTATGCCGGTATGATTATGGACAATTTATGGTTGCTTAAATCTTTTTTATCGTTCATCGCGGTGGGGCGGTTTCTGTTTCAAGACCACAAATTTAATGCTTTTTTTTGTCCTGCGGTTTTCGCGTCCAATATTTTTGGTTCAGCCGTGTTTTTGCGGCTGAAAAAGGTCTGATGTGGAAAAAACTACATCAGACATAGTTTTTCCTACATCGGACATAGTTTTTCTTACATCCGATGTAGTTTTTACTGTGTCAAATTTGGTTTTCCGGGGTTGCCATTTGCGCGTATCGCAGCGGTGCACGACGTACGCCCTGTACATCACCGCACGAACTGCATTGCACAGGCAAGACAGGCCGGTGCGGCAATATGGCAAAAATGTGTAATCCTGTCCAAAAATCAGAAGCTTCTTGTTCCGAATTCATGTCAATGTGCAAAAAAAAACAATAAGTGCAATCTTGTAAAAAATATTGTGTAATTTTAGCGGCGTATCATGAGAACAACGTTTTAATACCATAAAATTATGAAACAGCTAAAGTTTACTTTGTGCCTTTTGCTGACGGGCATATTTATATGTATGTCTGCGGCGGCAAAAGACAAAATCCACGTGGTCTTCATAGGCAACAGCATCACGTATGGCGCGACGCTTTCAGACCCGGCAACGCAGGCTCCGCCGGTGATAACGGGGCAGCTGTTGCAGAAACGCACCAACCACACCGTAAGGATAAAGAACTGCGGCGTGAGCGGCATAACGACGTTCGGCTTTCTGCCCGGACGCGGGGCTTACAACAACGCCGTTAGCGCGGGGGAGGAGTTCGGCGGCGAGGCCGGGCCGCTTTATTTCTCAATAATGCTCGGCACTAACGACAGCGCCGAAAAAGGCCCCGAAGGCTCGCCGGTGAGTACCGACACATACAAGGAGAACATCAGGAAAATAATTGACGCGCTGCACGAGAAGTTCCCCAAAGCAAAGTTCGTGCTGAACTATCCCATTTGGTACAGCCCCACGACGCACAACGGCGCAACCTATCTACAGGCGGGGCTTGACAGGCTGAAGTCCTATCACCCTGTGATCGACGACATTTTGGACGAATACGCTTCCTCGAACCCCGGTATGGTGTATGGTGGCTCGAAGGAGGCTTTCAGCTTTTTCGAGAACAACAACGACTACTTCACTTCCGAAGCCGGAAACTCCGGGACGTTCTGGCTTCATCCCAACGCGCCGGGTGCGGTGAAACTCGCCGGCTTCTGGGCTGACGCCATAATGAATGTGCTTGCCACAGACGGCATCGGCGAGGGCGACGACGAGGACGACAAGTGGATGAAGGGCAAGGGCCTCATCACCGACTCGGTGTGCAGATTACCACCAACACAATGGAGAGCCTCCAGTTCTCCACCTCCAACCTCATACGTCCCGAAATCGAGGGCTACGGTTCGGGGCAGTACATTTACCACTGCTCGTGGACCAACCCGCTTCCCGCCGGCGAATACCCGTATCTGCAAATACACCTCAACGAGGCGCAGAGCGATATATTCTTCCACATGATAAGCTCGGAATGGTTAGGCACGTACGACACTCCGCAGGACATGGACATCCTTGCGACCAACACCCCCAACGATGAAAGCTCGTGGCAGACAGTGGCGGTGCTTACCGACATTGTAACTGCGGTTGCCCACCCGATAGACTACTATTCGCCGCATATCGCCCTCGGGGGCAGCTACACCGACTTGCGTTTTGTGGCGAAGAAAAACGTGAACGGACGTTTGGATGCGAACGGAAATCCTCTGTTCAACCTCGGGCGTTTCCAGGTAATTAAGGCCGAAAGCACCGATGTCCCAATCCACAAGCTGCAAAAGTTGCTTGATGACATTTCTGAGAAAAGTCCGCAATACCAGGGCGGCACAGAGCCGGGATATTATTCGGCGGATGCGATTTTGGAATACACCACGGCTTACGAGGACGCTAACTACGCCCTGTCGCAAACCCTCTCGGACGAGGAGTATTCAAAGGCGGAGCAGAATCTGCGCAAGGCTTACGAGGCGGTAGAGGCTTCGCTCGTGAAAGTTACAGGCGGTTATTACTATTTTGTCAATTCCAGCGCAGCTTTCAACAGCAAGCAGGGCGTGGAGAAAGCCATGTGCGTGCTCGCCAACGGCAAGCTGGGATGGAACACGTTCGACAGAAAAGACCCGAAGTTCCTCTTCAAGGTCGCGCCTGTGGGAGACGGCACTTTCAGCATACAGAGCGTTTACAACAACAAGTATATCGGCTCGGTGAAAGGTATGAGCAAAAATGTGCCGCTTACCGGCCAGCCGCAAACCTTGCAGACAATAACCCAGATAGGCACTTATCCGCAGTTCTTCATTGCCAATACGTCAAACGACGTTCCCTATTGCGCCAACGGACATAATGACGGCGCGGGGCTGAAAGGCGAGATAATCAACACTGCGGGCGGCGCAGACTCGCCGTCGGCATGGTTCGTGTTCGCGCAAAACGACACGCAGCTAACCGACAGCCTTGTAAGCGCGGGAAGGAACGACTGCCTTAAAGACCAGGCAACAACTGCGATAAACTCAACGGCAGCTGTCCGCGAAAAGGTCAACGAATATGAAGTCTATATCACGAAGGGTTCGCAAATAACCTCAAACTCCGAACAAGGACAGTTCGTTACGTCAAACCTCATCCGACCCGAAAGCGACGGCTACGGCACGAACGAATATATCTGGCACACTTCGTGGAGCGACCCGCAGAAGCCGGGGGAATACGCGTGGCTTCAGGTGAGCCTTGACTCGCCGGTGGACGCTATCAAGTTCCGCATGGTAAGTTCGGAATGGCAAATGACGCACGACACTCCCAAGGACGTTGAAATTCTCGCCACCAACACTCCCGAAGATGAGGACTCCTGGAAGAGCATAACCGAACTCAACAATATTGTTACAGAGGTGGTGCATCCCGTGAAGTATGTTTCCCCGGTAATAAGCCTTGGCGAAAGTTACAGCAACCTCCGTTTCCTTGTCAAGTCAACCGTCAGCAACCGCTTGAACGCATTGGGCGGCTTCTACGTAAGTCTCGGACGTTTCCAGGTTATGGGAACGCGCCCATTGCCAATTCAGAATATTACGTGGTTGAGGGAATGAAGGCGGCTTGCGACAACTACGACAATATTGCGGCAGACGTAAAACAGAAACTTGCGGACGGCTCTTTGACCGTTGCCGACATCGACGCGCTTTATGACGCTGCCAAGGAAATAGACCGCCTTTACGTTGACCGCGATTCCATTTACGGAGTGTTCGCGAGCCTCCTTGATAAAGCGCAGACCGCTTACGACAATGCGGTCCCCTCACTCCAGGCGGTTATAGTCAACGGCGAGCAGATAACGTCTAACTCCGTACAAAGCGATCAGTTCACTCCCGCAAATCTTATCCGTCCCGAAAGCGACGGCTACGGCACAGGGCAGTATATATTCCACACTTCGTGGAGCGATCCGCTTCCGGCTGACGAATATCCCTATTTGCAGGTTCACATGAATGCGCCGCAGAGTTCCTTCCGCTTCAGCATGATAAGTTCGGAATGGGATTTCACGTACGACACGCCCGAAGATATGGAAATCCTCGCCACCAACACTCCCGATGACGAGAACTCGTGGACGAGCGTAAAAGAACTCACAGCCATTGTTTCGGGTTCAGGGCAGGCAGACGCACACCCGGTGAGATATACTTCACCTATGATTGAGCTTGGCGCAGAATATTCCAACGTGCGCTTTTTGGTGAAAAAGACAATCAATATGCGTACGAGCGGCACAGGCGGCTTCTATCTCAGCCTCGGACGTTTCCAGATGTACACGGGCATCGACCCGGAGCGCGTGCAGTATAACTACAACCCTGAGGTGAAGACGGCGGCCGACGAGCTGAAAGCCCTTATCGAGGCGGGCAAGACCAAAGGCACACACGATGTATTGCCGGGCGACATAACCACGCTTGAGGGAGCAATTGCCAAGCTGCTCGACGCCTATGCCGACACAACCGAGCTTTCAAGGCTCTACAACAAGATGATAAAGTGGGCCGGCAACATGGAAGTGGGCGAAGAAATCGGCATGGTTGACGACGAGGCAAGCATTGACGATTTTGTGTCGGCGGTTAAGGCTGCCCGCAGCGTCGTTAGCGAGAAACAGCCGATGAAGGACGACATAAAGGGCATTAACGATGCAAAGGCGGCGCTTATCGGGCACACAAGGCAGATAGAGCCAAACAAATGGTATTACATATACTCCAAGAGCAATCTGGAGTATTGCGCCAACAAGGCAATTTATCTTGACAACCCCGATGCCGGCGCGAGCATAAGGTTCGGACAGTATGCCGGCGAGGACGAGGCCCCCGCATATTTGGAGAATCCTTACGCAATGTGGCGTTTCGTTCCGATAGAGGGTACGGACGGCTATTCTTTACAGAATCTCGCGACCTCACACAGCATAGCCCCGACCAGCGGACGCGGCGAGGCGAACGTCTGCCGTATGCAGGGCGGCTTCTCTCCTTTCCGCGTGGACTACATAGGCAAAGGACAGATGCAGTTTGTGTCGCTCAACGAAAACAACGCGGAGGAATATCCGCTCCATGCGCAGGACAGGGGCAGCGTAATTGTGCCTTGGGCTACCGATGTTGACGGCGCTTCGTGCTGGGGCGTTATTCCCGTGGAGGATGACGCATACCTTAACTTCCCGATTGAGGCAAACAGCATAAGGGTCATGACCTTGCCGTTTGACATATCTGCCGGCGCAAACTCTCTGATGTCAATGAACTCCAATGCCTTCACATATTCCGTGAAGAACATCACGGTGGACGCGTCGGCGGGCAAGACTTCGGTTGAGCTTACGCTTTGCGAGGAGGTGAAAGCAGGTGTGCCGTTCGTCATAATCGAGGGCGACTACAACGAATACGATGCGGAGAATGTCGAGACCACAAGCATTTACACCACGCTGCCCGCCGCGGTTGACACAACTGTGCGCGAGGCTAACGGACTTGCCGGCACGTTCGACGGATGCGACATCAGTAAGGAAGGCTACGGCTACATGAGGGGCGGGAAGCTCAACGTTACCACCGGAACGCCTGTGCATATCTATGGCATGAGCGGTTGGCTCGACCTTGACAAAGTAAGTCCGCAGGAAGGCGCAACCGATGTTGTGATTACCGTTGACGGCATTATCAATGACATTCGCGAGATTGACGCAGCCGCAGCGAAAGCCTGCGTAAACGTTTACACCGTTGACGGAACGCTCGTCAGGAGGAACATAAGTCCCGCCGAGGCTGCAAAGACGCTCTCAAAGGGCATCTACATCATAGGCGGCAGGAAGGTGCTTGTGAAATAAAGTGCAGTTTTGGCATATATTGAATCAGTACGGAGGCGGTTGCGCCCCCGCACTGATTTTTTTAGAAGAAGCGTTCTTTGCGAAAAAATCCCCAACCTCTAAACGTGCCCGTATGTGTTTTGGCGTTGTTCCCGCTTTGCTCCAGTTCGGGATGAATGCGTACAGGGCGTATGCAATACGCAACATAAATGTATATACAGCAATCAATCAGAGAATTGTACCGCTGTAGGGGCGTATTGCATACGCCCTGAATTGCGCAGATTATGCAATTGGTGCGGCGGTTTGCGGCGCGGTTCATGCGGCGGCGTAAAGGGCGTATGCCATACGCCCCTACAATTCCCGCAAAACCATAATCGCCCGTCCTTTCCCAAACACCCCGAAAACTACATAGGACATGGGAAAAACTACGTCCTATGTAGGAAAAATTATATCAGACATAATCCAAACTACATCATACCTTTTTTTGACATTTGCAAATGTCTTGAAAAACAAAAGGTTACGCATTATTGTCAAATAAGGCGCAATGTGCTGTGTCTTAGGCTTTTGCCGAAAAAATGCTCTTTTTTGTTTTTGTGGGACGGACAGGGCATTTTTTGCGGGAAGTGCTTATATTTGCATATCTGTGTGAAACAATTAATTTGGCTTGGAAAATGAAATATATTTTGACATCGTTTCTACTGTGCATGGCGTTTGTCTGCTCTTGGGCGCAAAGCCCCATGGACGGCGGGGTGTGGAAGGACAACAACGGCGTGCACATCAACGCCCACGGCGGCAACATAATCTTCCACAAGGGTTTGTATTATTGGTATGGCGAAATTCGCTCCGACGGTGGGGCGGTGAGTTCGCTGGGCGTGAGCTGCTACACATCGAAGAACCTGACCGACTGGACCGACAGGGGCATAGTGCTTCCTGTGTCAGACGAGGCGGGAAGCGACATCGAAGCCGGGTGCATCGTAGAGCGTCCCAAGGTGGTCAGAAACCCCAAGACGGGAAAGATTGTCATGTGGTTTCACCTTGAGCTTAAAGGGCGCGGCTATGCGGCGGCGCGCTATGGCGTGGCTGCTGCCGACAATCCCCTCGGGCCTTTCAGGTTTGTGCGCTCCGGCAGGGTCAATCCCGGACTTTATCCCATAGGCTTCTCGCTTCCCGACACAACGGATTTGAAGCATCAGATGCTTTTTGAGGAGTTGAAGACATGGTGGACTCCCGAATGGCGCACGCAGGTTGAGCGAGGGATGTTTTTCCAGCGCGATGTGAAGGGCGGGCAGATGTCGCGGGACATGACGGTTTTCATCGACGATGACGGCAAGGCGTATCATATATATTCCTCGGAGGAGAACCTCACGATACAGATTGCACAGCTCACGGACGACTATATGGAGCATAACGGCAGTTTTGTGCGCGTTGCCCCGGGAGGGCAGAACGAAGCCCCTGCAATTTTCAAGAAAGACGGCGTGTATTGGATGATAACAAGCGGCTGTACAGGCTGGGCGCCGAATGCGGCGCGTATGTTCACCGCCAAAAACATATTCGGACCGTGGCGGCAACTTCCCAACCCATGCCGTGGCGAAGGGGCGGAAAAGACTTTCGGTGCGCAGGGCACTTGCATATACCGCCTCGAGACCCCGGCACTGCGCAAGGCTTTCGGCGCGGAATACATATTCATGGCCGACATTTGGAATCCGAAACACCTGAACGACAGCCGGCATCTATGGCTTCCCATAGACTTTGAAAACGGACAGCCGGTGCTGCGGCGTGTCAGCGGATTATAAGTTCTATCACGTGCTTTCCGCTTCCCACGGTGTAGGAGGTGTCAATACTTGTGAGCCTGTCAATCGGCACGTTCTTTCCGTTTACTTTTGCCTGCCTTATATTGCGGCTGTTGAAGCCTGCTGTTATGTTTGCAAGCGAAATGTCGGCAATCGAGTTGGTTGGAACTTCAATTGCGAACTTGATTTTCTTTTTTGTAACGGTAATGCTTTCTTTTATCACCCCTCTGAGGGTTGTTGTGTGCCCCGAAACGTGTTTCAGTTCTCCTATTTGCGGGTGTACAAGGAACACTTCGTATGCCGGTGCGGTTGGTATAATCCCGAGTATGTCGCGGAATGCTATGTTTGCCGGTGCCGTGGCCCACGCGTGGTTCCAGTCGAGGTTAGGCTTGAACTCCCGGTCCCAGTCCTCCATTGTCATTGTTGCCCCGCAGCGCATCATGTTAACCCAGCTGCGTTTGCTGTCTGATTCCATCATCTTAATTCCTTCCGTTCCGCGCCCTTGGCGGAAAAGTCCGTCAATAAGGAATTGCGAGGCGAATGCGCTGCACGCCATGCCGCGTTTTAGAATGTAATCGGTAACGGCTTTTGATTTTTCTTTTGGAATAAGCCCGAACGCGGCGGGGTAGAAGTTTGAGTGTGTGGCGCTGTGGTTTGAGTTTAAGGCATCGCGATATAGCGATGTGCTGTCGTTGAAGAATGCCTTGTTGAATCTTTTTTTGAAATCGTCTGCTTTTTTTCTGTATGCTTGGGCTTTTGTGTCCATGCCGCATCCGTGTGAAATCGTTACCATGCGCCGCAGAGTTCTGTAATGCCATGCGTTCACTACGGAATTGTAAACGCCCATTGTGTGTCCGTCCCTCTCTCCGCCCGACGGCTCGTTAAGTCCCGCACCTCCCGCCGGCCAATCAACAATGTCTTTGAGCGGGCTTTTCATGTTGATGCTCTTGAGAAAATCGGGCGTTTGCAGTCCCGTTTGGCTTGATATCAGGTTGTTGCTGCAGCGTAGCGCCGACAGAGTATGTGCTTCTATATCGTTGTAGTTTTGAGAAATGAGCCTTTTGTCCCCGGTAAAAAGAAAGTCGTATGCGGTGAGTTCCACGGTTTGCAGACTCCATTCCGTCGGCCATGTGGGATGGGCGATCAGATGTCTTACGCTGCGTCGCGACATCGCCGCATCGCCAAAAGCGAAATAGGTTCCGAGCATGCTTACAAGCGCATCGGCTTCGTAGGCAATGCGTTCACGGTCGCCGTCAACGAATATGCCGAGCATCGAAGTGGCATCGAGCGTGTATTTGCAGAAGTCAAAAACAGAGTCGAGCCTTGCGCTGCTGCTCTTGAACGAGGATGCTTTTCGGTTGAGCGGGTAGGTTATTGTTTCGCGTAGAAAGTTCACGTTCTTTATCACTCTGCTTTCGCTTTTTACCTCGCAGTATCTGAACGGGGTTATTTCCCCGATGAATGCAGGTATTTTTACTGCGTCCGGTCCCGTGTTTCTTTTGTCGGGACGCAGTTTTATTCTGTAAAGATGCTTGCCTTTTTTTATGTCCAACTCGTATTTTGCACCGCGAATGGTGGCTCCGGGATTTATGTCCACATTTCCGCCCGAAGTGAGCTTTTCTCCGAAGGAAACAGTGATTTTCGAGTTTTTGGTGGCAGTAATCTCGAGCAGCGGTTGGGCGAAGGCATCGAGTCCGAAATCGGCGGAAAATGTTCCGTGTGGCGAGTGCTTTTTTGTTTTAGCCTTTTGCAGAGTTTTCACAAGCGGTTCATAGCTTGTGGCTGAGTCGTTGAGCGAATGGAATGTGCGAAAAAGTTTCGTTGAGCTCCACGAGCCACGGCTGTCTTTGTTGGTCTTTACCATTACGCGCCAGTAATACGCTCTGTCGGGCATAAGTTCCAGCTTCTGCGGTACCAAAGCGGTTGAGTTTCCATCGTATTGCAGTCCGCTGTCGAAAACATTGCCTTTCATGGCGGCTATGTCCTTGCGGTTGTCGGCTATGATTAGTCTGAATGCGGTTTGCCTCACGTTTCTGCCGTTTCCGGGAACAATCCATCCGAACGAGGGGTGTTTTGTTCTTATCCAGGCTGCACGATAGCGCATAGTGTCGGTTTGGGCTGCCGATACTTTGATTTTTGTTGCGTATCCGTCTTTGTAGTAAAATTCCGTGTTTTCTATGAAGTCCGTTCGCAGTCCGTATGGCTTGTTGCTGCGCGCCGTGCATACTGCACAAACGGCGACATATAATGCCGCGATGAAAATTTTTCCGCTTCCGCTCATGGTGTTGTATAGTTGAATAGCCTGTAAAATGCCTGTTTTTGCTTTTGTTGCAAATTTAAGACAAAATTTTTACACTTCGTGAGCGCATGCGCCTTTTTTCTTAACAAAGGGAAAGACTATGGGGCGGAAAGGCTTGTGGCGCGAGTGGATTTGAACTTTATTAGTAACTTTGCGCGCTGTAATTTTTCAAAACACCACAATGCTGAAATTCAAGAAAAGCGACAATCTTTTGGCGGCAATGCGCGATGGCAAAGAATTATCGCGTGCTGACAAGCTGAAGCTTATAGTGGATTTGAGCATACCATCGGTGCTGGCGCAAATAACGAGTGTGCTAATGTTTTATATCGATGCGGCGATGGTGGGGCATCTCGGGGCGGGGGCTTCGGCAAGCATAGGTCTTGTGGAGTCGACCACGTGGCTTTTCGGAAGTTTCACAAGTGCAATGAGCATTGGTTTTTCCGTGCAGGTGGCCCACAAAGTAGGGGCCAAAGACTATGGCGAGGCGTGCAGGGTGTTTGCTAACGGACTTATTACCGCAGGTGTTTTCGGGATAGCCATTGCCATGTTGGCCGCCGCTATAGCTTGGCCGCTTCCGGTATGGCTGGGCGGCGGCGATGATATAAGGCGCGATGCATCGCTTTATTTCTTTGTGTTTTCCATGGCCCTGCCTTTCATGCAAATCTCGAACCTTTCGTCCAACGTATTGAAGAGCAGCGGAAATATGCGCATACCCGGTGCCACAAGTATAATGATGTGTGCACTCGATGTTGTGTTCAACTACATATTCATATATATATGTGGATGGGGCGTTGTTGGTGCGGCCTTGGGTACTTTTGCCGCAGTGGCTGTAACTTCTGCCGCTAACACGTATTTCGCCGTATGGCGCAGCAAGGTGCTTTCCCTTCGGCGCGGGAAAGGTCTGTTCAAACTCAAAAAGGCGTATGTGCGCAAGGCCGTTGGTATATTCTCACCACTGGTGTTGCAGTATGTTTTCATGGGCGGTGCGCAGATAGTCAGCACTATAATTGTAGCCCCTTTGGGTAATGTGGCGATAGCCGCCAACACGTTCGCCATAACAGTGGAGAGCCTTTGTTATATGCCCGGCTATGGCATAGGCGATGCCGCTTCAACGTTAACGGGGCAGTCGCTCGGGGCGGGGCGTATTGACGTTTGTCGCAGTTTTGCCAAGATGACGGTTGGATTGGGCATGGCGGTTATGGCGGTGATGGGCGTTTTGATGTTTGTGTTTGCACCTCAAATGATAGGTTTCATAACCCCCGTGGAGGAAATCCGCGCCCTCGGCACCACGGTTTTGCGAATAGAGGCGTTTGCCGAGCCAATGTTTGCCGCCGCCATAGTAACGGCGTGTGTGTGCATAGGTGCGGGCGACACCAAAAGTCCCACAATAATAAACTTGTGCAGCATGTGGCTTGTGCGCCTTTCGCTTGCCGCCTTGCTCGCAATGAGTTACGGCCTGCCCGGCGTGTGGTTCGCAATGGCGGTGGAGCTTACGATACGCGGCACACTGTTTCTTGTGCGGCTGTTCCGTGGCGGGTGGATTAAGATGAAACCGAAAGCGCGGGAAAATTGAAATGCACAGCCTGCCGCAGCAAAAGCATGTATTTTGCGCAAACCGTTGATTAGCAAACAATTGCCGGAGTTTTAGTAATAAAAGATAAGTTTTTGTTTTTCATGTGTTTGCAAACGTCAAAAAAAGGTCTGATGTAGTTTGAATTATATCAGACATAATTTTTCCTACATCGGACGTAGTATTTCCGATGTCCTATGTGGTCTTTGTTTGATAAAGGTAGATCGCATATACTTTTTAATGCGGTTTTCTGCATACGAGAAGGGGCGGCACTGTTGAGCGCCGCCCCTTTTTATAAAAGAAAAATCGTTTATCTTTTTGTTATTGTGATGCCGTCGATGTCGGGGGCGTAGCCGTTGTCGCAGCCAAGTGTGATTGTGTTGTTGCCTTTCTTTAGTTTGCAGCGTACAGTGAGTGTGCTGTATTTCGTGAAACTTCCCGTGTTAAGGTCTTTGTAAATTAAAGGTCGCCCGCCGTTTACAACCATCTTGAGGTAGCGGTTTTCGCCGCACGCGTAGCGCACGGTTATGTCGTATGTCCCTCCCTTTTTGGAGTAAACATTTTCCCACTTCATGACGTTTTGCGGTGTATTGCCGAGGAACATCACTTTTACGCCGCACGAGGCGTTTGGGTCATCGGCATAGCGAACTGTTTGCTTGTTTTCGCCGAGATCGTTAAAGTCAGGCATATATGCGGTTCCCGCGTTGTAAACGGTGCGCTCAATGCGTTTTCCTTTCACAGTCCACATCTTAACGCTGCGTGGCGGCACGGTTTCGCTTATTTTGCCGTTGAGTTCCGGTCCTGCGCTGTGGTGGATAAGGTCGCGTGTTGTGGCTTTGCCGGTCATGTCGATGATTTCGAGGGGAACGTCAAACGTTGCCGGTTCATCGCCAAGGTTGAGCAATGCCACGGCGCGTGTGTCGCCGTTGAGTTGCTTGATGTCCTTGACGTATATCATGGAGTTGTTTTTTTGGTAAACTATGTATGCCTGAAGCCCGAGCGGGTCTTGGTTGATGTCGATGAGCTCCTTGTTTTTCATGAGTTCGAGCGATTTGGCGGGAATCTTTGTCATGTCGCAGCCCACAAGCAGCGGTGAGCTCTGAATGCACCATATAGCCATGTGAACCTCTTCCTCGTTCAAGGGTAAGCCTTTCCCTATTTCGAGCATATCCATGTCGTTATAGTGGCCATTGCCGCAATAGGCCGACAGGTATTTGTTCTTTCCTATCACATATTTGAACGAGGGCCAGTTTGCCTGTATGTCGCCACTAATTCTCCATGAGTCGGCAACGTTTTTGCACCAAGTGCCCGGGTATGCCCATCGGCAGATGTTGTATGAAATTTTGCGGCCTAACTTTTTGCTTTCAGCCTTTATGGCGTTGCCGATGGCTGTGTATGTGGGCTCTTCTTGCAGCCCAAGACCGGCTGCACCGCAATAGTCAACTTTCACGAAGTCATAGTCCCATTTGTTGAAATAAAGGTCGCAGTCGGCGGCCTCGTGCCCGTTGAAGCCTACGCCTTGTCCGAATTCCGGTTTTTTGAATGAGCCGGAACCACAGGTGTTTCCCGCCGCGTCATTATATATGCCCGGCTTCAGACCTTTCTTACGTATGTACTCCGATACGTATTTCATTCCGCGCGGGAAAAGCTCGTTGTTGCTTGTCATGTTGCCCTGTGCATCGCGCCCGCCCATGTAACCGTCGTCTATGTTGCAGTAAATGTAGCCGGCATCTCTTAGACCCGTGGAAACCTGTGCGTCGGCGTTTGCGCAGATATTCTTCTCGTTGATGTTGAGCGCAAGGGTATTCCAGCTGCTCCATCCCATTATCGGCGGGGCGAACTTCTTGGTTTTTTGTGCGCCCGCGCTTGTCGCCACAATCAGTGAGGCGCAAATTATCAAATACTTTTTCATGTTATGATTTTAATTAAAGTATAGCTTTCTTATCGTCTGTTTTGCAAATATAATAAGATTTTTTCACAAATATGGTAATGCGTTACAATGGTATATGCGAATTTCGCGGATGTGCGTGCATTTGTGTTTCGTTTACCCGAAAATCGCTCCCGCTTTCTTGCGCGGGGTTTGTGTCGATATGCTTTTGCATCGGCTTTTGCTATGCGTCTCACGTCTGCACCGCACGAAGGAAAAACTATGTCCTATGTAGAAAAAATTATATCAGACATAATTCAAATTATTTCAGACCTTTTTTTGCCACCTGCAACTTGCGAAAAAACAATTTGTTGAATCGGATGCTTATTGTAATGGGAATTTTCTGCAAACCGGAGTGTTGCGCTGCTTCGGCGGTGTTTGCGGTGCCGCCTAAGGCTTGGACGTGGTGTAATGTAAAATATAGGTGTTTCGCGGTTAATTACCTGTCGGGCGGTATGCGCTGAATGGGGCGAATTGAAGTTGAATATCTTTGTCGGTGTGGTTATTCTGACTCTCAGCCGCATTGTTATTAATGTGATAAAAAGAAAAAGCATCCGTTATGGTGGTTAAAATAAGTTCAAAACGGATGGTAATGGTTAAAAAATCAAAATAAAATTACCGTTTGTCTGCATGTTTCCGAGATGTGTTTGGGCTTAAGTTGTTGCTATTTTGATAGTTATCTGCATAACGTCGTTTTTGCTGTTTAATGGGGTTAGGACGGAGAAAGCTTGTTGGGAAGTTAAGTTGCTGAAATTCTTTGCAGATACGGAAATTATTTGTAATTTTGCAGCTCGAAATGGTGCGTTATGCGCCGTTGAGACGTTAATGAGGAAATAAATATATAATATATAAATAATTAAAATACAGTAAAATGCCTACTATTCAACAATTGGTAAGAAAAGGCAGAAAAGTCTTGGTGGACAAGAGTAAATCGCCCGCCCTTGATTCGTGCCCTCAAAGGCGCGGAGTGTGCGTGCGTGTTTACACAACCACCCCCAAGAAGCCTAATTCTGCAATGCGTAAAGTTGCGCGTGTGCGTTTGACAAACTCCAAGGAGGTAAACTCTTATATACCGGGAGAGGGACACAACTTGCAGGAGCACAGTATTGTGCTTGTGCGTGGCGGTCGTGTTAAGGATCTTCCGGGTGTGCGTTACCACATAGTTCGCGGAACGCTCGATACTGCCGGTGTGGCAAACCGCACCCAACGTCGCTCCAAGTATGGGGCAAAAAGGCCTAAGGCGTCAAAGTAAATAAATCATTTGGTTTGCGAGGAAGCAAATAACAGAAGGTTGAGTAAACGCTCCCGGCGGGGACGTTGAAGACAAAAATATTAGCAGCCCCAAATCAATAATCGCTAAAACAAAATGAGAAAAGCAAAACCAAAGAAACGAGTGATCCTTCCCGATCCCGTTTTCGGAGACCAGAAGGTTTCCAAGTTTGTTAACCACCTTATGTATGACGGCAAGAAGAATACGTCTTATAAGATATTCTATGCCGCTCTTGAAATAGTGGGTGAGAAAAACAAGGATGCAGAAAAATCCGCATTGGAAGTATGGAAGTCTGCTCTTGACAAAATAACCCCGCAGGTAGAGGTTAAGTCGCGCAGAATAGGCGGTGCAACGTTCCAGGTTCCAACCGAAATACGCCCCGATCGTAAGGAGTCGGTCTCTATGAAGAATATGATAAACTTTGCTCGCAAGCGCAGCGGAAAATCCATGGCAGAGAAACTTGCTGCCGAGATAATGGATGCTTACAACGAGCAGGGCGGCGCTTACAAGCGTAAAGAGGATATGCACCGTATGGCTGAGGCCAACCGTGCGTTCGCACATTTCAGATTCTAAGATTAAAGGAGAGTAAATACAGATGGCAAAAGCAGATTTGAATCTTACTCGTAATATCGGTATCATGGCTCACATCGATGCCGGTAAGACGACTACTTCCGAGCGTATACTATTTTATACGGGTAAGACCCACAAGATAGGTGAGGTGCACGAAGGTGCCGCCACCATGGACTGGATGGAAGAGGAGCAGGAGCGCGGTATAACCATTACTTCGGCCGCTACTACAACTTACTGGAACTGGAACGGCAATACCTATAAGATAAACTTGATCGACACCCCGGGGCACGTGGATTTCACAGCTGAGGTTGAGCGTTCGCTGCGCGTGCTCGATGGCGCAGTAGCTACATATTGCGCAGTAGGCGGCGTGCAGCCTCAGAGCGAGACTGTGTGGCGCCAGGCAGACAAATACGAGGTGCCTCGTATCGCTTTCGTTAATAAGATGGACCGTTCCGGTGCAGACTTCTTTGAGGTTGTGAACCAGATGAAAGCTATTCTTCACGCCAATCCTTGCGTTGTGGCAATTCCAATCGGTGCAGAGGAAAACTTCAAGGGAGTTGTCGACCTTATTCAGATGAAGTCTATCGTGTGGAATGACGAGACACAGGGCGCTGAATACGAAGTGGGAGAAATTCCCGATGAGCTGAAAGACGAGGCGCAGGAGTGGCACGACAAGATGGTTGAGCAGGCTGCGGAATTCGATGACTCCATAATGGAGAAATTTTTCGATGACCCCTCTAAGATAACAAAAGAGGAGATTATCGCAGCAATCCGCAAGGGTACACTCTCACAGAAGCTGACCCCGATGACGTGCGGTTCCGCATTCAAGAACAAGGGCGTGCAAACTTTGCTCGACTATGTTTGTATGTTCCTTCCGTCTCCTGTAGATACACCTAACATCAAGGGTGTGAACCCGAGTACGGGCGAAGAAGAAGACCGCCGTCCGTCAGAAGACGAACATACCGCAGCCCTTGTGTTTAAGATAGCCACCGACCCGTATGTGGGACGTCTTACATTCTTCCGTGTATATTCCGGTAAGATTACTGCCGGCTCTTATGTGTATAATGTTCGTTCCGGCAAGAAAGAGCGTATTTCGCGCCTGTTCCAGATGAACTCTAACAAACAGAACCCGGTTGACGTTATTGGAGCCGGTGATATCGGCGCGGGTGTAGGGTTCAAAGATGTGCGTACAGGCGACACCCTTGCAGATGAGGATGCTCCAATTGTACTCGAATCAATGGATTTCCCCGATCCTGTGATCGGAGTTGCGGTTGAACCGAAGACCCAGAAAGATCTTGACAAGCTTTCAAATGGCCTTGCAAAACTCGCAGAAGAAGATCCAACGTTTACTGTTCATACCGATGAGCAGAGCGGACAGACAATCATCTCGGGTATGGGTGAGCTTCACCTTGACATTATCATAGAGCGTCTTCGCCGCGAATTCAATGTTGAATGCAACCAGGGTAAGCCACAGGTTAACTACAAAGAGGCAATCACTAAAACAGTCAACGTTCGTGAGATTTACAAGAAACAGACCGGTGGTCGTGGTAAGTTCGCGGATATTATTGTAAACGTTGGTCCTCTTGATCCCGACTATAAAGACGGTAATTTGGAATTTATCAACAAAGTTACCGGTGGTAACATTCCTAAGGAATTCATCCCGTCCGTGCAGAAAGGCTTTGAGTCGGCAATGAAAAATGGTGTGCTTGGAGGTTATCCCATGGTTGGGCTTAAAGTGGAATTGCTTGATGGCTCTTTCCACCCGGTTGACTCCGATCAGCTTTCATTTGAAGTGGCGGCCATAAATGCCTACAAAAATGCGTGTGCAAAAGCGCATCCTGTCCTCATGGAGCCGATTATGCGTCTCGAGGTGGTTTGCCCGGAAGAAAATATGGGCGATGTTATAGGCGACCTCAACAAACGCCGTGGTCAGGTGGAAGGTATGGATACCAACCGTAGTGGCGGACGTATAGTAAAGGCCTTGGTTCCGCTGGCAGAAACATTCGGATATGTAACGACTCTGCGTACCATCACGTCGGGACGTGCAACATCATCTATGCAATATGATCACCATGCACCGGTATCCACTTCGATTGCGGAGAAGGTGCTCGAGGAAATAAAGGGACATACAGAGCTGCTTAAATAAGAAAAACGTTCCGGGATGGCGGGGTTAACGAATGACTCTTAACCCCGTCGGAATGGAACAAAATAATATCCAAAAATGAGTCAAAAAATAAGAATCAAACTGAAATCATACGATTATTCTTTGGTAGAGAAGTCTGCTGAGAAAATCGTGAAAACCGTCAAGGCAACGGGTGCAATTGTGAGCGGGCCTATTCCTCTTCCTACCCGTAAGCGCATAATCACTGTGAACCGAAGCACTTTCGTAAATAAGAAAGCGCGCGAGCAGTTCGAGCTTTCAAGCTACAAGCGCCTCATTGACATATACAGTTCCACCTCCAAGACAGTGGATGCCTTGATGAAATTGGAACTCCCGTGCGGTGTGGAAGTGGAAATAAAGGTATAGTACAATACAATACAACTAATAACATATCACTCAAATAAATTACTGAAATGCCAGGATTATTAGGAAAGAAAATCGGAATGACATCCGTTTTCAGTGCTGATGGTAAGAATGTGCCATGCACTGTTATCGAAGCTGGCCCTTGTGTAGTTACGCAGGTGAAGAGTGTGGAGAAGGACGGCTATGCTGCCGTTCAGCTAGGTTTCCAGGAGGCAAAGGCAAAAAATACGACCAAGCCTATGGACGGACACTTCAAAAAAGCCGGCACAACTCCCAAGCGCCACTTGGCCGAGTTCACTGATTTTGACAAGGAGCTGAATTTAGGCGACGTAGTAACCGTTGACGTTTTCGAAGGAGCAAACTTCGTTGACGTAACCGGCACGTCCAAGGGACATGGTTTCCAAGGCGTTGTGAAGCGTCATGGATTTGGCGGTGTAGGTCAAACTACTCACGGTCAGGACGACCGTTTGAGAAAACCGGGTTCTATAGGTGCCTGCTCTTATCCTGCAAAGGTGTTCAAGGGTATGCGCATGGGTGGCCAGATGGGCAACGAGCGCGTAACGACGCACAATCTGCAGATACTTAAAGTTATTCCTGAGAGCAACCTCTTGCTGATAAAAGGTTCTGTTCCCGGATGCAAAGGTTCAATCTTAATTCTCAAGAAATAATGGAACTAAGCGTATATAATATAAAAGGAGAAGACACGGGTCGCAAAATAACACTTGACGACGCCATATATGGCATAGAACCCAATGATCACGCTATATATCTTGCTGTGAAGCAATATATGGCAAACCGCCGTCAGGGTACTGCCAAGTCAAAGGAAAGAAGCGAAATAAGCGGCTCCACCCGTAAACTCGGTCGCCAGAAAGGCGGTGGCGGTGCACGACGCGGTGATATCAACTCGCCATTGCTGGTGGGCGGTGCTCGCGTTTTCGGTCCGAAGCCACGCGACTACGGATTTAAACTAAACAAAAAGGTTAAGGCTCTCGCTCGCCGCTCTGCACTTAGCTACAAGGCAAAGGAAAATTCAATCATCGTAGTTGAAGATTTCACATTCGAGACCCCAAAGACAAAGAGCTATATAGAGCTGCTTAACAATCTCAAAGTTAGCGACAAGAAATCTCTTGTTGTTCTTCCCGATGTTGACCGCAACGTATATCTCTCAGGGCGTAATCTGAAAGGCACTAAGGTAACAGTTGCGAAAACTCTTAACACATACATTGTGCTTGATGCCAGTGTGATTCTCTTAACAGAGAAGAGCGTAATGGAAATCAATGACGCATTTAACAACAAGGAGGCTTGATTATGAAATTTATAATTCGTCCGTTGGTTACCGAGAAAATGAATCGCCTAACCGAGAAAGAACATAAGTATGGCTTCCTGGTAAGCCCCAGCGCAAACAAGGTGCAAATAAAGGCAGAGGTAGAGTCCCTTTACAACGTAAGCGTTATCGGCATAAGCACTATGCGCTATGCCGGTAAGAACAAGAGCCGCTACACTCGCTCAGGCTTCACGAAAGGACGCACCAACGCCTATAAGAAAGCAGTCGTTACATTGAAGGACGGCGATACAATAGATTTTTACAGCAACATTTGATAAAATATGGCAGTACGTAAAATTAAACCTACTACACCGGGTCAGAGACATAAAATTATTGGTACGTTCGAAGAAATTACTGCATCCGTACCAGAGAAATCTCTCGTTTACGGCAAACGCTCCACTGGCGGTCGTAACAATGTAGGCAAAATGACGGTGCGCTATCGTGGCGGTGGTCACAAGCGCAAACTCCGTTTGGTTGACTTCAAGAGGGATAAAGATGGTGTACCCGCAGTGGTTAAGACAATAGAATACGATCCCAACCGTTCGGCTCGTATAGCGTTGCTCTTCTACGCTGATGGAGAGAAAAGATATATTGTTGCTCCCAACGGATTGAAAGTTGGAACTACGCTGATGTCGGGAGCGCAAGCCGCTCCTGAGGTAGGCAATACGCTCCCTCTTCAGAACATTCCCGTGGGAACGGTGATACATAACATAGAGCTCCGCCCGGGTCAGGGTGCAAAGCTTGTGCGCTCGGCAGGTAACTTCGCGCAACTGACATCCCGTGAGGGACGCTATTGCGTAATAAAACTGCCCTCAGGCGAGACTCGCCAGATACTCAGTGCCTGCAAGGCCACGATAGGCAGTGTTGGCAATTCGGATCATGCTCTCGAAAGTTCAGGTAAGGCTGGACGCAGCCGTTGGCTGGGTCGTCGTCCTCACAACCGTGGTGTTGTGATGAACCCGGTAGACCACCCGATGGGTGGTGGTGAAGGCCGTCAGTCCGGTGGACATCCTCGTTCAAGGAATGGTTTGTATGCTAAGGGTCTCAAGACAAGAGCTCCCAAGAAGGCATCGAACAAGTATATCATTGAAAGAGCTAACGCTAAGAAAAAATAACTGTTAAGAGAGTAAATTATGAGTCGTTCATTAAAAAAAGGACCGTACATCGCAGTTACTTTGGAAAAGAAAATCCTTGCCATGAATGAAAAAGGCAAAAAAAGCGTTGTAAAAACTTGGTCCAGGGCTTCAATGATATCCCCGGATTTTGTGGGTCACACCATTGCTGTCCATAACGGAAATAAATTCATCCCTGTTTACGTTACAGAAAACATGGTGGGTCATAAACTTGGGGAGTTCGCTCCTACACGTAGGTTTGGCGGTCATTCAGGCAACAACAAGAAGTAACCGCCGAAGCAGGAAAAAAGAAAAAAAAAAGAATAATAATAATGGGAAAAAGAAAAAGATTGGCGGCTCAAGCTATTAAGGAAAGCCGCAAGACCCAGTACTTTGCCAAGCTACAAGGCGTTCCCTCCTCACCACGCAAGATGCGATATGTTGTTGACATGATACGCGGTATGGAGGTTAATCACGCGCTTGGTACTCTTCGCTTTTCTGCAAAAGCTGCATCGGTGCCGGTGGAAAAACTTCTGCGTTCGGCCATCAGCAACTGGGAGGCGAAAAATGACCGTAAGGCCGAAGAAGGTGAACTCTTCATTACGAAAGTGTTCGTTGACGAGGGCGTCACTCTGAAGCGCATGCGCCCTGCCCCCCAGGGACGCGGCTATCGTATTCGCAAACGTTCCAATCACGTAACGCTGTTCGTCGGAACAAAAAATGACAAATAATTAAGATTATGGGACAGAAAGTAAATCCGATAAGCAACAGACTAGGTATTATCCGCGGTTGGGATTCTAATTGGTTTGGAGAGCGCAGCTATCCCGACAACATAGTGGAGGATAGCAAAATCAGAAAGTACATCCAAACAAGGCTTGACGAGCGCCAGGCCGGCAATGCTGTGTCGAAGATTGTTATAGAGCGTACACTTAAGCTCATAACAGTAACAATATGCACTTCACGCCCGGGTCTTATAATAGGCAAGGGAGGGCAGGAAGTAGACAAGCTCAAAGAGGAGCTGAAAAAGCTAACCAATAAGGATATTCAGGTGAATATCTTTGAGGTTAAGAAGCCAGACCTCGATGCCCAGGTTGTAGGTAAAACCATCGCGCGCCAGATAGAGGGCAAGATGGCGTATCGTCGCGTCATCAAGATGGCCATACAAAATACCATGCGCGCAGGCGCGGAAGGCATAAAGGTGCATATTGCAGGTCGTTTGAACGGGGCAGAAATGGCTCGTCAGGAGATGTACAAGGAAGGACGTACGCCTCTTCATACATTCCGTGCCGATATTGATTACTGCCAGACAACTGCTCTAACCAAAGTGGGACTTCTGGGTATAAAGGTGTGGATTTGCCGTGGCGAAATTTATCACAAGGTTGATCTTGCACCAAATTATGCGCAGCAGAAGGAAAATGGACGCCAGGGAGGCGAGCGCAGACGCGGCTTCGGCAAGAGAAGAAACAATAACCGCTAATTAGTTAAGAACAATGTTACAACCTAAAAGAACTAAATACAGAAGACCTCAAAAAGGACGCTGCAAAGGCAACGCCCAAAGAGGAAATCAGCTGGCATTTGGTAGCTTTGGTATCAAGAGTCTTGAGACAGAGTGGATAAGCCAGCGCCAGATAGAGGCTGCGCGTGTTGCTGTGTCGCGTTACATGCAGCGTGAGGGGCAGATCTGGATTCGCATTTTCCCCGACAAACCAATTACCAAAAAGCCTGCGGATGTACGTATGGGTAAAGGTAAGGGTGACCCTGTAGGCTTTGTGTTCCCCATCACGCCGGGGCGCATAATATTTGAGGTGGAAGGCGTTTCGTATGAGATAGCAAAAGAGGCTTTGCGCCTAGCTGCACAGAAGTTGCCTGTAACCACGAAATTTGTTGTAAGACGTGATTACGATAAAAACGCATGATTATGAAGATTGCAGAAATAAATGAACTTCAGACTCCGGAATTGAAGGAACGCCTCGATGCAGAGGAAAGCAACTATCACCAGATGAAGCTGAACCATTCCATATCTCCTATAGAGAACCCTTCTCGCATAAAGGAGGCTCGCCGCACCATAGCACGCATTAAAACCGTATTGCGTCAAAGAGAACTTAATAAATAAAGGCAGGTAAAAATGGAAGAAAGAAATTTGAGAAAGACCCGCCAGGGTGTAGTGGTGAGCAATAAGATGGACAAAACCATTGTTGTTGAGGCCAAGTTCAAGGAAATGCACCCGATTTATGGCAAATTTGTGTCTAAGACAAAATCATATCACGTGCATGACGAAAAGAACGAGTGTAATGTTGGCGATACGGTCTTGATAATGGAAACTCGTCCCTTGAGCAAAACTAAGAGATGGAGATTAGTAGAAATCGTAGAAAAAGCTAAGTAAAAATGATACAAGTAGAAACAAGACTCAATGTGGCCGACAACAGCGGTGCTCGTGAGGCAGTATGCATCCGTGTACTCGGCGGCACAAAACGCCGTTATGCCACTGTAGGCGATACCATTGTTGTTGCTGTTCAAAACGTGATACCCTCGAGCGACATGAAGAAAGGAACAGTATCGCGTGCTTTGATCGTTCGCACAAGCAAGGAAATCCATCGCGCCGACGGTTCATGCATTCGCTTTGACGATAATGCTTGCGTATTGCTTAATGCAGCAGGAGAACTTCGCGCAAGCCGTATTTTCGGCCCGGTTGCGCGCGAACTCCGTGCTGTTAATATGAAAGTTGTGTCGTTGGCACCGGAGGTACTTTAACATTAAAGCAGAGATGAGTAAATTACATATTAAAAAAGGAGACACCGTTTATGTGAATTCCGGAGAGAACCGCGGCCAGAAAGGTAAGGTAATCAAGGTATTCGTGGCAGAGCAGCGTGCAATCGTTGAAGGTGTAAACATGGTTTCGAAATCGCAGAAGCCCTCTGCGAAAGCTCCGCAAGGCGGGATTATAAAGAAAGAGGCTCCCATACATATATCGAACCTCAATGTTATAGACCCGAAGAGCGGGAAGCCTACACGCATAGGGCGTCGTCTCAATGAAGAAGGCAAGCTCGTGCGTTATTCCAAAAAATCAGGGGAGGAAATCAAGTAATGAGTAATACCGCAAGTCTAAAACAGGTTTATGCCGAGCGTATTGCTCCGGCGCTTATGAAGAAGTTTAACTATTCTTCCAAAATGCAGATTCCTGTGCTGAAGAAAATCGTCATAAACGAAGGTTTGGGCGATGCTACGCAGGACAAGAAGATCATTGACAAAGCAATTGAGGAGCTTACAGCCATTACAGGTCAGAAGGCCGTGGCCACATTGTCAAAGAAAGATATAGCGAACTTCAAGGTCCGTAAAAAGATGCCCATTGGCGTAAGGGTTACACTACGCCGTGAGCGTATGTATGAATTCTTAGAGGAGCTTATACGTGTTGCTCTTCCGCGTATTAGGGATTTCAAGGGCATAGATAGCAAGCTCGATGGACGCGGGAACTATTCTCTCGGCATCAAGGAGCAGATAATTTTCCCAGAAATAAATATCGACAGCGTTGACCGCTTGAACGGTATGAATATTACATTCGTAACTACGGCGCAGACTGACGAAGAGGGATATGCCCTTCTCAAAGAGTTCGGCTTGCCGTTCAAGGACGCAAAAAACAATTAAAAAGATATGGCAAAGGAATCAATGAAAGCACGTGAAGTTAAGCGTGCTAAAATGGTAGCCAAATATGCAGAGAAGCGTGCCGCCCTCAAAAAAATCATAAACACTACAGATGATCCAGTAGAGGCTTACGAGGCAGCGCGCAAACTTCAGGCAATTCCTCACAATGCATCTCCTGTGCGCCTGCACAATCGTTGCAAAATTACAGGACGCCCCAAAGGATATCTCCGTATGTTCGGCCTGTCCCGTATACAGTTCCGTGAGATGGCATCAAGCGGGCTCATACCGGGCGTGAAGAAGGCCAGCTGGTAAACCAAGAAGAATAAAAAGAGTATTTAATTTAATATTGTCGGGGGAATTCCCGATCAATTAAACAAATCAAATCAATGACAGATCCAATAGCAGATTATTTGACGCGGCTTCGCAATGCCATTCGTGCAAAGCACAGGGTGGTTGAGATCCCCGCATCAAATTTGAAGAAGGACATTACAAAAATCCTTTTTGAGAAGGGCTATATCCTAAACTATAAGTTTGTGGACGAGGGCCCTCAAGGCTTAATCAAGGTGGCTTTGAAATACAATCCTGCCACCAAGTCAAGTGCAATAAAGAGCCTTACGCGTGTTTCGCGTCCGGGCTTGCGCAAATACACCGGCTACAAAGATATGCCACGCGTCATAAACGGACTTGGCGTTGCCATCATATCCACTTCAAAGGGTGTTATGACCGATAAAGAGGCTTCCGCCCAGAAGATTGGCGGCGAGGTATTATGCTACATATATTAATTAGGAGGACAAAATATGTCAAGAATAGGTAAATTGCCAATAAACATTCCTGCAGGCGTAACTATTGCGGCTAAGGATAATGTAGTGACCGTTAAAGGTCCGAAGGGTGAGTTGACACAGAAGATAGATCCTTCTATCATTGTAAAAATTGAAAACAATGAGGTTACGTTCGCTATAGATGAGAATAACGATACGGTTGATACAAAGCAGAAGCAGGCTTTCCACGGTTTGTACCGTGCGCTCGTTCATTCCATGGTAGTTGGCGTAACAGAAGGCTACAAGAAAGAAATGGAACTTGTAGGTGTGGGTTATCGTGTTTCCAATGAAGGCAATGTGATGGAATTCTCGTTAGGTTACACTCATCCCATTTTCCTTCAGCTTCCGCCCGAAATAAAGGTGGAAACAAAGTCTGAAAGAAATAAAAATCCGTATATTTGCTTGGAGTCGTGCGACAAGCAGCTTCTCGGACAGGTTTGCGCCAAGATACGCTCGTTCCGTATGCCTGAACCATATAAAGGCAAGGGAATCCTGTATATAGGCGAGCAGATACGCCGTAAGTCGGGTAAGGCTGCAGGAGCCAAGTAAAAATTTCTAAGAAGCAAGAAAATGAAAACAAAAATAGAAAGACGACAGAAAATCAAATATCGGGTACGCAATAAAATCAGCGGCACCGCAGAACGTCCGCGTTTGAGTGTCTTCCGCAGCAACAAGCAGATCTATGCTCAGGTAATTAACGACGAAGAAGGTCGCACGCTTGTAGCAGCGTCTTCGCTTGGAATCAAAGAAAAAATGACGAAGTCCGAGCAGGCAGTAAAAGTTGGTGAGGATGTTGCACAGAAAGCACTCGCTGCCGGTATAACTATAGTAGTGTTCGATCGTAACGGCTACTTGTATCATGGTAGAGTAAAAGAATTGGCTGACGGAGCTCGCAAAGGTGGTCTTAAATTTTAATGGTTATGGCAAACAGAGTAAATGTAAAAAGCGAAGAGTTAAAGGATAGACTGGTTGCTATCAACCGTGTTACAAAAGTTACTAAGGGCGGACGTACATTCAGCTTTTCGGCCATTGTTGTTGTAGGCGATGGCAAGGGTGTCATCGGTTACGGTCTCGGCAAGGCGGGAGAAGTTACAGCTGCTATTTCAAAAGGAGTGGAGTCTGCAAAGAAAAACCTTTTCAAAGTTCCTATAGTGCGCGGTACAGTGCCTCATGCGCAGTCCGCTCATTTTGGTGGTAGTAAGGTTTTGATTATGCCAGCTTCCGAGGGTACAGGTGTTGTTGCCGGCGGTGCTATGCGCGCGGTATTTGAGAGCGTGGGCATCACCGATGTGCTTGCCAAATCGCAAGGTTCTTCAAACGCGCACAATTTGGTAAAGGCCACGATTCTGGCACTTAGTGAGATTCGCGATGCACGTCAGGTTGCTCAAGCGCGCGGTATTTCAATGGAAAAAGTATTTAGAGGCTAAATCACACAGCAATGGCAACAATTAAAATTAAACAAGTAAGAAGCAAAATCGGTGCCCCTAAAGACCAGAAAGCTACTCTTAAGGTGCTGGGCTTGCATAGAATTGGCGAAGTTGTTGAGCGTGAAGATAACGCTGTAACGCGCGGTCAGATCAACAAAGTGAACCATTTGGTAACCGTAGTAGAATAACTTCAAAAAAGTGATTACAATGAAATTACATACATTGAAACCGGCAAAAGGTTCTACACATAGCCGCCGTCGTTTGGGACGTGGCCCGGGGTCGGGTCTGGGTGGAACGTCAACACGCGGTCACAAGGGAGCCATGGCTCGCTCCGGCTATAAGAAGAAAGTAGGTTTTGAAGGCGGTCAGATGCCTATGCAGCGTCGCCTACCAAAATACGGATTCAACAACATATTCCGTGTGGAATACAAAGGTATAAACCTTTCGGTGTTGCAGAATTTGGCAGATGCCAAAAGCTTGGAAAAGATTACGCCCAAGGAGCTTCACGAAGCCGGCTATATTTCGAAGAAGCAACTTGTTAAGATTTTGGGTAAGGGCGAATTGAAAGCCAAACTTGAAGTCGAGGCCAACGCATTCTCGAAATCGGCACAGGCTGCCATCGAAGCCGCCGGTGGTAAGGCCACTAAACTCTAAAGAAATGAAAAAAATAGCAGAAACCATAAAGAACATTTGGAGAATAGAAGACCTTAGAATGCGTCTCCTAATCACCATATTGTTCATAGCCATCTACCGCTTCGGTTCGTTTGTGGTACTTCCGGGAATAGATTCCGGCAAGTTGCAGGCACTTCACGAACAGACCAGCGGCGGTTTGATGTCGCTTTTGAACATGTTCTCGGGTGGTGCGTTCTCCAATGCGTCAATATTTGCATTGGGAATCATGCCATACATATCGGCATCCATCGTGATGCAGCTGCTTGCAGTGGCGTTGCCGCAATTTCAGAAGATGCAGCGTGAAGGAGAAAGTGGCAGGCGTAAGATAAACCAATATACTCGCTATCTTACAATAGCCATCCTCTTGTTCCAGGGACCAACATATTTGATAAATCTAAACAATCAGGCTGCAGGTGCCTTGGCTCCGGGGATAAGTTGGACTATGTTCACTATATCCTCCACAGTCATTCTCGCTGCGGGAAGTATGTTCATCCTATGGCTTGGCGAGAGAATCACTGACAAAGGGGTGGGAAATGGCGTTTCGCTAATAATCATGGTGGGTATTATAGCGCGTTTCCCGACTGCATTTGTTCAGGAGCTCACATCCACGCTTTCAACTCCCGGTGCGGGTGGACTTATTAAGCTGCTGTTTGAAATCATAGTGTTCGTGCTTGTGATTGCTGCTGCTATACTGCTTGTGAATGCCACCCGCAAGGTTCCTGTTCAGTATGCCAAGCGTGTAACGGGCAACGGAAAGCAGTATGGAGGTGCGCGTCAGTACATTCCCTTAAAGTTGTTTGCTGCCAACGTGATGCCGATTATCTTTGCTCAGGCATTGATGTTCATCCCCATGGCTATAGTTGGCTATAATACGGAGGACAGCGCAAGTTGGGCTGCGCGCCAATTTATGGACAATACCAGCCTGCTGTATAATGTGGTGTTTGTGATTTTGATTATTGCGTTCACCTACTTCTATACAGCAATAACGATGAACCCGCAGCAGATGGCAGAGGACATGAAGCGCAACAACGGCTTTATTCCGGGCGTAAAGCCGGGAAAGAGCACGGCCAATTATCTTGACACAGTGATGTCGCGCATCATGCTTCCCGGCTCCCTGTTTATTGCTGTTATTGCCATAATGCCCGCTTTTGCCGGTCTGTTTGGCATTAATCAGGAATTTGCGCAGTTCTTCGGTGGCACATCGCTGCTGATACTTGTGGGGGTGGTGCTTGACACTATTCAGCAGGTGGAAAGCCATTTGCTTGTGCGCCATTACGATGGTTTGTTAAATTCAGGCCATGTTCGTCATGGCGGGAATTCAGCTCTTTGATTAAGACTGCATGATAACGCTCAAGACAGAGGACGAAATAGAATTGCTGCGTGCTGCCAATCAGCTCGTGGGTAAGACGCTTGCCGAGATTGCCAAGGTAATAGCTCCAGGAGTTACTACCAGGCAACTCGACACGCTTGCCGAGACTTTTATACGCGACAACGGTGCGGTTCCCACTTTCAAGGGATTTCCAAATCCGTATGGTCCGGAGTTTCCCGGTAGTATCTGCGCTTCGGTAAATGACACTGTAGTGCATGGAATACCAAACGACACGCCGCTTGAAGAGGGCGATATAGTTTCGGTTGACTGTGGCACGTTGCTAAACGGCTTTAACGGCGATTCTTGCTATACTTTTTGTGTAGGTGAGGTATCTGATGAAGTGCGCCGCCTTTTGACGGTAACCAAAGAGAGCCTTTACCTTGGCATAGAGGCAGCAAAGGCAGGTCATCGTCTTGGCGATATCGGTTATGCTGTTCAGCAACATTGTGAGGAAAGCGGCTATGGGGTAGTGCGCGAGTTCGTTGGTCATGGAATTGGTCGCGAAATGCACGAAGACCCGATGGTACCCAACTACGGTCGCCGCGGCAATGGCATGATGTTGAAAAATGGCCTGTGTATAGCAATAGAGCCAATGATAACCATGGGTTCTCGCGATATAATGTTGATGCCCGATCGATGGACTGTAAAAACGCGCGACGGTAAGCCGTCCGCCCATTTTGAGCACACCATTGCAATACATCATGGCAAGGCTGACATCCTGTCTTCTTTCGAGGACGTTGAGAGAGTGGAACAGCAAAGGTTGGATAATAAATAAGAAAGCGACAATCCGTACATGGCAAAACAGTTAGCTATTGAATTTGACGGAACAATTGCCGAGGCTTTGAGCAATGCAATGTTTCGTGTGACTCTTGAAAACGGTCACGACATAACTGCACACATTTCCGGTAAGATGCGTATGCATTATATCAAGATTCTTCCCGGAGACAGGGTGAAGGTGGAGATGAGCCCCTACGATTTAACGAAGGGACGCATTGTGTTACGATACAAATAAAAGCAAAATAGATAATGAAAACAAGAGCATCCTTAAAGAAGCGCACGCCCGATTGCAAGATAGTTCGCCGCAAGGGCCGCTTATTTGTGATTAATAAAAAGAACCCTAAGTACAAGATGCGTCAGGGTTAACCACAACGAATAAAGTAAAGAAAATATATGGCAATAAGAATTGTTGGTGTAGATTTGCCTCAGGACAAACGAGGCGAAATCGCTTTGACCTATATATATGGTATAGGTCGTAGTAGCTCGGCAAAGATCCTTGACAAGGCCGGTGTCGACAGAGATATAAAGGTAAAAGACTGGACCGACGACCAAGCTGCCAAGATACGTCAGATTATCGGTGCCGAATACAAGGTGGAAGGTGATCTACGTTCCGAGGTGCAGCTTAACATCAAGCGTTTGATGGACATTGGTTGTTATCGTGGTGTACGCCACCGCTTGGGTCTTCCCGTGCGCGGGCAGAGCACAAAAAACAACGCTCGTACTCGCAAGGGTAAGAAAAAGACTGTTGCAAACAAGAAAAAGGCTACTAAATAATAAATAATATGGCAAATAAAGCAGTATCTTCCAAAAAGAAGACAGTCAAGGTTGACGCTATGGGCCAGCTCCATATACATAGCTCATTCAATAATATAATTATATCTCTTGCCAATTCAGAGGGTCAGGTTATCTCTTGGTCATCTGCGGGAAAGATGGGCTTTCGCGGTTCCAAGAAGAATACTCCCTATGCTGCCCAAACTGCGGCTGAGAATTGCGCCAAGACGGCATTCGATCTCGGACTCCGCAAGGTAAAGGCATATGTCAAAGGACCTGGCAACGGTCGCGAGGCTGCCATCCGTGCAGTGCACGGTGCAGGTATTGAGGTAAGCGAGATAGTTGATGTAACTCCGCTTCCTCATAACGGTTGCCGCCCTGCCAAGAGAAGAAGAGTATAATCAATAATAAGAAATTAATTAGAATATGGCTAGATATACAGGTCCTAAATCCAGAATTGCGCGTCGTTTCGGCGAGCCTATTTTCGGTCCCGACAAAGTTCTGTCGAAAAAGAGCTACGCTCCGGGTCAGCATGGAAATTCACGCCGCCGCAAGACTTCAGAATACGGCACCATGTTGGCTGAGAAGCAGAAAGCAAAATATACATATGGCGTTCTCGAAAAACAGTTCCGCAACACCTTTTCAAGGGCAGAGCGTACCGAGGGCATTACGGGTGAAGTGCTTCTCCAGCTTTTGGAGTCCCGTCTCGACAACATCGTTTACCGTCTTGGCATAGCTCCCACCCGTGCGGCAGCTCGCCAGCTTGTAAACCACCGCCACGTTGTGGTTGATGGCAAGGTTGTGGGCATACCCTCATATTCGGTCAAGCCCGGACAGATAATAGGTGTGCGCGAGCGTTCAAAGTCTCTTGAAGTCATAGCAGATGCTCTGGCAGGTTTCAACCACAGCAAGTATCCTTGGTTGGAATGGGACGAGAATGCAAAGGCAGGAAAATACCTTAACCGTCCGGAACGTTCCGAAATACCCGAGAATATAAAGGAACAGTTGATCGTTGAGTTGTACTCCAAATAATAATTGAATTCATGGCGATATTAGCATTTCAAAAACCAGATAAAGTTATAATGCTGGAAGAAAGCCCAACCTTCGGAAAGTTTGAATTCCGTCCGCTTGAGCCCGGCTTCGGCATCACTGTGGGCAATGCATTGCGCCGCATACTCCTTTCATCGCTTGACGGCTATGCCATCAACACAATACGCATTGATGGAGTGGAGCATGAGTTCGCGTCTGTCCCCGGTGCGCGTGAAGACGTAACCAACATTATATTGAATTTGAAGCAGGTGCGCTTCAAAAGAGTAGTTAAAGATTTCGACGGCGAAAAGGTGTCCATCACCATTGAGAACTCCTCCGAGTTCAAGGCTGGCGACATAGGAAATTCCCTTACCGGATTTGAAGTGTTAAATCCTGACTTGGTGATTTGCCATTTGGATTCCAAAGCCTCGATGAAAATCGACCTTACTATTAACAAAGGCCGCGGCTATGTGCCTGCGGACGAGAACCGACAGTTCTGCACCGATGTTAATGTCCTGCCGATTGATTCCATTTACACGCCTATCCGTAACGTGAAATACGAAGTTGACAACTATCGCGTGGAGCAGAAAACCGACTACGAGAAGCTTGTCATCGAAGTAACTACGGATGGTTCCATTCAGCCCAAAGAGGCGCTACGTGATGCTGCAAAAATCCTCATCCAGCACTTCATGCTATTCTCCGACGATAAGATTATCCTTGATAATGCTGCCGTTGCGGGAGTGGGCGATGAATTCGATGAAGATGTGCTTCACATGCGCCAGCTCCTCAAAAAGAAGCTTGTTGAGATGAACCTTTCGGTTCGCGCTCTCAATTGCCTTAAAGCCGCTAATGTTGAAACGCTTGGCGACCTTGTGCAATACAACAAAAACGAGCTTCTCAAGTTCCGCAACTTTGGTAAGAAATCGCTCAATGAGCTTGATGATTTGCTCAAGAGTCAGAATCTGTCGTTTGGAACCGATATTACCAAATATAAACTTGACAAAGATTAATCAAAAATGAGACATAACAGAAAATTCAACCATCTCAGTCGTACTGCATCCCACCGTCACTCTATGCTTGCCAACATGGCAGTGTCGCTCATAATGCACAAAAGAATCACTACGACTGTGGCAAAGGCTAAGGCGTTGAAGAAATACGTTGAGCCGCTGATCACACGCTCAAAGGACGACACCACCAACTCGCGCCGCGTTGTGTTCAGCTACTTGCAAAACAAGTATGCCGTAACCGAACTCTTCCAAAATATTTCGGTCAAAGTTGCCAACCGTCCCGGTGGCTACACACGCATCATCAAGACCGGCTTGCGCCAGAACGATGCCGCTGCGATGTGCTTTATAGAACTTGTTGACTACGACGACAATATGGCAAAGGAAGTGAAGAAGGCTACACGCACACGCCGCTCACGTAAGAAGACAACCACAGCCGAAGCTCCTGCAGTGGAGGCGCAGGCAGAGGAAACTCCGGCTGTTGAGACTCCCGCTACAGAGGCAAAACCTGCCGAGGAGAGCAAGGCAGAGTAAACCGACACTTATTGCTAAAATCATAAAGGCTGCGTCCCGGCAAGGGCGCAGCCTTTGTTATGCTATGCTGTAAGCTCACTCTTAATTGTCAATTACGATATAATTGTATTTGTCAAGGTATTTCTTGAACCATTTATCTTCCTTGGCTCTCCGCTCCTCTTGCCACTTCTTCTCTTTGCGTTTCTCTTTTGCCAATTTTGCCTTGTGCCTCGCATCGCTTCTCTTGGTGTAAATGCCGTATTTGGCTCGCGGAAGATATTTCCGTCTTTTCGTGGTGTATCTCACGCGGGTCAAGTACAGGTCGTTGAATGGGAAAAAGTCGATGTGTGCGGTAACTTCCAGCACGTATGGCTTCCCCTTAACCGTATCATATCTGCCGTAGGCCTTGGCTTTGAGCCGCATATGGCGGCGCAGTTTCTTGAAACTGCTTTCTCCGCTATAGAAGTTTTTGCTGCCGTTGTTTTGCCCTTCCGCAACGAGTTCAATGCTCCCGATGTCGTTTTTGTAGTCCAAGTTTCCCCATGCTATGCGCGTTTCGCACACAACAGTGTCCTTTTCTGTGCTGACAACCCGTGAGCAGCCGGAACTGTATATCCCTAATGGATTCCTGTTGTTGTTTTGTGGTATTTGCTTTGCGTGGAAACAGCTTTTGGGGTCTTTGATTATTGCGTCAAATCTTTCTTGGCGCAATTGCCCTGCCGCCGTTATTAGCGGCAGCAGGGCTAATACGGTTATGGCTATGCGTTTCAT
Source organism: Prevotellaceae bacterium UBA6398 (assembly GCA_002437495.1). Classification (GTDB taxonomy): domain Bacteria; phylum Bacteroidota; class Bacteroidia; order Bacteroidales; family Bacteroidaceae; genus UBA6398. Next base: position 35,563 of record DJQA01000006.1, read on the forward strand.
CTCTTTCTGTGTATATAACAATCGATGGATTTCTGCGCCAAAACGATATGAGTGTCTCCCATATATGTACTTTCAATGCGAAATACCAGTGCGCCATTCAATTCTGCACGGAGGTTGATTTTTTCAGGTGAGGTGGTGGTACAGTCAATTTGACAGGATTGCTCAAGCCCGGAGAAAGGAAAAGATTTAGAACCTCCTGAAGTGGAATACACAATTGGCTTTCCCTCCTGGTCGTATCCATAGCGGCGTTCTTTTCCCTTCACGTCGAAATTCATGTCAATCCTTTCTTCATGCATTGCCCATTCGTCTTCTTTTCTCCGAGAAATTTCCGCTGTAGTGAATTTTTTCGTACTTACGCTCATCTTCACTACCAGAACCACTGCCGCAACCACAGCCAGACTCAGAGCCACAACCCGACCCCGAACCGCTTCCGCAGCCATAGGCTTCTATGCCATACTCGTTGTTGAGAATTTCGTTTGCCAGCTTTTGGCTGACTTTTCTTAATTTAGCCATATTGCTTGTTTTTTGTTTTACAGAACCTTTTTGTTATAGTTTAGCACCCGTATTTCGTGTGTTCTGTTTTTCACTCAATCAAGGTGTACACTCCTGGTGCTTTTGTGTGTTCTGTATTTAATCTCGCTTCAAACATACCGATTATTTCTCAAACGGCAAAATGTAGAAGAAAAATTTTCAATCAAATGTATGCGTGTCTGTTTTTAAGTGACGACTGATTAAGCGCAAATTTTCGATACCATGCGTTTGTGCGGCAATTTGCGGACTTGAATGTGGGGATTTTGCAACCTTTTGATTAACAAAGGGTTATCGGGTTAAGCCAAGACTTGGTAAGTTTTTGTTTTTCAGGAGTTTGAAATCGGCGAAAAAAGGTCTGATGTAGTTTGGATTATGTCTGATATAATTTTTCCTATGTCCTATGTAGTTTTTCCTATGTCAAATGTGGTTTTCACGGCCCGGGTTTTGCGCCTTTTGCAGGGGCGTTTTGCATACGCCTTGTACGCCACCGCATGAATCGCCTCGCAAACAATCGCCGCAATATTGCATGCAGGCGCAATTCAGGGCGTATGCCATACGCTCCTACGGAGACGTCATTTGCAGGCGGCTTGACGTGGTTTTGCTTGATAAGGTTTGCAAAATAATGTTGATTGTATGGGATATGGGTGAATTTCGTTTTTTTTTTGTTGCGTTTGCGAATTTTTACAATCGAAATGTGTCTGTATGGGTGCGATTTCGGAAATTTGTTTTAGGACTTTGCCAAAAGCGGGTCTCGGAATAACGTTAGTTAATAAATACGGGATAAAAGAATGAAAAAGTTGAGATTGACAGCGCTGCTTTGCTGTGCGGCGTATTTGCTGTGCGGCTGCCAGATATACAGCGTTGTGAAAGACGCCACCGACCGAGAGGAGGGGCGCGTGGTGATGAAGGACGGCACGGAGTATGTGGGGCGCGTGAAGATGCCGAAGTGCAACACGAAGACTGTACGCATGAAAACTGCGGACGGCCGGAAGCTGAAACTGAAGAACACGGACATCGAGGTGCTTGGCGTGTGGAAGAAGACGCACACCGACAAGTGCCACTTCCTCGTATGCCACCCTTACAAGACCAACAAGATGTTCTCCACAAAAAAGGAGAAGACAATAAAGCCGCAGTGGATGGCCTTGGAGGCGCAGGGCGACCATGTGGAGTTTTACAGTTGCAGCTACAAATACAGCATCCCACGCGACGGCTCGCTTGTGATTACCAGCGTGGCGGGCGGCGACATCTGCTTTGTGGCACGCAAGGCGGGAGAGGAATACGGACGCATTATAGGCTACAAGGGCAGCGGCAACAAGTATTGGCGCAGCCAGCTTGTGAAGTTCCTTGCCGACGACCCTGACTTGTGCGCCAAGCTCGAAAGCAAGGAGATTGAGCCGGATGACCTTAAGAAGATTGCCGACCTGTATAATCCCGGCAAGAAGTGAGACTGAAACGGCTTCTGCTTTTCCCGGTGCTTCTATGCGCATGGGCTGACGGATTTGCCCAGCAGGACTACACTCATGTGGAGCTGCAGGGCGGCTATGAGCTGTTTCCCGGCATGAGCAACAAGTCGGGTGTGTGCCTGAACTTGGGCGGGCGTTACGCTTTCAATGAAAGGTTTTTTGCGGCAGCCATGATTCATAGCGGCATCAACAACGGCAGCTATATGGGAACGTATGCCGGGGAGAGAACCAAGCTCAAGCACAATATGCGTGAATACATGATAGGCGCAGGCCCGGGCGTGTATGTCTATAACGGCGGCGACAAGTGGATATATGCCGATGTGCTGTTGGGCTACGGCTTCGGCGAGGAGCGGAGGGCTTCGGAAGAGAGCTGCACGAAATCGCTGGACGGCTTTGCGGCGGCTGCGCATATAGGGGCGGAAGGTCAGACCGAAGGCGGCTGGGTGTTGGGTGCGAGTTTGGGCGGATATTTTGTGGGCGGGGAAATAAGGCCCGCGCTAAGCCTGAAGTGCGGCTTGCTGCTCAACCTTTTCTGATTGGCAACAAAGATTTAAGGCAAAGCCCCGCCGCCACGAATGTTTTGGCGACGGGGCTTTGCCATATGGCGTAAATTCGCCCGTGTGCCTTATGCAGGCTAGCTACTTTATTTTGTATATGGCGTAGTTGCCGGGTGTGAGCGTAACTGTCTGCCTGCCTACGTTGAGCTTTTCCTCTCCTTCGGGTGTTATGCGCTTCACGCTCCCGCCAAGGTAGAACGTTATGTTCTGCGTGTTGTCGATGCTGCGGTTCAAAAGCATTACGTACCTGTTTTTGCCGTTCGCGAGCTGCGACACGAGTATACCCTCGCCGTCGCTTTGCAGGCTCCGGAACTTTTCGGGCATCTGGGTCAGGGCTTTTGTGCCGGGGGGAATGCTGTCGCCTGTGTGGCGCACGTCTGTGGCTTCTGCCCCGAGAAACACTTTGGTGAGCGCGTGTATCTCCTTGTTCAGTTCCTTCACCCTGTAATATACGTCGGTGCGCTTGCCGCTTTCGTCAATCGGCGCGTTGTGGAAGTTCCATGTTGTGGTGTCGGGTGTCCAGTAGGTGAAGTACTGTATGCACTGTGCACCGTATGCCAGCGCGCTGAAGGCTTCGATGCGCAGGTGTGTGTCAGAGGGGATGGGGTAGGGGGTGTGCGCGGTTGACAGGCAGAATGCCCAGAACGGGAGTTCGTTTCTTATGCTCACTTTTCTTGCCACTTCGAGATTTTCGTAGAACGACTGGCGCAGCACCGGCTTTCCGTTTTCCGTTACAATGGGGTACATGTCGTATGAAATGGGCGTGATGTTAACCTCGTCAACGAACCTTTGCACGTAGTCCTCGTAGGATTTTGCCAGAAGGTCCTTTGGCGCGACTATTATGGGCAGCAGGTTGAGGTACATCAGGTGTTTTTTGTCGGCGGAGTATATCCTGTCGCGCAACTTGCGCAGTTCGGCAAAGCCCGAGGTTACGGGTTCATCGCGCAGAAACCATCCGGCAATCGATGGGTCGTTCTTGAAACGTTTTACGGTGGCTTCGGTGTTGCTCACAAGCTCTCCGCAGGTTGCCATAATCTTCACACCCGTGCCTTTGCAGGCTGCCAGCCCTTTTTCAAGTTCGGTGGCAGTGCCGAAGTGGCTGAATGATATGTTGAAGCCCGCTTCGCGCAATTCCCGGTAGCGTTCCTTTGTCAGATTCTTGTCGCCCAGAATGGAATACCACGCAAGAACGGGGAACTCTTTCCCTGTCGGGTTCTTGTATTTCATTTTTTTGTTTGCCGCAGACGGCACGGCAAGCAGAATCAATATTAATATGGGTAAAATCTTTTTTGCGTTCATGATATTTGGTCTGTTAGAATTATGCTGTTGCAAAGGTAGTGAAAGTTGCAATAACACACGGTTGGGGCTATAAACTATTCTTTTGGAGACAAAACCGGAGAAAATCAAGACAAACGACGTGTAAATGAATGTAAAACAAGAAAAGAGAAAATGAATTGCAATATATGCTTGCAAAAAGCAAGTGTAATTGCAAAAAGAATGTGCTTTTGAAACTTTTATTTTGATTAAGCAAACAAAATAACGGGATAAATGTTTTTATAAAAGAAAATTGCTGTAAATTTGCCTTGAAAACAAAACATAATAACAGCGCTGTAAAAATAAACAAGACAAATGAAAAAAATTGAAGCAATTATCCGCAAGACAAAGTTCGAGGATGTAAAGGACGCTCTGCTTGACGCCGACATCGAATGGTTTTCCTATTACGATGTTCGCGGGGAGGGCAAGATGCGGCAGGCGCGAATCTATCGCGGCGTGATGTACGACACGAGTTGCATTGAAAGGGTGCTGCTTAATATCGTTGTGCGCGACATTAATGTGGAGCGCACGGTCAAGGCGGTGCAGGAAGCCGCGAGGACGGGCGAGATAGGCGACGGCAGGATATTCGTCATTCCCGTGGAGAACGCCGTGCGAATACGCACGGGGGAGAGCGGCGACATTGCCCTTTACAACGCAGAGAAAGAAAAGTAATGCGCGAAAGCGAGATGTTTAACAGTAAAAGAAGATTAAAATGACACCGATAGAAGATTTGGGATTGTCTATAGATACAGTATGGATGCTGCTTGCGGCGATGCTTGTGTTTTTCATGCAGCCGGGCTTTGCGTTGTGCGAGGCGGGCTTCACGCGCAGCAAGAACACGACAAACATCCTTTTCAAGAACTTTGTTGACTTCATGATGGGCTCGCTGCTATTCTGGCTTGTGGGCTTCGGCATTATGTTCGGCTGCAACGGCGAGGGGTTCATGGGAATGCCCAACTTTGGCGACCTTTCGTTTTTCAAGCACCCCGCAGGGCTTCCCACCGAGGGCTTCCTGATGTTTCAGACCGTGTTCTGCGCCACGTCTGCCACGATAGTTTCCGGCGCGATGGCGGAGCGCACCAAGTTTAATATGTATATGGTGTATTCCATATTCATTAGCATGATTATCTACCCCATTGAAGGACATTGGACATGGGGCGGCGGCTGGCTTTGCAACGGTGCGGAGGGCAGCTTCATGATGAACACGTTCGGCATAGCGTTCCACGACTTTGCGGGCAGCGCGATTGTGCATTCCGTTGGCGGTGTGCTTGCTTTTGTGGGGGCTCTTATTCTCGGCCCGCGCCTTGGCAAATATGGCAAGGACGGCAAGAGCCGCGCCATTCCCGGCCACAGCCTCAGCCTTGCCGCGATAGGCGTATTCATACTATGGTTCGGGTGGTTCGGCTTCAACCCCGGTTCGCAGCTTGCCGCTTCGGGCGAGGCAAACCGCGTTGCCATTAGCCACGTGTTCCTCACCACAAACCTTGCCGCCGCTGCGGGCGGGGTTGCCACAATGGCTGTGAGCTGGTTCAAGTATGGCAAGCCCTCGCTTTCTCTCACCCTCAACGGCATTCTTGCCGGACTTGTGGGAATAACCGCCGGCTGCGACCTTGTGTCCCCGCTCGGGGCTGTGGTCATAGGCCTAGTGTGCGGAGTGGTGCTTGTGTTCTCAATCGAGTTCATCGACAAGAAACTCCATGTTGACGACCCTGTGGGCGCAAGCTCTGTCCACGGCGTGTGCGGCATCATAGGTACGCTCATGACCGGTTTGCTCAGCGTCAGCGACGGTTTGTTCTACGGACACGGCTTCGGTTTCCTTGGCGCACAGGCTTTCGGCATACTTGTGATAGACCTTTGGGCTGCCGCTACGGGCTTTGCCTTGTTCTTCATTATAAAGAAGACTGTGGGGCTGCGCGTAACCAAGCGCATAGAGGAGGAAGGTCTCGACATCTACGAGCACGGAGAGGCCGCTTACAACTGACAACTTGCTAAATGAAAAGATTATGAAAAGAAATTTTGTGAATTTGATGCTTTCCGCCGCTTTGGCAATGGCGGCGCTGCCTGTGGCGGCACAGGATGCCCCCGAACTTTCAATGGGGACGGACATTGTGAACCAGTATATATGGCGTGGTCAAAAAGTGGACGAAGTGAGTTTGCAGCCCTCGGTCGGAGTTTCATACAAGGGCATCAGCCTCACGGCTTGGGGCAGTGTTGGGCTAAGCAGCCCTGACGATACCAAGGAATTCGACTTGACCCTGGCCTACAAGGTTGGCGGTTTCAATATAGGCATAACCGACTATTGGATCGACACGGATGGCGACAAGTATTTTGATTACGGCGCGCATTCCACGGCGCACACCTTCGAGGCGAATGTGGGCTATGATTTCGGAGTGGTGAACTTCCAGTGGTACACCAACTTTGCCGGGAGCGATGGCCTGACACGCCACGGCCACCGCGCCTACTCGAGCTACGCCGAGCTGTCTGCGCCTTTCAAGGCTGTTGGCTGCGAGTGGAACGCTGCTGTTGGCTGCGTGCCATACGGCACAAGCTTTTACAGCGAGGCCCCGAACCGCTTTGCCATAACCAACCTCTCGCTCAAAGCCACGAAGGAGCTGGCAATCAGCTCAAAGTTCAACCCTTCGGTTTTTGCGGGCGTTGTGGCAAATCCCAGCAATCAGGCGGCATATTTGCTGTGCGGCATAACGGTAACTCCATAAGTTACACATATTAAGTTTCAAATGTTTTTCAGGCGGCGGTCTTTGGCAAAAGGCTGTCGCCTGTTTTTTTAGCTGCTGTCATGCGGTAAATGTATAATCAGCGTATTGTGGTTTTAACCGGCCGTAAGCCGAGATTAATTTATTGGAAGCAATTAGGTTTAGCGGTTTGGGACTATGAAAAATTATGTCTGATGTTTTTTTTTCTATGTCTGATGTAGTTTTTTCTGCATAGGACATGGTTTTTCCTATGTCCCATGTTTTTTTCGTGGAATTATGAAATAGGCAGATTATTTTTGTTCTGCACGAAAAGTTAAGGCTTGTGTCATACAGCTTGCGCGTTGCCGCGTGATTTTTTCCTTTGTTATATCGTGTTTTTCGCAGCACGTACCAGGTATTACCGAAAAGGCTTGTATTAAAAGCGAAAACAGCCCGCGTACAATCGGTACGCGGGCTGTTTTCGCTTATTGCCGTAGGATGATTACTCGCCGAGCGACCAATCTTCCTTGGTTTTGCGTATGTATGTTGCGTAGCGGCGTTTTGCTGCTGCCTCTGCCGCATCAAAGAGTTCCTGTGCCTCTGCGGGACGTGCTTTCTTGAGTGAAAGGTAGCGCACTTCGCCGTTCAGGAAGTCCTGGAATTTGTTCCAGTCGGGCTCTTTGCTGTCGAGCGAGAAAGGATTCTTGCCTTCTTTTTCGAGTTCGGGGTTGAAACGCCACAGATGCCAGTAGCCGCATTCCACTGCGCGTGCCTCTTCTGCCTGTGAGCGACCCATGCCGCCCTTTATCTTCAGACCGTGGTTGATACACGGAGCGTAAGCAATCACGAGTGAAGGACCGTGGTAAGCCTCTGCCTCGCGGAATGCCTTTAGGCACTGCGCCTGGTCTGCACCCATTGCAACCTGTGCCACGTAAACATATCCGTATGTGGTTTGCATAAGGCCGAGGTCCTTCTTGGTGATGCGCTTGCCCTTTGCAGCAAACTGCGCGATAGCACCGATAGGAGTTGCCTTTGATGCCTGACCGCCGGTGTTGGAGTAAACCTCGGTGTCGAGCACAAGAATGTTCACGTCTTCGCCCGAAGCGAGCACGTGGTCGAGACCGCCGTAGCCTATGTCGTAGCTTGCGCCGTCGCCGCCAATAATCCACTGGCTGCGCTTGGTGAGGTAGTGTTCGAGACTTGCGAGTTCTTCCATCTTCTTGCAGTCGCCCTTCTTTGCTTCAATCATCGGAATGAGCTTCTCGCCAGCAGCGCGTGAGCCATCTGCATCTTCGCGGTTTTCAATCCATTCTTTTGCAGCAGCCTTGTATTCATCCGAAGCCTTGTCGCAGGTTAGCTGCTCTTCGAGTATCGACTGTATGCGGTTGCGCATTTTCTTGTTTGCGAGTGTCATACCCATGCCAAATTCGCAGAAGTCCTCGAACAGTGAGTTCGCCCATGCGGGGCCCTGACCTTTGGCGTTCTTGCAATATGGCGTAGAAGGAATTGAGCCGGAGTAAATAGAGGAGCATCCTGTTGCGTTGGCAACGATTTCGCGGTCGCCGAAGAGCTGCGAAATGAGCTTAACGTATGGGGTTTCGCCGCATCCCGAGCAAGCTCCGGAGAACTCGAACAGTGGCTGTGCGAACTGCGAGTTCTTGGGGTTTGACTTGATGTCAACGAGGTCCTGCTTCGATGTAACATTCTTAACGCAGTATTCCCAGTTCTCATCTTCGCCAAGCTGGTTTTCGAGCGGAACCATAGTGAGAGCCTTTTCGCCTTTCTTTCCGGGGCACACATCGGCGCAGTTGCCGCAGCCAAGACAGTCGAGGACGTCAACCTGCTGAACGTAGTGCATACCTTTCATAGCCTTTGGCGCAAGCATGTCGAGTGTCTTGCCCTTGAAGTCTTTGGCTTCTTCGTCTGTCATAACGAACGGGCGTATGGCAGCGTGGGGGCAGCAGAATGCGCACTTGTTACACTGTATGCAGTTATCTGAGTTCCACACGGGAACGAAAGCTGCAACGCCGCGCTTTTCGTATGCTGCAGTGCCCTGCTCCCAAGTTCCGTCAACCGAGGGCTTGTAAGCCGACACGGGTAGGAGGTCGCCGTTTTGCGCGTTGATGGGGCGCACGAGTTTTGAGATGTATTCAGGCTCGTTGCGTTTTATTTCCGCGTCCTCGGGAAGGTTTGCCCATGCGGGGTCAACGGCAAGCTGCTTGTACTCGCTGCCGCGCTCAACGGCCTTGAAGTTCTTGTCAACAACATCCTGACCTTTCTTGCCGTAGCTCTTAACAATGAATTTCTTCATCTGCTCAACTGCAAGGTCAACGGGTATAACCTTGGTTATGCGGAAGAAAGCCGACTGGAGAATTGTGTTCGTTCTGTTGCCGAGACCTATTTCCTGCGCAATCTTGGTGGCGTTGATGTAGTAAACTGTAATGTTGTTGTTGGCGAAGTAGCGCTTTATGTGGTTGGGCAGGTTGTTTGCAAGTTCTTCGCCCTCCCAAATGGTGTTTAGAAGGAATGTGCCGTTCTTGCGCAAACCACGTATTACGTCGTACATATGCAGGTAAGCCTGAACGTGGCATGCCACAAAGTTCGGGGTTTTAATCTGATATGTTGAGCGTATTGGGGTGTCGCCGAAACGCAGGTGCGAGCAAGTGAAGCCGCCGCTCTTCTTAGAGTCGTACGAGAAGTATGCCTGGCAATACTTATGGGTATTGTCGCCGATTATCTTGATGGAGTTTTTGTTTGCGCCCACTGTGCCGTCTGCGCCAAGGCCATAGAATTTGGCTTCGAATATTCCCTCGCCGCCGAGAGCCTTTTCCTCCTCAAGGGGAAGCGACGTGAATGTAACGTCGTCAACAATGCCGAGCGTAAAGTGGTTCTTGGGTTCGGGAAGGTTTAGATTGTCGTAAACGGATATGATCATTGTGGGGGTGGTGTCGCTGCTGCCAAGGCCGTAGCGCCCGCCTACGATGAGCGGCTGGTTCTTCTTTCCGTAGAAAGCATCGCGCACGTCAAGGTATAGAGGCTCGCCTTCTGCTCCGGGCTCTTTTGTTCTGTCGAGAACGGCAATGCGCTTCACTGTTTCGGGAACGGCGGCAAGAAGGTGCTTCACCGAGAACGGACGGTAAAGGTGAACGCTCACCATACCAACCTTTTGGCCGTTTGCGTTGAGGTAGTCGATAGCCTCGCGTGCGGCTTCGGTTGCCGAACCCATGAGAATTATCACGCGGTCAGCGTCTTTTGCGCCGTAATAGCTGAACAGTTTGTATTCGCGCCCCGTGATTTTCGAAACAGCCTCCATGTATTTCTCTACTATACCCGGGATTGCGTTGTAATATGAGTTGCATACCTCGCGGTGTGCGAAGAAGGTTTCGGGGTTTTCTGCCATGCCTCGTGCCACAGGGTGCTCGGGCGATAGCGCGCGGGAGCGGAACTCTGCGAGAGCCTTCTGGTCTACGAGCGGGCGTAGTTCGTCCTCGCTTATTTCCTCAATCTTTTGGTATTCGTGCGATGTACGGAAACCGTCAAAGAAGTTTATGAACGGTACGCGGCTTTCTATTGTGGCAAGGTGTGCCACAGCCGAAAGGTCCATAACTTCCTGCACGCTGCCTTCGCAAAGCATTGCGAAACCGGTTTGGCGGCAGGCCATCACATCGCTGTGGTCGCCGAATATGCAGAGTGAGTGGGATGCCAGTGTGCGGGCTGAAACGTGGAACACGCAGGGGAGTAGTTCGCCTGCTATTTTATACATGTTTGGTATCATGAGGAGCAAGCCCTGCGATGCTGTGAATGTTGATGTCAGAGCACCTGCTTGCAGTGAACCGTGCACGGCGCCGGCCGCGCCACCCTCCGACTGCATTTCCTGTACGGAAACTGTGTCGCCGAAGAGGTTCTTCCTTCCATCTGCGGCCCACTCGTCTATGTGTTCCGCCATTGGAGATGAGGGTGTGATGGGATAGATGGCTGCAACTTCCGAGAACATATATGCCACGTGGGCTGCAGCCTGGTTGCCATCACAAGTAATGAATTTCTTTTCCTTACTCATTTTGTAATTGAATGAAATGTTATGTAAATATCCGTTGTTCTGCTACATGATTAGTGCAGGAAGCCGAACAGCCAAAGCGGTATGTCGTTGCCATGCCCGACTTCGGCATTGTAGCGTGCAAAATAAACGCCGTCTTGTGCTTTGAAGCGGCGCGACTTGTCGCACACCACTATATTGTGTCCGTCTATGATGTAAGAGCCGTTGCGTTTGCCTTTGCTCACACTGTGATGCCTCCACACGCTGTTCGTGAAGAAAGTTTCCATAACTTCCTGTTCTTCGGCGTTGCGCGAGCTTATGGCGTACAGCAGGTTTGTGTTGTGTATCATTATTTGCACCGGCTTTTTGGGGAATTCCTCTCCATCGCGATAAACAAGATTTATGAGCCTTGCTTCCTCAAGGTCTTTTATGTAGTTCATCACGGTGGCGCGCGAGGTGCCAATCTCTTCTGCGAGCTTGGTTACGTTGGGCGCGGTTATGCCTTCCATGCCAAGCAGGTAGAGCAACTTCCTTATCCTTGCCAGGTACTTCAAATCGATTTGCTTTATGAAAAGTATGTCAACCTCTATCATCATGTTTATTGACTTCAGAAGTTGTTCCGTGAAGTTGTGGGTTTCGAGGAAGAATGGGTAGTAGCCGTGGTGCAGATAGTCTTGGAAATAGTTCCAGGGGCGCACTTTCGGCAAGATGGTTTTAAGTATTTGCTCATGTCCCTCAAGAATTTCGCCAAGGGTGTACGAGCGGAAGTTAAGCCCTGTTTGGGAGTTAACAAATTCGCGGAATGAGAAACCGTGGAGCACATAGATGTCGCTTATGCGGTTCAGCTCGCGTTGCGCCTCGCTGTCGGGAGGAAACACAGAGGATGTGGCATATACGATGTGCAGCTTTTCGAAACGGCGGTAGCATTCCACCAGGTCGGCAGCATAGTTGGGTTGTTTGAAAACCTGGTCTATAAGCAACACTCTGCCGCCATAGCGCACGAAATCTTCCGTGAATTCCACGATTCCGCGCCCTTGAAAGTAAAAGTTGTTCATGCTTATGTACAGGCACTGCTGAAGCTGCGGATCAAAGTGGTCGCGGGCATATTGCAGTAGGAACGTGGTTTTACCAACGCCTCTCGGCCCTCTTATACCAATCATCCTGTGGCTCCAGTCAATTCTGTCCATTAGCGAACGCTGAACGGGTGCGTTCAGATGGCTTAACATGTAAGCGTGTGACTGAAAAAATTTTTCCATAAAAGTAAGGTCACGCATAGTTATTTAATTCGCGCTTTGTTTCCGTGCAAATTTACACATTTCCGCGCAATATTGCAAACGACATGTGGCAAATAACTTTGGGCTAAGGGCGAATTTTTTGCGGAAGAGTAGTGCAGAGGTGTTTTTATGCCTGAAAATTATGATTTTGGCGTTCTTGCAGCGTAGAAAAAGATAAAGGCAGGCGTTCTTTTTATGCGGATAATCCGCGTTTGTTTGAGATAAAAAATCCCGGGATTCGGGTGGAATGGGGTACAAGGTCAAAAAAACGATGATATTTCCGGAAACATACGAAAACCACATGCAACATGGGAAAAACCATGTCCGATGTAGAAAAAATTATATCAGACGTGGAAAAAACTACATCAGACCTTTTTCAGACGTTAGTAAATGTTTGAAAAACAAAACTTTGCAATAGATGATATTTGTGTGATTATTGCTTTGTAAATCAAAATGTTATGCTGCTTTGCAGTTTTGCGGTTCCCGTGGCAATGTGCCCACCTTGCCGATATGTTGTGAAGGGTCGGGAGTGTTCCGCCTTTTTTGATTTTCCACCCTTAACAGGTTCGGAAATATGTAAATTTGCAGTGTAAAGTTTTTGTGTATGGAAAAGAAGATACTTGTTGTTTCAGAGCAAATACGCACTGTGTGTCCCGATTTTGCGGGAGGTGTGCTTTATGCGGAATTTCGGAACACGGAATACTGCGAGGCTTTGTGGAATGAAATACATGCAAAGGCCGCCGACCTGAAATTGCGCCACACCGTGGATACCATTAAGCACATAAGCGGCATCGAGGCCACGCGCAGGGTTTACAAGGCGTGCGGCAAGGACCCTTCGCGCTACCGCCCCTCAAACGAGCAGCTTGTCAGGCGAATTCTTCAAGGCAAGGAGCTTTGGGCGGTAAACACGGCAGTGGATATCGGTAACCTTGTGAGCATCGACTACGGCTACAGCGTGGGGTGTTTCGACTACGACAAGATAGAGGGCGATGGCATAACGCTCGGCGTGGGACGTGAGGGAGAGCCATACGAGGGTATAGGGCGCGGAACGCTCAACATCGAGGGGATGCCCGTGTATCGCGATGCTGCCGGCGGCATAGGCACGCCCACGAGCGACAACGAGCGCACAAAGATGTCGCTTTCCACCACGCGGATGCTTGCCTTGGTTAACGGCTACGATGGAGACGCGAAGAAAGTTGAAGAATGCTTGGATTTTATGGCTCAGGCTTACAAAAAATACCTCAACGCCAAGTGCGAGACAACCAAGTTTTAGCCTAAGCCGCCGCGTGATTGCTTGGTGAGGGCTTATTGCAGGTTACGGTTCTTGCGAAGCCAGTCCCCGTAAACCTCCCTGCATTTGCCTTCGGTCTGCATATACCTCTTCAAGGACCATTTGCCGCCGTAATCCTCCTCCAAATCCTTCCACACGGACTGCATCCCCATTTTCCTGCGCAGGGTGTTGACGCGGCGCGGATTTTCCAAAGGGACGAGATACGGCACGCCTTTGACGACAATTTTCTGTGTGCCGTAAACCTGCCGCCCGCCGTTGTTCATTGCAAAACGGTCAACAAGAAAGGCGTATTGCCACTTTATGGACTTGTCATGTCTGACGGCTTCGCCCAATTTTCCGAGACAGGTTTTCTGAAAGGCGGAGTCATTGCTGTGCTGCACTATGAGAAACAGCCCCTCTTCGGCATCGTCCCCGACATCTTCCCTTGAAAGCCAGCCGTGTTCCGCGATGATTTCCTTTGCCCTTAAAGTGTTTTTCCCGTCAAGCGAAAGCATCCATTTGTGTACGCTGCCGTATTCCGCGCTCTCCTTGCCGAACCGCTTTTCGGTGTCCATTAAAAGCATTCTCACCGCCTGGTCGCTTGCACGCAGGCTTTCGAGTTCCTTGCTTACGGAGAAAAACTTGTCGTTGCCGTCCATGAACTTGCAGTAAACCTTTTGCAGTGCCGCTGCGGCTTTGTCCGTGTCGCAAGCCGCGATGTAAAACCGTGCCGAGTCGCAGTGGTCTTTTAGCGTTTGGGCGGAAACGCCGCTTGCGGCAATGGCACATAAAAAGAGAACCTTTGCCCTGTTCATTTCACGCTTTGTTTTACCGCGTGCAAAGTTACGCAAAAAGTGAACACGCGAATCCGCCCGACACGCTTCGCTTCCATGGTTTTTGCGCCAAGTATCCATGCCGTGCCGGGCGGACTAAATCTTTGCTACATGGGTGCTTTCTCTGTCCGCAGACGGCGTATTTTCCGCAACATGTTGATTTTCATAGAATTAACCCCACGCAAAATAGACCATGTAAGTTTTTGTTTTTCAAAGGTTTGCAAGTGGCGGAAAAAGGTCTGATGTAATTTGAATTATATCAGACATAATTTTTCCTACATAGGACATAGTTTTTCTTACATCAAATATAATTTTCACGGCCTTGGTTTTGCGCCATTTGTAGGGGCGTATGGCATACGCCTGTACAACACCGCATAAACCACATCGCAAACCGCCGCCACAATATTGCAAAGCGGCACAATTCTGGGCGTATGCAATACGCCCCTACAACAATACATTCCATTGACTTATTGCAGCTTGCACATATTAAACGCATTTCCCCGCTACGCCAATCAAGCCGTGGCGGGGCGGTATGCTTAACAAATGTCAGCCAATTGCCATAAATGCAAAATAATTAGTAACTTTGCAGGGTATAAAACAGAGTTAATCATGTTGTTTAGCAAAAGCACTTACGTGGAACGCCGCAACGAGCTGAAAAAGCTTGTGGGTGGCGGACTTATAGTTTTGTTCGGTAATAACGACAGCCCGGCAAACTACCCATCAAATACATACAAATTTCGTCAGGACAGTTCGTTCCTCTACTATTTCGGTTTGCACCGCAACGGGCTTGTGGGCGTTATCGATGTTGACAACGACCGCGAATACCTTGTGGGCGACGAGATTGACATTGAGGATATTGTATGGTACGGCTCGGTAACGAGCGTTGCCGAAATGGCTGAGCAGACGGGCGTTGCCCATGTTGCCGCCATGCGCGAGCTTCCAAACATCGTGGCATCGGCGCAGTCGCAGGGCGAGGCGGTTCACTTTCTGCCGCCCTACCGCTTTGACACGAAAATACAGATAATGGATTTGTTGGGCATTCACCCCTCGCAGCAAAAGGATGCGGCTTCGCTTAAATTGATTGCCGCAGTGGTGAAAATGCGCACCACGAAAACCGAAGAGGAAATAGCCGAACTTGAGCGCGCCGCAGATATAGGGTATGAGATGCACACCACGGCAATGCGCCTTTGCCGCCCCGGAGTAACCGAACAGTATATCGGCGGCATGGTTGACGGCATTGCCAATGCCCGTGGCAGCATGGTGTCGTTCCAAACAATAGCCACTCAGCACGGCGAGGTGATGCATGGAAACCCATCTACTGCAAAACTTGAGGCAGGCCGACTGTTTCTTGTAGATGCAGGAGCGGAGACGAATGAGAATTATTGTTCTGACAACACCCGCACAACACCGGTGAGCGGAGTGTTCACCCAAAAGCAGAAAGACATATATAATATAGTTGTGGAGTGCCACGACCATGTGCTTGAGGTAGCAAAACCGGGCGTAAAGTGGTGGGATGTGCATTTTGCCGTATGCCGCATAATAACCGAACGCCTTCGGCAACTCGGGCTTATGAAGGGCGATATCGAGGAATCGCTCAAAGCGGGCGCACACGCCATGTTCCTTCCCCACGGTTTGGGGCATTCCATGGGAATGGATGTTCACGACATGGAGGGGCTTGGCCAGGTTTACGTGGGATTTGACGACGAGGTGCGCCCCTCGACACAGTTCGGCACAAACGCGCTTCGTTTCGGGCGCAGATTGCAGAAAGGCTTTGTGGTAACCGACGAGCCGGGAATATACTTCATACCCGCGCTTATCGACGACTGGCGCAAGAACGGCACCAACGCACAGTTCCTGAACTTTGACAAGATTGACGAATACCGCGACTTTGGAGGAATACGCATTGAGGACGATGTGTTGATTACCGAAAGCGGCTGCCGCTTTATAGGCAAGAAGCGGATACCGTATCACGTGGACGAGGTAGAAGAATTCATGCGCAACCGCGAGGCTTGATAAAGGAAATTAATAAAAACAGAGGTAAAATATAATTACAATGAGGAAATTGTTTTTGGCATTCATGGCAACGGCCTTGATAGCGTCATCGGTATATGCCGATTCGAAAAAAGATACGGTGAAGTTCACCGTGGTAAAGGAAATACCCATCACATCGATAAAGGATCAGAACCAGTCGGGAACATGCTGGTGCTATTCCACGCTTAGTTTTCTTGAGGCAGAGCTTTTGCGCAAGGGCAAAGGCACATTCGACCTCTGCGAGTCATTCGTAGTGCACCACACCATGACCGACCGCGCCGAGGCTTCGGTGAGAATGCATGGAGATGTTTCGTTTGCCGAGGGCGGCAGCTTCTATGACGTGCTATATTGCATGAAGAACTACGGTCTCGTGCCGCAGGAGGCTATGCCCGCTCCGGGGTCGTTGCAGGGCGACAGCCTTTTCAACTTCAGCGAACTTTCAACCGTTGCCGGTGCTGTGGTTAACGCCATCGCAAAATGGAAACCCGAAGCAGGTTCGAGGCGCAAGATAACTCTTTCGCCAATTTGGAAGAAAAACGTTGAGGCAATTTACGATAACTATCTCGGCAAGCTCCCCGAAAGTTTCAAGTACAACGGTAAAACTTACACACCGAAATCGTTTGTGAAATATCTCGGACTGAATGCCGATGACTACGTTTCAATAACATCCTACACCCATCATCCTTTCTACCAGCCGTTCGTGGTTGAGGTTCAAGACAACTGGCGTTGGGCGCAGAGCTACAACCTGCCGCTAAATGAAATGATGGAGGTCATAGACAATGCCATAAAAACAGGCTACACCATAGCATGGGGTGCCGATGTAAGCGAAAAGGGCTTCGGAGCGGTTACACGCGTGCCGTTGAACGACAAAGTAAAGGATTTGAGCCACAGCGATGCCGCGCGCTGGACGGGAACCGATGGTAAAGCCGACAAGAATGTTGTTTCAGCAAGCGGCGAAAAAACCATCACACAGGAAATGCGCCAAAAGGCTTATGACAATTGGCAGACCACCGACGACCATGGAATGGTTATCTACGGCATTGCCAAGGACAGCACGGGTGCGGAATACTACATGGTTAAGAATTCATGGGGCGAATACGGTCCTTACAAAGGAATGTTCTATGCATCGAAACCCTATGTGGCTTACAAAACCATGAACTTCGTGGTCAACAAGGCCGCCCTCCCCAAGGACATAGCAAAGAAACTCGGAATAAAGCAGTAAATCCTTTCCGTTATGAACATTGGCGGACTGCGCTTACAGGCAACAAGACCGCGCAAGGCGGTTTTGTTGCTTGCTTTGTTGTGTTTTGTGGCATTCTTTGTGAACAACGGACTTCTTCGCCCCGACATAATGGAGACGCGCAACCTGGAAACCGCACGCGAAATGGCAGAAGGCGGCGATTGGCTCATACCGCGCATGAACGGTGAGTACCGTCTTGAGAAACCACCGCTACCGACATGGTTTGCCGCCGCGGCACAGCTTGTAGCGCCCGACAATCTCGTAGTGCAGCGAACCATTAGCGGACTGGCGGGGTGTATGCTCGTGGTGTTTTTCTTTCTGCTTGCAAAAAAAACAACAAAGAGAGACGACTACGCTTTTGTTGCTTCGCTGATGCTCATAACGTGTTATCAAATAATACTGCAAGCCCGTACCGCCACGTGGGACATATACTGCCACGCATTTATGATGGGCGGTATATATTTTCTTTGGCGCGGACTTTATGAGGATATGCGCATATGGCGCAACATGGTGCTTGCCGGAATTATGACCGGGCTTTCGTTTATGAGCAAAGGCCCCGTGTCGCTTTACGCACTGTTTCTTCCGTGGATTATAGCCGCACTCGCAATGCGCCGTCCATGCATGAAAGGACGTAAGATGCCGCTTGCGGTAATGGTGGCGATAGCTGTTGCCGTAAGCTCGTGGTGGTATCTGCTTATTCTTACAACACATCCCGAAGCTGCGCAATATGTAATACACAAAGAAACCGGATCGTGGAAAAACCACAACGTCAGACCGTGGTATTATTATTGGCGTTTCTTTTTGGAAACCGGTATCTGGTCGCCGCTCATGCTTCTCGCCCTGGCGTTTCCCATGTGGCGCAGAAAACTCGGGCTTTTGCGCAGCCCATACACAATGGCACTGCTGTGGATGGCGGCGCAGCTCGTGTTGCTGTCGCTAATGCCCGAAAAAAAGATGCGTTACCTTTTGCCTATGATGATGCCGTGTTGCTATACGATGGCTTACCTAATTATATATTGGTGCGACAAGAGCCGCAAGAATACCGCACGGAAAATTGTGGTGGGAGTGGCTGTGTTTTTTGCCGCAGCCGAGGTGTTTGCAATGCCGGTTGTGGCTAAAGCATTCTCCAACCCGAAATACAAAAGCATTTCTGCAACGAGGCAAATGGCAGAGCTTGATGACGTGCCCTTTTACAGCAACGGCGGCGAACAATTGCGCATAGAGATTGTATATGCCGCAGGGCGTGTGATACGTCCACTTGAATACTCTTCGCCCAACATTAACACTGAGCTGAAGAAACGCCTGCCCTGCGTGCTGCTGTCGCATAAGCCCCTTGCGGAAGAACTTCCCGAAAACGCCCTGCAAGGCATTGATACCGTTTTTTGCGGAAAATACAACAATAGCAACCGCAGTCGTTTTTCGAAACACGGCAGCGATGAAAACTTCATATACAATGTAACACTCCTAAAGCCGAAAGCAAATGGAAGCAAATAAAACAAGTAACTACAAATTTACAATAATAGTACCCATTTACAACGAAGAGGAAAATATGCCGGCACTCGAAAAGGCTTTGGGCGAATATCTCGGGAAATCCTCGGTTAAATCGTGCGTGCTTTTCGTCAATGATGGCTCTCGGGACACGAGCCTTGAAAAAATTCGTGAAATATGCGTTCGCACCCCGGATTTTTACTACATATCCTCAAGCGACAACCATGGGCTGAGCACCGCGTTGAAAGCGGGTTTTGATTTCGCGGAAAGTCCTCTTGTGGGATATATCGATGGCGACTTGCAAACAAATCCCGAGGATTTCAATTTATTACTGCAATACTCTGATGAATTTGAGATGGTGGCGGGAATACGCGCCAACCGCAAGGATTCGTGGGGCAAGAGAATGCAGTCAAAGATTGCCAACGGCTTTAGGCGAAGCATGACCGGCGACACGGCAACCGATACCGGATGCCCGCTGAAAGTTCTGCATTCCGACATAGCCAGGCGCATCCCATTTTTTGACGGCATGCACCGTTTTCTCGCCGCCCTCGTTTCGCTCGAAGGCGGTAAGACAAAGGAACTGCCGGTGCGCCATTACCCGCGAACAAAGGGAGTGTCGAAATACCATCTGAGCAACCGACTTGTTAAGCCGTTTGAGGATTGTTTTGCCTTTCGCTGGATGAAAAGCCGCTACATACGCTACAATGTCAGCGAGAATAACCTTTCAGAATAACCTGCCGCATTTAAATACAGATTAGCGTGAACGCCTTGGTTTTTGCAGTGGGCTTCGTTGCCCAGGGTTTTTTCTCCGCGCGAATGCTCATACAGTGGGTTCTTTCTGAGAGGCAGAGGCGCGTGGTCTCGCCGGTGGTGTATTGGGTATGCAGCCTTGCGGGCAGCATACTTTTGTTTGTCTACGGCTGCTTGCGAAATGACTTCGCCATTGTTCTTGGGCAACTCATCTCATATTATATATATGTATGGAACCTTGACATAAAGGGCGCGTGGGAAAGGATACCGCTTGTGGTGCGTGTAGTGCTGTTTGCTCTGCCGCTGGTGGCTGTTACCTATCTGCTCGGCGATGCAGAATATTTCATAAAGTCATTCTTCCATAACGAAAGAGTGCCTTTTTGGCTTTTGCTCTACGGCTCGGCGGGGCAAATAATATTTACATTGCGCTTCATATACCAGTGGTATTACTCTTATCGTCGCCACCGTTCCATTTTGCCTGTGGGCTTTTGGATAATCAGTCTTGTGGGCTCCGGAATGATTGTGAGCTACGCTATTTTCCGCCACGACCCTGTGTTGATACTCGGGCAGTCGGTGGGCTTTATAACTTATTCGAGAAACATAATGATAGGTGCCCGGGGTAAGGCGCGTAAATACACAAAGAAATGAAAGTGCTTGTTACCGGAGCCGCCGGTTTTATAGGCTATCACCTCTCACGTGCGCTCGTAAGGCGTGGCGATGAAGTTGTGTGCGTTGACAGCCTTAACAACTATTATAATCCTGAACTGAAGTTCGCACGACTCCGCGTCCTTGGCGTAGACAACATACGCAGTGGCGTCAGCAATCTTTATGGTAATATAAGTTTCAGAAAGCTCGATATTTCCGATTATGCCGACATTGAAAAGCTTTTCCAAGAAGAGCGTTTTGACGTGGTTTGCAATCTTGCAGCCCAGGCCGGCGTTAGATATTCCATCGACCACCCGCGAAGTTACATCGAGAACAATATTGTGGGCTTTTTTAATATTCTCGAATGCTGCCGCAACTATTGCGATACACTTGTATATGCAAGTTCGAGCAGCGTTTACGGAAGCAATACGAAAACCCCTTTCTCTGAGAGCGACAAGGTAGATAGTCCTAAAAGCCTTTATGCAGCCACAAAGAAAAGCGATGAGCTTATGGCCCACGTTTACTCGTCCCTTTACGGCATAAAGACAACAGGGCTGAGGTATTTTACTGTTTACGGTCCGTGGGGCAGGCCGGATATGTCGCCGGTGCTTTTCGCCAACGCCATAACGGCGGGTAAACCAATACGCCTTTTCAACGGCGGCGACATGGTGCGCGACTTTACATTCATCGATGACATTATCCGCGGCACACTTCTCGCAATCGACAATGCTCCGAAGGGTAAAGTGCCCTCAACGGTTTACAACGTAGGCTGCTCCCACCCTGTAAGGCTTATGGAATTTGTGCATGCTCTTGAATGTGCGTTGGGCAAAAAGGCAGAGTTTGAAATGCTCCCCATGCAGCCGGGCGATGTTTACATGACATCGGCCGACACCTCAAAAATTTCGCGGGAATTGGGCTACGCCCCTACAGTCAATATCAATGAAGGCACACGCCGCTTTGCCGAATGGTATATAAAATACGGCGGAATATGCAGATAAAGCTTTGTTCAAAAAACTTTTCTGTGATTAAAAATAGCTAACTTTGCAAACAGAATAACATATAAATCTGATATAAACAAATGGATGTAATTAGCAAACTGGTAAAATGCGCTAAAGAAAATCCCCAACGCATAGTGTTGCCCGAGGGCACAGAAGAGAGGACAATGCGTGCTGCCGACCGTGCCATAGCCGACGGACTGGCCCACATAATCCTAATAGGCAACCCAACCGAAATTCTTGAGCTCGCCGAAAAATACGGCCTTGGCAACATATCGAAGGCCAAGATTGTTGATCCGCTCAACAACCCGAAAGCTGAAGAATATGCAGAGCAGCTTGCCGAAATACGCAAGAAGAAGGGACTTACCATAGAGCGCGCCCGCGAGCTCGTGAAAGACCCGCTTTATCTCGGATGCATGATAATAAAGACAGGCGGGGCCGATGGGCAGCTTGCCGGGGCGCGAAACACCACAGGCAATGTGTTGCGTCCTGCGCTGCAAATAATAAAAACGGCTCCCGGTATTACCTGTGTGTCGGGCGCGATGCTGCTCATTACCAAGACCGAGCAATACGGCGACAACGGCCTTATAGTGATGGGCGATGTGGCGGTTCTTCCGGTGCCCGATGCTCAGCAACTTGCGCAAATAGCAGTATGCACGGCCCACACCGCACAGCATGTTGCGGGCATACCGCATCCCAAGGTGGCAATGTTGAGCTTCTCAACCAAGGGCTCTGCGCAGCATGAAGTGGTAGACAAAGTTGTCGAGGCCACCAAGCTTGCGCGCAAACTCGATCCGCATATCGAAATAGACGGCGAACTTCAAGCCGATGCTGCCCTCGTGCCATCGGTGGGCGAACAAAAAGCTCCAAACTCGAAAGTGGCAGGCCATGCCGATGTTCTGGTTGTGCCAAATCTTGAGGTTGGAAACATTTCCTACAAGCTCGTGCAGCGCCTGGGCAATGCCGAGGCCATCGGCCCGATACTTCAAGGAATGGCGCGTCCGGTTAATGACCTCAGCCGCGGGTGCTCGTCCGACGATGTTTACAAAATGATAGCCGTAACGGCAAACCAGGCAATAGCGGCGAGCAAAAAGGAATAATTCAGGGCGTATGCCCACGTCATACAACAGCTAAAAACTTTATAGAAACGATAAATGAAAATTCTCGTAATAAACTGCGGAAGCTCCTCAATCAAATATAAGCTCTACGACATGGGCAGCCGCACTGTTCTCGCCGCCGGCGGAATGGAGAAGATAGGTCTTGAAACATCTTTTCTCAAAATCAAGGCTGCCGATGGGCACAGCAAGCAGATAAATGTAAAAATAACAAACCACGAACAGGGCATAAACTTCATTCTCGCCCGGCTAACCGATGCAGAGCATGGTGCCATAAAGTCGCTTGCCGAAATCGATGCGGTGGGCCACCGTATAGTGCATGGCGGAAAATTCACACACAGCGTGGTGGTAACGCCCGAAATACTTGAGGAATGGAAGCAGTATAGTGAGCTTGCGCCACTTCACAACCCCGCCCATCTCAAGGGCTATGAGGCCATAAAGCATGAACTTCCCGATGTTAAGCAGGTGTTCGTGTTCGACACGGCTTTCCACCAAACAATGCCCGATTACGCCTACACATACGCTCTACCGTATGATTTGTGTCATAAATACAAAATACGCCGCTATGGTTTCCACGGAACTTCGGTAAGATACGTGTCGCACAAGGCCTGCGAATTTCTTAACTGGGACATGAGCACAAAGAAGCTGATTGTTTGCCACATTGGCAATGGGGCATCGGTTACGGCGGTTGACTGCGGCAAAGTGGTTGACACTTCAATGGGGCTGACCCCTCTTGCAGGACTTGTTATGGGCACGCGTTCGGGCGATGTAGACCCAATGGCTGTGCTTTTCCTTATGGAGCATGAAAACCTTGATGTCAAGCAGGTTTCCGACCTCATTAACAAGCAATCGGGTGTGCTTGGCATTTCAAGCGTTTCGAGCGATATGCGTGAGCTTGACGATGCAATACATTCCGGCAACAGCCGTGCCTTGCTCGCACGCAATACATATTGCTACAGCATACGCAAGTATATAGGAGCATACGCTTTCGCAATGGGCGGCGTTGATGCCGTTGTGTTCACGGCAGGAGTGGGCGAACATCAGCATTCCGTGCGCCGCGACACGCTCAAAGGGCTTGAAAACTTCGGCATAAAGCTCGACAAAGAGAAGAATGATGCTAACTTTGGCGCGGACGAGGTTATTTCCGCAGCCGACAGCAAGGTTACGGTGGCTGTTATAGGCACTGACGAGGAACTGCTCATCGCCGACGACACCGAAAAGCTCGTAAAGGGTGAGACACTATGACATCACAGCTTTTTTCAAAGGCAAAATAAAATAATATGGCAAATGGCGCAAAATTTTTGCGCCATTTGTTGTATATGACCACTGCTGTTACGCCGGGGAAACAATGCGGAAAATCAAGGGAAAAAGCGTTTTTCTACGAAATTCAGATTTATATCTGTTTATGTGTATTTTGTCGGGTTGTGCAAGAACGTGAATTTAAGCGTTTTGCAGAGTGCGAAAAATATGTCTGAAGTAGTTTTTCCTACGTCTGATGTTTTTTTTCCTACATAGGACATGTTTTTTCTTATGTCCCATGTGGTTTTCGGAAAGGTTTGGGAAAGGCATTCAATTTCGGGGTTGCATCATTCGTAGGCGTATGCAATGCGTCCTTGCGGAGGGACGATTAATCGATTGATTGTTATTCACCCTTTTATAACAATTGCACGGCAGCTGCTTTCAATGGGAATATGCCGGTTCGGCGGTCTCATTCCAAGGGGGCGCGGAAATTGCAGCCCTCTTTCCAGCGCGAGCAACCCAAGGCGGTTTTGCCGCGTATCACGGTGCCTTTTCCGCATAATGGGCAAATGTCGCCTTCTTTTACTGCGCTTTTGGCGGCAGCCGGCTTTGCGGTGCTTTTCACCTTTGGCTTGTGCTGTGCCGGGGCTTTGGCGGTTTTTGACTTGGAGGGTGGGGCAGTCCATGTTATGCGCCTTACGTTCTGCTCGGCAATCACCGAAGCCACAATTTGGCTCACCATCTTCTTTAGCTCGTCAATGAACTTTGTTGCGGAATATTCGCCGCGCTCTATCTCGCGCAGCTTTTTTTCCCACTGCCCTGTGAGCTCGGCACTTTTCAGCAGCCTTTCATGAATGGTGGCTATAAGCTCGCGCCCTGTGTCTGTGGGAAAAATCGACTTGCGTTGTTTAACTATGTACCTGCGGCGGAAAAGCGTTTCTATTATGGCGGCGCGTGTTGAAGGCCGTCCTATTCCGTTTTCTTTCAACGCATCGCGCAGGGTATCGTCTTCAACGTTTTTCCCCGCAGTCTCCATTGCCCGCAGCAAAGTTGCCTCGGTAAACGGTTTTGGCGGTTGGGTGGTTTTTTTGGCAACCGATGGCTTGTGCGCACCGCTTTCACCTTTCACGAAATCGGGCAGTACAGTCTCGGGAACGTCTTTCTTGTTTTCCTCTTCGTCTTCATCGTTGCGCTTTTGCATAGGGAACACATTGCGCCATCCGGGAGATAAAATCTGCTTTCCCGTGGCTTTGAATTTTACATCTTCGCAATGCCCGAGAATGGTTGTTGTGGAAAAAACGCAGTCGGGATAAAACGCCGCTATGAAATGGCGCGCCACGAGGTCGTAAACCTTAGCCTCGTCGGGGACGAGCGAATTTGCCTCCACCCCGGTGGGGATTATTGCGTGGTGGTCGGTTACCTTGGAAGAGTCGAAAAACTTCTTGCTTTTCTTCAACGCTTTGCCTCGCAGCGGCTGCAATATATCGGCATACTGCTTTAGAGAATTAAGAATTGCTTTGCATTTCGGGAAAATGTCATCGGAAAGATATGTGGTGTCAACACGCGGATATGTGGTAACGTGCTTCTCGTATAGGCTTTGCGCTATCTGCAAAGTTTTTTCGGCTGAAAAGGAAAATTTTTTGTTGCATTCCACCTGTAGCGACGTGAGGTCGAAAAGGCGCGGCGGGGCTTCCTTGCCCTCCTTGCGCGTTGTGTTGTCAACGGTGAAGTCTCTGCCCGTGATTTTGGCAAGAGCCGCCCGGGCTTTGTCCTCATCGCTGTAGCTGCCGCCTGTCGCCGTGAAAATCACCCCGCGATAGTTGGTTGTGAGAACCCAATAGGGCTGCGGCACAAAGTTGTCTATTTCGTTTTGGCGGTTCACAATCATGGCCAGCGTGGGAGTTTGCACCCTGCCAACCGAAAGCGGCTGTGCGCCGCGCTCTTGCGAGCCGAATTTCAAAGTGTAAAGGCGTGTGGCGTTAATGCCCAGAAGCCAGTCGCCTATTGCGCGGCAAAGCCCCGCCTCGTAAAGGTTCTTGTATTCCGCCGAGTCTTTAAGCGAGTTGAAGCCATCGCGTATGCTCTCCTCTGTTAGCGAAGAAATCCACAGGCGTTCAACGGCGCACTTTGCGCCCGACATTTGCAGCACCCATCGTTGTATAAGCTCGCCTTCTTGCCCGGCATCGCCGCAGTTTATTATCTTGTCCGCCTTCAGAAAAAGCTCTTTTATAACCTTGAACTGCTTTGCCACCCCGCGGTCTTTTTTTAGGCGTATGCCAAAGCGCGGCGGCACAATGGGCAGGGCTGCAAGGCTCCACCTGTGCCAAGGCTCGTAATAATCCTCGGGGTATTTCAATTCGCAAAGATGACCGAAAGTCCACGTAACCCGGTATCCGTTTCCCTCTATATAACCATCGTGGTGCTCGGTGGCCCCGAGCACCTGTGCTATGTCGCGTGCCACACTCGGCTTTTCGGCTATGCAGACTATCATCGTTAATTGTCAAGAAATATGGAATAACTCATTTCATCGCGGTTGAAATCCACTCCGGGCTGTTTGAAAAAAACATCGAGCGCACCGGCTGCCGCAAGCTCTCTCGGACTTCCGCACACGGGCTTTGTTCCCCTTTGCAAAACCCACAGAATGTCGGCGGCATGGAACGCCATGTACAGGTCGTGGGTTGCCGCCAAAACCGTTTTGCCGTTTTCCTTGGCAAGTCCCCGCAGCAGTCTGAACGTTTCCAACTTGCTTTCAAAATCAAGGAAAGCCGTCGGCTCGTCAAGTAATATTATGGGAGTTTTTTGTGCAAGCGTTTTGGCTATCATAGCCTTTTGCTGTTCGCCATCGCTGAGCGAGGAAATCTTCCTTGTGCGCATATTTTTCATGCCGGTACGAGCGAGCGCATTCTCTACTATCTCGCGGTCGGCAACTGAAAGTTTTCCCATAAAACCGGTATAGGGTATTCTGCCAAGAGACACTAGTTCCTCCACAGTCATTTGCGCGCTGAAAGCCTGCCGTTCCGTCAGCACAATGCCCGCCACACGCGCCAATTCCTGCCGTGAACACAGGGCGATGTCCCTGCCAAGCATATAAATATGGCCGGAGAGCGGCGGCTGAAGCCCTGCCAAAGTGCGCAGTAGCGTTGACTTGCCCGCGCCGTTCGTGCCCAAAACGCAGGTGAAAGACCCGGCGGGCAAAGAGGCGGAGAACTTCTTTGTTACGCAAGCCCCGGCGTTACGGCTGTAGGCGGTGGCTATGTTGTCGAGCTTTACGGTGTTTTCAATCACGAGTGCAAAGATACGAAGTTTTAATATTCTTGCAGATGTGGCGGGCGATAAGCAAAAATCGCGTAACTTTGCTAACAAACAATTTGGCAAATACTTGCATGTAGCGGTAATTGCAAAAAATCGTCATAATGAAGAAAAAAATAAATTTCAAACAGGTGCTGCCCATAATAGTGGCACTGCCTGCGTTGTCGGTATGCGCCCAGGGAAAGATAGATGACTACAATCGTGCATACAAGGCGCAGCGGTTGTTCTCGGCGAAAAATGTGTATTATGGTAATGTAAAGGCAACGTGGCTAAATAGCGCGCCGGCGTTTTGGTATGTGCGCAACACTCCCAACGGACCAAGGTATGTGCTGGTGGATGCTGCGGCAAAGAAACGGCAGCTGCTTTTCGACCACGCAGACCTTGCCGGAAAACTTAAAGGCTTAGCCGGCGCAGACATAAGTCCCGATTCGATTTACTTGAACGGCCTGCGCATTACCGGCAAAGGAGACACTCTGAGGTTTTCACTCTCGGGGAAAAACTGGGAATATCTGCCTGCAAAGAGTACACTTATAGATAAGGGAATGATTAAACCACGGCGTGCGGGGGAACAGCGCCATTGGATGGTTGTGGACGATGAGAAGGGCGGCGGTCCGGTAATATCGCCCGACGGCACAAAGGAGGCGTTTATAAAGAACTCGAACGTTTATGTCAGAGATACAAGAAGCGGAAAGGAAAGGCAGCTGAGCATTGACGGCACAGATGGCAATTATTACTCATCGTGGATAAAATGGAGTCCGGACGGAAAGAAAGTGGCGGCGTGCAAGATTCGCCCTGCGCAAAAAAGGTATGTGTACTACGTAGAGTCGTCGCCCGCAGACAGGTTGCAGCCGAAGCTGCACAAACAGGAATACGCCAAGCCGGGGGATGAGCTGAGATTCAAAGTACCCTGCGTGTTCAATGTCGAGACAGGAGAGGCCGTGATACCGTCAACCGAACTTTTCGCCGAGCAGTACGATTTGTCCGCCCCCGAATGGAACGGTGACGGAAGTGCAATCACGTTCGAATATAACCAACGCGGGCACAAGGTGTATCGCGTACTCGAGCTTTCGTGCAATACAGGGAAGGTGCGTACGCTTATTGAAGAGACTTCTGACAAATATGTGAATTATACTCGCCACTTCAGGCACGACACATCCGATGGCAAGCGCATTATATGGATGAGCGAACGCGACAATTGGAACCACCTTTATATGTACGACCGTGTCAAGGGCAGGCCGATACGCCAGATAACAAAAGGTGAATGGTATGTTAGGGAAGTTGTGAAAGTTGACGAGGGCAATGGCAAAATATATTTTTCGGCCAACGGTGTTAACACAGACGAAGACCCTTACAATATAAGGTATTACAGTATAGATTTCGATGGGAGAAACATGACGGACCTCACGCCGTCAAAGGGTAACCATGCTGCTACTTTTTCGCCCGACATGAAATACCTTGTAGATGTTGTTTCGTCGCCTTCAGTTGCTCCGGTGGCAACATTGAGAAGTGCTGTGGACGGAAAAGAGATAATGCCCTTGGAAAAGGCGGATATGGGCAAACTAACGGAGAACGGATGGCGTGCGCCCGAAGTTTTTGCAGCTCCCGGACGCGATGGGAAAACTATGATGTGGGGCGTTATACAGCGTCCGTCGAATTTTGACCCGTCAAAGAAATATCCGGTGATTGAATACATATATCAGGGACCGGGCGACCAATATGTTCCAAAATCGTTCATGGCCTACAACCACTGGCTTACGCCGATGGCGGAACTCGGCTTTATCGTTGTTATGGTTGACGGAATGTCAACCTCTTTTAGGAGTCGCGAGTTTGAGAATGTTTGCTATAAGAACCTTAAAGATGCCGGCTTGCCCGACCATATTGCATGGATAAAGCACGCCGCGTTGAAATATCCCGAAATGGACTTGGAGCGTCTTGGCATCTATGGCTGCTCGGCCGGAGGACAGGAGTCGGCGAATGCGTTGCTGCGTTACCCGGATTTTTATAAGGCCGCCTATTCCGCGTGTGGCTGCCACGACAACCGTATGGACAAAATATGGTGGAACGAGCTTTGGATGGGATATCCGGTTGACAAAAGTTATGAGGAATGCTCAAACGTGGTAAACGCACACCTTTTGAAACGCCCGCTCATGCTTGTGGTAGGAGAACTCGATGACAATGTCGATCCGGCATCGACCATGCAGTTTGCCAACGCACTGATAAAGGCGAACAAGCCGTTTGAATTAGTGGTTGTGCCGGGGGCGCACCACACAATGGGTGAGCGATACGGCGACCACAAACGCTACGACTTTTTTGTGAGGCACCTGATGGGAGTGCAGCCGCCGGCATGGGAGGATATTGAATATTGAGAGTTGCGAAAATTATATTTGAGATAGAAAAAATTATGTCTGATGTAGTTTAAAATACATCAGACATAATTTTTGCCGTTTATAACGTATGGAAAAACAATTCGTTATAAAGAACGTTTTTTGCTTGGTTGTTTCTGCTAAACTCGGGATGTTGCGCAGATTTTATGGCAATTGCCGATTTTATTAAGAACCGGGCGCGTAAGTTTAAAAAGCCGGGCGAATGGCATAGGTAACTTTCCGTGTTTCAATAACAAACCATTCGGATATACGGCTGTTGGTGAAGGGTAAAATCCCCGCTTTTCGGGGAACTTATTTACTTTTGGGCCTTATGATACAGTTGTAATTTTGGTTGTTTGGCACGTTCTTTTTTCCTATTCCCTTTTGCATCAGCACTTTCAGTTCGGCGAGATGGCTGCGATAAACCCCTCGCGGAAGCACGCCGTATTTTTTGCACAGGCTTGCTGCTATGCCCACAACTTCGCCTTGCATTCCCGTGGTGCGCATTACGCGGGTTGTGCCCAAAGCCACATGGGTAACACTGATGTTGCGCCCCGCCATGAAAAGGTTGTTTACATTGCGCGAATACAGGCAACGGTATGGCACATCGTAGGGCTCTTTTAGAAAATGGTGGCTTGTAGTCGCCTTGAACTCGCGCCCCGGAAATTTGGCATGGTTCTTTGGGTCGGGAAAATGCAGGTCTATGCCCCATGTGGTAGCAAAGGAAGCATCTTCGTGGTACACGTTTTTCTGAACATCGTCCTCTTTCAGAATATAATCGCCCATCAGGCGGCGCGACTCTCGTTTACCTGCGACATATGCCACCCAGCCTAATTTTCTGTTGGAATACTTAGCCTTTTTTGCCGAATGGTTTTTGAGCCAGCTCCAATTTGCGTAAACCGTCAGCATGCCGTAATCGCGTATCTGCTCGGCTTGGGTTATTTGGTTGCGGTTCATGCCGGTTTCCCAAGTCCATTCGCCCATCATAACTTGCTCGCAGTTGGAATCGTTGAAGTTCATGCCGTAATTGAATTCGGGGAATTTTTCTTTCCCTTCGACAGAATACCATTGCACCGAAGCTCCCATTGTGGTAGTGTCGGGAACATCGGGGGCGTAGCTTTCGTGAAACTCGTCCTTACCCTCACGCCCCATACGCCAGTCTGCCCCGGCAAGAAACCCCACGGTTCCATCGCCCGTGCAGTCGGCAAAAAGCGGGGCTGAAAGAACCACCTTGTTTCCACTTTCTATATTCTGTGCCGAAACCGATGATATGTTTTCGCCGTTCATAGACACAGCGTAAGCGTGATAGCATGGGAAAAGCGTTATATTCTTCTCTGCTTTCAGAAAGTTTTCTTTTTTCGAATCCTCATAAACTGCCGCCGGTTGTGCGTTGCCGCCTCTTCCCGGTCCGAACTCGCGTATAATTCGACCAAGCCCCTTGTTAGCCCCCATTTCTATGTTTCCGCCTAAATGCACACGCACTTCGGAGCTGTTGTTTCCGCCCCAAACGGGACGGTTGTTAACAAGGGCAACTTTCATCCCCAGTCTTGCTGCGGTGGCAGCGGCGCACATTCCCGCAATACCCCCGCCCACAACCACAAAGTCAAACTTGTGGTAAGACGTGTTGTGTGGATTTATCTTTTCGCGCCATTCCCGGGTATCGCCGCTTGGAGGCACGTCTCCTTTTACGTTTGTAATATAAATGGCATCGCAGCGTCCGTCAAACCCGGTTCGGTCTCTCAGTGCTACTTTCTGCATACCGTTTTTCAACTTAACCTTTCCCACAGGCTGCCATGTCCACGCAGTGCCGGTGTTGCCTGCCGTGCCGATGTTTTTGTCGTTCACTGCCACGGTGAAAGCTCCCGGTCCTTTGCCGCTATACCAAGGTGAAGTCCAATTGTAGGTGCGCACATATACGGTGTAGGTTCCCGCCTTGCGAATTTCAAATTGCGTTGAAGCATCTTTAACCGGTGTTCCCATGCCGTGGGCTATGAGATAAGGCGAATGCATAATGTCCATAAACTGTTGGTCGGTTTTCCATCCGCCCTTGTTTGCGAACGATTCCGCTTCAATCAGTATGCTGTCGGCATAAACACACATGCACGCAGCAAGCGTAGAGAACGCTGCAAGAAAAATTCGTATAGATCTCATATTCTTTATTGTTTGAAAGCAGCCATATAATGTAAGGCTGAAGAGGTGATATGTCGCAAATTTACTGTTTTTGTGCCATATATACAGTGGAATATATACAAAAACGAGTCCTCCGCACAGAATTCAGTGCGGAGGACTCGTTTTTTTGTTGCTTTCTTAATTTGCGCGGCTTTATCCCAGATACTTTGTCAGGATATTTATGTTATCGTCATCGCGCAAGCGCCTAAGGGCGCGTTCTTTAATCTGGCGCACACGCTCGCGCGTCAGGTTCAGTGAGTTTGCCACTTCTTCAGCGGTCATTTCGTTGCATCCTATGCCGAACAGCATTTTAAGCACCTCTTGCTCGCGTGGTGAAAGTGTGCTCAGCGCCGCGTCAAGATCTTTCGACAGCGATTCGCGCTCCATGTTGTTGTCTGTTCCCGGGGCGTCATCATCGGTCATAATGTCGATGAGCGAGTTGGAGTCATCGTCTTGAAACGGTGCGTCAACCGAAACCTTTTTGCCGTTTGTGCCAAGAGCCTCTCTGACTTTGGCTTCATCGGTGTCGAGTATATCGGCAAGCTCCTGCACGGATGGACGACGTTCGTTGGCCTGTTCGAAATTCACAATAGCCTTTGCAAGTTTGCTTTGGAAGCCAACTTGATTAAGTGGCATGCGCACAATGCGGCTCTGCTCTGAAATTGCCTGCAGAATGCTTTGGCGTATCCACCACACGGCGTAAGAGATGAACTTGAAGCCACGGGTCTCGTCAAACTTTTGCGCCGCCTTTATAAGACCGAGGTTTCCCTCGTCTATAAGGTCGTTGAGCGCGAGCCCTTGGTTTTGATACTGTTTTGCGACGCTCACAACAAATCGCAGGTTTGCGCGTGCAAGCTTGTCAAGAGCCTTGCGGTCTCCTTTATGAATTCTTTGTGCGAGCTCAACCTCTTCGTCTGTAGAGATTAACTCCTCGCGTCCGATTTCCACAAGATACTTGTCAAGCGCGGCGTTCTGCCGGTTTGTGATGCTTTTGTTTATTTTTAGTTGTCTCATAATATTCCAAAAGTGCGCAAAAATACGCCTTAATTTTGATATAACCAAGAGTAATGCGAACTTTTTTGCAAAATATTTTGTGGTACATGTGTTTTTTTTATTGCTGTCCGCTAGAAGTTTTCGGTCGATATAAAACCAGGGCCGGATTTCTCGCATGGAATTCAGTCCTTTCGGTTACTTTTGTTTTTACAAAACATAACCACAGCAACCATGAACAAAAGTACGCATTTTAGCGGACAGCAATAATAAACAGTCAAAGCCATGTCAACCAACAAATAGCGCCGCCGTAGGGGCGTAAGGCATACGCCCGAAGTGCGCAAATTATGTTATGGCGACGGGTTGTTATATGGTTCGAGCAGTGGTGCACAGGACGTATGCCATACGCCCCTACAAATAACGCAAAACCATAATCGCAGGTCCATTCTCCGGCACCATAAAACCACATGGGATGTAGGAAAAACTACATAGGACATAGGAAAAATTACATCAGACATAGAAAAAACTACATCAGACCTTTTTTTCGACCGCCATAACGCTGTATTAAGCATTAGCTTACAAACCTTACCGAAAACCTCGCCACTGCAAGAAATTCAGGTACTCAGCCATTCCTTAAGAACTCCGTTTCAACGGTATATTCATGTTCATACGCCTGTATTGCAAAGAAAAGCCTCCTGAACCGACCTTATTTGACTAAGGGGGCTTACTTTTTCAAAAATCATCCGCAACGCCTGCTTATGGGCATTGCGAATAGGCGTTGTATGCTATTTTGAGTTTTAGCGGACAGCAATAATTTTTTTGCTGTTGTATTCGGAAATGAGTAATTTTGTCTGAAACAAAATAATGTCATACAATGAAAATAGGAGATACAGTAAGGTTTTTGAAGGAGGTTGGAGGCGGAAGAGTTTCCGGCTTTCAAGACAAAAACACAGTGTTGGTTGAGGATGCCGATGGCTTTGCAATACCCATGCCCATAAGCGAGGTTGTTGTTGAAGGCGGCGAGAGCTACGAGGGTGGTACATGGAGCAGCCGCAAGGACGAGCAGAAGGCGAAAGCGCAGAATGCAGCAAAAGCAACGCCGCAAAAAAACGTCTCGGCTACAAAAACCGCTGACAAGGGTTCGGAATTCCGGCCCGCACCGTTTGAACGCAGCGGAGGCGAGAAGCTGAACGTATGTCTTGCTTTCGTTCCCAACGCAAAAGACGGCATGGCGCACGCAACCTTTGACGCATATATAATAAACGACTGCAATTATTATTTGTCGCTTTCGTGGCTTTCGGCGCAGGGCACGGCATGGCGCACTCGCTATGCGGGCACGGTGGAGCCGAACTCCAAGGAGTTTCTCGAGGAAATATCCCTTGAACAGATTGATGAAATATCGCGCATAGCAGTTCAGATGACGTTCTGCAAGCGCGGCAAACCGTTTGCGCTCAAGCCGGCCATAAGCGTTGAGATGCGCATTGACGGCACAAAATTCTACAAGGCGGGGGCTTTCAGGCAGACGCCGTTTTTTGAGGAGCCTGCACTTGTGCTCGATGTCGTAAAGGACGATGAACCGGTGCGCACGGTGTTTGCCGGTGCGGGGCAGATAAGGGACGCACTTATGAGCCGCAAGAATGTTGAAACGGCTGTGCGGCATACTGAAAACGAACCGGAAAGGGCGAGGGGCGAAAACGAAGTGGAAGTGAACCTCCACGATTACGCGTTGTTCGACTCCACGGCCGGGTTGTCAAACGCCGATATATTGAACCGCCAGCTGCAGGTTGTGCGCGAAACGATGGAAAAATACAGACGCCGAAAAGGAATGCGCATAATCTTCATTCACGGAAAGGGTGAGGGAGTGCTGCGTGCCGGAGTGTTGCGCGAGCTGAAGCTCAATTACCCCTCATGCATCACGCAGGACGCATCGTTTCAAGAATACGGTTTTGGGGCAACGCAGGTAACGGTAAGATAAGGCTACGGCGGGGGCTGTACTCGGCGGCTACAGGATTTCGTGCCTTTGCAGGGTGAAGAGGAACTGGAGACCGCCGCCCTCGCGGTTGCGTACCGATATGTTCCCGTGGTGGAAGGTTACGGCGTTGCGTACTATTGATAGGCCCAGTCCCGAGCCGCCGAGCTCGCGCGTGCGTCCCTCTTCGGCGCGGTAGAAACGCTCGAACAGGCGGGGAAGATGCTCTTCGGGGCAACCTTTGCCGGTGTCGTAGAAATTGAAATAGCAGTAGCTGTCATCCTCGTTGTAGCACTCGGCGCAGATGGATGTGCCTTTCCCGGCATAGCGCACACTGTTTTCCACAAGGTTTCGGAAAATGGAATAAACGAGCGAATAGTTGCCGTAAACCTTGGTTTCCGGGGATATGCGGTTGTAAACTTTCATCTCCGCCTCGCTTATTTTCGATGACAGCTCTTCAACCACATCGTTCATTATCTCGCATGGCGATATCTCCTCCTTTTGCAGGGTTTCGGGTGCTTCGTCCACTTTTGTTATTATCGATACATCGCGTATCAGCTCGCTGAGCCTTACAACCTGGCTGTATGCACGTTCAAGGAAGTAGCGTTTTCTCTCCTCCCCGAGTCCCTTGCATTCCAATATGGTTTCTATGTAGCCGCGAATGCTGCTCACAGGCGTGCGCAGCTCGTGCGTTATGTTGTTGCTCATCTGCTGTTTTAGTATGCGGCTTTTCTCGGCTCGCGTAACGTCGTTCAAGGTCATTTCAAAGTCGTCGCGGCTGTAAACCACCACCTGTACGGCATAGTTTGCGCTCCCGGCGGCAATGTTGAATCGCATCACGGGTGCTGTTTCGCCGGGTGTGAGCTCGCGGCTGTTAAGTTCCACAAATTCCTTGGCGGGGCGGAAAGCCTTGCTGCTCCAAATGGTGTTTACATCGCCGGTAGGCATTGGGAGTATGGTGTTTACATATTGCACGAAGCGTGGGTTGGCATACACGTTTCCCCTTTCGGTGTTGAATATGGCTATTCCGCCCTCCATATATTGGAAATGCTTCAAAAGCCGCTCGCGTTCGCTCTTGGCCTGTATTCCTTTTTCATCGAGGCGGCGATATAGGTTTGTTATCTCGCGGCCTATGTCTCCAAGTTCCGAATGCGGAAACCTTATTGCGTCATAGTTTATGCCGCCTTTGTCGGCCTCGCTTATGAACTGGCGAAGTCGCGAAACCGAACGTCCGAAACTGTCGGATATGTAAATTAGTATTACAATGGCTATTGGAAACACCAAAAGCACGAAAAGCAGGAATACGTTTGCGGGGCGCAGTATGCTTCTCACGTCCTCATCGTATGGTATGGCTACGCGCACAATATATTTTCCGTAGGTTTTGGCAAAGTAGAAGTAGTCGGCGTCTATTGCTTCGGAGTGTCTGACGTCGTATGCGCCCTCTTTGATTTTTTTGGCGTTTGTTACTTCGGGACGGTTGGCGTGGTTTCTTTCATCTCGGCCGTCTGTGCCGCCCGACTCGTAGGCCACAGTTCCATTGCTGTCTATAATGGTGAACCTCACTCCGGGGGGCATGCACTTCAAGAAATTCCCGAGCTTTTCGGGGTTCACCACATTGCCCTCGTGGCTTATTTCCCGCCCCGCCATGTCGGCATAGCCGCTCATGCGGCTGCGAAAGTCGCTTATGCGCAAGCCTCTTTCATAGTGCATTTCGAAAAGCACCATTACCACGGCGAACACCGCGAATATCCCGGTGAACGACAAAAGCAGCTTGTATCTGTATCCCAAACGCCTCATTTTTCCATGAAGCAATAGCCGTAGCCTTGGCGGTTTACTATTTGTGTGCCTGCAAAGCCCAACTTTGAGCGTATGCGTGTTATGTGAACGTCAACGGTACGTTCGAGCACAAGCGCGTCATCCTTCCACACGCTGCGCAGTATTTCCTCGCGCGAATATACCCTGCCGGGGTGGGACATAAGCATTTGCAGAATGCCGAACTCCTTTGGGGTGAGCATAACGTCTGTTCCGTTTGAGCGCACCAACTTGCGGTCGGGAATAATCTCCACGCCGCCTATTCTTATCGTCTGTGCGGTTTCTGTGGCGGGGGCCTTGTGTCTTCTTAGCACTGCCCCCACACGGGCCAAAACCTCATGTATTGAAAAAGGCTTGGGTATGTAGTCATCTCCTCCGGCAGAGAAGCCCGTGAGCAGGTCGTTTTCCGTGTCTCTTGCCGTGAGGAATATTATTGGTACGGGGTTGTGGAGCTCCTGTCTCAGTTTGCGCACCATGGCAAAGCCCGACATTCCGCCGAGCATAACATCGAGGAGTATAAGAGACACTGTGTCGTCAAGCAGTGCCATTGCCTCCTCGGCCGATGGGGCGGTTATTACCTTGTATCCCGCCGCCTCAAGGTTTACCTGCAATATTTCGCGAATGTCTGGCTCATCGTCAACTACGAGCAGCCTGCCTTTTGTGGTTTCCTGTGTATTCATGTTGCAATATTAAGCATTTAATGGCAAAACTGGGTTAAAATGTAGTTAAGATTGCAGCAAAAAAAATATTGCCGTTCTCTAAAAGTTTTCGACCGATATAAAATCAGGGGCGGATTCCCCGCTTGGAATTCAGTCCTTTCGGTTACTTTTGTTTTTACAAAACATAACCACAGCAATCATGAACAAAGGCACGCATTTTGGCAGACAGCAATAATAAACAATCAAAGCCATGTCAACCAACAAATAGCGCCGTCGTAGGGGCGTATGGCATACGCCCGAAGTGCGCAAATTATGTTATGGCAACGGGTTGTTATATGGTTCGAGCAGTGGTGCACAGGACGTATGCCATACGCCCCTACAATTTATGCAAAACCATAATCGCAGGTCCATTCTCCGGCACCATAAAACCACATGGGATGTAGGAAAAACTACATAGGACGTAGGAAAAATTACATCAGACTTAGAAAAAACTACATCAGACCTTTTTTTCGACCGCCATAACGCTGTATTAAGCATTAGCTTACAAACCTTACCGAAAACCTCGCCACTGCAAGAAATTCAGGTACTCAGCCATTCCTTAAGAACTCCGTTTCAACGGTATATTCATGTTCAAACGGCTGTATTGCAAAGAAAAGCCTCCTGAACCGACCTTTTTTGACTAAGGGGGCTTACTTTTTCAAAAAATCATCCGCAACGCCTGCTTATGGGCATTGCGGAAAGGCGTTGTATACTATTTTGAGTTTTAGCTGACAGCAATAAAAAAATCCGCAACCCATTGGA
>DJQA01000001.1:0-155 GCA_002437495.1 Prevotellaceae bacterium UBA6398
GTGGGCCGTTACCCCGCCTACTACCTAATGGGACGCATCCCCAGCCCTAACCTCTACATTTCGCCGAATCACCATGCGATAATGCGGCTGCATCCGGTGTTAACCCCCCTTTCGGGGGACTATCCCGGGGTTAGGGGCAGGTTGGATACGCGTTA
>DJQA01000001.1:247-142546 GCA_002437495.1 Prevotellaceae bacterium UBA6398
GCTAGCGTTCATCCTGAGCCAGGATCAAACTCTCCGTTGTATATTTTGTTTCTTTTTTTTCTATACTGAATTCGACCCGGCAATCTATCGTTTCCTGTTTTTTCGCTCTTTTATCACAACTATGTGCAATAAAGAGCAGGAGTTGACTTCTTGGACTTGCTTCCCCGTATCCGCTATAAACGAACACAGAGAACGCTGTATCTTTCTTCCTGTCTTCTTGCGTTTATGTAATTATCTTTTTGAACTCCGCCCCCGGGTTATCCCCGAAAGCGAGTGCAAAAGTACGGCGCCTTTTTCAAACAACCAAACTTTTTACAAATTTTTTTCTGACTTTTTTCCCACAAATCTTCTTACTGACACAACAACACTCTTTCACACAGATGTTTGCACAAACTCTTTTTTTCAAACAAAATTTCTGATATAACAAGAATATTTACACACAACACAAAATTATCATCGTGCAAAGGATAACGGACGCGGCAGGTTGAGAGGAGGGAAAAACTATATAGGATGTAATTTAAATTATGTCAGACATATTTTTTTCTACATAGGATGTAGTTTTTTCCATGTCCTACGTAATTTTCCCGGCTTTGGTTTTGCGGAAATTGTAGTGGTGTATGGCACACGCCCTGTACACCGCCGCACGAACCATACAGCAAACCGGCGCGGCAGCATCGCGACAAGGCAAAACGCTTTGCAAAGACCGCTCAATTCAGGGCGTATGCCATACGCCCATACAAGGTACAATTTGTTGAGTTATTGACTATTGCGTATTTGCACGAAGGCGCAAATCATTGGTAAATTGTTGTTTGTGTGTTTACCGCTTTAGGATTTTTCCCATTATGAAGCTTATACTCTCGCGGAATATTTCGGCATGGGCGAAGTGCATTATGGCGCAATAGCACGCCGCAGCCACAACGAACTTTACCGCGAGCTTTGCCACCGGTCCGTCCACCAACAGCGCCGCGCCCCACGCCGCTGCCATTGCCGTCATTGCCGAAACGGCGAATGGGGCTATATCGAGCAATGTTTCAACAAGCCGCAGCCCTATCTCCCTGTGTGCCATGAAATGCCACACCATAAGCCACACCACCTGCAACCCCGCGATGAAGCAGAGCAGTGTTTGGACACCGCCGCCGCGAAAATACAGCACAAGAATTATGAGCAGTTGCATGAGCATCATGGAAGCCGTGCCCAAAAAGAACGCAGACGAGCGGCCACGGGATATGAGGAGGTTGGAATACAGTTGCGATACAGGGATGAACGCTCCCGCCACGCACAATATCTGCAAGTAGGGCACACAAGCCACCCATTGCGCTTTCAGGGCAAGGGGGACAAACTCGGGAGCGACTGTTGCAAGCCCCAGCATGGCGGGGAAAGATAGAAACGAGGTGAAGCGCACCATTTTGCGGAACACCTGTTTTTGGCGCGACTGCCCTACCGCCTTTGCCAGCACCGGCTGCGCCACCGATGACATGGTGGTTGTGATAAGCGAATAGCCCATTGTGTTCCACTTGTTTGCCTGCGAATAAAGTCCTACCTCGTGGCGCGGGAAATAATGCCCCAGCTGTGCCTGCAGAAACTGGTTGTTGAGCGTTGTGAGCACATTGGTGGCGAGAATTTTGCTACTGAAACCGAACATCTCGCGTATGGGGCTTAAGTCGAACTGCATCTTTGGTCTCCATGGTGAGAGCGACCAATACATCACAACTATCATAAGCTTGTATGTGAGGTCTTGCGCCACCAGTCCCCAATATGCAAACCCATGCAATACGAGAACAATTCCCACCGCTCCGGCTGTGCATACGGCCACAAAGGTGGCAATCATTCTTTGCTTTACCATTAGGTTGCGGAACAGATATGCCGATTGGGCTATTCCGAGACTTGAAATCACAAAACCAAGGAACGACACGCGGGCAAGCGTTGTCAGTTCGGGCGTATGGTTGAACGCCGAAATCAGCGGCGCGGCAAACCAAAGCCCGCCGTATAGCACCAAGCTCATAAGGAACGAGAACCACAACACGGCGTTATAGTCGCGGTTGCCAACGCTTTTCTTTATTGCTATAGCCGAGGTAAATCCACTCTCTTCAAGGTTTGCCGCCAAAAGCGAGAATACCGTTAGCATGGCCACCATGCCATAATCGTCCGGTAGCAGATGGCGCGCCAGCACAATGCCTATCACCAATGCCAAAACCTGTTGCACCCCTCCGGATATACCTCCCCAGAAGAGTCCCTTGGCTGTGCGCTCCTTTAACGATGTTTCTGCCATAGACTGCAAAATTAACCTTTTCGCGCTTACGCACAGGCTACATGCGAACAAATAATGCGCAAACTTCCCACTCTGTTGTAATAAAATACTAATTTTGCGCCAACTTGCAAGTCAATGAAACCATACCACATAATATATAAGGTGTTAAGATGCCTTGCCGCCCCAATTCGCAAGGAATGCGTGTTTTTCGTGTTCATGTACATTGTGTATGTGGCGGCGCGCATACTTGAATCGCCCACATCTCATAAGCCGGCATACGTTTTCTATCTTGAGAACATTGCCGACCTGTATATTCTTTGCGCCCTGCTGTGCGCCGTTCCCCGAAAGGCAAGGCTGTGGTTGCGAGCCATAATATACGCAATAGGATATGCGACGGCAATTGCCGAAGGTTTTGTGCACGAACGTTTCCATATGCTCTTCGGCCCCATAACCATGCAGCTCGTAAGCGAAACAACGCCGGGCGAGACCTCCGAGTTTCTCGCCTCTTACCTTAAAGGATGGGCGCTGTGGAAAACACTGCTGGTGTATGTGCCTATTATCGCTGCAAACACCGCTGCCGAAGCATTCAAAGAAAAGCTCAAATCGTTTTTTTGCAATAACACGCCCAATGGCGTGAAAATAGTGGCAAACACTGCCGTTCCCATAGCCGTTGCAGTGTGCTTTGCATGCTCGGCGGGCGAAAAGGTGCAAATGCTGAATTTCTTCGCAAGCCACGACACCGATGAAGCAGAGCATGCCGACAACCACGCATTCCACACCCCTTTTTACAGGATTATTTACTCCACGAAATTTCTAAGTCTCAGTTCGGGCGAATTGGAACGCATGCGAGAAAACATGAGGAACATACAGATTGACAGCTGTAGGCACACCGTGAGAAACATAATACTATACATAGGCGAAAGCTATAACAAGCACCACTCCCAGCTCTACGGCTACACTCTCGAAACCACTCCCTACCAAAAGGCAATGGCCAAAGCGGGCGAGCTGATTGTGTTCAAGGATGCCGTAACGCCGTGGAATGTTACGAGCAATGTTTTCAAGGACGTGCTTTCCACCCACTCCACCGACCAAAAAGGTTCGTGGGTTGACGGAGTACTTATACCCGGGGTGCTGAAAAAGGCGGGCTACAAGGTGGCTTTCATTACCAGCCAGTTCTACAAAAGCCCCAATTTGGGAGTTGTGGACTTCAATGGCAGTTTCTTCTTAAACGACAGGGAAATTGAGCGCGAATGCTTTGACTACCGCAACAAATACCGCAAAGCCTACGACACCAATTTAATAAACGAGATAAACAAATTCCACGCCGGCGACTGCAACTTCATTATATTCCACGGCATGGGGCAGCATCAGGAATACAGCAAGCGTTTCGGGAAGAACGATGTGCACTTCACCGTTGGCAACTACCCTTCGCGCCGCGACCTTACGGTTTACGAAAAACAAATAGTGGCAGATTACGACAACGCCACACGCTATAACGACAAGGTGGTTAAGATGCTATGCGACCGTTTCAGGAACGAAGATGCCGTTGTGGTTTACATGCCCGACCACGGCGAGGAAGTTTTCGACCGCCTGCACTCATATGGGCGCGACCACAACGCCGCCGTGTCGGCCAACATAGCTTATTCGGAATTTGAAGTGCCGCTTGAGATATGGTTCTCACCCAAGGCAAGGCATAAGCACCCCGACATATACAATGCCGCCCGCAAAGCCGCCGACAAGCCTTTTTCCACCGACGACCTGCCACATCTGTTAATGGGATTGGCGGGAATTTCATCACCGCTGTATGACGCGCGGCGCGACTTGCTCAACCCCGCGTTCAACACCTCAAGAAAACGCATTTTGAAGCGCACCACAGACTATGACTCGCTGATGACCGCCGACAAAAACAAAAACCACACATGGAAACATTAGTATCGCGGCGCGACTCGTTGTTTCTCAAAGGCATTGCAATACTCGCAATAGTGCTGCATAACTTTTGCCACTGGATTCCCGGAAGCGTGGTGGAAAACGAATACAATTTCAGCGTACAAAACACTCTCAACCTTTTGCACACACTGCAAAACGGCGGACCACATATGGTTCTCAACCTGTTTTCATACTTCGGATGCTACGGAGTGGCTGTTTTCCTTTTCATAAGCGGCTACGGAGTGGCAAGAAAATACGAGGGCGGCGCAAGCCCCACGGCAACCGCTCCAACGGTGTGGCGTTTCGTTAGATACAACACCCTTAAACTTTGGCGGCTCATGTTTGTAGGAGTGCTGCTGCTATACATATACGAAACCGCATTCACCACAGGCTGGCGCCACGGCTACATGAACATCGTTTGGCTGTTCGCTTTTTTGTCAAACTTCTTTCCGCAGGCAAACTCGGGAATACTTCCCAAGCAGGATTTGCTTCTCGGTCCGTGGTGGTATTTTTCGCTCACAATGCAAATGTACCTGCTCTACCGTCTTTGGTATTGGGGGCGCGGCAAAAAGGCAATAGTCGCGAGCGCGGCGGTTTGCGTGCTGCTGCAAGTGGCTGCCGTAACCGTTTGCAACGACAACAGCCAGACCATGCTTCATTATCTGCGCTACACGCTGCTCGCCTGCCTGCTGCCGTTCGCCCTCGGCGTATGGGCTGCGCGTTACGGCATAAAGACCAACGCCGCCGTATATATAATATGCGCCCTTGTGTTCATTGCATCACTTTTCAATGTGTTTGCGTGGATTTTGGCTCCCGCAGCACTCACTGTTCCACTAATCACGCTCAAGAACATCAATGCGGCGTGGCTGCGCAAGCCCGCAGAATGGCTCGGCGGAATATCCGCATCGCTTTTCGTGCTGCACCCCGTGGTGCGCTGCTTCATCAACCCCCGCTACGGCGGCAACGTATATGAGATGCTGGCAGAATACCTCGCCATCAGCATCGCCGCTGCATGGCTGCTGACTAAACTGTTAAACCTCTTTCCCAAGCCCAAACCATGATTTCAAAAACCGAAGCCGACGCAATGGCGCAAAGATACCGCAAAGTGAACGAAAGCTACAACAAAACGCTCGTGTTCCGCACAGGCATCGATGCCGGGTTCTTTGCCGAGTTCAAGTATCTCGTCCACGCCGTTATATACTGCCTTGAACACAAACTGCAATTGCAGCTCTACAGCCGTGGAGCAAACTTTGGATGGAACAAAGGCTGGGACGACTATTTCATGCCGTTTTGCAAAGAGGTTGGCGAGCCTTACCATTCGCGTCTCAACGTACACTCGCTGCAAAGCCTTTGTGTTTTGAAAGAACTCAACCCCAACATTTCGGCGACAAAGCTGGCCAAATGGAAACTGAAAACATATATTAACAACAAGCTCTGCCGCCTTGAAAACCTGCGTGCATACGGAACGGCGGCACTATCCACATCCGACATCCCGCCCCACAAGGTGCGCAGCCGCATATCATTACCACAGCTCGGCATAGAGGGAAACTACATCGAGGTATTCCGCGCCATAGCCTCAATGCTGTGGCGTTTCAATACCGAAACCCGCGAAGCCGCCGACACGCTTATAAAAAGTCTCGGACTTCCGGAACACTACGCCGCCACACAGATACGCGGCGGAGACAAGGTTACGGAAGTGGAACTTTACGAGCCGGCGTTTTTTGCAAGAACCCTGGAGCGAAACACCGCCCTGCGAGATGTACTGCTGCTCACCGACGACTATTCCATTCTTGAGGCTGTGCGCCAGAGCCACCCGCAATTCCGCTGGCACTCACTCTGTTCGCCCGAGGAAAGGGGCTATTACAACAATTCGTTTACCCAAACCGCAGCCAACGCAAAACGGGAACAAATGCAGCGGTTTCTCGCGCAGATAGACGCAATGATGCGTGCCGACTTTTTCACAGGCAGCATAACCGTAGGCCCGAGCCTTTTCCTGCTCGAAATGCTATATCCCAACGGAATGCCCACCGACTGCCGCCCGCAAGACCTTAACCTCGCAGCCCAGCTAAGCATACCCGAACGCGGCAGAATGGCAAGGAGGTAAAAAAGCCCCACATCAAAGCGGTCTTACAACGTCCGTTCAACACATTCACTTCGTCCGAAGTGAGACAACCATATCCGGACATCCGGTGCAGCCAATGCGGCAGCGTACAAAGCGTGTGCGACAAGCCCTGCGTCGGCGCATTTTTTGATTGACGGATTATTGCATAATGACAGGAACGCATGGCATACGCCCGGATTGCTACGCACTTGCTTTCTTCACAATCCACAAAAGCCAAAACGAATTGCACAACCCGAGCCGTTTTCCCATATCATGTGCATTTTACCTCCTTTTTGCATATTGCAGTGCGGCTTTTGCGACAATACCACGTGAGGCAAAAATAAT
Source organism: Prevotellaceae bacterium UBA6398 (assembly GCA_002437495.1). Classification (GTDB taxonomy): domain Bacteria; phylum Bacteroidota; class Bacteroidia; order Bacteroidales; family Bacteroidaceae; genus UBA6398. The sequence goes on from DJQA01000001.1 coordinate 6,868, forward strand.
TTTTGCAAAATTTACTTCCAAATATTTGGCAATTTCAAAATGCATATTTACATTTGCACCGGTACTACAGTGGGAGACTTCAAAAAACATTCGCTCCTGCGGTGAGGAAACCTGTTGTCGCAGTTTGTCAATGGCTATTCAAACCTGACATTCGACTTAGCGGAAGACAAAGATAATGTCGCAATGAGTACTGATGCAAGAACGGACACAATCAGCATAAACAGCAAATTCGTTGGCGAGGACGGCTTTAACAAGAGATTTATAGGGAAAAGCAAAGACAACGGAGGTTACTTGCACGATGGCACTGTGGACGGTTCTTTTTCGGCTTCTGTCGCTCACGAATGCATACACGCAAAGCATTATTACTGGTACAAGGAATCCTGGAAGCACGGAGATACTGCTGAGGAGCGTGCGCAATTCCTAAAAAGCAGGGGTTTTTCAGAAGATTTCGTGAAAATCTTCTATAACAAGAACGCAGAAGGTTGGGAAAGTTACGATGATTGGGATACCATTGACGGAAATGAGCACAAGTACCTTGACAAATACGATAAAGAAGTGCTTGACAAGGTGAGGTACGAATACAAAAAACGTTACAACGACTACCCAACACCCTAAAACACCAAGACGATGAAAGCCAAATATGCAGCCATATTTGTGTTCGCAGGAGTGTGCTCTCTGGCGTTTTCCGTTTGCCATGGACTTAAAGCACACAACGGCGGAACGGACACCAATCGTGCAAGCAATTGCAAGAACGACACCGTAATCCTCGTAAAGAGCATGAAGCAACTTAAAGTACTGCCCAAGGGAACTTTTATAGAGACCTGCGACCTTTCAAGGCAGGGGCTGAAATATCTGCCCGACCTAAGGACGTACAGCATAAAAAAGCTGAACCTGTCCGGCAACAACTTTTGGGTAAGAGGCTTTAATGCCAAAAAGCGACTCCCAAAGTCCTTGGAAATTCTGGACATGAGCAATTGCAAGGTTCTTACAACAGACCGCAACAAGAAAGGCGTGGCATATGTAAAGAACGCAGATGCTTTGCTCTGGTTTGACAGAGACAGCTTTCCAAAATTGCGAGAAATAGACCTGCACAACACAAAGCTGTCAAGCGTAAGAATTCCAAGGTGCGTCAAAAAAGCCGACCTCAGCAACTGCGACCTATACCAGTTCAAAATAAGCGGGTATTGGGATAAGGAAAGGCTCGAACTGCGATATTTGGATATCTCGCACAACTGGAATATGTATAGCGGCATAGGGATTGAACCCGATGAAATAAACCGCATTGACACGCTCAAGCGCGACAGTTGCGCAAAGGGGGAAGAACTTTGGGAAGGGTATTGGCTTTGAACTCTGTCTGAAAGATCATCCGGCGCGGGCTGTGCAGCCCGCGCCTTTTTTACTCATTAAAAAGATTATAACAGCATGAACATTATACAGACACTGTGGTGTGGCGGGCGCAAGCTCACGGAGTCGCCTTTCTGGTGGAATCACGCCGAATACAACCTCATGTCGTGGGCGTTGAGCTGCATGAGCCTTAAAGAGCAATTCGGCAAAGTTACGCTATACACCGACACCGAGGGCGCGAAAACCCTTATCGACACCCTGAAGCTGCCTTACGCGGAAGTTGTGGTGAACTTCGACGGTTTCGACTGCCTCACGTGCCACTGGACACTTGCAAAGGTGAGGGCGTACTCCCTGCAAACAGAGCCGTTCCTGCACATTGACGGCGACATATACCTTACGCAGCCGCTGCAACCAAACATCACCCAAGCCGGACTTATTGCGCAGAACAAGGAACGCTGCACCGAATATTACCGTGGGATGATAAACCGCTTCCTCTCCGTTGACGGACTGAAGCTCGCGCCGCAATTCGCAGGTGTGTTAAAAAGTGATAACATGCCGTCGTACAACCTCGGATTTTGCGGAGGGAACGACTTGGACTTCTTCGGCAGGTTTTGCGGGGAGGTTGAGAAATTTTTCTGGGACAACGACTTCAACGGCGAAAAGTTCCGCAACGCCGACATAAGTGCAAACGTGGTTTATGAACAAATGTTTTTCTCGATAATGGCGAGGGACGAAGGCAAAGACATCGCCACTATCCACCCCGGGACGATACGCGACAACGGCTACAGAGCCGACGAGTTTTGCGACCTGACGCACTATGGGCAACGCCGGTTCGTTCACATTCTCGGCGGACACAAGCGCACGCAGCGCACCTGCCGCATGGTGGAGCGCACACTGCTGCTGAAATATCCCGAACTCTTCGAAAGAATTGCCGTCCTCTTCCCCACCCGCCACAAAAGGCTTGCGGGAATTGGCGTTCCCTGCGGAGCGCACAGCGGCATTGACCGTTATGACGCATTCATAAAGGAAAAGAACGCGGCATGGGACACCCTGCCTAAGAAAGGCCTCATGAACATCGCGAGAGCGGTATGCGGGAACACAACATTCTTTAACACATTCAAAGAAAAGCGCGGGGAATTGATGATAGCCCCCAACCCATACTTGGCAATATTCCGCGCAACGGCGGATGAAAGCGCGGCGTTGGCGGCATACATCAAATGCCGGCACACAGGCGACGAAATGGCGGTGGCGGCAGTTCCCGACTTGTCGGAGAAAGGCTTTCGCGAAACGGCACAGAACAACCTTTCGAACAATATGCTTGGAATTGCAAAACACCCAAAGAGTTTTTCGGAGCTTATGCAGGAAACCGTCCCTTGTTTTGAGGGAATTGACAGCGGAACGGCGGAAAAATGCGTTGAAGCTGAAATGGGACGATTGCTAAACGAAGGCATTTTGATTGTATGCAGCAACGAAATCCCCATGCCGCAAACAGAGGCGGCATAAACGCAATAACATCCAATCACACAACTTTTAGGCAGAAAATTGCGCCACACAAACCCGCAACGATTAATTTAGCAATAATCTGCGCCGCCGCATAGGCGTATGGCATACGTCCTGAATTGCGCCGCTTGGCATATGGCATCGGCGGTTTGCGGTGCGGTTCATGTGGTGATGTACAGGACGTATGCAATTCGCCCCTACAATTATCACAAAACCAAAATTGGCTACTTCGTTTGAAACACCCCAAAAACTACATAGGACATAGGAAAAACTACGTCCTATGTAGAAAAAATTATGTCTGATATAATTCAAACTACATCAGACCTTTTTTTGCCCACTTGCAACGCACTGAAAAACAAATGCTTATACAAACAATCGCAATACCGTTCAAACATCTGTGTCTCAAAAGATTAGCCCTTCCCTGCCCTTTCGCCTGAAATTTGCGGCGCAAGCGTGAATGCGGGATGAAAGACCGCATTGGTGATATCGTGGATTGCGGAAGTTTTGCATACTTCCGCAAAAGAGAAACGGACAATGCATTCCGCCAGCTGCGGATATGGGATGAAAAAGGCGGGGGTGCCCTTTGAAAAAAACATCCCCGCCCGTATTTTGTGCGCCGGCGCAAATTTCACGCTTTGCTACAATTCCGTCTGCTGCAAACGGTTCGCGTTCTCCGCCACCGTAAGACGGTCGATACACTCTTGTATGTCGCCGTCCATAAAGGCTTGCAGGTTGTACATGGTGTAGTTGATGCGGTGGTCGGTTACTCGCCCCTGCGGATAGTTGTAGGTGCGTATCTTAGCGGAGCGGTCGCCCGTTGATACGAGCGACTTGCGGCGCGAGGCTATGTCGTCAACATATTTCTGGTGTTCGTGATCGTATATATAGGTTCGCAGCCGTGCAAGGGCGCGTTCTTTGTTCTTTGGCTGGTCGCGTGTTTCTGTGCACTCTATGAGTATTTCCGAAATTTCGCCTGTGTTAGGGTTTTTCCAGTTATACCGCAGCCGCACGCCGCTTTCCACCTTGTTCACGTTCTGGCCTCCCGCGCCGCTTGAGCGGAATGTGTCCCAGCGTATCTCACCCTCGTTAATCTTCACCTCAAAGGGGTCGGCCTCGGGCAGCACCGCCACCGTTGCCGCCGAAGTGTGTATGCGCCCCTGTGTCTCGGTGGCCGGCACACGCTGCACACGGTGGACTCCGCTTTCGTATTTCAGCGTGCCGTAAACGTCCGCGCCGGTAACGGAGCAGACAATTTCCTTGAAACCTCCCGCCGCGCCCTCGCTGGCAGACGACACCGTGAGCGTCCAGCCCTTTTGCTCGCAGAATTTGGAGTACATCCTGAAAAGGTCGCCCGCAAACAGCGCGGCCTCGTCGCCACCCGTGCCGCCGCGAATTTCGAGAATGGCGTTTTTAGCGTCCTCCGGGTCTTTGGGAACGAGCAGCAGCTTTATGCGCTCCTCGATTTCGGGAATTTTCCTTTCACATTCCGAAGCCTGCTCCTTTGCCATTTCGCGCATTTCGGGGTCGCTTTCCTCAAGGAGTATTTGTTTTGCCTCAGCTTGCCCGGAAATAAGTTTTGAATACTCGCTCCTCTCCGCCATTAGTCGTTCTAACTCTTTGTACTCCCGCGTCAGCTTAACGTAGCGCTGCTGGTCGGAAATCACAGAAGGGTCGGAAATCAACGTACTCACCTCCTCAAAACGGTCGTGGAGCGCATTGAGCTTTTCAAGAAGCGTGCTGTTGTTTTCTGCCATGCTCAATATTTGAATTCCCCGAACTCGCTTTTTATCGTAAGGCTTCTCTTGCCCTCCTCTATGCGACCCACAACCTGCGCGTCTATGTTAAAACCGTTCGCAGTGTCGATTACAGTCTGCGCATCTTCGGGACTGACGTAAACTTCAAGGCGATGTCCCATGTTGAACACCATGTACATCTCTCTCCAGTCTGTGCCGCTCTCATCGTGTATGAGTTTGAAAAGCGGGGGTACGGGGAACATATTGTCCTTAATAACCTTGCAGTTTTCACCAACGAAGTTGAGCACCTTTGTTTGCGCCCCGCCTGTGCAATGCACCATTCCGTGAATTTTGGGACGCATCGTGTCAAGAAGTTTCTTAACCACCGGCGCGTATGTCCTGGTGGGCGAAAGCACAAGCTGCCCGGCGTTCAGCGGGGTTCCCTCCACTTTATCGCCAAGGTGCATATTTCCGCTGTAAACAAGCTCGTCCGGCACTGCCTTGTCGTAGCTTTCGGGGTATTTTTCCGCGAGATATTTTGCAAACACATCGTGGCGCGCCGAAGTAAGTCCGTTGCTGCCCATGCCACCATTGTACTGCTTTTCGTATGTTGCCTGTCCGCACGATGAAAGTCCCACAATCACGTCTCCGGGCCGTATGTTGGCATTGTCAATCACATCGCTGCGCTTCATGCGGCAGGTTACGGTGGAGTCAACTATTATTGTGCGCACAAGGTCTCCCACGTCCGCCGTTTCGCCGCCTGTGGGATATATTCCTATGCCCATTCCGCGCATTTCGGCAAGCAGCTCGTCTGTTCCGTTTATGATTGCTGATATAACCTCTCCCGGCACGAGCATTTTGTTGCGCCCTATGGTTGACGAAACAAGGATGTTGTCAACCGCGCCAACGCAAAGCAGGTCGTCGGTGTTCATCACAATTGCGTCCTGGGCTATCCCGCGCCACACGGAAAGGTCGCCGGTTTCTTTCCAATACATATATGCGAGGCTCGACTTTGTTCCCGCCCCATCGGCGTGCATTATGTTGCAGTATTCGGGGTCTCCGCCCAAAATGTCGGGCATTATCTTGCAGAAGGCATGGGGAAAAATTCCTTTGTCGATATTCTTTATTGCTGCGTGAACGTCCTCTTTCATTGCGCTAACGCCGCGCATCATGTATCTTTGGCTTGATTTCATAACCACGACCTGCTTAGAATTTCACTTCCGGGACTTTCTCCGAGCCTTCCGATGCTTCGAATTTTGCCTTTGCCGTAAAACCGAACAGAGCAGCCACTATGTTGCCGGGAAAGCGGCGCGCCGTAAGGTTGTACGCCTGCACGGCCTCGTTATAAACGCGACGGCTTTCGGTTATCCTGTTTTCCGTTCCCTCGAGCTGCACCTGCAGGGCACTGAAATTCTCGTTTGCTTTCAGGTTGGGATAGTTTTCTGTCAGGGCAATAAGTTTGCCGAGCGCGGAAGTTACATCCCCTTGTGCCTTTTGAAACTCGCGCAGTTTTTCGGGCGTTAGGTTTTCGGGGGCCACCGTTATCTGAGTGGCCTTTGCCCTTGCCGCCACAACTCCCTCAAGGGTTTCGTTCTCATGGGTTGCGTATCCTTTTACCGTGTTCACAAGATTTGGTATCAGGTCGGCGCGGCGCTGGTATTGGGTCTGCACATTGCTCCAAGCCGTAGATACCTTTTCGTCTTGCGTTACCATTCCGTTGTATTTTGTAACGCACCATATCACGAGCAACACCACAACCGCGATTATGGCAATCAAAGATTTGTTCTTTTTCATTTCGTATTTGTTTTTTAGTTATTTCTTTTTCTATGGCTGCACTGTTTAAAACTTTCCTCCCGCGCCACCGCCGCCAAAGGAGCCGCCACCAAACGTTCCGCCGCTCGCTCCGCCGCCACCGCCTAAGCCGCCGCGTCCGCCGCCAATCAGCAGGAATGGCAGCAGAGACAAAATTCCGTCTCCGTGTCCGCCGTCATCGTTTTCCTCCTTTGCTACCGTGTACCCGCATTTCGAGCATTTGTATATCACAAGCAGCTTTCCATCGCCGGTACGTCTAAGTGTCTGACTTGTACGCTTCAAACTATGATTCTTACACCTCGGGCAAAGGTCGCCATTCCACTTATTCCTTATAATCATGCCCGCAATCACCACCAGAAACGCCACAATAACGAGCGCAATCACCATTGCCGATGAATCGTTTTTGCCACCGCTGTTTTCAGGCAGCAGCGTTTCGTCTTTTGCCACGTATGCGCATATTGCCTTTGCGCCGTTGAGCATTGCCGCGTCCCAATCGCCCTGCTTCATGAAGGGCACCATATAGTCTTTTTCTATCTTATGGCACAGGGCATCGGGCAAAGTTCCCTCAAGTCCCTGCCCTGTCAGAATTTGATAGGCGCGGTCTTCGGTTGAAAGCACCACAATCAAGCCGGAGTTCTGCGTTCCGGAGCCCACCTTGTATTTTCTCGCCAACGCCATGCCGAAATCGTAGGGCTCGCCGCCCTCAATTCGCTTTGCCACGGCGAATATGCTCTGCACGCCGCGCTTTGTCTCCAAGGTGGAGAGCAGGGCGTCAATCGAGTCGCGCACCGAGGGAGAAAGCACATTGTCGGGATCGCAGACATGACGGCGCGAATCCTGAAGGTAAACCACAGGAAAGTTGTCGGCATTCCAAACCACTGCCCCCGCAAACAGCGGAAGCATTAACAAAAATGCTGTAAATATGCTTCTGACGGATTTCATAAAAAATCGGTTGCCGCACGGCAAGCGCGGACAAAATTTCCACTCTGCAAAGATACACAAAAAAACACACTTCTCGCAAATCCGCTCTCCGCCGCCGCAAGGCGCACTTATGACGCGAGCATTTACGCTCCGGATTATGATAACTCACAAAAACCACAACGGAAGTAAAAAAAAACATGTCCTATGTAGAAAAAACTACATCAGACATAATTCAAATTATATCAGACCTTTTTTATGCTACTTGCCACAAGCTGAAAACCAAAACTTTGCAAAACATTTTTCGCAAACAGCAATTTCTCTGAATTTCATTGCATCGGGCATTTTTGCGATATGCGCTTGAAACAGGAATACGCCGCCCATAAAATTACTCCGCCCCCGCCACTACGTTGATATTACTGCCATGACGGGGACGGTATTTTCTTTTGCCTGCACACCAAAGCCGTGCGCCTGCTTATGTTTTTGCCGGTTTATTTCAGCTTATCCATGAAAAACTCAGCCACCCTTGTATAAAGGTGCAGCCGTGTGTTGCCACCGTATATGCCGTGGTTTCGGTTTGTGTAAACCTGCATTTGAAATTGCTTTCCGGCCTGTACAAGGGCTTCGGAATACTCTGCCGAATTGCGAAAGTGAACATTGTCGTCAGCAGTGCCGTGCACAATCAAAAGGTCGCCGTGCAGCTTTTCGGCGCGTGCTATCGGGCTGTCATCATACCCCGCCGGATTCTCGTTGGGAGTACGCATATAGCGCTCGGTATATACAGAGTCGTAGAAACGGTAGCTCGTAACCGGGGCTATGGCAACGCCGGCACGGAACACACCCCTGCCCTCACTCATCGACATTAGGGTATTGAAACCGCCATAGCTCCATCCCCATATTCCTATGCGGTTTTTGTCAACATAGCCGAGCTTGCCGAGATATAGCGCAGTCTCCACCTGGTCTTGCGCCTCGAGAAGTCCGAGTTTCAGATAAGTTTGCTTTTCGAAGTCCGCCCCGCGTCCGCCGGTACCTCGTCCGTCAACACAAACGCAAATAAAACCGTTTTGGGCAAGATAGCGTTCCCATACCATGCCGGGCATGAAACCCGATGACCAGGAATCACGAACTTCCTGCGAACCCGGTCCGCTATATTGGTACATTATTACGGGATATTTCTTTGTCTCGCTGAAATTCGCGGGCTTCACCATATATCCGTTCAGCTTTGTGCCGCTAGAGGTGGTAAACTCGAACATTTCCACCTTTGCCGGGGCGTTCGCATCTATCTTTGCCTTTAATTCCGAATTGTCTATGAGAGTTTTCAGAACCTTGCCGTTTGCACTGCACAGGGTTGTTACCGGTGCAGAAGCAAGGCTTGAGAATGTGTTTACGTAGTAGCGGAAATTTGCGCTGAACTTTGCGGCGTTGCTGCCCTTATGTGCAGAAAGTTTCTTTGTTACGCCTTTCAGGTTTGCACACATTACCGTGGTGTATTGCGGCCCGTCGGCATTTGCCGAATAATAAAAGTTGCCGGTGGCGGCATCGTAGCCGTAGAAATCGCGCACCTCGTAATTTCCTTTGGTTACCTGCCCCACAAGATGCCCGTTTATGTCGTACCAATATATCTCGTTATAACCGCTGCGGTCGCTTACCATGGCAAAATGGTCGCCATAGAATTTCAGCTTTGAGAATGCGTCCTCGCGCAGGTATTTGTCGTTCTTTTCTCTTACAAGCAGTTTGCAAACACGGGAGCGCGGGTTTGCCGCGTAAATGTCCATTTGGTCCTGATGGCGGTTGAGGGTTACGACAGCCACCTTTTCGGGGTCGGAAGTTCGGAAAATGCGCGGTATATATCCATCGGCATCGAGCGGCACGTTTATAGTACGCTCCACATGGCTCTTTATGTCGAACGAGTGTACGGTAACTTTTGAATTAACCTCGCCTGCAATGGGGTATTTGTAGCTGTAAGCCCCGGGATAGCCGGCATACTCGCGTTTTTCGGGCTTCATGCCCTTGTACAGCGGAAAGGAGAACGTCTTTACCGCGCTCTCGTCATAGCGCACCCACACAAGCATTTTGCTGTCGGCAGTAAACACATATGAGCAAGCCGTGGAAAACTCTTCCTCGTTCACCCAGTCGGGAATACCGTTGAGTACCTTTCCAAACTCGCCGTCTTTGGTAACCCGGCTTTCGGAATTGTCGAAAAGCAGTTTTACAAGAAACAGGTTGCCGCCGCGCACGAACGAAATCATATTGCCATCGGGCGAAAACTGAGGCTGCATCTGCGCACCGCCTTTTGAAAGTGCCGTAAGGGTTTTGTTATTGACATCGTAAATGTAGTAGTCGGCCGTAAACGAGCGGCGGTATATGTATTTTGTGTTAGTCTGCACAAGAATGCGTCTGCAGTCGGGCGACACTATATAGCCGTCCATGCTCTCAACCTTGTCGCCGCGTGCGGTTGTTAGGTCTATTACAACGCCGTTTTGCACACCGTTCCTAAACGAGTAGGAAAGGAGTTTCTTACCGTCCTCGCTAATCTGCATATAACTACCGCCATCGGGAGAAGATTGAAACGAGCGCATGGACTTGGCGGAATATTTCCCGCCGGCTATGTCCTGCAACGTTATCTCTGCCGCTGCCTTTGTGGCAAATGCCGCAAGGACCACCGTAAAAACTAATGATACAAACTTTCTCATGATCTTGAACTTTGTCGGCAAAGTTACAAAATTCCGCTTTGCCCGAGTCGTAAAATACAAATAAGTGGCTACGATTTTATGGCATTCCTCATTCTACTTTATTGCCGGGACGGCTTTTGCTGTTTAAGAAATTGCACGGTATGCTGCACGGCTAATGAAAAAGGTATGCCTACAAAAAAGGAAAACGAATGTTTTTCGAGGAAACACAAAGCACTACTTCACAATCATAAAAGTAGTAGGCTGTTCTACATGGGACATAGAAAAAACCATGTCCTATGTAGGAAAAATTACATCAGACATAATCAAAACTACATCAGACCTTTTTTCGGTGCCTTGCAACAACCTGCGGGTCAAATTGTTGCAAAAAAGTTCTACAAAACTGCAATTTTGCGAATTTCAAATGGTTACCCTTTCAGCAACATGGCACGCGCCAATGTGGGACTGCCCTTTTTTACAGAAAATCCAACCCATCCGCAAAAGTTCGGAATGGGTTGGATTGGTTTGTATTTACCGCTGCACGCTATGCCTCAGCCTCTGCGTTTTCTTTCTCAAACGCCGCTATTAGTTTCTGCTGAACGTCTGCCGGTACAAGCTCGTAGCTTGAGAACTTCATGCTGAATGCGCCGCGCCCTCCGGTTATGCTGCTTAGCGTGGTGGAATAGTTCGACATCTCTGCCAAAGGCACACGCGCCGTAAGCTTTTGGTATCCTTTTTCGGCATCCATGCCCATTATTATTGCGCGGCGCCCTTGCAGGTCGCTCATGGTATCGCCCATGTAGTCAGAGGGAACAAGCACCTCTACATCGTAAATGGGTTCGAGAATTTTAGGTCCGGCTTCTTTGAATGCCGCGCTGAAAGCGTTGCGTCCCGCGAGGGTGAACGATATTTCGTTAGAATCCACAGGGTGCATCTTTCCATCGTAAACAATAACCCTCACATCGCGTGCGTATGAGCCGGTGAGCGGACCGCGCTCCATTCTCGACATAACGCCTTTGAGTATTGCCGGCATGAAGCGCGCATCTATGGCACCGCCAACAACAGAGTTAATAAACTCGAGCTTTCCGCCCCATTCAAGATTTACAACCTCGGTGGAACGTGGAGTTATGCGGTATTCCTGTCCGCCGAACTTGTATGACGGCTTAACCGGCTCGCCATCCACGAGCGGCTCTATTATAAGGTGCACTTCGCCAAACTGACCTGCACCGCCGCTCTGTTTCTTGTGGCGATAGTCGGCACGCGCCGCTTTGGTTATGGTTTCGCGATAGGGTATTCTCGGCTCACCATATACTATTTGTATCTTGTCGTTGTTCTCAAGTCTCCACTTCAGTGTGCGCAAATGAAACTCTCCCTGCCCATGCACAAGAGTTTGGCGCAATTCCTTGCTCTGTTCCACAACCCACGTTGGGTCTTCCTCGTGCATTCTCGTGAGTGCGGCCATAAGTTTCTCGGTCTCGCCTTCGTTTACAGCCTTTATGGAGCGGGTGTACTTATAATCGGGATATTTAATGAAATCGAAGCGGTAGTCGCAACCTTTGCCGTTGAGTGTGTTTCCAAGGCGCACGTCTTTCAGCTTTACGGTGCATCCTATGTCGCCGGCAACCATTTCGCTCACTTTTTCGCGCAGTGAACCCGATGGCGAGAATATCTGCGCCATTCTCTCCTTGGAGCCACGGTCGGCGTTGTCAAGGTCGTCGCCCTCGTGAACGGTTCCGCTCATAACCTTAAAGTATTGCACTTCGCCAATGTGCGGCTCCATGCCCGTCTTGAAGAAAAAAATCGATGTGGGGCCTGCGGAATCAGGAGCGACAGCCTTTCCCGCCGTATTTACAACAGGCGGCATTTCATCTACAAACGGCACAACATTGCCAAGGAACTCCATCATGCGGCGCACACCCATATCCTTGCTTGCGCAAACGCAGAACACGGGGTATATGCTCTGGGTTATGAGTCCCTTGCGTATTCCCTCGCGCATTTCGTCCTCTGTCAGGCTTTCGGTGTCGAAGAACTTTTCCATCAGCGTCTCATCGTTTTCTGCCGCATTCTCCACAAGCCTTGCGTGCCATTCCCTTGCCTTTTCCATTTGATCGGCGGGAATGCTTTCTATAATCGGCGCGCCACCTTCGGGCTTCCAGGAATATTTCTTCATGAGCAACACATCGATCATGGAATTGAATTCGGGCCCGGTCTTTATAGGAAACTGAACGGGAGTTACTTTATCGCCGTGAATCGAGCGAAGCTGCTCTATTATGTTGTCGTAGTCGCATTTTTCATCGTCAAGACGGTTTATAAGGAATATAACGGGCTTTTTGAGCTTTTCGCAATATCTGAAATGGTTGTGCGTGGTAACCTCAACACCATTCTGACCGTTTATCATTATTACCGCCGTGTCGGTTACGCTGAGTGCCGTTACGGTGGCCCCGATAAAGTCGTCGGAACCCGGGCAGTCGATGAAATTCAGTTTTTTGCCGTTCCATTCGGTATGAAAAGGGGTGGAGAAAACTGAATATCCGTATTCCTGCTCCACGGGGAAGTAGTCGCTAACTGTGTTTTTGGCGGTGATCCTTCCGCGACGCTGAATCTGACCACTTTCATAAAGCAAAGCCTCGGTGAGAGTGGTCTTGCCCGAGCCATCGCTGCCCAACAAACTGATGTTTTTGATTTCCTTTGTTTGATATACTTTCATGATATTTTTATTTTTAGGGTTTATTTTCCGGTTGCGAAGCACACCGCCATGTGTTTCGGCTGCAATTTGCGAAAAATATTCGGAACAGACAACTTTTGAAACCGTTTTTTTGGAATTTTGCACTGCGGCAATTAATATTACGTGAGTTCTAAACAATAGACTTCTTAAATTCGCACAGGATAGTGCAGTTTTGCCATATTCGCGCAATGTCATGCCATGTATGTGCAATGTTTCCGGGGCGGTGGCGTACAAGGCGCATGCAATACGCCCCTGCAATTATCGCAAAACCAAAATCGATTGGTTCTTCCGAAACACGTCGAAAATTATATCCGATGTAGAAAAAAACATGTCCGATGTAGAAAAAATTATATCAGACATAATTCAAATTACATCAGACCTTTTTTGCCTCGCGCCGATATTTGGAAAACTGTTGCCCCAAGCTGCGCACGGAAACTTGTATCTTTGCACCGATTACTTAACAAAGCTACCTAAAAATGGCGGGCATTTACATCCACATTCCTTTCTGCAAAACACGGTGCGACTATTGCGCTTTCTACTCCACCGTTTCGTCAAATGAAATAAAGAAACTCTACGTGCAAAGGCTATGCGGCGAGATTGCGGAACGCAAGGATTTTTTCGGTTTCCCCGAGGTGTCGTCCGTTTATCTTGGAGGCGGCACACCCTCGCAGCTTGCCATTGAGAATCTGACCGATATTTTCAACACGCTGCACCGATGTTTCCGCATTCTTCCCTATGCGGAAATAACCATGGAGGTTAACCCCGATGATATTAACGAAGAATATGCCGCCGCGCTGCACGAACTGCCCATAAACCGCATAAGCATGGGCGTGCAGAGCTTCAACGACAAGCTGCTGCGCGGAATACACCGCCGCCACTCTGCCAACGAAGCTGCGAAAAGCTATGAAATTCTGCGCAAAGCGGGCTTCGACAACATTAGCATAGACCTTATATACGCCCTGCCGGGGCAAACTGCCGCATTGTGGGATAAAGACCTGGAAACGGCTGTTGCCCTGCGCCCGGAACACATTTCGGCATACGCGCTGAGCTTTGAGGAAGGCACACCGCTTTATACCAAACTGAAAAGGGGGGAAATTCGGGAGTCCGGAGAGGAACTATACATTAAGATGTATGCCACGCTCGTTGAAAAGCTAAAGGCTGCGGGCTATGAACACTACGAAATATCAAACTTTGCCCTTTCCGAAAAGCGGGCAAGGCACAACGCCGCATACTGGACGGGCGAAAAATATCTCGGACTCGGTGCCGGAGCACACTCGTTCAACGGCGTTTCACGCCGCATAAACCTACCGGAAATACAGAGATATATCCGCTCTAAAATAGTGCCGCATGAAACCGAAACGCTCACAACGGCAAATAAATACGATGAGATGGTGATGACACGGCTGCGCACCTGCGAGGGCATAAATCTCGAAGAAACCGAAAAGATGTTCGGGGCGGAAGCCACAGAATACCTGTTGCGCTCGGCAAAGACATATATCGATTGCGGTAAAATGGAACAGGTTTCCACTGAAAGCGGCAAACACCTGAAACTTACAGAAAGCGGCATATTTGTTTCCGATGAGATAATATCCGACCTTATGAACCCCGACTGAAAAGGCTATGCCTTAGAAACTGTTTTTGATTTTTTACATTGAGTCGGTATTGTTACTGTAGTTTCTGCCCATGCTTTGAGTGTCTTTTTGCTCATATCCGCCCCTCTTCTAAGTCATATTGCCCGCTATCTCCTCTTCAGAAAGGCAAACCTGCCTCAAAAACACATCTCAATTCATGAGACGAAAAAAATAAAACAGTCTCTAAGAATCGGCAGGGAACACCACACCTAACTGACGGCGTATCTCATCGGTAACACGGAGTGTGTTAAGTGAGTTTTCAAGGCTGTTCTGTTCCGACTCGACTTTTCCGTTTTCCAAAAGGTCTATGAATTCTTTTACCTCGTAATAATAATCGCTCTTTCCGGGCAAAACACCAACGGCATGCCTTTCCTCCTCCGGTCCCTGCCCCGACATCGGCGCACGGTGGGGAATGTAAGTAACGCTGTGTATTACGTGTATTCCGTCCATAAGCAAATTTCCTTCCTCGCCCTCAATTTCCGATGGAAGATACGAGTCTGCTATTTTTGAATAAACCACCGTGGCGTTCATGTCGGGGTATTTCATATTAACCGCCGCCTGCGCGTCAACGCCCGTGGAAAGCAAAATTCCCTGCGCGCTCACGCTCTGCGGCATACCGAAAAGGGCTACCATCGGATATATTGTATAAACGCCTATGTCCATTGTAGCCCCGCCCGACATTGCCGCGCTGAACACGTTTGCCACATCCCCGCGCCGCAACTTGTCGTAGCGGGAAGAATACTGGCAATAAGCTCCGAAATACCTGCGTATCTTGCCAATGCGCGGCAGGTTGTTGCGTATAATTCTGAAGTTTTCGCTTACCGTGGGCAGCATTGCCTCCATTAAAGCCACTTTGTTTTTCTTGGCACACTCAACCATGCTTAGGAACTCTGCCGCATTGGATGCCGCCGGTTTCTCGCAAAGCACATGTTTGCCCATATTCATGCAGGCTATCGAGTATTGGGCATGAAGATTATTGGGCACGGCTATGTAAACAGCGTCCACGCTGCGGCTTGCCGCCATTTCGGTTATGGAAGAAAACGCCAAATTTGCGCCGTATTTGCCACCGAATGCCCGGGCCCGGTCAATATTGCGCGAACATACGGCTGCAAGCTCAAAACGTCTGTCCTGCAAAGCCCCGCGCAAGAACCAGTCGGTTATAGGACTTGTGCCGACAACGCCAAACCTTATTTTTCCGCTGCCGCATGCCATAGAAAAATGTTTATCTGTAGCCTCTTTGATAGGTTATGTCGTAATAGCAGGCGTAAACGTCCTCGCTGGCATCTTTCTGTCCCTGCGAATCCGGCACAATAAGCCTTACCTTGGCAATTTTTTCCTCTTCGCTCTCCTGGCGTCCTATATTCACGTATGATAGCGGCACAAGCCAACCCGATGGTACCGAAGCGCCGTAACCGGAGTACATTATGCCCGATACAAACGAGGCGGTGAAAGTGCCGAGTGTGTTTGAAACCGTCATAACATCGGGTATAGCCGTTGAATAGTTGTTGCAGTTTGACGCCTGTATCGAGTCGCCACGAAGGTTCACCTCTGTAAAGCGGCAAAGTATGGTGGCTGTTTCGCCGCTCTCCAGTTTGCTTCCCGCCCCCTTGCGCACAATCTGCATATATACTCCGGTGTTTGGGAAGTAAACATACTCGTTTTTCGACACATCGGTTGTGGAATCCTGCTTCTCAAACTGCGACAGACTTATTACCGTTATTGGCGCAACATGAACAAGCGTGTCGTTGGCATCGTAGGCCAATATTGTGGTGCCTTTTTTTATAAACGAACTGATAATTTTGCGCTCCTTTTTCTTAAGCTCTCCATAATTATAGTCGTCCTCGCATGATTGCAGGACAAACCCCGCCAATACCGCCGAAACTACGGCAAAAATAAACGCCTTATTGATTTGCATCAGGATGATATTCTTTTTATTCCTGCAAAAATAGCTACTTTTTCCCAATTCCCGGCAACGCGGCGCTACAAATAAGAGTTATTAAGAATTTGCGACTTGCAGGAAAAACAGTAAACGACCACACACCGTACACACACGGTTTTTATTTCGCCAAACAACATGGAACGCACACGCCCTGCATACAAAAAACAACCAACGGCGAAAGTTCGGCAAAATCGCATGGGACATGGTAAAAACAATGTCTGATATAATTTTTTCTACATAGGACATAGAAAATTCTACATCAGACCTTTTTTACGCCTTTATAAGTTTCTGAGAAACAAATTCTTACAAAAACCACGTATTTTGCAGTAATATTTTGATTGCCAACAGCTTGCCGTTTCAAGCCCGCTTTGCGGCAAAAATGCTCCTCCGTCCGCCACCGCCCTTAACAAATGCAGCCCGTGCCTAAAGAGGCACAGGCTGCACAGTGTAAAGTGTGGGGCATTTTATTTGCCCTGATTTGCAATAGGATTTATTACGAAAGTGAACTCCCTGTCGCCGTAAGGCATCTGCGCCTCGGGCTCGGGCCACTGTCCCCAACTGTCAATGCCGCCAAGGCCGAACTGCCTTTCCTGTATCTTCACTACCGTGAATTTTCTCGGTGTCAGGTCGCCGCTGTGCATTTGGTGGGCATACTTGTCGGGACCGCCGTCGAGGTCGGACGTGAGATAGTTTAGCGATGAGCATTCCATGGGGATGTTCGAGTAGAACTCAAGGCCTGTTCCCGCACCCGACAACACTTTCCACCAGCGTATGTCGGTGTGGTTGCCACTTTCCTGCGGGCGCACATAGCCCCAGTATTGGTCGGCCACGTTCTGGTTGTAAACGTCTATGCGATCGGCCCAATGGCGGTCTATGTAGTTCTCGCCCGGTCCGCGTCCGTAATATTGAAGTTTTGAAAACTCATGCGGCATTACAAGCTGCATTCCGAAGCGGAACATCATGGGTTTCTCTTTTGCGTTGGGGTTGGTTGTAAGTTTCTCGTTCACCACGAGCTGTCCGTCGGGGCGAAGCGTGTAAGTCATCACGAGTTTCGAGGAAACCGTTGGCATGTCATACTCGGCAACAACCTGCTTTGCATCGCCGAGTTCCTTGCACTCAAACTTCTTCAGATTCATTTTCGGGTCTTTCCATGCGGCAAACTTCTGCTGCAGGTTTGCGCCGTAATCGTTATCGGTCGGCGCACGCCAGAAATCGGGCACAAGCGAATAGCCCTTCTTGAACGCGGGCGCATCATCGATATCGAAGTAATCGAGCCAGCCCGTTTTTTTGTTGAATGTAACGGTTGTGTGTGCGGCCCGGAGCGACAGACATGCTATCTGCTCCTCTTTAACCACCTTATCCTGCTCGGCCTTTTTCTTTCCGTGTACGGTTTTTTCTGCCTTGGGCATTATTTCGTCAAGCGTAGGAAATCTGTAGCCGCTCAA
The DNA here is from genome assembly GCA_002437495.1 of Prevotellaceae bacterium UBA6398. Lineage (GTDB taxonomy): Bacteria > Bacteroidota > Bacteroidia > Bacteroidales > Bacteroidaceae > UBA6398. The sequence continues at coordinate 24,584 of DJQA01000001.1, forward strand.
CGGCAACTGCTGGCGTGCTATGGAGTAGTTAACATCGAGCAAAGGCTCCACGGTCTTAAGCTTATAGTCAACATTGAGCATAACTTCTTTGCCCTTTGCCTCATCGGGAACGGAATAACCGCCGAGTGTTACCTGCCTTCTCTCATGCGGACCTACGTTAAGAGCCTCTTCCGTGCCTTTTGCAAGCACCTTGCCCTCGCACACAAGCTCCCATACAAGTCGCACGTTTGAGATGTCGCGAAAGAAAAACTCGTTATAAACCTCCACAATACCTTTCTTCAAATCTATGGGAGTTGTCCATATATTCTGCATGAAGTAACGGTATTCGTTGGCCTCAGGATTAGGCTTACGGTCGGGACGTATGAACCCGTTGCAGTTGAAGTTGTGGTCCGAGGCAGGATAGCGTCCGTAGTCGCCGCCGTATGTAAAAATCGGTCTTCCGTCCTCGTTGAAACCGTTTAGTCCCTGGTCAACAAAATCCCATATGTATCCGCCTTGATAGTTGGGGTATTTTCGCGCAAGATCCCAGTACTTTTTGAAAAAACCGCCGCAGTTTCCCATTGAGTGGGCATATTCGCATTGTATTAGCGGACGCGGATCGTTTTTCTCGCAATATTTCTCGCAGCTTTTGTAGGGATAGTACATCGGGCAGTATATCTCGCTCTTTCCGTTCTCCCAAATGGCGCGTTCATATTGTATGGGGCGCGACGGGTCGTAAGCGCGCACAAGGTCGAACGCCTTTTCAAAGTTCACGCCATAGCCCGCTTCGTTCCCAAGACTCCACACAATTATTGCAGGGAAGTTCTTGTAGATTTTAACATTGTGGTCGTTGCGCTCAAGATGGGCCTGCTGGTACGAAAGGTTCTTTGCAAGTGTCTTGTCGCCGTAGCCCATTCCGTGGCTCTCTATGTTGGCCTCGGCTGTAATGTATATTCCGTATTTATCGCAGAGTTCATACCAGCGGGGGTCGTCGGGATAGTGGCATGTTCTCACAGCGTTCACATTGTTTTCCTTCATTAATTTTATGTCCTGTATCATGCGCTCCACCGATACCACATAGCCGCCGTTGGGGTCTATTTCGTGGCGATTGGCTCCTTTTATGAGTACGGGCTTCCCGTTTACGAGAAGTTGGGAATTCTTTATTTCCACTTTTCTGAAGCCGGTTTTCTGCGGTATTACCTCCAGTTCTCTGTTTCCGTCCACAAGGGTAAAATAAAGTGTGTAGAGGTTCGGCGTTTCCGCTGTCCATTTAAGCGGGTTCTGCATTTCCATCGAAACAGAAAGCCTGCCGTCTGCGCCAACATTGCCCTCGGTGGTTTTCACTTCGTTGCCGCGCGCATCGCACAGACTGACTTTTACCTTGCATCCCTTTGCCTTTGGGGCGCTAACCACTATGCCCAGTTTTCCATCGCGATAGTTGTTAACAAGGTCGGGAGTTATGAAAATGTCATCGATGTGTTTTTTGGGGCGTGCATAGAAATAAACCTCACGCGCGATGCCTGTAAGCCGCCAAAAGTCTTGATCTTCGAGATATGTGCCGTCGCACCAACGCATAACCTGCATGGCCACGAGGTTCTTCTTTCCGGGAACCAAATATTTAGTAACGTTGAATTCGGCAGCTGTCTTGCTGTCTTCGCTATAGCCCACGAATTTTCCATTAACCCACACTTCGAGGTTCGATGTTGCGCTGCCCACATGGAAATATATATCGCTGCCTTTCCAGGATGCCGGTATTTCGAACTCGCGACGGTATGAACCTGTATAGTTGTTCTTCTCCTCCACAAACGGCGGGTTGCTCTCAAACTGGGTTGCCCAGGCGTAGCCCACGTTTTTGTATATGGGATCGCCGTATCCGTGTATCTCGAAAATTCCCGGCACATTGAACTCTGTCCACTTTGAATCATCGAACCCGGGCTTCTGAAAACCTATGGGGCGTTTGTTGTGATCTTTTACAAAGTTGAATTTCCACTTGCCCTCTGCGCTGAGGTACAAATTCGAGGCCTTCTTGTCGTTGCCCCTCGCTCCCTGAAGATTTTCGTATGCAAAATAGCTTGCACGCGATGGTTCCACGTTAACGCGGTTTACCGATGGGTCGAGCCAACGTTCCTTTTTGCTGTCGCCCCACGCGCTTGCCACTGCGGCGCAAAGACACACGGCAACGGCAGTTTTTAGTTTGTTCATGATAATAATTGTTATGATATTTTTATTTGATTATAGATATTGCTCACTTCACTGCTATGCACTCCGCCTCGACAAGCCACGCGGGGCGACATACCTTGGCGCGTGTAAACACGGTGGCAACGCCCGGCAAACGGCTGTTCACAACACTCTCCACCTCGTCCCTGTCGGCGGCATCACGCATATATACTATGAGCATTCTTATGTCGCCCTCCGAAAATCCGTCATCGGCAAGCAGCGCGCCGATGTTCTCTATCAGCCGTTCGGTTTGCTTTGCAGGATTGCCAAGGTTTATGCAGTTTCCCAGCCTGTCAATGCTCGCCGTACCCGAAATCAGTGCCACCCTGTTGCCTTTAGCCGCGAACGATGTGCCACGTTCGAAAGCCACCCCATATTGTGCGGTGGGGTTTAGGTGGTCGAGAGCCTGCAAGTACTTCACATCATCATCTCCGCCTGCGATGCGCGAAAAGAAATCAACGCCCACAACGGCACCGCATTCGGCGGTATATCCTTCTATTCCCGTGGAAGCTATGAAATGACTGTCGGTAGTGAGACCGTTTTGCGCAAAGAAATCGTTGCGCCCCTTAACAACGCCGGCGTATGTGCGGTCGATGTCGCGACAATACAGCCATGTGCGCAGCGTATTGTTTTTTATCGTCATGCCAAATGGAGCTATGAGCCGCTTGTGCCGCTCGAAAGCCTCCACCGTCTGCGCGTAGCCGTCAGTATCGGTCAACTCATCGGCTTTGAAGCGCAGCGACTGGAATATATAGCTTTCATCCTTGTATGATACGGTCCATGAATCTTCTCCCATACGCTCTACCTCCGCGCTTTCGAGAAAACACGCCATAATGACTATCTTTCCGCCGTTCAAAGGCGGCTGCTCTATAATTGAAACGGCACACGTCAACGATATATTGTCAACCTCACCGCGAATAAGCGGCAGCTGGTTTATTATGTCGCTGAGAAAAATTCTCAGCCAAACGGGCTTTACTCCGTAAGCTCTGCGCCTAGATGCCTCGCTGCGAAACGATTCAAACGCCTTTGCCGCACAATTATGAAAACTGTTTGCGACACCTCCGTTGAAAACCGCGAAACAATTATGCGGATTATTGTCTGTTCCTGATTTCATATATGCAAATATACGACATTATTCCCTTTTATCATTGCGTGGGAAAGCATTACACCCTGTTTTTGACAAAAATACCCCTAAATGGTGAGAATGCCCGCAAACAGCACTTCCACGGAAACCACATCAAACCTTGGAAAAACAATGTCCTATGTAGAAAAAACTACATCGGACTTAGAAAAAACTACATCAGACCTTTTTTCGCCACCTTGCAACCCACTGGGAACAAAAAGCCTGAAGAAACTATAATATCGCACATAGTTGCATTGTTTTCAATACCTTGCTCGGCCCCGCCCAAAAGCTGCAAAAACCGCAACAAAGACCATTGTCGTTTGCTGCGGTTTTTTGCGGAAAGAGGGGGATTCGAACCCCCGAAACGCTTTGGGCGTTTACACGCTTTCCAGGCGTGCCTCTTCAACCACTCGAGCATCTTTCCTTGATTGCGGTTGAAATTTGCGGTTGTTCACAAAACCGGGCGCAAAGTTAAGACTTTATTTCGAAACTTCACATTCCTGCATAGGGAAAAACTCATTCCCATGCTTTGGGGAACAGCTTTTTTGCCGTTGCGCTTGTTATTTTGCACACTTCGCCAATGCTCATCCCATAAATCTCGGCAAGTTTCGCGGCTATGTAAGGCACAAACGCACTCTCGTTGCGTTTGCCCCGCATAGGCACGGGGGCCATATACGGACAATCGGTTTCAAGCACAATTCTATCTACAGGCACCGCTCTTTTAAGCACTTCGGGAAGTGTTGAGCGCTTAAAGGTTACAATACCGCCTATACCCAAAGCAAAACCGGAATATTCGAGAAATCTCCTCGCCTCATCCTCCGTGCCCGAAAAGCAATGAAACACGCCTGTCATGCGCTTTCCGCCGCATTCCCCTAGCACGGCAAGCAAATCGTCTATGGAGTCGCGCGAATGTATCATGAGCGGCAGCGAATAGTGTGCCGCCCACTCCGCCTGACGGCGGAAAGCATCAATTTGCTCTTCCCTGTTTTCGCTCTGAAAATGATAGTCTATGCCAACCTCGCCTACCGCGATGAAAGGGTTTGGCTTTTCGAGCATGCGCTCCATGCTGTCGAGAACGCCGGCATAGCCTTCTTTCACTTCTTCGGGATGAAGTCCTATCATGGGATGGCAAAAGCCCGGGTATTTGGCGCAAAGTTCAAGAACAGAATCAAGCGTGGCTGCATTTTCGTTGGGCAGGAAGATTTTCTCGGCCCCTGCCCGCCCGGCGCGCTCCACCACCGCATCGATATCGGCGGCGAACTCCTCACCATATATATGTGAATGGGTGTCTATGAATGTCATTTCATATTATATTTTGCGCCCTGCGAGGGATGAAACGAAGCTCCACACCTCGCCCTTGCGCTCAGCACTCACGTTTATCGTGTCGAAAATTTTGCGGCTCTCCTCAAAATACGCATTTATTGCCTCCTGCGTAATGCGGTCAACGCCTAGCTTGTTGTATATAGCCGTTACGGCTGCCACCTTCTCGTCGCGGTCGAAATTCTTTGCGTTTATCCACTCCAAAAGTTCGGAGCGTATGCCGCCCTGTGCCGTTTCGAGGGCCTTGATGAGCAGAAACGTCTTTTTGTTGCTTGTTATGTCGCCGCCGGTTTTCTTTCCGAACACTTTCGGGTCACCGTAAACGTCAAGAAAGTCATCTTGAAGTTGGAAAGCAAGCCCCACCGTCTCGCCGAGCCTGTAAAGATTCTCGGCTGTGTCGTCATCGGCTCCGCCGAGTATCGCGCCCATTTTTGCTGCACAGGCTATGAACACTCCGGTTTTGAGCCTTATCATTTCCAGATATTCGCTTTCGCTCACATCTATGCGGCTTTCGAAGTTCATGTCGTATTGCTGCCCCTCGCCAATCTCGATAGCCGTTTTGGTAAACAGCGTTGCAAGCTCGTGTATCTTTGACGTTTTTGCCCCGAGCAGGTGCTTGTAGGCCAGCACGAGCATGGTGTCGCCCGATAGTATGGCGGTATTCTCATCCCAACGCTTGTGCACCACCGGCTTTCCGCGCCTCATTTCGGCGTTGTCCATCAAGTCATCGTGCATAAGAGTGTAGTTGTGGTAGGTCTCCAATGCGAGCGCCACATTGAGGGCTTCGCCCGCATCGCCGCCAAACATTTCGTCAACCAAAAGCAGCAGCACCGGACGCAGCCGCTTTCCGCCCATCGACAGCACATAGGCAATGGGCTCGTAAAGTCCTTTGGGGGTGGCGGGATATACCATGCTTTCGAGCGCATGGTTCACCATTTCTGTAAGTTCTGCAGTAGTATGTTGTTTCATATGCAAAAAGTTTCTTTGCGCAGGCTTTTGGGAAATCATAGCGAGAACACTATGGGAATAGTTACCCTTACTACGCTTACCCGGCCCTTTACCCTTCCCGGCACCCACTTGGGCATGCGCCTCACGGTGAGCAGCGCCTCGCGGTCGAGCAGCGGGTGCACTTTCTTGATTATCTTGGGATCTTTCACATTGCCGTTCCTGTCAACAATGAACGACACCTCTACCCTTCCCTGCACATTGTCGCGTATGCACATTGGCGGGTAAACCACATGGGCGGTGAGCCATTGCATAAGTGCTTTCAGTCCGCCGGGAAACTGCGGCATCTGCTCCACCACTTCAATGGGCGTGGGGTATTTTGACGAAATGCCGGGGTCGTTGGCATCGGTTGGCGCGTCGGTAAGCAACGAGCTGTCGGGCACGGAAACCAACGCATGCGTGCCATCGGTAGTTCCTGCATCGTCTGTACCCAATATAAGCTGCGCCTCTACGTCTTCATCCGGCGAAATTTCTGGAACAAATTTCACCGCATCCTTTATCTTCCTTACATTAATCTTCTGCGCCACGTCAACAGCTTTAAGCTCATGGTTCTTCTTCAGTTCCGGCGCTTTAAGACTGGAGAAATTGGCCACGGCATCGGCCGAGCTGCGCTCAGCCGCCGCTATCTGCCACCTGATTACAGCCATGGGCACAAATATCGCAAGCGCGAATGCAGCCACAACAATCAAAAGAGCGCGAAGCAGGTTTTTCCCCGCATCGCGCCTCATTGCGTATGCTCCGTAGCTCTTGTTTCTGCCTTCAAAAACAAGATTGCACCATTCTTTCGATAATAAAAACGGGTTAAGCACGTTTTATAGTTTGATGTTGCTTTGGCAAAAACCGCGTCTGCAGTTTGCTTTGCAAAAATAAGTCGTATTATTGAGAAAAATGTACCTTTGTTCCAAAAATTAGTGGTTAAATGAAAAAACTACCGCTGCTGCCGTTGATTTTACTTTTTGCCATGGCCGCAAGAGGACAGGAAAAATCGTCCACATTCAACTTTCTGAAACTTCCGGTGTCGTCTCATGCGGCAGCACTGGGCGGAATGAACGTGTCGCTAATAGATGACGACCCAACGCTGGCGTTCACAAACCCCGCATTGCTTGCCTCGGTGAGCGACAAAACAATAAACCTCAACTACATGTCCTATCTTAAAGGCTCCACGGTGGCTTCCGCCTCGTTTGCAAAGGCCGTGGGCGAAAGGCATACGCTCGGTTTCAACGCCGGATACATAAACTATGGCTCTATGGACGAGACCGACGAGACAGGACAGGTTACAGGCGACCTTTCGGCAAAAGACTTCTACATTGGTGCGCAATACAGCTACACGCTCTCCGACAGTTGGGTGGGCGGAGCCACAATGCGTTTCATCAACTCAAAATATGCAGAATACTCCGCGTGCGCAATTTCGTTCGACGTGGGACTTAACTATTTCGATGAGGAGAAGGATTTTTCCGCAGGCATAGTTATGAGGAACGTGGGTGCACAACTGAAGAAATTCGACAACAAGAGCGAACATCTTCCGTTTGACCTCGACATTGGCATTACAAAGGGAATGGAACACGCACCGGTAAGGTTTTCGCTAACAATGACCGACCTCACGCGCTGGAGCAGCAGATATTATTATAACGAGGACGGCAAGAAAAGCTCGTTCGGAAAGATTTTCTTCAACCACTTCGTAATAGGAGCCGATGTAATACCCACCGAAAACTTCTACCTGTCGGCAGGCTACAACGCCCGCCGCGCAAGCGAGCTTAAGGCAGCCGGCTCGGGACATTGGGCAGGGTTTTCGTGCGGCGGCGGATTGAAACTCAACAAATTCAAGCTCGGGGCAAGCTATGCACGCTACCACGTGGCCGCCTCCTCACTTCTCGTGAACCTTTCGTACAACCTCTGAAATTTACCGGATGAAAAAAATAATCATAGCCATTGACGGATACTCTTCGTGCGGCAAAAGCACAATGGCACGCACACTCGCAAAAAAAATAGGCTACATATATATTGACACAGGGGCCATGTACCGCGCCGTAACCCTGTTCTGCTTAGAAAACAAACTTGTGTTGCCAAAAGGCATAGACACCGCCGCGCTCGAAAAACGCATGGCAGATATAAAGATCTCGTTCACCATTAATCCGGAAACAGGCGGCGTGATTACACACCTCAACGGCAGAAACGTCGAAAACGAGATACGCACGCTCGAAGTATCGCAAAACGTTAGCCGCGTGGCGGCACTGCCGTGCGTGCGCGAATGCCTTACGGCCCAACAGCGCGAAATGGGAAAACAGAAAGGCATAGTAATGGACGGAAGGGACATTGGGACGACCGTGTTCCCCAACGCCGAACTGAAGATATTCGTTACCGCATCGGCAAAAGTGCGCGCACAGCGCAGGTATGACGAGCTAAAAGCAAAGGGCGGCAATGTTGATTTTGCCGAAATACTTAAAAACGTGGAGGAGCGCGACTACATCGACACCCACCGCGAAATATCACCGCTTACCAAGGCAGATGACGCCGTGGTGCTCGACAACTCCACGCTAACCATTGCAGAGCAGAACGAGTGGCTGCTCGAACGCTACAGGCAAGCCGCACAATGAACATTAACGTAGAGATTGACGAAGGATCGGGGTTCTGCTTCGGAGTTACGCGGGCCATAAAGTTGGCGCAAGAGAAGCTTGCAGCGGGCGGCACACTATATTGTCTTGGCGACATAGTGCACAACGGGCGCGAATGCAACAGGCTTGCGGGACTGGGCATGAAGACCATAGGGCACGGCGAACTTAAAAACCTGAAAAATGCCCGAGTGCTGCTACGTGCACACGGCGAGCCGCCGGCAACATACGCCACGGCCAAACAGAACAATATAGAAATCATCGATGCCACCTGTCCCGTGGTACTGCGGCTGCAGCAACGAATAGCCCGCGAATACGCCGAGGGCGGTGAGGCACAAATCGTGATTTTCGGAAAGCGCGGCCACGCCGAGGTTTTGGGACTTGTGGGACAAACCAACGGCAACGCAATTGTTATAGAAAACCTCGAAGATGCCGCAAGACTCGACTTTACACGACCCATAAAGCTTTACTCACAAACCACAAGGGCTCTCGAGGACTTCCGCAGGATTGTTGACTACATTAAGGAGCGCGTGGCTGCACCGGCAACCTTTGAGTGGCACGACACGATATGCCGCCAGGTTGCCAACAGGCTTCCCGAGGTAACAGCTTTCGCATCGCGCCATGACGTGGTGCTTTTTGTGTGCGGCAAGAAAAGCTCAAACGGACACGTGCTATATGAGGCGTGCCGCAAGGTTAACCCGCGCTCGCACTGCATCGAAATACCATCCGAAATAGACTACAACTGGTTCGGCAAAGCCGAGAGCGTGGGCATATGCGGGGCTACATCCACGCCAAAATGGCTAATGGAAGAATGCGTGAAAGCCATAAAGGAGCATTGACAGCCTAATCGCTGCAACCGGCAAGCGAACCTTTACAAAAAGCATATACCCGGCAGGCAAAGCATGGCAAAACATACTTTGCGCAATAAAGCACCGACAAAACAGGAAAGCCCGCTTTTTCGCCGATTCCGCGAAACAGCGGGTTTTTACTTTGACTGCTATTTTTTCACCCACGCACCAAAATTTTATGGTGGAAAGGCGATTTTTACAAACCGCCGGTTTTCTGATTTTTACACCTTTTCTGCAATTTTTCCGCAAATTATTGTTTTACAGAACGTTGAAAAGAGCGAAAAAAGGTCTGATGTAGTTTGAATTATGTCTGATATAATTTTTCCTACATAGGACGTAGTTTTCCCTATGTCCTATGTGGTTTTGGCGGTGTTCGGGAAAGCAACCGCATTTGGGGTTTGCGTAATCATATAAACGACGTACGTTGCTTGTTGATTGCACGCGGTATATATGTAGGGGCGTATGGCATACGCCCTGTACACCACCGCCCGAGCCGCACCGCAAACCGCCGCCGCAACATTGCAAGTCCGCCCAATTCAGGGCGTATGCCATACGCCCCGCACGGCGGCGCGGTTCGCTGCGCATTTGACAAAATATGCGGGTTGTCGGTATCTCGCGAATTGTAGGGGCGTATGGCATACGCCCCGCACGCTACCGCAGGAGCCACGTTAACAACCATCGCCACAACACCGCACCCATGATATTGCTATTTTCACTAAAAAAGCAATTATTCTTCCATTATATTTATCTTTTCAGCAATTACATCTCCTTATTTAGCTAATTAAGTTAAAAATCACAAGAATGTCTAAGAAATCCTGCACACATTTAATACCTTTGTTTTTATATTTGCTGCATGAAAAAATCGACAATAATAATATTGGCAATACTTATGGGCGCATGCTTCGTGATATTGTTCGTGCTCCAGCTAAGTTACCTGCGCGAGGTTACAGACATGAGGCGCGAGCAGTTCAGCGAATCGGTGAACCGCAGCATAACCCGCGTAAGCCACAACATGGAATTTGAGGAAACGCGCCGCGGGCTCATAAACGACGCCAAGAAATACGTACGCCAAAACGAATTGGTATCAAGACGCGACACCACGGTTGCACAGCTTAACAACGGTCATGCAGTGAACACGCATCTTAAAAAAGACACCTCTGCCATGCCGCTGCTCGAAACCATGCCCGGAACACCTGCCGAAAAACTTTCCGGCGAAATGCTGCATCAGCCCCCATTCCCCAAAAACACAATAACAAAGGAAATGCAGGACGTGATAAAGAAACGCTACGTTTACCAGTACAAGGAACTGAACGATGTGGTGTACATGCTATTGTCGGAATCGGACAGCCGCCCAATAAGCGAGCGCATAGACTTCCGCGATCTCGACCGCAACCTTAAATTCGAACTTGCAAATAACGGCATAAACATGCCATATCATTTCCGCCTGCTCGACCACAACGGCAAGGAGATTTTCCGCTGTGCCGACTACGACCCGACCGGCGAAGATCACGCGGTGGCGAGGATACTCTTCCCCAACGACCCGCCAAACAACATCACTATAATAAAGCTGCACTTCCCCGACATGGACCGGTACATATTCCGGAGCATACGCTTCATTGTGCCCGCGCTTATGTTCACAGTAATATTGCTGCTTATGTACGTGTTAGTGATATACCTTATTTTGCGCCAGCGCAAATATACCGAGATGAAGAACGACTTCATAAACAACATGACCCACGAATTCAAAACACCCATATCCACCATATCGCTTGCGGCGCAAATGCTTTCCGACCCCTCGGTGAGCAAAAACGAAACCATGTTCAAGCACCTTGCGGGAGTGATAAACGATGAGACCAAACGCCTGCGCTTCCAGGTAGAGAAAGTGCTGCAAGTGTCGCTCTACGAACACAACAAGGCACGCTATAACAAGCGCGAAATAGATATGAACAAAATCATAGAAGACGTGGCCCACACATACCTTATAAAGGTTAAGAACGTTGGCGGCACGCTCAAAACCGACCTCGGCGCGGAACACGCCATAGTTTACGGAGACGAAATACACCTAACCAACGTTATATTCAATCTGCTTGACAACGCCTTGAAATACCGCCGCGAAGAAGTGCCGCTGGAACTGCAAATAACAACCCGCAATGATGGAAACAACATTGTGATAAGCGTTGAGGACAACGGAGTGGGCATAAGACGCGAGGACATTCACAAAATATTCGATCGCTTTTACCGCGTGCACACCGGCAACCGCCACGATGTTAAAGGCTTCGGGCTGGGGTTGGCATACGTAAAGCAGATTGTGGGCTTGCACGATGGAAACATACATGCCGAGAGCCAGTATGGCCAAGGCACAAAATTTGTAATAACATTACCAACAATAAAAGATAAATAACTATGGACGAACAAATGCACATTCTTCTTTGCGAAGACGATGAGAACCTGGGAATGCTGCTGCGCGAGTATCTGCAGGCAAAAGGATATGACACCGAACTGTGTCAGGACGGCGATGCCGGCTTCCGCTCATTCATGAAGGGCAAATTCGACATCTGTGTCCTCGACGTGATGATGCCAAAGAAAGACGGTTTCACACTGGCAAAAGAAATACGACAGATAAATGCCGACGTGCCTATCATATTCCTCACCGCAAAAACGCTGAAAGCAGACATACTAAACGGTTTCAAGATTGGGGGCGATGACTACATCACCAAACCTTTCTCGATGGAGGAGCTCGTATTCCGCATTGAGGCAATACTGCGCCGCGTGCACGGCAAAAAGAACACAGAGCAGACTCTGTTCCAGATAGGCAAATTCACATTTGACACACAAAAGCAGACGCTGAAAATAGGCGATGACACAACAAAGCTTACCACAAAGGAGTGCGACCTCTTGAAACTGCTCTGCGAACACGCCAACGAAATTCTTCAGCGCGACTTTGCCCTGAAAACCATCTGGGTGGACGACAACTACTTCAACGCCCGCAGCATGGACGTTTACATAACCAAGCTGCGCAAGCACCTGCGCCCCGACCCCGATGTGGAAATAATAAACATACACGGTAAAGGCTACAAGCTTATAATACCGGCATAAGCGCAACAACGCAAAACACAAACAGCCGTGCAGCGACAACCTGCACGGCTGTTTTTTTAAGTTTGAAACAGAAAATCATAGGCAGCGAGACTGCCACGCATACGGCTTGCCATATAAGAAGCTGCAAGTGCACACCCGCCAGCATAAAACGTTGGATGTGCTAACCATGGCTTCAAAAAAAGCAGCCCCATAACGATTTGTTTTTCACACGTTTGAATTGGCGAAAAAAAGGTCTGACATAATTTGAACTACATCAGACATAATTTAAATTACATCAGACATGGTTTTTCCCAAGTGCAATGTAATATTCCGAACTTGGTTTTGCGGCGTTTGCATGTGGCGTATGGCAACGCCCCGCACACTGCCGCCTTAAAACGTGAACAACACAAAAGCACACGCATCCCACACCGCATGGGAAACGACCAACGCCGCAAGACTGCGCGGGAAGAAACGATAAACCGCTCCCCAACAAAACCCCACCACCAAAGCAGCCATGATTAGCATAAAGTTGAACGACCACACATGAACCAGCGCATAGCAGGCGGTGGCCACCAAAAAACCGGCGTTAGGGCCAAGTCTCTGCATAAGGCGGCGTTGCACGAAACCGCGCCAGAATATCTCCTCGGCAGGTCCTATAACCAACAACAGCAAAAACGCTATAACCGCAGGAGCGGTGCCTTCGCCCATGGAATATATCATATCTATCTGCGGGCGGGCAAAACCAAAAAGCATCTGCGACACCTTTCCGCCAACCCAAAACACACACCAAAGCACAAAGGCCATAGCCAAGCCGCAAGCCACCTGCTTCGAACCAAAACGCAGCTCCTTAAAAAGTTCCGGGCAAAGCAATCCGGAAACACATGTAAGAGTTACGGCAGAAACGGTCATCATACACCAGAAGTCCACCTTAGGCACCGTCCACGGCGAAAACATCACAAACCACAGCACGGCGGCTACGGCAATTCCCGCAATCACTCCCCTGCCGCCGAAAAGCATTTCGCGCCTCATAATACGCCTCCCAACACAAATCCCAAGGCATAAAGCAGCCCGAAAAGGAACTGAAACTGCGCCGTGCTCTGGTCGAGCCGCATAATCCTGCCGTTCTCCACATTTCCTTTGCCCATCATTGCTTTAAGGTTGCGCACCGCCACGGGCAGGGAAAGGAACGTTATGAGCAGCCACTGACTAAGCCCGCACAGAAAGCAGAAAAGCACTACAAGCAAATATGGCAAAACAATCTCCGCGAAATATATCCACTGCGATGCGCGCACCCCCACTTTGCCGCAAATAGTATTAAGCCCCACCTTGCGGTCGCTCACAATGTCGCGCGTGTTGTTGGCGTGGAGTATCGCCACTATGTGCAATCCGAAAGGCAGACAGTAAAGCAGCATTTCGGGATGATAACATCCGGTGGCCACATAGCAAGTGCCAATTCCGGGCAAAAGAGCGAAGCAAAGCAATATATCCACATCGCCAAGCACATGTGATTTCAGCAAATAGTAGAACAGCGGCAGCAAAAGCCCCAGAACTCCAATCCATATCGCCGAGAAATCCGAGCGCATCAGTATCGCCAAGCCTATAAGCGAACCTACGGCAAGCAATGCCCAACCGTAATGCAGAATTTCCTTGGGTCGGAAAAGCCCGGAACGTATCCAGGTAACACCGTTTACGCAGTCGGGACCGTCAACGCCCTTAACGAAGTCATAGTAATCGCTCACAAGGTTGCCGCCGGCATGAAGTATCATTAGCAAAGGCAGACAAAGGGCGGCGTTGAGCCAATCAACACCTCCGCCCGCCGTCCCATTCGAGCTGATGTAGAACAAATAGGCAATAGTTACCAACACAGCAATCGAGGAAGTGGTGAACGACCACGGTCTCACTGCTATAACCCAATTTTTAAATGTCCTGTTATTTACCGTTTCCATAATTACCGATTTTTTTCGAGAGCCAGTTGCACGCCCGCCCAATAACGCCCGGCGCACCTGCGCTTACGCAAGCCGTGCATTGCCGAGCCGGCGCAGACTTGAAACTCCCCTTATTATTAATTTGCTTGTTAAAAATTCCGCACAAATTTACGCATTTCCCCCATCACACGCGCTGCAACCCGCATTCATAAAAAAACGCCGCATTTCAGTCGTATGCCACCCTTGACTCGGTTGGCGGCTTTGTGCCGAGACTGGTTTTTATGTTTTCGAACACCGTCATAAGCACAGTTTGCGTTGTGCGTATGTCGCTAAGGCTCAGCCCACGCAACGCACCGCGAAGCGTCTGAAGCGCTACCCTTATCGAAGCTTCCTGCAAGCGTTTGCCCTTATCGGTTATGCGTATTATATTTTTGCGCCTGTCAAAACGGTTGAGTTCGCGGGTAACAAGCCCCGTTTCAACCATGGAATTCACGAGCCTTACCATTCCGGGGCGGTCCTTGAACATTACTTCGCAAAGCTCCTGCTGCGACACTCCGTCGTGATAGGCGAGGCGCTGCAACACATTCCACTGCTCTGGCTTTAGTTCCAGCCCCGCCCGTCTGAAGTCGCGGGCAAGCTTGCGGCTGATGGCCGCAGACACCTTGCCGTTTAGAATGGCGAAGATCAGTCTTACATCAAAGTCAACCAAAGGGTCCATAATCCTGACTGTTTTTATTGCAAATATAACTTTTTATCACAACACACCACCCCAACCCCCATTATGATAACCGGAATGATTTGCCATATGAAAATAAAATCGTAAATTCGCACCCGATTTCATTCAACATAACAATAACAAAACAAAAAGAGTAATGACAAACCAGTACGAAACCGTTTTCATTTTGACTCCCGTTTTGTCTGCCGACCAGATGAAGGAAACGGTTGAAAAATTCAAGACTCTGCTCACCAGCAACGGTGCGGAGATTTTGAACGAGGAGAATTGGGGACTCAAGAAATTGGCATACCCCATCGAGAAAAAATCAACAGGGTTCTACATCCTGCTCGAATTCAAGGCCGACCCCTCATTGATGCGCAAACTCGAAACCGAGTATCGCCGCGAGGAGCGCGTGATTCGCTTCATAACCGTTAAATTGGACAAATACGCTGCCGAATACGCAGAAAAACGCCGCAACAAAAACGCAAAAAAAGAGGAGGAATAAACAATGGCACAAGCAAATTCTGAAATAAGATACCTAACCCCGCCTTCAATAGAGCTGAAGAAGAAAAAATACTGCCGTTTCAAGAAGAGCGGCATCAAGTACATTGACTACAAAGACCCCGAGTTCCTCAAGAAATTCCTTAACGAGCAGGGCAAAATCCTTCCCCGCCGCATAACGGGAACATCTCTCAAATACCAGCGCCGCGTGGCACAGGCCGTGAAACGCGCACGCCATTTGGCACTGCTTCCCTTTGTAACAGACTTGATGAAATAATTAATGAGGAGAACAGACAATGGAAGTAATACTTTTAGAAGACGTCCAAGGATTAGGATATAAGGACGATATTGTTAAGGTTAAGAACGGCTACGGTCGCAATTACCTAATCCCCACAAAGCGTGCCGTCATAGCATCGGAAAGCGCTCGCAAAGTGCTGGCAGAAAAGCTGAAACAGCGCGCACACAAGCTTGAAAAAATCAAACAGGAGGCACAGGCTCTTGCCGACAAGCTTGCAAAGGTACCCGCATTGGTGATTGCCACAAAGGTAAGCCCTACCGGCGCAATATACGGCTCGGTAAACTCACTGCAAATTGCCGACAAACTCAAAGAAGCCGGCTTCGACATCGACCGCAAGCGCATAGACGTGAAAGGCGTAAAGGAAATAGGCGAATACAAAGCCACAATACACTTGCACAAGGAAGTTACAGTGGAAGTGCCTTTCTCGGTAGTTGACGAAGACGCAAAAGTAACCGAAGAGGATGTAAAGGCTGCCGAAAAAGCAGAAAAGGCCGCAGAAAAAGCTGAAGAAGCCAAGGAAGCCGCAGCTGAGGCAAAAGCAGAAACAACCGAAAGCAAAGAAAACGCAGAAGCATAACAGACAAGAACAATCAATAAATACGTAAAAACAGCCGTTCCACAAAAAAAGGAACGGCTGTTTTTTTTGCCATGCGGCATACAGCCCCACACATTTCAATACACGAAAATCCGCACAGGCGTATCCTTGCGCAACATTCCGGATTACAGAGTTTTACACTCAATTCCGCACTCCATCATAACGTTTTGTATTACTGCACGTTGCAAATGTCAGAAATTATGTCCGATGTGGTTTTTTCTACGTCAGACATAATTCTTTCTACATAGGACATTGTTTTTCTTATATCCGATATTGTTTTCGGCGTGTTTTGAAAAGGAAGCGCAATTACTATTTTGCGACATTTGTAAGAGCTTATGCCACCTCCCCTGTTTGCAACAGTCAGCCCCACACCGCAAAAAAAACGCAGCATTGCAAATTCGGCGCAAGTCGGGCGCATGCAACGCGCCACATGCACAACCATATTTACACCAGCCTCCATGGGGCAACTTTGGGTTAGGCAGCCGTGCCACCCGTGGCGCTGAGCAAAACAAAAAACTTTGCGCTTTTGCGCAAAGCAAAAAAAAACCTGTAAGGAAAATCCTCGCAGGTTTCAATTCTCTCTTGTTCGTACTATTACTGAGCAGCTACAGCAGAGTCGGCAGCAGCGCTATCAGTAGCAGCGCTATCAGCAGCAGCGCTATCGGTAGCAGCGCTATCTACCTGAACTGAATCAGAATCAGCAGCAGGAGCAGCTTCGTTTGACTTGTTTCCGCAGCTTGCGAATGACATTGCTGCGATTGCTACGAACATGAATACTAACTTTTTCATTTCTGTCTTTTTTTTAGTAAAACAATCAATTGCTTTTAAAACCGATGCAAAGGTAAGGACTTTTACCAATATGGTGTACTATTTTTTACCGTTTTTTTCAACATTTTTTTCACGAAAAAAGCTATCATTCTGTTAGTCTGTGATTTATGGAGCAAAATATTTTTCTTTTTTTGATATAAAACTTATTTCGTACCTTTGTATTATAATAAATGCCTGAACAAATTGGCATACACAAACGCAAAAATGGCACAATATTATGACATGAAAGGCATGAAAGCCACGTTCCGCACACTGGGCTGTAAGCTCAACTACGCCGAAACGTCCGCCATCGAAGACAAACTGCACGCCGTTGGCGTGGAGACGAGCGATGGCGGCAACGCAGACATCTGCCTTGTAAACACGTGCTCGGTTACGGAAATGGCCGACCACAAGTGCCGGCAAGTTATACACAAGCTTGTGAAAGACAACCCCGATGCTTTTGTTGCCGTAATGGGATGCTATGTACAGCTGCAGCCGCAAAAGGTGGCGGAAATAAAGGGCGTTGACCTCGTGGTTGGCATGGAGAACAAGGGGCGCATACTGGAATACATTGCCGAGGGCATTGCACAGAAACGCCGCCATGCCGAAGCCCTGCACGTTCAGAAAAGCGGCGCAATGCGCGACATCAAAACTTTCGTGCCCTCATGCTCACGCGGCGACAGAACAAGGTATTTCCTCAAAGTGCAGGACGGATGCGACTACTTCTGCACCTACTGCACCATTCCCTACGCCCGCGGGCTCAGCCGCAGCCCCTCGGCAAACTCAATAGTGAGCCAGGCAAAGGAGGTCGCGGCACAGGGGGGCAAAGAGATAGTAATAACGGGCGTGAACATAGGTGATTTCGGAAGAAAAAGCGGCGAGAACTTCGAAATGCTCGTAAAAGCCCTCGACAACGTGGAGGGGATTGAGCGTTACAGGATTTCGTCAATCGAACCTAACCTCCTTACAACAGAAATCATAGACTTCTGCGCAAAATCGCGCAAATTCATGCCCCACTTCCACATTCCGCTGCAAAGCGGAAGCGACACGGTGCTGAAACTCATGCACCGCCGATACGACACAAAGTTTTTCGCGGAGAAAATATCCGAAGTACACAATGCCATGCCCGATGCCTTCATAGGGATAGACGTTATAGTTGGAACAAGGGGCGAAACTCCGGAACTTTTCGGGGAAACGCTCGCTTTTCTCGAGGCTCTCGACTTTGCGCAACTGCACGTGTTCCCCTACTCCGAGCGTCCCGGCACACAGGCATTGAAGATTCCCTACATTGTAAGGCAACAGGACAGGCACGAGCGTGCACAGCGGCTGATCGCCCTCTCGGAAAAAAAACGCAAGGACTTTTACCGCAAGTACAGCGGCACAACAAGAAAAGTGCTGCTCGAACATACGGTGCACAACGGCGTGGTACACGGTTTCACCGACAACTATATACGCGTGGAAGTGTCCGAAGAAACCGCCTGCAACCTTGACAATAAACTTGTAAACGTGGCCCTCGGCGATTTTAACGCCGGGGAAACAGCACTCAAAGGCACCATTATATTATGAAACGTATAGCTGTTGTGATACTAAACTACAACGGAGCGGAAATGCTAAGACGGTTTCTGCCCGGAGTACTTGAAAACTCGCCCGAGGCCAACGTCTATGTGGCCGACAACGGCTCGACAGACAATTCGGTTGAGACCATGAAACGCGAGTTTCCGCAAACCCCGCTAATCGAATTCGACAAAAACCACGGCTTCGCCGAAGGCTACAACCTGGCCATAGAAAAAACCGAGGAGGAATATGTGCTGCTGCTAAACTCCGATGTAAAAGTACCGCCACGCTGGCTTCAGCCTCTGCTTGAATACATGGACGCAAACCCCGATGTGGCAGCCTGCCAGCCCAAGATACTATCATACCGCAATATGGATTGTTTTGAATATGCCGGGGCGGCGGGAGGCTTCATCGACAAATGGGGCTACCCATATTGCCGCGGAAGAATTTTCGGCACAGTGGAGAAAGATGAAGGGCAGTACAACACTCCGGTTGATGTGTTCTGGGCCACGGGGGCGGCACTAATGGTTAGGCGCAAGGTTTACGTAGAAAACGGCGGTCTCGACCCGCGATTCTTCGCCCACATGGAGGAGATCGACTTCTGTTGGAGGCTTCGCAGCCGGGGATTTCGCATTGCGTGCGTGCCGCAAAGCTACGTGTTCCACATTGGAGGCGCAACGCTAAACGCCGCAAACCCCAGAAAAACATACCTTAACTTCCGCAACAACCTGCTGATGCTTTTCAAAAACACACCGCAGGAACGCGTTGAAAGCGTGATGCGCTTCCGCAAGATATTCGATAACATTGCGGCTGTTAAATGTCTGCTCACCGGAGACGTGAAAGATTTTTGCGCCATCCGCAAGGCACGCCGCGACTTCAAGGCCATGAAAGCCGATTTAGAGGGCGCACGCCGTGAAAACCTTGCCAAAGCAACGGTGGCCCACATACCGGAACAAGCAAACTACAGCATACTGAGGCTTTACTATATAGACATGAAACACAAATTCTCTCAGCTTCCATGACACCGGCGCTATACCTTATTCCAACAGTTCTTGGCGACTCCCCGGCCGCATACGTTTTTCCGCCTGCCAACCGCGAAATAATACTTGGCGTAAGGCATTTCATTGTGGAGGAGACGCGCACGGCAAGACGTTTTCTGAAATTTATTGACAAAAGCATCGACATAGACAGTATTACGTTCCATCCAATGGGAAAGCACGCCGACACCGTGGCATTCGGCGAATATCTTACCCCACTCAAAAACGGCGAAGCCGTGGGCATGATAAGCGAGGCGGGATGCCCTGCCGTTGCCGACCCCGGAGCAATAATCGTGGCAATGGCGCAAAAGGCGGGATTGAAAGTAGTGCCGCTCGTAGGGCCGTCGTCAATGCTTCTTGCACTTATGGCATCGGGAATGAACGGACAAAGTTTCGCTTTCAACGGATACCTGCCCATAGACGAAGGAGAAAAGGCCAGAGCGTTGAAACATTTCGAGGCACGCGCCGCAAAAGAGGCACAGACTCAAATGTTCATCGAAACGCCATACCGCAACAACAAGTTCATTTCCCTGCTGCTCAAAACCCTTTCGCCGTCCACACGCCTTTGCATAGCGGCGGGGGTAACATGCAGCAACGAGTACATAAGAACCAAAAGCGTGGCGGAATGGCGCAAGGCAGAAATCCCCGACCTCAGCCACACTCCGGCAATATTCGCCATAGGCTCGTAACCACGCGCCACAGGGGCAGAAAGCAAAGGCGCATTCCGCAAATCGGAATGCGCCTTTTTTATGTCAAGCCTACAGACTATCTGCCCGTGTAATCCTTTTTCAGGAGGCTCTTGCCTTTGTTGCTGACCACCTCAATGCTAAGTTTGCCGCTGTCGGCGTTGCCCGTAATGTAGGAATCGTTGGAATTTATTATGACCGGGAAATCCACACCCTCAAGATTGGGGTAGTATGCGAAACTATGGTAATGGGCGCAAAGCATCACATCAACATTTGCACCGTTGAGAATTGGGACAAACTTGTTCTTCACCTCCATGTCGCCGTGCCACGCGTCTTTTTTAGGGGCGGGCGGAATGTGGCAAATCACAACGTGGTACTTGGCCTTCTTGTATTCCTCGGAGCTTACCACCTTCTTTATCCACTCCGCCTGTTCCGTGCGGTATTCGTCATAAACGTTCGCCCCGGCGTACTCAATGTCGTCATCGGGCTTGTCCTCGCCCGCGTCAAGAGCAAGGAAAAACACCGGCCCCTGCCGCCACGCATAATATATGCCGTTCTGGCGCGGGCATACGTAGTTGTGGAAATTCACGGCCGAAGCACCGCGTGTCTCGTGGTTGCCGCGCACATAATACAAAGGCTTCTCTGAGGCGAAAAGCTTCACGCTCTCGTCAAGGAAGCCCTTGAACAGTGCATCGTCGTCGGGCATGATGTTAACCATGTCGCCGTTGTATATCACCATGTCGCGTTTTTTGTAGTCCCCCATTTCGAGCATCTGCCTCATAACGCCGATGCGCTCGTGAATGTCGTTGAGCACGATGAACGATGTTTCGGGTTTCGACGGGTCGTTTGTGGTGAACGTGAGCGGGGGCTGGCTGTACACATTCGTGGCAGCCACGTAGCCGTAAATAATGTGCCACCCCTCGCGCTTCAGCACCTCCTGAGAGTAAATGCGGTAGCGGTATTTAGTGCCGGGCTTCAAGCCGGTGAGTCTCACCGCGTGGATTTTCCCCGTGCGCTTAACGCCAATGTGGGCGTCATAATATTTGGGGCGGCTCTCGGCGTAGAAGTTCGTGCCGTCATCGGGGGCGAGTTCCACCCAGCCGTTGGCCTCGTTGTTTGTTGTCCAAACAATGGTGGCCTCGGTTTCATATACATTCTGAAGATAAGGGCCATGAAGAATGGCTATCCCATCGGCCGAAACCGCAGCCGGAATAATTGCCAGCAGCACAGCCGCAAGCAGAAATCTGGTTTTGCCCTTCATTTTATTTACTTATGTATTGTTTGCTTATTTCCGTTACAAATATACTCATTTTACCAAACAGCCGCGCAACAAACCATGCGGCAAATGCCCTTTGCCCGAAAAACAAGGCGGCACACCGCGCCCGGAGCAACTGCCGCCAATAACCCCAATTCGGATATACCCGTAAAATGTGCAGAGCCGCAGTATGCCGGTGCGGCAGAAGTTACATTTTAACCGCAGCATAATAATTTTCATTAAGCGCCTGACAGTCAGTTCCTTACACCATTTGTCGCTTTTCTACATAAGCATTTGTATTCCAGCACGTTGCAAAGTGGAGAAAAAAGGTCTGATGTAGTTTGAATTATGTCTGATGTAATTTTTTCCACATAGGACATAGTTTTTCTTATATCCGATGTAGTTTTCGCGGCTTATGTTTTGCGCCATTTGCGGGGGCGCATGGCATACGCCACGTACGCCACCGCACGAACCGCACCGCAAGCCTTACAGCGTAAAACCAAATGAGGCTTTCGGAATTGCTTCCGAAAGCCTCATGCCTTATTATGAAAACACCTTTATTTGCGCTTGGTTGCTTTCCTCGCCGTTTTCTTTGCGTTCTTGCCAAGGTCGAGAATGCGTATGTTGCGGAAACGCACCCCCGAACCATGTCCGCAGAAGCTCACATAGCCGTCCTTGTTGAAAAGTCCGGGATGGTTCTTGTGGTCAACGGTATATGGGTTGTGGTTGCCACCGTCGGGAGCCACATTGTGTCCCTTGCAGGCTTCGCGTATGTTGCAGTCGGTTATCACCTCGCCGTTTACCGTAACGGTGATATGGTCGCCCACGGCACGTATCTCCTCGGTGTACCATGTGTTTTGCTTGAATTTTATGTGCTTCGGCACATATATGCCGTAAACCGAGCCATGCTGCTGATAAGGCTGCAAACCTGCGTAAATCGGGTCGTCGTGGTCGAGAATTTGTATTTCCATACCATCGTATGCGGCATCGGTTCCTATGTGTGTGCGTATGCCCACGCCGTTGTTAACGCCCGGAGTTTCATAGCGAAACTCGAAACGGTAAACAAAATCGCTGTACTTTTTCTTTGTGTAAAGATTTCCGGTGCCGCCAAAGTTTGCAGTAACGTAAATCGTGCCATTGTCGGGAGTGTAGCCCGTGGTGTTGCCCTGCCATTTGTCGAGCGAGCGTCCGTCAAACAGCACTTCGAAGCCGGCTTTCTTCTCCTCTGCCGAAAGAGTATATACCGGAGTTTTCGGAAGATTGCAAACATTTGTGTTGCGCAGGTCGAGCCCGCCCTTTACGGCAACAATCTCCATTGCGCCTGCCACCGGAACTTTCGCAACTCCCGCTGCCGTTTTAAGTATGGCGTTTGCAACAAGTACATCACCGTTTGAAGTAACAAACACACGGTCGTCAACAAGGCGCACTTCAAGGGTGTTGTACCCGCCTGCGGGATTGAGGGCAAGGAACTTCTTTTCGCCCACAAGTTCCACCTTGTCTGCCAACAGGCGCACCACCGGCACGGAGCGCAACACAACCTTAGCCTCTCCGCCGGTTTTCCAGTCGAAAGTCATGGCTATGTTCTCGCCGCTCTTGCTAATTATCTCCTTTCCGCCGGCGGCCACCGTCTTGGTGTTCGCTATTAGCGAAAAGCCGTTATCCTGCTTGTGCCTGCCCAGGATTTCGGTAATCTCGTCAGCAGCATACCCTGCATCGGCATCGCCTGCTGCCTTCTTTGCAAGGGCAATTTCTTTTGCCTTGTTTAGGGCATTCTGCACATCCGCGCCCGCGTTCAAACTGTTGGCGTGCGCTAGTATGTTCTTCACGGCGCCGGCCGCGCTGTAAGCCACTTCGGCATCGCCCATTTTTTCAACGGCAACCGCCAGCGGCTGCACCATATATATTCTGCCGAGTTCCGACATTATGTTGTTTGCAAGCCCCACGGAAGGTTTGCAATCGAGAGCGTTTAACAGGCATTGGTATTTCCTCACGCCATTGCCCTCGTACTTAACCGCGAGATACACATAACGCGAAAGAAGTTGTTCCTTGTGGTTGGAATTTTTCTTTGCCACGTCCAAAAGCACAGGTATCACGTTTGAATTGTCAACGATAAGGAGTGCCTTTAATGCGGCCTCTGCCGTTGAGGGATTGCCCAAAGCCTTCTGGAGAAGGTCAAGAGCCTCGTTTGTTCCCGACTGCGCGAGCAGGGGATAGTAGTACTCCGGATTTGAAGAGCCCTTAATATACTGTGCAGCCTTGGCATACTGTTCTGCCGCGCTTTGGGCTGCAAGAGATTTGCAAAGAGCCATTTGAAGTTTATCGGCGGCTTTGCCCGAACTCTTTTCGAGCATTGAAGCCACATTGTCGGAGCAGTTGCTTGCCGAAGCGACAACGCCGACAAGAGCTTCGTATGCTGCGGAACTTACATTCTCGTCGGGAGATGCGGTGAGTTTTGCCACATAATTGTATGCCGAATGTATATGACGCTCACCCGCAAGCTTCAAAGCGGGAACAAGTTCATGCGCGTTCTTTGAGTTTTTTAGCACGCCAAGCACACTTGAAGCTATATCGCCGTTGAAAGCGAGAAGCTGCTTTGAAGCGTACGTGCCGTTCCTTCCCGCGATTTGCGCAATAAGAGCCTCGAGAGCCTTGGGGGTACCTATTTTGCCCGCTGCCTCCATTCCGGCGCACGACAATGCGGAATCTTTTGCCGAAACAGCCGAGAGAATCACCGCTTCTTGCGTCTTTGCATGATTGTTGCCGAGCCATTTCACAACATCAACCTTGGCGTTGGCGGGGAGTTTGGCGAAATTCGATGCAACCGCGGCAAAAATTCCCTCGCCTGCATTCTCTTTTGCAAAATCAAGGGCGGTGTTGCGATATTCTATGTTATCGTCTTTCAAAGCTTTCAATATTTCTTTCGCAGCTCCGTTGCCCGATGATTTCAAGAGCAAAGACAATCCCGCGCAACGTATTGCCGGCGCACCGGACTTTACGAGTTTTTTCGCAGCCTTCAAAGCAAGCTTGCAGTCTGAGTGGTTGAGGAGCTTGAGATAGGCATCGAGCGCACGACTGCCTTCGGGAGCGAAACCGGATGCCTTTGCAGCATTCCCCAGCACTTTAAGCGATTTCTCCGAGCCCACAACGGCAAGAGCATCGTATATTGCGGTTTTCGTTTTGTTGTCCGCGCCATTTATCCAAGAAATCAAAAGGTCTTCAACTCCGTTCAGTTTTCTTGCCTCCACTATCTTGGCGAGCGAGCAGCGCGACACGTTTGTTGAAGTCTTGACAAGATTGAGCGCGTCTGCGTCTATGCCATTCATGCTCTCGATTGCGGCGAGGGCGGGAATTGAAAGTTTTTCGCTGCCAAGGCATTTTGCGAAAAGCGCAAAGTCGGCAGGTGTTGCCACACGGCGCAAAAGTGTTAGGATAAAGGCTTTGTTGGTTTCATCGCCACATTTCTCGTAAGCCTTTACAAGTCCGCTTCTCACGCCGGCGCGGCTTTTTTCGCCGTTCTTGCTTGCCGCGTAATCGGTAATGCCGCTGAGCGCGTATTCGAACACTGCATTTTTAACGTCCTTGCCCGCAGGTTTAAGGTTTCCCGCAATCTGCAAAACGCCCTCCTCGCCGGTTGCCGCCATTTCGGCCATAAGTCGGTTGAAAGTGTCAAGGTTTTTCGCCGGGAGCTGCGCAAGCCCATCAACGATTATTGTGGATGCCACACGGTTGCGGCTGTCGGTCTGCGCAAAAGCCGTTGCGAAGCACAAAGCCGCTATCAGGAATGATGATATATACTTTTTCATTTTCTGTTTTCGGTTTAGGGTGTTTTCCTTATTACAGATGCCATTCTCCGCGCATTGGCTGGTTAATCATTGCCGTTGCATCGGGGTCGCCGGTAAATGTGCCGGTTGCCGGGTCATAGTTAAGCACATTGCGGTTAAGGCGCAGGGCTATGGCCGCCATGTTCACAAGGGTGCAGCTGCGGTGTCCGTTAACCTCGTTGAGGGCGAATTTCTGGCGCGTGCGTATGCATTCAATGAAGTCGGTGCGCTGCGGTTCGGGGTCTGGCATTTCGGCAATCTTGTTCATAACGTCGGGAATTGTGCATTCGAAGCCACGGAACACCTTTCCCTTAGGCCCTTCGATGTAGGGGGTCTTTCCGGGGGATTCAAAGCCTTCTCCTTCGAGCACTATCCGGCAGCCATCGGCATAGGTGTAGGTTATCTTGTGCCATATCCCAACAGCGTCCGGGTGTTGCTGCGGAGCATCAACCTCAATCTTAATCGGCGACTCATCGTCTTTGTCTAAAATATACAGCACAGGGTCAAGATAGTGCTGCCCCATATCTGTTAATCCCCCACCGTCATAATCCCAATAGCCGCGAAAGGTTTGGTGTGTACGGTGGATGTTATACGGCTTGTAAGGTGCCGGACCCAGCCACATGTCGTAGTCGAGGTTTGATGGAACCGGTTCGGGCGCGAGGTTTTCCTTGCCCACCCAGTAGAATTTCCAAGTGAAGCCGGTCGCTCCCGACACTGTGAATTTCAGTGGCCACCCCAGCATTCCGCTCTTAACCAGCTTTTTGAGAGGCTCTACCGTAGTGCCTAGACCGTAGAACGTGTCCTTGAAGCGGAACCATGTGTTGAGGCGGAAAATGCGGTTATATCTCTTCACAGCCTCTTTCACTGCGCGTCCCTCGCCTATCGTGCGCGTCATAGGCTTCTCGCACCATATATCCTTGCCCGCCTTTGCTGCCTCTATCGACATAAGCGCGTGCCAATGGGGCGGCGTGGCAATGTGAACCACATCAACGTTGGGATTGTTTATAAGGTCGCGGAAATCATGATATGCCGCGCAATCCTCGTTGAACTTCTCCCTGGCTTCGGCCTTTGCCTGTTCAAGGTGCTTGCTGTCAACATCGCAGAGTGCAACAAGGCGGCAATACTTGTCGCTCGTAAAATGATAAGACGAACGACCTATGCCGCCAACTCCTATTATGCCTTTGGTTAATTGGTCGCTGGGGGCAACTCTGCCCCTGCCGCCCAGCACACTGCTAGGAACGATGGAAAACAGACCTATCCCTCCAACGGCTTTCAAGAAATCCCTTCTATTGGTTTTCATGTTTTATTGTTATTATTGTCTTAATGTTTTGTCTTGTGCAAATATAAGCAAAATAGCCTTGCCCATAGGCATTTCAAAACAGTTTCACAGCCTTTTGCAGCCGGAAAGTTTTTGAATCGTCGCAGTAAGGCAAAACCAATGCAACAAGCTTAATACACGATTGTGGATTTGCGCCCCGGTAAGCATCTGCCGGGATGATATAGACACATGATTGCATTTTAGGAAAACTAATTCGGATATAAGAAAAACCATGTCCTATGTAGAAAAAAACATGTCCTATGTAGAAAAAATTATATCAGACCTTGTTTTTACCATTTGCAAACCACCTAAAAACAATAAGCTGCAAAGCCTTTTTGCTTTTAGGTTTGTAATTGACAATAATATTGTTGTGCTTTTGCACAATAATTACCGTAACAAGCCTTTGCTCTGCCGATAAATCAAAGCAGTTTGGCGTATGCCTCAACTGCGCGGTTCACCTGTTCAACGGCTTCGTCCATTGTGCAGCGCAGCTCCCCGCCCGAGGCGTTAAGGTGCCCGCCGCCGTTGAAAAACTCCGCAGCCATTTTATTGCATGGAAAATCGTCAACCGACCGCAGGGAAATCCTTATTTTCCCGCCCTCGGTGTCCTCGCGCAGGGCTATGGAAAGCCTCATACCCTTCACAACGAGCGGCATGTTGACAAGCCCCTCGGTGTCGCCGCGCTGAAAACTGAAACGCTTCATCTCCTCGCCCGTGAGCGTGTAATAGCAAGCACGCAGTTTTGGATAGAAATGCAGCTTTTTGTAAAGAATGTAGCCTGTGAGCCTCACGCGGTTTTTGGAGTAGTTGTTGTAAACGTTGCGGTAAACCTTGTCCTTGTCGAAGCCCTTGGTTAGCAGTTCGCTTATTATGAAATAAATCTCCGGGCTTGACGAATTATATGCAAAACCGCCGGTATCGGTCATCATGCCGCAGTATATGCACACGGCCTCGTCCTTTGTCATTGCGGAAAAATATCCTAATTGCCACAAAATGCGGAACAGCACCTCAGAAGCCGAGCTAAGTTCGGGACGGCATACCCTGATTTCCGTTTCAAGCACAGGCCCGGGATGATGATCTATCATAACCTTGCGCGCATTGCTCCTTTCCACCGCCGGGGCAAGGGCGTGAATTCTCGAAAGGTCGTTAAAGTCAACACAGAAAACGGTGTCGGCTTCTTCCACAAGGCGTTCAGCCTCCTCGGGATCAACATCATGGCAAACTATGTCAGACGCACCGGGAAGCCACATAAGAAAATCGGGCAAACCGTCGGGCATCACTACTTTTGCCTCCACGCCGTTTGCGCGCAAATACGAGGCAAGGGCGAGCGAAGAACCCGCAGCATCGCCATCGGGTGCGGAGTGTGCGGTTATAACGGCCTTTCCGGCTGTTGCTATTACATTGCAGAACAAAGCCGCCTCGGCTTCTGACATTATGTTACCCGGCATTCTATCTCTGTTTTTGTTCACGTCATACAAACATGCAAAATTAAGAAAAACTTTTATTTCATGCGATATTGTTTTCCACCCAATGGCATGTTCAAAGCCCCTTCCGTTGCCATGTCGTGCACACGCAGTCCGCGCCTGCGGCACTCTTTGAAAAATTCCTCCCTGCGAAATTCTGCCATCCCGCTGTCGAGCACCACAAGTCGTGCCGCAATCTTGTCCAGCCATGGTGCAAGTTTCCCCCTGAACCCGCGCGAAACGAAAACCGCGTCAACGCTTGCAGCCGAAGGCACACCGCCATGCGGCGTTGCAGCATCGAGAAAAAGGAATGCACCGCCGCCAAGCAACAGCAGGCCATTGCGGAATTTTGCCGAACGGTTTTCAAAACCATCGTAAAGCCGCACAGGGCGTTTTATGTAGCACCTTGCCCAATAGTTTGACGATACAGAGCGCAAGGCACGCCACACCGCCGAATCGCCAACGTTTTGCGGAGAATACAGATATGACTCCCCGGGAGACACAACAAATTGCGCCGCACTTACGGAAAGCCGGTTGTAAAACCAAACGCACCCGTTTTTCCCCACAGTCCTCCCCGAAAGCACCTGCACAGGCACAATCCAAACCAAAACGGCAAGCATCGGGTAAACATATATCCTGCGGCGCGAGCCTGCCCACAACAAAAGAAAAAGCAGGACAGCGTAAACCATAACCACGGTTGCCAACGATGGGTAAAGCGGGAGCGACGCGCCGGGAATGCCCGCCACAAAAGCAAGAAAAGCAAGCAAAACTTGCAAAAGGTTTTTTAGCAGCCATACAAGCACGGCTGCCAAAGGATGAAGCCACGAAAAGGCAAGAAGCGCGAACGACAAAGGCACTATAATTGCCGAAGCAGGAACCATAACAAGATTTGACATCATGAAATATGTGGGGAAATTGTGGAAATAGTATGCCACAAGCGGGGCAACGCCTATTTGCGCACACAAAGAAACCGCCATAAATCCCCAAAGCTTCCCGGCCCGCGAGGCGGCAACCACCCGCCGGGGCGCAACCAACGGCATAAGCTTCAGAATAAACAGCACCGAAACGAAAGACAATTGGAAACCCACGTCAAACAGCGAAAGCGGGTTGAATAGCAATATAATGAATGCAGCAAGATACAGGTTTCCTGCCGAAAGGGGGCTGCGGCGGAATATAACGGCAATGCAAACGAGCGTACACATAACCGATGCCCTTACAAGCGACTGCGGCATTCCCGCAACCACGGCATAAAGCCAAACAAACAGTATTGCAACCACCTGGCACGGCACTCTCATGCGCCGAAAACGCCCGCCGAAGGTAATAATATACTGGAGTAAAGAAAACAATATGCCCAAATGCAAACCCGAAAGGGCAAGGACATGACTCGTTCCCGTGCCGGAAAAAACTTCGCGCACCTCGCGGCTTACAAGCGACTTCTCACCCAAAGTCATCGCCGACACCACGCCGAGCAAATCGCCCTCAATTCCCGCCTTGCGGTAAACCTGCAAAAGCGCGGCGCGCATCTTTCCGCCCCAAAGCGCAACCCTGTCGGCCGTGGAAAGACCATGCTTAAAAACCTCTACAGACAATTCCTTAGGCAGCGGCACAACGTCATTGCCATATACGAAAGCCGTTCCGGCAACTCCGTGAAGTTTAAGATAAGAAGCGTAATCAAACTCGTAAGGATTGCCGGCGTTTCGCGGCTCACCTACCTTGGCATAAAACATGACGGCATCGCCCGCCCTCAATGTGTCGTTGCATACGGGGCGCAAAGATGTAATCTCTACAACGCGGTTAACACGGCGCACACCATCCCTTGCCGCAACTTCCGCAACCTTTACGCGAAACCTTGCCACACGACCTTTGAACGCCGGAGTGGAGACAACAACCCCGCCATAAGCCGACCTTTGCTTTTTCCATGGGTATTCCGACTGTTTGATTGCCTCTGTGCTATCGCCCAAACCGAGGAAAAAGAAAAACAAAACAGCGGTAATGTAAAAGCCAAAGTTTTCCACCCACCGTTTGCCATACATTGCAAGCACCACCAGCGCAACTGCACATGCCGCAGCCGATGCCCATGCCGCCCACAACCATTCGCGGAGCGCGCCATGGGCATACCATCCTAAGGCAATGCCAAGGGCGAGCGGCACAACAAAATGCAGCACGGGAAATGCGCCCAACGCCGAAAACGATATGCCACGCGTTTTGCCCTGCATATGTACTTCCCCGCCCGGGGTTATTTTTACTCAAACGCTTTCAAGGCATCGATTTCCGCCTCCGGGTCGGGCGCGTTAAACACCGCGCTCCCCGCCACAAGGGCATCGGCCCCGGCACTGACAAGCAGCGGCGCATTATCGGAGTTAACGCCTCCGTCAACTTCGATAAGCGCGCCGGAACCACAAGAGTCAATCATGCTGCGCAATTTCTCAACCTTTTTCAGGGAATGCTCTATGAATTTCTGCCCTCCGAAGCCCGGATTTACCGACATAACCAGCACAAGGTCGAGTTCTTCTAAAACATCCTCAACCATGCTCACCGGTGTTGAAGGGTTAAGCGTTGCCCCGGCAAGCATTCCCGCAGCATGGATTTGCTGTATTGTGCGGTGAAGGTGCGGACTTGCCTCTACGTGCACATTCATTATGTGTGCTCCAAGTTCCTTAACGTTCTCGACATAGCGTTCGGGCTGCACGGTCATAAGGTGTACGTCAAGCGGTTTCCTTGCAACTTTTGCTATAGCTTTCATTACCGGGAAACCGAAAGATATGTTGGGTACAAAAACCCCATCCATCACATCAAGGTGCATCCAGTCGGCACTGCTGCGGTTGAGCATTTCCACATCGCTTGCAAGATTGCCGAAATCGGCAGCCAGCAGCGAAGGTGATATTATAGGTGTCATAGCTTTTGTTTTATTTATGGCGTGCTTTACAGATTTCTCACCTTGGCGGCCACTCCTTTTACTTTTTCGCGAAGTTCGTCCATATTGCAACCTATGCTGCCGTAGGCCAAAGCCACGCCAAGGCGGCGTTCTTTCCACGCACGCGGCTTTCCGAAAATGCGCAAATCGGTACACGGTTCGAGCAGTGCCTGGTCAACACCCACAAAGTCGGGTTCCACAGCCGTGTCTTTTACCGCCAGTATCGGGCAACTCGCCCCTGCTCTGAGCAGCTCTATTTCGGGAACGGGCAGTCCGAGAAGCGCGCGCAGGTGTAGCTCAAACTCGTTCAGGTTTTGCGTTTGCGCAAGCGTTACCATGCCCGTGTCGTGCGGGCGCGGGGAAAGCTCGGAGAAATACACGCCGTCATTGTTGCTCAAGAAGAACTCCACGCCCCATATTCCGCAGCCTGTGAGGGAGCGCGTTACGGCTTCGGCCATGCGCTGCGCCTCTTTTAGGTGTTCGGGCTTTATTGCGGCAGGCTGGAAGCTTTCGCGATAGTCGCCATGTCTTTGCACATGTTCTATGGGGGCGCAGAATAGCGTTTTGCCGTTGCGCTGTGTAACGGTGAGGAGGGTTATCTCGCTGTCGAATTTAACGAATTCCTCGACTATAACCTCCATCACATCGCCCCGGGCACCGCTGCAAGCGAAATCCCATGAACTCTGTATGTCTTCTTCAGTACGCACCACGCTCTGTCCGTGTCCGGATGAGGACATAAGAGGCTTTATCACGCATGGTATTCCTATTTCGTCCACAGCCTCGCGCAAATCCTCGATGGTTTTGGCGTAGCG
This sequence comes from Prevotellaceae bacterium UBA6398, assembly GCA_002437495.1. Classification (GTDB taxonomy): domain Bacteria; phylum Bacteroidota; class Bacteroidia; order Bacteroidales; family Bacteroidaceae; genus UBA6398. The sequence continues at coordinate 56,461 of DJQA01000001.1, forward strand.
GTAGCGGGCGGTTTTCAAGCCGAGCTCCTTGGCCGCGAGGTCGCGTATGGCCTTTCGGTTCATGGTGAAGTTTACGGCACGTGCACTTGGCACTATCTGTATGCCCTCGCGCTCGAAATCGTAAAGCCGTTCCGTTCTTATGGCTTCAACCTCGGGCACTATTATGTCGGGACGATGGCGGCACACTGCGCCGTAAAGGGCATCGCCGTCGAGCATGTTGAAAACTTCAAACTCGTCTGCAACCTGCATTGCGGGCGCATGCTGATAAGAGTCGCAAGCAACAACATACTGTCCGAGCCGCTTGGCGGCTATCACAAATTCCTTGCCGAGTTCGCCGGAACCCAGCAACATAATTTTCTTCATCTCTTTATTGTTTTTGTTTTGAAAAAATGTGGCGAAGTCAGTTCGACACCACAGTTGCGCCACCGGCCTCGGGAATTTCCAAAGGCATATAATTACGAGCAAAAAACTTGAGAAATTGCAGCGTGGCCTCGCGCGGGGATAATTCGGAGTGGGAGAATTTTACCATAGGCTGTATTTTAATTGTTACACAAAGATAACGTGAGGCATTGCACATTATTATTTCACTTACAAAATTGTTGCACGTTATTTTTGCGGCGCTCCACAGCCAAAGAAGCCACCTTGCCGACGAAACACATGCCTCTTGTTTTTCAAGCAGTTTGCCCTTTCATGAAACATTATTGCAAGCACCTGTTTTTCTGCACATTGCAAGAGCGGAAAAACAGGTCTGATATAAATTTTTCTACATAGGACGTAGTTTTTCCTATGTCCTATGTAGTTTTTCTTATGTCTGATGTAGTTTTCGAGGTGTTTGAGATGCACACATCCGGGTGCCACGTAATGCGTCTTTTAATAAACTTCAAGCACTATGCCTCGCTCGCTCACCATTTTCCTTAGGTTTATGAGTCCATAGCGCATGCGTCCCAATGCGGTGTTTATGCTTACGCCTGTTGCATCGGCAATTTCCTTGAAACTCAAATTCTGGTAAAAGCGCATATACAAAACCTCTTTCTGGTTGCCGGGCAGTTCGTGCAATAGTTTCCCGACATCGGTGAGCGACTGTTCGGTAACCATTTTCATCTCCACCGTTATGTCGGACAGTGATGCGTTGTTAAAAAGATCGGTATCGCTCGAATCGTTTGAAATTACGTTAGAATTGCGGTCCTGACGGTATTTGTCGATCACAAGATTGTGGGCTATGCGTGTAAGCCACGCCGAAAAACGCCCGCTCTCCACATAGCGTCCCTGCCGTATGGTTACTATGGCTTTCATGAATGTTTCCTGAAACAGGTCGTCAGCCACCCCGGCATCGCGCACGAGGAATAATATATAAGAGTATATTTTCTGCTGATACCTCGCGAGCAATGTATCGAAAGCGTCATTGTCGCCTCCGGCATAATTCTTCACCAACTGCTCGTCTGAGAGTTTGCACAATTTATCCATTACTATATTTATTTCATTTGTTCCTTGGAGTAAATCTGTGCAATAGGCGGTAAAATTTTGTATTAAGCATTACAAAATAAGCGATATTTATTTTAACCGCCAAATTTTTGCGCGTAAAAAGTTTACCGCCTGATAAAAATTCCCCGATATTGCCACAAAACAAGTCTTGCGCGCCCTACGATGCAGTTGCGGCATCAGTTGGTTGCGTCCCGACAGGTATCTGTTTCACACATATTGCGTGCGTATGCCGCACGAAAGGCTTTGGGCGACATGTCGGTTGATTTTCGGAAATACCGTCCCAGGCTCGACACGTTGTCAAAGCCCATGTTAACGGCCACTTGCTTTATGGTGTTCTCGGGCTTTAGAAGCTCGCGTTTTATGTCGCGTATGGCATATTCGGTTATTAGCCGCAGCGCGGTTTTGCCGCTCACCCTTAGGCACACGGCGGCGAGGTGGCGGTTGGAAATTCCCAGTTTTTCGGAATAGTAGTCCACTTTTCTATGGCGGGGAAACGTTGATGTAAGCAGGTTGAGAAATGCATTGAAAGCCGCTTCGCTTTTGTAGAAAGTGTGCGGTTTCGCTTCCATGTGCTGCATGAGCATATCGGTAAGGTAGCACGCGGCGGCTCTCATCAACGCCTCCACCACTTCCTTGTGGTGATTGCTCGGCGCACTGCGCAAAGTGTTTTTAAGTATTGTGCTGTATGCGTTTATCACCTCCGACTCCTCCCTGTCGAGGTGTATCACCGGGTTTTCCTCTATAACAAGGTTGAAATCCCAGCTGTTGGCCATAAGCATTACATTGCGCATAAACTCGGTTGAAACGCACAGGCATGAACATTCAAAGTCCATGCTCTCCATCATGTTCTCTATTATATGGTTGGGGCGGCATATAATAAAGTCGTCAATGCCCACAGCGTAGTCGGTGCCGTTTATGGTTATGGCCCCGCGCCCTTTGTTGCAAAGGGCTATAACGAAATTGCTTATTTTCACCCTTTCGTTTAGGCATATGTCTCTCACGTTGTCGAACGCTATCACATCCTCATCGGCAAAAGTAGCCATGCAAAGAATGTCCCTGCCGTTTATATCGAAAGTTTTCTTATCAAAAGCCATGAGAAATGTTTTACGGATTTTTCCTGCCAAACTACCCCGCCATTATTTTTTCGAAAATCAAGGCATCCTCGTATTTGCCATCCACAAAGAGCCACTGCGGCAACAGGGCTGCCTTTTCATAGCCGGCTTTTGCAAACAGTCGGCGCGAAGCCTCGTTGCTTTCGGCCACCACAGCGTATAGCGTGTGCAGCGCAACCACCTTTCGGGCATATTCGCCAAGAAGCCCCAACACTTCCGCGCCTATTCCCCGGTTTCTGTAGCCGGGAAAAACAACAATGCCCACCTCGGCACGCCTGTGGCGGGGCTCGAAGTTTGTAATATCGGCAAAAGCCATCGGTACACCATCGGAATTTCCGCACGCAACAAGCCTCACTTGCTTGTCGGCATATATGTCATTAGCTGTGGAGGATATGAAACATCTCACGGCAAAGCGAGAATAAGGAACATTTGTTGAGGAGCATGCCCAAAGCGCGGGGTCGTTCTCCACATCAGCGAAGATTTCCAAATCCTCCGGCTCAAGAGCCCTAAGGCGCACATTATTCCCTTTCAGCAACATCAGAAAAAGCGTTTGTATTTGAGATAAAGGTGCAAAAGTCCCTCTATGTGCTTTAAGCCTATAGGCGTGAGAATTCTGTTTCTCGTCATGCGCTGGCAATGGTGAAGCACCGTGAACTCGGGAACATAGGCAAGAGAAAAACCAGCCTTTTTAACACGCAGGCAAAAGTCGGCGTCTTCCGGACCATAGAATATCTTTTCGTCCAGCGGCCCCGCCGCCTCATACGCCTCGCGTCTTATAAGCTGGCACGCACCTATGAGGTATTCGGGTTCAAAGCTCCGCTTCATTTTCTCAAGCCCGTAAGCGTAGCGATAGCCGTGGGGATGGAGCAGGTTTTTAACCTTTTCACCTATGCCGGGATAGCGTTTACAGCTTTCCTGCACCAAACCGTCGGCATCTACAAGGCGGCAGCCCGCAAGACCCACTCCGGGGTTTTCTTTCATGAACTTAATCATGCCGCAAACCACCGGCTCGGTTATTTCCGTGTCGTTGTCAAGAATCCAAAGGAATTCGCCGTTGGCACGCTCCAAGGCCCTGTTGCGGGCGTATGCCACGCCATGGTTTTTATCAAGCGGAATTGCCGTTACTCCGGGATATTTGTCGTGCAGGAAATGAATTGTGCCGTCCTCGCTGCCGTTGTCCACAACTATAATCTCAACATCCTCACGCTCCATCAAGAACGACATCGACTTGAGGCAGTTTGAAAGAAGTTTTCTTCCGTTCCAGGTTATAAGTATCACAGACAGCAGCATGGTGTTATCCGAAAAGTTTTATTTTCAAAGCTTTCAGTGCCGAGACAAACTCTTTAACGCTGCGAAACCTGCGAATTTGCTTTAGCACAAACGCCGGCGAGAGAAAATAGCTCAGATTTGCCCGAAAAAGTATCCGTTCCATCTCCTTGGCTGAGAGGTTTGGGTAATTCACAATCGAAGTGCGCTGCACATCGGTGGGGGTATATTCGCCCGCAACTATCCAATTGTTTTCCTTGGCAAGGTTGTAGAATTCCGTGCCGGGGAACGGAGACACGATGTTGAACATAATCTGGTCAACCCCCAACCGTCTTGCCCTGCGTATGGTGTCTTTCAGTTTTTCGCGCGTTTCGAGCGGAGATGTTCCTATAAGTATGTTGAGCTTCACAGGCACCTTGTATTTTTTCAGCAGAGCCACCGCCTTGTAAATATGTTCCCTTGTGAAGCCTTTCTTTATGTATCTCAAAATTTCATCGTCAAATGATTCCACTCCGAGATCTATATACCGACATCCCGACTCGCCGAGCATTTTGGCTATTGGCTCGGTTATTTCGTCCACCCTTGCCTGACAGCCCCACGCAAAGCCGTGCTTTTTAAGTGCATCGCATAGGGATTTTGTGCGCTTCTCATTCCAAATGAAATTGTCGTCCATAAAGCCCACCGCCTTGTAGCCTTGCGCCGCGAGCATATCTAATTCGGCGGCAACATTCTCTACCGAGCGGAATGCCACAGCGGGTTTCCTGCCGTTTTCCCTGCGGTATTCTATCTCACGAGCGAATGTAAGCGAGCTTGGAACACAATATATGCACTTGAACGGGCATTGCCGCGAAGTCAGCGCGGGAGTGTAGGGGGTTACTTTGAGCTTGGGGTTGTGGAAAGAGCGGTTGCCAAGCAGGTGGCGTGCAGGGAAAGGCAGTTCGTCAAGGTTCTTCAGCAACGCATGCGGCTTGTTGTTCACCACTTTTCCGCCTTCAAGGTAGGATATTCCGTCAACTTTTCGCCATTCCTCCTCGCCACCGGTGCGGAACGCCTCCAAAAGTTCGAGGAGTGCCATATCGGGTTCCCCGCGAACCACAATCGTACGCTCGTGGTTCACGCATTTGTTTATATAATACGTGGGGCCGGGACCGAGAAGCAGGCAATAAGCCTTAGGTTTCTGTCGGTGTATAATCTGCACCGCATGCAAATCGGTGTCTATCGAAAGATTTACTGTCCAAAACGAGTAGAAATCGCTGTCATCGCCCAAAACGAACTCCTCAAGGCTGTCTTTTTCGTACGTAAAATCGTGATACGCCACCTCGAAATCCCCCGACTTTTCCATAAGGGCTGCAACCGTCAGCTCGTATATGTTTGGAGTGGGATATACAACGTGCGTACACCCTGAACTGCGCTCTGCGGGGCGTTGACCCGCCAATGGCGGCGGTACCAGGAAAGTTATTTTCATGTTTCGGCTCAAAACTTTTTTTGCGGTCAGCTCTCCGCGTCCAAATCGCCCGCAATGCGTTTTTGCGTTGGAGCGAAAAGCGTTGATGCCGCCACACATATTAACGCGCAAAAGCCGCCGATATTATTTAATGTGGCATAATATGCCCACAAATCAAACACTGTTACAATGCCGAAGCATACAATTCTCAAATTCCACATCACACCGTAACGTTCCAACTTTGCGCCGAGGGGCAGCGACTTGTGCCTTGTTAGTTGGTTTGAGAAAATTTTGAACGACAGCGGCACCGTGATTATTGTGAGCAACACACATATCGTGCCGAGGGCGTATTCCGCATTTGCCGCGCCTACAAGCTGCCCCTTTGCCTCGGGAAGCAGTTCGTACACACCGGCAAACAAAAACGCCGCAAAAAAATAAGCGGCATATGCCAACCTGCAACTGCGCACAAGCGACTTTATACCATTTTTAGTCATATTCTTTGTTTATTAGTGGTTTGCCGTGAATTCCGTGCGGTTAAGTATGGAGCGCCCGAGTGTTACCTCGTCGGTGTATTCAAGCTCGCCGCCAACCGTTACACCCCGCGCTATAACCGAAAGCTTCACGCCCGTGTCTGCCAATCGGCGCGATATGTAGAAATTGGTAGTGTCGCCCTCCATCGTGGGACTGAGCGCAAGTATCACCTCGTCCACTCCGCCGGCCTTTACGCGGTCAACCAGCGACTGAATCTCTATATCTCCCGGCCCCACCCCGTCAACAGGCGAAATCACGCCGCCAAGCACATGGTAAAGTCCCGTGTACTGCTGCGTGTTCTCAACCGCCATAACATCCTGCACATTCTCCACAACACATATCGTCGAAGAATCGCGGCGCGGGTTGGCGCAGATATCACAAACATCGCTGTCGCATATGTTATGACACACCTTGCAATACTTCACTCCGTGGCGCAGCGTTTTTACTGCCTCGGCAAAAGCGTCGCTCACCTCCTCGTTCTGCCTCAGCAAATGCAACACAAGGCGCAAGGCTGTTTTGCGCCCAATCCCCGGCAGGCGGGAAAATTCCTCAACCGCGCGGTTTAACAGTTTTGAAGGGTATTGCTGCTCCATACAAGAAAGGTGGCACACGGGTCGTAATCCGTTTTCACCGAAAAAGCCTTGCAAAGTTAAGAAAACTCACCCAAAAAGCCTAACTTTGCCAATATTTATAACCCCATGCCATAATGAAGCCTACTCCACCGAGAAGAAACAAATACGACATCGTTACATCGGAATTTGTAATAAGCAACACCGACATAAGTCTCTGCCCCAACGACGGAAAGCCCGAATACGCTTTCATAGGGCGGAGCAATGTGGGCAAAAGCAGCCTTATAAACATGCTGTGCGGCAGAAAGAAACTCGCCATGACATCGGCGCGGCCGGGAAAAACCATGCTAATAAACCACTTTCTTATTAACGGCAGCTGGTATATTGTCGACCTTCCGGGCTACGGCTACGCACGCCGAAGCAAAACCGACCGCAACAAGTTTGGCAGCATAATAGGCAGCTACGTTGGCGGGCGGCAGGAGCTAACATGCCTGTTTGTGCTTATCGACTCGCGTGTGCCGCCGCAGAAAATAGACGTGGACTTCATCAACAACGCAGGAACCGAGGGAATACCACTCGCAATTGTGTTCACCAAAGCCGACCGGCCCAACGACAAGGAGCTTAAAGAAAACATAGATGCAATGCGCAAAGCCCTGGCGGAAACCTGGGAGGAGCTGCCACCCATATTCACAACATCATCGATGCGAAAAACGGGGAAAGACGAGCTGCTTGAATACATACACGGCATTAACATGCAGCTGGCAGGCACCAAATCCACCACCACACCATGAACGCCAAAGAATTGCGCGATGCGGGAACACTCTACAACCCATGCAGCAGCGAAGAACTGCGCAATGAATACTCCCGCGCCGCCGAACTCGTTTACCGATTTAACTCGCTGCGCCTTTCGGCCACAAAAGAGCGCGAGACTGTAATGAAGTCGCTGTTGGGGAGCATGGGTACGCGATGCTGCATAATAACACCGTTCCACTGCGATTTCGGATACAATATTCATATAGGCGAAAACTTTTTCGCCAATTCGGGGCTCGTTATCCTCGACACCGCAAGGGTTAACATAGGCAACAATGTGCTCATAGGGCCGCAGGTGGGAATTTACGCCGCATACCACCCCCTCGATGTAAACACGCGCACCGCAGGACTTGAAGCCGCCAAGGCAATAACCATATGCGACAACGTATGGATAGGCGGACACGCAAGCATACTTCCCGGAGTTACAATAGGCGAAGGCGCCGTTATAGGCGCGGGCAGCGTGGTAACCCACAGCATTCCGCCCCAAGTGGTGGCGGCAGGAAACCCATGCAGAATTATAAAACACATCGAAAACACAGAAACGCAGCAACCCTGAGGCGTGCAAACCCACGCAAATAAAACAGGAAATGCCATTCTTTTTGAACAATACGTTGAATATCAACATTTTGAACAACAAAATTATTTTTATTGCAAGCTTTTGGTTTTCATAACATTATAAAGCATGAAAAAAAGTTCCGATGTAGTTTTTTCTATGTCCGACATAATTTTTCTTACATAAGACATAGTTTTTCCTACATCAAACATAATTTTCGCCCGGCTTGGAAAAAACACCCACACACCACCTAAACATAAGCGGCAAATCAAATCGGCACAATACACCCGGCATTTAGCAAAACTGTAACACAACTTTTGTAACTTTGCCATCGATTACAGAACAAAACAAACATGATTATGAAAAAAAGAATCATTGCAGCATTTGCACTCGTCTTTGCGGGCATAATGGCATTTGCCCAGCCAAAGGCCAAGTATGTGTTCTATTTCATTGGCGACGGCATGGGAGTAAATCAGGTTAATGCCGCCGAAACCTACCTCGGCGCGCTGCAGGGCAAGATAGGCATCGTGCCACTGTGCTTTCCAAGCTTCCCCAACTCTGCGCTGGTTAACACACAGTCGGCCACAAACGGAGTAACAGACTCTGCCGCCGGCGGCACAGCCCTCGCAGCGGGCCGCAAAACCAAAAACGGCACAATAGGATTGCTGAAAGACCTGGAAACAAACGTAAAGTCAATTGCCGAAGAGGCACACGATGAAGGATACGCAGTGGGCATATCCACAACGGTATCTATAGACCACGCCACACCGGCATCCTTTTACGCCCACGTGAAAGGACGCGGCGAATACCACAAAATAGGCTTGCAGCTCATTGAGTCGGATTTCGACTTTTTTGCAGGCTCGGAGTTTCTGAAACCCGTTGAGAACGGCGAAAACCTATACAATTTGGCAAAGAAAGGCGGCTACACCATAGCGCGCGGCTTGCAGGACTTCAATAAAAAAGAAGACAAGGCCGACAAGATAATACTTCTTCAAACCGAAAAGGCCGCCAAAGTCAACACAAGCTGCCTGCCCTACGCTCTCGACCGCACAGCCGATGACTTGACATTAAAGCAAATTGCGGAAAGCGGCATAGACTACCTTATGAAAAAGAACAAGAAAGGGTTCTTCTTCATGCTCGAAGGCGGAAAGATTGACTGGGCCGGCCACTCAAACGATGCGGCAGCATGCATAAGCGAACTTATCGACATGGACGACGCTGTGAAAGTGGCATACGAGTTCTACAAAAAACATCCCGAGGAAACCCTCATTTTAATCACAGCCGACCATGAAACCGGCGGCATGTCGTTAGGCCGTGGTCCGTATGAGCTGCACCTGGAAAAGCTGAAATGGCAGCGCAACACGGCCGCAAAATTCTCACTGCGCGCAGACAGTCTGTTCAAGGCAAAAGGCGCGGAAAACACAACATGGGAAGACATGAAAGCACTGCTTGCCGACGGATTCGGCTTTTGGAAAAACGTAAAGCTTAACGATGAGCAGACACAAAGACTTAAAGCATCGTTCGAAGCAACCAAAGCCGGCGCAGCCAAGCAAAAAAACGAATACGACAGCACCAACGGAATTTCCACAACCGCCAAGAAAGTAATAAGCGAGTGCGCCCTTGTGGGCTGGCAAAGCGGAGGCCACTCCGATGGCTACGTACCTGTGTTTGCCATAGGTGTAGGCGCCGAACAATACCACGGACGCATTGACAACACCGAAATACCCAAGATAATGGCAAAAGCAATGGGAATAGACTTCTAAGCTGCAATTTGCAACCAAAACCAATCCGCCCGCGAACTTATGGCTCGCGGGCGGATTGGTTATATATGTACGCTGTCAGTTTCTTTTCAGAAAATCCGCTATTTCGCACGGACGGTCGATTATATGGGTTGCGCCGTTTTCTTCAAGCCACTTTCTTGTACGGAAGCCCCAGCTCACTGAAAGGCAGTCAATGCCCGCATTTTTTGCTGTTGCTATGTCAACTTCGGAATCGCCCACATAAAGCGTCTCCTCCTTTGCAGCCCCAAGCATTCGCATTCCAAGCAAAGCCGCATCGGGCGCAGGCTTACGCCTCACATCATCGCTCTCGCCTATGGCAACATCTATCGTTCCATTAAAGAAATGCGCGGCGAGCTCCTTCACTGCCGCCATTCCCTTGTTTGAAACTATAGCCAGCTTGTAGCCGTCTTTTGCCAGCGTGTCCACCACCTCGGGAATGCCATCGTAAGGGCGTGTGGTGTCCATGCTGTGGGAATAGTAGTATTTCTCGAAGTATTCAAGCGTTTCGCGCGTTTTTTCCTCCGGCGTGCCGCTAGGCACACAGTGCGATATGAGATAAAGATACCCATTGCCGAGGAATGTACGCACTTCGTCGATTGTGCGCGGCGGCATTCCGTTGTGCGCAAGGGCAATGTTCACACTCGCGTGAAGGTCGGCGAGCGTGTCCAAAAGTGTTCCGTCAAGGTCGAAAACCACGGCGGTGTAATGTTTTTCTACCATAATACTATATTTCTTTCATGCTTGTACGAGTGCAAAGATACAAATTTGTTTTGCCTTGTAAACAAGCCGGGCGCACCGCAGTTGCCGATGCGCCCTACCGCTTGCTGGCACTTTGCCACAACCCATAAAAGTTATTTCGCAAGCTCCGCCGGAATTTCTTTTATGGGTTGTATCTCTACCGACTTCACGAACAGTTCCGCTCCTTCGCTCTGAAGTTGCAGGCACCCGCCCGTTAGCGGTATTTCCTTTCCGCCTTCGGATGCGGATATGCCGCTTGTGCGCATGGTTACCTTGCCGTTCACAACATGCACCGACCGTTGCCCCACGCAATATATTTCTATGGTGTTCCACTGTCCTATTTTGTTTTCGGCATCCGATGCTCCGAGAATCATGCGACGTTCCTCTGCCTTTCCGAACTTTACGCATTCTGCGCCTGCCTTATAGGTGTAGTTCGTTCCGTGTCTTTCTGTTTCGGCATCAAGTGCAATGTCTTCGCCTATCATGTAGAGTGCTCCCATGTTGCCGTGCCGCATCTGACATTCCACACTCGATTTCCATGTTCCGAAGCCTGCGCCGAAAGGTCCGTGGCCGTAATAAAGCAAGCCGCAATTAAGTTCGCGGGTGATTTTACTGCCCCATTTCATAACCACGCGGGCATGAAAGTTGCGATATGTACCCTTTGTGGCGAGCGAGCCGAACACTTCGCCCGATATGCGTATCACTTTCTGCCCGTCCAAGTCAACAACTGAGAACACGCTGTCGGGAACGGCTGTTGCAGCCAAATCTTCATGCCCCTCAAACGGCGGACCGATGAACTTTTCCCAGTTGTCGAGGTTTCGACCGTTGAACAGCGGGGTCCATACATCTTTGCCGTAGCCGCACGATGCGAACAGCAGGGCTATCAGGCACAGCGGTGCTATTTTTTTATTCATTGTTTTTCTTTTTATATGTTGCATGTAAAACACAGAGATGCGGCAAAGCGCGCGCCTTCCGCATCTCCCGAAAAAAAACATCGGTTTTATAAGTCAATAAAAGTAATGCGCAATCAAAGTTCCGCTTCAAGTGCTGCCTGCGGTGTGTTTCCCCAGCCCAATGCGCTTGCGCCGAGCACAGCCGTCTCGCTGTCTTTCAGTCCCGACAGCAACAGTTTTGCCTTTCCTTTGTAAACGCCCAGCACATTGTCATCGTAGGCTTTCTGCAAAGGTTTCATCAAGAGATCGCCCGCTTTGGTAAGGCCGCCCATAAACACAAACGCCTCGGGAGAGCAGAAAAGAGCGAAATTTGCGCAGGCCTCGCCAAGCATTTTTCCCGTAACTTCGAAAATCTCCTTTGCAAGTCCGTCTCCTGCCACGGCAGCCTTGTAAACGTCATACGATGTGATGTCCTCTGCCGGCATGTCGCGCAACATTGACGGGGTGTTGCGTTTGTCAAGATACTCGCGTGCGGTTCGCGCCACTCCTGTTGCGGAACAATAAGTTTCCAGGCAACCTCTGCGCCCGCAGCCGCAAACTCTTCCGCCCGGAACCACCGTGAGATGTCCCAACTCGCCTGCAAGCCCGTCGCACCCGAGCACCAACTGCCCGTTTACGTATATTCCGCTGCCCACGCCGGTTCCGAGTGTAATCATTATGAAATTTTTCATGCCGCGCGCCACGCCATAGGTAAACTCGCCCACGGCTGCCGCATTGGCATCGTTGGTTACTATTACGGGAATGCCGAGGGCCTCTTCAAACTTCTTTGCCACCGGCACAACGCCCTGCCATGCAAGGTTGGCGGCATATTCTATTGTGCCGTTATAGTAGTTGCCGTTAGGCGCGCCTATACCGAGAGCTTTGATTTTGTCAATTCCGCCAACTGTGTCGATAATAGGCATAAGAGCTTCTTTGGAAGCCTTTACGTAGTCGTCAAAATCGGGGTAGGCCTGGGTTTTTATGGCTGTGGTGGCTACAATGCTGCCACGTGCGTCAACTATTCCGAACACCGAGTTCGTGCCTCCCAAATCGAGACCAATCACATAGGGTTTTGTTATTTCGTCCATGCTTAAATATTTGTTTGATTATTATCTGTATGGTATGGTTTACAAATTTAGCAAATTTTATCCCAACACAGCGCAGCGCACAGCTTTTTTTACTACATAATATTTTTTGCGGGCATTTTAACACCGCCATTCCGCCCTTGACTCATTCCTCGTTCCCCTTAACACCCCATGGCATACGCCCCGCCCACCCACGCATGAAAGGCAAAAGGTGAAGGTGCAAACGGCAAAACCGCACAAGCATCGGATGTATTTCCATATCATTGGTTAACACATGATTATGGTTTCCATAAGTTTCTTTGTATGTGCTTTATTTTCAGCCGGTGGCAAAGTGCCGAAAAAAGGTCTGATGTAGTTTTTTCTATGTCCGATGTAGTTTTTTCTACATAGGACATGTTTTTTTCTACGTCCCACATTGTTTTTCGTGTTCACCGAGCAGCGCACCCCGGAATTGCCGCACATTAGCCAACCGCTATTTGCTTATTGGCTTTATTACACCCCTGCCACCCTATTTTTACGTCCCATTATTTCGTGTTTCTAATAAAAAATGCCAATTTTGCAATTTAGTATGCTTCCTATAGAACCTATAAGCACATTAGGCATCCTTATAAAAGGAGTGTTCATCGGCATCATAGCCTCAGCCCCCATGGGGCCTGTAGGTGTGTTGTGCCTGCAGCGCACTCTTAACAAGGGGCGTTTATACGGAATGGTAACCGGTTTCGGAGCGGCACTGAGCGACATTATATACGCCTTGATTACGGGATTTGGCATGAGTTTCGTGATGGACTTCATAACCAACGAGCGCAATATGTTCATTCTCCAACTCATAGGCAGCGCAATGCTACTTGTGTTCGGAGTTGTAACATACCGCAGCAACCCTCGGAGAAGTTTTCGTCCAATACCCAACAAAAAGGGTACATTGGTGCACAATTTCGTAACCTCGTTCCTGCTCACACTCTCCAACCCGCTTATAATATTCCTTTTCATTGCGCTATTTGCCCGCTTTGCATTCATAATTCCCAGCCACCCTGTGGAACAATGCGTGGGATACGCATCGATAGTGGGCGGCGCAATATTGTGGTGGGTGCTACTAACATACATAGTTGACAAAGTGAGGACACGTTTCGAGGTGCGCGGAGTGAAAATTCTCAACCACACCATAGGCATGATCGTTATCCTTGCATCGATAGCCGGGTTTGTGTTCACGCTCGCCGGACTTCACAACCCGGCACTGCACTGACAAGGGAGGGATGAGATATGTTCATAGCCGAAAGACTCAGAGAGGATAACATTGCGGAATATCTGCTGTATATGTGGCAGGTTGAGGACACTGTACGCGCCTACGGGTGCGATGCGGAGCGCATTGCCGGGGAATATGTGCCGAAATTCGGTCTTGACGCCGAAAAGGCGGCAAAGCTGTCGCAATGGTACGCCGACATCTGCGCAATGATGCGCTCGGAAGGTGTAAAAGAAAAAGGCCACCTAAGAATAAACAAGAACGTAATTTCCGAACTCGCCGAACTGTCGCAGCAACTTTTGGAAAGCCATAACTTTCCGCGTTACCGCTCGGCATACTTCCGCGCACTGCCCGACATAATGGAACTGCGTAAAAAAGGAAACGCAAGCACGTTGAGCGACGTTGAGGTATGCTTCAACGCCCTTTACGGGGTAATGATGCTGCGCATTGCAAAAAAAACCGTTTCAGAAGGCACGGAAACGGCAGTAAAGGAAATTTCAAACGCAATGGCACTGCTCGCCGCATATTACAAGAAAAACAGAAAAAAGCCGCTCGACTTCAACGGCTCAAACGGACTTTCCTGACGACAACACAGAATACACAACAGGCAAATGAATATTAAAAAGATACTTGTAACAGGCGCAAACGGACAGCTTGGCAACGAGCTGCGCCTTATGTCGGGAAATTTCCCGCAATTTGAGTATTTGTTCACCGATATTGCAGAGCTTGACATATGCAACGCAGCAGCCGTGGACGCATTTGTGGAACAGAACAAGGTGGATGCCGTGATAAACTGCGCAGCCTACACCGCCGTTGACAAAGCCGAAAGCGAGGAACGGAAAGCGGAAACAATAAACAGCCAGGCACCCGCAAACCTTGCACGCGCAATAGAAAGGCGCGGCGGCGCACTCGTGCAAATATCAACCGACTATGTGTTTCCCGGAAACGCCTGCGAGCCAATAAACGAAAACTGCCCCACAGCACCATCGTCGGCATATGGGCGCACAAAGCTCGCCGGAGAAATTGCCGCGCAAAAAGAGTGCAAAAACACCGTAATAATACGCACGGCATGGCTGTACTCATCGTTCGGACACAACTTTGTGAAAACAATGATAAAGCTCGGGCGTGAACGCGAAAGCCTCGGAGTGGTTTTCGACCAGATAGGCACACCCACCTACGCACGCGACCTTGCAAGGGCCATAATGCAGATTATTTCCAAAGGCGTGGTGCCGGGAGTTTACCACTTCACAAACGAAGGAGTTGCATCGTGGTATGACTTCACCATTGCGATACACAAACTTGCGGGAATAAAAAACTGCAAAGTATCGCCCCTGCACACATCCGACTATCCCACGCCCGCCACGCGACCGCATTACAGCGTACTTGACAAAACAAAAATAAAAACCACCTTCGACATAGAAATCCCATACTGGGCAGACAGCGTAAAAGAATGCGTGGACATACTGCTTAAACAGGAAAACAACTGATGGACGAAATACAAAGACGGCGCACTTTCGCAATAATATCACACCCCGATGCGGGCAAAACAACCCTGACAGAGAAATTCCTGCTTTTCGGCGGACAGATACAGGTTGCCGGGGCAGTGAAGAGCAACAAAATACGCAAGACCGCAACCTCCGACTGGATGGACATAGAACGCCAGCGCGGAATATCGGTAACAACATCGGTGATGGAATTCGACTATCGCAACTACAAGGTAAACATCCTTGACACGCCGGGACACCAAGACTTCGCCGAAGACACTTTCAGGACACTTACCGCCGTTGATAGCGCGATTATCGTTGTTGACTCAGCAAAGGGCGTTGAGGCGCAAACACGCAAGCTTATGAACGTGTGCCGCATGAGGAATACCCCGGTAATAATCTTCGTGAACAAGATGGACCGCGAGGGAAAAGACCCATTCAGCCTGCTCGACGAGCTTGAGGAAGAACTGCAAATAAAGGTGCGCCCGCTTTCCTGGCCAATAAACCAAGGCTTCAGCTTCAAAGGCGTATACAATATATATGAGAAAAAGCTAAACCTCTTTGAGCCCGACAAACAAAAGGTTACGCAAAAAGTGGAAGTCGACATAAACAGCAGCGACCTTGAAATGCATGTGGGCGAAAAAGATGCGGAACAGCTGCGCAACGACCTTGAGCTAGTAAACGGCGTGTACCCCGAATTCAACCGCGACAGCTATCTCAAAGCCGAGGTAGCCCCCGTATTCTTCGGCTCCGCGCTCAACAATTTCGGCGTAAAGGAACTGCTGGACTGCTTCGTGGAAATTGCGCCCCCACCGCAACCCGTGCAGGCTGAAGAAAGAATTGTTAAGCCCGAAGAGCCAAAATTCACGGGATTCGTGTTCAAAATAACGGCAAACATAGACCCCAACCACCGCTCGTGCATAGCATTCTGCAAAATATGCAGCGGGAAATTCGTAAGAAACACACCCTATCTGCATGTGCGGCTTGGAAAAACCATGCGCTTCTCATCACCCGCACAATTCATGGCACAAAGAAAAAGCACCGTCGATGAGGCATACGCCGGAGACATAGTGGGACTTCCCGACAACGGAGTGTTCAAAATAGGCGACACGCTCACCGAGGGAGAGCAACTGCACTTCAAGGGACTGCCGAGCTTCTCGCCCGAAATGTTCAAATACATAGAGAACGCCGACCCCATGAAAAGCAAACAGCTTAACAAGGGCATAGAACAGCTTATGGACGAAGGCGTGGCGCAGTTGTTCATCAGCCAGTTCAACGGGCGCAAAATTATCGGCACAGTGGGACAATTGCAGTTTGAAGTGATACAATACCGTCTCGAAAACGAATACAACGCAAAATGCCGCTGGGAACCCGTGTCGCTTTACAAAGCCTGTTGGATTGAAAGCGATGACAAGGAGGAACTCGACGATTTCCGCCGCCGCAAATACCAATACATGGCACGCGACCGCGAAGGACGCGAAGTTTTCCTCGCAGACAGTTCATACGTACTGCAAATGGCGCAACAGGATTTCAAAAACATCAAATTCCATTTCACTTCGGAATTCTAAGCATCAGCACAACACATGGAAAGCAAAAGCAGCAGCACAAGCGCATACAGCGACGACATAAGCAGAGCCATAGATGTAATGAACCGCGGGGGAATTATCGCATACCCAACCGACACCATCTGGGGACTGGGGTGCGATGCGACAAATGCCGAAGCCGTGCGCCGCATTTACGAAATAAAGCGGCGCGACGACTCAAAGGCCCTTATAACCCTTGTTGATTCGGAAGCAAAAGTGGAGTTCTACGTAAAGGAAGTGCCCGAGGTGGCATGGCAGCTAATCGAAGTGGCCGACAAGCCGCTCACCATAATATACGACAACGCCCGCAACCTTGCGCCCAACCTAATAGCCGAGGACGGAAGCATTGCAATAAGAATTACGTCAGAACCTTTCAGCCGCGAGCTGTGCAGACGTTTCAAAAAAGCCATAGTGTCAACATCGGCAAACGTAAGCGGCGAACCATCGCCAAGCACCTTTGCCGACATAAGCCGCGAAATTCTCGATGCGGCAGACTACGTGTGTACAAGCCGCCGCAACGAAAACGCGCCACACATCCCATCGTCAATAATAAAGCTCGGAGTTTCGGGCGAAGTAAAAGTAATAAGATAAGTATGCAGACACAAGTCCGGGCACAAAGCAGCTTGCCTGTGCAGGCAGGCAACTGGCGCGAGAAACACATGTCGCAGCAACAGTTTGTACTTGTGCTCAGTTTTCTGATAGGCATATTCACGGCGTGCGCCGCATACTTTCTGCGCAGATTCATAGCATGGATACAGTCGCTGCTAACCGCAGGCTTTGACATAACTAACGCCAACTGGCTTTTTCTTGTATATCCCGTGGTGGGAATATTACTCACCGCCCTGTTCATTAAATACGTTGTACGCGACAACATCAGCCACGGCGTAACGCGAATACTCTACGCCATATCGCGCCGGCAAAGCCATTTAAAGAAGCACAACTGTTGGTCGAGCCTTATTGCCAGCGGAATCACTATAGGCTTCGGCGGCTCCGTGGGCGCGGAATCCCCGATTGTTCTTACCGGCTCCGCGATTGGCTCAAACCTCGGGCAGTTTTTCAAGCTCGACCACAAAGCCATAATGGTGCTGCTGGGTGCCGGCGCAAGCGGTGCGGTGGCGGGAATATTCAAGGCCCCCATTGCCGGAGTGCTGTTCACGCTGGAAGTGCTTATGATCGACCTAACGATGGCCTCGCTCATTCCGCTGCTCGTTTCGAGCATTACCGCCACCGTAACGATGTACATCTTCACTGGCACTAGTTCGGAATTCAGTTTCAACCTTGAAAACGCATTCACAATTGAGCGCGTGCCCACGTCAATACTGCTCGGACTTTTCTGTGGGTTCATATCCCTCTACTTCACGCGGATGATGAACAAGTGCGAAGACATTTTCCGCAAGGTTAAAGGAATGTATGCCAAGCTGGCCCTCGGCGGAATTACGCTAAGCCTGCTGATATATCTTTTCCCGCCGCTCTACGGTGAGGGCTACGGCACAATAACCCTGCTGCTAAACGGAAAGGGCATGGAGGATTGGGAGGCTGTGATGAACAACTCACTGTTTTACGGCGACCCGGGAAAACTGCTGCCCTACCTGGGGCTTATAATCTTATGCAAGGCAATAGCCTCGTCGGCCACCAACGGAGGCGGCGGCTGCGGCGGAATATTCGCGCCCTGCCTGTTTCTCGGCTGCATCAGCGGCTTTGTATTCTCCAGATTTTGGAACATGCACAGTCTCGGCGTGTACGTTCCCGAAAAAAACTACGCCCTTCTCGGAATGGCGGGAATAATGAGCGCGGTTATGCACGCGCCGCTAACCAGCATATTCCTCATTGCCGAACTAACGGGCGGGTATTTTCTTTTCGCCCCACTCATGATAGTGTCGCTTGTGTCTTATCTTGTGATAATTATCTTCGAGCCGAACAGCGTTTACGCCACACGCCTTGCAAAGAAAGGCCAGCTTGTAACCCACCATAAAGACAAGGCGGCACTCACGCTGATGAGTCTCGACAGCATTCTCGAAAAGCACGACACGCGTGTGCCGCCCGACATGACGCTCGGCAGGCTCGTGCTGCTCATAGCCCGCGAAAAAGCAAACGTGTTCCCAGTTACCGATGGCTCAAACCACCTGCTCGGCGTGATAGACCTTTCCAAGATAAGGAAGGTGCTTTTCCGCCAGGAGCTGTACAACCAATTCACCGCCGCACAGCTTATGGAAGAGCCGCCGGCAAGGCTTAGCATAGACGACCCCGTTACTGTGGTTATGGACACAATGGAAAGAACCCACGCCGACACGCTTCCCGTGGTCAACAGCCTCGGAGAATACGTGGGCTTCGTTACACGCACAAAGCTGTACGCCATGTACCGCCAGGTAATGGTGGACTACTCCGAAGAATAACGCTATAAAACTGCTTTATGAACAAGAAAGATTTGCGAATTGTTTTCATGGGAACTCCCGAATTTGCGGTGGAGTCGCTCAAAGCCCTTATAGAAAGCGGATACAACGTTGTGGGCGTGGTTACTGCCGTTGACAAACCCGTGGGCAGGCATCGCAACACGCTAGTTCCCTCAGCCGTGAAGGAGTACGCCCTTTCGCAGAACCTGCCGCTCCTGCAGCCTGAGAAACTGAAAGACGACAAATTTGTCAACGAGCTTCGTGCGCTAAACGCCGACCTGCAAATTGTAGTGGCGTTCCGCATGCTGCCCGAAATTGTATGGGCAATGCCCAAATACGGCACAATAAACCTGCACGCGTCGCTGCTACCGCAATACCGTGGCGCAGCCCCAATAAACTGGGCGGTGATAAACGGCGAAACAAAAAGCGGAGTTACCACATTCTTCCTGCGCCACGACATCGACACCGGCAACATAGCAATGCAGCAAAGCGTGGAGATTGGACCGGAAGACACTGCCGGAGAACTTTACGACAAGCTTATGAAAACGGGAGCGCAAATGCTGCTCAAAACAGTGGACGCGGTTATCGCCGGAAACGTGAAAAGCATACCGCAATCTGAAATAAGCACGGAGGGAGAGCTTCGCCCCGCGCCGAAGATATTCACGGAGACCTGCAAAATAAACTGGGACAAAAGCGCAGCCGAGATACACAACTTCATACGCGGGCTTGCGCCCCACCCCACGGCATGGACGGAAGTGGAACACCAAGGCACGAGATACACAATGAAGATATACGGTACTCGCCTTGTTGGCAAACAGCCCGCGCAAACCGCAGGGACGTTTGTGGTGTCGGAGAACAAAAAGCACCTGTACATTGCCGCCAAAGACGGCTACATCGAAATTCTAGAACTTCAGCTCTCGGGCAAAAAGCGAATGGCGGCAAATGTATTCCTTAACGGTTTCCATTCGCCCGAAGACCTTAAACTTGCATAGCCAAACGCTACCAAATACATTTACCACCTATAAAACTATTTGTCATGAAAAACTTTCTCACCTTCAAATTGTGTGTGCTGCCCACCGTAATGCTTGCGGCAACATTGGGTGCGCTGACCTCCTGCGGCGATTCAAACTCCGAACCAAAAAAGGGCGGAACGGTCGTTGATGACAGCCGCTTTGCAAAAAACACATACTACGCTGTTCAAGACACGACCAACGGCTGGGACGAGGGAATGTATTACAACGGCAGGTTCATCATGGCGCACGCAAACTATTCACAAGGCACTGCGCTATATTATATGAACGACACAAAGTCGGAGCCATCAAAAGGAGTTATCATTGAGTATGACGAGGACGGAAACGTTGTGGCTTTCGGACATCCGGGAAGTCTGGCTACGGTGTGCCAAAAAGACGGAAAGCTTTACCTGAGCAAAGCCACAGGCATGGAAGAAATCAGCCTTGCGGAGATTGAGGCATCGGAAGGCATCACTTCAAAGTCCACCGAAGAAGAACGCCATACAAAGGCTCTCGGCGATGCCGTGGGCGGATTTGTCAAAGGAAAGCTGATAGACAAATTCATTAAATTTGCAGACAAATACGCCGAGGAGAAATGGGGCACAAAAGTATTCGGACCTCTCAAGAAAGCCTTCAATTTCATAAACAAGACAGATAAACTGGCAAGAGACGAGAAATGGTTCCAGCTCGGGGCCAACATCTTCGCCACCGGCATTACACAAGTGGCAGGAAAAGCCGGCGGAGGGCTTGCCGTAGGGGTTAATATGATGACATCGGAATACGAAGAGCTTACAAGAGAGCAGCATTATGTATTCTACGGCGTGGCAACACCGGAGATTACAGACATTAAGGAACGCACAGACGGCGCGGTGGAAGTCTCCGTAACAATCCGCAACGCAAAAACGCTGCCCGCCACACACTACGAAATCATCACGTCTGCCGACGGAAGCGAGAAAAGAGTTTCCGTGGAGAACAACGTTTACTGCGGCGTTTTGTCGCGGGAGGGCGCGCTTCCACTGTACAACCATTGCGACACACGCTCGGGCGAGATTACCGTGAAGGCAAACCGGGATGAATACAGCTTCATAATCTACGCTGACGGCAAAAAGGGGGCAAACATACGCCCATTCCTCATGGCAGACCTCGACCTTTCCGCAAAACCGGCAATGAAACGGAGCCGCAACTACATACGCTACGGCGGGGCTGTTCCGTATGCAAAAGCCGATGTTGACTACACCTACACGCTCGACGGCGCGTTTTACTCCAGCGGCACAATGTCGTACTCCC
This sequence comes from Prevotellaceae bacterium UBA6398, assembly GCA_002437495.1. GTDB lineage: Bacteria > Bacteroidota > Bacteroidia > Bacteroidales > Bacteroidaceae > UBA6398. Next base: position 77,755 of record DJQA01000001.1, read on the forward strand.
TGAAGTTCAACGCCGAGTGCAAGCGCGATGGCAACGCAAACATAACAATGATACGCGACTGGGGGGTGGTTATCCTGAAAAACGGAGGAATTGACAGCAAAATCTCCCTTATGCAAGAGCAGGACGACCAAGGGAACATCGGAAACCTGACCTCGCAATCCACACAATGGATGAGCTTTGCAAAAAAGGATCTGGAGATAACGCCGTCCTCCTGGAAGGCAACGCCCAAGGGCTATGAGATTGCGCCCTACATCACATACTCCACAGACTACCTGCTTACCAACTCATACACATCCTACGGAGCGGCGGAACCCTTCGCGCCAGCATATATGCAAAAGCCGGAATTGGAGTTCACAAACGCGAAATACAACAACACCTATGGGACGGGGAAAACCACAACCTCCTATATATGGGACGAATTTTCCCAAAGATACATTCCAAGCACAGTTGACATTAATTTCAGTTCGAACTACTGCGAATTTAAAATGCGCGGCTGCCTGTTCGTAGATTCCATGGTAGTAAGGCAAACGGGAAGCGGATGGGACAAATACTGCCTGTCATACCTCGTAAACGCCCGCGGGCAGAAATCAAAACGCTACGATGACGAAATATACGACGGACTGATGGGGCATGACTTTTCTTTGGAATTTCGCGTGGACAGCGTTACCGGCAACACCGACCGCTACATAGAAATGGAGCTGTGGTCAAACGGCAAGAAAATCAGCGGCAACAACAAAATAGGATACCAACCTTTGAAAAAGGACAATTACGGGGCCAATGTCTATCACATCATCGGTTTCAAGGCATACATAAAGAAATAAACGGCATTTGCACAATAAAGAGGCAGCAAACGGCTTGCAGGCAGACAGCCCGCAAGCCGTTTTTCATCCGTCAGGACTTAAAATCCGCCCCATACGCGGATTTTGCCGCAAGTCTCTGGTTTTCACAGCATTGCACCGCCATAAGAAGATTTTGTAAGTTGTTGTATTTCAAAAGTTTGCAAAGGCAAAAATTAGGTCTGATGTAGTTTTTTCTATGTCAGACCTAATTTTTTCTACATCAGACATAATTTTTCCGATATACGATGTAGTTTTCGGGATGTATGGTAAGCGCCGCGCAAATGGGCACATAACAAATTTTCCGTGGCACACCCACGGCATACTTTTTGTTGTTTTGCTACAAGGAAAATATAACAGTCAAACACAATCGTTATGTATTTGGAAAAAATCAACTCTCCTGCCGACGTGAAAGCTCTCGGCATTGACAAGCTTGATGCCCTTGCCGGCGAAGTGCGCAGCCACCTGCTGCAAAAACTGTCTGACCACGGCGGCCACATAGGTCCCAACCTTGGCATGGTTGAGGCCACGGTTGCGCTGCACTATGTGTTCAATTCGCCCGTTGACAAGATAGTGTTCGACGTGAGCCACCAAAGCTATGCCCACAAAATGCTGACAGGACGCAAGGACGCATTTCTCTACCCTGCCAAGTATGACGAAGTGTCGGGTTACACCGAACCATCGGAAAGCGTACACGACCAATTTGTGGTGGGCCACACATCAACATCGGTGAGCCTTGCATGCGGTCTTGCAAAGGGGCGCGATTTGAAAGGCGGCAAAGAAAACGTGATAGTCGTGATAGGCGACGGCTCGCTGAGCGGCGGCGAGGCTTTCGAGGGATTTGACATGGCTGCGGAGCTAAACACGAACCTGATAATCGTGGTAAACGACAACCAAATGTCGATAGCCGAAAATCACGGCGGATTGTACAAAAACCTGCAACTGCTGCGCGAAACCGGCGGCAAGGCGCAATGCAACCTGTTCAAGGCTTTGGGGCTCGACTATATGTATGTGGCCGACGGCAACAACGTAAAAGCCCTTGTTGACGCACTCCAAAAAGTAAAGAACACAACCCACCCCGTGGTTGTGCACATCAACACCTTGAAAGGTAAGGGCTACCGTTTTGCAGAGGAGCAAAAGGAGCGTTTTCATTGGGGATACCCGTTTGTCATGGAGACCGGCGAAACAAAAAAGGAATACCAATTCGGCCCGGATTTTGGCACCCACACGGCACAAATACTGCTCGGGGAAATGAAAAAAGACCCCGATGTTGTGGTGCTTACCGCAGGAACACCGGGAATATGGGGCTGGAATCCGGAAATGCGCAAAAAAGCCGGCAAACAATTTGTTGACGTTGGCATTGCCGAAGAAACGGCGGTGGCAATGTCGAGCGCATTGGCCAAGCGAGGGGCAAAACCCGTGTTCGGGGTTCTAAGCTCGTTCATACAGCGCACCTACGACCAACTATCGCAAGACCTGTGCATAAACAATAACCCCGCAACGATAATTGTATTCGGCGGCACAATAACAGGGCATAACGATGTAACCCATCTGGGGTTCTACGACATAACGCTGCTATGCAACATCCCCAACATGGTATATCTCGCCCCAACCTGCAAGGCGGAATACGACGCAATGCTACGCTGGTCAATCCGCCAGACGGAGCATCCCGTGGCAATACGAGTACCTAACGTTCCCCTTGAAAGCACAAACGACACTGTGGCCGAAGAAAGCTACAGCGACCTTAACCGATACCAAATTACGCACAAGGGCCGCGAAATTGCCATACTCGGGCTTGGCGGCTTCTATGCGCTGGCACAAAAAGTGGCGGAAAAATATAAGGAGAAAGGTATTGACGCAACCGTAATCAACCCGCGTTTCATAACAGGACTTGACACAGCGACGCTGAAATACCTGCAAAACGAACACCACACCGTAATAACCCTTGAGGACGGGCAGTTGGATGGCGGATGGGGCGAAAAAATTGCACGGTTCTATGGCAACACTTCGATGAAAGTGCGCTGCTACGGGGCACGCAAGGAGTTCGTTGACCGCTTTAACTATGACGAAATACTGAAAAGCAACCACCTCACCGCCGAACAAATTGTTGAAGACTGACCATTGCAAAAGTTTGTGCGCATAGCTTGAATAATCTACAAATATCCCCGCTGTACATTATGAACGGCGGGGATTGTTTTTGCTGCGCAGTTTGGAATTTGCTGCAAAAGCCTTTGTTTCTATACAAATATCATTATCAGCATTTGCGCAATTATCACCCTTACGAACATTCCAAGAGGATATACCGAGGCATAGCTTACGCTCGCCGTGTCGCCTTTCAAAGTGTCGTTGGCGTATGACAGAGCCATGGGATTTGCCATACTGCCGCACAGTATGCCGCAAATGGTGCCAAAATCGTATCGTCTGGTCTTTAACGCAACAAGCCCGAGAATAAACACCGGCAACACTGTTATAAGCAGCCCTAACCCCACCCACATTGCACCCTCGGGGCGCACCACGGTGGCAAAGAAGCCCTTTCCGGCATCAAGCCCCAAACAGGCAAGATATACCGACAGCCCGAACCTACGCAGCATAAGCGACGCACTGCGCGTTGTGTAGGATATGAAATGCAGTTTGGGACCGAGCGCACCAACAAGTATTCCCATAATAATAGGACCGCCCGCCACGCCGAGGCGAATGGGTGTGTCCATGCCGGGAATGCTTATAGGAACAGTGCCGAGCGCAAGCCCGAGAACAATACCAAGGAATATGCTGCCTATATTCGGCTCGCTGAGAGTTTTTACCGAGTTGCCGAAAAACTGCTCCACGTTGTTCACCGCCTCGTGGCGGCCCACCACCGTAACACGGTCGCCATATTGCAGGCGAAGGTCGTCGGTGGCAAGCAGCTTAATATCGCCGCGCGTTATTCGGCTTACGTTCACATTATAAGTGTTTCGCAACTGCAATTGTCCCAGCACTTTCCCATTCAAAGCCGTGCGCGTAACCACAAGTGTGCGGCTCTCCACATCGGCATCAATGGCGTTCCAGTCGATTTTATCCTTATTCCAGTCGGTCTCCACCCTTTTCCCGAACAAAAGCTCCATTGCCCGTTCGTCCTCGCGTGTGGTTACAACAAGCACCTTGTCGGCAACTTTAAGCACCGTGTCGGCTTTGGGCACAATAACTTCCTTGCCGCGCCAGAGCCGCGAGATTATAAATTTGCGATGGGTCATCTGCACCACTTGTACGATGGTTTTTCCCTCTATGGCAGGGTTTATTATCTCCAGCTCGGCTATATACGTATGGTTGTCTTCCGTGAGCGGCTTCACTTCAAGGTCGCCGGGGCGCACGAAAAACCTGCGCAGCAACATCATGGCAAAAATCACTCCAACCACACCGAGAGGATAAGTTACCGCCGTTGCCAGCGCAAGGCTCTTGCCCGAAACTCCCAAATGTTCCAGTGCCTGGTTTGCCGCGCCAAGAGCGGGCGTGTTTGTTGTTGCGCCGCAAAGTACCCCCACCATATCGGGCAGCCTTACCCCCGTTAGCGGCACAAGCACAAGTGCGAGCAATGTGCCAGCAACTATAACACCAAGCCCCCACAGGTTGAGTGCTATGCCCTCGTGCCTTAGCGAGCCGAAGAAGTTCGGCCCCACGTGTAAGCCGAGGGTGTAAACAAACAAAGCAAGCCCGAATGTTTCGGCGTAATCGAGCACACGCGGGTCTAAGTCCAGCCCGACGTGTCCGGCAAGTATTCCTATGAAAAATACGAAGGCAATTCCCAAGGACACACCTTTTACACGCACTTTGCCTAACGCCATGCCTGCGGCTACTATCAGAGACACCACCACTACCGCCTGGGCCGAGGAGTGTATGTCCAAAAGCTGTTCCAGCCATTCCATCGCGCTAAATATTCTGTTTTCCTGTGTCGTAAATGTGTGTGCGGCAGCTGTACATGGCGCACGCTACCTAATGCTGCTGCAAAATTACGAAATAATTGCAATATGCACGCCCTCGGTTTCTGTTTGCGCAAAAACGGCTGCCGATTTGTGCCGGCAGCCGTTTTTTATGCTTTGATTTGTTGTGCTCTTACTTTGAGACAAGCTTTAGAATGGTGTTTGCAAGTTTGTCGTTGGGGTCGAGGGCAAGCGTCTTTTCGCAATACTGCTTTGACAGGTCGTTTTGATCTTTCTTCATATAGTAGAATGCCAGGTAGCGGTTTGCTTCCTTTTTGTATGAAACGTTACCTTCGCCGTCGCCAAGACGTTTGAGAGCCTCTTCGTAATATGCCTTTGCCGCATCGTTTGCGTTCGAAGGGTCAACAAGCAGGTTTATACGCGCCCTCCAGAACGGACCGTAGTAAAGATCTTTCTTGCGTTCGCCAAGTTGCGCAAATATCTTGTCGCCTTCTTGAATGTAGCCGGTCTTTTTGTCGGCAGGTGTAGCTTCATCGCTTGCAGCCTGATAGTAAATTTTGCCAAGGTTCAAAAGGTCTATTGCCCCGAACTCTGCGCCTGTCGAGTCTGCATAGGCTTTGTAATATTTTATGGCGTTGTCGTAATCGAGTGCCTCGGCATACACATCTGAAAGGTCTTTGTATAGCGATATATCGCTTTTCTTTGCCTTGTCTTTCATCTCAACAGCCTTTTGAAGGTGTTCGATGGCTTCTTTCACCATTTTCATGTTGCTTTCCAGACGGCCGAGGTAGGTATAGTCGCGATAGTTGTACATTGTGTCGTTGTACTGGCCAAAGAGCTTGTCTTTGTCGGCAAGCGCCTTGTCGTATTGTTTTTCCTCCACCTCCGAGTAGAAGCGTATGCGGTTAAGTGCTATGTTCTTGGGGTCTTTAGCCAGCGCGCTTTCGGCAACTTTCTGAGCATCGGCATAGTTGGTGTCGGCGAAAAGCGATATGGCATACTCCTGAAGCACAGACACAGACGGGTTTTTCTCTATTTCAAGATATTTCTTGTACGATGCCACGGCTGCCTTAATATCGGCGGTTTTGTAATAAAGCTGTGCAAGTCCCAGGTTTGTTTCCGGAAGGTCGGGTGCAAAATTCTTTAGTTCCGATAGAGCCTGAAGCGCAGTCTGCGGGTCGCCGTTCTTAAACACTTCGGCTTTCTTCAAATAAAGTTCGACTATTTCGGGATCGTAGTTGAGAGCCTCATCGTATTTCTGCACTGCCTCGCCCCATTTTTTTTGCCGGCTGGCCAAATCGCCGGCGAGCATAAGTCCGGGAACATATTTTTCGTCCTTGCTGTAAAGGCGGTTGGCTGTTTCTTGTGCCATGGCATATTCTTTTTTGTCAAGGAAATAATAGCCTATGGCGGCGAGAGCCTCGCTGTCTTTTTTCTTGGCCATCTGCTTCACGGCATCCTTTATCTTTTCGGGATTTGCCTTGTAGGCCTGCAGGGCGGCATCTGCATCCGCTGTGAGTTCGGGGGTTATCGCCGGCTTGGTAAAACGTTTCTGCGCCGACACGCTTGAAGTTGCAAGCATCGCAAAAGCAGCGAACGCTGCCAAAAACAATTTCTTCATATTATTATTGTAGTAAAAACCTTTTTTCTGTTTGCGGTACACACATGTTTGCAGTACTATCGCTTTGAGTGCGCAAATATAATGATTTTATTCCTAACATGAGCCTTTTGACAGGTTTTTTAATATAATGTGGCATTTTGAAAATCACGCGCTTTTTAAGCGTTTTCGGATATTATTGCTAATTTTGCCCTAAATAAGACAACGATACACAAACCATGCCGGACGGAAAAGCAGACAGGCACATATTGCCAAGCAACAGCTACCGCAGCGGGCTGCGCGCCGGACGCGCCGCAGAGCGCTGCCGTGCCAACGAGGCGTTTGCAAGGCTCATTGATAGCGAGAACATAGCAAAGGGCGAAGAGGCGGAACGGCTCAGACAGATATTCGCCGGAATGCTGGCGCAGGCTGAAAACAACAAACCTTAGCCCATGTTAAAGACTATACTCGCCATTGGGCTCGGAGGATTTGCGGGCAGTGTGTTGCGATATCTTGTTTCGTGCCTCACCGCCAATGCCAACATTGCAAACTTTCCGCTGGGCACACTGGCGGTAAATGTTTTAGGATGCTTTGCGCTCGGACTGCTAACCGGGATTTTCGAACGCACAGACACTCTTTCGCCCGAGCTGCGAATGCTGCTTACAACCGGTATGTGCGGAGGTTTCACAACGTTCTCCACTTTCATGGGCGAAAACTTCAACATGGCGCGTAACGGGCAGTTCGCGCTGCTGGCGGCATACCTCGTAATAAGCCTTGCCGTTGGCTTCGCGCTTTTCTTTGCCGGTTACGCCCTTTCGACAAAAGCCGTTTCATAATTTCCCTATATCCGATTTTTCAGTCTGTCTGAAACCTTATGGGGATGGTGTACCACACGGCAACCGCACGCCCGTCCTGTACGCCGGGGGTGAACTTTGGCAGACTTCGCACCACGCGCTCCGCCTCGCGGTCGCAATTCGGGTCAAGTTTTTTGAGAACCTGCACTTTTCCCACGCTTCCGTCCGCTTCCACCACAAAGCGCAGCATAACCAAGCCCTGCACTCCCTGTCCGGGTGATGCCGCCGGGTATTCAAGATGTGCGGCAATATATTCAAGCATCGCCTCCTCGCCTCCGGGGAACGAGGGCATTTTGTCCACCACCGTGTAAACTTTTTCCTCCGCCGCGCTCTCCACCGCCCCGCGTGCAAACGTTTCCGTTTCGGCACCGGCCTTGCGGCGGTGTTCCCCATAGCTTTTTCGGGCTTCACGCTTTAGTTTTTCCATCCTCTCGTCATAATCATAAGGTTTCCCCACCCTTTCACTGCGGGCATAAGACGGAGTTGGCTGCGTGTCCCCACTGTCGGTTACCGCGTACTCATCGGTAACGAGCGGACTGTAATCACTTTCTTCCTGCTGTGCCGGGGAATGAGACAACGAAAAGGCAACGAAAACCGCACAGCACACGAAAACCATCAGGGCCACGGTCTTTGCCGGACCGCTCCTGCGCCGGGGACGCACCGTATTGCGCACGGCGGGACTTTCGTCCACAGGAACAAGAACATCACCGCCTTTGCGGGACTTCAACAACGAGCGGACAAAAAGCACAGCCGCCACTACGGCGAGCGCAACCAGCACGCCGGCAAAAAAACTGTTATCAGAGAGAATGTTCATGGCATTACAAAATTAGTTTCACACAAATATACGCATTTCATGCCAAAGAAACCTCATGGCGCATCCCGCTCCGCAGAATTTATGTCTGACATGGGAAAAACTACATAGGACATAGGAAAAATTATGTCTGATATAATCCGGACTACATCAGACCTTTTTTCGCCATTTGCAAACATCAGAAAAACAAACCGTTACAAAAAAGCCGCATTTTCGGCGCAATTCATTGTGTTTCAAACGTATGGCGAAAAACCTCCTGTATTGGGGAATTTGGTGAGCCTGAACGAAAAAATGGAGGCGCAACCAGCACAGTCCTTTCCGCTTTCTGCAAAAAATGCTAACTTTGAAGCCCGATAAGCAATTTTCATTTTCAACACGTATGCAATGAAGATAAAAAACATAATATTCTGTGCGGTTGTATCCCCGCTACTGCTCACACCCCATGCGGCGCACGCCCAGAAAAGCGTTTATAAATACCGCGTGTATTTCAAGGACAAAAAAGAATCTCCCTACAGCAAGGGCAAGCCCGAAGCCTTTCTATCGCATAAGGCACTGCAACGCCGCGCAAAATGGGGCATAAAAATCGATGAGCACGATATGCCCGTAAGCCCGGCATACACAAGGCGCATAGCCCAAGAGGGGGCGAAAGTGCTGTGCCTTAGCAAATGGAACAACACGGCCCTTGTACAGGGCGACAGCGCAAAGCTCGAAAGCCTTGCAAAGCTGCCGTTTGTGAGCAAGGTGCAAAAAGTTTTCAACTTAAAGGAGAATGACATTACCGAGCCCTCGCGCTTTGACTTTCTGAACGACTCAACCGCGCTTACTTCCGAATACTACGGCTACGCAAGCGCCCAAATTAAAATGCTCAACGGCGAAAAGCTTCACAACCTCGGCTTTCGCGGGAAAGGCATGACGATAGCCGTAATAGATGGCGGATTTTGCAATGCCGACACCGTGAAACTTTTGGACAACGTGAAAATTCTCGGAACGCACAACTTTGTGCGCCCCATGCGAAGCGTTTATGCCGAAAACCAACACGGCACCAACGTGCTTTCGTGCATGGGTGCCAACAAGCCTGGTAGCATTGTGGGCACGGCACCCGATGCAGAATACTGGCTGCTTGTGAGCGAGGACACATACACCGAAAGCCCCGCCGAGCAGGACACATGGGCGGCGGCACTGGAGTTTGCCGACAGCGTGGGGGCCGATGTAGTGAACAGCTCGCTGGGCTACAACCTATACGACGACTCTACGATGAACGTAAAATACAACGAACTTGACGGCAAAACCCACCTTATAAGCCGCAGCGCATCGCTTGCGGCATCACGCGGAATATTGGTTGTGAACAGCGCCGGCAATTCCGGCAACGACCCATGGGAACGTATAGGCGTGCCGGCCGATGCCCGAAACATACTTACCGTAGGGGCTGTGCTTACGCCCAACCGCCAAGCCTCGTTCACCTCGCGCGGATTTTCAGCCGATGGAAGGGTTAAGCCCGATGTTTCGGCACGCGGCGTATTCTCGTCCGTGGTAAGGGCAAACGGGCGCATAGGCTACGCCAACGGCACATCGTTCTCCTCGCCGATAACGGCGGGAATGGCGGCCTGCCTGATGCAAGCACTGCCAAAGCTCAAACCAACCGAAATCATAGAGCTGCTGCACGAATGCGGCGACCGAAACGAATACCCCGACAATATTTTCGGCTACGGGGTGCCAAACTACTACAAGGCATACAACAAGGCAAACCGCAAATGAGCAACGCAATATCACTTTACGAGCTCACAACAAACATAAGGCTGGCCATAACCCGCGCCCTGCCATACACCTACTGGGTGAGGGCGGAAATAAGCGAGGGCAGGCAAAACATAAACGGCCATTACTACTGCAAGTTCATAGAAAAAAACACCGCAGGGCAGGATATTGCCTCGGCAAACGGCATAATATGGGCAGGAACATACACCGCAATCAAGGCACGCTTTGAGCGCGAAACAGGCCAACCCCTCGCTGCCGGTATAAAAGTGCTTGTAAACGTAAAGGTGAACTTCCACGAACGTTACGGGCTTTCGCTCGTAGTTAACGACATCGACCCTTCATACACCATTGGCGACATGGTGCGCCGCCGCAAGGAAATATTGGCACAACTCGCGAAAGACGGAGTTGCCAACATGAATAAAGAAACAGAACTGCCACGCCCGCTTATGCGCATAGCCGTGATAACAAGCGAAACGGCGGCAGGCTACGGCGACTTTTGCAACCACATAAAAACAAACGGTGCGGCTTTCCGCTTTAACATAAGGCTGTTCCCCGCCATTATGCAGGGCGACAAGGTGGAAGCATCGGTTATAGCAGCCCTCAACCGCATTTCCGCCGAAGCTGACAACTGGGACGCAGTTGCCATAATACGCGGCGGCGGGGCTGTGAGCGACTTGAACGGCTTCGAGTCATACGCCCTGGCATCAAACATAGCACAATTCGTGTTGCCGGTTATTACAGGCATAGGCCACGAAAGAGACGAAACGGTAATAGACCTCGTGGCAAACACGCGATGCAAAACACCCACGGCAGTTGCCGACTTCTTGGTTTCGTGCGCACAAAAGGAACTGGAAGAGCAAGGCACACTGTCGCTGCGGCTGCAACGGGCAACCATGCAAGTAGTATCGGCACAAAACAAGCGATTGGCTGCCACAGCGGCGCGAATAAACCCGGCGTTCTCAAATCTGTGCCGGGTTGCAAGACTGTATTTCGACCGCCTGCTGATGCGAATACCACAAGCCGTGAAAGATGTTTGCGCACGCGAAGAGACACGCCGGCAAAGGCTCGCAGTAAAAATGGAAATGCTCGCAACCGGAGCAACGCGACAGCAAAACGCGGAAATAATGCGCCGCACCGACCGCATAAGGAGAGCCGCAACCATAATGCTGCAAAACCAAAAAACACGAATAGACACCGCTGAAAAGAACATAAAGCTCGCCGGGCCGGAAAGGGTGTTCAAACTGGGATTCTCGCTTACAACCATAGGCGGCAAAGCAGTTGTTGACGCATCGCAACTCAAGCCCGGAGACATAATAAACACGCGATTTGCCAAAGGGGAAACCGTGAGCCGTGTGGAAGAAACCGAATGACTATACACTGAATGAATATGGAAACGGAGAAACTAACTTACGCCGAAGCGATGTACGAGCTCGAAAGCATCGTGGAGCATGTAGAGCAGAACGAGATGGACATTGACGGCCTTACCGAGCGACTTAAACGAGCGCAGCAACTCGTTAAATTCTGCCGCGAACGCCTGCTCAAAACCGAGGAGGAGGTGAAAAGCATCCTGTCGTCTGAAGATTTGAAAGCCACGTCAGACAACCACGCCGGCGAGCCGAAAGACACGGAGTTTCCCTTTTAACGCGGCGGATTTGCGGGTATTTGAAAAAACCGCTAACTTTGCGCGAAATTATACCGTACAACCAACGATTTATCATGAACAGGAAAAAAATCATCATTCCGGCAGTTGTCGTGGTGGTGCTTCTGTTGGGCGGGTTGGGATATACGCTCTTCAACCTGCAAAAGCAGAAAAAGGCCAACGCCGACCTGCAGCAACTCGCCACGCTCGACAAAAAAGAGATGGAAAACGAGTACACACAGTTTGCGCTGCAGTATGACGAGCTTAAACGCTCCATAAAGAACGACTCGCTCATGCAACAGCTTACAAAGGAGCAGCAGCGCACGAAGAACCTGCTTGCAGAGCTGAAACAGGTGAGAAGCGATGACGCAAGGGAGATAACCCGGCTTAAAAGGGAACTCGCCACGGTGCGTGCCGTTTTGAGAAGCTACATATTGCAAGTTGACTCGCTGCAACGCATGAACACCGCGCTTGCATCCGAGAACGAGCAGGTTAAGGCGCAATACAACGAGGCAACCACAAGAATTTCGAGTCTGAACAGCGAGAAGGCAAATCTTTCTGAAAAGGTGGCAATAGCCTCGCAGCTCGATGCAACGGGAATATCGGTGCAGGCGCAGAACAAGCGCAACAAAAAAGCCAAGAAAATTAAGGACGTGCGCCGTTTTGTGGTTCACTTCACAATTACGAAGAACATAACCGCCTCGACAGGAAATCGCAATATTTACGTGCGCCTTTTGCAGCCAACAAACTCGGTTGTAAATCCTTCGGGGTCGTTCAGCTACGAAAACAGAAGTCTGCAATTCTCCGCGTCAAAGGTAATAGAATACACGGGAGAGGAACAGAGTGTTACGCTCTACATTCCGGTTGGCGAGACATTGAGCGCAGGAACGTACCGCTGCGACATATTCGCTGACAAGCAAAACATTGGCACCGGCTCGGTGAGCATAAACAGATAACGCAAAAAGAGCAACAAAAAAACAAAGGCGCGGAAATCCGCGCCTTTGTTTTTTCTTTCCGCCATAAGGGGCTTACCTCATTCCCACAGGCTTTGTGGGTGGCAATTCTCTGTTGCGCCTTTCGGTGGCAGCCACTGTGTTGTCTGCAAGTGCGGCAAAAGCTTTGCCCACCACCGATGCGCCGTCAACGGCCGCAGGTGTACCGTTGTCGCCGCTTTCACACACCGACTGCACTATGGGAATTTCGCCAAGCACCGGCACACCCATTTCATCTGCAAGACACCTGACGCCGCCGTTGCCAAAGATGTAGTACTTGTTTTCGGGCAGTTCGGCCGGCGTAAACCAAGCCATGTTCTCCACCAACCCGAGTATGGGCACATTCACTTGCTCATTCCGGTACATGTCAATGCCTTTGCGGGCATCGGCAAGGGCCACCTGTTGCGGCGTGCTCACAATAACCGCACCCGTAATGGGAACTGACTGCAAAAGCGTCAGATGTATGTCGCTCGTGCCGGGAGGTGTATCAATTATGAAATAGTCAAGATTGCCCCAGTCTGCCTCGAAAATCAGCTGCTTCAAGGCATTGCTCGCCATGGCTCCGCGCCAAAGCGTGGCCGTGTGCGGGTTTACGAAAAAGCCTATCGAAAGCATCTTGACGTTATACTTCTCGGCAGGGATTATGAGCTGTTTGCCGTTCACGTTCTCGCCGAGCGGCTGAAAGTTCTCGAGTCCGAACATTTTGGGCATTGACGGACCGAAGATGTCTGCATCGAGCAGTCCCACGCGGCAGCCCTTCATGGCCAATGAAACGGCTAAGTTGGCGGCAACGGTCGACTTGCCCACTCCGCCCTTGCCCGACGAAACGGCTATGATGTTCTTTATGTTCGGCAGCACCGGCTCCTGTTTCTTTGGGGCTTCCGCCTTTTTAACAGAAACCTCGACATCGAGGTCCTTGCTCACATAAGCCTTGACCGATGCTTCGGCCGAGCGCACAACCGACTTTATGAACGGGTCGGTTTCTTTGGGGAAGATTATGGAGAACGACACCTTGTTGCCGTCTATCCTTATGTTGTCCTCCACCATTCCGGCCTCCACTATGTTTTTGCCGGTTCCGGGATAGCGCACCTTCTCAAGTGCGTCCATTATAAGTTTTGGATATATAGCCATGCTTGTTTTTATTTGGAAGTTTCGAGTGATGAGCGTTTCTGCCTATTATAGCTGCGATAGGAATCCAGCGGTATTTCAACATCGGGCTCACGCAGTTCCCCCTGCCTTGGCAGCGCAAAGCTTATGAACTTGATGTCAATGCCCCTGCCGCGCCACTGCTGCTCGTAATATGTTTGAATCGATGTTACCTCTGCGGGAACGTCTGCACCGGGAGCGTATATGTTGTTGCACATGCACAGCAGCGGAAGGTTGTTTTCCGAAACCACATGCTTTGTATAGGTGAACAGGAAATTGCTGTCGGTTTTCACATTAATCACGCCGCCGTCTTTCATGATTCTGCGATAGCGGTTTAGGAAATAAGTGGATGTCATGCGTTTTTGCGCACGTTTCATCTGCGGGTCGCTGAATGTGAGCCAAAGGGAGTCCGCCTCGTCGGGAGCGAATATGCGGTCGATATTCTCTATTTCGGTGCGCAGAAAAGCCACATTCTCCACGCCATCGCCCAACGCCTGTGTTGCACCCGTCCACATTCTCGCGCCTTTTATGTCTACCCCTATGAAATTTCTTTGAACCCGGGCCTTTGCAAGCCCCACCGCATACTCTCCTCTGCCGCAGCCGAGTTCGAGCGTTATGGGATTGTCGTTGCCGAAAACCTTAGGTCCCCATTTGCCGCGCAGCGGGCATTCCGCATGCTCGAGAGAACGAAACGGATATTCAAAAACGTTTGGATATTCGCGCATGTCGGCAAACTTCGCCAATTTGTTCTTTCCCATAATTTATGTGCCAGCTTGTAAAATATCGGCAAAGTTAACCATTTGCGTTCAGATAAAAAAACGGCGTACTTCCATTATGCCGGAAACGCGGAAGAACGCGCCAAAATTACGCAGATGGTTGATTTACAAAAACTTGCCCTTATTTTATCGCAACAGCATAAGTTTCTGCCTTAGAGACATTTACAATTGCAGAAAAAAGGTCTGATGTAATTTGAATTATATCAGACATAATTTTTTCTACATAGGACATGGTTTTTCCTGCATCAAATATAGTTTTCGGGGGAATTTGGAAAGGATGGGCAATTAAGGTTTTGCGCCAATTGTCGTGGCGTAAGGCATACGCCCTAAGCACCCATACCCGAACCATGTTGGTAAGTGCACGGCATTATTCGTTTTTCGCCGCCGCAGTAAGCAACGCCACAAGTCTGCGGGCCTCTTCGCGCATATCCGTCTCGCCATCGTTATGCACCACAAAGTCGGCACGACGTGCCTTTTCGTCCTCCGCCAGCTGCATAGCCATCCATTTTCTCACCATGTGTGCCGGAATTCCATCGCGCTCCATTACGCGCTCCACTCTAACCTCTTCAGGAGCAGACACGAGCACGGAAAAATCAACCTCGTTGTCAAAATGCGCCTCATAAAGCAAGGCACATTCCATAAACACAAGATGCGACTCTCGGCTTTCCGCCCACCTGCGCCACGCTTCCCTTACACAAGGGTGTACCACAGCGTCAAAACGCGCGGCGTTCTGCTCCGAAGTGTGAAGAAATTTGCGTATTACAGGTTTGTTGAGCGAGCCGTTGTCTTTGAATATTTCAGGCGATACGAGTTTGCGCAAACGCCGGCGCAAACCCTCGTTTTCGAGCATTTCCCTGCGCGCCGCCGTGTCGGTGTCGAAAACGGGGAAGCCCATGCTTTCCAATATGCGGCAAAAATACGATTTCCCGCTGCCTATGCCGCCCGTTACGCCTACAAGAAGCCTGCCGTCACTGACCATCCGATGAAGGCACGTCTTCTATTACAAACTCCACCTCGCCCGGCGATATCCTTGCGTGCGACACTCCGGCGGGGAGAGTCTTAAGGCGCGGGGAGAACTTTCCGCTTACGTTGTTGATAAGCTCATCGTAGCTAACCACTATTACGAAGCTTTCCGCATTAACCGAATTGTACTTTGAAGCCCCCACCTGAAACGTTACGTTGACTTTTGGCGGGAAAGTGCGCAAAACCTTTGTTGCAGGGAAATTCACCATCTCAACAGGCACCTGCACGGTTTTTTCGGTAATAATGTCAACATACACCTTTGCCTTTACCTGCGAGGGTACGAATTTTGCTCCTCTCACCCCGTGTATTGGTACCACGAGAGCCGTGTCGCGCCTCAACCCCGAAATTTCAAACGCGGTGGTATATGCGGCAGTCATTGTGTCGAGCACGTTTTCAAGCGCATAAACACTTACGGAATCGGGAATGACCGACACGCCCGACACCCTCATCTGCCCGTCCGTGCCCACTCTTCCAAGAAACCTTATGGGAAGCCTTTTGTATGCGCCATAGTTGAAATAATAATCTATGGTATCGGGACGGTAAGAAACCAAACGCGTTGACGATGAAAGCTGACGGGTAACCTGCTTCATAAGCTCGCGGGTGAGTATAGTTACATGGCCGCCACTTACTTCGTATTGCGAAAAGTCTATCTTAATCGGCGAAAAGTTTGTGAAATAACGGTATTGCAAAAGTGTGGAACCGTGGTCTCTCAACACCACACGCAGCGATGGCTGTGGCGGAGTGGTTATAACCACTTTCTCGGGCACGTTTACGAGATTAACAGGCACTTCGAACTCCATTTCGTAATAGGAACTGAGGTTCTGGAACAGCCAAAAGCAAGTTGACAATACCACAAAAAACAGGAATTTCAGAAATTGCCTGTTCAGTATTTTAGAAAACACTCGCCCGAGATTGCCTTTCGTAACTCCGCCCTTCATGTGCATTTAATGAAGCGCCCCGCCCGGTTCATAGTCCGTGCAGGGCGCGGGTTGCCTTACGTCTAAAACGCCCGCGCTTTGCCGCCGGCGATAAATTCAGCGCACCTGCTGTGTGGCCGCTGCGTTTGCGAATATGTGGGTCTTTTCAACCTTAACCTTAACGTCGCGGGCAATTTCAAGTACCACTACGTTCTTGGTGTCGTCTATCTCCTTGATTGTGCCATGCACACCCCCATAGGTTACAACTTCCATTCCCGGCTCAAGAGAGTTACGGAACTTCTGTATTTCTTTCTGCTTTTTTTGTTGCGGGCGTATCATGAAGAAATACATGATTGCGAAAATGGCAACAATCATTATCAGAAACGTCGCATCGAAACCGCCCCCCTGAGGAGCTGCTGCAAGAATTGAAACAAAGTGATTCATTGTCTTTTCTGTTTATTGTTTGTTGTTAATAATATAAATTGTGTTTTGTATTATCGCGGCAGGCCCTACTTCTTCATTTCATTATCACGCCCTCGGCACGCAGTTTCTTTACCACAAAGTCGAGCAAACCGTTAATGTATATATGGCTCTTGGGAGTGCTGTAAACCTTGGCGAGGTTGAGATATTCGTTTATCGAAACAGCCGTCGGTATGGTGGGGAACGACATTATTTCGGCAAGAGCAGTCTGCATTATTACCACGTCCATAAGTGCCATTCGCGAGATTTTCCAATTTCTTGCGTTGTCGCGTATCAGCGAGCGATACTCGTCTTCGTGCGCAAGCGTGTTGTGCATAAGCGTAATTGCAAATTCGCGGTCTTCATCGCTATCGTATTCCGGAAGCAGCGGTTGGTCCTCACCGTTTTCCTCTTTGAAACGTTTTATTGTCTTTATAACAAAGGTGTCAACAATTTCGCGGTCGTCATTCCAGTAAAGGCTTTTTTCCTCAAACAGCGTGTCAATGTCTTCACATGGAACGAAGCAAGCTTTATAAGCCCTGCGCCAAAAAGTGCGGTCATCGGCATACTCGGGGTTCTTCAAACTCATGTATTCGCGGTAAGCATCGCTTTCCTTCACCGCTTTATAGAGTTTTCTAACAAGTGTTTCGTCCATTATGTCTGCCCCGGCGTTGTTGGCAAACGAACACAGAGCCTTGTTGCTCACCAACTGCTTTGCAAACCGGTTGTCGGCATAGCGGGTGTCTATCTCCACATCCAGATGAAGACGGTTGGCGCGGGCGCGCTGCACCTCTATATCTCGCACACCGTATTCATAGACCTTCCCTACAAGCATCAGAAGGTAGCGGTACATGTCGTATGACTTTGAGAGGCTGAACAAAAGTTCTTTCTCTACCGACGCCGCAGACTTGTCGGGGTTCTGGTAATAAGAATACACTAATTGAACGACTTTAATTCGTATTAAATCACGATTTATCATAATCAAACATAGATCTTCTGCGAGAGACGCAAATTCCGCAGGTGCAAATATAATAAGATTCTGCGAATCCGTAAAGGTTTTTCGTACAATAAGCCCTTAGCCTGCCAACTAAAATTATGCTGCGGCTCATTCCGAATACGCCTCCAGCATTCCATTGGCCGCCGCAATGATTTCACGGCGCAGGTGCGCGGGGGCTGCCACTCTTATGCCTGCGCCGTGATAAAGCAGCTCGTGCACAAAGTCGGCAGACACGCACACGTCGAGTTCAAAGCGGCACACGTATTTCCCACCGTTCTCCAAAGGCTTTTCCGTTTGCGAGACGTGCAGCGGAAGTGTTCTCAAAAAAGCCGCGTTCCTTGCATCGGCCTCTATCACTATGTGTTCGGGGCTTTGTTCCTCGCCGCCGTAAACTCCGAAACTGTATGCGAAATAGCGCTTGGCGTCAAACCGCGCAGCGTGGGGGAAAGGCTTTGGCGTGGGTGCAAGAGACGACATGCGGTCGAGGGCAAACGTGCGCACTTCGCGGTGGACAGATGAAAATCCCACCACATAGCAACGTCCGCGAAATGTGCGCAGGCAGTAGGGGGCGAGAAGCATTTTATATTGCGGCTTGTCGAACGGCGAGTAAACGGCCTCCAAACAGGTGCGCCTGTCCATTGCCCGCGAAACGGCGGCAATGTGGACATAACCCGCAGGACGCGGCTCGCGCATTATGGGTGCGCCGTCATTGCAGTCCTCGCCGCTGAAAAGCTGGCGCAGGAACTCCTGCTCTCTGCCTTCGCGCAAATCCAGACTGTAAAGCCCGCGGTCAACGCGTATGCTTATGCCGTAGCGTTCCCACAACAAGTGGCGGTTATCGTAGAATGTTGAAGAAGCCATGGGCTGCGCTTTCTCGTCGCACGCTGCCCACGCGGCAAGTATCTCCTCGCGAGACAGTTGCCCGCGCCGGAACAAAAGTTTTGCAAGCCATATTGCCTTATTCCTGCCCATTACCTTATTGCATTTTTATTTAAACCATCCCGCCACGGAAAATATTTTCGCCTTTTCTTTGCCATTCCGACATTTTCGGGTTTTGGCGGGATATCTTTGCACCGTCGTTCGACAAAGATACACATATCCGGAAACAATGCCTTTTGCAAAGCAACAAAAAAACAACCAAATCAAAAAACCAATCTACCATGAAACTAAGTTCTATCTTCAGGCTCTACAAGAGCTACTATCCGTCGGCTTTGGCCTACCGCGTAACCATTTCCGCCACAGGCGGCTTGGTTAGAGTAAGTGACTTGCGCGGTTCGTTCAGGCTCAGTATGCTATCATTGCAAGAACCTGTCGGCCCGCTATTGCGCGCCAATGCGCAATACAACGCCGCCGTAAACGAATTTGCCGCCGACAATCGCCGCGAGCTGTTCATGCTGCGCGAGGCGCGTTGCCTGTATGGCATTGCATACGCCGAGAACCTCGGGTGCGACCTCAAACTCATGTCGCTAACATCGCAAAGCCCCACATTGCCGCAACACGTATGCGAACGCCTGAAACTTACATACCTACTTGCATTGGCCGATGAGCTGACACCAGCGCGATATGCACAAGACTCGATAACACTTGAGCGCAGCGGAGATGCCATTATAACCGCCGGAACTTTTGAGAACAGGCATACCGTAAAGGTGGAGGCCGGCGGAAAAGTAAGCGTGGCACGCTATGGGGAGAAACCGGCAAAGCCTGCCGACACAGGCACGGCACCGCGATACGCGCGACTGTTTTGGAGGGACAACGCGGAATGGTTCGCAAACTTTGCCGCAGGAAGGGAGGATTTGCTATGAGGGCGATTAAAGTATGCGAACTTGCTGCCACGCTGTTTCCCGAAACTCCGCCGCGAAGTGCCACTCAGCGCCTGCGGCGCTGGATTAACGGGGATGGGGAACTGAAAAAACGGCTGACAAGAAAGGGATACACCAAAGGGCAACGTTTACTGACGCGCTGCCAAGCCGAAACGATTACGAGGTGGATAGGGTAAAACCGCCACAAGCCTAAGCCATCACACCCTAACCGTAAAAACGTAATAAAAACAGCGCATTAAAGCAATTCAAAGCCGCAACCTTGGCAATTTCGCCAAGGCTGCGGCTTTATGTTTTTTCACGCCATAAGGCGGGAAACGCAAATGCGCGCCCAAGCACCTGATTCACATCTGCTTTTCTCTTTTGCAAGCACGCCATGTAAGCATTTGTTTTACTGTTGGTTGAAAGTGGTGCAAAAAAGGTCTGATGTAGTTTGAATTATATCAGACATAATTTTTTCTACATAGGACATGGTTTTTTTATTTCCCGCTCTTGTTTTCACAAAACCGCAGACGTGTAGGCTGCAAACCCGTTTACGCATACGCCCGAGAATGGTTTGCAGCGTTTATGGTGAAACCGCATGGCGTTTTTAAGTTAAAATGCCGCAAACGCCCCGACATTGGAAAAAGAAGTCTTAACTTTGAAGCGAATAACCAAATGCAGTGCTCATGTTTGCAAAAGAAATTAATTTCGACCGCTTTGTGCGCGGTCTCATTTTCGTTGTTGTGGTGGTTGCATCATGTTTTCTCATCAGTTACCTTAGTCCGGTGCTTCTGCCGTTTGTAGTGGCATGGGCGTTGGCATATATGCTTTTTCCGCTGGTGAGTTTCTTTCAATACAAGTGCCACCTGCATTTCAGAATGTTGAGCATTTTTGTTACCCTTACGATTGTAATAGGTGCAATATCCACACTGCTCTATTTCTTTATTCCCGCAATGGTCGATGAATTGCTCCATCTAAAAGACGTGGCGATAGCATACATTTCCGGGGGCGCGGGAGCAGACAGTGTGCCCAAAGTGGTGCAGAAATTTATTGAGGACAACTCAGACAAGTTGAAACTTGAGAGACTGCTCAACGAAAAAAATCTGCTCGCGGGGCTTAAAGAAACCCTGCCAAAGGTTTGGAGCATGCTGCTCTCAACCGCCAACGTGGTAATAAGCATTGTGTCGTCGCTCATGGCACTGCTCTACCTTGTTTTCATGCTCAACGACTACGACCGCGTAAAGAAAGGATGGATAAGATTCGTGCCTAAAAACCGCAGAAATATGGCGAAAAAGGTTATTGGCGACATTGACAACGGCATGAGCGGATACTTTCGCGGCCAGGCGCTGATAGCCCTGGCCAACTGCGTGTTGTTTTCGGCCGGCTTCATGATAATAGGTCTGCCAATGCCGGTGGGATTGGGAGTTTTCATAGGACTGATAAGCTTCATACCATACGTGCAGCTGCTGGGCTTCTTTCCCGCAACACTGCTTGCCATACTGTGCTCGGCTGACACGGGCAGAAACTTCTGGATGCTTATGCTGGGCGTTGTGGCAGTGTATTGTGTGGTACAAGTATTGCAGGACTCCATTATCACACCCCACATAATGGGCAAAATTCTCGGATTGCGCCCCGCCGTGGTGCTGCTATCTCTAACGGTTTGGGGATACCTGCTGGGGATAATAGGACTGATTGTCGCGCTGCCGCTCACACAAATTCTGATATCCTATTACCGCCACTACGTGGTTGACGACCCGCTCGACAGCGAGGTCGAACGCGAAGCCAAACGCAGGGAAAAACGCGAAAAGGCGCAAAAAAAAGCGGTAAGCACGCCCGAAATTTGAATAAAACGGCACATATGCAAATTACCACGGCAAAAATTTGGTAGGTTTAAAATAACTACGTATTTTTGCACTCGCTTAACGGCAGACAACGGTCGATCCGCTAGCTCAGTTGGTAGAGCACAACACTTTTAATGTTGGGGTCTTGGGTTCGAACCCCAAGCGGATCACAAACAGGGCTTCACAAACGAAGCCCTGTTTCTTTTTTCAGCACCTTATCCATAATACATTATTGATTTTGCCCTAAGAGAGCAAATTCATACCTTTGCACACAAATAAAACAACAATACATTATGGCTCTTATTAAGGAATTCAAGGATAAAAGCCCCAAATGGGGGAAAAACTGCTATTTTTCGGAAAACGCCACGCTCATTGGCGACATAACCATGGGCGATGATTGCAGCGTTTGGTTCTCGGCAGTGATACGCGCCGACGTTGACGGCGTGAGGATGGGCAACCGCGTGAACGTGCAAGACAACGCCTGCATTCACCAGGCGGGAGGTTTTCCCGTGGTGTTGGAGGACGATGTTACGCTTGGCCATGGCGCGATAGTACACGCCTGCACCGTGCGAAAAGGCGCGCTTATAGGCATGAACGCCGTGGTGCTCGATGGGGCGGAAATAGGCGAGGGCGCGGTTGTGGCAGCAGGAGCGGTGGTTCTTGGCAAAACAAAAGTAGGCGCACACGAGATTTGGGCGGGAGTTCCCGCAAAAAAAATGAACAAAGCCGCCGACCCGGGCGAGGCGGAATGGTTTGCAGGGGAATATGTAAAGCTGAAAGAGTTTTACAAGTAAACCGAAATTCAGGAGCATACAAGGCCGTTTATTTCCCAAGCGTACAAATCACTGTAAATCTAAGAATTGTGCCTCCATTTTGGCGTATTGCATACGCCAAAATTGCATCGGTTTGTTATTTCGCGAACACGGTTTGAACGGTGGCGTACAGGGCGTATGCAACACGCCCCTACAAACGGCGCAAAACGCAAACCGTCTGCTTTTCCCAAAACACCCCGGAAATTGTATGGGACATGGAAAAAACCACGTCCGATGTAGGAAAAAAAATGTCTGATGTAAAAAAAACCACATCAGACATTTTTTGTACCACATACAACATACTGAAAACCACATCGTTAAAAGCAGAACAGACAATTACCACAAGGATTTGTATATCAAAACCTTATCACCAAAAGGCATGTTTGCGAGATCTTTGCCATCCCACGGCAACGCTTTTGTCTGTTGTGCTACGCCGGATATTTTGAAAAACGCCCTTGATGAGGCGGATGAATATCGTGGTTTTCGGAACGAAAAATCCGCAATGCAGGGTTGCAATGCGGATTACGGAATTGCGTTAGAGCATCTCCTTTTACCAATAAAGTATGTTGTTTTATTTTATATTCACCTCCTTGAACTGCACCTGCATCCACGGCAGGAGCTGGGAAGACTTGGTTATAATAAGCTGCCCTTTCTGTTCGGCAAGGAAATGGTAGAAATAGCGGGCCTTTCCCTGCATCAGAGGGTCTGTGGTCATGTAGTAAACCGCCCGCACGTATGGGTAGTTGCCCAGGGCTATGTATGCCTGGAAGGGTTTGTAGCTGTTGTCGACTTCGGGAACGGACGAGTTGCTTACACTCATAACGCGGATTTTTGGCAGGAACGAAAGGTTTGTGGTGTCGCTCTCATTGCGCAGCCAGTCAACGCCTATAATGCCTATTGCCTTAGGGTTTGAAATGATGTAGTCTATTACATCCTCATTCGACTTTTGCGCATATACATTCCCTTTCAGAGCCTTGCCGCCGCATATGGAATCTTCGACATAGCGCACGGTTGATGACTGTGTGTTGTCGAACACAAGCTGTATCTCACCGCTCTGGCGTGCATACTTTATTTGCTCCCAGCGCGTTACCTGCCCGGTTACAATGCGATATACATCGTTGGTGGATATCAGCGTGTCGGGGTTGGAACGGTTTACAATAAGTGCTATGGCATCTGTTGCTATGCGCTCGGTCATAACGTTAAGGCTGCGGTTCTGAAGCAGCTCCTTTTCCTTGTCGGATAGTTGGCGAGTGGCAAGGCACGAGCGCACGCTGTCGTCAAGAAACATCTGCAATGCCTGCGACTCGCTGCAATAGTATTGCTTGAACGTAGCCTCGGGATATTGCAGGTTGAACTGGTGCATTTCCTCCTCCATTACGGGCTTGAATGTCTCATCGATAGCCACTGTTATCAAGTCAGGGTCTCCCTGCGGCTTTTTTTCGCCGCCGCAGGATGCAAGCGCCAACAGGGCAGACACCGAAACCGCAACAAATATCACTCTTTTCATAATAGCATATCTCTTATATTCGTGTTTGAAATTAAAGCGACAAGTGCGCTGTGCGCCGCACTCGGCTTTTTGAAAAATAAAAGCCAACTCGCAAACGAGCCGGCTTTTATTATAATGTTTATGCTGTGCCGGAACTTCAAGTCCGAATGTTGTTGTACACAAGCGGATTTTTCATGTTCTTGCACATATTGCCGTAATTATTCAATCTGGAAGCGCACAGGGCAGGTGTACCATACGGCAACCGCACGTCCCTGTTGCTTACCGGGGATGAACTTAGGCAAGCTTTGAACCACACGTTTTGCCTCGCGGTCGCAATAGGGATCAAGGCTCTTGAGAACCTGAACTTCACCCACATGACCATCGGGGTTTACAACGAAACGCAGCATAACCAAACCTTGAATGCCCTGTTCCAGAGCAACCGAGGGATACTTGATGTGCGAGCCGATGTATCTCAAAAGTGCTTCCTCACCTCCCGGGAACGAAGGCATCTGCTCAACCACGGTGTAAACCTTTGTTTCCTCCTTTTTCGAAGTGAACACTTCCTTGAGGTCGGCTACGTCTTGACCGTGCAGTTCATCGTTACCCTTAACGTCGGCGATGGAAATTGCAAGCTGCGACTTTCCAAGAGCTTCCTGAGACTTCATCTCGTCCGCCTCGTTAACCTGGTTGTCCTCCTTGATGACGGGGGCTGTGAACTTGATTGAACTCTTTATGCGCTGCACTTCCTGCTTCTGCTCCTTGGGTTGCACTTTCTTTATGTGCTGGTCCTTAACCTCAGCCTCTTTAAGGCGCGAGAAGTTTGTTACCTCGGTAATTGTTTCATCCTGTTTCTTAGGAATTACCAATTTGAGGAATAGCGGCACCAAAAGTCCAGCCACAATGAGAGCCACAACAACCAGCAATGCTATCTGGTTACGTTTTCCCAGCTCAGCGCGCAACTGATAAGCTCCGTAGGACTGGTTGCGACCGGCAAACACCATCTCGCACCATGATTTTGATGTCAAATCCATTTTTGCCATAATATACTTCGCTAATTAGTTGTTTTTATTTCGCGCCAGCCGCATTGGAAGATGCCGCACTTTCAGGATGCTCGCTCTTGTAGTGCTGTATCATCTTCTTGTCGAAGTCGCTGATTTTGTCTATCACATATTTACCTATACCGCAAATCTGCATTTCGTCAAGAACATTTATCAGGTTCTCGTACAAAGCATCGTCTGTGGCCTTGATAATAACATTTGGTACGCCCTTTTCACTCTTTATCTCCGTGAGTTGCTTGCGGAAAATTTCATCCTGCTTTGCCATTACGCGCGGATCAGAGCTGGCGTTCTTGATTCGTTCTTCCTTGAGCTTGTTAACTTTGTTGAGGGCAACGGCGTTGCGGCGCTGTAGGAACGCACGCAGACCATCTTTACCATACGAGGTTTCCTTCAATGTATTGATTTGCGGAATACCCTCATAATAGTAAACCTTGTTGTCCTTGTCCATAAGTATCGTTACAGCTTCCGAAGCTTTAACCTGGTTACGCTGATCTTCTTTTATGTCTTCCTTGTTTGAAGGCATATTGATCTCCATAGTCTGTGGCTTAATCATAGATGTACAGAGCATGAAGAAGCATATCAGCAACATGTTCATGTCCACCATAGGCGTAAAGTCTATGCGGCAACTAAATTTTTTCTGCTTGCTGCTACCTAATTTTGCCATAACATCTATAATTATTCTTCGGTTTTCAAGGCCGTTATAAGATTGTAACGGTTCTCCTTGATATCCTGAAGAGAGTTCATCACTGTTTTAATCACTTTGTAAGGAGCCTTTGCATCAGCCTTGATGGCAATGCGCAAGTCGGGGTTCACGTCGCGTGCGCACTGTATCCAGTCCTTAAACTCGTTGTGCAGGCTGTCGCACGGAATTCCGGGGTTCTGCTCGCTTTTCAGGTAGGCTGTCTGTGTTTCGGCATCCTCTTTAAGGAAGCCCGGCAGCTGTCCGAAAGGCATGCCGAATGCGGGCAGAAGTCCGAAGTTCTTCTTTTGCGCTGCATCGAAAGACACTCCGTATTTTTCCTGCATTTCGTCGAGAACCGACATCAAATCGCCTTTCTTGTCCATGGAGAGGAATATTTTTCCATTTTTCTCCACCAAGATAGTTATGATGTTTGATTCCGGAATTTTTATATCCGATACTGAGCCTGGGGTGTTAACCTTTACGGGTTCGGGTTTGATGAAAGTAGAAGTCAACATAAAGAAGGTAAGCAGAAGGACAGTGACGTCGCTCATAGCAGTCATGTCTATGTAGACATCTTGTTTCTTTAATTTAAAACGTCCCATGATTTAACCTTTCTTGTTTGTTGATTAGTGAGTAGCCGAGAAAGTCTGTACGATTGTAAAGCCTACTTCGTCGAGGCTGAACGTAAGTTTGTCGATCTTGTTGGTGTAGTAGTTGTAGCCCATAAGTGCGAAGGCTGCGGTTGCGATACCAGATGCGGTGTTCACAAGAGCCTCGGAAATACCTACGGAAAGCATGGCTGAGTCGGTTCCGCCTTCACCTGCAAGAGATGCGAACGAACGGATCATACCCATAACGGTTCCGAAAAGTCCGAAAAGAGTACCAAGGGTTGTGAGGGTTGCAAGTATGGGGAGGTTTTGCTGAAGCATAGGCATCTCCAATGCGGTGCTTTCTTCAAGCTCTTTCTGGATTGCGAGCACTTTCTGCTCTTTGGTGAGCGTAGTGTTTTCTTCCATTTCCTTGTATTTGCGCAATGTTGCGGAAACCACATTCGCAACAGAACCTCTCTGCTGGTCGCAAAGTTTCTGCGCCTTTACCAGGTCGTTGGCTGCGAGAGCATTCTTGATTCCTGCCACGAACTTAACGAGGCTTGTCTTGCCGAAAGCGGTGCGAAGTGCGAAGTAGCGTTCAATGATGAGCGCGAAGTCTGCAAGAAGGCAGGTAAGAATGATAGGCACCATGAAACCGCCCTTGTACATTGTGCCGAGCAGGTTGCCCTGTATAGGCTGGTTTGCGGGGTCTCCACCTTGGAAGTTGTCAGGAGCGCCAAGAACGAATTTGTAGAAGCAGAATGCTATTACGAAGCAAACTACGAGCACAAGCCACGCAGCCTTCACGCCTTTGAATCCTGCGTTTTTTGTTGCCTTAGGCTTTGGAGCAGCCTTTGGAGACTTAACTGTTGTTTCCATCTTTAATGATTTTGTTTTACGATTAATTTGTTTTAAGTTATTGATTAAATCTCTGTTTAAGCACTATATTCTGTTTGCACGAACAAAATTACTCTTTTATTCTATAACCGCAAAAAATATGCGGGAATTTTGCAAGTTTTTTTACATGCCTGTAAAAAACCCTTACTCATAAGTGGACTCCTGCATTGTACGCATTGCATTTTTCATGCAACCTCCGCTTCTATGACAACTTTTGTATGCAATTTGTAGCCAGACTGCACGATACGTGCTTTCGGTAGCGGGATTTTCCGTAACTTTGTGGTTGAATAGACAACGGGAAAAAATCATGCACAAAATGGAAAATATCGATTGGGAGAATTTGAAATTCGGCTACATCCCCACAAACTACAATGTGCGCTGCCGCTACCGCAACGGCAAATGGGGTGAAATCGAGGTTTCGTCAGAAACAACGCTCAATATACACATGGCGGCCACCTGCCTGCACTACGGCCAGGAGGCTTTCGAGGGGTTGAAGGCCCACGGCTGCAAGGACGGCAAGGTGAGGATTTTCAGAATGAGGGCCAACGCCGAGCGCCTGCAAAACACCTGTCGCGGTATAATGATGCCCGAAGTGCCGACAGACCTGTTCGAGAGAATGGTGGTGAAGGTCGTTAAGCTAAACCGCGAATTTGTGCCGCCTTATGGTCATGATGCCTCATTATATATAAGGCCTCTGCTCATCGGCACGAGTGCGCAGGTAGGCGTGCATCCGGCCAGCGAATACATGCTGATTATTTTTGTAACCCCGGTAGGACCTTACTTCAAGGGCGGGTTCGCAAGCTCAAACTATGTAATCATACGCGAATACGACCGCGCCGCCCCGCTGGGCACGGGACGATACAAAGTCGGCGGTAACTATGCGGCGAGCCTTGTGGCAAACAACATCGCCCACGAAAAGGGATATTCCTGCGAATTCTATCTTGACGCAAAGGAAAAGAAATACATCGACGAGTGCGGAGCGGCAAACTTCTTCGGCATAAAGAACAACACATACATAACGCCGAAGTCAACCTCAATTTTGCCCTCAATAACCAACAACAGTTTGCAGCAACTCGCCAAAGACCTTGGCATGAAGGTTGAAGTACGCCCTGTTCCCGAGGAGGAACTCGACACGTTCGAGGAGGCGGGGGCTTGCGGCACTGCCGCCGTAATCAGTCCGATAGAGAAAATCGACGACCTCGAGCGGGGCAAGAGCTATGTTATAAGCAAGGACGGAAAGCCCGGGCCTTGGAGCACGAAACTCTACCACACACTGCGCGCTATACAGCTTGGCGAAGAGCCCGACACGCACAATTGGGTAACGGTGCTCGACTGAGAAAACAAATAAAAATTCATATGCCATGAAAAGTTTCAGTGAAATAAAAAACTCCGCCATCAGAGTGCTTGACGGCAACTGGGGGCAATACGTGGGGCTTACATTCGTGTTCTACGCGATAACCATAGTTGTTTCCATAGTTACAGGAGGCGACCCAAGGTACAGCGACCTGCTTTATAGCGTCTGGGGGCTTGTTGCCACCCTTGCCCTCATCCCGCTTTCATACGGTTTCGGGCTCCTGTTCCTCAATGCCTTTCGCGGATGTAGCGAACGGGTCAAGATATCAAACCTTTTCGACGGATACAGGGATTTCGGCAGGGTGTTCCTCACACTGCTCATACAGGGGATATACACCGTGTTGTGGAGTCTGCTTTTTGTAATACCCGGAATAATAAAGGGCATATCCTACACAATGACTATCTTCGTGCTGAACGACGAACCCGGTTTGAGCTACGATGCGGCGATAACGCGCAGCTCAAAGCTGATGTACGGCCATAAGCTCGACTTCTTCCTGTTCTCGCTCAGTTTCATAGGATGGTGGCTTTTGTCGCTTCTCACCTTCGGCATCGGCTTTCTGTGGCTTGTGCCATATTACAGCACGGCAAAGGCGGCGTTCTATCACGAGCTGCTCGAGGAGGAAAAGCAAAGCCGGCCCATTCCGCCGCTTGGCGACATTTAAGAGTCAACAATCCGTGGAGCGGCATTGATTTGTGCGGTTCGTGTGGCGGAAAGTGAGCGTGCGCAATACCATACGAATACACAGCAGCCAATCATTCAACAAATTGCACCGCTTGTAGGGGCGTATTGCATACGCCCTGAAGTGTGCCGATTTGCAATGTCGCAGCGGAGGTTTGCGGTGCGGTTCAAGCGGTGGCGTACAGGGCGTATGCCATACGCCCCTACAAATGGCGCAAAACAAAAGCCATGAAAATTACATTTGATGTAGGAAAAACTACATAGGACATAGAAAAAATTATATCAGACATAATTTTTTCTACATCAGACCTTTTTTCGTCACTTCCAAATTCCTGTTTTCCAACAACTTACAAAAACACTTCAAAACAGTATATATTTTTGATTTTCAGCATTTTTCGAAATTTTTGGTTTGGGGATGGACTTTCGCCGTGGGATGCCGAGAGAAGCACACTGCCATGCTCCCACCGCAAATGAGACAAAAACAACACTCCGTGGAAGCATTCGCGCAAAAAGACTTATATTTGCAATATTAAAACCACTAAAACCCTGACATCAGCCATGACCAAAGCCAACAAACTGAAATCCGTTATCGGCGCATTCGCGCTGCTCGGCTCGCTCTCCGCCGCAACGGCAAGCGCAGAAAGCGTGAGAACCGTAGTACGCCCCGAAATTACGGCAGCATCACCCCACTACCCTGCCAACAAAGTGCCGCTTGTGCAGGCGTCATTCATAAAACTGCCTACCGGCAGCATAAAGCCGCAGGGATGGATTCTCACGCAGCTCAACCTGCAGGCCGACGGTCTTTGCGGGCATCTTGGCGAAATAAGCGCGTGGCTTCAGAAGGACGACAACGCATGGCTTTGCTCCGGCGGCAAATGGGGCTGGGAGGAAGTGCCCTACTGGTTGCGCGGCTATTCGAGCATGGCATGGATTCTGGGGCGCAAGGAGATGCAGAAGGAGAGCCGGCTGTGGATTGACGCAATGCTGAAAAGCCAGAAAGCCAACGGCGACTTCGGTCCAGAGGAGGAAGGGCTTGACCATTATTGGGCGAACATGATTGTGCTGTGGCTGTTGCAGGACTACTACGAATACAGCGGCGACAAGCGCGTAATCGACTTCATGACCAAATACTTCCACTACCAGCTCACTGTGCCCGACGACAAGTTCCTGCGCAAATACTGGGAGAACTCACGCGGCGGAGACAACCTGTGGAGTGTGGTGTGGCTCTACAACCGCACCGGCGACAGCGAGCTTCTTAAACTCGCCGACAAGCTGCACCGCTGCACGGCCGACTGGACACAGGCGCAAAACCTGCCCAACTGGCACAACGTGAACATAGCGCAGGGCGTGAGGGAGCCGGCGGAATATTTCCTGTTCAAGAAAGACAGTTCGCTGCTCCGCGCCACATACAACGACCAGCAACTCGTGAGGCGCATATTCGGACAGATGCCCGGCGGGATGTTCGCCGCCGATGAAAACGCCCGTATGGGATACATCGACCCGCGACAAGGCACGGAAACCTGCGGCTTTGCCGAGCAAATGGCCACAGACGAGATACTCCTGCTCACAACCGGCGACCCCTGTTGGGCGGAAAACTGCGAGGACGTGGCGTTCAACAGTTTTCCCGCCGCATTCAGCCCCGACTACAAAGCCCTGCGCTATCTAACCTGCGCCAACATGGTTGTGAGCGACGATAAAAACCACAGCCCGGGAATACAGAACGAAGGTCCGTTTCTGGCCATGAACCCGTTCAGCAGCCGCTGCTGCCAACACAACCACGGATTCGGCTGGCCATACTATGCGCAACACCTTGTGCTCGCCACCAACGACGGCGGACTTGCCACCGTGCTTTTCGGCGCGTGCGAGACTACGGCAAAAGTGGGCAGCGAGGGGCGCGAAATAACCCTGACCGAGGAAACCGGATATCCGTTCGACAGTAATATAAAGCTCATCGTGTCAACCAAGAAAAAAGTGTCGTTCCCGCTCTACGTGAGAGTGCCATCGTGGACGCACAATGCCACGGCAAGCATAAACGGCCAAGCCGTGGAGTGCAACCTCGAAAGCGGCAAATACCTGCGGATTGAGCGCGAATGGAAAAACGGCGACCGCGTGGAACTCAACTTTCCAATGAGCATAAGTCTGCGCCGCTGGCCCACAAACCAAAACTCGGTGAGCGTGGACTACGGTCCGCTCACCCTTTCACTGCGAATAGACGAAAAGAACGAAAAAAAGGAAAGCGACAAAACGGCAATAGGCGATTCGAAATGGCAAAAGGGAGCCGACACGACAAAATGGCCCACGTGGCTTATATACCCCGCATCCGACTGGAACTACGCCCTTTGTATTGACGAGCCTGTAAAGCTTGTGAAAAAGGAAAGCGTGAAAGAAAACACAAACCCCTTTGTCTCTACGGACGTTCCCTTGGTGTTCAAGGCAAAAGGCAGGAAAATCCCAAGCTGGGACATTGACAAATACGGGCTGTGCGCCCCGCTTCCCGACACATGCGCCGCCCAAAGCAGCGAGAAATACGACATAGAACTTATACCCATGGGAGCGGCGCGACTTAGAATATCCGCATTTCCGCAAGGCAAATAACAATCACAGCAAAATGCCGCAGCGTTGTATGGGCTGCGGCATTTTTTTACACCACTCCGAAAGCGCGCCGCCTCATCGGGCGAAACAAAACCATCATAACAAGCGAACGCATGGCAAGAAAGGACAGGAAAGCCGTCCAAAGGGCGTAGTTTCCCATTACGTCTCTTAAAATGAAAAACACACCAAAGAAAACCGCCGATGAAACAATCGCCGACAGCAGCATGAACCTTGACGCAGTAGCCCCCACAAACACACCGTCAAGCAGAAAGGCAGCCACAGACACAACAGGTATCGCCGCCGCGAAAGGCAGAAACTCAACCGCCGCCGCAACCGTTGCCCCATCGTCGGTGAGCAACAACAAAAAGCCCCTGCCGCCCGCAACATACACACAAGAGAACAGCAGCGCGGCAACGGCGCACATTATCGCCGAAACCTTTATCATCCTTGAAAAATCCAAGGAATTGCGCGCACCGACATACCTGCCCGACAAAGCTTCTGCCGAAAAGGCAAGTCCGTCGCTTATATACGAAAAAACAACAAACAACTGCATCAGCAAGGCATTGGCGGCGAGAACTGTGGCATTCATCCTTGCGCCGCTAATGGTAAACCACGACATAACCGCAACATTTAGAAGTGTGCGGAGAAATATATCGCGATTTATGTTGAAGAACCCGGCAAGCGCAATACGGTTCATTATTTCAGCCACCCCAACCCTTGGCAAAGCGGCATGGCACCTTGCACGAAACACAACGCAACTAAGCACAAAGCCTACGTATTGCCCTACAACCGTTCCGGCAGCCACGCCCTCTACCTTCATACCTAAAACATAAACAAACAGCAAACTCGCCGCAAGGTTAGCCACATTCTGCACAATGGCAACCAACATGGGAAACACGGAGTTCTGCGTACCGAGAAACCAGCCCGAGAAAGCATAAATTCCAAGCACCGCCGGCGCACCGAGTATGCATATCCTAAAATAAGCAACGGCAGGCTCTTCAACCCCATCGGGACAATTTACCAACGCAAACGCCACGCGGCACAACCACGGGCTTACCAAAACAAAAAACAACCCAATGCCCAAAGCCAAAAACAACGCCCTGGAAAGTTGCAACGCCATTCCGCGCAAATCTCCTCTCCCGAAAGCCTGCGCCGTAAGCCCGCTCGTGCCCATCCTGATAAAGCCCATAAGCCAGTAAAGCACATTAAAAACCATGCCTCCCACGGCTATCGCACCAAGATAAACCTGCGAGCCGAGATGTCCGGTAATGGCTGTATCGACAAGCGACAGCAACGGAACGGATATGTTCGACACTATGGCGGGGACGGCTATTCGCAATATGCCGTGCGCGGTTTCACGATAAGTTGGCGTTTGAAATCCCATCTGCTCCCAAAGTGCTTTTTAAGGTTGCAAAATTAGCGAAAATCCACGCGTTGTGCGCCAAAACAACTAACTTTGCTGCATGACAGCAAACGATGACGAAAAATACATGCGCCTTGCCATTGCCGAGGCACGCGATGCTGCGAACGAAGACGAAGTTCCCGTTGGAGCGGTAGTGGTTTGCAAAGACAGGGTGATAGGCCGGGCACATAACCTTACGGAAACCCTTAACGATGTAACCGCCCATGCCGAAATGCAGGCCGTTACAGCCGCAGCAAACTACCTTGGTGGAAAATATCTAAACGATTGCACGCTTTATGTAACCGTGGAGCCGTGCTTCATGTGCGCCGGTGCATTGGGTTGGGCGCAGCTTGGGCGTTTGGTTTATGGGGCTGCCGACCCCAAACGCGGCTACACGCTTCTTTCACCCAATCCTCTCCACCCCAAAACCGAAGTTGTCGCCGGAGTGCTTGCCGAAGAATGTGCCGAGCTGATTAAATCCTTTTTCGCAGCAAAAAGATGAGGCACGGCAAAGCCCGCCACATATTTATAATGCATTAATCGCGATTTGCCAAATACACAAGGTAGAAGCCGGTTGCGATTATCTCCACCGTGTCTGCCACTGCCTCGTTTAGTGTGCCCTGCCAAAACATGTCAAAGTCGTAGCCACGATATTTAAGGTTTCCGAACTTTATATGCGTTGCGCCGAAATTAAAAACGGAAACCTGCCGTCCTTTCCCAACTGCAAACGCCATGCTGTCTCTGCACGGTATGAAAACGCCATAGGCGGTTGGCATAACCGCAAAAACACCGCATTGCAAATAATGCACAAGCAAACTTATGTTGCCGAGTGCATGGTCTTCGCGTTTTCCCGTTGCCCCGAGTATGGATATGCGGCTCACTCCCCGCGATTTCAAGTATCTTACCGCCTTGGTAAGGTCGTTTGTTTCCTGCTCTCGTTCCAAATGCAAAATTCCTGCATATTTCCTTTTCATCTCCTCCGACAGAGAATCGCCATCCCCCACAATGGCATCGGGTGCTATGCGAGCCTCGTTGGCTTTTGCGGCGGCCCCGTCGCAACAAACCACATAAGAGGTACGCGATATCCATTGTCTTACAATTTCCTCACTCGGCCACTCTCCGTTGGCCAACACCACAGCCTGCGGAACGAAATCCCGCAGGGAAAAAACCTGTTGCTGCATTTTTATGGGTTTACACGCTGCCATATACTCCAAGAGTGAGCCATTCACCGCCCGAGCGTTCGGGAAAGGCAGGCATCAAAAATAACGTGCAAAAGTAAGCATTTATAATTTGTATGCAAACTGTTTTACTATATGCGCTCCATAAAAATAACTTACTCAAAGCTTTGATAAGATATATTAAAACTGCGCACTTGCTGCATTCACCGCAGGTTGCTACCTTTGCATTCACAAACACTAAGGCATGGCCCAACACAATCTGTTAGGAAGACAAGGCGAAGAGGCTGCGGCGCGATTTCTTATGTTCCGCGACTATTCCATACTTGAACGCAACTGGAGGTGCGGGCATCTTGAAGTGGATATCATAGCCCTGAAGCGCGGACTTTTGGTTTTCGTGGAAGTGAAAACGCTCACAAGCGCAGACGTAATACTTCCCGAAGAACACGCCGACAAGGAGAAGCGCAAACATATAATTGCCGCAGCAAAAGCATACATGGGCATTAACAGGCTCGACCAGCAAATTCGTTTTGACATAATAAGCGTTACTGGCGCAGCCCCGCCTTTCAGCGTGCGCCACATCGAGAATGCCTTTGAAGTGGAGCCAAAATTTTTCGCCATATGAAGCAAACGGCGATATAAAAGAACAAAGCAAGCATACATACTAACATCATGTCATACAATAACAGCACAATCAAGTCTGTTTCCACCCCTAAAGCCGACGAAACCAAGAAGCTGGAAATACAAACGCGGGCTTTCTGGTTTCTGTTTCCGCTAAAGCTTTCAACCGAATATAAGTTCTCTTATTTTTACATGGCGCGTACATCCTCGACAAACGACCTCGCGTTCTCGCTTCCCCTGCCCGAAAAAAACGAAATTCAAATAGTTTCGGCCGATATGCAGACGGACGGAAGAGGGCAAGGCAACACCGTCTGGGAGTCGGAATGCGGAAAAAACCTGACGTTCAGCATCGTTTGCCGCGCATGGTTTGTTGAACCCGCAAAACAGTTCTGCGTGCTGCAGGCTGCGGCATTGGCCGTGCGCCACGTGCTGGCGAAAATCTGCGGCAACGTTACAATAAAATGGCCCAACGACATATACATAGGCAACGGCAAAGTTAGCGGTACACTAATACAGTGTGACATGGAAAACGCCAAAACGCGCAGAATGGTAATAGGAATAGGCGTAAACGTTAACCAGGAGCATTTCACAAGCGCCGCTCCAAATGCCGTGTCGCTGCACAACGCAGCGGGGCACGAGTTCGACCGCATTTCCATCCTGCACTCGATAGCCGAGAGATTTGCTGTGGAATACGATGCATTGAAGTTTGGCGCGGATTACATAAACCAAAGGTATGTTTCCCACCTGTACCACAAAGAAGGAATGCACGAATACAAGGACCGTAACGGCATTTTCCGCGCCGCCTTTGAAAGAGTGGAAAAAGACGGCCGCCTTGTTTTGCGCGATGAGAACGGAAAGGAAAGAACATACGGTTTCAAGGAAGTGGAGTTCATGATTTAGGCGGCATGGAGCGTTGTAGCACGCCCCACAACAATCTAAACACAATCAATCAACAAATTTCGCCACCGCAGTGCGTATGACATGCGCACGGTTTGCGCCGTTTTTGTAATTTTGCGGCGTTTGTTTGCATATTTCACCAACTTGGTTCGAGCGGCGGCGTATAGGGCGTATGCAACACGCCCCTACAATTTCCGCAATTCGCCAACTCCGAAAATTACATTTGATGTAAGAAAAACCATGTCCTATGTAGGAAAAATTACATCTGATATAATTCAAATTACATCAGACCTTTTTTCTCCGCATTGCAATGCACTATTAACCAACTCCTTACAAAATCATTCTCTTAACACTCATAAGACTGTTTTTCAGCCGCTTGCATATTTTTGCACAAAAAGCCGAAAAACACAACCAAGACATTTCCCATATTGCTAAAACACCCCCGACGTAATTTGCGTTTTGCTGCTTTTCGCCGGGGGATGTTGTATTATGGGATTTAACTCCGCTGTTTTATTACAGGCTTGCAGACTGCACCGTGTGCCTGCCCGCCGAAAGTTTCAGCACATATTTTGAACCATCGGCGTTGGTGGTAAGTTTTTTCCTGCGCCCGTCAACGCTGTAACCCGAATATTCCTTTGGCAGCAGCAGGCGGGCTTTCGTACCCTTGGGAACCGTTATGTCAACCTTATAACCGTTCTCCTTGTTCACGTTAAGTTTTATGCTTCCGAACACTGTTGGCACAACAGTCTTTACATATTTAAGATTGCAAAGCTCGGGCCTCACCTCAAATTCCCTGAACGCCGGTTTCACGGGCGATATGCCCGCCACATACTGCGACATGATGATTAGCGGACCGCCGCTCCACGCATGGTTGTAGCTTCCGCCGTGAAGATCGAACATCTCCCAAAGTGTTGTGATTGGCGAATCGATCATAGGCTTGTATTTCTTCAGCATGCGGTCCATAGCCTGCTGCGTGTAACCCATTTCGCACATGGCCTGCAACACATAGCGTTCCATGTATGGGCTTGCAAATTCGGTGTTTTTGAATACTTCGAGCAATTTAGGGTACTGCTCCTTTGTTGCAATGCCCGAAATCACCGCCACAGCCTGTGTGCGGTCGTCGGTCAACCCCTTGTAAGTGGTGTGGCGATAGGCATCGCCTGTCCAGAACTTGGAGCGGAACGCCTCGTCAAGCTTCCCGGCTGCATTCTCTGCCCACTTTGCCTCTTCAAGTTCGCCAACCAGCTCGGCCTGCAATGCATAGTTTTTAAGCGTGGTGGAATACCAGGCCTGGCAAAGCGCCTGCATGTCGGCGTTATCGCCCCAGTCGCCCCAGTCCCACGCACCCGGGCGGTATTCCACAAGGCCGTCGTCTTCTATCTTCCACTTGTGCATATAGCGCTTTGCGGCAGGGAACACATACTTTATGGTTGCCTCGTCGCCGGTGCCCATATAGTAGTTCCAGTTTCCAAGCCCCATGAATGCCAGGGTTTGTTGCGGAAGCTCTTTTTTCCAGTTTCCCTCGGGCACGGGTGCGTAAAGCACTGAATCGGGGCGTTGCCAATCGGCAAACTCGCGAGCGCACTTGCGCGTGAGCAGGTTTGCGCTCGGCGACAGGGAGTAGTACACCTCCACCATCTCGTTCGAAACATCGCCAATCCATTGCGCCCTCTCGCGGTCGGGACAGTCCATGTAGTTGTCGCGCATTGTAATGTATAGTGTGCGCTGCGATTTTTTCCATAGCGAGTTCAAAGCATCGTTATCGCACTCAAAGCTGCCGGCAAAAGAGCAGTCGTAGCCTGTTTCACGGTAGGCCAGCGAAACAACTTCAACCCCTGCCGGAACGGTGTATACAGCCTCGTGTCCGTTCATCCACCCCGGGCTTTCGTATTCCTGCTCGCCGTCCTTGGTTATGTATTCCGCAAACACGTTTACCTCACCGTTGGGGGCGGGGGTGGCATAGTCGTCAGTGCGCATGTCTATCTTTTTGCCCGCCGAAGCCCTTACTTTCAAAACAGGGGTGAACTGGCAGTTGTATGGCAGGGTGCAGATTATTTTGTTTCCCTCACGGCGTTGCGAGGGATAGGGCCTCACACCATAGTCTTTCCACTGCGGTATTTCGCGCTTTACAAACTTGTTCCAGTCGGCATTCAAGGGCGAAACCTCCTTTGCCCGCTGCCACGAAGAATCGTCATAGCCCACACAATACCACTGCGCAATGTCCTTGCGTGCGTCAAAGCCGATGTTCGACTCAGAAAGGCGGAAGTTGGGTTCCCGCCCTGCCGGCTTGTAAAAGGCAGGGTGTATTAATGTGAGCCACGTGTTGTCGCTGCCGTAATGCTTCCTGCCCACGGAAAGGTCGAAATAAAGTCCGCCCGTTTTGGAGCTGCGGTGGCTGAAACCATGTTTGCCGAAATACCACACGAGCACTGCAATCGTATTATTGCCTTTCCTCAGGTTCTTCAGCTTAACATAGTCAATATATGTATCCTTGGGGTTAGGACCGCGTTTAAGCTGTCCCTCGTAAACCTCGAGCCTGCCGTTCACATACAGCCAATATTTGCTGTCGGCGGCAATGCGCAGAGTGTTGTTGCTTACGTCCCCGTTGATGTAAAGGGTTTTCCTGAAACAAATCCACTGGCTCACCTCGGGAGCCTTTGGCGTTGTTATTATGCTTGCCGCATCCACACCGTGAACGGCAATACACAAAATCATGGCAATCAGAAATAAGATACGCTTCATAAATGTTTTGTTGCTTTTAAAGATTCTTTACCGCAAATATAAAAATAAAAGCCGTAATTAGCACGAAACATGGAAACAAAGACACATAACGCCTTGCCCTGAGGCGATAATAAACCCCACATCCCGGTTCGCAAAACAATAAGCGCACAAAGCACGCTCAACATACAGCTTTGTTTTTCATGTGTTTGTAGTCGGCAAAAAAAGGTCTGATGTAGTTTGAATTACATCAGACATGATTTTTTCTACATCCCATGTAGTTTTTCCCATGTATGATGTTGTATTTTCAAAATCCCACGCAGTTTTCGCAGTGTATGAAAAACATTTGAAAAAACGCTTTCATGGCAGCATTTACAATGTATGCGCATTAACGCCACCGCCATCCGAGCACACAGAATAAACATAGTTGCGCGACACACTCATGCCGCTCGTTATTTGCAGCCCCTCGCTTTGCGCCTTTGCAAGCATATAGGGCGCGGTATCGTCAATTCCGCGGCCCCAATACTTTCCCACCGCCTCTTTGCGCGTCCACAGCCGTGCGAACTCCAAGGACCGACAGGCAGAATTGCGCACAGCCTCCGCCTCGGCCGCGTTGAAACACCGCTCCAATACGGCTTCGCTCACCCTGCGGTCGGCAGCCTCGATGTCGCATCCCACATTGCCGTCAGCAACAACGCACATTGCGCCCAAACGGCAATGACTAAGACTGAAATGAATGTCGGGGCGGTCGGCAAACATGGGTTTTCCATGCTCGCCGAACAATATACGCGGACACGAAGCCAAACCATATTCCTCGCGCAACGCCCGCAGCAGCAACAGAAACGCTTTCACGCCAAGCACACGGCTCTCGAAAGGCTTTATGGCAAGCATCCTGTCGCGCCTGAACCGTGGCAGCAAAGCCATGTCCGCCTCAAGTT
The DNA here is from genome assembly GCA_002437495.1 of Prevotellaceae bacterium UBA6398. Taxonomy (GTDB): domain Bacteria; phylum Bacteroidota; class Bacteroidia; order Bacteroidales; family Bacteroidaceae; genus UBA6398. The sequence continues at coordinate 117,008 of DJQA01000001.1, forward strand.
CCCGGGGAGACACACTTTGGGGATTTTCAAAAAACAACACACGCATGAATGCAAAAATAAACGTTTTTTCCGACACCGTAACACAACGCGCCACCGCATGGCAAAACAGGTTATCGCGGCGGCAAATTCCGCCAAACGTTTACTTTCCATACAACGGCCTGATTTGCAACAACTTGCCCACACTTCGTCTTGTTTCCGTATATTGTTGTAATTCAGATATTTGCAAACGGCGAAAAAAGGTCCGATGTAGTTTGAATTATATCAGACATGATTTTTCCTGCATGGGACATGGTTTTTCTTATATCGGATGTGGTTTTTCGCAAGCATCTGTTTTGGGGCAGGAAACCGCATGACGACTATTTTCATTATCTTTGCCATTACAACAGAAACCATGCAACTGCAGCAGCGAAACATCTTTGCCAACTGCCAAATAATAGATTATTTGTAACTTTGCAAAACCGAGAAAAAAAACAAATTGCCAATGGAGCCGAGACAAATGCAACCAAGCACATTCAAACAAACAAACGCCTTTGCCATGAACTACGCCCTGCCATATGGGATATACTGGATAATAGGTTTGCTTTGCTTTGTAAACTCGCTTAACAGCTCCATGTTCTCGCTGCTGTTTTATTTTGTATTCGCATCTGCGCCGGTAATAGGCTACATGCTGCTGTGCAGGTTTCGCGAAAGGGTGTGCGACGGTGTAATATCATTCGGCAGGGGATACCTATTTTCGCTGCTGCTTTATTTTTACGCCGCCATTCTGCTTGCGGCGGCATGCTATGTTTATTTCCAGTTTTTCGACCATGGGGCATTCATCGACGGATATCTGCAAATGCTAAACTCGCCCGAGGTGAAGCAGGCTTTCGAACAGGAAAACATGAAACAGCTCACAAACGGAAGAGGGCTCGACAGCTTCAAGAAAATCATGGAAACAATGCAGTCGATATCGCCCGCAACATACGCCGCAAATATTCTTGACTTAAATATATTCCTCGGTCTTGTTCTGTCGCTGCCGACATCGCTGCTTGCAGTGCGCAAAACAACCCATAGCAAACAATAAGAACAATGGACATATCGCTTGTAATACCCCTTTATAACGAAGAAGAAAGTTTGAACGAGCTTTACAGCTGGATTGTTAGGGTGGCTAAAGCAAATTCCCTGACATACGAAATAATCTTCGTAAACGATGGCAGCACCGACAACTCATGGCAGGTGATAGAGAGTCTTTCGGAGAAAGACCCCAATGTGCACGGCATAAAATTCCGCCGCAACTACGGCAAGAGCGCGGCCCTTTACTGCGGGTTCAAAAAGGCACAGGGCGATGTGGTGATAACCATGGACGCCGACCTGCAAGACTCGCCCGATGAAATTCCCGAGCTGCGCCGCATGATTTTGGAAGACGGCTACGACCTCGTTTCGGGATACAAAAAGAAACGCTACGACCCACTTTCAAAAACCATACCTACAAAACTTTTCAACGCCACGGCACGAAAGGTGAGCGGCATTAACAACCTGCACGATTTCAACTGCGGACTGAAAGCATACCGCCGCGAGGTGGTTAAGAATATCGAGGTTTACGGCGAAATGCACCGCTACATACCATACCTTGCGAAAAACGCGGGATTCGACAAGATTGGCGAAAAAGTGGTGCACCATCAGGCGCGAAAGTTCGGCCACACAAAGTTCGGCGGGCTCAACCGCTTTTTCAACGGCTATCTCGACTTGATAAGCCTATGGTTTCTAACCAGCTTCGGCCGCAAGCCGATGCACGTTTTCGGGTTTCTCGGCTCGCTTATGTTCTTCATAGGCTTCATAGCCATCGTTATAGTGGGCGCAAACAAGCTATACGCGCTCGCAAACGGAATACCGGCGCATTTGGTTACCGATTCCCCCTACTTCTACATAGCACTCACCATGATGCTTCTCGGCACGCAGCTGTTCCTCGCCGGATTTCTTGGAGAACTGATAAGCCGCAACGCCCCGTCAAGAAATGACTACAAGATTGAAAAAGAAATATAAGATGCCGTTTGTAAGGCACAGGCAAACACGTTACGCAATTCGCAAAAGCACCGCCATAAAATTTATGCTGATTGGCGCGATGGCAACGGCTTCGTGCAGCAGTATAGATTGCCCTTTGAGCAACTCGGTTTCGGCCAAGTACATGTTCTACAACTCCGATGGCAAGACCACAACCGTACTAAAGGACACGCTCACCGTAGAAGCCGCAGGCACCGACACAGTATTGTTTAACCGCGGCGTTAACCTTACGGAAGTAAACCTGCCAATGAGTTACAGACAAAATGCCGACACGCTGCTTTTCCGAATATCCAACACAGGCGGAAGCCGCACCGACACAATAGTGGTGGGACATACCAACGAAGCACATTTCGAGTCGATAGACTGCAGCCCATCGATGTTCCACAAAATAACATCCGTTACCCTTATAAAGGGTGCCGATACGGAAAACGTGGCGCGGATTGACAGCGTTGCACTCAACAACCCCAAAGTAAACTATAATGTTGTCGAGAATTTCAAAGTTTATATTACCCTGCCTTAGTCTCGTTGTACCATTCTGCGCCTATGCCCAAAGAGATTCCGTGCCCGCAGCGCAACAGAAAATACGCGGAGTGCAATACGCCCACGACGGCTTGACGGCAAAAACGCAGAAAGAACTTCCGTTTTTCGCCGGCTTTTCGGTTTCGGGAAACCTTGCCGGGGCGTTCCTGTCGGCAGTATCGTCGTATGGGGAATACGAAGGCGCAATAAGAGCAAACTTAAAAGGAACCTATTTTCCCATAGCAGAGCTCGGCCTTGGCATAAGCAACCACACCGATGAGACAACCGGCCTGCACTATAAGACAAATTCTCCTTTTTTCCGCGTGGGGCTCGACTACAATATCCTTGCCGACAAAACATCGGGCAACCGCGTTTTTGCCGGAGGTAGACTGGCATACTCCAAATTCAAATACGACATAAGCGGTCCGGACCTCACGGATCCTTTTTGGAACACCACAACGCCATATAACTTCAAAGGACTTAGCGGAAGCCAGCTTTGGCTGGAACTGACCTTTGGCGTGGAAACCAAAATATGGAAAATATTACACCTTGGCTGGAGCGCAAGATACAAAAACCGCATATCGGGAAAGTCGGCAAGCGTGGGAGAGCCTTGGTATGTGCCGGGGTTCGGAAAGCAGGGCACTACCGTGATTGGCGGCACATTCAATTTGATTTTCGACATTTGACATTTTACACAACACCTGTATGAGTATAATCGAAAGCATAATACTTTCGCTCGCGCTTGCAATGGACTGTTTCAGCATTGCTTTTACGTGCGGCATAATCGAGAAACGGTTTCACCTTTCCCAGGCGTTGGTCATGGCATTGCTGTTCGGGCTGTTCCAGGCTTTGATGCCGCTCATAGGCTGGGGAGCATCATCATTTTTCTACGCATACATCGAAAATTTCGCTCCGGTTGCGGCGTTCACGCTGCTTGCCCTCATTGGCGGCAAAATGGTATGGGAAAGTCTGCATGGCGGAGAGGAGCGCCCCTTCAACCCCAACCGCCCGTCTACGCTTATATATCTTGCCGTGGCAACAAGCATAGACGCTCTGGCTATAGGCATAACGTTTACGTGCATGGGGCTTGAATCTGCTGCATCGGTTGCAATGCCTTTGGCGCTTATTGCCCTGGGATCGTTTCTGCTTACCCTTATGGGCAAAGCCGTTGGCGTGTTAGTGGGAAAAAGATTTAATTTCAAGGCGGAGCTTATAGGCGGAATTATTCTGATTTTACTTGGAACCAAAATTCTCGTTGTGGGATAAACAAACGGAACAATGAAAAGCAAAAGAATAGGAAAAGGAAAAATCGCGTTTCTCGCGTTTCTTGTTATTGCCGGAATTGCGATTATAGCAAACCACAAAAACACAAGGTACATAACCAACGAGGGCAGCGTGTTCGGCACATACTACCACATAACCTACTCATACAACCGCGACATACAGGCTGAAATAGACAAGCGGCTTGCAATGGTTGACGCCTCTCTCTCACCATTCAACAAAAGGAGCATTATAACCGCCGTCAACGAAAATCGCGATGTAAGGGTTGACACGATGTTCCGCCACGTGTTCAGCATAGCCCAAAGCGTATCGGAAGCCACCAACGGAGCTTTCGACATAACCGTGGCCCCGCTTGTGAACGCATGGGGCTTTGGATTTGCAAAAAAAGACAGCGTAACACCGGGCAAGATACACGAACTGCTGAAAACCGTGGGCTACCGCAAGGTGAGCCTTTCGGAAAGCGGACGCGTAATAAAGCAAAACCCCGCCACAATGCTCGACTGCAGCGCCATAGCCAAAGGCTACGGCTGCGATGCCGTGGCGGCACTGTTCAACGAGCTTGGCATAAAAAACTATCTTATAGAAATAGGAGGGGAAATAGCGACCAAGGGGAAAAACGCCAAAAACTCGCTTTGGAGCATAGGCATAAACAGCCCTGTTGACGACAGCACGCAAGTAAACAACCGGATAGAGGCCGTTGTGGAACTTACAGACTGTGGAATGGCTACAAGCGGCAACTACCGGCGTTTTTACTACAAAAACGGCAAACGCTACGCACACACCATCGACCCGCGCACAGGCTTCCCCGTGCAGCACACCCTGCTGTCGTCAACGGTGATTGCCCGCAACTGCGCCACAGCCGATGCATACGCCACGGCATTCATGGTGCTCGGCGTGGATTCTGCAAAAAAAGTGCTCGAAAAACATCCCGAGCTTGAAGCATACTTTATTTACTCTGACGCAAAAGGCGGTGATGCCGTATGGATGTCCCCCGCGCTATACAGGCGGGTGAACAACGCCAAAACCCAAGAGCGATGAAAAAGCTGGGCTACGAGCAGCTTGCCTCGCTGCCGCTGTTCCTTGGAATAGACGGCACCACGCTTTCGCGCATTTACGAAACCATCAACCCCGTTATAGCGCCAATGCGTAAAGGCGGCAATATAATCACTACCGGTGAGGAATGTCGCTCGCTGGTTTTTCTGCTCGAGGGCAACATTGACGCAAGTGCAACATTCGGCAAAAACCGCTTCACTATAAGCGAGACAATACGCGCGGTAGCCGTAATAGAACCGCAATGCCTTTTCGGCCTCCACACCACCTATACCCGCAACTACTCTGCCGCCACCGGAGGATACTACCTGCGTCTGCCCAAGACGGTAATCGTGCGCCAAATGATGGAAAACGATGTGTTTCGCTTCAACTTCACAAACATGCTGAGTTCACAAGCACAGGAAACGTTCAGAAGATTGCGCCACCTGCCTTCAAGCACGATAGAGTCGCGCATGGCCGAATTTTTCGCACGCCAATCCCTGCGCCCCACAGGGAGAAAACTGATTAAATGCAAAATGACCGACCTTGCGGAATGCCTGTGCGAAACGCGCCTTAACGTATCGCGCACGCTCCACGACCTCGAAGGCAGAGAGCTGCTCGCCTTCACACGCGGGATTATAGAGATACCCGCATTGGAAAAGCTGCTCGCCGGCACAAAATAAAACGCTACGCTTACCGCAAAACCACATAGGACGTGGGGAAAATTATATCAGACATAATTCAAACCACATCAGATATAATTCAAATTACATCAGACCTTTTTTTCGCCTTTGCAAACAATTGAGAGACAACGTTCTACACAGCCCTGCCCCTTTGTATGTATTTTCTTAACAGCCAGCATGTTATGCCGTTTACACAAAATGCGGGTATTCGAATTTACCACATTGCGTAATACGGAAACATACCGGGCACTGCGCATGGAAACAAGCTTGCAACCACACCGATAAAGTTAAACCGGAACGCACTTACTGTCGCAAGTATGTTCCGGTTTAATTTTACGGCATTTGCGGGGTTAGGCGCGCTATTGCTTGTCCTCGGTGTCTTCGGGCAGCATAACCACCTCGACACGGTTGTTTTGTTTCAAAACCTGCTTGCCAAGGAATTTTTGTATGTCGGCAGAGGTTACCGACCTTACAGCCTCCTCGTATCCCGTACTTCTGTCAATGCCATACATCACCTTGCTCTCTATCATCTGCAACCAAAAGCCGTTGCTACGCTGCATGTCGGCATGTTGTTTCAAGGCAAACTTCGCCACATCGTCCAAATCCTGCCTGTCAACACCCTTTTCGGCAATTTGCTCTATGCCCCGGTTTATCAGCAGCATCGCCGAATCGGCCTTCAAGGGTTTCGTGGGGCAAACCACCTCAAGAATATAATTGGAATAAGGAGCGAAATTCATGCCGCAGTCAGCCTGCACAACATACGATATTCCGGCATTCTCGCGAATGGTGCGTGTGTAAAGCTTTTTCAGTATTTCGCCGCAGGCATTGCTGATTAGGGCATTGCGCAACGAGTACTTCGCCTTTCCGGTGAACAGCACGAAAATATAAGCCTTGGGGGTTTCCATCGCCCGTTTGAACTTGTTGGAAATCGCCCCTTTATGGTATTCCACAGCTTTTGTGGGGCGTTTTTCACGCACTTTCGGCGCCGGCAGAGAAGCTATGTACTGCTCTGCATACGCTCTTATACTGTCGGCATTTATCTTTCCTGTGAAGAAAAAGTTGAAATCGCCGGGCGAATTGAACCTCTCCGAATAAATGCGACGTATGCCCTCATAGTCAGCCTTTGCCAAATCTGCGCTTACAAGCCGACTTTTCATCGGGTTGTGGTCGTATATCATGGCATTCACCGAATCGGAGAACGCTGTTTCGGGGCGTTTTTCCGAATTGTCCAACATGGTTTTGATTTGGCTTATAACATTATTGTATGCAGCCGTGTCGGTTGACGGTTTGCAAAACCTAAGGTGTATCAGCTCAAACAACGTGCGCATGTCCTTGGGGGTTGATGTGCCCGACAGGCTTTCGGTAGTCTCGTCGAGCGAAACCGAGGTAAACACCTGCTTGCCCGCAAGTTTCTTGTCAAGCTCCGTTTGCTTGAAATCGCCCAACCCGGTGGAATTCATCACGTTTTCAAACAATTTCACGTTAACCATATCAGCCTTGTCTGCCTTTTGGTAACCGCCAAACGACTTTGCGGTGAATGCCACCTGCGATTCGTTGAAATCGGTGGCTTTGAAGTAAACGTTTGCTCCGTTTGAAAGCAAAAGGCGCGTATATCCAAACGCCGCAGGCTCTTCTCTCGCGATTTTCCCCTTGTGCGGCAAGTTTGGTATAAGACTTCCCGTCTTTACGTTGTCAACATAGGGCGCAAGGTCGGCACGCAAGCCTTCCTCCACGGCCGTCTTCAAATCTTCCACAGAGGGAATCGCCACGCCCTCCTTGTCGGGATATTCCGCCAGCACAACAAAATTTGTGTCGGTTTTGGCAGTGAGGTCTGCAAAATAGCGGGATATTTCGGCGGGCTTGAGCTGCGACGTAATATTCTTGTAAAGTGCAAACTCATCGGCAATAGATGGCAGCGGCTCTTTATCAAGAAAATGCCGCACATACTGGCTCACGAAAAAAGAGTTCTTCTGCTTTTCCCGGTTGTCGTAAATTTTCTCCATTCGACTCATGAACTCCTCCTTTGCACGGTAAAGCTCGGTGTCGGCAAAGCCGTATTTTCTCGCCCTCTCAATCTCCGCCATTACAGTCTTAACCGCTTCGCGCCCTTTTCCGGCCTTGGGCGTGATTTCAACATACAACATATCTTTGGTTTTCGACATGATGTAATTGTCATAGCCTATACCGGCGGCATCGAAGGGGCAGCCGCCTTTTTGCGAAAGCTCGTCAAGACGGCCGTTCATTGCCATTGTGAAAGACGAAATCATGTATTGCCGCGCAAAGAATATGGGCGTGTCCATGAGCTTCGCGTCAATAGGATCGTGCTTGAACATTATAAATATGCACGGAGCGGCCTGTTCCCTGTCCTTGTCCACTATGTATATGGGCTTCGGGGTATCGGGCACAGGGTATGTCTCGTATTTTGCGGCTCTTTCGGGCATTTTTATATCAGAGAACGCCGCCTTTACCTGCCTCTCCACCTTTGCCGCATCAATGTCGCCAACAATAACAATTCCCTGCAAGTCGGGACGATACCATTTCTCGTAATACGCGCGCAATGTCTGCGGTTTGAAGCTGTCTATTACCGACAGAAGACCTATCGGCATGCGCTTGCCGTATTTAGAGTTCGGATAAAGATTTGGCAGCTGCCGTTCCAAAATGCGCTGCGATGCCGACGACCTCAAACGCCATTCCTCGTGGATAACTCCGCGCTCCTTGTCAATCTCCTTAGGGTCGAGAGTTAAACCGTCGGCCCAGTCGTGCAATATAAGCAAACAAGAATCTATGTTGCTCTGCGAAACCGGCACATCGTCGATATTGTAAACTGTTTCATCGGTGGACGTATAAGCGTTCAGGTTGCGCCCGAATTTCACGCCTATCCTCTCGCAATAGCTCACAATTCCGTTTCCTGCGAAGTTCTTTGAGCCGTTGAAGCACATATGTTCCAAAAAATGGGCAAGCCCGCGCTGCGCATCGTCCTCCTGTACCGAGCCCACCTTTTGGGCTATATAAAAGCTCACACGGTCTTTGGGCAAGCTGTTGTGGCGTATGTAATATGTAAGTCCGTTTGGAAGTTTGCCGTAATGTATGGCTGTGTCCATGGGAAGCTGCGGCATTTTTTGGGCAAAAGCGGAGAATGCGGCTAATGCCACCGCTGCCAAAAGCGTTGCTTTCTTAAAAAATTTTTGTACCATGTTTTTTTGTGGGATTGCTTTAACTGTTCATTATTTCCCTGCCCATTGCCGCGCCGAGAGCCTCGCATTTTTCTGCGGTTTCGGCAGTGAACCCCTGCTTCAGCTCAACGGGTGCGGACGGAGCCGTGAAACCCATTTTCTCTCCGAATTCCGATATATTCCCGGCAGCCTTGCCCGCCCATGTAAACGAGCCGAACGCTCCAAACACGCGGTTTTTTACCACGCGCAGCTCAATGGCCTCGAGCAACGCCCTAACCGCCGGATTTGTGCCGCCGTTGTATGTCGTGGCACCTATTGCGAGCCCTTTGTAGGTAAACACGCTTTCAAGTATAACCGACAGCGGCGTGCGTGCGGCGTCAAACACTCTTATGTTCCTTATTCCCGCCTTTGCCGCCCCGGCAGCCACGCTTTCTGCCATGCGACGCGTGTTGCCATACATGGATGCATAGGCCACGGTAAGTCCCTCTGCCGCCTCATAGCGGCTCATGCGGTCGTACTCCGAAACCACCCGCGAAATGCCCTCTGTCCACACCGGACCGTGGGTTGGGCATATCATTTTTATGTCAAGGGGCGAAAGTTTTTTTAGTGCTCGCTGCACCGGCGCACCGTATTTTCCCACGATGTTCGAGTAGTATCTGCGCATTTCGGGGAAGTAAGGCTCTGCATCCATTTCGCCATCGAGAACCGTGCCGTTTAGTGCTCCGAAACACCCGAATGCATCGCCCGAGAAAAGCGTACCGGTGGTTTTGTCGTATGTTGCCATTGTTTCGGGCCAGTGTACCATTGGTATAAGGCTGAACGTAAGCGTGTGTGCGCCGAGTTCAAGTTGCGAGCCATCGCCAACGGCAACATCGTCTTCCCTCAAAACTCCGTAGTATCCCCCCACCATTTCAAGGGTTTTTTTGTTGCCTACGATTTTCGCTCCCGGGTAGAACTGTCTGAAAAGCTGCAACGCGCCCGAGTGGTCGGGCTCCATGTGGTTCACTATTATATAGTCGACAGGGCGGGAGCCTATAACGGCGCGAATGTTTTGCAGGTATTCCTCAAAAAAATCCGCACCCACGCAGTCAACCACCGCCACCTTTTCATCGTCTATTATATATGAGTTGTAGCTCACTCCGTTTGGCAGCGGCCACATCGATTCGAAAAGGGCCGTGGTGCGGTCGTTCACTCCAATGTAATATATTCCGTTGTTTATTTTTTGCATTGCCGTAAAATTTTAATGTTCAAATTTGTAGTCATATTCTCCTCTGCATAGCCTTTCCACCACTTCGGGAAAGAAGGCGTATTCGAGTTTTTGCACACGTGCCGCAAGGGTTTCGGGAGTGTCGTTACGCTCCACATTGCATTTGGCACGAAACAGCGTAACCCCTCGGTCAAGATCGGAATCGCATACATGTATGGTTATTCCGCTTTCGTCCTCGCCACACCTTAGCACGTCCTCGTGTACATGCAGCCCATACATTCCCCTACCCCCATGCTTAGGCAGCAGCGATGGGTGGATGTTTACAACGCGGTTCGGGTAAGCTTCGAGCAAATAGTCGGGCACAAGAAGCAGGAAGCCCGAAAGCACTATGACATCCGTGCCATAGCCCTTGAGCATGGTTATAACGAAATCCTTGTCGCCAAAGCGGCTTTTAGGCACATATTCCGTAGGAACGCCATATCGTTCGGCGCGTATGCGCACCCCGGCCTCTTTTCTGTTGTAAACCACAACGCCCACCTTTACGTCGTTGCGGACCGAAAAATAATCCATAAGGTTTTCGGCATTCGTCCCTTCGCCCGATGCGAATATAGCTATTGTCTTCATCCGATTTTTTCTTTTTACACTTTTTTCCGATACAAAAGTACTAATTATAATCGTCAAGACGTTTACACCGCCACAAAAGATGTTTGTAAAGCGACAATACGAGCCGATAATGGTTTAACGCGTAAATTTGTCATGAAACATCTCAATGCGGCGGCATGCAGACCTTATGCCTTAGCTCCCCGCAAATGTAGCAATGCCTCGAAAGTACACGTTTTTCGAATATTCGAAAACCACATAGGATGTAGAAAAAACAATGTCCTATGTAGAAAAAAATATGTCTGATGTAAAAAAAACTACATCAGACATTGTTTTACGCCCTTGCCAACATCTGAAACTCAACAACCTGCATAAATCTTTCAAGATATTGTATCTGCCCGGTTTTTCATATTTTACTTTTCTTACGAAAAGGCGTGCTATTTCTCCGTCAGCGTCTCCATGTCTTTGCGACTGCGACTGATTGTTACAAGATACACACCGCCGAAAATCATGACCACTGCCACCGCCTTTACAAGGTTGAACGTGTCCATGTGCCAGCACACGGCCACCACGCACGCTACCACCGGCTGTATGTAGTTGTACATGCCTGCAACAGTGGGGCGCAATGTTTTCTGTCCCACAACCACAAGCATATAGCAAAGAAATGTGCCACACACCACAACATATGCCAGTCCCATTAAATTTGCCGCAGGAAGGCTTGTCCACTGTGTGTTCAAAAGGTCGTTTGTGGAAAAAGGCAGGGTGCATATAAAGGCATAAGTGAACATCCACTTCATTATTGTAACAAGGGAATACTTGTTAACGAAGTTCTTGAAGCGCACAATGTAGAACGCATAACTTAGCTGGGCAAACAGCACCAACATATCGCCCCAGCGGGCCTCTGCCACATTGGCGGTTGATGTGCCCTGCCCTTGCGCACTGCCGAGAATCAGCATAAGCGCACCTCCTGCACCGAAAGCTATGCCAAGAACTTTTTTCCCCGTAACAGGCTCTTTCAATATGAAAGCTGCAAGCACCATTGCCCACAGCGGCATGCTGGTGGTTATTATCGAGGCCTCGCCGGGCGATGTCATGCTTACACCGAATATAAAACTTCCCTGATTGAGCACTATGGCAAAAAGCGAGGCGAAAAAAAGCATTATCATGTCTTTATGCCCCACGTGTTCGGGCTTTTGAAAAAACGACAAAAGCCAAAACAGCAGCATTGCTCCGCCTATGCGCATATCCGTAACCACCCACGGCGTTAGCACACCGCCCGCCATTATAACTTTCGACACAGGCGACATCAAACCCCACATTACATTTGCGCCCAACATGGCGGCATGTCCCTTTATATTAAAGTCCATAATATTTTATATTGTTTTTTAGCGGGGCTGCGCTGCTACAGAGTTTGGCGGTGCGGCCTCTTTTGCATTGCTCGCGATTTTTATTCCAACGCAGCTTTCATTCTTTCCAGTCCGCTCTCCAGCAACTCCATCGGGCAGGCAAGGTTCATGCGCAGGTATCCCTCGCCGGCTTTTCTGCCATAGTCTGTTCCGCACGACAGCATCAGTCTGCCTTTTTCGAGGAGCAGTTTCTCCGCCTCGGCCGAGGTTATGCCGAGCTGCCTTATGTCGAGCCAGGCAAGGTATGTGCCTTCGAGTTTCAAGGGCTTGACTTTTGGAAGGTTCTGCGCAAGATATATTTTCATTATCTGGTAATTCTCCCAAATCCGGTCATTGAGTTCTTTGAGCCATTTCGCTCCGTCTTTGCTGTATGCCGCTTCGAGAGCCACCGGCCCGAAAGGGTTTACATCGCACACCTCGAATATGTTCACCGCCCTGTCGATGCGGCGGCGCAGTTCGGGGTCACTGCAAACAATGTTGGCTATCTGCAATCCGGCGGTATTGAAAGCCTTCGACGGGGAACTCAAAGCAACGCAATTCTTTTGGCAGTCCTTGCTCACAGATGCGAAAGGGGTGTATTCATTTCCCGGCATTACGAGTTCGCAATGTATCTCGTCGGCAACAACCCTTACGTTGTGGCGCATACATATGTCGTTCATTTTTTCAAGCTCATCACGGGTCCACACACGTCCCGCAGGATTGTGGGGGTTGCAAAGAAGGAACACCGTGGTCTTTTCATCGGCGCACTTGCGTTCGAAGTCATCGAAGTCTATTCTGTATGTGTTGCCCTCCCTCACAAGCTCGTTCTCCACAATTTGGCATCCCTGGTTTCGTATGCTCGAAAAGAAACAGTTGAAAACAGGAGTCTGCACAAGCACATTCTCGCCGTTCATGCACATAGCCCTGAGGCAGCAGCTTATTGCGGGCACAACGCCCGAGGTATAAACTATCCAGTCGCGCTTAATAGTCCATTTATGCCGCGTTCTGAACCAATTTATCACAGCCTTGTAATAATCATCTCCCACAAGCGTGTAACCGAACACTCCATGCGCCACGCGTTTTTCGATAGCCTGCTGAATGCACGGCGCAACAGGAAAATCCATGTCTGCAACCCACATTGGCAGCACATCGTCCCCCTTTGGCGTGTCCCATTTGTACGACCCTGTGCCGCGACGCCTTATAACTTCATCGAAATTCCCGTACATATCAAGCCTTGTTTCGTGCTTCTATAACGCAGTCGTTTCCCTTGGCATACTTGTCGTGTGTAATTCTGCCTATCCCATCGGCAACTATCCGCCCGCTTATGGGGTTTTTCACCTCGGTTATACTGCCATTTATCTGCGCGTCAATATTCTTGCTGTCTTCAAACACACGGTCGCAAGCGGGGTCGAAAGTGCAGTCAACGAGCGTTATGCCGTCAAGATAGCAAAGGGGCTGCTCGCCGCTTATATGGCAGCGCACCAATTTAATGTTCCTGCTGTGCCACGCAAGATACTCGCCATCGAGACGCGAGTCGTAAACCGTTACATTGTCGCACTCCCAAAAACTGTCTTTGGTTATTATATCGGCGTTGTGAACCTCAACGTTTTTGCAATATTGGAACACGTATTTTGCATCAGACTTTAACCCATCAACATAAATATTCTTGCTGAACATGAACGGATAAGTGCCGTCGTGAAGCACCACGTTCCTTATTTTTAGCCCGTCAACTTTCCAAAAAGTCTCGTCGGCATCGTTAATTCTAACGTTTTCGAGTTCCAGGTTTCTCATCTCGCGGAAAAACTTCGGTCCGTCAATAACGCAGTCTTTCATAACCATGTCATTGCTATACCATATTGCCGAACGGCTTCCCGGGGCAAAATAGCAGTCCTTAATCACGCTTCCGTCAACATGCCACAAGGGATATTTGCCGTAGAACTTTGATTTGGTGCACTCTATGTTTTTGCAACATTTAATTCCCGACTCGCCGTCAACTATGGTTATATTTTCAAACTTCGTGTCGCGGCTTCCGAAAAGGGGGCGCTCCCCTCCCAATTGTTTGTCTTTGACAAGCTCCATGTTTCTGTGTTATAACATTGGTTTCCGACACTGTTTCAAGCAAACTCCGTGCCACGCGCAAGGGCACGCACTTCCATGCGGCGCATCCCCGGAAAGCAAAGGGCATTGCCTTTACAGTACGGCAAACACACTTTGCACCGCTACCCTGTTCCCATACAACGCCAATGCCACCCCCCGCAAAACTGCCTATGCCGCCGACACCACGAGTAAAGCGTTGATTTACAAGAAAATGCCTGTGTAATAACCGTTCTTTATAAGAAACTGTTTTCCAGGTGCTTGCAAGCGGAGAAAAAAGGTCTGATGTAATTTAAATTATGTCTGATGTAATTTTTCCTATGTCCTATGTAGTTTTTCCCACGTCAGATGTAGTTTTGGCAGTATTGGCTTTGCGCCATTTATAGGGGCGCGATGAATCGATTAATCGGATGCAGCGTGTCTGTTCCTTTGAACCATGCAAAAAAGCGCCACCCCAATGCGGGGCGGCGCTTTACATATAACAATATGTATCGTTATTTCACGAGCACCTTGAATGTCTTGTTTCCCACCACAACTATGTACGTTCCTGCGGTTGAAGGGGTGAACTGTTTTGCCGCGCCGCTGTAAACCATTGCGCCATCGGCGGAGAACACTTTCACGGGTGTGCCGGCTGCAATGCCGTCAAAGTTTATCGTGCCGCCGTCCAAGCTGATTTTGGCCCCGCTTTCGGCCTTGACGCTCTCTATGCCGGTAACGTCAATCTCTACAATGTTTGCGAACTGTCCCCATGCGGCGTTGCTGCGGAACTCTGCGGCCATGCCCTGTGGGACGTAAAGCACGCAGTTCTCCTTGTCAACGCCGTCGAACGCGTTCCCGCTCACATTGCCCACCACAAAGCGCGTGATGCTCTTAAGTGAGCCGCAGCCGCTGAAAGCGCCATCTTTTATTTCGTTCAGGTATGGCACGTAAAGCTCCTCCAAAGATTCGCAGCCGCAGAAAGCGTATTCGTCAATGCTGCCCACTGTGGCATTCTCGCCCGAGCATGGGATGCTCAGTGTGCGGAAACCGCAATACGCCAAGGCGTTTTCCTTGAACCAGTTTACGCTCGACGGTATCACTATCGAGTCGAGAATACAGTCCTGCGCAGCCCATTCGCCTATGGTCATGGTTCCCTGCGGCACATTGTATGTCGCGGACTTTCCCGAGGGGTAGAACACAATCATATAGCCGTCCTTGCTGAACACAACGCCGTCAACCGACTTGTATGTCCGGTTGTTTGCGTCAACTTCCACCGACTTGAGGTTTCTCGACCAGCCGTCAAATGCCGCCGGGTTGAAGTTATCGAGGCTTGCGGGGACCTTTATCGACGTTAGCCTTGCCGTTTCGCCGAAGGATGAGGAGAAAATGCCCTTAGTACCCTCGGGGATCGCATAGTCGCCCGCCTTGCCCGCCGGATAGCGGTAGAGCATCTCGCCGTCCTTGCTGAAAAGCACGCCGTCCCTGGAACTGAATTTCGCATTCGCGGCATCCACGTCAATTGCCTCCAAGGCCTCAATCCCGCTGAACACGTTCGAGCCAATCGAACTGACATTCTTTGAAAGGAATATGCGCCTGATGTTCGGGCAACCTAAAAAGGCGAAATTGTCTATCTTCTCAACGCTTTCGGGAAGCACCACGTCCGTAAGCGAGGCGTTGTAGGCGAAAGCGTTCGAATTGATTTCCTTCACGCCTTCGGGTACGCCCACGCCGTCTGTCTTGCCTTCCGGGCATTTAACCACCTGCGTCCCGTCGCCCGAAAGCAGAATGCCGTCAGACGAGCTGTAGTTCGCGTTTCCCGCCTCAACGTTTATCGCCTTGCAGCCTGCCATATCCGAAAGTGCGTAGTCGGCTATCTTCTCAACGCTCTTGGGTATGTCCAACCTGCTAATGCTGTAGCACCCGCTGAACGCGTAATTCTCTATGCCGGCAAGCGTGCTTGGGAGCTTTACCTCCGAGAGCGCACCGCAGAAGCCGAATGTGTAGCTCTCCAGTTCGGCAAGTCCTTCGGGGAGTTCGATGCTTTTAAGTGAGAAACAACTAGCGAACGCGCTATAGCCGATTGTTACAGTGTGGATGTCGGCAAGTCCGCGCACAAAGACGCGTGAGCGCCTTGCGGAGTCCTTGCCCGCCACACCTGCGGAATCCTTGCCGCTGACATTTGTCGAGCCGCCTTCAAACTTGGGAAATTCCACGCTTTTCAGCCTGTGGCATCCGGCAAAGGCATAGTTGCCGATGCTCTCGATGCTTTTCGGAAACACAACAGAGTCCAAAGCCGTGCAGTTGCGGAAAGCCCCCTCGCTGATGTTTCGCATGCTTTCGGGGAAAACCACGGTTTTCAGCTTGGAGCAATCCTGGAAACCCTGATACCTCACGGTTGTAACCCTATAGCGGCTCCCGCGGATTTCCACCGATTCCATGATGTTTGCCGTTTCGATGTCGGGATTTGAGTAGCTGACATAAGCGCACGAGTCGTTAACAACGCCATAGTTGATGCCGCCGTAACTCACAGACTGCGCAGAGGCATAAAAACAGCCTCCGAGAAGCAACACCCCGAGGCACACAATCTTTCTTGCAAAACCGCCAATGTAGCGCCTGTTACCTTGGTGCGGATCTTTTTGCCGGTAAATGGTAAAATGTTTCATTAATAAATCTTGTTTGTCGAGTTTTCACCCCAAACCCGGGTTTTCATTAGCCGATGCGCGGGTGAATGGCGCATCCTTTTTTATTTCATGTCGTTGCTGTATGCCGCAAAACGCATTGCAAACCAATGTCGCACGAAGCAAAATTACCTTTTCGCCAAATAAAACGACAATATTTTGCGAATAAACATCTTGTCATATGGTAAAATTATCGTTTTTTACGCAATGACAACCCCGATACCCGGAAACCACATCGGATGCAGTAAAAACTATGTCCGATGTAGAAAAAACCATGTCCGATGTAGAAAAAATTACATCAGACATAATTCAAACTACATCAGACCTTTTTTCGCCACTTGCAAGCCTTTGAAAAACAACTCGTTACACCAATCTTTTTCTTCATATACATTTCTTTGAAATTCAATATTTTACGGATTTTCTGCGGCATTTGCTGTTTCCGGCAGCAAGTACGCCTGACATATCATGGAGAACAAGAAACAGACCGGCTGTTCCCATTATCCCGAAACGAAGCCGCAAAAGAAAAAATCCCTTCCGCTGAGGGAAGGGATTTTGTTATGCGTAAGATTTTTTCCGCCTGTGCGGAAAATGCGCCTTTTCAATTCAAGAAACCGAGCAGCACACCGGCTGCGACAGCCGAGCCGATAACTCCGGCAACATTCGGCCCCATGGCGTGCATAAGCAGATAGTTGCCGTTGTCGTATTTCAGCCCCATCTGGTTTGAGATGCGCGCGCTCATCGGCACGGCCGAAACGCCGGCGTTCCCGATAAGCGGGTTTATCTTATTGCCCTTGGACAGGAACAGGTTCATTAGTTTAACGAACAGTATGCCCGAGGCGGTGGCAATTACAAACGAGAACGCTCCGAGAATGAAAATGAAAATGGTGTCGCGTGTGAGGAACACGCTTGCCTGTGTGGAGCATCCCACCGTAAGGCCCAGGAGCATCACTATTATGTCGTTGAGCGAGCTTCCCGCCGTCTGTGCAAGGCGTGTGGTCTTGGTGCTTTCCTTTAGCAGGTTTCCGAAGAACAGCATGCCAAGCAGCGGGAGTCCCGAGGGCACTATGAAAGTCGTGAGCAGAAGCCCCACAATCGGGAACACAATCCTTTCGGTCTGCGAAACACGCCGCGCCGGCTTCATGCGTATCACGCGCTCCTTCTTGGTGGTTAGCAAGCGCATAAGCGGCGGCTGGATAACCGGCACAAGGGCCATATAAGAATATGCACACACTGCAATCGCCCCCATAAGGTTAGGCGAAAGCTTTGACGAAAGGAATATTGCCGTAGGTCCGTCGGCCCCGCCGATGATGGCTATGCCGGCTGCCTGGTTGGGCTCGAAGCCCAAAAGCAGCGCGAGCATATACGCCCCGAATATACCGAATTGCGCCGCGCCGCCTATAAGCAGCAGCTTGGGATTGGCTATCAGGGCGGAAAAGTCGGTCATCGCGCCTATCCCGAGGAATATCAGCGGAGGATACCAGCCGTCTTTCACGCCGGAATAGAAAAAGTTTAGCACCGAGTTGTCCTCGTATATTCCTATCTCCAACCCGGCGGCCTTGAACGGTATGTTGCCCAGGATTATGCCAAGCCCTATCGGAATGAGAAGCAGCGGCTCGAAGTCTTTCTTGATTGCAAGCCATATGAACACAATTCCCACCAAAATCATAATAAGGTTTTGGTAAGACGCGCAGGCTACTCCCGTGTATGTTAGGAAGTCGTTGAACTTTGTTGAAAGGAAGAGCCAGAATTCGTTCATTCCTCCTTTGTTGTTAGCCTATTGTTATGAGGGTGTCGTCAGCGTTTACGGCATCGCCCTTGTTTACAACAACTGATGTTACCGTTCCATCGCTTTCGGCGTTTATGTTGTTCTGCATTTTCATTGCTTCAAGCACAACTACGGTCTGCCCTTTCTTAACGGCATCGCCAACAGCCACCTTTATATCGGTAACCGTTCCGGGCAGAGGGGCTTTAAGGGGCTTTCCTTTTCCGGGCGCGGACGAAGCCTTGGGAGCAGCGGCGGGCTTGCTTGCAGCAGCGGGAGCTGCAGCCTTTGCCGGAGCGGCTGCGGGGGCTGCCGCAACAGCGTCAACACCACTTATGGGAGCCAAACCCTCGCCTGCTTCGCCTTCTACCTCGACATCATAGCTTATGCCGTTAACAGTTACCTTGGCGTTCTTGCCGTTAATTTCGTCAATCGCCACATCGTAGTTCTTTCCGTTTACGCGGTATTTGTATTGTTTCATATCTTTATGTTTTGTTTCGGTTGTTAGTTTTTCTCAACTGTGCTGAAATTGAATTCGTGGGCATTCCAATTCGATGTGGCGGGCTTTAGCGTTATCACGTCGCTTTCGTCATCGTGCACCACTTCGTTTATGGCCTTGTCAACGGCGAGCGCCATTGCCGCAACGGCTTCTTCCTCGCATCCTTCGGGCAGTGAAAGCGCGTTGCCCTCCACAGTTATTCCCGATATTGCCCCGGCCGCCTCGTCAACGGTTACCGTAAGAGTGCCGGCGTTTAGTTTGTAATTATATACTCTCATATTGAAAACAAGTTCTTGCTTAATGTTTTTAGTTGCTGTTTCCCGTCCTGGTCCAATTGGTGTGGCGGGGCTTGATTGTAAGCACGCCGCTTTCGTGGTCGTGAAGGTCGTACAGCTGTTGCTTCAAGGCCATCGCAATCACGGCGGCAACTGCGCCACAGTCCTCCTCGTCCGTTTCTGCCGGGGAACTTTCCGATGCTTGCGCATTGGGGCGTTCCTTATTTGCGCCCGCGAATATTTTGCCGAACAGGTAAAAGAAAATCGAAAGCAGCACAAGGCACGACAATACTATCCCCATGCCGAGAATAGACATTCCGAAACCTTGGGGGTCTCTTTCTTTGAATTCCGCCACCTTGCTGTCGGTCACTCCCGCGTTGCTGTTTGGGCTGCCGGGCGTTACTTTTTCGGCGGGGGTCCATTTCCATTCGTAGTATTTGCCATTTGGGGCAAGAAATCTCGCATACGAGTTTCCCGCCTTTTGACATGGCGGCACGGTTACCGAATCGAGCAGAGTGTGTCCGTTACCATCGTACAAGGCTATGAAGTTTTCTTTTTCGGGATTGAGGGTGAAGTTTGTGTGTAGCGTGCCGAGGTTTGTTTCTCCATCGGCAAAGAACACCACACGTCCCTGCGCCTTGAGTTTAGTGCGCCCGTCGCCACGCGGAATGGGCGACATGAGCCTTATTCGTTCGGGCACGGACATATTTTCCAGCACCTTGCGGTTTGTGGTAAGGTAGCAGCTGCGCAGGTCAACCGTTCCGTATGAGGTGTTGCAAATCTCTATCCACGCGGGTCTTTTTCCGTATTCGTCAATAAGCCCGGCGGGATTGCTTACAACAACTTCGCTTATCTTCAGGTTGGTTGCAATCTGTGCCTGCACGCAAACGGCGCATACTGCCAGCAATGCCGTGAGAAGAACGACCCTTGCGCGCCTTATTTGGTTTAGCTTTATTATCACGTTTTGCGGGTTTTACATCGGAATGTTACCGTGCTTCTTTGCGGGGCGCGTTTCACGTTTCGTTGCAAGCTGGGCAAGTGCGCGGCATATGCGGAAACGGGTGTTGCGCGGTTCGATCACGTCGTCTATATATCCCTTCATCGCAGCCTGGTATGGGTTTGAGAACAGGTCGTTGTACTCTTTCTCCTTTTCGGCGAGGAACGCCTTGGGATCATCCTGCGCCTTGGCCTCCTTTGCACAGAGCACTGCCACAGCCCCGCTTGCACCCATAACGGCGATTTCGGACGAGGGCCACGCATAGTTTAGGTCGCCTTTAAGCTGCTTGCAACTCATTACGATGTGCGAGCCACCATAGCTCTTGCGCAGCGTAACAGTTACCTTTGGCACCGTGGCCTCGCCATAGGCGTAGAGCAATTTTGCGCCATGGTCGATAACGGCGTTGTATTCCTGAGCCGTTCCGGGTAGGAAGCCGGGGACGTCAACAAGGGTTACAAGGGGAATGTTGAATGCATCGCAAAAGCGCACAAAACGCGCTCCCTTGCGGCTGGCGTTGCAGTCGAGCACGCCGGCGTAAACACTGGGCTGATTTGCCACGATACCTACACTCTGACCGTTGAATCGGGCAAAGCCTACTATTATGTTTCTTGCAAAATGCGAGTGAACCTCGAAGAATTCGCCGTTGTCAACAACCGCGCCAATCACCTTATACATATCGTATGCCATGTTGGCGTTGTCGGGGATTATTTCGTTGAGCATATCCTCCTTGCGGTCAACAGGGTCGTTGCACTCTACTCTCGGAGCCTCCTCCATATTGTTTTGCGGTATGAAGCTCAGCAGTTTTTTTACCATTTCGGCAGCTTCTTCCTCGCTCTTTGCCGTGAAGTGAGCCACACCGCTCTTGCTGCCATGAACAGATGCGCCGCCGAGTTCTTCGGAACTTACATCCTCGCCGGTAACCGTCTTAACAACCTTCGGACCTGTGAGGAACATATACGAAACTCCCTCGAGCATAACCACAAAGTCGGTCAAAGCCGGCGAATAAACCGAACCGCCGGCACAAGGACCGCATATCATGGATATTTGAGGAACAACTCCCGAACTTTCAATGTTTCTTTGGAATATCATACCGAAACCGGCAAGAGAGTCTATGCCTTCCTGAATGCGTGCTCCGCCCGAATCGTTAACGGCAATGCAGGGCGCACCCATCTTCATCGCCAAATCCTGAACCTTGCAGATTTTCTCGGCCATGGTAATGCTGAGCGACCCGCCGTTCACCGTGAAATCCTGAGCGTAAACATAAACCAGGCGACCGTTGATTGTACCGCTGCCGGTTACAACGCCATCGCCGAGATACTGTTTCTTTTCCATGCCGAAGTTGTGGCAACGGTGGAGCTTGAACATGTCCAGTTCCTCAAAGCTGCCCTCATCAAGCAGCAGGGCAATGCGCTCGCGTGCCGTGAGCTTGCCTTTGGCGTGCTGCTTCTCTATGGCTTTCTCGCCGCCGCCAAGACGTGCCTTGGCGCGCTTTTCTACTAATTCTCTGATTTTTTGGGTTTGAAGACTCATATCTACCTGTCTGTTTATTGTTTTCTGATAAATATTTGGCAGAACCGCACACACGGCCCTATTTCCGTGCAAAAGTACTAATTTTTCGCCTATTTCATATTGTTTTATGTGCGCTTTTTTACAACCGCCCGATTTAGGTCAATGCAACAACAAAAACGTTTACCACCATGCGGACGAACAAACAACGCAAAGCAAAAAATCGCCGTCCTATTACATACACCACAAAAACAATATCGGACATTGAAAAAACTACATAGGACGTAGGAAAAATTATATCAGACATAATTCAAACTACATCAGACCTTTTTTGCGCCCGCGCCAACCTTTGAAAAACAGACACCTGCACGGCCTTCACAAATGGCAGACAACTTTACACAAATCAGGCGTTTGTAAAAATCAGCCACACTCCGTTACGCGCGGCATTAAAAAAGCGAAACCGCAACTGCGACATAATTGCCACGGTTGCGGTTTCTTTTGAGCCTCTTGTCGGATTCGAACCAACGACCCCGAGATTACAAATCACGTGCTCTGGCCAACTGAGCTAAAGAGGCGGGTGGGTAAGCTCACTGCATCGCGCCGCTACAACCAGCCTACCTTTGCTGCAATCACGCCCTGGAGGATTCAGAGGGAGCTAGCCGTGCAGCACCTACCCATGTGCTGCTTTTTTTGCGAAATGCGATGCAAAAGTAAGAGGTTTATTTCAAACAGCCAAATTTTGCAGACTTTTTCTTTGCTAAAAAAAGAGCACCGTGCGAGCCTGAAAACAAAACCACCGAAAAAAAAGGTATGGGCTTTCACCATACGAAAAAAAAACGTAATTTAGCACATCGAAAATTAAAAGCCGTGAAAACTAAATTCCGTTCATGCTTTACTACAACGCTGCCTGCATTGCTATTGTGGATATTCTGCGGCTTTTCCGCCGGAGCGCAGGTTTCCAACCTTCCGCTTGCAATAAAATGCGGGCCTTTCAACACACCCCACGTGCAAGGCATCGCCGTTGACACAAAAAATCGCGTGATTTACTGCTCGTTCACCACAATGCTTGCAAAATACGACTTCGATGGCAACCTTTTGGGCACTGTAACCGGATTACTGGGGCATCTTGGGTGTCTTGACTTCAACGATGCCGATGGGAAAGTATATGGCTCGCTCGAATATAAGGACGACGCAATAGGTCGCGGCATATTGAAAAAGGAGGGCAGCGCAAAAAAATTCCGCAACAACTTCTACGTGGCGGTTTTCGATGTTGACAGGATAAACCGCGTGGGGATGGACGGCGAGAAAGACGGCGTTGTTACCGCCATTCCGCTGCCCACGGTTCTCGACGACTATTCGGCAAAGGTGAACGTGGGAGGAAAGGTGCTCGACCACCGCTTTGCGTGCAGCGGAATTGACGGCCTGTCGTTCGGCCCTCGCATAGGGAAAACCTCGGGAAAGTACTTCCTCACCGTGGCATACGGCATTTACGGCGACACAAGGCGCAGCGACAACGACTATCAGGTAATTCTGCAGTACGACATGGATAAGTGCCGCAAATATGCCCGTCCCCTTTCGCAGGACAACCCGCATTTCAAAGGCCCCGACAAGCCGGAGGCTCGCTTCTTTGTATATACCGGCAGCACCGACTGGGGCGTGCAAAATCTTGAATACGATGCCTCGTCGGGACTTTGGTATATGGCGGTATATCGCGGCAAAAAATCCACCTTTCCCAACTACAGCCTATACGCATTCAGTTCCGGAGCGCACGCAGTTAGGAAAACCCTTACAGGCATACCTTATTATAAAAAGGGCAACGTGGTGCCGCTCGCCCAAGGTGGCTTGCATGACGCCGGGACAGGCATCTCGGGTTGGAACTTCCCATACGGCAGCACAGGAATACACGCGCTTGGAAACGGATATTTCTACATTTCCGAAAACATATCGGGAAAAGACGGAGAAAGCACCATACTGCGCCTCTACCATAGAGCGGCCGGCAAGGAGGCTTTCAAGGCGGTTGAACGATAAAGCCTGATAAAAAGATATCATTTCACACATTAAATAATACAATCATCGATGAAAGAAAAACTTAAAAACAACATCAAAAAGAAAACTCTTCCCAACGAGAGCGACAAGATTTCGCGCCGCGACTTTCTGAGCCTTTCGGCAATGGGTCTTGCGTCGCTCACAATACTCCCCAGCTGGAAAATCGACGGAGTGAAAGTAGCGCCGAGCGACCGCGTGGTGCTTGGCTTCATAGGACTTGGGCAACAGGGATGCAGCGATTTCAGCAGCTTCTCTTCATGTCCCGGCGTGCAGGTTGCTGCTTGCTGCGACGTTGACTCCATAAAGCGCGAACGTTTCCGCCGCCGCGTTGCCGCATGGCAAAAAAACAAAGGCATGGCGGAACGTTGCGATATGTACGAGTTCTACGAGGACATGCTGGAGCGTACCGACATCGACGCCATAGAGATTGCCACGCCCGACCATTGGCACGCGCTCATAGCCATCGACGCTTGCGATGCGGGCAAGCACGTTTACTGCCAGAAGCCGCTTGCCTACACCATAACAGAGGGGCTTGCCGTGCAGAGCGCAGCCCATGCCAACGGAGTGGTGTTCCAAATGGGAAGCCAGCAGCGTTCGAGCGAGGAGTTTCAAACAGCAATACGCCTTGTGCAGGAGCGTGCCATAGGGCACATCGACAAAGTTCACGTGCGCGTTGGCAATCCCCCGACACCGTTCAACCTCCCCGAAATGCCCGTACCCGCAAACCTGAACTTCAACCTGTGGCTCGGGCCGCTCAATGACCCCAAGATACACTACCATTCCGACATCTGCCCGGTCGTTAAGCTCGACCCGGAGCAGAACGAGCAGCTTTGGGGCGCGTGGCGCTGGTATCAGGAAACCGGCAACGGCTTCCCCGCCGACTGGGGCGCACATATGTACGACATAGTGCAGGCCGCGCTCGGCATGGACGGTCTCGGCCCCGTGGAGTTCATACCCCAAGGCTACAAGGGCGCGAAATACGCCATGATGAAATACGCCAACGGAATTGAGATGACCGAGCAGCCCTACCGCGAGGACAACCCCAACGCGCAGGGCATAAAG
Source organism: Prevotellaceae bacterium UBA6398 (assembly GCA_002437495.1). Taxonomy (GTDB): domain Bacteria; phylum Bacteroidota; class Bacteroidia; order Bacteroidales; family Bacteroidaceae; genus UBA6398. The sequence continues at coordinate 141,823 of DJQA01000001.1, forward strand.
TTCATCGGCGACAAAGGGTGGATAAAGGTGGCACGCGGCTATCTGGAGTGTTCCGACCCCTCGCTCATCAAGAAGAAAGAGGAGAAGGTGGAGAAAGGGCAGTATGAGGTTAGCTCGCCGCATATGCAGAACTTCATAGACGCAATACGCGGCCACAAGAACCCGATAGCCCCGGTTGACTACGGCACAAGCACCAACACGCTGTGCTGCCTGTTCAACATAGCCCGCGAGCTGAAACGCCCCGTGCGCTGGAACCCCGCACTGCTCAGCTTCGAGGGAGACAAGGAGGCTGCGGCGCACAGGCTGTATTGGTACGAATACCGCCGCCCATATAAACTGCGCTATTGCGACAAGCGTTTCAACTGCTGACAACGCACGCAGATTTGCGCATTACAAACTTCCCGGGGCCATACCTCGGGAAGTTTTGTTTTTTGGCAAATAACAGGCAAACCGCATCGCCGTACAAATATCCAATATGCAATAAATAAATGAATTGCACCTCCGTAGGGGCGTGTGGCATACGCCTTGAGTTGCCCGGATTTACGATGTTGCGGAGACAGTGTGCCGTGCGGTTTACGCAGCGGCTAAAGGGCGTATGCAATACGCCCCTACAATTGGCGCAAGCCCTCAACCCGTTACTTCTTTTGAAACTCCCGAAAAACTACATAGGACATGGGAAAAACTATGTCCGATGTAGAAAAAATTACATCAGACATAATTCAAA
>DJQA01000010.1 GCA_002437495.1 Prevotellaceae bacterium UBA6398
TACGGCTATTTGTTTGAATAGTCATTTTATAGAAAACAAAACCAAAAAGATATGCGTGATTTCAAAGACATTAAAGTCGCAGTGGCAGGAACAGGCTACGTGGGACTGAGTATAGCAACATTGCTATCACAACATCATCATGTAACAGCAGTAGATGTAATTCCTGAAAAGGTGGAGAAACTGAACAACAGAATTTCACCCATACAGGATGATTATATAGAAAAGTATTTGGCTGAAAAGCCATTGAACCTTGTAGCCACTCTTGACGGCAAAACGGCTTATGCGGATGCCGATTTCGTGGTTATCGCTGCTCCCACCAATTACGATCCCGTGAAGAATTACTTCGACACCAGTCATGTGGAAGAAGTGATAGACTTGGTTTTGGAGGTGAATCCGGATGCGGTGATGGTTATCAAATCTACCATTCCGGTGGGCTACACCCGTAACCTCTATCTGAAGTATGCCCAAAAGGGAGTCAAGAAGTTCAACCTCCTCTTTTCGCCCGAGTTCCTTCGTGAGAGCAAGGCTCTGTATGACAATCTCTATCCCAGTCGCATCATCGTGGGCTATCCCAAGATAATAGATATGCCCGAGTTTGAGGAAGAGAACAAAGCCATCGAGTCTGTAACCGATGTAAAGATGCTGGAGGAAGCTGCCCGGACATTCGCCGCCCTCTTGCAGGAAGGAGCCATCAAGGAAAATATCGATACCCTGTTTATGGGAATGAAGGAGGCCGAAGCCGTGAAGCTTTTCGCCAACACCTACCTTGCCCTGCGCGTGAGCTACTTCAACGAACTTGACACATACGCAGAAATGAAAGGCTTGGACAGCAAGGCCATCATCGAAGGTGTAGGTCTCGACCCTCGCATCGGTACACATTATAATAATCCATCGTTCGGTTATGGAGGTTATTGCCTGCCCAAAGACACCAAGCAGCTTTTGGCCAACTATCAGGATGTGCCTGAAAATTTGATAGAAGCCATTGTGGAGAGTAATCGTACCCGCAAGGACTACATTGCCGATGCCGTGCTGAGGAAAGCGGGTTGGTATGACTATTCAAGCAAAAATCAATATGGGTCAGAACCAAGAAGTTGCATAATCGGTGTCTATCGTCTGACCATGAAGTCAAACTCCGACAACTTCCGTCAGTCGGCCATTCAGGGCATCATGAAGCGTGTGAAAGCCAAAGGGGCAGAGGTTATCATCTACGAGCCTACCCTTGAAGACGGCACCACTTTCTTCGGTAGCCGTGTGGTGAACAATCTTGCCGAGTTCAAGGCACAGAGCAAGGCCATCATTGCCAATCGCTTTGATGACTGCCTGAAAGATGTGGAAGATAAAGTTTATACACGAGATATTTTTAGGAGAGATTAATGGCAAGATGTACTTTGCGATTTCCGGATATGAAAATTATTAATGCTAATTAGGTTGTGAATAAGAATAAGGTGTTTGATGTAATTCTTTCAGATAAGATATTCAATAAATGTAATTTCTATTTATGAATCAACTAAAAGCAGGAGCAGCACTTAATTATGTTTCAATATGCCTCAACATGTTGGTGGGATTGGTATACACTCCCTATATGTTGAGAATGTTAGGGCAATCAGAATACGGACTATATTCATTGGCGGCTTCTATCATAGCTTATCTTACAGTTCTGGATTTGGGATTTGGTAACGCTATTATCCGTTATACAGCTAAGTTTCGTGCGGAGGGAAAAGAAAGAGAACAGGAAGAGATGTTTGGAATGTTCTTCATATTGTATATTGGTATTGGTGTGATAGCGATGATAGCTGGGAGTGTGCTGGCGTTGAATGTAGAGAACTTATTTTCTCGTTCGATGACTGAAGTCGAGGTGGAGCGCACACAGATAATGTTGTGGTTGATGACGTTTAATCTTGCTTTTACTTTTCCCATGAGTATATGGGGGAGTATTATGACAGCATACGAGCAGTTCGTTTTTCCACGTTTGGTGAGCATTATACGTTCTGTATTGAATCCTGTGGTAATGGTTTTATTGTTAGTTGTTGGTTACAAGGCTGTAGCGATGGTAGTAGTCACTACTATTTTTAATGTGGTTACATTATTAATCAATTGGTGGTATTGCAAGCATCAGCTCTCTATAAGAGTGCGTTTTGTTCGTTTTAAGTGGGGATTTTTAAAGGAAGTATCAGTTTATAGTTTTTGGATATTTCTTAATGCAATAATGGATCGTATTTATTGGAGTACGGGACAATTTGTATTGGGCATTTATCGTGGATCTGTAGCGATAGCCGTTTATGCAGTAGCTATACAACTTCAGAATATGTATATGATGTTTTCTACAGCTATATCGGGAGTTTTCCTTCCGAGAGTTACAGCTATGGTTACAAGGGAAAATAATGAGAAAGAAATATCAGATTTGTTTATAAGGGTAGGTCGTATACAGTATATAGTAGTATCTTTTATACTCGTTGCTTTCATTGTATTAGGCAAACCTTTTATTCAATTATGGGCAGGAGGTAGTTATATGGCTTCTTATTATATTTGTTTGATATTCTTTATTCCATTTACAATTGATTTAATTCAGAATATAGGAATTTCTATATTGCAAGCTCGTAACCAATTGGAATTCAGATCAATTCTTTTGTTGTTAGTTGCTATTGGTTGTTTACTTTTATCCTTGTTGTTGGTTGGTAGATATGGGTATTATGGCTGTGCCTTTTCTACAGGATTGGGACTGCTTTTAGGGCAAGGATTAATATTGAATATCTATTACTATTATAAACAGCATATAGATATCATAGCTTTTTGGAGGGAAATATTAAAAATGAGTATTGCCCCAATAGGCATGATTTTCATCGGATTATTTTGCGTAGAATGGATTGGAATGGAACAGATTACACTATTTGTGTTTTTATTCTTGTCTATGGCATTTACCATATGTTATGGTATTACTTTTTGGTCTTTTAGTATGAATTCTTTCGAACGAGAATTGGTGATGAAATCTCTTCATGTTTTATTCCGGCATAGTTGAAAACAACAATCTATAAAAGAGTTATATATGCCCAAAATAAGTATTATAGTCCCCGTATATAAAGCAGAAAAATATATCAATCGTTGTGTGGACAGCATTCTTTCCCAGACATTCACCGACTGGGAACTGCTTTTGATTGACGATGGTTCTCCTGACAATAGTGGTGAAATTTGTGATGGATATGCACGGAATGACAAACGCATAAGGGTGTTTCACAAGAAAAATGGTGGGGTAAGCTCCGCCAGGCAAAAGGGGCAGGAAGAGGCCATCGGTGAATATACAATTCATGTGGATCCGGATGATTGGGTCGAACCCGAAATGTTGCAAGAGTTGTATGCTAAAGCAAAGGAAGATGATGCTGATATGGTAATTTGCGATTACTATACAAACGAAGGTGTTACTCAAGAATATATAAAGCAACAGCCTGTAAATCTTGACAGTAAAGTCGTATTGAATGAACTATTCCAGCAACTACATGGTAGTTGCTGGAACAAGCTCGTAAGGCGAGCTTGTTACAGCAGAAAAGTAAATTTCCCGAAAGGAATAAATTGTTGTGAAGATTTAATATGGTGTGTACAAGTTTTAATGTGTAGACCTAAGATAAGTTATATCGGAAAAGCCTTTTATCATTATATGATTACATCTGCAGATAGTCAGTCAAAAACCATCTCTGTTATGAGATCTATGGAAGATCTAAAGATGTTACATACATTGGAGTCGTTATTGTCATCAGAACAGATTGTGCAAAAAGCTATGTATAAGGCGACTGTAATTTTTGTAATGAAACGTGCCATGCGAACTAAGGCGTTTAATTCAGAATATTTTAAGTATAATTTTAAAAGGTATGTCAAGTACATAGTTCTTTCTCGTAAGTATAGTTTTACATTACGTTTTGTTTGTTTTATTTCTGCAATGGGAGGTTACAGACTTTGTATGCCTTTGGTGAAAATGATGAAATGATATACGATGAATATTTGGGACTATAACTTTGACTACAATGGGCAAGCCATATTGTTTAACTTACTATTGTTTTTTGTTGCTGTTTGGAAATACAAGTCATTGTATATAGGGAACGTAAGGGGGAATGGAAATTATCTGTTTGTTTATTTGTTACTTGCGCTTTTTGCAACGTATTCCTATGCTGAAGCAGACTTCTATCATTATCAGTTTCATTACGATATGATGAAGCATTATAATTCAGAATCTTTGGCTGAGCCTATATACTTTTGGATAGCACAAAAACTACCAGATAATTATTACATATGGAGATTTTCTATATGGGGAAGTGCAGCATTGCTAATGATTCTGTCTTTGAAAAAGTTAGGCATATATGCTTCTTATGCAGGATTGTTGATGCCTATTTTCTTTTGGCATCAATTCTCTGTTACAAGAGGTGCTTTGGGATTTTGCGTAATTGTATTTGCATTAACATTTGTGTTCGATGACAAGACAAATATATTCAAGAGAGTACTAGCTATTTCTGTGCTTTTTATTTCTATTTACTTTCACGAAAGTATGCCTGCTTTTTTGTTTATGATACCGGTTGCAATGTTCATGCCGTTTAATTCTAAAGTATTAAATATGTCCATAGTTTTGTTCCCTTTTTTTTATGGAGCCACAATTCTTATTACTAATTATATTATGAGTATGAATATGCTTGCTGCGGGAACAGAGAACTTGGCGGAAAACTATATAAGCAAGCTGCATAGTGAGCAGAACTTTTTTGGTATTGCATTTGATATTTTGAATTTCTCAGGACAATTACTGATGTTGTATCTTGTCATAAAATTCATGCTAAAACAAAAAGAGAGCATCAATAAAGCTGTGATATTCCTGGTAAAATATGGCTATATTTTGATGTATATAAGCTTTATGTTTTATGGACAAGGTGTTTCTTCTTTTATATCTTCCCGGTTCCTTCATGCATCTACATTTCCGCTCATTGTTGTCTATTCGTATTATATGCAACATCATGATGTAAATAGAAGGGATAGGATAGCTATAATGCTTATCGGAATGTATGCTTTCTATGAATTAATTTATCCAATGTATAAATGGTGGTAAAAAAGTATTGATATGAAAATAGTTCAAGTAATTCCTCATCTTGGTTCAGGTGGTGCAGAACGTTTTGTTGTTGACTTGTCCAATGAGTTGGTAAAAATGGGGCATGATGTCATATTATTAACATTTTATGACCTAGAAGGGAAATATGGTTTCTATAAATCGGATATAGAAAAAGGTGTTAAACTTATTTCTATCCATAAAAGCATAGGCTTTTCTTTTAAATGTTTTTGGCAAGTCTATAATGTCATCAGAAGAGAAAAACCTGATATTGTTCATTCTCATATTAATTCATTGCAATATACTATATTACCACAAATATTCATAGCAAAAGGTGTTCATACGGTACATAATGAAGCGCATCTAGAGGTGAGTGGAAAATTAGAAGTTGAGCTAAGAAAGTTTGCATTCAAGTATGGATTTGTACACCCCGTTACGATTTCCCCAGAATCTCATAATAGCTTTGTCAATTTTTATGGGTTTGATGCACCTCTTATAAGTAATGGACGAATGGTGGACGCGACAATCGTTGTGTCTGATGATGTGAAACATGAGGTGGATGGTTTCAAGAAGTCAAGTGGAACAAAAGTGGTTGTTCAATTGGCACGCTTTCAATTGGCAAAGAACATCCCAATGATGGCTCGTGTTGCTTCGCGCTTGTATCGTGAAGGCTATGATTTTACTTTGCTTTTTATTGGTTCTACAGAAAATACAGAGATAGTGAATGAAGTTAGAAAGCTGAAGCCGCCTTGTGCCCACATATTAGGCGAACGTCATAATCCATTGGAATATCTGAAAGTTGCTGATGCATTTGCACTGTCTTCATCATTTGAGGGCATGCCAATTTCGCTATTAGAGGCTTTAGCTGTTGGAACAATTCCTATATGTACTCCTGTGGGGGGAATACCTAATGTTGTAGTTGATAGCGACAATGGCTTTTTAAGCACTGATGCTACAGAGGCTGCATACTATGAGGCAATGAAACGTTTCTTGGACTCTGACGAGGATAAGCTGAAGCTTATGAGCCAAAAAGCTAAAGAGTCTTTTGTTCCTTATAGCATGGAGATATGTGCCGAAAAATATGTTCAGTTATATAAATCTATATTGAACTAATAGAGAATCTGTAATTATGAGCACTTTTAAAGAATTATACCGGGCAGACCTTTCACGCTATGGTGGCAAACCGGAAGTTTATCTTAGAATCTTTCATTCTCTTTATCGTAAAGCATCTGTGGTTTCTTTTCTGCCAATGCGGCTTCTGTATAAAGTCTTGTTCCGTATATGGGCAAATAGAAGAGGGCTGGAAATAACAGCAAATAACCAAATGGGGGGGGTATATATAGGCCATGCATATAATATCACCATCAACAGCAGGGCGAGGATAGGTCGCAACTGCAACATACATAAGGGTGTTGTAATAGGGCAAGCGAATAGAGGTCCTCGAAAAGGTTGTCCAACAATTGGCGATAGAGTTTGGATTGGCATCAACGCTGCCATTGTGGGAAAAATAACCATTGGCGATGATGTGCTGATAGCTCCCAATAGTTTTGTAAATGTGGATGTACCCTCACACTCCGTGGTATTTGGCAATCCGTGCATTATCAAGCATAGGGATTGGGCTACGGAGGAGTATGTGAATAATTTTGTGGAATAAAAGTATAGAAATGAAAAAACTTTTGGTCTTGGGCTATTTTGGTTACGAGACAAACCAGTTGGACGGGCAGACGGTAAAGACAAGAGATGTCTGTCGTTTGGCGGAAGAGCAGTTGGGGAAGCAAAAGGTCGAGTATTTCGACACACAGTGCCTAAGGCGCAATAAACTATCGGTCTTTCATATGTTCTGGATGGTGATGCGCTGCAAAACATTGTTCTATCTCCCTGCACATAATAACCTGAGGGTTTTCTTCCCTCTCATATTTATACTATCAAAGATATTTGGCTATAAGATACACTATTTTGTGGTAGGAGGATGGTTAAGAGAGTTCTTGACTCATCTTCCCGTGCATAGGCTGATGCTTGGTCGCATAGCAGGCATTCATGCTGAAACAAAAAGGTTGAAGAGTGAATTGGAAGAATATTATCAATTTGACAATGTGGATATTTTCCCTAATTTCAGATTTTTTGAATTCAATCCTCGAACAACTGAGTCGGATAAGTTAAGAATAGTCTTTATGGCTCGTATCATGAAACAGAAAGGGATTGATTGGGTTTTTTTATTGGCAGACTATATTGTTGAAAAAGGTTTGAAAGACAAGTATTCAATAACCTTTTTCGGACCATTGGCCGATGAGGATAGGGAGTATTTTGAACGGAATGTGGAGAAGTATGCATTCGTGGAATATCGGGGACCTCTGCAGCCGGCAGAAATACACGAAACCCTCAGTCGTTATGATGTGATGCTTTTGCCCACTCATTTCTATACGGAAGGGCTTCCGGGATCTGTGGTTGATGCATATATTTCCGGTATTCCTGTAATTGTAACAGAGTGGAAGCATTCGCATGAGTTTGTTGATGATGGAAAAAGCGGTTACATTGTTCCTTTTGAAAATGGGCTGCAGCAGATGATTAAAAAAGTGATATTGCTGGAGACAGACAGGGAGCTGTTAAATAAAATGAAAGCAAACGCGCTTGCAAAACGCATGGATTTTGCTCCCCCTTGTTTGAAAAAACAAATTTTCGGGGGGGGTGAAAGTGTAAAAATGTGTTATGTGTCGCGTGTTGAAAAATCAAAAGGGCTGGATACGCTGGTGGAAGTCTCGAAACTCCTTTCCGAAGGTGGTCTTGACGGATATGTGAAAATAGATTTCTATGGTCAGAAAACCGATAGTTACTTTGATCGTCATTTGAGCGGAATCGCGATGTATGAATACAGAGGGGTACTCCAACCCGATGAAGTGATTCCTACTTTGAAGCAATACGATGCCCTTGTCTTCCCATCGCATTATGATGGTGAGGGATGTCCGGGCATCATGGTTGAGGCACTTTCAGCCTCGCTACCTATCATTGCTTCCGATTGGAAATACAATAACGAGTTTGTTTCGAATGGCGACAACGGGTTCCTTTGCGAAACATTCAATCCGGTGGCATACGTTGATGCAATCAAGGTGTTATTGACAAACGGGACACTCCGCTCCCGCATGGCTATCAGGGCATATGAGAGAAGCAAGGATTATTCTGTAAGCAAAGCGAGGGTACAGGTTAAGGGGTATATTGGACAATAAATGAAAACAAAAACTTTTGTATAGTTATTAATGCTCTAAGATGTTCATCGAATGGCCTCTTTTCACAGCGTTGCCTGATAATATGTAATCAAAAGGAAATTCGTTGAATGTTAATGACATGAGTGGTGGCTTATTTCCAATAAAAACTTAAAATGCAGATTTACAATAAAATAACCGCAAAACGGCATTCGCTCTAACGGGTTGTTTTTCATGTGCTTACAAGTTGGTAAAAAAAGTCTGATGTAGTTTGAATTATATCAGATATAATTTTTTCTACAACAGACGTAGTTTTTCCTACATCCGATGTGGTTTTCGGGGTGTTTGGGAAGAGAGTCCGGTTCGGGCTTGGCGGTGATTGTATGGCATACGCCCTGCATGCCGCAGTCAGGAGCAGCAAATAACAAATAAGGTGTGCCATGCAAAGTGGCGAGTGCTGATATGCAACAAGCACATAAAACATATAATAATGCAAAACTATAAATTGTACAAAGGTGCCTGGGTATTTGCAGGAGATCCTTCCAAGTCGGAAAAACTCACTCATTATCAATGTGTTGAGCTGCTAAATAGGGGGGGTGTAAGAGAAACTTTCGATTTTGACTGCAAGGAGAAAACCTCGTTCTGGTTTGTGATAAAAGATTCGTTTGGTGGCATGGACGAACTATCGGCAAAGATGCGCAACCAAGTGAGGAAATGTTTCAAAACGATGCGGGTGGAGAGGATTTCGGCAGCGTATTTGTCGGATAACGGATATGAGGTTTATGTTGCGGCTTGCGATAACTATCATGTAAAGGCCGAACCACCCACAAGGGAGCAGTTTGAAGCTCGCATCAGGAATGCTGTGGAGAATGAATATTGGGGCGCGATAGATATTACAACCGGCAATTTGGTGGCGTTTTGCATGAATGCCGTTACTGATGAGTGTTGTAAATATCGCACCATGAAGGCCATTCCGAAATATCAGAAGTTATATGCGTATTATGGTCTTATCTATGAGATGAATCGTTATTATTTGGAGGAACGGAAGTTGGGATATGTGAGTGACGGTGCGCGCTCCATTACAAATCATTCAAACATTCAACCGTTTCTGATAGAAAAGTTCAAGTTCCGCAAGGCTTATTGCAGGCTGCGCATTACATATAAATGGTGGCTGGGCATGGCTGTGTGTATGCTTTACCCGTTCCGCAAAACGATTCGTGCGCGACGGGTTAGGGCGATGCTCGATATGGGGGCCATGGCAAGAGGTGAAATGTGACATACTTGAAAAGCAGCGAATGTCCACTTTGTGCTAATTCTTGTCATACATTTGCTGGAGGTAAATAATAGTTGTACATTTACACACCTATTCTAAATGACGGCAAAACGATGGCAAGGAGATTATACCCAATAGGAATACAGACGTTTGAGGAGATTCGCAAGCACGATTATGTCTATATCGACAAGACGGAGTATGTCTATCGTATGACGCATACGGATGGCAAATACTTTTTCTTGAGTCGCCCGCGTCGTTTCGGCAAGTCGTTGCTCGTGTCCACTTTTCAGAGTTATTTTGCAGGGAAGAAGAATCTCTTTGACGGTCTTGCCATTGTGGGTCTGGAGAAGGAGTGGACGGCTTATCCTGTGCTTCACTTCGACATGAGTTTGGGTAGGCACATGGACGATGGCCAGCTGACGGAATATCTGGGTTATCAGCTTGAGGACAATGAGAAGGCTTTTGGCATTACCGGGCGCAGAAATGGCGTGAACAACCGGTTTACCGACTTGGTGGAGCGTGTCTATAGGCTGACCGGCAAGCAGGTGGTGGTGCTTGTGGATGAGTATGACGCGCCGTTGCTTGACGTGGTGCATGAGTCAGGACGCTTGGAATCGCTCCGCAACACGATGCGTAATTTCTACAGTCCCCTGAAAGGTTGCGAGGCCATGCTCCGTTTTGTGTTCCTGACGGGCATCACCAAGTTCTCACAGCTTAGCATCTTCAGCGAGCTGAACAACATCGCCAATGTAAGCATGGACAAACCCTATGCAGGAGTTTGTGGTATTACAAAGGAAGAGTTGCTCGCCCAGATGAGCGATGACATCAACGCCCTTGCCAATAAATTACAGTTAAGCCGCGAGGAGACCATTCAAAAGTTGGTCGAAAACTATGATGGTTATCATTTTTGTTGGCCTTCGCCCGACGTGTTCAATCCTTATAGTTTGCTCAATTGCTTTGCCAAACAACAGCTGGGAGACTTTTGGTTTGCTTCCGGTACACCTACCTATCTTATTCAGTTGATGAGGAAATATGGCCTGTTGCCAAGCAATTTGAAGCCGACACAGGCCAAGGTTTCTGCTTTTGATGCGCCTACGGAACAATTGAAGTCATTGACACCTCTTATGTACTAGAGCGGCTATACTACAATCAAAGGGTATGATGAGGAAATGGACCTTTATACGCTTGATATTCCTAATAAGGAAATCAAGGTAGGACTCTTTGAGCGTCTGTTGCCCAACTATTTGGGTGACGACACGGAGCAGGGCGAAGTGGTCATTGCGAAGATGTCGTTACTGATGCGAAAAGGCGAAATGAATGCGGCCCTGCAACTATTGGCAGACTTCATGGAGACTGTGCCCTTTTGCGACAATGCCCATTACGAGGGGCACTATCAGCAGATGCTCTATGTAATCTTTGCCTTGCTCACGGACTATAACATTGGTGTGGAACAGCATACAGCCAAGGGACGGATTGACATTACGCTGGAGACCACCGACATCATCTACGTCATGGAGCTGAAGTTCAATAAAAGCGCGGATGAGGCTTTGCAGCAAATAGCTGCTAATCGATATTCCGATGCTTTCAAGCTGAAGGGCAAGGAAATTGTGAAGGTGGGATTGAACTTCTGTGTAAGGGATGGTTTGAACACGCTGTAATGGAAGTTGGGATAATCAAAGATTCATTTTTTCAACAGTTACGGAGTCGTGTCCGTTTCTTTACTTTTGATTGACTTGTGATGGTCTCGCTGACACAATACAACAAGTGACAAAGGCAATGCCAACGAGCGCAACGCAAGCTTGCTTTCAAATTGCCGAGTGCAGCTTGTCTTATCCAAAGAAGACTTTTTCTTGGCTTCTTTGCCATAGTATAAGAATTTACTTACTGGCAGAATAAAATCTTTTCCCCCACCCGAGTGGCGGCGTGCGCAGGGCGATACTGCGGTGGGGAACTTTTTCGTTAATTTTTCAACTGATTTTTATTTATTGATTGTGTGTCATCGTATGGGCTTTTAGTGCCTGTGCGGTAGCATGGTGTTTATCCTCAAGTATCTTTTATTATGCAAGACTACGGATTGGTGTCTATCATCACTCCCACTTGGGCGTGTGCCAACTTCATAGCCGAGACTATAAGGAGTGTTCAGGCGCAGACTTACCAAAACTGGGAGCTTCTAATTCAGGACGATTGCTCTAAGGACAATACGTTGGATGTTGTTAAGCCGTTTATGGAGGCTGACAAGCGCATTAAGTATGAATGCAATCCCAAGAACTCCGGCGCTGCAATAACCCGCAACAATGCTTTGCGCAGGGCAAAGGGCAGGTGGATTGCCTTTCTTGATTCGGATGACTTGTGGCATCCGCAGAAGTTGGAGAAACAACTGAAGTTTATGGTGGAGAATGGTTATGCATTCTCTTATCATGAATATACTGAGATGAGTGAGGACGGCAAGGACTTGGGTGTGTATGTGTCGGGTATCAAGAAAGTAAGCAAGTTGGCTATGTTTATGTGCTGTTGGCCGGGATGCTTGGCTGTGATGTACGACAGAGAACGGATTGGATTGGTGCAGATTAAGGATGTTCGTAAGAATAACGATACCGCTCTTTGGCTGAAAGTGGTGAGTAAGGCTCCTTGCTATTTGCTGAAAGAGAACTTGGCAAGGTATCGCCGACGTAAGGTGAGCATTACTCCCAAGCCTTTGTGGAAACGCATTTGGGCACATTATCCTTTGTTTCATGTGGCAGAAGAGATGAACCCATTGATGGCTACATTTTGGATGTTGATGAATGTGGTGGGAAATGGCTGGAAGAAAATGTGGTATGTGAAGAAATATGAACAATAAAACCTCTGTTGACAATTCCGCTTTCGCATTAATGCAGTTGCTGCGAGTAGCCATAAACGGACAGGCATTTGATAATATAAATAAAGTTGAATGGCATTATGTGGCAAGGCTTGCTAAGAAGCAAGGCGTAATCGGATTGGCGTATGAGGCTTTGGAGCTGCTGAAGCAGAGGATTGCAGACAGAACTTGTTTCCCCGATCGCACTACTATGATACAATGGTATGTGCAGACTTTATTTGTGGAAAAGAAGATTGCGCAGCATGTGGTTTTGGCAAAGGATGTTGTGGAACTGTGGAAACGACATGGCATAAAGACAATTGTTTTCAAAGGATTGGCTCATAGCCGTTATTATCCGATACCGGAACATAGGGAGTTTGGAGACTTAGATTGTTATTTGATTGGTGCTGATGGAAACTGTGCTTATATACAAGGTAATGAGATAGCCAAAAAGAATAATCTGACAGTTGGTGATGGCTGGTATAAGCATTCGCATATATTTTATAAGAACATGACCATAGAGAACCATCAATTCTTTACATCTGCCCGCCGTGGTGGTACGGATAAGGCTTTGCACCAATATATGGTTGAGACTATAGGGGATGGAAGCCAGCTTGAAAGACTTGATGGAACCAATATGTATGTATTGCCTGTAAAAGCAGAAGGCTTATTTCTGCTTTATCACTCGTTAACGCATTTCTTGGTGGAGGGCATCAATCTTCGGCATTTTGTAGACTGGGCTTGCTGGATAAAAGCTAATCAAGACAAAGTGGAATGGAGTGAGTTTTATTCATTATGCAAGCGATTTAGACTGGACGGGTTTGCTGATGTCTTGAATACCATTGCCGTGAAATATCTTGGTGTAGAACTACATGACAAATCAATCTTTGCAAACAGTGAGTTTGCTGAACGAACAATAGAGAGTGCCTTGTTCGACGATTCTTCAATTTATAATCGTGGCAAAGGACAATGGTATGAGCGGTTGCATGTTATTGGCAACGCATTCAGGTATTCATGGAAATTCAAGGACGTGGCACGCTATAGCACCATTGGCTATGTGTGGCAGTTTGTTTACGGCTTATTGATGAGAAGAGAATACGATTGATTTTTTGTTTTTAACAATCAACAAAAACATATTCATATTATGACAATGAAATTGCGTAATGTGCCTTTTTCTCCGCCAGACATGACGGAGGCAGAGGCTGCAGAGGTGCGTGATGCTATTTTGTCCGGGTGGATAACAACCGGACCGCGCACAAAGAAATTAGAGAAAGAAGTGGCTGAGTTTGTTGGAGTGGATAAGGCCGTATGCCTTAACTCGCAGACAGCTTGCGGTGAAATGGCTCTGAGATTGTTGGGCATTGGTGATGGCGACGAGATCATTGTGCCTGCTTATACCTATACAGCAAGTGCTTCTATCGTAGAACATGTGGGTGCTAAACTTGTGTTTGTTGATGTGCAGAAAGATTGTCTTGAAATGGATTACGACGCTGTTGAAAGGGCTATCACTCCTAATACCAAGGCTATCATTCCTGTTGATTTGGCCGGTATTCCTTGCGGCTACGACAGACTGTTTAGCATCGTGGAAAGCACGAAAGACATCTTTACTCCTAAAACCGATTTGCAGAAGAAACTTGGCCGTATTGCTATTTGCTGTGATGCTGCTCATGCCTTTGGTGCTTCGCGTAAAGGAAAGATGGTGGGAGCTATTGCCGACTTCTCGTCTTTCTCTTTCCATGCAGTGAAGAACTTTACTACTGCTGAGGGTGGTGCTTTGTCATGGAACTTGCCTTTTGGCAATGAAAAGGTGGTGAAAGAGTTGGATAACAATGCAGACAACATATTTAGTGGAGTACCTGAAATTGAAGGTGAAACATGGAACGAAAATCTCTATCGTAAGGCGCAGCTATTGAGCCTGCATGGTCAGAACAAGGACGCATTGGCAAAGACAAAGCTCGGTGCTTGGGAGTATGACATCATCGGCACTTGGTATAAGTGTAACATGACAGATGTTGTTGCTGCTATCGGGCTGGTACAGATGCAGCGTTATAAGGGTATGCTGGAGCGTAGACGCAATATGATTGAGCGTTATGATGAGGCTTTGAAACCTTTGAACGTGGCCGTGCTGAATCATTATGGTGAGGAGCATACATCGTCTGGACACTTATACTTGGTACGTCTGTTGGGCAGAACTCGTGAGGAAACAAACAAGGTGATTGAGAAGATGGCGGAGCGTGGAATTGCTACCAACGTTCACTACAAACCGCTGCCAATGATGACTGCCTATAAGAAGTTGGGCTTTGACATCAAGGATTTCCCTAATGCATATAATATGTTTGTCAATGAAATCACTCTGCCGTTGAATACTAAGATGACGGATGAGGATTTGGAATATGTAATAGAGAATTTTGTAGAGATTGTATCTGAACTTTAATCATTAATTATCATAGGCCTGAAGATGAAGATAAAGATATATCTTCATCTTCAGGTTTTTTTTTACCCCAAAAGTATGAAAAGATTATTTGACATATTTGCTTCCGGTTGTGGATTAATTGTTTTAAGTCCATTGTTTTTGATATTGGCTATTTGGATTAAAATGGATTCTAAAGGTCCTGTATTTTATAGACAAGTGCGTGTGGGACGTGGAAACAAGGATTTCCGAATATTCAAGTTCCGTTCCATGCGTGTAGGAGCAGATAAAGGTTCATTAGTGACCATTGGTGGTCGTGATCCTCGTGTGACACGTTCTGGATATTATATCCGTAAATATAAGTTTGATGAACTTCCTCAACTTATAAACGTGTTTGTTGGAGATATGAGTTTGGTTGGTCCTCGCCCGGAGGTGCGCCACTATGTGAATTACTGGACACCCGAACAGATGCACGTGTTAGATGTTCGTCCAGGAATCACCGACCCTGCAAGTATTAAGTTCCGCAATGAGAATGAACTGATGGAGAAAGCTGACGACCCGGAGGATTACTATATTCATGTGATTATGCAGGAGAAAATAAAGCTGTACTTGGAGTATGTGAAGAACTGCTCGTTTGGGTATGATATCAAACTTATTTTCCAAACATTCAAGGTTATTGTTACAGAACGATGAGAAGATTAATATCTGCCATTTGGCAATTCTGCAAATATTTGTTTGTGCCAAGAAAGGCACATCACCTGCCTAATAATGAATGAACCATGGAATTTGACAAAGACCTTTTAGGTAAGCTTTTTGAGCAAGCTGTTGTTAATCCTCGTTTGCGTCAGAACTTCGACCTGCGCACATCGCCGGCAGACAACAGTCAGCGCATGCTTAACGCTTTGTTGCCGGGAACACAAGTGCCTATCCATCGGCATCCTGACAGTACGGAAACGGTTATCTGCCTGTGTGGAAAGATGGACGAAGTGATTTATGAGGAAGTCGTTTCGTATGATAAGCCTTCTTCTGAGGACTTTCAGCAGAGTATGGATGCGCAAGACGTTGCTCGTAAGGCAGAGTTTCGTGAAGTGCAGCGCATTCATCTCTGTCCTGCCCAAGCGAAATATGGTTGCCAAATACCGAAAGGTGCTTGGCACACGGTGGAAGTGATTGAGCCGAGCATGATATTCGAGGCAAAGGATGGCAAATACGGCGAAGACGGCAGCGAGACTTTTTATGCATTCAAAGGCGGGAAGTAGCAAGCCGCATCCGATGCTTCAACTTTCTCAAATAGTTTTGGTGGCCTCAAAAAGAACATCGGGTGTCTTATTGGCATGGAACGCCTGTCCGGTAATGTGGGGGTAATCTGCCCTATATAGCCGCCCTTAAAATGAAACCTTTTGTTTGATTATCAACGATAATAATACATTGCGCAAGTTTGCAGGCTTTTGTATCTTTACATGCATAAAGCTTGCAGATTTTTATTGTTAACACGGTCGGTGATGCACCTTACTTATTCGGCAATCATACCGATGTGCGACTTGCCAATTCTCAAGCATTTTCTCAGGCAGTATGAAGAAAGAGTTGCCGGGCGGCGGAGTGATTTTCTACATCAGACATTATTTTTCCTACGTCCCATGTAATTTTTTCTACATCAAATATAATTTTCGCGATGTTTGGGGAAAGTTTTCCGTTTCGAATTTGTGCATTTGCATGGGCGCATTGCATACGCCCTGTACGCCACCGCCAAAAGCGCTCTTTCGGCCTTTAAAAGAAAATCCGCGATATGCTGCTTCCTTTGCAACATATATGAGCATGAACATGCCGTTGAACCGGAGTTTTTAAGGGACAACTGTATATGTGTTTCGTATGCTGAATGTGCCGTTGCAAGATGTTAAGCGTGCGGTGGCGGAATTTGTGCCAAGGAAAGATTGCAACGCCGATAAGTGTAAGTGAATGCCGTCGATGCGGTGCAGCCACATATTTCTGAAGTAAGAATAGTTCCCGAATGTTTTTACTGTGTCGGGCTAAAATGTTAATTTTGCACCATATTATACAGTATTCTATACACATCTCGATATGATAGTATTTTTCAAGGTTCCGTGCGGGAATGTGATTGCCGCCGGAGTTAAAGGTTGTCTTGGCAAGGTTGACGAGGATAAACTTTGCTGGCTTTTCGGCGGTGCCGAGCGCATGGCAGACGAAAAACTCGGAGGCTTTTATGTTGGTCCGCGTCGCGAAATGATTACACCGTGGAGCACAAATGCGGTTGAGATAACCCAAAACATGAACATTGCGGGAGTGGAGCGCATAGAGGAGTATTTCCCCGTTGAAAACGAAAGCGCCACCTACGACCCCATGCTCCAAAGAATGTATAAAGGGCTTGACCAGGATGTGTTCACAACCGACCGCAAGCCCGAGCCAATAGAGTATATCGGGAACATAGAGGAATATAACGAACGCGAAGGGCTTGCACTTTCGCCCGAGGAAATAGAGTATTTGCACAAGGTTGAAGGGCAGTTGGGGCGCAAGCTCACCGATAGTGAAGTGTTCGGCTTTGCACAGATTAATTCGGAGCATTGCCGCCATAAGATTTTCGGCGGCACGTTCATAATCAACGGCAAGGAGATGCCGTCATCGCTTTTCGCGCTGATTAAGAAGACCACAAAGGAAAATCCGCATCACATAATATCTGCCTATAAAGACAATGTGGCTTTCGCGCAAGGTCCGGTGGTGGAGCAGTTCGCTCCCAAGGAGCATGCCACGAGCGATTATTTTGTGGTGAAAGATATTGAGAGTGTTATTTCGCTGAAAGCCGAGACACATAATTTCCCCACCACGGTGGAGCCTTTCAACGGTGCGTCAACGGGCACCGGCGGTGAGATACGCGACCGCATGGGTGGCGGCGTAGGCTCGTGGCCGATAGCGGGAACGGCGGTTTACATGACTGCCTATCCGCGCCTTGAGGGCGGCAGAAGCTGGGAGAATGTGCTGCCTGTTAGAAAATGGCTTTATCAAACCCCCGAACAGATACTTATCAAAGCCTCCAACGGTGCATCGGATTTCGGAAATAAGTTCGGTCAGCCGCTTATTGCCGGTTCGGTGCTTACTTTCGAACACCGCGAAAACGGTGAGAAGTATGGCTACGACAAGGTTATAATGCTTGCCGGCGGCGTGGGTTACGGCACAAAGCGCGACTGCCTCAAAAAAGAACCAAAGAAAGGAAACAAGATAGTCGTTGTGGGTGGCGACAACTACCGCATAGGCCTTGGCGGCGGCTCGGTATCATCGGTTGACACAGGGCGTTACTCAAGCGGCATAGAGCTTAACGCCGTGCAGCGTGCTAACCCCGAAATGCAGAAACGCGCCAACAATCTTGTGCGAGCCTTGTGCGAGGAGGACGTAAACCCTGTAGTTTCAATCCACGACCATGGAAGCGCGGGACACGTTAACTGCCTTTCCGAGCTTGTTGGCGAATGCGGCGGAAAAATTGATATGACAAAACTTCCCATAGGCGACCCCACGCTTTCGTCGAAGGAGATAATTGCCAATGAAAGCCAGGAACGCATGGGACTTCTTATTGACGAGGAACATATAGAACACGTAAGGAAAATTGCCGAGCGCGAGCGCGCCCCGCTGTATGTGGTTGGCGAAACCACGGGCGATGCGCATTTTTCGTTTGTGCAGGGCGATGGTGTGAAGCCTTTCGACCTTGACGTGGCGCAGATGTTCGGGCATTCTCCGAAGACCGTTATGAAAGACGAGACTGTGGAACGCCATTACAAGGATGCACAATACGACAGCGCAAAGTTTCTTGAATATTTGAAGACGGTTCTCCACCTTGAGGCCGTGGCTTGTAAAGATTGGCTCACAAACAAGGTTGACCGTTCCGTAACCGGAAAAATAGCGCGCCAGCAGTGTGTGGGCGAACTTCAATTGCCTTTGTCAGACTGCGGTGTTGTAGCTCTCGATTACCGTTTCCATAAGGGTATAGCCACAGCCCTCGGTCATGCGCCGCAGGCCGGACTTATATCTCCGGCGGCGGGTTCGCGCCTGTCGGTTGCCGAGGCCTTGACAAACATTGTATTCGCTCCGATAGAGGAGGGCCTTGACGGAATTTCGCTTTCGGCAAATTGGATGTGGCCATGTCGCTCGCAAAAGGGCGAGGATGCGCGTCTTTACGAAGCCGTGAAGGCTTTGAGCGATTTTTGCTGCGCTTTGAAGATAAACGTGCCTACGGGAAAAGACTCGCTTTCGCTTTCACAGCAGTACCCTGACGGAGAGAAGATAATATCTCCGGGAACTGTTATTGTTTCGGCAGGGGCCGAGGTGAGCGATGTGAGGAACATAACTTCGCCGGTTGTTGTAAACAACAGCGACACCACGCTTCTGCACATAGCTTTCAGCAAGTCGGCGTTGCAGCTTGGCGGTTCGGCGTTTTTCCAGTCGCTCGGTGCGGTTGGTAGCGAAGCCCCGCAGGTGGACGATGCGCAATATTTCCGTGCGGTGTTCAACGCTATTCAAACAATAGAGAAAAAAGGTTTTGCGCTTGCGGGGCATGACGTTTCGGCGGGCGGTCTCATAACCTGTTTGCTCGAAATGTGCTTCTCCAACACAAAGGGCGGTATGAACATATCCCTTGACGCTTTTGCCGAAAAGGATTTGGTCAAGCTTCTGTTTGCCGAAAATCCCGCAGTGGTGCTTCAAGTGGCAAATTCAAGCCTCGGCGAAGTTAAGGCCACACTCGCAAATGCCTGCGTGCAGTTTGTAGCGCTCGGAAGTCCTTCTGCTGAACGCACCATAAAGCTTGAGAAAGACGGCAAGACTTTTGAGCTTGACATTGACGAGCTTCGCGACGAATGGTATGATACGTCTTACCGGCTCGACACCAAGCAAAGTTTCAACGGCTGCGCCAAGGAGCGTTTCGATAACTACAAGAACATTCCCCTCGATATAAAATATCCCCACCATTTCAAAGGCACGCTTGCAAGCCTCGGCATAGATGCCGACCGCAGGAAACCTTCGGGAGTGCGTGCCGCGATAATACGCGAAAAGGGTACGAACGGCGAAAGAGAGATGGCATACGTGCTTTATCTTGCGGGTTTCGACGTTAAGGATGTTATGATGACCGACCTTGTGAGCGGACGCGAAACCCTTGACGATATAAACATGATTGTTTTCTGCGGAGGTTTTTCAAACAGCGACGTGCTCGGTTCGGCAAAGGGCTGGGCAGGGGCTTTTCTATACAATCCCAAGGCAAAGGCAGCACTCGACCGTTTTTATTCGCGCAAGGACACTCTTTCGCTCGGTGTTTGCAACGGTTGCCAGCTAATGGTTGAGCTTAACCTTATAACCCCCGACCACAAAAAACGCTCCCACCTGCTGCACAACAATTCCCGCAAGTTCGAGAGCAATTTCGTTGGCGTTGACATAGAAAAGAACGATAGCGTGATGTTCGGCTCACTGTCCGGCTCAAAGCTCGGTTTGTGGGTGGCTCACGGCGAGGGGCATTTCTCGCTTCCCGAGCCCGAAAGTGCGTATAACATCGTAATGAAATACTCCTACGACAAATATCCCGCAAACCCCAACGGTTCCGACTACAACACCGCCGGAATTGCGAGCGCGGACGGCCGCCACGTGGCTATGATGCCCCACCCGGAAAGGGCTTTCCTGCCGTGGCAGTGCGCATACAGTCCGTCTGACCGCCAGAACGACGAAATCACGCCGTGGGTCGAGGCTTTTGTCAACGCGCGCAAATGGGTTGAGGAGCATACAAAGTAAAAAGGCCGCGAAACAGGGCATTTTGCATGTGGCTGCCAAATCGGCTGTAACGATATAGGGTGTTTGTGCGGCGAAAGGCGCAACTCCTGCATAATAAGCCGCGCAATTTGGGCGTTTGTCCCGGGTTGCGCGGTTTTTTTTGTTTCCGGCCCTCGGTTCGTGAACTGCCGCAAATTTGCAATGTAATGATTAACAAAGAAATATTTGATTTGAACAATGCTTTGCAAGTTGTTGTTTTTCAGATAATTGTAAATGGTGAAAAAAGGTCTGATGTAGTTTGAATTATATCAGACATAATTTTTCCTACATGGGACATAGTTTTTCCCATGTCCCATGTAATTTTCGCGATAATGGTTTTGCGCCATTTGTAGGGGCGTGTGGCATACGCCCTGTACGCCATCGCATGAACCACATCGCAAACCGCCGCCGCTGCATAGCATAATTTGCGTACTTCGGGCGTATGCCATACGCCCCTACGGCGGTGCAAATCATCGGATGGTAGGATATTTTGAGTTTGCGCGGCGTATGGCATAGCCCTGTACGCCATCGCATGAACCGCACTACACAGATAACAAACCACTGCGGCACGTAGGGAAAAATAGTACACTAAAAGCGGTGCAATGTTTTGCAGGGAGGGTGGTTTTGCGTAATTTCGCAACATAAAAACTTAATTTCATAGCAAAATAATGAAACGCAGGAAATTCTTGGAGCTTTGCGCAACCATGGCCGCTGCGCCCTTGATGCCCGCCAAGCTGTTTGCCGCCTTTGACGATAGCAAACGCCCACGCTTGCTTGCGCCGTTGAACATAAAGAGCATAACGATAAAGCTGAATTGCGAGAAGGCTTTTTCTGCACTCCACATATCCGACACGCATCTTTCTCTTGTCGACAACCGCGACAACGACCGCAAGATGAAGCTCGCCGCAGCGCGAAGCCGCATCTTCCCGAACGCGGAACACTATCTTGACGCTGCGGTGGACTATGCCAAACGGAACGACATGGTGCTGATACACACCGGCGACCTCATAGACTTTACGAGCGAAAGAAACCTTGACTGCGCGTCGGCGCACATAATGGGCGACAACGTGATAGCTTCGGCGGGCAACCACGAGTATTCGCAGTATGTGGGCGAGGCAAAGGAGGACGAGGCTTACAAGCGCCGGAGCTACGCTGCGGTGCAGGAGGCGTTTCCCAACAATCTCGTATTTTACTCAAAGGTGGTTAACGGGGTAAACTTCGTGGCCATTGACGACGTTTACTATAGCGTTACCGAGCGTCAGCACGAACTTGTGGAGCAGGAAATGAAGAAGGGATTGCCGGTGGTTTTGCTTTGCCACGTGCCGCTATATACCCCCAAACATTGCGAGTATGCCACGAAGCGCAACGACAATGGGGCGGCATACGTTACAGGTGCGCCGCTGAGCGTAACTTCAACCTATAAAGCAGACCCAACCCTGCCCGAGGACCGGCAATGGCGAAATCGCGGTGTGCAGCAAAGGGCCGACAAACCCACACTCGAATTTGTTAAGTGGCTCAAAGAGCAGCGGCAGCTCAAGGCAATTCTCTGCGGGCATTGCCACTATTTTTACGAGGAGCGTTTTTCGCCCACGGCAATGCAGTATATAGTGGGCGCAAATTACAATGGCGATGCCTACAACGTGAGGTTTGAAGGCTGGACGCTGTAAGCCACGGAAAAAGTAGCGCCGCAGCCCAACGGACTGCGGCGGCGTTTATTCTTCATCGTATTTTGGGTAAAGAAAATCGTTGTAGGGGTATTTTTGCACGTGCAGATACCTAACCTTGTCGTAGAGCATCTGCTTGAATGTGTCGATGTTGGTGCGCTGTTTCGCGGAAATGAAAATGCAGTCGCCTTCCATTTTAGCCATCCATGTGCGCTGCAACTCATCGAGTGATATGTTCTTTTCGGTTGAGGGCGTTAGGTCGTCCTCCTCCTTTTGTTCCCAACTGTAAGCGTCAACTTTGTTGAAAACGAGTATTGTGGGCTTTTCGGCACAGCCCAAGTCCCCGAGTGTCTTGTTAACCACGTCAATCTGCTCGGCAAAGTCGGGGTGGGAAACGTCAACCACGTGAATAAGTAGGTCTGCCTCTCTCACCTCGTCGAGCGTGCTCTTGAACGAGTCAACAAGGTCGGTGGGTATTTTGCGTATAAATCCCACGGTGTCGCACAGCAGGAAAGGCAGGTTCTCGATAACTACTTTCCTGACAGTGGTGTCGAGCGTGGCAAACAGTTTGTTTTCGGCGAAGACCTCCGTTTTTGCAAGCAGGTTTATTATTGTGCTTTTCCCCACGTTGGTGTATCCCACGAGTGCTGCACGTATCATTCTTCCGCGTCCGCTGCGTTGCGTGGTTTTCTGTTTGTCGATTTCGGAAAGTCGGTGTTTGAGCAGCGCCATGCGGTTGAGTATTATTCGGCGGTCCATTTCAAGCTGCGTCTCGCCCGGTCCGCGCAGTCCCACCGAGCCTTTGCCGCCGCCCGAACCCGAGCCGCCGCCCTGGCGTTCAAGGTGCGTCCACATTCTTTGCAATCGCGGCAGCATGTATTTATATTGCGCAAGTTCCACCTGTGTTTTGGCGGTGGCGGTTTGCGCTCTCATGGCGAATATGTCGAGAATGAGCGATGTGCGGTCGAGAATTTTCACCTGCAGTTCCTTCTCGATGTTGCGTATCTGCTTTGCCGACAGCTCGTCATCGAATATCGCCATACTGATTTCGCGCCCCTCTTCGGCTTCGTTTTTAATGTATTTGCCTATTTCCTCGAGCTTGCCCGAACCCACGTATGTAACGGCGTGGGGCTGCACAATCTTCTGTGTGAAACGCTTCACGGTTCTCACTCCTGCGGTTTCGGCAAGAAATTCAAGCTCATCGAGATATTCCTCGGTCTTTTTTTCGGTTTGCCTTTCGGTTGTGAGCCCTACTAGAATGGCGGTCTCTTCCTTTTGTGCGCTGTATATGTAATCTTTCATCTGCTGGCTGGAAATTGTAAGCGCAAAATTAGCAAATTCCTTTGAATTTGGCTTCTGCCGTGCTGTATGTCGCTGAAAATTCATAATATTGCATTATAAAACTTGTATGGAAATGAAGAAGGTTCTGTTGTTTTTGTTTGCTTTGTTGTGGGCTTGCAACGTTGCGTTGGCGCAGCAGGCGCAGGTGGAAAGGCGTTCCCGGATTCCTTTTGCCTACAAAGATTTCAAGGATGGCAAAATCGAGTTTGCTTTTGGCAAAGACAAGATATACAAGACCAATATTTTTCTGAAAGACGCTTCACTGCTTTACAAGAAAGACACAACGGTGATGAAAGCGAACCTTTTCGGGGTTATCTCGGTGGATTTCGGCGATGCCGTTTACCGCAAGACGGGCGAGC
This sequence comes from Prevotellaceae bacterium UBA6398, assembly GCA_002437495.1. Classification (GTDB taxonomy): domain Bacteria; phylum Bacteroidota; class Bacteroidia; order Bacteroidales; family Bacteroidaceae; genus UBA6398. The sequence continues at coordinate 23,957 of DJQA01000010.1, forward strand.
GAATGGGCAAGGTGCTCGAACACAGTGGTGATGTGTATCTTACCGTGGTAACAACCATCGACGTGGATCGTATGAGGCAGGAAGAACGCAGCGGAAGGAACTCCACGTTTCTTGACCTGCCCGAGTTAAACCTGTTTATTGACACCAATGCCGACTATTGGGCCAACGGCGAAGGAAGCTCGTGGCCGTTGAAAGACGAATACTTTTTCGTGATTAAGGGCGAGGCAATTCCCGCCGCAGAGAAAATTGTGAAAAAGCGCATTCGTGCCGACAAGAAAAACGATTTCAAGGAGTTGATGAAGAACAGAAAATGGAGTTGGAAGGACGCAAACTCATTGAAAGTGCTTTTGAACTATTTTTGAACCATCAAACAGAACATGATGTCTTCGAAAATAAATAGGCTTTTAGTAATATTTTTCTGCGCTGCGCTTGCCGCGCTTGTCTCGTGCGGTAATAAGTCGGCGGAAAAGAATGCTGCCGGCGTGGCAAGGCAGCAAATAGACACGGTTTCCGTTTTGTGCAGCAGCATATCCGATTGCGCGCGTTTGGCAACGACTGAATATCGCATACACAAGATTGTTGCTTTTGACGACAGGATTGTTGTGCGCGGAAAGATATTCTCCCAACCGTTCAGCAGGGAAATTCCCATGGGCGACCGCAAGATAGCGATTCCTATCGACGTAACGCTTAGGGGATATGTTGACTTTGCCGATTTCGGGAAGGACAACATAAAAAGGCGCGGCGGAAAAATCACCGTAACACTCCCCGACCCGCAGATAATGATAAGCGCATCGAAAATAGACCACAAGGGCGTGAAGAAAATCGTTGACCCCCTGCGCTCGAACTTCAAGCAGGAGGAAATAGAAACCTACACGCGCCAGGGAATGGACAGCATAGCAATGGCTATTCCCCAACTTGGCATAGTTGAGGCGGCGCGCGTTAGCGCGGCGCAGGTGCTTGTGCCAATAATAAGAGAGATGGGATATGCCGAAAGCGATATAACGATACAGTTCCGCCCGGCGGTGAGCGACAGAACCATACTTCATTGGGCGGACATCGAGCAACTATTGAAAAGGTGAGCATGGAACCCGAAATAAAATCAAACTTCAACGACATAAAGCGGCAGGGCGAACGCTACAGACGGTACAACCGTATGAGGAATTTGCTGGGCGTGCCGGTTTTTATCGTCGGCAAACTTTTGGCGTTTGTTGCCAGGTATCCATACGTGTTTCTTGTTGCGGTAATAGCGGCGGCTGTGGTTTTATTTGCATACCGTTTACGTTCCACCTCTGAAATAAATGTGAAACACACCGAGGCTATAGGTCGGACAATAAACCATGTAACGCAGATTAAGGCGATAGGTCAATGGGAGGCCTTGCATATTATGTGCGAGGAAATGGTTGACACAACCGAAAAGCATTTCTTTGGGGACAAGAACCTGATTAGAATTTACAGGGGCACACTGATTGTGGGAATTGACCTTGCCGATGCAAAAAAAGGCTGGTTCTCCGCCAAGGGGGATACTGCATTTTTGCGTCTGCCCAAGGTAAAGCTGCTCAGCCCCGAATTTATCGACGAGGCTAAAACAAAAACTTTTTACGAGAAAGGTTCCTGGAACGAGCGCACAAACGAGGCTTTGTATGAAAAGGCACGCAAGGCAATGCTCCGCCGCAATCTTACCTCCGCGCAGATGAACATTGCCGCCGATAATATACGTCGGCAGTTTGAGGCTATGTTCCTGTCGTTTGGTTATAAGACGGTGATTTTCCTGCCCGAGACAACGGGGACGCAAAAACAATAATAAATACGATGCATAAGGACATATTAAGAATATTTATAGCGGCAATTTTACTTTTTACTGTTGTTTCGTGCGGAAAAGACGATGGCGGCGGAGACAAAAAAGACCCGGGAACGACCGGGATACGGCGCACGGTGGTTATGTATGTCAACGCCCAAAATTCCTTAGGCTACGACCAATACAACAGGGGTGATTCTGCAGAGATAATGGCAGGAAGCCAATTTATGAATGTGCGCGACCAGCTGCTGCTCTATGTTGACGATGCCGAAAAGCCGCGCGTTTACCGCATTTACAAGGGCTGTAAAGAACCGCAGCTTGTGCGCCGATATGCCTCGGACGTGAATTCCAGTAGTGCAGGGGTTTTGAAAGAATTGTTGGAATGGGTGAAGGGAACATACCCTTCCGAAAGCTATGGGCTTGTTATGTGGTCTCACAGCGACGGCTGGGTACCATCGTGGAGCAAGGATTATTCACAGGTTAAGCGCAGAAGTTTCGGACTCGATGTTGGCGAGGGCGGAAACATGGAATACGACTTGAATAGGAACAATTTCTACGGCTCCACAATGGACATTGCCGACATGGCGCAGGCTGTGGGGGAGAGCGGAATGCACCCAGAATTCATTTTCTTCGACTCGTGTATGATGCAGTGCATAGAGGTTGACTACGCCTTGCGCAATGTAACGGACTACATTATAGCCTCGCCAATTTCAACCCCGGCAATAGGGGCGAACTATACCACTCTTATGCGCAACGGACTGTTTGTGGAGGATGTGTCGCAGATTGCAGCGTCTTACTATAACTATATGGTGTCTCTGCCGTCAAGCAACGTTTACAGCGACTTCGGTATGGTTATTTCGTGTGTAAAGACATCGCAACTTGAAAACCTTGCCGCTGTTACGCGTAATTATATCTCGCGCATGCCGGCCTACAATGTTACTTCCGAAAACGACACCGTTTACAATTGGACCCCGACTGATGGGGTTACGCAATATGCTCTTTATGCAGAAAGGTATTTTTATCGCCCGCATTTCTACGATTTCGCGTGCGCGATGAACAAAATTCTTACCGAGGAACAGTATGCAGAATGGCGCAAGGCTCTCGACAAATGCCTGGTTTATTACAAAGCCACCGATAAGTTTTATGTTGAGGGAAACAGTCGTGGCAGCAAGTATTTGAATGTCGACTTGCAGCATTATTGCGCTGTTTCCGCCTTTGTACCCCAGGAAATTTACCGCCGAAATGCGGATGCGTGCATTTTTGGCGACTTGAACGAATGCTTTACCCTTACGGAATGGTATGAGGATGCCGGGTGGAAAGCCGCCGGGTGGTGATTGAAGACTGTTTGTATGTATATATTTGTAAATTTGCACATAAAATGAAACAGCTCCGGGTAATAATCTTTTTGATTGTCGTGCTGCCGATGTATGGGGTGCAGCGGCTTTGTGCGCAAAGCGATGCCGTTTGTGCCATAATATCCGATAGGGGAGGCTCAACGTATGCGGCTGCGTCGCTTAAAAACAGCGAGGGATGCCTGAAGTATGCCGACACAAAGGGAATGTTCCTGCGCGACAGCAGTTTGGTTATGACGGCCGGCTACATGAAGTGGAAGAAAATTTATGATGCAGAGTCCGACGGTTTTCTGCTGTTTGCGTATGCGGAAGGCAAGTTTCTTGCAGTCGGGGGCAACGATGGAAAAGTGAACATGGTGAAATTCGTCAACAAGACCTCGGCTGCGGTGTTCACGGAAAGCGATTACGGAATATGTACAACCGATGATGGGAAAGAATTGTGCCTGGCTTTTCGCAGATACACAAAAAGCGGCAAGGCAGACATGGATTTCTGCTTCGTGGGCAAAGGGCGCATTAACGGTCGAAACTGCTTTGCGGCGCGCAGCTATCCGCTTTCATCGCCGGGAACGGTGAAAACCGGAAAAAACGGCGAAAAGATTTACGAAGGACGTTTCAATTCTCATTTGGTGTCGCTGGCTTTGGATTCCGCCACTACAAGCGTTGACTTTACAAATGCCGTAATGCCTAACAGGCTCACGGATTTCAAATGTGCCGACACTACAAACTGCATTGTGTATATGCGCAGCGAGGATGCGGAGTATGCGCCAAGGCAATGGCGCAACGTTGTGTCGGTAAGCAAAACCGGGGCGCATTTGGTAAGAAAAACGGTATTGCATGACGGCATGCCGTTTTTTGCGCTCCACCCATTCACTGCCGGAAAGGATTCGTTGGTTTACACACGTGTGCTCCCGAGAAACGGATGGAACACAATAATCCTGCCATTTGCGGTGTCGGAGGTTTCGGAGAAAGTTGGGTTTTTTGTACTCTCGCATATAGATAACAGCGAAGTGATGCTCGAAAAGAGTGATTCAATAAAAGCCCTAACACCCTACGTAATGCGCCTTGAAGAGGGCGGCTACGGCAATATATCAGTAATGTTCAAGGCGGCGGAGGGCACGGAAGTGTCATCGCGCATTCCCGAATGGGAAGCCGACATACTTAACGGCACGTTTTCAAGGTTCGACCCGCCGGTTTCAAACGCGGCGTATATGTTTCTTTCAAACGATGGCTGCACATTTTCGCTTGCGGCAGAGGGAAGCTATCTTTCTCCGTTCCGTTGCGGCTTTATGTTCACCCGCGTGGAGGGGACAAAGGATTTGCGCTTGGTAGAGAACGGAACGGTGGGCGCGGAAAACATTGTGCGAAAAGATTTAAGGCACGAAATTTTCAGCATAAACGGCGTAAGAATGCCCAATGCGGGCAATATGCCAAAGGGAATATACATAATAAACGGCAAAAAGACTTACAGAAGATAATCATGAAGATATCGATAGATTTTGATGGAACAATAGTTGAACACCGCTATCCCGAAATAGGCAGGGAAATACCATTTGCCACATTGACGTTGAAAAAACTTATAGCAGACGGGCACATATTGGTACTCAGCAGCGTAAGAGAGGGGAAATACCTTGACGCGGCGGTGGAATGGTGCGAGGAAAAGGGGGTGGAGTTCTTTGCCGTAAACAAGAACTATCCCGAGGAAACGCCCGAATCGCCCGACTATTCGCGCAAGATAAAGGCCGACTTTTACATTGACGACCGCAACATAGGCGGGTTGCCCGATTGGGGCACTATGTACGAGATGATAAGCGAGGGAAAGACTTTCAACGACATACTTACAGGGGAGTACAACTCCGTAAAGCCCAAGAAGAAACCCTGGTGGAAATTCTGAAGAGGATGCATCGTTTTGACACACCCTCGTGAATTGCGAGTATTTTCAGTTTCGCGGCAAAATTTAGCAGCACTTCGCAATGCAGTTCATGCGGTGATGTATATGGTGTGTTGCATACGCCGTGCAAATACACAATGCGCGATTAATCAAAAAATGCACCTCCGTAGGGGCGTATGGCATACGCCCCTACAATTGGC
>DJQA01000019.1:0-1485 GCA_002437495.1 Prevotellaceae bacterium UBA6398
TAGGGGAGTGAAAGAGTTCCTGAAACCGTACGCCTGCAAGCGGTCGGAGCCACGAATTGTGGTGACGGCGTGCCTTTTGCATAATGAACCTGCGAGTTGCCGCCGTTGGCGAGGCTAAGCCCCAGAGAGAGGCGGAGCCGGAGCGAAAGCGAGTCTGAAATGGGCGTATAGTCATCGGAGGCAGACGCGAAACCAAGTGATCTACCCTCGTCCAGGATGAAGTCCGGGTAACACCGGATGGAGGTCCGCACCAATAAGCGTTGAAAAGCTTCTGGATGAGGTGAGGGTAGGAGTGAAAGGCCAATCAAACTTGGAGATAGCTCGTACTCCCCGAAAAGCATTTAGGTGCTGCCTTGCGGGTTGATTGTCGGAGGTAGAGCGACTGATTGGATGCGAGGGCTTCACCGCCTGTCAAGTCCAGACAAACTCCGAATGCCGGCAATTATACCGTGGGAGAAAGGGCGTGGGTGCTAAGGTCCGCGCCCGAGAGGAGAAGAATCCGGACCGCCGGCTAAGGTCCCGGAGTGCATGTTAAGTTAGTCTAACGAGGTGCGGCCCCCGCGACAGCTAGGATGTTGGCTTGGAAGCAGCCATTCATTCAAAGAGTGCGTAACAGCTCACTAGTCGAGGGTCTGCGCGTGGATAATAATCGGGTATGAAACATGCCGCCGAAGCCGCGGGATCCGCAAAAGCGGGTCGGTAGGGGAGCATTCCATGTTCGGTGAATGCGTGCTGTGAGGTGCGCTGGAGGTCATGGAAAGGCAAATGCAGGTATAAGTAACGATAAGGGGGGTGAGATGCCCCCCCGCCGTAAGGTCAAGGTTTCCTGAACAACGTTAATCGGTTCAGGGTCAGCCGGGTCCTAAGGATAAGCCGAAGGGCGAAGCCGACGGATGAAACGGTTAATATTCCGTTGCCGGCGTGCGCAAGCGATGCGGTGAAGGAGCAGTGAAACTCCCGCGTTCTGACGGAACAGGACGTTTAAGCGCGAAGGCATTACTAGCCCGTAGTAAAGTACGCGGGTTCGGTCGATGCGCGAAAGTACGCAGACCCTTCGGGGCGAGCGATAGTGGAGGTAATGGCTTCCGAGAAAACCCGCTAAGTGTTATGAAGCGTACGCCGCCCGTACCGTAAACGGACACACGTGACCGGGTAGAACATACTAAGGCGCTAGGGAGACTCACGGTTAAGGAACTAGGCAAAATGACCCTGTAACTTCGGGAGAAAGGGTCCTGCGGTAAAGCCGCAGGCGCAGAGAAAAGGTCCAGGCAACTGTTTACCAAAAACACAGGGCTGTGCGAAGTATAAAGACGACGTATACAGCCTGACACCTGCCCGGTGCCGGAAGGTTAAGAGGAGGTCTCATCCGGATTATTCCGGAGAAGGTCCGAATTGAAGCCCCGGTAAACGGCGGCCGTAACTATAACGGTCCTAAGGTAGCGAAATTCCTTGTCGGGTAAGTTCCGACCTGCACGAATGGTGTAA
>DJQA01000019.1:1580-1943 GCA_002437495.1 Prevotellaceae bacterium UBA6398
TGAACCTTTACTATAGCTTAGCGTTGGAACCGGGCCGCCGATGTGTAGGATAGGCCGGAGGCAAAGAACGGAGGGCGTCAGCTTTTCGGGAGCCGCCGTTGAAATACGGCCCTTCGGCTGTCTGGTTCCTAACCCCTTAATGGGGGACACCGCTTGGCGGGTAGTTTGACTGGGGTGGTCGCCTCCAAAAGAGTAACGGAGGCTTCCAAAGGTGCCCTCAGGCCGATTGGTAACCGGCTATAGAGTGCAATGGCAAAAGGGCGCTTGACTGGGAGGCCGACGGGCCGATCAGGCAGGAAACTGGGGCATAGTGATCCGGCGGTTCCGTATGGAAGGGCCGTCGCTCAAAGGATAAAAGGTACT
>DJQA01000019.1:2123-2886 GCA_002437495.1 Prevotellaceae bacterium UBA6398
TCTATCTATCGTGGGCGTTGGAGGTTTGCGCGGGTTTGACACTAGTACGAGAGGACCGTGTCGGACCGGCCTCTGGCAAGCCGGCTGTGCCGCCAGGCGCATCGCCGGGTAACCAAGCCGGGTCGGGATAAGCGCTGAAAGCATCTAAGCGCGAAGCCCTCCGCAAGAATAGACTTCCGTCGCCGTAAGGCGTGAAGGGTCGTCCGAGACTAGGACGTTGATAGGGCGCAGGTGTAAAGACGGTGACGTCAAAGCCGAGCGCTACTAATTGCCCGAGAGTTGTTTAGCAGTTATCATATTTGCGTCAAGAGTTGCATAATTGCACTTTCCGCTGCGGCGTTAAACGCGCCGCGTTCCTGTCGCGTCTTTGTCATCCATACGCCTCTCGTTTAATCGGGAGAGCAGCGAAAAAGTCAAGGGCGGCTATAGCGGCGGGGTTCCACCTCTTCCCATTCCGAACAGAGAAGTTAAGCCCGCCCGCGCCGATGGTACTGCGGAAGCGGGAGAGTAGGTCGCCGCCACCTTACATAAAGTCCTTTCCTTGGGCAACAGCCTTTGGAAAGGATTTTTTTTTGCCCTTACGTTAAGCCGTGCGGAAGGCAATAATAAAGAAACGGCTCGGTGGATATTTTGTTTTGCGGCAATTGTCGGGGCGTATGGCATACCCCCTGTGCACAGCCGCGTTAAACGCAGTGCAACCCCCGCACTGCAACATCGCGACAAGGCAAAACACTTTGCATAGCGATGCAATTCAGGGCGTATG
>DJQA01000019.1:3028-17989 GCA_002437495.1 Prevotellaceae bacterium UBA6398
GTAGGGGCGTATGGCATACGCCACTACAATTATTGCAAAACCATAACCACGCACTCTCTCCTAAATTCCCAGAAAACTACATTTGATGCAGGAAAAACTACATAGGACGTAGGAAAAATTATGTCTGATGTAAATCAAACTACATCAGACCTTTTTTCGCCCTTTTCAAGTCCCTGAAAGACAACGACTTGCAGGTTTACCTCCGGATTCTGGCAATTTTTGTGTTTCAACGCTTTATCATCTCCCAAGGCTTTTGCGCTATTCCTTGTTGATTATCATTATCGCCTCGTCGCGCAAAGCGGAGGGCAGCTCTATGTTGCGGCGGCGCAAACTTTCTATCCACTTCCCCGCCTCGTCGGACGTGAGCGACTCGAGAATGCCGTACATAAGTAGCATAACCAATATTACAGGAACATAGCGTTACAAAACAGCCTCCACAACAAAGAAACGCGTTTCACTCTGGTTTATGCCAAAATTGTTTACCGTAAAAAGATTTAAGCCGTGGGTGTGCAGTAAAAAAACGCTTGAACAGTAAGAAACCACAAATCAATCCCATTATCATACGAAAAGCCTTAATCTTATACAAAAACGAGATTACCGCGCTTTTGCGCTGCAAAAATTTAGAGATTTGTGTGTTGCAACAAAACAAATTGAGATTAGCGTGATTTTTATCTGAACACATTTTGAGATTTGTGCAAATTAGCTATCTTTGCCTTTGATAAAATCAGCACATGATATTCAAAAGAAAAATTTACGATAAACTTCTGCAATGGAAGCGGACTGATGAAGGCAGAACAGCTGTTCTGATACAGGGAGCAAGGCGTGTCGGGAAATCCACTGTAGCTGAAGAATTTGCAACAAATGAATACGACACCCATATATTAGTTGATTTCGCCGCGTGTTCCCCCGAAATCCGGGACTTATTCAATGACGTATCCGACCTTAACCGCATTTTCATGCGACTTCAGCTGGAATATGGTATAGAGTTGAAAGAACGTAAGTCTGCCATTATCTTCGATGAAGTCCAACTCGTGCCAAAAGCAAGGCAGGCTATCAAGTATCTTGTAAAAGACGGAAGATACGATTACATAGAAACAGGTTCGCTGATTTCAATCCGCAAGAATGTCAAGGACATCCTTATTCCCAGCGAGGAGGTCAAACTGTATATGCACCCGATGGATTATGAAGAGTTCAAGTGGGCGCTTGGCGATACGGCAACGATAAAACTGCTGCGAGACTGTTTCCACGGCAGAATTTCCTTGGGAGATGCCACAAACCGCAAGCTGATGCGCGACTTTCGTTTATACATGCTTGTTGGCGGCATGCCGCAGGCCGTAGCTTCCTATCTTGAGACCAACAATCTTGAAAAGGTGGACAGTGTGAAACGTTCCATCATAACACTGTACGAAGACGACTTCAACAAAATAGACCCAACAGGCAATGCTTCAAAGATGTTCCATCTGATTCCTGCACAACTTACAAGCAATGCCAACAGGTATCTGGCATGGAGCGCAACAGATGGCAAGCGCAATTCCGAATTAATGGAAATAATTTCAGAAATCAGGGAATCAATGGTGGCCAACATGGCTTATCACGCCAATGACCCAAGTGCTGGAATGGCTTTACACCGTAATCCTTACAAATACAAAATGTTTGCAGGCGACACAGGATTGTTCGTCACTCTTGCATTCTGGGACAAGGCGTTCACTGACAACATTATCTACCATAAACTTCTCTGCGACAAACTGAGTGCTGATTTAGGATATGTTTACGAGAATGTCATCGCCCAAATGTTGAAAGCAGCCGGGCATGAGTTGTATTATTACACGTTTCCCACAAAAAGCGGGAAGCACAATTACGAAGTTGATTTTCTGATTGCCGAAGCCGACAAGATAATCCCTGTCGAAGTGAAGTCATCCGGTTACAAGGCGCATACTTCTTTGGACGCTTTTTGCAGAAAATTTTCTGCGCGGATAAAAAACAAATATTTGGTTTATACGAAAGACCTGCGCAAAGAAAGGGACATATTATATCTCCCGGCATATATGGCAATGTTTCTTTGATTTTTTGCGTGGGAAAAACATTACGGTTGCGGTTTTGCACGACACGTTTCGGGCAGCGGCGCACCGGACATATGCCATTCGCCCTTGCGAACATATTGCGCCAATCCTGTTTCCGCCAAAACATGGTTCGATTTCGGGCGGCTGCCGCCGTAATTACAATTTCCGCAAAACAGAAACCGCCTGCCATTTTCAAAACACCCCCTAAACTACTTTGGATGTAGAAAAAACCACATAGGACGTAGGAAAAATTATATCAGACATAATTCAAACTACATCAGACCTTTTTTCGGCGGTTATAAATCCTTGAAAAACAAATTCTTACAAGTACTTTTTAAAATACGTACAATTCTTTGTTTATCAGGGCGTTACCGCATTTCTAGGCTTTTGCCTTATTCCTTGTTGATTATCATTATCGCCTCATCGCGCAAGGCGGAGGGCAATTCTATGTTGCGGCGGCGCAAACTTTCTATCCACTTCCCCGCCTCATCGGACGTGAGCGATTCTAGAATGCCGGCAAACACCTCTATCTGGCTGTCGCTGTATTCGTCAGCCTTTGTCCCGGCCCAAGCGTCAAGTTCGGAATCGTCAAAATCGGCGCTCTCCGCAACTTCCGTCTGTAATATCTTCGATGCGGCGCAAACGTCAAAGCACGTACCGCACTGCTCGTTGCAATCGCCCGGTTTCTCTTTTCGCGGTATCTCGTCAAAGGGATTGCGGCGTATGTACAACGCAAAAACAACAACGCCGATAATTAGCAGAGCTACTAATATAACAGGGAACATATTGCTACGAATTTATTTCCTCTACCACGAAGCCTGCCGCGCGCAGGTTGTCCCAATAATGAGGATATGATTTGGCAACCACCTGCGGGTTGTTTATCATCACACTGCCTGTCTTTATGCACAGAGGAGCAATGCTCATCGCCATACGGTGGTCATCGTATGTTTCTATCACCGCGTTTTCCTGCGGAGCGCAAAGAGTGCCGTCCCAAAACAGCGTGCCGTCGGGCGTGTCGCCTATCACATAGCCCAACTTGTGCATCTCGTTTTCGAGCGCGGCTATGCGATCGGTCTCTTTTACACGCAGGTTTGCCAAACCGTCAAACCTGAATTTCACTCCAAGCCCGCAGCAAGTTGCAACAAGCGTCTGGGCAAGGTCGGGTTCACCATTCATATTGATTTCAAGCAGCGAGCATACTCCGCCAACATATTCCACCACCGCCCCATTGGGGGCGAACCGCGTTTCCACGCCGAGTTTCCCGAAATACTCCGCGCCCTTCGCATCGCCCTGCAAACTGTTTTTGTACAAGGCGGGAAGCGCGACCGGCGTTCCGGCACCGCCGGCCAACGCCGTGATTTCATAACAATACGATGCCGCGCTCCAGTCGCTCTCCACCGTGAACGGCTTTGCCGTATATGCCCCCTCTGCCACGCTGATTTCGTTATCGGTAATCCATTCGGCTTTTGCGCCAAACGCTTTCATCAGCTCCAAAGTCATATTAATATAAGGACGCGAAGCCACTCCGCCTTCAAGTCTTATGCGAAGCCCGCCCTCAAGGCACGGAGCTATCATAAGCAGCGCGGAGACATACTGCGAACTGACATCAGCGGGGAGCGCCACGGTGCCGCCGTGCATATTTCCCCCGCCAACCCTTAGCGGCGGAAAACCCTCATTGCCCGCATACTCTATATCCGCGCCAAGACTGCACAAGGCGTCAACGAGTATGCTTATGGGGCGTTGCAGCATACGCGGCGAGCCGGTCATAACGCGCCTTTCCCGCGAAAGACTGAAATATGCCGTGAGAAATCGCATTGAAGTGCCGGCGCCGTGAACGTCAACCGCTTTTGATGTATCGTTTGCGTTGTGCAGGGCATTGAGCATAACAGCTGTGTCGTCGCACTCGGCGAGGTTGGCCACATTCTGTGGCGAACCGCTCAATGCGTTTATTATAAGCACACGGTTTGATATGCTTTTCGATGCCGGCAAAACCGTTTCGGTATGTTCAAACCTGCCCGGAGGAGTTATTTTGTATACCATTGGGGTATGGAATTTCGTTTTACACGGCAAAAATATGGATTTATTTTTTGATATTTCAGAAAAACACAATACATTTGCACTCGCAAACGCAGAAAGGCGGCAAATGGCAAAAGCCCAAACAGCCTTGGCGCAAGCAAAAGCGGGGTGTAGCTCAGTCCGGTTAGAGTACACGTCTGGGGGGCGCGAGGTCGCTGGTTCGAATCCAGTCACCCCGACTTTTACAAGAGAGACAAAGTTTCCAAAAGAAACCCTGTCTCTCTTTTTTCATACAAAAACACGACTTGGGCAGGCAAGATTTCGAAAGTTTTTGCATTTAATAAAGAAAACGCCATACCTACTATGGCACATACAACACATTATATTATAAGCAAAACACTACCTTTGCATTCAAATACGAATTTATTATGAAACCAAGAAGAACCTTAATGACGGCTTTGGCACTCGTTGCACTCAACGCCGCATTCGCACAAAATTACCGACAGCTTTGGGAAAAGGCAGGCGGAGCCATTGACAAAGACCTGCCCAAGACCGCCCTTTCGGAGATACGTGGCATATACTCGCAAGCCGCAAGGCAAGGCAATACGGGCGAGATGCTCAAAGCAGCCGTATGCGCCTTGCAAATGCAAAGGGATATTTCGCCCGACAGCGCAAAGGCGGAAATTAAAAACATGGACAGCATTGCCGAAAACGAGAAACGCCCTACGGAACGCGCGTTGTGGATGTTGGTGGCGGCAAGAATGCACTCGGACAATTCGGACTTTCGCGACCCAACCGAAGGCAACAAGGCGGTTGAATGCATAATCGAAGCCACAAAAGACCTCACGATTTTCTGCAACCGCAAGTCGGCCGAATTCATGCCCGCCATAAAAAAAGGCAGCGAAAGCAAATTCTACAACAACGACCTGTTGAACGTGGTTTGCAGAAATGCGGCAGACGCTTTGAACGACATAAGAAACACTTCGTTTTCAAGAGAAGAGATACAACAAAAGCGGCGCGACATAGAAAGCCGTTTCATTGACCATTATCGCAAGGCGGGAAATGCCGATGCCGTGGTTTTGGCAACATTAGACTCGCTGAACCGCGAAAACAGCGAATACTATTCGGGCAAATACTCCGACACAACCCGCACATCGTACAAACTGGCACGCAAGCTTATGGAGCAGTACGCCCAAAGCCAATGCGCCATCGAGGCATATATATACCTTTGCGGCAAAATGAAAACCGGCGAATGCGAAACCGAATACCTGCGTTACGACATAGCCAAGAAAGGGGCGCAGATGTACGCCAATAACCCTCGCTCCGCCGCATTGCGCAACATTATAAAAGAAATGAAGGTGCAAGACGTATATGCAGCCTTCGCCAAAAGTATTGCTTTCCCGGGCGAAACACTGCGCGGGGAAGTAAAAGCCGACAACGCCAAAGACATAAAGATACAAATGTTCCGGCTGCCCTATACCGTAATGCAAATAGAGAACAACTACAAGCTTGTAAGGAAATTCAAGCCCGATGCAAAGCACAAAATCTCTATTTACACAAAAAGCATAACCGCAAACAAGGAACTCTTTCATTACAAAGACAGCTTTTCGTTTGCAGCCCCTAAAGAGCCGGGCGTTTATATGATAAAAAACACGCAAAACAGAGATGCAAACTCATACAGTATTTTATACGTGAGCAATCTGCGCACCATGTTTTTGCCCCTGCCCGATAAACGAGTGCGCATATCGGTTGTGGATGCCCGCAGCGGCAAACCGATTGCCGGAGCAAAGGTGAACGAATACAATGCGAGGGACGGCAAGTTGGCTGCAACCTATACCACCGACAGTAAAGGCGAAGTGGTGGCGGCACGCAGCAACCATTCGCGATATAATGCCGAAAACGGCAACGACAAATACAACCCATTTACCAATTTCTACGGCTACATCTATTTTGCCCCCGGCAGAGAGAATAAAAACGAGGAATACCGCCTGTTCACCGACCGCGCCGTTTACCGCCCTTCGCAAAAAATTTGTTTGGCGGGGATTGTTTTCCGTCAAAATGGCGATGAGTTCAACACCGTTTATGACAGGAAAATAAAACTGACGCTTACCGATCCCAACAACAAGGCCATGAGCACACAGCAAGTGAGCAGCGATGAATTCGGTGCGTTTGGTGCAGAATTCACGTTACCGTCAACCGTTATGCCCGGCTACTACTATATAAACGCAAACGGAGAAAATTCCGTGGGAATAAGGATAGAGGAATACAAACGCCCCACATTTGAAGCAACAATCGAAAAGCCAAAGGGAAAATACGAACTTGGCGACACGATAATTGTAAAGGGACGCGCCACAGCCTTCACCGGGGCAGGCGTTTCACATGCCAAGGTTTCGTATAAAGTGAGAAGAAATAGTTTCGGTTGGCTTTACAGGGAAAGACTCGAGGATATAATTTTGAGCGACACAACAACTGCCGACAGCAACGGCAACTTTACAATGCGCGTGCCGATAGCCGAAAATTCTGAAGAAACCGGCATGAAACTCTTTCCCGGCACAACTTATATGTTCGCCGTAACGGCAACCGTAACCTCGGGAGCGGGCGAGACACAGGAGGCACAGCTAAACCTTAGCGCGGGCAAGCGTGCCGCAATACTTAGCTGCGACATCCCACAAAGAATAGAGAAAGGAAACATTCCCGCAATTACTTTCACGTTGCGAAACATACTGCAAGAGCCAACCGAAGGCAAGGGAAAATTCTCCATATACAAAGGTACGGAACTTTGCGCCGAGGGAACGTTCACTGCAAACAAGCCTGTTGAAATAAAGAGCCTCGCAAAACTTGCGTCGGGCAAATACACGCTTCACACGCAACTTGACGGCGAAACAGACACCGTATACGACATAAAGAAAAGTTTCATTCTTTTCTCTGTAAACGACACCCAAGCCGCCGACCCGGCAGAGCGCATACGCCTTTACTCGCCAAATGAAAACTTTATCGGCGACAAGGCAACAGTAAACATTGCCTCCTCTCTCTACGATGTTACGGCTTTCTATGACGTGATAGCCAACGGAAAGCTTGTTGAAAGCAAACAGATGGTACTCTCTAACTCCGCCGAGAAACTTACTTACAATTACAAGGAAGAATACGGCGACGGAATCTCCGTGGTACTCGGCTTCATGAAAGATGGCGAGCTTTACAAGGAAAACATTACGATAAAAAAAGCCGTACCAGATAAAACGCTGAAATACAAGTGGACCTCGTTCCGCGACCGTTTGCGCCCAAACCAAAAGGAAGAATGGAGACTGCAAATATGCGAACCCGACGGAACGCCGGCAAAGGCTTCGGCAATAGCCACAATCTACGATGCCTCGCTCGACAAATTCGCAAAAAACATCTGGAATTCCCGGGTGTACCTAAGTCGGTATGTACCAGGCATTTTATGGAGCGCACTCAACAACGGCACAAGTTTTATGCAACAATATAATCCGTTCAAGTTTGAGAAAGCACCCTACTTGCGGCTTGACGAACTCATCACATATTATCCTTTCCCGGGCAAAAAGAACGTTGAGGAAAATGGCATGCTATATATGCGGGAAAATTTTGCTACCGGTATAGGCAAAAAATCATCCGGAGCCAAGATATTCATGAATAAACGATCCGTAATGGATATGGCGAAAATCACAGATAGCAGCGCCGCACCCCTGGAAGCACCTGCCGAAGCACAAGAAGCGGCACCGCAAAAAACGATGCGAGAAAACTTTGCCGAAACGGCATACTTCGCCCCAACCTTGCGCTCTGACGAAAACGGCAACATCACAATAGCTTTCACAACCCCCGAAAGCATGACGCGCTGGAACGTTAAAGTGCTAGCACACACCAAGGCGATGAATTTTGTTGAGGCCGACACCACGGCAACGGTTACCAAAGAATTCATGGTTCAGCCCAACATGCCGCGCTTCCTGCGCCTTGGCGACAACGCAACAATCCCCGCTACACTAAAGAACCTTTCGGGAAAACCCCTCAGCGGAAAAGCGGTAATGACTATACAGAATGCGGAAAACCTCGCCATAATAAAACAGGAAACCGCCAAGTTCACCGTTGGCGCAAAAGGCGAAACCGTTGTTGCATTCACATTCAAAGCCGACAAAAGTCTCAACTTGCCTCTGCTTATCTGCAAGATAACCGCCGACTGCGGCACTTTCGCCGATGGTGAGCAACACTACCTGCCGCTGTTCTCCGACAAGGTTGAGGTTATAGCCTCCATGCCGTTTACCATCCAAGGTAGTGGAGACCACACGGTTAACATAGCCGACACCCTTACAGGCAGCAAAGTCGGCGCAACAAACCGACGTCTGACAATAGAGTACACTTCCAACCCCGCATGGCTTGCGCTACAAGCATTGCCGTTAATTGATACGCCCAAGTGGGAAGATGCACTTACGATTGCGGCATCGTATTACGCAGCATCGCTTGAACACGAAATTGCGACAATTTCACCCGAAATAAAAGAGGCCGCAAAACGTTGGGCAAACGAGCAAACCGCCGACACTCTGCTCGAAAATGCACTGCTACGCAACCAAGACCTCAAAAACTTGATTCTCACCGAAACGCCGTGGGCAACAAACGCCGACAACATATCGCTGCGACGCCGCTCGCTGGCACGCACGTTCAACGAACTGCAATCGGGAGCAAAAGAGAGAAACCTTGAAGAACGCCTTGCACGACTGCAACGTGAGGACGGCGGTTTCAGCTGGTTACCCTCCATGCCTTCAAGCCGCCACATCACTTCGGCCATAACAACCATACTTCTGCGCCTAAACTGCATTACAGGCAAAACGCCCGCAACCAACATCACGGACAAAGCCATAAAATATCTTGACGGCAAGGTGGCGCAAGAAATAGCAGAAATGAAAAGAAACGAGAAAAAAGGCATAAAGCCTACCGTTTTAGACAGCCATCTCGACTACATGAACATTCTACGCATGTGCAAAGGCAAACTCTCGGCACAGGCTTTGGCAAACCGGAAATATCTTTTGCCGATTTTGCAGAAAAACAGCTCCGACCTAAACATTGCCGCCAAGGCAAAAGCGGCCCTCGTGCTTAACGATGCCGGCTATGCAAAAGAGGCGATGACCGTGCTTAGGAGCATTCTCGAGCACACCGTGAGCGACAAGGTCAAAGGCATATACTTTGACTCGTACAACGCCCCCTCGTACTGGAACAGTTACAAGATTCCCACGCAAGTGGCGGCTCTCGAAGCCGTGCGCACACTCACGCCAGATGACAAGGCAACGCAAGACGGAATGCTCACATGGATTCTGCAATCAAAGCGCACACAGGGCTGGGAAACCGCACTAAACACCGTTGATGCCGTTTATGCAATATTTTCCAAAGCAAAAAGCAACACCTCACTCATACATTTCAACACCGCAAGCCCGGCTAACTTCACACTCAACCTGCAAAACGGAAAGAGCATCGACATAATGCAGAACGCCAATACCGCCGATGAAGAAAATGTGGGTTATGTGCGCTCCGACTTTGCGCTTAACGGGTTGAAATCCTCTCCCAAATCCGTGAGCATATCCAAGACTGACGATGGAATGTCATGGGGCGGAATATACAGCCGCTATCTCGCGCCCGCACAAAATATTGAAAACGGCGGCGGAGAGCTTACCGTAAACCGCGAATACCTACTTGTGAAAAACGGTAGGGAAACTGCACTCGCCGGCGGCACAAGCATCAAGACCGGCGACCGCGTAAGGGTGCGCTACAACATAAACGCCGCACGCGACTTCGACTATGTCAGCCTTTCCGACCCGCGCCCGGCATGCCTTGAGCCCGAAACGCAGGTTTCGGGATACACATGCAACAACGGAGAATGGTTATACCTCGCCGTGCGCGATGCTTCACAAGCCTTGTTTATAGAAAACATGAAAAAGGGCAGACATATAATAACGCTCGACTTCCACGCCGACCGCAAGGGTACGTACCTCGCCGCCCCGGCTTCCGTGCAGTGTCTATACTCACCCGAGTTCGCGGGACGCTCAAATGGCAGAACCATAATTGTAAAGCAGAGCAAATGAAATTATACGCAAATAAAATATTATTTTTCTTGTCAATAGGTCTCTGCACCACCGTACACGCGCAAAATGCCACGCTCCTGAAACAGCAAAATATGCACAAATGGGGCGTGGCTCCCGCCAACTACAGCGGAATATCCCACATTGAAGGCAATTCCTACGCTGTGGTGAGCGACAAGGAGCAAGCCGACGGATTTTACATTTTCAACATCGACATCAACACCGCCAACGGAAAGGTAAAATCCGTGTCGCGCAGCGGCATATCGGGCGTTCCCGGCTCAAAGGCGCGCGATGCCGAGGGTGTGTGCTTTTGCCGGCCGCGCAACAGTGTTTTCATAAGCGCAGAGGACGACCAGCAGGTTTTGGAGTACGACCTCGAAGGAAAACCAACCGGCGCAAAGCTCAACGTGCCGCAAATGTTCGCCACCGACAGCATATATGGAAATTATGGCTTTGAATCTCTTACTTACGACAGCGTTGCCGGGCTTTTCTACACCACAACCGAGCGGCCGTTGAAGCGCGACAACGCAAAAGACACCGCACTCCTTAGAATATTGGCTTTTGACAAATCGCTGAAGCCCACCGCGCAATACGCCTACGTCCTTGAACAGCCCGCGCTCAGCAGCAAGGCAAAATACTACGCGCATGGCGTTTCAGAAATAACAGCCCTTAACGATGGCAGACTTGTGGTTATGGAAAGGGAACTTAGCGTACCGCAAAACTACATAGGGTCAAAATGCCGAATAAGGCTCTTCACCGTAACCCCCTCGGATGGCGAACCTATCACCGCCGAATGCCGAAAACCGCTGTTCAAAACGGCAATCGCCGACTTTACAACACATATAAACATGGGGCAAATGAACTACGCCAACTACGAAGGCATGTGCCTCGGTCCGAAACTCAAAGACGGCAGGCAAACGCTTATCCTCATCAACGACTCTCAAGCCGGCGCGGGAAACTCACTATACCGCTTGAAAGACTATATAAAAGTGGTAATTCTATAAAAGCCCGCATAAAAAACGCGCAAACAGCAGCAAAAACAGGTGGAATTCCTAAATTTGCAATATATTTGCAAAAAAACCTACAATATTCCATTTAAACAAACCTACACAAAAAAATGACAAACAGGCGCGATTTCCTAAAATTCATCTCACTTGCCGGAATAACCGGCATCATACACACAAACAAGGCATTTGCCATCGACAGCAGCCCGGAGCCTTTCAACGCCTATGCCAACACAATCGACACTGATTCGTCACGACATATGCGAGGGCCATTTCCCATTCTTTCCACCCCATACTTGGAATCCGGGGAAGTTGATTATCACACACTGGCACTGGAAGCGCGTTTCGTGGCCGCTTGTGGTTCGCCGGGAGCAATATGGCCGCAAGCAGACGACAGCTGCGACTTGCTTACGCTGGAAGAGAAACTAAACGGCATGACAGCCATTGCAAAAGCCCTGGACGGCATAGACATCACTTTTGCTTTTGGATGTCAGGGAAAAGACACGCAGGATATGGTGGAATGCGCCAAACATGTTGAAAAAATCGCTCGCAAATACAAAATACGCGCAGCCGTAATATCCCGCCCGCCCAACAACGGGAAAACAGAAGAGGACTTGCGAAACTATTATCTGGAGCTGGCAAAGCACATAAACCGCCCGGCTATTATACAGACAGGCGGCGGCGTGTCGTACCAAGGTCCTATGCCGCCTGTAAAGATGCTGTTGGAACTGGCAAAACTGCATCCGAACATTTTCGGGTATATCAAGGAAGAGTCGGGCAACTGCAACAAGCGCATCATCGAGGAAAATGCCGCCAAACCAACTATAAAAACCGTTTACAGCGCATGGGGCAGCTGGCAATGGCTATACCAAAGCCGCCAACTCGGCACGGAAGGTTTAATAACCGAACGCCCCGCCTATGCCGACTTGCTTACTTACATTTGGAAACAGATGGAAAACGGGGACGAAAACGGAACCCTGGACGATGCTTTCGCACGTTACCTGCTGATGCTTAACCTGCCACAATCCATACCGGGCGGAGGCGGAGATATGCGTGGCCCGCACCTATACGTGCTGAAGAAAAGAGGAGTGTTCAAAAACTGCATTTCGCGCGTGTTCGAATATAGAAACGGAAAAAGATTTATTCCCCAAAACATGATTTTGGAAGACCTGAAACTGTCTGCGACCCAAAAGGACGAGATAGAAAAAAGGTTGGCAAGTCTCAAGCCTTATACAAAGGACATTGACATGAAAAAGGTCAGCGAGTTCAAACTTTAAGCAGCCGGTCCCTTTAAGCCGCGCCATAATCTTGTGCAACCTAAAGAGACTGGCTTTTTGCTTACTCCGGATGTTTACACTCGTATAGTGCTCGCTCTTGGGCTACCTCACCCCATTGTCGTTGTCGGAGTTCTCGAGAGTGCGTTTGCCGGCGTTATACTTGCGTCCGTGGCTGAAGTTCCAGCTGAAAGTGAAATAAACCATGTTGCCATTGTCCTTTATCTTATAGCTTCCGGTACTTTTATAATAACGGCTGTCAATCCTGTTGTAGTAGTTGAAGCCCTGCGCATAGCCCAGCAGCAGGCAACCAAGCCCGATGCTGAAATCCTTGGTCTTGTATATTATGTCAAGGTCGGAACTGTTCTCGCCTCCGTTCACGGTTTCGTCCCAGAGCCATCTTTCGGCGTTGCCGAAAGCATAGCTGATGTTCCATTTGCCAAGCGTAAGGTCGGCTGAAAGGTAATAAGCCCAATAGCCAAAGTTGTGTGAATACCCAAGACCGCGGCTACGGTCGTTCTCATAGTTCAAGTTAGCCTGCAGGTCGAGCACATTCTTTATTGCATGAACGGTGAGCGAATTGCGCCACCTCCAACAGTCAAACTTCCTTTGATTTTCGGGCTTCCAAACATACAGCCAGCTTCCGTCCTCCTGCTTTTGCGGAATTATGCTCGTCATTATGGCCTTGGGCGCATATTTGTACAGCCCTTCCGAGTAGAGACTGAACAGGGCGGTGTTCCATGTGGCGCGTATGCTGTTGGCGTAAGTGTTGTAAGGCTTCAGTGAGGCGTTGCCGTCGCTTGCCTGAAGCGTACTGCTATGCTTGCGCACTTCGCTGAGGTCTGACAGCGACGGCGCGTTAGGACTTATGCGGCTCACGTATCTTATGTTGATATGCTTGGTAACATTGGCGGACAGCATAATGTCATCACGGAACGTCCAGCGGTTAAAGCCGACCTTGCCCTGTTCGGACGATATGTAGTTCGCCCCTACGCCCACCTGCCAGTTGAACACCCCGAGCTTCCCCTTTGCCTGCGCAAAGCTGTAAACGTTGTTGGTGTTGAGAACCGTGTTGGCGTTTGCGCTGCCGGAATATTTGTTGTCGGTGCGGCTCACGAGATAATTCACCCCTCCCGAAAGCTCCAGTTTTTCCGTGAAAGTCTTGGAATATACCGCCTCGGATATAAGGGAATACTTCTTGCCGTTCACCTTGTAGTCGTAATCGTTCAAAATATCCCCCTTCAGCGTGTTGTCAAGCGTTTCGTCAAACAAATACTCCCTCAGCCTGTACTTGTTGTCTGTGCCGATGTACGTGCCTACGGCATTCAACGCGATCTTCTGCTTACGGGGCAAATTCACGGACCAGTACAAATCAAACGAAGGGAAGTCCCTGTTGTCGCTGTTTCTGTTGTATTGCAGCATATCAGGCTTGCCGGTCTCCTCCACGCGCTGTATGCCGCCGTAATTTGGCTGGTTTAGCCACCCGAAGTTAAGCCTTGCGTTGAAAACATATTTGTCAGGCTCGCAAAGGTTATAGCCAAGGCGCAGGTAGTGGTTGTTATAGGACATCGTGTTGTCGAAGCCTACATAGTTTATGTGCCTTTCCACGCCGTCGGGCTGGTAATACACCGTCCTGTCGTCGTAACGCTGATGGTCGTAGTCGCGATACCACAGCCTGTAGTCCACGCTGAACTCCGACTTCTTGTGGTTGTACTTGAAGTAAGCGTTCGAGTTGTTGAAGCCCGTGGTGAAACCATGCCACGTGGACAGTCCGCCAACATAGCCGGCATACCTGCGCTTAACCACATAGTTTATCACGGCGGCAAGCCCCTCCTCGTTATACCTCACGCCGGGGTTGTCGATGTATTCCACGCGTATAACCTCGTCGGGGCGCAGGGACAGGATGTCCTCATTCTCCGCCTTGATGTCGTTTATGCGCACCTGCACCCCGCCCTCACTGGATGAAATGCTTTGTTTCAGCAAGTCAACCTTGATGTTCGGCAGCATCATCTTCTTCAGCAGGTCGTAGCCGTTGGTGGAGTTCTTCACGGCGGTCTGCGCGGGGAGGTAGAGCTGGCGGTCACCCTTGGCAATCACCCTCGACGCCGCCACCGTAACGCCCTTCAGGTTGAGCGTGGTGGCAGATGTGTCTTTGGGCTGTATAGTGTCCGTATTGCTTGTCTGTGCCATTAATGCGGCGGGGAGCAACAGTGCCGCCATCAAATTTGTTCTTTTCATTTTTGTACAACAATTGGTTTTCTTATCCTTTTACGCAAAGCGTTCGCTTTTGTGACAGCAAAAGTTCGTTTTTATTACAGTTCTCCCGATAAGCATACCCAAACACAACCTTGTACAAATGAAAGACACAATATCGCCCGCACCGCAATATCACAACAATGCCGCGCAATATTTGTCATGCGCCCAACGTGCGCCCAAAGCAATATCAACCAACAATTTGCACCGCTGTAGGGGCGTATGGCATACGCCCTGCACACCGCCGCCCGAGCCGCGCCGCAAACCTTTATCG
>DJQA01000008.1:0-106884 GCA_002437495.1 Prevotellaceae bacterium UBA6398
CGTATGCCATACGCCCCTACGGCATTGCGATATGTTTGTTGATTGTGTGTACTTTTGGTGTAAATATCAATTGTAATCAGGCGCTGTGGTGATTTTGCCGTATTCTGTTTTTAAGGTGTTTGCAACGGCCGAAAAAAGGTTTGTTGCAAGTGCAGGATTTTCAACAGCTCACACCGCAAATCCGAATCCTTTCCAAATACCTATGGTTCACACGTTACGTCATCTTTGCAAGATTTCGTCAAAATCATTTGGCGATTGGTTTTGTGGCCTCGGCGAGCCACTGTCTTACGGAGGCATCCTTTATGAGTGGCATAAGGTGTTCGCGTACCGTTGCGTGGTAACCGTTGAGCCATTCCAGCTCGCCGTCGGTCATAAGCCCCAAGTCTATAGGCTTGGTGTCGATGGGGCAAAGCGTGAGTGGTTCGAATTTAAGAAATCTGCCGAACTGCGACTCCCCCGCCGGCACTATGAGCAGCGTGTTTTCGGTGCGCACTCCGAACTTGCCCTCGCAATACAGTCCCGGCTCGTCGGTAACCGTCATCCCGGCGCGCAGCGGTGCGGGCATATAGTTCATGCGTATCTGGTGGGGGCCTTCGTGTACATTAAGATACGATCCCACGCCGTGCCCCGTGCCGTGTCCGTAGTTCATTAAATGCTTCCACATTGCATGGCGTGCCATGCAGTCTATCTGCGTTCCGCTCGCGCCATCGGGGAACACGCAATCCGACAGAGCTATGTGGCCTTTCAGTACAAGGGTGTAAACCAGTTTCTCCTCCTCGGTTGGAGTGCCGAGGGCTATGGTGCGTGTTATGTCGGTTGTTCCGTCGCTGTATTGCGCTCCGGAGTCGATCAATATAAAACTGCTTCGTTCAAGTTTCACATCCGAAGCCTCATCGGCCTCGTAATGCACAATAGCGCCGTGCGGTCCATAGGCGGCTATCGTGGCGAAGCTCAATCCGCGATAAAGTTCCTGTTCTGCCCGCAGGGAGGTTAGCAGCCTGTCCACACCCATTTCGGTTATGCCTTTTTCCACTTCGCTGTCAAGGCGGCTGAGGAACGTTACCACTGCCACGCCATCGCGCAGCATGGCGCGGTGAAAGCCATCAATCTCCGTATTGTTCTTTATGGCTTTCAATTCGCAGGCAACCGACGGGGCCGCAACGCATTCGCCGTCTTTGTAGAGCGACATTATGGCGCAGTTTGCCTTGTCGGAAACCATTGTGCGGCGGGCGCGGAGTTTTACGATGGTTTCGCCCACGCTTTCGTAGGGCATGGTTGCCACCCCCTCGGCCGCAAGGTATCGGCTTACCTCGGGAGTAAGTTTTTCGGAATTGACAAAGAGAACCGACTCTTTGTTTGAGAGCAGGAGATATGAAACGAACACCGGGTTGCACTCAACATCGTTGCCGCGCAGGTTGAGCGTCCACGCAATTTCATCGAGGGCGGTGATGAGCATGGCATCGCAGTCCGCCTCGGCAGCCCGGGCGAGCAATCGTTGTATCTTGCTGCGGCAGCTTTCTCCCGCATATTCCGGCGGTTGTATATTTATTTTGTATTTAGGGAGCGGAGGGCGGTTTTCCCAAACCTCGGCAAACGGGTCGTTGCAAAGCACTATGGAAATTTTCTTGGAGGAAAGCGTTTTTCCGAGCGCAAGGCGCATGGCGGGTGTTGCCGTGCTGCCGTCAATCCCCACTTTACCACCCCGGCCAAGGGTGGCGGCAAGCCACTGCCCTATCGTCGGCGTTTCGGGAAGCCCGTCTTTCATAAGCGCAAAGGGCGTGCCTTCAAGCTGCTGCGCGGCGGCGAGAAAATATCGCGAATCGGTCCACAGAGCCGCGTTGCCGAGAGTTACCACCGCCGTGCCGGCCGAGCCGTTGAAGCCCGAAATCCATTGTCGGCACTGCCAATGAGCGGGGGTATACTCGCTCACGTGCGGATCGTTTGAGGGAACTATTAACGCATCGAGGCCGTTCTGCCTCATGTAACCGCGCAGTTTTTCCACGCGGAGTGTTATGCTGTTGCTTTCTTTCATCTTTAGTTGTTTTACCGATGCTAAGTTACGTTTTTTT
Source organism: Prevotellaceae bacterium UBA6398 (assembly GCA_002437495.1). Taxonomy (GTDB): domain Bacteria; phylum Bacteroidota; class Bacteroidia; order Bacteroidales; family Bacteroidaceae; genus UBA6398. The sequence continues at coordinate 2,070 of DJQA01000008.1, forward strand.
GCCGTGGTGCGCGCCCGCGCGGCAACAAAATGCGCCTGCAAGTTTACGAAACGGCATACAACCATTAAAAATACGCGAAAAAGTACAATGATTACTGAAAAACTTGCTAATTTTGTCGTGCAATAGAAAGAATCATGCCAAACTCTGACGTAAGTACAAAGCCCATAGACGTAAGAAAAGTTCTTGAGTCGAAATTGGGCGGGAAAATACGTTTTGTGCCGAAATGCGTGCTGAACCGGCTTCGCAAAATACTTCACGAAGACGAGATAAACGAGTATCTTGAAAGCGTCAAGGACATAAAGGGGGCAAAATGGCTCGAAGCCACACGCAAATACCTTGACATGCGCATAACTGTTGAGGGCGAGGACAATTTGCCGCCTGCTGAAAACGGGCCTTACACTTTTGTATGCAACCACCCGCTGGGAGGTCCCGACGGTATAGGCATAGGCGCGGTGCTCGCAAAACATTATGGCGACAAGCTCAAGTATCTCGTTAACGACTTTCTATTGTTCCTGCCGGGCTTGAAGCCGCTTTGCATCCCCATAAACAAAACCGGGGGGCAAAGCCGCAGTCTTCCGCAGCTCGTAAGAGAGGGCTTTGAAAGCGACAACAACATATTCATGTTTCCCGCCGGGCTTTGCTCACGCCGCCACGGCGGGGTAATCCACGACCTTGAGTGGAAAAAAACATTCATTGTGAGGAGCGTGGCGGCGAAAAGAGACATTGTGCCGATGCACTTCAGCGGCAGAAACTCCGACCGCTTTTACCGCATAGCCCGGCTGTGCGAGATATTCCACTCGCCGATTAACTTCGCCATGCTTTTCCTTGCCGACGAAACCTACCGCAACCGCCATAAGGACTTTGTCCTAAAAGTGGGCAAGCCTATCCCATGGAAAACTTTTGACAAATCAAAAACAGGCTCGGAGTGGGCTGCCTATGTGGAGAGCATTTGCTACAGCCTGTGATACGGGCGGCATGTTTAACATAATAACCATTAGATGGAAGAAAGAATTATTGATCCGGTTCCACGTGAGCTTCTTGCCAAGGAGCTTACCCCCGACCGCTGTTTGCGTAACACCAACAAGCGCGCAAATGAGATTTACGTTGTTACCTATCAGAATGCGCCCAACGTGGTGCGCGAGATAGGTCGCCTGCGCGAAATAGCGTTCCGCGCCGCCGGCGGCGGCACCGGCAAGAGCTGCGACCTGGATGAGTTCGACACAATGGAAGTGCCATACCGCCAGCTTATCGTATGGAACCCCGAAACACAGGAAATTCTCGGCGGATACCGCTACCTGCCCGGCTCGCTTTTCAAAATGGGAGATGACGGGCAGCCCATGGTGGCAACGAGCCACATGTTCCACTTCTCAGAGAAATTCATAAAAGACTACATGCCCTACACCGTTGAGCTGGGACGCTCGTTTGTGGCGGTGGAATACCAAAGCACCCGCCCGGGCTCGCGGGGACTGTTCACACTCGACAACCTGTGGGACGGACTCGGAGCACTTACGTTTCTCGTTGAGGGCATGAAATACTTCTTCGGCAAAATGACAATGTATCCCTCGTTCGACCGCAAGGGCCGCGACATGATACTTTTCTTTTTGCAAAAACACTTTGGCGACAAAGACAACCTCGTAACGGTGCTCAATCCCATAAAAACAGAAACCGACCGCAATTACCTGCAACAGCTTTTCAACGGTTCGAGCTTCAAGGAGGATTACAAAATATTGAACACCGAAGTAAGAAAGCTGGGCTTCAACATTCCGCCGCTTGTAAACGCCTATATGGGTTTAAGCCCCACGATGAAAATGTTCGGCACGGCGGTGAACGACACGTTCGGAAACGTTGAGGAAACGGGAATACTGATTGACGTTGACGAGATTTTCGAAGAAAAGCGCCGACGCCATATAAACACCTTCGTGCAGAAAAACCCCGATTCGCTCAACATTCTGCGCGATGTGCTAAAAGCCCCGGGCAACAAGCGGAACTGAAAGCGGCACAAGGTCTTTGCGCGTTTGGCACAAAGGCCTTTTTGTTGCCCCAAGGCAAAGCGCAACCGTCAAATGCGTAAAAGCATGCGTTTTTAATGCTTTTGACAAATAGTATCATTATATTTGCAATATAAAATATAAATACACTTACCTAAAACAGCCAAATGAAAAAGATTGTCGCAGCGTTTGCGCTGCTGATATTGTATGCAACAGCGGGCATTGCCCAAAGCAAAGGAATTGTGGTGGATATTTGGCCCAATGGCCTGCCCAACACCAACGGCATTGACTTAACAAAACCCTACAACGACGAAGGGCGCAACTACAAGCCGGAGATGACCGTTTACCTGCCCGAAAAGTCAAAGGCCACCGGCCAGGCTGTTCTTTGCATACCGGGCGGGGGATATGGTATGGTGTGCTACGACACCGAAGGGTTCAATTGGGTACCCTACTTCCTTGACCACGGAATAGCCATAGCCGTGCTGAAATATCGCCTACCCTACGGACAGTCGGCCGTGCCTGGAAGCGATGCCATGGAAGCCATGCGCATACTGCGCAAAAACGCCGCAAAGTGGGGCTACTCCCCCAACAAGATAGGTGTGATGGGACACAGCGCGGGCGGGCACCTTTGCGCAACGGTGGCAACCCACGCCACAGGCGAAGCGCGCCCGAACTTCCAGATACTGATGTACCCGGTTATCACCATGGACAAGACATTCACCCACATGGGCACCCACGACAATCTAATAGGCACCAATCCGCCGACAGAGGTGGAGAAATACTTCAGCCTTGAAAAACAGGTGAAGCCCGGACAGTCGCCGGCAATAATATTCGTAACCGACGACGATCGCATTGTTCCGGTGGAAAACAGCGTGGTTTACTACCAGGCCCTACACAAGGCAGGAGTGCCCGCATCGCTGCACATTTATCGCTCGGGCGACCACGGATTCAGCTGCCACAAAAGCTTTAAGTGGCACGATGGCGAAATGACAGACCTGTTCAAATGGCTCGACGACCTGAACAAACAATAACATAGCCTACATAAAATCATGAAAAAACTATTAGGAGCACTACTCTTTGTGCTTGCCGGGGCAACCACCGCCCTTGCACAGAAAACACTCACCGTTGACGTTTGGCCGCAAGGGCTTCCCAATACCAACGGCAGAGACACCACCGAACCCTTTGACGACAAAACGCGAAACTTCAAGCCGCAAATGTTCGCCTATCTGCCCGCAGCCGACAAGGCCAACGGCAAGGCAGTGGTAATACTTCCCGGCGGAAGCTACTTGGGACTTGCCTTGGACTCAGAGGGAAAGAACTGGGCGCCATTCTTCAACGAGCAGGGCGTGGCTGTGTTCGTGCTCAAATACCGTATGCCCAACGGCTATACGCAAGTGCCGGAAAGCGATGCCTTTGAAGCCATGCGCATTGTGCGCCGCAACGCAAAGCGATGGAACATCGACCCACACAAAGTAGGCATAATGGGACACAGCGCAGGCGGACACCTGTGCTCAACCGTGGCAACCCACTCCACCGGAGACGCACGCCCCGACTTCCAGATACTACTGTACCCCGTTATTTCAATGGACCCAGCTATTACCCACGCCGATTCGCGCAAGAGCCTGCTCGGCGCAAACCCAACGCCCGAAATGGACAAAGCATACAGCAACGACCTGCATGTAAAACCCGGACAGGCTCCCGCAATAATATTGCTGAGCAACGACGACGGCTCGGTGCAACCCGAGAATTCTGTGCGCTACTATCAGGCACTGAAAAGAAACGGCATTGATGCCTCTATGCACATATACCCAAGCGGCGGACACGGATATGGAGCTAACAAGAATTTCAAATATCACAAGCTGATGTGCGAGGAACTTGCCGAGTGGCTGAAACATCTTAAATAGTCGTCCCTTAAAAACTCCGGTTCAACGATATGTTCATGCTCATACGCCGATATGCAAAGAATGCAGCATCTCGCGGTTTTTCTATTTAAAGGCTGAAAGAGCGCTTTTGGCGGCGGTGTACAGGGCGTATGCAAAGCGCCCCTGCAAATGCACAAATTCGAAACGGAAAACTTTCTCCAAACATCGCGAAAATTATATTTGATGTAAAAAAAACTACATGGGACGTAGGAAAAATTATGTCTGATGTAGAAAATCACTCCACCGCCCGGCAACATTTTCTTCATACAGTTTGAGAAAATGTTTGAGAATTGGCAAGTCGCACATCGGTATGATAGCCGAACAAATAAGTTGCGTCATTGACCGTGTTAATAACAAAAATCCGCAAGCGTTATGCATGTAAAGATACAAAAGCCTGCAAACTTACACAATGTATTATTATCATTGATAATCAAACAAAAGGTTTCATTTTAAGGGTCGGCTAAATATCCGCAGCCCGAAAAAACAAAATCATGCTGCCCGAAGAATATACATTCCCCGGGCAGCACAGCCTTCATAGAGCTAAGAAATCTTTTTATTTGACAATTCCCGCCTATACTGTTGCATATAAGCAGGAATATTTTAACTTTGCGGATTGAATGAACCATACAAAAATTTTGCAGGCTTTAATAAGCATACCTGACTGATAAAATAAAGACAAACAGACATGAAGACATTTAACTTCCTGGCATTCGATGTGGGCGCTACAAGCGGACGCGGAATGCTGGCCACCGTTAGCGAAAGCTCGTTCAAAATCAAGGAGATTTTCCGATTTCCTAACGCCATAATGAAAATACACGGCAAATGCTACTGGGATATTTACGCAATATTCGACAATTTGAAGAAATCCATCGCCGCAGCACGCGACCTCGGCGTGAAACTCGACTCCATAGGCATTGACACATGGGGATGCGACTTCGGATACGTGGCAAAAGACGGAACTCTGTTAGGACTGCCGCGCGCATATCGCGACCAATACACCGCAGCCACCCCCGAAAAGACATACAAAATTGTGCCGCGCAAAGAACTGTACGCTCATACCGGCATACAAATTATGAACTTCAACTCCGTGTTCCAGATTTTCGAGGCCAAAGAAGAGATGTTTGCGCCGAGAATGAACGCCGACAAGATACTGTTCATCCCCGACCTGCTGTCGTATTTTTGCACCGGAAAAATGTTCACCGAATACACGGTGGCTTCCACCTCACAGATGCTCAACGCCACAACGCGCAACTGGGACAAACCACTGCTTGAGAAACTCGGCATAGACACCACGATGCTACTGCCGCTTGTGCAGCCGGGAACAGAGGTTGGCAAGCTGCTCCCCGAAATAGCCGATGAGCTAGGCGTTGACCCTATGCCCGTGATTGCAGTAGCCGGGCACGACACTGCCGCCGCAATTGCCGCTGTGCCGGCAAGCGATGAGCATTTTGCTTACCTGAGCAGCGGCACATGGAGCCTTATGGGCATAGAAAGCGCCAAACCGATACTAACAGAGGAATCGTGCAATAAGAACTACACCAACGAGGGCGGAATAGAAGGCACAACGCGCTTCCTTAAAAACATAACGGGAATGTGGCTGCTTGAACAGAGCCGCAAGTGCTGGAGCAGAGAAGGAAGAAACTACGACTACGCCCGTATTGAGACAATGGCCGCACAGGAAATAGACTTCCCATCATACATCGACCCCAACGACCCGCGCTTTGCAAACCCCGAAAACATGGACGCGGAAATAAAGAACAGCTGCAAGGAGCGAGGAATGGTCGTTCCCCAAAACGATGCGCAAATGATTTCGTGCATATACCACAGCCTGGCTAACAAATACCGGGATGTGATTGTCTCACTACAGGACATGGCACCCTTCACAATCGATAAGTTGCACGTGATTGGCGGAGGCTCGGTAAACAAGGTAATGAGCCAGCTCACATCAAACGCCATAGGAATGCCCGTTATTGCCGGACCTTCGGAAGCTACGGCTATAGGAAACGCCATGATACAGGCAAAGGCCGCAGGGCTTTACAATAACCGCTGGGAGATGCGCAAGGCTGTAACAAATAATATCGGCACAAAAACTTACACACCGCAAATATAATACTACATGAAAAATATAAGCAAACTATATTCAACATTATTCGCACTGTGTCTTTGTGCGTTAGCCTCGGCAACAACCCACATAACCGAGCTGACCACGGAATATATGCAAAGTCCCATCGGCATCGACGTGGCGCTGCCGCAGTTTGGCTGGAAAATGCACAGCGACCGCTATGGGGCGGAACAAAAAACCTACAGGATTGTGGTTGCCGATTCCAAAGACAACATTGCACGCGGCAAATATGTTTACGACTCCGGGGTGGTTAATTCCGGCGTTTCCGTTGGAGTGAGATACGGAGGCGAACCGCTTAAACCCGCCACACGCTACTATTGGCGCGTTATTGTAACCGACGAGAAAAAAAACGAACTCAAATCGGAAATCTCCGAGTTTGAAACCGGTCTTATGGGCTCGAAGTGGGACAACGCACAGTGGATTACCTCACCGAACACACAGGTTTCGCCATACCGCAGCGACTTTGTACTTGAATACGATGTGAAGAACGTTGGCAAACCCGGGCCATCTACCTTTATATATGGCGCAAAAAAGCCAGACATCTACTGCTACATAACGATAGACACCCGCAAACCGGCAAGGCTGGTTGCAGGAGCGGTGCTTTACAAAAAGAATGTGGAGTACCAAACCATTGATATTTCCGACATCATAACCTCGCAGGCACTTGCCGCCCACCACGTTAAGATGACCGTACACGGCAGCTGGGACTGCTACAACCTTTCGTTGCAAATTGACGGGAAGCAGGTGAAAGCCAAGGACGGAAACGCCAACTTTGTAGTAAAATGCATGCGCGACACAGCGGGGCGCAGCGACTCCTACCTATATAAAATAGGCTATTTGCAGCAAAAAGGTTTCGACTCGCAATTCTCAAACTTTACCATATATAACCCCAAATGGGACGTTATGTTGGCATCCGACCCAAAGACATACAACGCCAAGGGAGACGGACAAGTGAAAACATGGACATTCAATTCGGAAATAAATGCGCCGCTGATGCGCAATGTTGTGAACATAGGTAAGAAGATTAAAGAGGCAAGACTCTACGCCACCGCACGCGGCTTCTACAATTTCTACATCAATGGCAAGAAAGCCGGCAACGCCTATATGGCACCGGGATGGACCGACTGCCGCCACCGCATAATGTATGACACCTATGATGTGGGCAACCTTTTGCAACCGGGGAAAAACGCCCTGGCCATAGAGCTTGGTAACGGATGGTTCTGCAGCAACTGGGGTTTTGTGGGCACGGGCTGGAGCGACCAGTACGGCTACAAACCCTCGGCTATGGCAATGCTGAAAGTTACCTATGAGGACGGCACAACGCAAAACTTCGTTACGAACCGCGACTGGAAGGTTTCCAACGACGGCCCGTTGTTTGTAGACAACCTGTACCACGGCGTTATTTATGACGCACGGAGGGAGATTGACGGCTGGAAAGGCGAAAACTTTGACGATTCCAAATGGCAGCACGCCGACATTATGCCGGCCCCCGACAAAAACGTGGAAATACAGGGATATGTGGGAATGAAAATCAAGAATAACATTACCATGAAAGCCGTAGCCATGAAGAAAATCGGCGGGCGCTACATATACGACATGGGGCAGAACTTTGCCGGTGTGCCGCGTCTCAAAAACCTTCGCGGAAAGAAAGGACAGCAGATAGTTATACGCTTTGCCGAAATGCTCTTCCCCGACCAGGTTCCCGAAAACCCGCGCCCGCCGCTCACCAAGGCTGATTACGAGCGCAACCGTGGCAATATGTATATGGACAACTACCGTTCTGCAATATCAACCGACTACTACACTTTCAAGGGTGATGCTGCCGGAGAGACTTTCGAGCCTCCGTTCACGCAACACGGCTACCGCTATGTTTCAATTGACGGTCTTGACGCACCCCTTGCACTGTCTGACGTGGAGGGAATAGTATTAGAATCGGTGGGAGACCAAATGAGCTTCTATGAAAGTTCCAACAAAGACATAAATAAACTGTTCAACAACATTGTCTGGGGGCAGCGCAGCAACTTCCTTGCCGTGCCCACCGACTGCCCGCAGCGCGACGAGCGAATGGGCTGGACCGGCGATGCCAACGTGTTCTGCCGCACGGCAACTTACAACATGATGACCGAGCCTTTCTACAAACGCTGGTTCTACACAGTGCGAGACCAAAAGAGCGCGAATGGCGACACCGGCGGATACTACCCATGCTTCGGCAGCACCAAAAACGGCGCAGACAACGCCAACATCGAAGCCATAACCGGGCGCGGCACAGGTTGGAGCGACTTTACGGTTATTATTCCCTGGCAAATGTACCAGCAATACGGCGACAAAGAGTTTGTAAGAGAACACTACCTGTCAATGAAGAACTTCATGAACTACCTTGAAAGCAAGGCCAAGAACTACATTGCCCCCGACGCAACCTATTGGGGCGACTGGGTTGCACCCGTGCCAACAAACATTTCCCTCATCTCCACCGCCTACATGGGATACGATGCGAGAATAATGGCGGAAATGGCAAAGGCAATCGGCAACGATGCCGATGCGGAGTATTACACGAAACTCTACAAGAACGTGAGCGATGCCTTTGTCAAGACTTTCTTCGACAGTGAAGGATACACCGTTATGAACGATGAGAAGAAAACCCGCATAAACACACAGACTTCCTACATACTGCCGCTCGAGTTCCTAATCCTGCCGCAAGACATAAAGCAGAAAGCCGTTGACCACCTGTGCAACAAAATAAAGGAAGACGGCAACCGCCTGCAGACAGGCTTCCTTGGCACGCCCTACATTCTGAACGTGCTTTCGAACAACGGCCACAGCGACCTTGCCTACACGCTCTACACCCAAACGGAATACCCCTCATGGCTTTTCCCCGTAAAGCAGGGCGCAACCACAATGTGGGAACGCTGGAACTCCTACACCATAAAAGAAGGCTTCGGTGATGTGAGCATGAACTCGTTCAACCACTACGCCTACGGCGCGGTTGAGGAATGGATTATGTCCCACAACCTCGGCATACAGCGCGATGAGGCTCATCCAGCCTACAAGCACATACTTCTCCAGCCCGAAATCAACAAAGCGTTCGGCAAAGTTAAGGGCGGCTTCAATTCTGTTTACGGAAAAATAACCAGCGAATGGGAAGTTACCCCCTCGGGCACAAACATTTCATTCGAGATACCGGCAAACACAATCGCCACATTCACACTTCCGGTAAGCAAAAAGAGCAACCTAAAGATTATCGAGGGCAAAAAGGGCGTGGCAAAGAAATCGTTCGCCAACGGAAAGGCTGTTTACGAGCTAAAATCCGGCTCTTATAAATTCATAAAGAAATAAACTGCAAACATCAAAATAAAAACAAACAACCATGAAAGAAGAACAGATAAAGAAAGCTTACGAGCTTGCCAAAGAACGCTACGCAGAATTTGGCATTGACACCGACAAGGCCATAGAGTCTCTTGAAACAACTCCCATCTCACTGCACTGCTGGCAGGCCGACGATGTTGTGGGCTTTGAGCGCAACGTGGCGGCTTCGGGCGGTATACAGGCTACAGGCAACTACCCCGGCAGAGCCCGCAACATCGATGAGCTGCGCCAGGACATAGACAAGGTTACAAGCCTGCTCGCCGGCCACATGCGCCTGAACCTTCACGAAACATACGGAGAATTCGGAGGGCAGTTCGTTGACCGCGACCAAGTGGAAGTGAAGCACTTTCAGGGTTGGATGGAATGGGCAAAGGAAAGAGACATGAAGCTCGACTTCAACTCCACGAGTTTCTCCCACCCCAAGAGCGGAAATCTTTCGCTCTCCAACCCCGACAAGTCTATACGCGATTTCTGGATCGAGCACACAAAACGTTGTCGCAGAATAGCCGATGCAATGGGCAAATTCCAGGGCGACCCCTGCATGATGAACATTTGGATTCACGACGGAAGCAAGGACTACACGGTTGAGAAGCTGCGCTACCGCGAAATTCTTAAGAACAGTCTTGACGAAATTCTGTCGGAAAGTCTTCCCCACATGAAGACGTGCCTTGAGGCAAAGCTCTTCGGCATAGGGCTTGAGGCTTACACCGTAGGCTCCCACGACTTCTATGCAGGCTACTGCTCGAAAAACAACGTTATATACACCCTCGACACCGGCCACTACGAGCCAACCGAGAATGTTAGCGATGCCGTTAGTTCCCTGCTGCTGTTTGTTCCCGAGCTCATGCTCCACGTTTCGCGCCCCATGCACTGGGATTCCGACCACGTAACTCTCTTTGACGACAAAACCCGCAACCTGTTCTCCGAGCTCGTTCGTGCAAACGCCCTCGACCGCGCCCACATAGGCCTCGACTATTTCGATGCTTCCATCAACCGTATCGGTGCATACATCATCGGTGTACGAGCAGCACAAAAGTCGTTGCTGCAGGCTTTTCTCGAGCCGCTCGACCTGCTGCGCAAGTACGAGGACGAAGGCAAGTTCTTCGAACGTCTTGCACTGCTTGAAGAGGCAAAAACGCTACCCGCCGGTGCCGTTTACAACTACTTCAACCTGAAAAACGGAGTTCCCGTGGCAGAAGACTACATTGCCGAGGTTGAGAAATACGAACGCGAGGTTCTCTCGAAGCGCAACTGATAACATTGCTCGGAGATGGAAATTCTTTTAGGACTTTTGATAATTGCCGTTGGTGCGTTCTGCCAAAGCAGCTGTTACGTTCCCATAAACAAAATAAAGGGATGGAGCTGGGAAAGCTATTGGATTGTGCAGGGCGTGTTCGCATGGCTTGTGTTCCCGCTTCTCGGCGCACTGCTCGCAGTGCCCGCCGGCCATTCGCTCTTTGAACTTTTTGCCGGCACCGACAGTTTCAGGCTGGCAATGACCGTTGCTTTCGGCGTGCTGTGGGGCATCGGCGGACTTACGTTCGGTTTGTCGATGCGCTACCTTGGCGTGGCTCTCGGGCAGTCAATCGCCCTCGGCACCTGCGCCGCTTTGGGAACAATCATGGGCCCAGTGCTGCTCAACACGTTCTTCCCCGAACTCAACGCACTATCAACGCTAACCACAGCCGTTGTCATGGGCGTGGCGGCAACTCTCGTGGGAATAGCAATAATAGGCGTGGCAGGCGCAATGAAGTCGGCCTCGCTATCCGAGGAGGAGAAAAAAGCGGCCGTAAAGGATTTCAATTTCCCTAAGGGCATAGTAATCGCACTGCTTGCGGGCTTTATGAGCGGATGCTTCAACGTGGGTTTGGAGTTCGGCAAGGAAATCAACTTCGGCAACCTCACAAATCCAATGTTCCACACGCTTCCGGCCACGCTGCTCGTAACATTAGGCGGTTTCATAACCAACGCAGCCTATTGCCTGTTCCAAAACGGCAAAAACCGCACATGGGGCGACTACAAAAACGGCTCCGTGTGGGCAAACAACCTTTTGTTCTGTGCCCTTGCCGGCGCACTGTGGTACTCACAGTTCTTCGGCCTGTCGCTCGGCAAAGGATTCCTAACGTCATCGCCCACTCTCATGACACTTTCGTTCTGCATCCTAATGGCTCTCAACATTGCATTCTCAAATGTGTGGGGCATTATTCTTAAAGAATGGAAAGGCTGTTCGGGCAAGACCATAGCCGTTTTGCTCGCCGGCATCGTGGTGCTGATTGCGTCGTGTTTCCTACCGCAACTTATATAATAACATAAATCTCTTCAAGGCGGACGGCTTATAGCCTGTCCGCCTTGATTAAAACAAGCCCGCAGCCTTATGCAGGCAACACAAAAAACAAAAAGTAAAATGAAATCCATATTAGAAGACTACCCTCGCGCAAAAGCCGAGGTGATGAAAGCCGCCGAAGTGGCAGGCTATCTGTGGCAGAAGGGTTGGGCAGAACGCAATGGCGGTAACATAACCGTCAACATAACAGAACTTGTTGACACGGAGAAACTGTCAAAGCTCCCCGCCATAGGTCCCGCAACCGCTATCGGTTTGAAACTTCCCCACATAAAGGGCGGCATATTCTATTGCAAAGGCACCGGATGCCGCATGCGCGACCTTGCCCGCCACCCTATGGACAACGGCTCGATAATACGCATACTGCCCGACTGCGAAAGTTATGAAATGATTGCCGACAAGCCGGTTAAGCCCACCTCCGAACTTCCATCCCACCTTGCCATACACAACGACCTCATTGCGAAAGGTTCGCCGTATCGCGCAGCCATACACACCCACCCCATAGAGCTTGTGGCAATGTCGCACAACAGGGAATTCCTCAAACCGGGCGTGCTCACCCACCTGCTGTGGTCGATGATTCCCGAAACACGCGCTTTCTGCCCAAAGGGTCTGGGTGTAATCCCCTACGAAATGCCGTCGAGCATAAAACTCGCCGAAGAAACCGTAAAGGGACTACAAAAACACAATGTTGTGCTGTGGGAAAAACACGGTGTTGTGTCGATAGGCAACGACCCGCTCGAGGCATTCGATGAAATAGATGTGCTGGTAAAATCAGCCCAGATATACCAAGATGCAAAGAGCATGGGCTTCGAGCCCGAAGGCATGAGCGACGAGGCCATGAACGAGCTGAAAGAGGCGTTCAACCTTTAACCGCATGCGCATGCAAAAACCTGTCTGCGCCACGCCGCTTGAAGGCAGCCACGCGGGAACCGGCTTTCCCGCCTTAAAAATCCTCCGCAGCCACGCAAGTTCGCAAATACCACAGGTCCTTGGTTTACGCCACATACCGCAAAATCCGCGCACTCTTATAATTTGTTGTAAAACCGACACTTGCAGGAGCCCAAAAAAGGTCTGATGTAGTTTTTCCTATGTCTGATGTAATTTTTTCTACATAGGACGTGGTTTTTTCTATGTCTCAGCCGGTTTTCGGTATATTTGCAGAAAGGTGGCATTCGTGCTTGGAAATAATCGCCGGAACGCAGGGCAAACTCCCTGCACACCGACCCACCAAGCGCATTGCGCAAGCAAAGCAAACTGCAGCGGCAATCTTGCAAAAAGCTGCACTTCGGGCGTGTGAAAACCGCCCCGATAATAACAATGCTCTTTGACTTACTTTAATTCGGGGGCTTAAAAGCCGCGGAAATTGCACGCGTTCGCAACCCGGCCTGCTTACAAAGTCTGGGAAACCGGCAATTCCCCGCCCCGGCAAACAAACACGGTAATACTCCAGCGTGCCGAAACGGCACAAAAATGGGGGACAACCGTGCTGTTTATGCAATCGTCCCCCATGAAAAGCCCGAACACCGTTTCCGCCCTATATAAGAATCTAAGCATACTAACGTTTTTTGCGGAATACGTCTTGTCTGAGCAAAAATGCGCTGACACCTCAACGCTGTTTTTACGTATTGTTTTCTCGTTTCCAAATGAAACCATTATCCCCTGAATGCTTATAATAAACAATATGGGTATAATCAGCTTTTACTTCACTCGGCAAACAATGCTTGCGCAATGTATATTTTTTCTCTTACCCGAGCGAGATGCGTTTTCAAAACGCCCTGTGTGTTTTTTGAAAAAATTCATTGCAAAGATATGAAATTTTCCAAATTTTCAACAATCTGTTTTCGAAAAAAGTTTGATTTTTTACGCTTTTTTGATTTTTCTTCGTTTTTTTGCAAAAACAAGCAGAAATCAACGCTGTATCCGCACGTTTCCAACCCCAAAGCCGCATTATTTCCGATGCTCGTTTGAAACTGCAACCCATGAATATGGAGAACAAACAAAGACAGCTTCGACACATCATAGCAAACCGCGCACCAAAAAAAGAAACAGGCAACAACATGCAAAGAGCGGCTTTCGCAGAGCCCCACAGCCCGCCTCGCCCCAACACATGACACATTTAATATAAGGCACGGTTTACAGATTGCAGCATTCGCGCCCGAAACTGCAAAAAAGAAACAGAAGCAAAACCGTGTAAATAAAATTAATTCATACATTTGCACAATTTTGACACTAGTGTCAGCTTTTACGAATCAAACATACATGACACCCTATCGAGTAGGCATAGACATAGGCTCCACAACCGCGAAAATCGTGGCACTCAACGCAGCCGGCAAGGTTGTATACAGTAACTACATGCGCCATCAGGCCCGTGTAAAAGACTGCCTTGCCGAGTTTTTCGACAATCTGAAGCAGACAACGGGCTCCGCCCCACTTAGCTTGAACATTACAGGCAGTGTGGGCATGGGAGTGTCTGAGCGTTGCGGCGTGCCATTCGTGCAGGAAGTGGTGGCGGCGGCAAACTATGTGCGCCATACCCACCCCGATACCAACACAATGATCGACATAGGCGGCGAAGATGCCAAAGTGGTGTTCTTTGACAACGGGCGCACAACCGACCTGCGCATGAATGGCAACTGCGCCGGCGGCACCGGGGCATTCATCGACCAGATGGCAATACTGCTGCATGCAACCAACTCCGAGCTCAACACCCTCGCCGAGCATTCAACGCAGGTTTACCCCATGGCATCGCGCTGCGGCGTGTTCAGCAAAACCGACATACAGAACCTTATTGCGCGCAATGTACCGCGCGAGGACATTGCAGCCTCGATATTCCACGCCGTGGCCGTGCAAACCGTAACCACGCTGGCACACGGATGCAAAATAACCCCGCCGCTAATGTTTTGCGGAGGACCGCTTACATTCCTCCCCGCACTCAGAAAAGCATTCATCGACTATCTCGGGTTCTCTGAAAGCAACATAATACTGCCCGAAAACGGCAGCATAATACCCGCATGGGGCGCAGCACTCGCCGAAAGCAAATTTCAAACAACGGCACAGAACTTCATGGAACTTGCGTCTGCCGCTCTTTCGCAGAAAACCCACTCCTACATAAGTCTGCCGCCTATATTCGAGGACAAGGAGGATTACGAACGCTGGCGTGCCGAACTTGGCGGAAACGCCCTGCGCCGAGTGGCGTTCGAAAAAGGACCGCAGGAAGCCTACATAGGGATCGACTCGGGCTCGACCACCACAAAAATTGTAGCACTCTCGCCCGGTGGGAAAATCCTCTTTTCTTATTACCACAACAACGACGGAAATCCCATAGGAACAGCAGAAAAAGGGCTCGCGCTCATGAAACAGGAATGCGAAAAGGCGGGCACGGAACTCACCGTAGCCGGCTCGTGCTCAACAGGCTACGGCGAAGACCTTATAAGAGCAGCTTTCGGTTTGAACAGCGGCATTATAGAAACAATAGCCCACTATCTTGCCGCCAGGAACATCAGTCCCGAAGTGTCGTTCATACTCGACATCGGCGGACAAGACATGAAGGCAATATTCGTTGACCACGGCATTATAAACCGAATAGAGATAAACGAAGCCTGCTCGTCGGGCTGCGGTTCGTTCATCAGCACCTTCGCACGCTCGTTGGGCTACAGCGTGGACGACTTCGCCCATGCCGCGTGTACATCGCAAGCCCCTTGCGACCTTGGCACGCGCTGCACGGTTTTCATGAACTCAAAAGTTAAACAGGTGTTGCGCGAGGGAGCCACGGTTGCCGACATAGCCGCCGGGCTTTCATACAGCGTGGTTAAAAACTGCCTATACAAGGTGTTGCAGCTAAAAAACACTTCCGAACTTGGCAAATACGTGGTAGTGCAGGGCGGCACAATGCGCAACGACTCCATAGTGCGCGCCCTCGAAAAGCTGGCATCCACCCACGTAAACCGCAGCGACAGTCCCGAACTTATGGGCGCGGTGGGCTGCGCTCTTTACGCCATGGAGCACAAAGCGTACAAAAACACCGGCTTGGAACAAATGCTGTCAAACGCCAAATACACCACAAGGCGCACACAATGCAAGGGATGCGAAAACCAATGCACGGTTACGCAATACATTTTTCCCGAAAACCGCAGGTATTATTCGGGAAACCGCTGCGAGCGCGTGTTCTCCAACAGGGGCACAAATACAAAGCCCGGCAAGAATGTATATCCGCTAAAATATAGTTTGCTGTTCAATCGCGAGTTCCAAACAAAAAATCCCCGTTTCACAATGGGCATTCCGCGATGCTTGAACATGTATGAAAACTACCCTTTCTGGCACATGCTTCTGAATTCATGCGGAATACGCACCGTGCTTTCAGCCGAAAGCACCCACGCCGCATACGAACGCAGCGCAAGCTGCGTAATGAGCGACAACATCTGCTTTCCGGCAAAACTTGCACACAGCCATATTGCCGACCTTGAACGCAAAGGCGTTGACAGAATACTCATGCCATTTGTTGTGTTCGAACAAAAGGAAAAAAACCAACAAAACAGCTATAACTGCCCCATAGTTTCGGGATATTCCGAAGTCGTAAACAGTTCGCAGTCGCCAAAAGTGCCGATTGAAAGTCCCGTTGTAACCTTCAAGAACCGCAAGCTGCTGCTAAAACAAATGGAAACCTGGCTATCGCGCTTCGGCATACCGGCTAAAACCGTTCGCAACGCGGTAGCCGCCGCCCTACAGGCACAAAAATCATACCGCGAACGCCTTGCCGCAATAAACCGCGAGACACTCGAAGAGGCGCGCCGCGAAAAACGTCTCACCATACTCCTTGCCGGCCGCCCCTACCACACAGACCCGCTAATACAGCACAGAGTTTCCGAAATGGCGGCGGCAATGGGCGTTTACGTAATTACTGACGACATTGTTTACAACGAGAAACTGCCTATTGACGACACAATATACCTTTCGCAATGGGCTTATCCCAACCGCATTCTCAAAGCCGCAAAATGGACGGGACTACAAGGGGCGGACGTACAGTACATGCAGCTGACATCCTTCGGCTGCGGGCCCGACGCCTTTCTTACCAACGAGGTTCGTGCCACACTCGAAAGATACCACAAGAACCTTACGCTGCTGAAGATTGACGACATAGACAACGTGGGGTCTGTTAAGCTTCGCGTGCGCTCGCTTGTGGAAAGTCTTAAGATAAGCAGCAACAAGATGCAAGGACACGCCGCGCCTTTCGAAACCACACCGGCGTTCACAAAGGCCGACCGCGGGCGCACCATCATAGCACCGTTTTTCACCCCGTTCCTTTCGCCGCTCATACCGGCGGCAATGAAAGTGGCGGGCTTCAATGTGGTAAACCTTCCCATGAGCAACGCAACATCGGACGAGCTCGGACTAAAATACTCCAACAACGAGGTTTGCTACCCTGCAACGCTAATAGTGGGCGATGTGCTAAAGGCTTTTAAAAGCGGAAGGTTCAATCCCGATGAAACGGCAGTTGCCATAACGCAAACCGGCGGGCAATGCCGCGCCAGCAACTACATAGCGCTTATTAAGCGCGCCCTGCTCTCAAACGGATACCGCAACACACCGGTAGTGTCGCTCTCGTTAGGGAGCGGAATAGACAACTTTCAACCGGGATTCAAGATACCCTGGCTAAAGCTGCTTCCCGTGGCACTCTCCACAATGCTATACAGCGATGTAATTGCCAAAATGTATTATGCCACCGTAGTACGCGAAACCCAAAAAGGAGCCGCCGCCGGGCTCAGGGACAAATATCTCGAACTGGCAAAACCTGTCATCGAGAGAAATGATGCCGATGCGCTACCGGGGCTTGTGAGCGAGGCTGCCGAGGAGTTCAACGCAGCATGTACCGAAAAAGAAACCGCCAAGGTGGGCATTGTGGGCGAAATTTTCCTTGAATTCAACCCATACGCACAAAAGAATGTTACCAACTGGCTCATAGGACAAGGGCTTGAAGTTGTGCCGCCGCTGATAACCGACTTCTTCACGCAGAGCTTTGTGAACCGCGAAACCAAGAACCGCACCATGCTGCAACGCAAAAGCATACCGAACGCCATCGTAAACCGACTTTACCGCAAGGTGCAAAAGCGCATTGCAGCATTCGACTGCGCCGCCTCGACATTCAAACACTACACCCCATTCGATGACATACGCGAAAAGGCGCGGCGGGCAGAGAAAATCATATCACTCAACGCGCAGTTTGGCGAAGGATGGCTCATAGCAGGAGAAATAGCCACTTACGCGGCACACGGCATAAACCACGTGGTAAGCCTGCAACCGTTCGGCTGCATAGCCAACCATATCATAGAAAAAGGCATCGAGAAAAAAATGAAAGCCATGTTCCCGGGAATGAACATTCTTTCGCTCGACTTTGACAGCTCGGTGAGCGATGTGAACGTTGTAAACCGCCTGCTGCTTTTCATTGACAACATAAAACACCCGGCATGAGCGCAAGGACATACGGCAGACAGGAAACGCAAATGATTGAGGCGGCTCGCAGGCTTTTCATAGAAAAAGGCTTCGAAGACACCACCATGTGCAACATTGCCGAGTTGGCGGGCGTTAACCGCTCAACGCTGCACTACTATTTCGCCAACAAGGACGTGATGTTCCGCGCGGTGTTCTCCTCGATAATGGAAACACTCATGCCGCGCCTGTGCGAGATTATGGAAAGCAACAAGCCGCTTATGGAGCGGCTGTCGCTTGTTACAGACGAATACTTCGAGCGGTTTCTTGAAAACCCGTCGATACCGGGCTTCATCATTTCAGAGATACAGCGCGATGTGGAACATTTCATAGCCACAGCGCGCGAGATGCACTACGACAAGGTTTTCTCGCTCGTGCGCAACGCACTTAACAACGAAATGCAGGAGGGAAGGCTTAATAAAGTGCCGATATACGTGGTGTTCACCGCATTCTACGGAAGCATAGCTTTTCCGTTCATAACAAAGAATCTTTTCGTTACATGGTTCGAAATGGACGAGAACGAATACCGTGCCATGATAGTGGAATGGAAAAAACACCTGCTGATGCAGATAAGCAACCTACTTACAAACAACAAAGCAAAACAGTAATATATAATATTATGGAACAAAATCACTGCCATCATCACAGTCCGGAACAAATCACATCACTCAACGGCGTTTACTTGTTTGCAATAGCCCTCAACCTGCTGTTCGTAATAGTGGAGGCAGGAATAGGCTTCAGCCAAAACTCCCTCGGGCTCGTGTCTGACGCAGGCCACAACCTAAGCGATGTATTCAGCCTGCTGCTCGCACTATTCGCCTTCGAGCTGACCAAGGCTCCTGCCAAAGCAGGCTTTACATACGGATACAAAAAAGGCACGGTGCTCATATCCCTGCTCAACGCCATAATACTGCTTATTGCAGTGGGGGCAATAATAATGGAGAGCGTGCATAAATTCTCCGACCCGCAGCCTGTTAACGGAGCGGCCATATCGTGGACGGCCGGCATGGGAATTATCGTGAACGGGCTGAGCACATGGATGCTTATGCGCCACAAGAAGAAAGACCTGAACACCGAGGGCGCATTCCTGCACATGCTTGCCGACACGCTGGTATCGGTCGGAGTGCTGGTGTCGGGCATAATAATCTCATTCACCGGCTGGAACATTATAGACCCGATAATAAGTCTTGCGATCGTGGCGGCGATACTCGTATCCACATGGCATCTGCTATCGCAGAGCCTGCGCCTTTCGCTCGACGGCATACCCGAAAACATAGACCTGGCCAAGGTTGAGAACGACATAAAGTCGCTTCCCCACGTAGAGGGCGTACACCATGTGCACGTGTGGGCCATAAGCACCACCGAAGCGGCACTCACCGCCCATGTAGTGGTTGACAAAAACGACAGCATGGAGGAGGTGAAACACCTGATACGCAAGAAAATTTCTGCCGACGGCATAACCCACGCAACCCTTGAGCTGGAACACCACGGCGAGCACTGCGACTGCCCCGGAGACTGACTCTTCAGGGCGCATTGCCGAAGGAAACCACACACAACACGGAAATCCGCCTTGACACATTGACTTACATACGAAAACCCTTCTTGCAACACACCCTTGCATGTATCCGGTTTTCAGCGCAATACAAATGGCCAAAACTATGTCTGATGTAATTTTTTCTACGTCAGACATAGTTTTTCCTACATCAGACATAGTTTTTTCTATATCGCATGCAGTTTTCGGGATGCTTTGAAAAAACAATACATATCGGATTTTGCAAAATTTGGTATGGCATCGTTTGCATACGGCGATACACATTCGGTCTGTGGCATCTGCATATTCACAAAACCCAAGCCTACACACAATTTACAGCGCAACAGAAAACAAGCACAAATACGCACCCGCCTAACCCATGCCACAACTGCACCAAACCAAAAAGCATTACGCATTAAAGCGTACAACTGCCGCCGGGTTGCAAACTAAAACTGACAAAAGCAAAACATGCAAAAACGAATGCGCGTTTTTATGCAACAGTTTACTTTACAGAACAAATTAATAACAGGCTTTTGCACGGCATTATCGGGAAAATGGGTATTTTTGTGCCGAGGGTAGAGCTGCCGATGCCTGCCCACAAAAACCGGAAAAATATAAGTCAGTATCATTCATAAATTTCAAACATTATGGCAAGATTTCAGAAGTCAGATTTGGAAGCAAAATACGGAATCACCGGCACCACCGAGGTTCTGTACAACCCTTCCTATGAGGTATTGTTCAATGAAGAAACAAAACCCGAACTTACAGGCTACGACAAAGGCCAGGAAACAGAACTCGGCGCAGTGAACGTGATGACCGGCATATACACAGGTCGTTCGCCCAAAGACAAGTTCATCGTTGACGATGCCAACTCACACAACACCGTATGGTGGGATTCTGAAGAATATCATAACGACAACCACCGCGCAAGCGAGGCCACATGGAACACCCTCAAAGAACTCGCAAAAAAAGAGCTTTCCAACAAGAAACTTTACGTGGTTGACGGTTTCTGCGGCGCAAACAAAGACACCCGCATGAAAGTGCGCTTCATTGTTGAAGTAGCATGGCAGGCACACTTCGTTACCAACATGTTCATCCGCCCGCAGAGCGAGGCAGACTTTGAGCAGGAACCCGATTTCGTGGTTTACAACGCATCGAAGGCTAAAGTCGAGAACTGGAAAGAACTCGGTCTCCACTCCGAAACCGCAGTACTCTTCAACGTAACATCGAAAGAGCAGATCATCCTCAACACATGGTATGGCGGCGAAATGAAGAAAGGCATGTTCTCAATGCAGAACTACTTCCTTCCCCTCAAGGGCATCGCTTCAATGCACTGCTCGGCCAACACCGACAAGAACGGCGAAAACACCGCAATCTTCTTCGGTCTTTCGGGCACAGGTAAAACCACTCTTTCAACCGACCCGAAGCGCAAACTCATCGGCGACGACGAGCACGGATGGGACGACAACGGCGTGTTCAACCTTGAAGGCGGCTGCTACGCAAAGGTAATCAACCTCGACAAGAACGCAGAACCCGACATATACAACGCAATTCGCCGCGATGCACTTCTTGAAAACGTTACGGTTGATGCCAACGGCAAAATCGACTTCGCAGACAAGAGCGTAACCGAGAACACCCGCGTTTCGTATCCTATATACCACATCAAGAACATCGTGCGTCCTATCTCACACGGACCCGCAGCAAAACAGGTAATCTTCCTGAGCGCAGACGCATTCGGAGTTCTTCCTCCCGTATCAATCCTTACCCCGGAACAAACAAAGTATTACTTCCTCTCCGGCTTCACGGCAAAGCTCGCAGGCACAGAGCGCGGCATAACCGAGCCCACCCCGACATTCTCAGCATGCTTCGGACAGGCATTCCTTGAGTTGCACCCCACAAAGTATGCCGAGGAACTCGTTTCACACATGAAGAAGAGCGGCGCAAAGGCTTACCTCGTGAACACAGGTTGGAACGGAACAGGCAAGCGCATCTCCATTCGCGACACACGCGGCATAATCGATGCAATACTCGACCACTCAATCGACGCTGCACCCACAAAAACCATACCTTACTTCGATTTCGTGGTTCCAACGAAGCTCGAAGGCGTTGACCCAAGCATTCTCGATCCTCGCGACACATACAAAAACGCATCCGAATGGGAAGAGAAAGCAAAAGACCTCGCTGCACGCTTCATAAAGAACTTCAAAAAATACGAAGGCAACGAAGCAGGCAAGGCTCTTGTTTCCGCAGGCCCAAAGCTTTGATACATCAAGAATAAAGTATATTAAAAAAAGTCCCGCAGTCTTCCCGGATTGCGGGACTTTTTTGTCCTTTTTCATACACCACACCAACAGCCCGCATCGGCAAGTTTACCGTTTTCAAAAAGAAAAGCATTGAAAACCAGAACACTCCCTGCTTGCAATTAGAGTAAAAGTTTTTCGTTTTGGAAAACTTTTCACCCTCTCGCCTCAAAAAAGTTTTCCGTTTCGGGAAATAATTTTTTCTTTTCACGGGTTGTATGTTATCCGAAAATCATATCTTTGTAACCGAATCGGGACACAAAACAAACACGCAAAAGCAAGCCCCTTTGCATCTGACACATACGTGCGGCGCGTCCCTTTTCGTGCGGAACACAATGAGAAACCCTTTCGAACGCAGCTACGGCCGGCGTTACAAAATACGACTTACAAAAACATAAAGAATATGTGCTACGACAATTTTCTGATAACAAAGCGAGACGGAACCACAGAGCGTTTCTCTCTTGAAAAAATCAAGAGTGCCATACTTAAGGCATTCGACTCGGTTAGCGAACACGTACATGCCGAGGACATACAGCGAGTGATGGAAAACCTGCGCTTTTGCAACGGCATGAGCGTTGAGGACATCCAGAACCAGGTTGAGGTGGCCCTAATGCGCGAAAACCACTACAAGGCAGCAAAGTCGTTCATGCTTTACCGCCAGAAACATTTCGAGGACCGCGAAATACGCAACAAGCTCAAATTCCTCATCGACTACTGCAAGGCGTCAAACCCCGCCACCGGTTCAAAGTATGACGCAAACGCCAATGTGGAAAACAAGAACATCGCAACGCTCATCGGCGAACTGCCAAAGTCGAACTTCATACGCCTCAACCGCCGTCTGCTGTGCGACAAAATAAAGGAGATGTACGGCAAGGAGCTTGCCGACCGCTACCTGTATCTTCTCGAACACCACTTCATATACAAAAACGACGAGACAAGCCTTGCCAACTACTGCGCCAGCATAACCATGTACCCATGGCTCATAAGCGGCACCAAGAGCATCGGAGGCAACTCAACGGCTCCGACAAACTTGAAATCGTTCTGCGGCGGGTTCATAAACATGGTGTTCATCGTTTCGAGCATGCTAAGCGGCGCGTGCGCCACACCCGAGTTCCTAATGTACATGTCGTATTTCATTGGTCTGGAGTACGGCGAGGACTACTACAAGCACGCCGATGATGTTGTTGACCTTTCAAAACGCCACCGCACTCTCGACAAAATAATCACCGACTGTTTCGAACAGGTTGTTTACTCAATAAACCAGCCCACGGGGGCAAGGAATTTTCAAGCCGTGTTCTGGAACATTTCCTACTACGACCACAACTATTTCGAAAGCATTTTCGGCGACTTCCGCTTCCCCGACGGTTCAAAGCCCAACTGGGACGCGCTCAACTGGCTGCAAAAACGTTTCATGCGCTGGTTCAACGCCGAACGAACAAAAACCGTGCTTACATTCCCCGTTGAAACAATGGCTCTGCTGTCGAAAGACGGCGATGTGGTTGACAAGGAGTATGCCGACTTCACGGCTCAGATGTACGCCGAGGGACACTCGTTCTTCACCTACATGAGCGATAACGCCGACTCGCTGGCCTCGTGCTGCCGTTTGCGCAACGAAATACAAAACAACGGCTTCAGCTACACGCTCGGTGCGGGCGGAGTTTCCACCGGATCTAAGAGCGTGCTTACAATAAACCTCAATCGCTGTGTGCAGGAGGCTACGCGACAGGGCAAACCGTATCTCGACTTCATAGCCGAGGTGATTGACATAATGCACAAGGTGCAGATTGCCTACAACGAAAACCTGAAAGACCTTGCGTCAAAAGGAATGCTGCCGCTCTTCGATGCCGGCTACATAAACATATCGCGCCAGTATCTCACAATAGGCGTGAACGGGCTTGTGGAGGCTGCGGAATCTCTCGGCTACACAATTTCCGACAATCCCGAATACCTGAAATTCGTGCAGGGCGTGCTGGGCACGGTGGAATACTACAACAAGAAATACCGCTCCAAGGACGTTATGTTCAACTGCGAGATGATACCTGCCGAGAATGTGGGCGTAAAACACGCACGCTGGGACAGAGAGGACGGCTACTATGTGCCGCGCGACTGCTACAACAGCTACTTTTACGTGGTTGAGGACACATCTACCCACATTCTCGAAAAATTCCGCCTGCACGGACACAAGTTCATAGAACACCTCACCGGCGGCTCGGCACTCCACATGAACCTTGACGAGCACCTGAGCCAGAAGCAGTATCGCCAGCTCCTTAGGGTTGCAGCAAAGGAAGGGTGCAACTATTTCACGTTCAACGTGCCCAACACCGTGTGCAACGACTGCGGACATATTGACAAACGCTACCTGAAGGAATGCCCCGTGTGCCACAGCAAGAACATCGACTATCTTACCCGCGTCATCGGCTATCTGAAGCGCGTTTCCAATTTCTCCATGGACAGGCAGAAAGAAGCGGCACGCCGCTACTACGACAACCCGGCACGCGACAAAGACTACACCGAGGCTGCCACAAGCACATCCCAAGCGAATAATTGAGAAATATGCTTAAATACGTAGGATACGACATCGTTTTCCAGGAAATTCCCGACGAGACCACCCTGGCGATAAACCTTTCGCTATGCCCCAACCACTGCAAAGGCTGCCACAGCCCGTATCTTTGCGAGGACAGAGGCAACGAACTTACGGCAAAGGTGCTTGACGATATGGTATCGGGGTTTACGGGAGAGGTTACATGCATATGTTTCATGGGAGGCGACAACGACCCGCAAAAAGTGGCCGCACTTGCGCGGCATTTGCACGAACATTTCCCGGGGCAGTTCCTAACGGCGTGGTACTCGGGCAAGCCCGATTTTCCGGAAGATTTCGACCGGGCGGCGTTCGACTTCGTGAAACTCGGTCCGTATCTTCCCGAAAAAGGTCCGCTCAACAAGCCAACAACCAACCAGCGCCTTTACCGCATTATGCCCGATGGCACAAACGCGGACATAACAGACAGGTTTTGGCGCAAATGACATAGCATACAATAAATATATCAATTCAATTTTACACGAAGATTCCCTGCGCGAAGTGAGTTCGAGCAGGGAATTGCCTTTTTACAGAGAATCGGTGCAGTATCCCACAATAAGCAACATGGGTTAAGTTGGCAGCAAAAGATGTGATATTTATGACGCACACAACGCACAATCAACAAAATGCACCGCCGTAGGGGCGTATGGCATACGCCCTGAATTACGTTGATTTGCAATGTTGTTGTAGCGGGTGGCGGTGCGGTTCATGCGGTTGCGTACAGGGCGTGTGCCATACGCCCCTGCAATTGGCGCAAAACCCAAACCAAAAAAAACTACATCGGAGATAAGAAAAACCATGTCCGATGTAGGAAAAATTATGTCTGATGTAATTCAAATTACATCAGACCTTTTTTCGCCCCTTTCAAGTCTCTGAAAAACAATTCGTTACCACAATTGTTTTTTGTGTGGCTATTTTTCTACAAATCAATACCTTACACAACTTCCGGGTGCTTGCGGATTCATGCTGCCGCAACCGCGTCAGAAAAAACAGGCGCCGGATGAAAACTCACCCGACGCCCACCAAAAAACTTTGCACATGAAAAATTAAAATCAATGTTTCCGTCCCTTGCGTCTCTTGCCCGCCGAATGCTTACCTTTTGTTGCATTCGTTGCATCGGAGACGTTATCGGCTTTCGCGCCATGCTCCATGACAAGGGTAAAATCGAGCAGGCGGCGATCGAGATTGGCACGCGCCACCTTAATTCTCACCCTGTCGCCAATGGAATAGCTGCGGTGGCGGCGGCGACCCACCAAGCGGTAGTTTTTCTCGTCAAACTCGTAGTAGTCGTCAGCAAGATCGCGCAGCGGCACCATGCCCTCACACTTGTTGTCGTCAACCTCAACATAAAGTCCGAACTCGGTAACTCCGCTCACGGTTCCATCGAACTCCTGTCCCAGTCTGTCGGCCATGAACTCCACCTGCTTGTACTTTATGCTCGCGCGCTCTGCCGCATCGGCAAGCTGCTCCATGGCGCTCGAATGCTCGCACAATTCCTCGTATTTGGTTGCGGAGGCGGAGCGCCCACCCTCGGCATAGCGCGTTAGCAGACGGTGAACCATTGTGTCGGGATAGCGGCGTATGGGTGATGTGAAATGTGTGTAATATTTGAACATCAACCCATAGTGCCCTATGTTGTGTATGCTGTAGCGCGCTTTCTGCATGGCGCGCAGCGTTACCGTTTCTATAAGTTGCTGCTCCTTTTTGCCTTTGGAGTCGTCAAGAAGGCGGTTTATGCTCCTGCCCACTTCGGCTCTCGAGCCTTCGGTGTTGAGCTTGTAGCCAAAGTGGGATATGAACGCCTTAAGGTTCTCAAGCTTTGTCTGCTCGGGCACATCGTGTATGCGGTATGGCAGCACCTTGGCCTTTTTGCCTTTCGGCACCATGCCTACGCTCTCGGCCACGCTCTTGTTTGCAAGGAGCATGAACTCTTCCACGAGCTTGTTGGCGTCTTCCTCAACTTTAACATATGTGGATATGGGATGCCCCTCTCCATCGATTTCAAATCGCACCTCGGGCCGGTCGAACCCTATCGAACCGTTGTCGAAACGCCTTTTGCGCAGATGCTTTGCAAGACGGTTGAGAGTTATAAGCTCTTCGGCAAACTCGCCCACCGGCTTTTCCGCATTCACGGGTTGCGGGTGTTCGCCGGGTAGTGCCAGATCTTCGGGCGAAGCCTCGCCGTTCTCCTCCAATATATATTGCACTTCCTCGTATGTAAACCTTCGGTTGCTCTTTATCACCGTATGGGCAAGATGCCACGAAAGTACCTCTGCCTTGGAATTCATCTTAAAAATTGCACTATACGCCAATTTCTCCTCACCCTGCCGCAGAGAACAAAGAAAATTGCATAGCCTTTCGGGCAGCATGGGTATCGTGCGGTCAACAAGGTATATGCTCGTTGCACGCTTAACGGCTTCGCGGTCTATCACATCTCCCTCCTTTACGTAGTGCGAAACATCGGCAATGTGAACGCCCACCTCCCAGTTTCCGTCTTTTGTGGGACGAATGGAGAGCGCATCGTCGAAGTCCTTTGCGTCTCGCGGGTCGATTGTAAACGTGGTTACATCGCGAAAGTCCTCGCGCCTTGCAATCTCCTCGGGGGTTACTCCATCGGGGATTTTTTCGGCCGCCTCAACAACATTTTGCGGATAGGTATAGGGCAGGTTGTATTCGGCCAGTATCGCGTTCATCTCCGCATTGTTCTCTCCCTCGGAGCCGAGAATGTCGATAACCTTTCCCACGGGGTTCTTCCCCGCCTCGGGCCACTGTGTTATTTTCACAACGGCCTTGTCGCCGTTCTTTCCGCCCTTCAGGCAGTTTTTGGGAATGAAAATGTCGTTTGAGTATATCCTGCCCGCCGTTTCGAGGAAGCCGTAGTTTTTTTCCACGTGCAGCTTCCCCACGAAAGTCTCGCGCCCGCGTTCGAGTATTGCAATAACCTGCGCCTCTCGGGCATGCTTCTCGCGGCGTGCAAGGATTGTGGCGCGCACACGGTCGCCGTTCATCGCGCCCATGCTGTTGCGCTCGGTTACGAGTATCGACTTACCTCCGTCGTCGGGCACCATGCTGTTGTGGCCGTTGGCCTTTCTGACGAACTTGCCCTCTACAACCTGGTTCTTGCGGCTTAGGCTGTATCGGTCATCGCGCACGGTGAGTTCATCGGCGTCAACAAGGTCTTCAAGAATATCGCAGCACAACATACGCTGCGCATGGGATGTTATGCCAAGCTCCTCGAAAATCTCACGGGAACTGTATGACTTGTCGGCATTGTCGGTGAAAAGTTCCGATAACCTGCCGTATATCTCTTTTTTGCCGAGCCTTACGGACGCACGCTTACCTTTGACCTTCATGATGTGATTTTTTTGTTATTACAACTTACAAAGTAAGTAAAAATTCGGTTAACCACAACGCCAAACCGCACAAAAAACAATCCGCCCGCACACAGAACCTCTGTATGCGGGCGATTTTTTGCACTCTTGCCGCCATTGGCGGCCGGATTACTTGCGGAGACCGAGAGACTTAACTATTGCGCGGTAGCGCTCAATATCGCAACGCTTGAGATAGTTGAGCAATGCGCGACGTTTGCCTACAAGGCGCACCAAAGACCTTTCCGTTGTATGATCTTTACGGTTGGCCTTCATGTGTTCCGTCAAATGGGAAATACGGTATGAGAATAATGCCACCTGAGCCTCGGGTGAGCCGGTGTCAGTATTGGACTTTCCGTATTGTCCAAAGATCTCCTTCTTTTTAGCTTGATCTAAATACATAGAAGTTTTTGATTAATGAATTTTTGTTGTACCCCCGCCGTAGCGAAAGCGGTTGCAAATTTAGCCATTCCCAACCAAACGGCAAACCCAGCTGTGCATTTTTATCACTTAAACCCACAAATTTTCCACGAACACACCTATGTTTTACCCCGATACGCATAATTTGGCTAACTTTGCAGCAGTTTTTAAGGTAATAAATTTCAATGCAAGACATTCGTAACATTGCAATCATAGCGCACGTTGACCACGGCAAAACCACCCTGGTTGACAAAATGCTGATGGCAGGACACCTGTTTCGCGCAAATCAGGATACGGGCACACAGATACTCGACAGCAACGACCTTGAGCGCGAACGCGGCATAACCATTCTTTCAAAAAACGTATCCATACGCTACAAGGGCGTTAAGATAAACATAATCGACACCCCGGGCCATAGCGACTTTGGCGGCGAGGTAGAGAGAGTGCTCAACATGGCTGATGGATGCATACTGCTGGTGGACGCTTTCGAAGGTCCTATGCCACAAACAAGGTTCGTGCTCGAAAAAGCACTGAGCATAGGTCTCAAGCCCATAGTTGTCGTTAACAAAGTTGACAAGCCCAACTGCCGCCCGGAGGAAGTTTACGAAATGTCGTTCGACCTAATGTGTGCACTCAACGCCACAGAGGACCAGCTTGACTTCCCGGTGGTTTACGGCTCGGCAAAGCAGGGATGGATGGGGCCGGACTACAACAAACCCACAGGCGACATAACATACCTGCTCGACACTATACTGAAAACCATCCCCGCCCCCAAGCAGATTGAGGGCACGCCGCAGATGCTGATAACATCGCTCGACTATTCGAAATACACGGGACGCATTGCCGTGGGGCGCGTGCACCGCGGAACATTGCGCGAGGGCATGGACGTTACAATAGCCCACCGTGATGGCACACTCGAGAAAACGAGAATCAAGGAACTACACACTTTCGAAGGAATGGGCCGCGTAAAAACCGACTCCGTGTCGAGCGGCGACATATGCGCCATTATAGGTTTGGAGAACTTCGAGATAGGCGACACCATTTGCGACTTCGAGAACCCCGAACCGCTGCCGCCGATTGCCATTGACGAGCCCACGATGTCGATGCTGTTCACAATAAACGATTCGCCGTTCTTCGGCAAGGAAGGCAAATTCTGCACATCGCGCCACATACAGGAACGCCTGCAAAAGGAGCTTGAGAAAAACCTCGCCTTGAGGGTTAAGCCCATCGCCGCCGACAAGTGGATTGTGTCGGGCCGAGGTGTGTTGCACTTATCCGTACTTATAGAAACCATGCGCCGCGAAGGCTACGAACTACAAGTGGGCCAGCCGCAGGTTATATACAAAATAATAGACGGAGTTAAATGCGAGCCGATTGAAGACCTCACAATCAACGTGCCCGAAGAATACTCGAGCAAGATGATCGACATGGTAACACGCCGCAAGGGCGAGATGACTGCAATGGAGACACAAGGCGACCGCGTGAACATAGAGTTCAGCATACCCTCGCGCGGCATCATAGGTCTGCGCACCAACGTGCTGACCGGAAGCCAGGGCGAAGCCATAATGGCACACCGCTTCAAGGAATACCAACCTTACAAGGGAGAAATAACAAGGCGCACAAACGGCTCGATGGTGGCAATGGAGACAGGCACGGCGTTTGCCTACGCCATAGACCACCTTCAAGACCGCGGCAAGTTCTTCATAAGTCCGGGCGAGGAAGTTTATGCCGGAGAAGTTGTGGGAGAACATGTGCACGAAAACGACCTTGTGGTGAACGTAACCAAGGCAAAGCAGCTAACCAACATGCGCGCAAGTGGCGCAGACGAAAAGGCGCGCATCGTGCCGCCGGTGGTTTTCTCGCTCGAAGAGGCTCTGGAATACATAAAAGAGGACGAATACGTTGAGGTTACCCCGAAAAGCATGAGAATGCGCAAAGTGCTGCTCGACCACCTGGCGCGAAAGCGCGCAAACAAGTAAACGGCGCACATACATAAATTATATATACAATAATGTGTCGTGGCAGGACGGTCAGCCGTCCTGCCACGACGTTTTTACGCCTCCACGTTCCCGCGGCAATTTTCACGGATTTTCGAAACAGCTTGACAACCGGTTTCTTATCAAATTTGTTACAAACTTTATAAACAACATTATTTCAAGTAATTGAAAAGAACAAAATAAGATCTGATGTGGTTCGAATTATATCTGATATAATTTTTTCTACATAGGACATGGTTTTTCCCATGTCAGATATAATTTTAGAGGAGCTCCCGAAGAAATAACCAATTTGGGCTTTGCGTCAATTTACGGAGGCGCATATCACTAAATTGATTGCGCATAAAAAAACGCAGGAGCAAAAAGCCCCCGCGCATAGTTGAAGAAAAAATTAAATTCAATACGTTTTACTTCACTGCCTCGTTCAAACCGGCTCCGGCCTTGAACTTAACCACTTTCTTGGCGGGAATCGTTACCTTTTGCTTTGTAGCAGGGTTAAATCCCTCGCGAGCCGCACGGGTTGAAACCTCGAAAGTGCCGAAACCTACAAGGGCAACCTTGTCGCCATTCTTTACCGCTCCTTCAATAGCCCCGAGAGTTGCATCGAGCGCTTTCTTTGCATCAGCCTTGCTGAGACCTGCACCCTCAGCAATTGCATTAATCAGTTCTGTCTTGTTCATATTCAAAATTATTTATAAAGTTATTTCCAAGTTCTACGCTATTTTTCCGAACATTACATGTATCGCGAGACGCAAATATAAATATAGTTTGTTAAATTGACAAAATAAAATGAAAGTTTTTTGCCTTTCGTGCTAAAATTTATTCACTTGCACCCGGGAAAAGCCATATAAAAGTCATTCTCAGCCCATGACAAACAGCCACATATAGCACACATCGCGATGCAATGTGCCGATAATTTCATATCTTTGCCCCCAAATTTGCTAAGACACAATGTTCAAAACACCACCCATAACAAAAAACCTGATTATCATAAATCTGATAATCTTTTTGGCCCAATACGTGTTCGAGGCACGCGGCATCGACCTAAGCTCCATGTTCGGGCTGCACTTTTTCATGGCCCCCGATTTCAGTCCCTACCAGCTCGTAACCTACATGTTCCTGCACGCCAATGTGGAGCACATATTTTTCAACATGTTCTCGCTATGGATGTTCGGAAGAATAATAGAGCAGACATGGGGCGGGAAGAAATTCTTGTTTTTCTACCTCGTATGCGGCATAGGAGCCGGGCTTACGCAGGAGGTTTGGCAGCTGGGGCAATACTACATCGAGGGGCTGAACAACTACCAAGCGGTTAACACCGGAGAGGAAATGATTCCCATGAGCCAATATCTCAATCTTTGGACAACCATAGGAGCCTCGGGGGCATGCTACGGCGTTATGCTCGCCTTCGGCATGACATACCCCAACGAGGTGCTCGTGCTCTTTCCCATACCCATACCACTGAAAGCAAAATATTTCGTTATAATATGTATAGCCATAGAACTGTTCTCGTCGTTCTCCACAAACGGCAACGTGGCCCACTTTGCCCACCTTGGAGGCATGGCGTTCGCATGGCTGTTCATACGCCGCGAACGCCGCAGGCAAAGAAGTTTCGGCGGTTGGGAAAGCTACACTCCCCCACGCGACGGCATATTCAAACGTATGCGCAAGAAAATGTCGGGCAACGGCAGCGCAGCTTTCGGCAGACACAAGGCCGACCACGACTACAACGCACGCCGCGAAGAAAAACAGCGGGAAACAGACAGAATACTCGATAAAATAAGAACCTCCGGATATGAAAGCCTTACGGAGGAGGAAAAACGCAAACTCTTCGACTCGGAAAACAAATAAACAAATGATGGCGAAAATGAAAAAGACAACCACCAACGCCGCCATGTCAATAACCGTGGTTGTGATACTGGCCATGTGGGCAAGCGCATACAGCTCTCACATATCCCCACGGGAGTGTGGCTGGTACGACGTGCTGGGCATGACATTCCCCATATTCGCCACCGCAAGCGCCATCGCGCTCGTGCTTTGGCTTGTGCTAAAACCACGTCTCGCCCTCGTGCCGTTTTTCGGATTACTCTTCTGCCTGAGCGACCTGCGCGCATACTGCCCCGTGAATATACACATCGACCCGCCCGCGGGAAGTCTGAAAATAATGTCTTACAACGTGCGCAACTTTTGCGGCACGGAAAACGATGACGGCGAAGTGAAAGAGCAGATAATCTCAACCATAGTAAACTCCAACGCCGACATAGTGTGCATACAGGAGGGAGGCTTCTACCCAGGCTGGGAGAACACAGAGAAAAAATTGCGCGAAATATACAAATACATGGACGTGGTGGGAGACACCCGTAACACTACAACCATGAGATGCTTTTCGAAACTAAAAATAATCAAAACAGAGCAGCTTGTGTTCCCCGAAAGCTCCAACACAACAGTGGCATACTACCTTAAAAACCACGGCGGCGACACAATAATAGTTGTAAGCAATCACCTGCAAAGCGACAACCTAACGCCCAAGGAACTTGACAACTACTCTGCCATGGTGAAAGGCAAAGAAACCGCAGGCAAAAGCCCCCGAAAGATAGTTGCACCCGTGCTACGCAAGATTGCGCGCGCAGCCGAAAAGCGTAGCACACAGGTTGACAAAGTGGTGGCATTCATAAAAGCACACAAAAACACCCCGATGATACTGTGCGGAGATTTTAACGACACCCCGATATCATACACACGGCGCGAATTTGCGCACCGCCTGACCGATGCATACGCCGCAACCGGATTGGGACCGGGATTCTCATACACCAGCAACGGAATGCACGTAAGGATAGACTACATGATGTGCTCGCGCCATTGGAAACCCTATGCCGCAAAAGTAAACAGCCACGCAAAAGGCTCCGACCACTACCCCATTACGGCATTCTTTAAACTAAAAACCAAATAATCCCCCCACGCAGGCATTCAAGTATTAAAAAAAGTGTATATTTGCAAGCCTACTGCCATAAGAAAAAATAAAAATAATAATAAAACCAAATGCAAAACAAAGGATTCATAAAGGCGATTGCAGTATTACTAACACTAATCTGCATTTACTACCTCTCGTTCTCATTTGTAACAAGCCACTTCACCAGCAAGGCTGAGAAAATGGGAGCGGTAGCCGGCGCACAATATCTTGATTCTATAAAGAACGAGAAAGTGTGGCTCGGCGCGTACACGTTCAAACAGTGCCAGGAGATGCAAATAAGTCTCGGTCTCGACCTCAAGGGCGGAATGAACGTAATTCTCGAAGTATCTGTTCCGGATGTGGTCAAGTCGCTCGCCGACAACTCCACCGACCCTAAATTCCTCAAAGCCCTGAAACAGGCCTACGAGCAGTCTCAGAGCAGCCAGAACGATTTCATCACACTTTTCGTAAGGAACTACCAGGCAGCTGCCGGTAAAAACCACTTGGCCGAGGTGTTCGCAACCCAGCAACTAAAAGGGCAGGTGGCCACCAACAGCACCGACGCGCAAATAGAGAAAGTGCTGCGCAAAGAAGTTGCCGCAGCAATCGACAACTCCTACAAAGTGCTGCGCACACGTATCGACCGTTTCGGCGTGGCCCAGCCCAACATCCAGACCCTTCAAGGCCAGATGGGGCGCATACTCGTTGAAATGCCGGGCATCAAAGAGCCCGACCGCGTTAGGAAGCTCCTTCAAGGAAGCGCTAACCTCGAGTTTTGGGAAACATACGACGGAAATGTTATAACACCATACCTGTCGCAGATAGACGCAAAGCTCGCCGCCGCCAAAGGCACAACCGCCAAAACGGATACGGCTAAAGCAGAACCCGCTTCAAAAGAAGCTGAAGCAGGCATCGCCAAGGTTGAAAAGGGCACCGGTACAAACGCAGCAGAAGCACTCAAAAAGCTCGAAGCAGGTAAAGGCAAGGCAAAAGAAAGTGCAAAGGCAGATGCCGACCTCAAGAAACAACACCCGCTCCTTTCGCTAATGTCGCCCGCACAAGGCGAAAGAGGCTGCGTGGTGGGATATGTACTCTCACGCGACACCGCCGAAGTTATGAAATTGCTCACATCGGCCGACGCGCAAAAGCTTCTACCCAAAGACCTCAAGCTGTGCTGGGGCGTAAAACCCTCGGAGGTTAGCACAAAGCAGGATGTATTCGAACTTTACGCCCTCAAGGTTACGGAGCGCAACGGACGCGCACCGCTCGAAGGCGATGTAATCACTACGGCAAAGGACGACTACGACCAGTTCCACCGTCCCTGCGTGAGCATGTCGATGAACACCGATGGCGCACGTCGTTGGGCGGCCATAACAAAGAAGAACAAGGACCACGCAATTGCAATCGTGCTTGACGGCTTTGTTTACAGCGCACCCAATGTAGAAAACGAAATAACCGGCGGACAGTCGCAAATCACAGGGCACTTCACAGCCGAGGACACCAAAGACCTTGCAAACGTGCTGCAATCGGGTAAAATGCCCGCCCCCGCCCACATTGTACAGGAAGACATCGTTGGTCCTTCGCTCGGTCAGGAGTCAATCATCCAGGGCTTCACAGCCTGCGTTATTGCATTCATAATCCTGATGATTTACATGTGTATAATCTATGGAACCATCCCAGGAATGGTTGCAAACTGCGCGCTGCTGCTCAACTTCTTCTTCACATTTGGAGTTTTAACCTCGTTCCAGGCGGCCCTAACCATGTCGGGAATTGCCGGTATGGTGCTCTCGCTCGGTATGGCAGTCGATGCCAACGTGCTTATATATGAGCGCACCAAGGAGGAGCTGCGAAGCGGCAAACTTGTGAAGAACGCCCTTGCCGATGGCTACAAGCACGCATTCTCGGCAATCTTCGACTCCAACCTCACATCAATCATCACCGCCATAATACTCTTCAACTTCGGCACAGGACCTATTCGCGGATTTGCCACAACGCTAATCATTGGCTTGCTCGCTTCGTTCTTCACCGCTGTATGGCTCACACGTATTGCCTACGAGCATTTCATGAACAAGGACAAGTGGCTTAACATAACGTTCACCACAAAGATTTCCGAGAACATCATGCGCGACCCACACTACAACATACTCGGTGTGTCAAAGAAAGTGCTTGTGGTGTGTGGTGTGCTGATTGCAGTAATGATGGTTTCATTAGGCGTGCGCGGTCTGAGCAAAGGCATAGACTTCACCGGAGGTCGCAACTATGTTGTGCAGTTCGAGCAGAAGGTTACCCCCGAAGAAGTGCGCAACCTGCTACAACAGGAAGTGGGCGACCGGGCAAATGTTTCGGCAATCGCCCTCGGAACAGACGGCAAAACACTTCGTGTATCAACCAACTACAACATCAACGACAATTCCAGCGATGCAGACGCACAGTCGGAGAAATTTGTTTACCAGGCTCTGAAGAAAGGCAAACTACTTGCCGACTATGTAACGCTCGATCGTTTCATCGACCGCGACAACCGCGCCGGCGGCTCAATCATAAGCTCGCAAAAAGTAGGTCCCTCGGTGGCAAAAGACGTTACAAACGGAGCAATCATAAGTGTGATACTCGCGCTTGCGGCCATATTCCTCTACATTCTGGCACGTTTCCACAATGTGGCATACTCCGTGGGCAGCACGGTGGCCCTTATGGTCGACACACTGCTAATCATCGGTATGTATTCTCTTTGCTGGGGATGGGTTCCGTTCTCGCTCGAGGTTGACCAAACGTTTATAGGCGCTGTGCTTACGGCAATAGGTTACTCAATAAACGACAAGGTGGTGATTTTCGACCGTGTGCGCGAATACTTCCACCTCTACCCCAAACGCGACAACCACCGCATATACAATGATGCACTCAACAGCACTCTTAGCCGCACAATCAACACCGGCGGCACAACGCTCGCTGTTCTGCTGTGTATCTTCATCTTCGGCGGCGAGAGCATACGTTCTTTCGCATTCGCAATGATACTCGGTGTGGTATTCGGAACACTCTCTTCGCTATACGTGGCATCGCCCATTGCATACTACGTTATGAAGCGCACACGCCGCAACACGGCAAACGCAAAGGGAGAGGAAATACCCGCAACCGCAAAGGAAGCATAAACCCGAACATAACTTTATAATATAATTGTTGAAAAGATCTCGCCGGAACCGACATAGGCTCCGGCGAGTTTTTTTTGTTTTTGGAAAATATCACCACACACTTATGGGAGCCGTTTGCCACGCGGTTTTGGCAGTGGCGCACAGGGCGTATGCAATACGCCCCTACAAATGATGCAAAACCCAAATCGGTTATTCCTTTCCCAACACGCCGAAAATTATATCGGACATAGGAAAAACTACATAGGACATAGAAAAAATTATGTCTGATATAATTCATACTACATCAGACCTTTTTTTGTCGTTTGCAAACATCTGAAAACCAATATCCCTCGAAAGCAACCCAAACAAGCATTTATACTTGAACATCGGGCACTTGGCCTTTTCGCGGCAATACGCGCACTACATTGGTAAACGAAGCAAATTGCGACAATGCGCTGCGATAAAAAAGCCCCCCGCACCCAATGTGCGAGAGGCTTGATTTGTTTTGTGCCTGTGCGGCTTCAGTTGTCAAGATAATAGTCCACCGTTGTAACAACTCTCACTTCCTTTATGTAAGGAGTGTTCGAATCGCGATCTTCTATCGAGAAAAGCCCCTGTTGCGCTTTTTTTATCTTTCCGAGTCTGCTTTCACTGTCTCTTGCAAACTTCTCCGCCGCCTCGCGGGCATTTTTCGTTGCCTGCTCTATCATCTGCGGCTTTATTTTGTTCAGACTCGTGAAGTCGAACTGTATGCGCGAGCTGTAGTCGTTGGGGGCGATGGCAATTCCCTCTGACAGCAGTTCGCCGGTGCGCGTCATCAACGCCCTCACTCTGTCAACGTCGGATGACGACACGGTAGTTACGGATGTTGCATTGTAGCGCTCCCTGTTGCGGTTGTCGTTGTAGGTGTCGGTCCAAAGGTCGGTTACCTGCGGTGCGCCGGTGGTTATATCCGAAGCCTTTATACCGTTGCGTGTAAGAAAAGCGGCTATTTTCTTGTTTGCCGCCGAAATGTTTCGATAAACCGTGCCAAGGTCGTTGCCCACAGTCTTATATGTGAGAGGCCAGATAACGCGGTCGGCCTTCACCTCCTTCTCCGCCAGTCCGCGCACGCTCACAAACCTGTCGCGCTTTTCAAGGCTGCTTATACCGTAGTAGATGAAAACGCCGAGCAGTGCAAGACCCACTGCGAGGATTGCCGATTCGATTCTAAGATTTTTCATGATTCCTGTAAGTATTTAAGGGTTAATATTCTCGTTTCCCTGTTCAAGCAAAGGGCGCGTGCCCTCCATAAGTTCAAGCATCTCATCGATGTTCTCCGAGCGCAGCATCGCTATGCGCGTTGCCCTGAAATCGCGAATGCCCTTGAAAAGCGGTGAAGCCGCTATGTGTCGGCGCATATGTATCAGCCCGCCAACCGTTCCGTTTCTCTCCACGCTGCGGCGCACCTCGTCCATAAGCACGTCAAGCTTCCAGTCGAGCGACAGCGGTGCATGGGTGGATTTTATCACGTTGTCAAGAGAGCCGGGCACCTCCTTGCCGAGCGCACGGTTTATCTCTGCAAAAATCCACGGTTTGCCGAATGTGGCGCGCCCAACCATTATCCCGTCAACGCCCGTCTCTTCGAAACGCCGCCTTGCAACCTCGCCCGAAGTTACATCTCCGTTGCCTATTATCGGGATGTGGATGCGCGGGTTTGCCTTTACGCGGCGTATCGGCTCCCAGTCCGCCTCGCCGTTATACACTTGCGAACGTGTGCGGCCGTGAATGGTGAGTGCCTGTATGCCGCAGTCCTGCAACTGCTCGGCAAGCTGCTCGATTATTATACTATCGTGGTCCCAACCCAGGCGGGTCTTGGCGGTAACCGGTATGTCCACGGCATCTACAACCGCCCTTGCTATTTCGAGCATCAGCGGCACGTTGCGCAGCAACCCTGCACCGGCACCCTTTCCCGCAACCTTCTTTACCGGACAGCCGAAGTTCATGTCGAGCACATCGGGATGCGCCTGTTCCACGACAATCTTCGCGGCATCGGCCATGGCTTCGGGCAGCTTACCATATATCTGCATCGCCACAGGACGCTCACCGCCGTCAACTTCGAGCTTTGCAAGACTCTTGTTAACCATCCTTACAAGCGCGTCGCTCGACACAAACTCCGAGTAAACCATTGCCGCGCCCATTCTGCGGCACAAAACCCTGAACGGAGCGTCGGTAACGTCCTCCATTGGCGCAAGCATAACGGGGCGTTCGCCCAAATTTATGTTTCCTATCTTCATTTGGGCAAAAATACTATTTTATTCATTCACAAAGTCTCCGAATACCACCCCTTCAGGTTATTTGTTCATAAAAAACTCTTAACTTTGCGAAGAACCACACAAACTGCAAAAATGAATGCAATAAACAAAATTGCCTATACACTGCTTTTCGCCTCCATATTCGGCGGATTATGGGCGCAGAAGGGCGACTGGGCACAACTCGAACGCTATGCCGCCAACAACGAAACCGTAAAAAAACTTCCGCAGGAGCAACGCCGCGTAGTGTTCTTCGGAAACTCGATAACCGACAATTGGGCGCAGTTCCACCCCGACTTTTTCAAAAAAAACGGATACATAGGACGTGGAATTTCGGGGCAAACCACATATAAATACATTGTACGCCTGCGCGAGGACGTCATAAACCTTAAACCGAAATATGTTGTGATAGGCGGCGCAATAAACGACATAGCCGAAAACACAAACCCCTACGACGAGAACATAACAATGGGCAACATAATTTCAATAGTAGAACTGCTGAAAGCAAACAAGATAAAGCCTATCATAGCAAGCGTGCTTCCGGCTGCATACATACCTTGGGACAATAACATAAAGAACGTCCCCGAAAAGGTGGCTTCGCTCAACGCCAGGCTCAAGGCTTACGCCAAGAAAAACCATATTGTTTACGCCGACTACTATCCCCTACTCGTCAGCGGCGAAAACCGCGCGCTCAACCCCGAATACACAAAAGACGGCGTGCACCCCACCTCGAAAGGATATGATGTAATGGAAAAATACATACAGGGCATACTTAAAAAACTTTTGTAGCACAAATCGTTAAACATGAAGAAAACATTAATAATCGCCACATTCGCCGCGCTGTCGCTTGCAATGGCGGCCAAAGATACCGTTCCGGTGAAATTCGTGCAGGTGGCGCAAGATTACTCACTGCTTTCCACTCCCGCCGCACTCAACAAATTCATTAAAACAGCCAACAGCGCGGAATTCACGCCCGAAAACCGCGTCATCATGCTCCGAAACGCAATGGGCCTTGCGCACACCGACAAGCAGCGCAAACTAATACTCAAAGAAATAGCCACCACCGGGGCATTCCAGGCACTTGTGTTCGCAGCCGAATGGCTTGACAACGCCGCCGTGAAAACCGAGGCGGCAAAAGCCGTGCTTAAGATAGCCCTTGCAAACAAGGACTACGCCGGCACAGGCACAAAACAGGCAATAACCAAGGCGGGCATAATTCTCGGAAAGAGCAAACAGGTAAACAACTATCTCAAGTCTGTTACGGGCAACGGACTTGTAAAAGTTTTCAACGGCAAGAACCTTGACGGCTGGAAAGGACTTGTGGAAAACCCCATATCACGCGCCAAGATGTCGCCCGCCGAAGAGGCCCGAAAGCAGGTAAAGGCTGACGAAATAATGCGCCGAGACTGGAATGTAATCGATGGTCAGATTGTATATGTGGGACATGGTTTCGAAAACCTATGCACCGTAAAGAAATACGGCGACTTCGAAATGTATGTTGACTGGAAACTCGACCCCGAAGGTGCGGAACCCGATGCCGGCATTTATCTTCGCGGCACGCC
Source organism: Prevotellaceae bacterium UBA6398 (assembly GCA_002437495.1). GTDB lineage: Bacteria > Bacteroidota > Bacteroidia > Bacteroidales > Bacteroidaceae > UBA6398. Next base: position 42,405 of record DJQA01000008.1, read on the forward strand.
GCAGGTGCAGATTTGGGACACGGCCCGCGTGAACGTGGGCGCACAAGTGGGTTCGGGCGGACTCTACAACAACCAGAAGAACGAAAGCAAACCCTCGCAGGTGGCAGACAACAAGCTCGGCGAATGGAACAGCTTCCATATAACAATGCGCGGGGAGAAAGTTACGGTTATTCTCAACGGCGTAAAAGTGGTTGACAACGTAACGCTCGAAAACTATTGGGACAGCAACCGTAAGATATTCCCCATTGAACAGATAGAATTGCAGGCCCACGGCAGCCGCACATATTTCCGCGACATATACATAAGGGAGCTTTAACAACAAGCCCCTTTGCACGAAAGGCGACACAAAATCAAAGACCGCCAAACGCAAGACATACAATCCCGCAGCCTGTGCCATTACGCCGGTGTTGCGGGATTTTTGCCTGCGTCCGCTGTGGGATGCAAAAGCGTCCGTTTTCCTTAACTTTTTGATTTGCAAACCGTTGCACCCTTCTTAAAAACACCTCGTAAGCGTTTGTTTTACAGCACGTTGCAAACTGGCGGAAAAAGGTCTGATGTAATTTAAATTATATCAGACATAATTTTTTCTACGTCCTATGTAGTTTTTCCTACATCAAATGTATTTTTGGCGGTATTGATTTTGCGCCATTTGTAGGGGCGTATGCTTTTTGATTAACCCTACTTTATACACATCATGAGCACTGTCGTTTGCCTGTCATCCTGAACTGCGTTTGCGATGTTTGCCGCCTTGCCTCCGCCTTCACGAACATTCTTCACGAAGTCCTCATACAACGGGGCGGAAATCCAAAACGCCCGGGTAACGGCGCGCACTTTTGCAGGTTTTGCAAATTTGCGTAACTTTGCACGTCAATTACAAGCAGATACATCAATGGAAAGCAATATGGTTCGCGTGCGTTTTGCGCCAAGCCCCACGGGGCCCCTGCACATAGGCGGAGTACGCACGGCATTATATAACTACCTTTTTGCCCGCCAGCACGGTGGAAAACTCATCTTCAGAATAGAAGACACCGACTCAAATCGCTTCGTTCCCGGAGCGGAGGAATATATATTGGAGTCGTTCAAGTGGCTCGGCATAAAGTTTGACGAAGGCGTAAGCTTCGGTGGCGAATACGGTCCTTACCGGCAATCGGAACGCAGAGAGATATACAAAAAATATGCCGACCAACTGCTTGACGAGGGCAAGGCCTACATAGCGTTCGACACCCCAGATGAGCTTCAGGCGGCAAGGGATAAAACCCCCAATTTCCAATACGATGCCACCACGCGCGGTTTCATGCGCAACTCGCTCACACTTCAGCCCGAAGAGGTTAAAGCCTTAATCGACGGCGGGGCGCAATATGTTGTGCGCCTTAAAGTGGAAGGCGGCGAAGACATACACGTTCACGACATTATTCGCGGAGAGGTTGTTATAAATTCCTCCGTGCTCGACGACAAAGTGCTATACAAGTCGGCAGACCAACTGCCAACATACCACCTTGCCAATGTTGTTGACGACCACCTGATGAAAATCACCCACGTGATACGCGGCGAGGAATGGCTTCCCTCTGCCCCACTCCACGTGCTGCTTTACCGCGCTCTTGGCTGGCAAGACACCATGCCGAGGTTCGCCCACCTGCCGCTTCTGCTCAAACCCGACGGCAAAGGAAAGCTTTCGAAACGCGACGGCGACCGTTTGGGATTTCCCGTGTTCCCTCTTGAATGGCACGACCCCAAAAGCGGCGAAATATCATCGGGCTACCGCGAAAGCGGATATATGCCACAAGCGGTGATTAACTTCCTTGCGCTTTTGGGATGGAACCCCGGCGACGACGAGGAGATTATGACGCTCGACGAAATCGTAAAAAAGTTCAAACTCGAGCATTGCAGCCGCAGCGGAGCAAAGTTCGATTTTGTTAAAGCCCAGTGGTTCAACCACGAATACATACTGCGCACACCCTCTGCCGAACTTGCGCCAACCTTCGACAAAATACTTAAGGCCAACGGCATAAACGAAACAATCGAACGCGTAACCGAAGTTGTTGAAATGATGAAAGGGCGCGTGAACTTCATAAAAGAACTTTGGCCTCTATGCAAATTCTTCTTCGTAGCCCCCGAAGAATACGATGCGAAAACCGTGAAGAAACGCTGGAAGCAGGATTCGCCCGAAGTTATGACGGAACTGCGCGAACTTCTCGCCTCGCTCAACGATTTCTCGATAGAAAACCAAGACAAACACGTAATGGAATGGATTGCCGCCAAGGGATACGGCACGGGCAATGTTCTTAACGCCTTCCGCCTTACCATAGTGGGCGAGGGAATAGGTCCGCACGTGTTCGACATATCTGCGTTTCTGGGCAAAGAAGAAACACTCAGGCGAATGGACCGCGCAATAAGCATGCTGGGACATAAAGAAAACCAAGCCGGGCAATGATGTATTCACTGGGGATATACCTATACATTCTCTGCGTCAAGGCAGCCTCCCTTTTCAACTCAAAAGCAAGGCTTCTGCTCAACGGCCACGCCGAAACTTTCGGCATTCTGGCGCACGCCATACGCACCAACGACCGCTACGTGTGGTTTCACACCTCATCCCTCGGCGAATTCGAGCAAGGCCGGCCGCTCATGGAACGCCTGCGAAAGGAACATCCCGAATACAAAATACTGCTCACGTTTTTCTCGCCCTCAGGCTACGAAGTCAGAAAGAACTTCAACGGAGCCGACATCGTATGCTATATGCCCTTTGACACCTGCCGCAACGCCCGCCGCTTTGTGCGCATGGTGCGCCCCGAAAAGGCATTCTTCATAAAATACGAGTTCTGGAAAAACTTCATAGACGAGCTCCACCGCTCGGGATGCGAAGTTTACAGCGTCTCGGCAATCTTCCGCAAAGACCAGATATTCTTCCGCCCATACGGACGGCAATACGCCAAAGTTCTAAACAACTTCACAAGAATATTTGTACAGAACGACGACTCACGCCGACTGCTCGAAAGCATAGGCATTGAGAACGTAACAGTTTCGGGCGACACCCGCTTTGACCGTGTGGTTGACATACGCAAGGCAGCAAAAGACGTAGAGCCTGCAAAAGCCATAGCCCGCGGATGCGCCAACGTACTCGTGGCGGGAAGTTCGTGGGAACCCGATGAGGACATAATAATCCCCTACTTCAACAGCCACAAAAACATGAAGCTCATCCTTGCGCCCCACGTGGTTAGCGAAAGCCACATAAGCCGCATACTCAAAGCTTTGAAACGTCCCGCCGTGCGCATAACCCAAGCCGCCGGAAAAGACATGGACGCATACGACTGCTTGATAATCGACACATACGGAATGCTGTCGTCAATTTACCGATATGGCAACATAGCCTATGTTGGAGGAGGCTTCGGAGTTGGCATACACAATGTACCCGAAGCCGCGGTTTACGGCATACCGGTTATAATAGGCCCCAATCACCACAAGTTTCGCGAGGCGGAAACGCTGCTGCGGCTCGGCGGATGTTTCGAAGTAACATCGTCCCACACTTTCGCCATTACAATGGACCTTCTAACAAGCAACGAGGAAAGCCGCAGCAAAGCAGGCAAGGCGGCAGGCAACTACATAAGCTCTAACGCCGGCGCGGCCGACAAAATATTCGACAAAATCAAATGGTAAAATGATATCATCGCTTTTTTCTTTGGACTACATTCTTTCGCGCTTAAACTCCCAGGAAATTGCAAGCGCGTTTATTGTATTGTTCGCCGTAATCGACATCTTCGGCTCGACACCGGTGATAATAAGCCTCAAAAATCAGGGGCGGCCCGTAAGCGCGTGGAAAGCGTCATCCATATCTTTCGCGCTTCTCTTTGGCTTCTACCTTGCCGGCGACGCCATGCTCAAACTATTCAGCGTTGACATACAGTCGTTCGCCATCGCCGGCTCGCTGGTGCTGTTCCTCATGTCGCTCGAAATGATACTCGACATAACCATATTCAAGAACATGGGACCCATAAAGGAGGCCACGCTCGTGCCTGTGGTTTTCCCGCTAATAGCCGGCGCAGGCTCGTTCACCACCCTGCTTTCGCTAAAAGCCGAATACGCCTCTACAAACATCATAATAGCCTTGGTGCTCAACTGCCTTATGGTTTACATAGTAATCCGCGCCATCGACTGGGTGGAAAGAAAGATAAGCCCGGCAGCCATATACCTAATGCGCAAATTCTTCGGTATCATACTGCTGGCCATATCGGTAAGGCTGTTCACCGCAAACATAATACCGCTTATAATCAAAATGGGCTGAAACCCGAGCCAAAACGTCCCATTGCCAAGTGCTGTTTCAAAACACGCGGCAACAACGACGACATGCGCCCTTTTTGCGGAATATAGTTTCTAGGCATGGAAAAATAATACTGCCCGCTGTATGCCATTGCAAAAAAAGAATTATTTTTGTGTCGGAAATAGTCAAAATCATATTATTATGAAGATTGAGAAAATTCATGCAAGAGAAATCCTCGATTCAAGAGGCAATCCAACCGTAGAGGTTGAAGTAACATTGGAAAACGGCGTGATGGGTCGCGCAAGTGTCCCCTCAGGCGCATCAACCGGCGAAAACGAGGCTCTCGAGCTTCGCGACGGCGACAAGAAGCGTTATGGCGGCAAGGGCGTAACCAAAGCTGTTGACAATGTAAACAACATAATCGCGCCCGCTCTCAAAGGCGACTGCGTGCTCAACCAGCGTGCAATCGACTACAAAATGCTCGCGCTCGATGGCACCCCCACCAAGAGCAAGCTCGGCGCAAACGCAATACTCGGCGTGTCTCTCGCAGCTGCACACACCGCTGCCAAGGCACTCAACATTCCCCTATACCGCTACATAGGCGGCGCAAACACCTACGTACTTCCCGTTCCGATGATGAACATCATCAACGGCGGCGCACACTCCGATGCTCCCATCGCATTCCAGGAGTTCATGATCCGTCCGGTTGGCGCACCCACCGAGCGTGAGGCCATCCGCATGGGCGCAGAAGTGTTCCACGCTCTCGCAAAGCTGCTCAAAAAGCGCGGTCTTTCCACAGCCGTAGGCGACGAAGGCGGTTTCGCACCCGCACTCAATGGCATAGAAGACGCTCTCGAAAGCATATGTCAGGCTATAAAGGATGCCGGCTACGAACCGGGCAAGGACGTAAAGATTGCAATGGACTGCGCCGCTTCGGAGTTCGCAACCTGCGAAAACGGCGAGTGGTTCTACGACTACCGCCAGCTCAAGAGCGGAATGCCCAAAGACCCCAACGGCAAGAAGCTCACAGCCGAGGAACAGATAAAGTATCTCGAAGAACTCATCACAAAATATCCTATCGACTCTATCGAGGACGGTCTCGACGAGAACGACTGGGACAACTGGGTTAAACTCACCGCAGCCATCGGCGACCGTTGCCAGCTCGTGGGCGATGACCTGTTCGTTACCAACGTCAAGTTCCTTCAGAAGGGTATAAAGATGGGCGCTGCAAACTCCATCCTCATCAAGGTTAATCAGATTGGTTCGCTCACCGAAACCCTCGAAGCCATCGAAATGGCTCACCGCCACGGCTACACAACCGTTACCTCACACCGCAGCGGCGAAACCGAGGACACCACAATTGCCGACATCGCAGTTGCAACCAACAGCGGTCAGATTAAGACCGGCTCCATGAGCCGCACAGACCGTATGGCAAAATACAACCAGCTCATACGCATCGAGGAAGAGCTTGGCGACATCGCACAATACGGCTACAAGCGCATTCAGAAGGCATAAAGCCTAAGCTGAAAGCAGCAAACATATTCCGGGCATGCCCTGCAAAAGGGGCATACCCGGATTTTTTGTGCCTTGTGCGGAATGGCGGTAAAGAGACACTTCGCAAATTTTATTATGGGCATAAACGAACCCCCTTACTTGCCGCCAAAACCGCGTAAGACGTTGGTTTCCAGGAAAATTCTTGGCGGAAAATATTCTGCATAACGATTTGCTTTTCAGAGGTTTGCAAAAGCTGAAAAAAGGTCTGATGTAATTTGAATTATGTCTGATATAATTTTTCCTACATAGGACATAGTTTTTTCTGTTTCAGACATAATTTTCAGGGGATACAAAACACGGTTTTCGGGAAATTCGCTAATTTTGCTTCCATACTAGTGTCGCAAAGGCAATTGCAGCCTTTTTCCGATTGGCTGCCGCCGGGACGGAGCAAAACTGCTCATAAACACTGCACTCACCAAATACAACAATAACTTAAAATATCGATGAAAGTAAGACATTTATTAGCCGCTGCCGCAGTCGCGCTGCTTGCAGCCCCGCAACAGACCGGCGCACAATGGAAGCCCGTGGGCGACAAAATCAAGACACCGTGGGCGGAAAAGGTCAGCCCCAAACTGCCGTGGAACGTATATCCGCGCCCGCAGCTCAAGCGTGCGCAATGGGTGAACCTCAACGGACAGTGGAACTACGCCATAAAAGGTCTGCAAGGCGGCGAACCCGCATCGTTCGACGGCAAAATCCTCGTCCCCTACCCAATAGAGTCCTCGCTCTCCGGCGTTGGAAAAACGCTTACAAAGGACAACATCCTGTGGTACAACCGCACCTTCACAATTCCCTCCGCATGGAAAGGAAAGAACGTCAAGCTCAACTTCGGCGGCGTTGACTGGAAAGCGGAAGTGTTCGTGAACGGCGTAAGCGTTGGCAGCCACACGGGAGGCTTCGCGCCTTTCAGCCTCGACATCACAAGCGCACTGAAACCGGGCAGCAACAAACTTTCCGTAAAAGTGTTCGACCCCACGTCTGACGGATACCAGCCCGTAGGAAAACAAAAAAGCAAGGCTTCGGGAATATGGTACACCCCCGCATCGGGCATTTGGCAAACTGTTTGGCTTGAGCCTGTAAGCGCAAAACATCTTGAGAGCATGGAAATCAATCCCGACATAGACGCAGGCACATTGAACGTGAAACCATTCGTCAGCGGCGCAAACAGCGGCGACAAGGTTGTGGTAACTGCCAAGTTCGGCAAAACCGCCGTTGCAACGGCAAAAGGCGAAAGCGGAGAGAACATAAGCCTGAGCATACCAAACGCAAAACTCTGGAGTCCCGACCAGCCCAACCTTTACAGCCTCGACATAAAAGTTGTCTCTGGCGGCAAGACGGTTGATGCCGTTAGCAGCTACGCCGCAATGCGCAAGATTTCGCAGGGAAAGAGCAAGAGCGGACACTTGGTGATGATGCTCAACAACAAGCCCCTGTTCCAAATGGGCCCGCTCGACCAAGGATACTGGCCGGACGGCATCTACACCGCGCCAACCTACGAGGCGATGGTTTACGACATCGACAAAACCAAGGAGTGGGGGTTCAACATGATCCGCAAGCACATGAAGGTGGAGCCGGACCTGTGGTACGAATACTGCGATAAGGCTGGAATGCTGGTATGGCAGGACATGCCCAGCGGACAGATTAACTACGAACACAACAAATGGGACATGACCCACTGGTTCGCAAGCGACGAGATGACGCGCAACGCCGAAAGCGAGAGCGACTTCCGCGCCGAGTGGAAAGACATCATAGACAATTTCAAGAACCACCCCTGCATCGTGGTTTGGACACCGTTCAACGAGGGCTGGGGGCAGTTCAAGACCGCCGACATCACAGACTACACCAGGCAGCTCGACCCCACGCGCCTCATTAACTCAGCTTCGGGCGGCAACCACTTCAAGGGCGTGGGCGACATACTCGACCTTCACAAATACCCCGCACCCGAAATGTACCTCACCGACCCCGACCGCGTGGAGGTCATGGGCGAGTTCGGCGGTCTCGGACTTCCGCTCAAGGGACACGTATGGCAGGACAGCGACAACTGGGGCTACGTGCAGTACAAGAACGAAAAGGAAGTAACCGACCGCTATGTGGAGATAGCCGACGGACTTCTCGAAATGGTCAAGAAAGGTGTCGCTGCCGGCGTTTACACCCAGACCACCGACTGCGAGATTGAGGTCAACGGCCTCATGACATACGACCGCAAGGTCATTAAGATTGAGGAGAAGCGCGTGCGCGAGGCAAACCTCAAGCTCTGCCGCTCGCTGGACAACGAATAATTTCCGCGCCAATCCAAAACATAAAAAACCACGGTGATAATCACCGTGGTTTTTTGCTTGGGGGATTACGCTACTGCCCTATCGGGGCTATCCCACGGTTGGCCTCGTCTTGCGACCACTGCACCTGCCACGTGCGGCCGTCGGTTGTGTCGAGCAGGATGAAAGTCCAGAAATTCTGCGTCGGGCAAAGCGTGAACCTCCCTGCCTTTCCCTTTTCGGCAAGCGGCATGCCGTTCAGAACAGTCTCCCCACGGTTGTTGTCCTTAACGTCATACTGCACCTGCCACATCTTGCCGCTCCGCGTGTCGAGCTTTATGAACGTCCAAAGGTTCTGCGTGGGAAACAGCTTGTACACCTCGGCGTTTGCCGAGATTGCCGCAATAATAGCGGCATCCCTCTTTTCCGCCTCCTTGTTACCGCACGCCGCAAACAGCGGCAGCAGCAAGGCTATCAATATGCACTTTTTCATGGTTTTATTGTTTTGGTTATAGGTCATCGCTTGCGCTTTCCTTTTCCACCAAGTTGTTCTTTTTGTCATTATATACCAACATAACACTGCAAAAATGCTCATAATCTGCCTTAGCATGAACAATTTTCAAAGTTATGATACCCTCGTCAGTTTCGTATTCTGTTCCGTATTTGCACCTGTCTTGTTCTGCATATAACATTTTCATCATATCATCCTTAGGTTGACTGTAAGAATCAAACTCTTCAATGCAGAAACTTGGCTTGCCATATTTTTTAGTCAGCATCTGCTTTAATGAGAAATATTTTAAAGCCAAGAATTCCCATGTCTTGTCCGGCTCAAAAAACACCCCGACACGATATACCAAATCCTTTTCTGTTGTTCTAAGAATGTGCAAATCACAATTTTTATATCCCGCAAACGTGCCTTTCATCATAGCCGTCTGTCCGTCATTTGTTAATGTCGTAAACCCTTTCTGCTTCATTTTTTGCACGAACGAGTTTACCGTTCCGTCGATTGGCACTCCCTTGAACAGGAGATGCCCTGATTTTTCCTGCGCATAGCCGCACAATGTTGCGAACATGCAAAGCACTGTAATGATAATCTGCTTCATGATTTTTTGTTTTTGGTTTTTGTTGTTCCGAAACAAGAAAGGCGTGCAACCATCCGTATGCTTGTCTCTACTTTAGGTTACCGCCAAGCGACCTGCTACACAACAAGCGACGGACGGTTCACGCCGTGAAGCGTGAACCCCGAGTCTGCATGTTTCCGTGTAGCGAATATTGGCGGTATTCAAAGTAAAGGAAACACGAGCCGAAAGCCCATATATCTTATCCTACAGAATGGACAGCCCCTCTCCTAACGGCTGTCTTGGGGTGCGCGGCAGGCATTGCCGCCTCTCCCTTGCGATTTTTGTGTCTGTTTCTTGATTATTATTTTGTTAAACATTTTGATTGCGACCTCAAAGTTAACAATTATTTTTCATTGCGCCGGCAAAAAGCGCACACATTGCTAATTCCGGAGAATGCGCATACAATGTAAGGGACTTGCTATGGGAAAACCAGAAGCCCTCTCCCGAGACGGACATTTTCAAAGATTTCGCCCAACGGGCTGTCTGCCAATTATTTATCGCACAAAACCATTATCCGCATAAGTTATTGTTTTTCAGACGCTTGAAACAGGCGAAAAATGGTCTGATGTAGTTTGAATTATGTCTGATATAATTTTTTCTATGTCCTATGTAGTTTTTCCCACGTCTCATGTAGTTTTCAGGGTGTTGGGGAAAGAGTGATTATTTTCTGTTTTGCGCGAATTGTAGGGGCGTATGGCATACGCCCTTTACCCCACCGCACGAGCCGCACCGCAAGTCGCCGCAGCAATCCTTCAACGTATGCAAACCGCAGTTTGAAAATTCCCCACCACCTGCAAGTAACATTTGATTCTCTTTATAGAACACTGCATTTTAGGCAATTTGCACGCTAAGGCAAAGTATTTGTTGAAATTTATTTTTACAAAAAGTGGAGCAAAGTGGGGCAAAGTGGTGAAAAGTTGCTAACTTTGGCGAATTAAAGTAGTGCTATCGTAAAAATACTGCACATTAACAATTGGAACACAATGCGTTTCACCGGTACAATAGAGGCTAAATCCGACACAAAAGGAAGGGTGTTCTTCCCTGCCGCTTTCCGAAAGGTTCTTGCGGCTGCGGGAGAGGAGCACCTGGTACTTTCGCACGATGCTTTCCAGCCGTGCCTTGTGCTCTATCCACGGAGTGTGTGGAACGAGCAGCTCGACATACTGCGTGCCGGGCTTAGCCGTTGGAATGCCCGCCAACAGATGGTGTTGCGCGAATTTGTGTGCGGCGTGGAAACCGTAACGCTTGACGGAGGAGGGAGGTTTCTCATTCCCAAGCGCTATGCCGCAAAGGCGGAAATAAGGCAGGATGTGGTTTTCCTCGGCATGGACGACACCGTGGAAATATGGTCGCCTCAACTTTTGGAGCAACAGCGCATGCCCGCCGAAGATTTCGCCAAGGAATTGGAAAACCTAATGACAGCACGGCAATGAACGAGAACAGTCCCAAATATCATATACCCGTGATGCTCACGCAGAGCGTTGACGCGATGAACATCGGCAACGGCAATTACGTTGACGTTACCTTTGGCGGTGGCGGGCATTCGCGAGAGATACTCAGGCGCATGAAACCCGATGGCCGCCTGTTCGGCTTCGACCAAGACAGTGATGCCATTGCAAACGCGCCCGACGATGAAAGGTTCACGTTCATACTTTCAAATTTCAGATATCTGAAAAACTGGATGAACTACTACGGCATAGAGAAGCTCGATGGCATAATTGCCGACCTCGGTGTTTCAAGCCATCATTTCGACGCCGCCGAGAGAGGGTTCACGTTTCGCGCCAATGCTCCGCTCGATATGAGGATGAACCGGCTCGCCAAACTCACGGCGGCACAATTTCTGAACACCGCCGAAGAGGAGCGCATCGCCTCTGTGCTATACAATTACGGAGAACTGCGCAACTCGCGCCGCATGGCCGCCGCCATAGTGAAAGCCAGAGCGGTTGAGCCGATAGAAACCACTGCGGAACTTGTTAAGGTTCTCGAGCCGCTAATGGGCAGAGACAAGGAGAAAAAGGAACTCGCTTGCGCCTTCCAGGCCCTGCGAATAGAGGTTAACGATGAAATGGCTGCATTGCGCGAAATGCTCGAATCGGCAATCTCGCTCCTTGCAAAAGGCGGACGGATCGTAGTGCTTACATACCACTCGCTCGAAGACCGAATGGTAAAGAATTTCATTAAAAGCGGCAACGCGGAGGGAAAGGTGGAACAAGACTTCTATGGCAACCGCATTGTGCCCCTGCGCGCCGTTAACAACAAGGTAATTGTTCCCACTGCCGAAGAAATAGCCGAAAATCCGCGCAGCCGCAGCGCAAAACTGCGCGTGGCCGAAAAACTATAACACTCATGCCGGGAAAGTCAGAAAAACCAGTAAAACAGAGCGCGCCGCAAAGTGCAATATCACGCGCCGTAGACAGCACCCCCGGGGCCAAGGGGGGGAAGCATGCCAAAAAACAGCGCGAACGCACATTCACGAGCGTTATGTTCGGTAATTTCCTGACTGCCGAAGTTCTGAGAAAAAACATAGGTTTCATCTCCCTCGTGGCAGTATGCATGCTTTTGTACATAGGCAACGGATATTCAAGCCAACAGGAACTATTGGAGCTGAGCAAACTGAAAGTTGAAGCTGAAGACATGAAATACAAGGCCCTCATACGCTCGGGCGAACTTCTTGAGAAAAGTCGCCAAAGCCGCATCGAGGAGCATCTAAGGTCGATTGGCGATACCACGCTCCAAACAGCCACCACACCGCCATACATAATAAAAGTGGACACCACAGAATGAAAAGCAATTTCCCGGAAAAAAAAGTTATGACACGCTATTTCTGCGTGGCGGCGGTCTTGGTTTTTTTAGGGCTTGCCATACTTGGCATGACCGCAAAAATAATGTTCGTGGAACGCGGCTACTGGGAAGAAGTGGGCAAACGCTTCGTAAAGCGCAACGTGGAAATAAAGCCCGTGCGCGGAACGATATATTCATCGGACGGTGAGGTTCTCGCATCCTCGCTGCCTGAGTTCAAGATATTCATGGATTATGTTGTGGTGGAAAAAGACAGTTTGCGCCGCATAAAAGAGCAGCGCCGCCGGGATCTTGTGTTTTTTGACAAGCTTGACAGCGTGTGCGACGGGCTGCATAAGATATTCCCCGACATGACGGCAAGGGAATTTCGCAAAAATCTTATAAAGGGCTGGAAAAAACAAAGGCGTAACTGGCCCATATACCGCAGACGCATATCTTACCCGGAATACCAGAAAGTGCGCAAACTGCCCATATTCAACCAGCCGTCATATCGTGGCGGTTTCTATTCCGAAAAATTCGAACAGCGCACAAACCCATTCGGCTCGCTGGCATGCCGCACCATAGGCGCACTTTACGCCGGCAAGGACTCGGCGCGCTATGGGTTGGAGCTTGCATACGACTCCGTGCTTCGCGGAAAGCCCGGAGTAAGCCACCGTCAAAAAGTTCTCAACAAATACATAAACATAATAGACCGCCCGCAAGAGGACGGCTGCGATATTATTTCAACAATAGATGTCAGAATGCAAGACCTTGCTGAAAAGTCGCTCGTTGACCAGCTTAAAAGCATTGATGCACCCATAGGCATGGCTGTGCTCATGGAAGTGAAAACCGGCGACATAAAAGCCATTGTCAACATGGAACGCTGCAAGGACGGCATATATCGCGAAACAAGAAACTACGCCGTAAGTAACCTCATGGAGCCCGGCTCGGTGTTCAAAACCGCGTCTTTCATGGTGGCCTTCGATGACGGCTACGTACATCCGGGAGACATGGTAAACACCGGTTGCGGAAGGGTGAACATGCACGGACGTGAGATGAGAGACGCATCGTGGAACACCAAAGGCGGATATGGAGTGATAAGCGCGGCGGAATGCATAAAGCATTCCTCGAACGTGGGCGTGAGCGAGCTTATTGACAAATATTACTTCAACCAGCCCGAAAAGTTCGTCAACGGACTTTACCGCATAGGCATCGCCGACCCCTATCCCATCGAAATCCCCGGATGGGCGAAACCCAACATACGCCGCCCTAAAAAAGACCGCAGCAACTGGTCGAATACAACCCTGGCATGGATGAGCATAGGCTACGAGACACAAATTCCGCCTATACGCACGCTGGCATTCTACAACGGCATAGCCAACGGCGGCAAGATGCTACGCCCCAGGTTTGTGAAAGCCATTATGCGCAACGGCGAGCTTGTAAAAGAATGCCCGGTTGAAGTGGTACGCGAACGTATGTGCTCGGCAACAGCCCTAAAAGACATACAATATTGCCTGAGTCTTGTAACCCAACCCAAAGGCTCGGGCCACAAAGCCTCATCGAAATTCTTCCCCGTGGCGGGAAAAACCGGCACAGCCCAAATATGGACCAAGGCCGGAAGAACATCAAGCTACCTGGTGAGCTTCGTGGGATATTTCCCGGCAAACGCACCGAAATACAGCTGCATAGTATGCATAAAGAAGCCCTATCCTGCTTCAGGGGGCGGGCATTGCGGTCCGGTGTTCCGCAGAATTGCAGAAGGCGTAATGGCACGAGAGAGAAACACAGACTTGTCGTCAGCCCGCGATATGCACCACACACCGCTGCCGTTCGTACACAATGGCGACATGACAGCCGCGAAAAACGTGTTGAGCGAGCTACATGTGCCGTTTTCCTCAGACAATCTCGGCAACAAGACATGGGGAATTGTACGCCCCGACACAAACGAAATAATGCTATCGGGTCGCAGAATATACAAAAACACAGTTCCCGACGTTAAAAACATGGGGCTGCGCGATGCACTCTTCATACTCGAAAGCCTCGGGATGAAAGTGTCGGTTGAAGGAAAGGGCAAAGTTGTGGAACAAAGTCTGCCCGCAGGCACACGCATAAGAAAAGGCATGCGCATACGCATATCCCTTAAACACGGCAACGAAGCCGATGGCAAGGAAAAGGCGGCAGCACCGCCGCAAACCGATGTTCCGCAACCCGAAAACAAGGGAGACAGCGTTAAGCATGCCAAGCCCGCTGCCACCGAAACAAAAAAAGAAAACAACAAAAAGAATTAGGATATGAAACTACAGGATGTATTGCAAAAGGTAGAACCCTTGGAGACTAAGGGTGCCCGCGACATTGAAATTTCCGACGTTCAAATAGACTCACGCCTTATTTCCAAAGGCGGCCTGTTTGTGGCCGAGCGCGGCACGCAGGTTGACGGGCACAAGTTCATTGCAGCCGCAATAGAAAACGGTGCCGCTGCCGTGGTGTGCGAGGAATTTCCCGCCGAGTGCCCCGATAACATTACCTTTGTAAAGGTAGCCAGCTCCGAAGATGCCGTTGGCCCGATATGTACCCAATTCTACGGCGACCCCTCAAAACATCTCAAACTCGTAGGAGTAACCGGCACAAACGGCAAAACCACCATAGCAACCCTGCTATACAATATGTTCAGGGAAATGGGGTTCAAGTGCGGCCTGTGTTCCACTGTGTGCAACTACATTGAGGAGGAGGCCGTACCGGCCCACCAAACAACCCCCGACCCGGTAACACTCAACAACCTTCTTGCGCGGATGGTTAAGAGCGGCTGCCAATATGCTTTTATGGAATGCAGCAGCCACAGCATAGCTCAAAAACGCATAGGCGGTCTTACATTTGCCGGCGGAATTTTCACAAACCTCACACGCGACCATCTGGACTACCACAAAACTTTCGAAAACTATCGCAACGCCAAGAAAGCCTTTTTCGACAGTCTGCCCAAGAAAGCCTTCGCCATAACCAACGCCGATGACAAAAACGGCATGATTATGGTGCAAAACACGGCAGCCGTGGTAAAAACCTATTCCGTAAGAGGCATGGCCGACTTCCGCGCAAAGATTATTGAAATGTCGTTCGATGGAATGCTGCTCGACATTGACGGCCACGAGACAAGCGTTTCGTTCGTAGGCAAGTTTAACGCCTCAAACCTGCTTGCCGTTTACGGCGCGGCAAGAATGCTAGGACGGCAGCCTGTGGAAATACTCACCATTCTAAGCAAGTTGCACAGCGTGGCAGGAAGATTCGAAACATTCCGCTCACCAAGAGGATACACAGCCATAGTTGACTACGCCCACACCCCCGATGCGCTGATAAATGTTTTGTCGGCAATACACGAAGTGCTTAAAGAAAGCCACAGCACGGCAAGCAAGGTAATCACCGTTTGCGGTGCCGGCGGAAACCGAGACAAAGGCAAACGCCCCATTATGGCGTGCGAGGCCGCAAACCGCAGCGACCGAGTGGTGATTACGAGCGACAATCCGCGCTTTGAGGACCCGCAGGCCATAATCAACGACATGCTCGCAGGACTTTCACCTGCCCAAAAGGAAAAGGTGCTTGCCATCACCGACAGACGCGAAGCCATAAAAGCCGCCTGCATGATTGCCCGGAAAGGCGATGTGGTTTTGATTGCCGGAAAGGGGCACGAGAACTATCAGGAGATAAAAGGCGTGAAACACCACTTTGACGACCGCGAAGAGGTGAGAAAAGTGTTTGATACAGAGAAATAACACGCCCGTCAAATTTTCCACAAACATAAAGTAACGAAATATGCTTTACTATCTGTTTAGGTTTCTGTCTGAATTCGGTGTCCCCGGTTCCGGAATGTGGTCATACATTTCATTCCGCTCGTTGCTGGCATTCATAATGGCCTTGCTCGTTTCCGCGTGGTTCGGGCAGCATTTCATAAGCTATATGCACCGTAAGAACATAAGCGAAACCCAGCGTGATGCAAGCATCGACCCATTCGGAGTGCAAAAGCAGGGAGTGCCGTCAATGGGCGGCATAATAATAATAGCCTCCATACTGGTGCCTTGCCTGCTGTTCGGAAGATTGAGAAACATATATATGCTTCTGATGCTCCTTACAACGGTGTGGTTTGGTTTACTCGGTTTTGCCGACGACTACATAAAAATATTCAAACACAACAAAGACGGACTTCATCCAAAGGTCAAGATAATAGGACAGGTAATCCTCGGGCTTGCAGTTGGGCTAACTTTGTACCTAAGCCCCGATGCCGTGATACGCGAAAACGTAACAACACAGCGCAGCGCCAACAACACGGAGGTTATCGTACACAAAAGCGAGCCTGTTAAATCGACCATTACCACCATACCGTTTTTCAAGAACAACAACCTAAGCTACACCAACATAATGTCGTTCTGCGGCAAGTACAAGGGTGCGGCCGGATGGCTTCTTTTCGTAATAGTAACGGTGTTGGTTATAACGGCGGTGTCGAACGGTGCAAACCTAAACGATGGCATGGACGGTATGGCCGCAGGCAATTCCGCCATAATAGGAGTTGCTCTGGGGCTTTTGGCATACGTCTCAAGCCACATACAGTTTGCATCATACCTAAATATAATGTACGTGCCGGGATCGCAGGAGCTGGTTATTTTTGCCTCGGCATTTGTAGGTGCGCTGATAGGCTTCCTATGGTATAACGCCTATCCCGCCCAGATTTTCATGGGCGACACCGGGAGCCTTACCATAGGTGGAATAATCGGCGTGTTTGCAATAATAATCCACAAAGAGCTGCTGCTTCCCATTCTCTGCGGAGTTTTCCTTGTTGAGAGCCTTAGTGTGATACTGCAAGTGGAATACTTCAAGCTGGGCAAGCGTCGTGGCGTAAAGCAGCGCCTGTTCAAACGTGCTCCTATTCACGACAATTTCCGCGTGCTGCCATCACAGCTCGACCATTCGTGCAGTTACCTGCTTAAAGGCTGGCCTAAAAGCCCAAGCCACGAGAGCAAAATAACGGTGAGGTTTTGGATTGCAACAATACTGCTCGCCGCGCTTACAATCATTACACTTAAAATAAGATAAAACACCTATAACAACAAAACAAACAATATGGCTGCTAAAAAACTTATGTCTGTGCTTGGAGCCGGCGAAAGTGGCGTGGGTGCCGCCGTGCTGGCGCAGAAAAAGGGCTACGATGTCTATGTTTCCGACTCAGGGACAATAAAGCCCAAATACAAGGAAATGCTCGAACGCTACGGACTGAGATACGATGAAGGCAAACACAACGAGGAATTAATACTTTCCTCGACAGAAGTTGTTAAAAGCCCCGGGATACCCAAGGAAGCCCCCATCGTGAGAAAAATAATGGCCAAAGGCATTAATATAATATCCGAAATAGAACTTGCCGGACGCTACACAAACGCCAGAATGATATGCATAACCGGCAGCAACGGTAAAACCACCACCACATCGCTTGTTTACCACATTCTGAAGTCGGCCGGATACAACGTGGGGCTTGCCGGTAACATCGGACGCAGCCTCGCATTACAGGTGGCAGAGGAAAACTTTGACCATTACGTCATAGAGCTGTCTTCGTTCCAACTCGACAATATGTATGACTTCCGCGCAAACGTTGCCGTGCTACTGAATATCACCCCCGACCATCTTGACCGTTACGACTTCAAATTCCAAAACTACGTTGACGCAAAAATGCGTGTCATACAGAACCAAACCGAAGACGATGCTTTTGTATATTGGATGGACTCGCCTGTGATTGCCGCTGAACTTAAAAAATACGACATCAAGAGCCGCACATTCCCATTCTCGGCCATAAAGAAAGACGGCGCGATAGCCTACGCCGAAAAGGACGAATACATAATCGAGCAACCCACGCCTTTCAACATGGAACTTGAATCGCTTTCGCTCACAGGCAAACACAACCTATACAACTCCCTCGCGGCGGGCATCACCGCCAAGCTTGCCGGGGTCAGCAATGCCGACCTCCGCAAAAGCCTGTCCGATTTTCCCGGTGTGGAGCACCGCCTGGAAAAGGTTACAAAAGTACGCGGCGTGCAATACATAAATGATTCCAAGGCCACCAATGTTGACGCCTGCTGGTATGCACTCGATAGCATGACAACGCCCGTGGTGCTTATACTCGGCGGCAAGGACAAAGGCAACGACTACACCCCCATAAAGGAAATGGTAAGGAAAAAATGCCGTGCGCTTGTGTATCTTGGAGCCGACAACACCAAACTACACAAAGAGTTCGATGCCCTCGGAGTGCCGGTTGTCGACACCCACGACATGAACACCTGCGTTAGCGAATGCTACAGGCTGGCACAGCCCGGCGACACTGTGTTGCTAAGTCCATGCTGCGCAAGCTTCGACCTTTTCCACAACATGGAGGAGCGCGGCGAACTCTTCAAAAAAGCCGTCAAGGCACTTTGAACGACATAAAAAAGCGGGGGGAACTCATCAAACAATGAAGAAACTATCCAGACTTTTCCTGGGCGACCGTGTTATATGGTTCGTGTTTTTCGCGCTCTGCATAGTATCTGTGGTAGAGGTGTTCAGCGCACTTAGCCGCCTTACCTACGAAAGCGGCAGTTTTATCGGTCCTATAGCCCACCATGTTGCATTCTTGCTAATGGGCCTGGTGGTGGTGCTTATTGTTCACCGCCTGCCGTGCAGAGTGTTCAGAATAATTCTGCCCTTTGCCGTGCTGTTTTCCATTGTTCTGCTCGTGCTGCTGCTATCGGGCTTCGGCATAACGCTCAACGGCGCATCAAGGTGGTTCAACTTCTTCGGAATACCGCTACAGCCCTCGGAGATTGCAAAGGGAACAATGATAATATACACAGCCTTGGTACTTTCGTGGAACCAAACCGAAAAAGGCGCGGCGCCCGGAACGTTCAAGCTTATATTCATCCCCACCGTGGTGATATGCGGCCTCATTGCGCCCGAAAACCTGTCAACTGCCATTCTTTTATTTCTGGTAATTACGCTCATGATGTTTATTGGTCGCATATCAGCCATAACCTTGGGCAAAATGTTTGGAGTAATAGCAATAGCATCCTCAATACTGGTAAGCTCGCTGCTGGCTCTAAACAAGGAGCAGGCAATGGCCATAGGAAAGATGCCATTCGGGAAACGTGTGCCAACATGGAAAAACCGCATTGAAAGCGTGATAGACGGCAAAACGAAAAAACTATCGCCAAAAGATTTCGACATTGATGCCGATGCACAAAAAGGACACGCAAACATAGCCATAGCAACAAGCAATATTATAGGTAAAGGACCGGGCAACTCGGTGCAGCGCGACTTTATTCCTCATGCCTATAGCGACTTTATATATGCCATTATAGTCGAGGAACTCGGTTTTGCAGGTGCTGCCTGCGTTATGTTGCTATATATACTACTGCTACTGCGTGTGGGCTACATAGCCCGCAACTTCAAGGAAAGCAGTTTCCCGCCGTTTCTCGCAATGGGGCTTGCGCTTCTCATAGTGGTACAGGCGTTGGCAAACATGTTCGTGGCCACAGGACCGTTTGTAACCGGGCAACCACTGCCGCTTATCTCAAGCGGCGGCACATCAACCCTCGTCAACTGCGCTTACATAGGCATGATACTAAGCGTGAGCCGGCTTGCAAAGAAGCAGGAGCGCAAACGCAAGGTCGCCGCCATTGCCGCACCACACACCGTTGAGAAACCGAAACCGGCTAACGATGCACCCGAGTATATACCGCCCGCCGAACAGACGGCAAGGGAAATAGCATCCGCCGACTTCGGCAACGACAAAGATGACAAACAGGAATAAGCCCGCAAGGGCGGACGGCTTTTTCACGTTGCGGAACAAAATATACGCTACATTGTGCGGTTAATTTTAATTTCTTTATATTTGCATTGGTAAATTATTAATCATCAACAAATTTAAATTATGAAGAAACTCCTTTTGTCCCTTTTTGCCGCCCTATCTCTTGGCGGAGTAGCAACCACACACGCCCAAGTTAATTTTGGAATCGTGGGTGGTTTGAACGTTTCAAAACTATCATCCTACGACAAAGGCAAGCTGTTCGCGTCCGAAAACCGCGCCGGTTGGTTTGTAGGCCCCAAGGTGTGGGTAAAAGTGCCACTTGTCGGGCTTGGCGTCAATGCCGCCGTGGAATACAACCAGCGCCGACTTTACGGAGAGGTGAAAAACAGCGATGGAACGCTTTCGAAGGCCGACTACTACAAGAGCATTGAAATTCCGGTAAACCTGCGCTACAGCATAGGCCTTGCATCGCTCGCATCGGTTTACGCCGAAACCGGCCCGCAGTTCGGTTTCACAGTAGGCGACAAAACACCTTCGGAAATAATCGAGTTCAAGTCATCTAACGTAACATGGAACGTAGGATTAGGTGTGCGCCTTGTTAAACACCTGGAAATCGGTGCCACATACAACATAGCCATCAGCAACTTCGGAGACATACACCTGCCCGTTATTTCGGACGTTGCCAAAAACGCCAAGAGCGACTTCAAAACCAACTCATGGCAGGTTTCGGCCGCTTACCTTTTCTGACACAGTTAATACACAATACACATAAATCTTGATTCATCCCCGCCCTTGCCAACAAGCGCGGGGACTTTTTTATAACGCACAACGGCTCGGTGGATTTTCAGTGGGAATAAGCAAATAAGTTGGCAAAGCCGTATAACGTAAAATGTAGTTTTCGGGAAACTTTGGAAAGGATGGGCAATTTGGGGTTTGCGGAAATTGTAGAAGGGTATGGCATGCGCCCTGTACACCATCGCCCGACCCATACAGCACCCCGCCGCCATAACATAGCATAATTTTCGCACTTCGGGCGTATGCCATACGCCCCTACGGCGGTGCGATTCCTTAATTGATTGTTCATTGGATTTTATGATATAGCTGTATGCTGAAACTCAAAATATCGCACAGCAATATTATACATTAAACAAAGCATCCCCGCAGCCCGTTTGGAACTGCGGGGATGTTTTACATGCTCTGTGGATTTTTCAATACAGAAGAGTAAGTTTTTTATGGTCAGATGCGGTTGTAATTATATCTGATGTAATTTTTTCTACATAGGACATAGTTTTTTCTACATGGGACGTAGTTTTTTCTACATCAAATGTGGTTTTTATAACCGCATTGAGCTCTTACTTTATCAGAACCTTCTCCCTGCCTATGATGTATAAGCCCTTTCCAAGGCCTTTCTTTGCATCGGCAGCCTTTACGTTGTGCCTCACGGGCACTCCCTCAATCGTGTAAACGTCAACGGTTGTGTTGAGCTTGCCCACGGCTTCCTTAATCTTGTTGAGTATGCCGCCGCCAAGCGTGCTTATCACCAAGTCGGGAGTTCCCTCTGCGGTCTGTATCAAGCCCGGGCTGATGTAGCCGCTGTGAGCATTAACAGAAGCTTTCGTCTTACCATCGGAAACCATGAGCGCGTTACCGCTGAAGTAGCCGTATCCGGCATCCGCGAGCTTGCATCCGTTAAACGCGGCAACAAGTCCGTTAACAGTGTCGCCCTTGATGCTTAGGTCGGCAGGAGTTTCAAACATTAGTGTAACCTTTGGCTCACCCTTCTCGTATAGCGTTGTGTCGCCGGTAACGAGTATGAACGGTTCGCCTGCGGCAAACTCATCCTTTGCAACAAGCCCGAGTTCCGTTTCGCTCGGTTGGCTGTGTATCTGGTATGCCACAACTCCGTCGTTTATGCCAAGGCTGGCTATTGCGAACGGCAATGTAACAATCTTGGCAGTGTTGTTTTCGAACTGCATTGCTATTTCCGAATTCTCCTCTGCATCGAACTCCTCAAAAGTGAATGAAGCCCGGCTGTCGAAATCTGCCGAAAGCAAGTCGGCGCGCACCTGGCGCGCATTGTCGCCAAACGACATCAAAGCGCCTTTGCGATTACCGCTCAGAGCCTGTATTTGGAACTGCTCTCTGCCTACGCATTCAACGCGGAATGGGAACGGAGTGGCACTGCCGTTGAAATAGTAGTCGTTGTTCAGCGCGTTGGCGTTGCCCACATACCAGCCTGTGCGCATGTTCTGTATATAATACGCGCGCTTGCCCAGGTTCAAACTGTCGGGAACCGGCACAAAACGCCATATGGCATCTATGTCGCCCTCGCGCTCCTTGTTCTTTATATCGTCCATGCCCCAGCGCAACTGGCTGCCTGCATAGTAAACACCTTCGTCTTCGCCCTTGCCGCTACCGAGCACATATAGAGCCGCGCCCTTTACCTCGTTGCGTGCGCCATAGTATCCGGCCGGAGAGGAATCCTCATCGGCTGTTGCGCTGAGAATGTAGTACCACTTGCCCGGCTCAACAGAAACAACTTTGTCGTAAACAGCCTCCAGAGCATCCTCAACATTCTTCTTCAGCTCGTTGAACTTCGCCGTACTGGTATGCACGCCGGCCGCCGCGTCAACAGCTGCCTGAAGTTCCGTAAGCTTGCTTTCGTCTTTGAGCTGCCCCATATATTCGCCTACAGTGGCATTTTCAATAAACTTTTTGGCCTTATCGATTATCTTGTCAAAGGCTTCGTGGTCTTGATAAAGCGCGCGAACCGCGTTAATAGCGTCTTGTAGCTCCTGCCCATCGGCAATAGTTGCGCAACCGTTGTCAAGTTTGCCTTGAACTTCGGCCGCAAGTTTCATCATCTTATCGGCGGCATCCTTCATGCCTTCAACATAATAGTACTGCGACTTGGCGTTGTCATACCTGTCCTTGGCATCGTAAATCTGGAAACCGGAGATTGTCCAGTAAGGCACGCTGCTGCAAGAGTTGGTAACACGGAATCGTATGTAACGGTAAGGCCGGTCGGGAGTGATATCCCTGCTGTAATAAGGCCACAGACTGTAATTATTCACGTCAGGGAAATCGTTTAGAGCAGCTATCTCTGTCCACGAGCCAAGGTCGGAATTCACATCTGCCCCGAGCGCATCATCGTTAGTGCCGTAAATAATTGCGGTGGCAGGTGTTATGCCCGCACGGTGGCTACCGTTGTAAAGGTCGTTGCGACGGTCGATTCTCACAAGGAACGAAGAAATGTCGCTGCGCTTGAAGTCAATTTGCAGATAAGACGGTCTTTCCAGCAAGGTGCTCCAGCTCGGGTCGGAGTGCCAGTATGTTTGGTCGTCATTGTCTATCAGTGCGCCGAGCAGGTTGTATCCGTCCTCTATGAACGCCGCGTTGAACGAATAGTTGTCGTTATCGGGAGTTATGCCCATCCATGTGTTGTTGGCGGTAAGCTGTGTGGTGCCGTCGTTCTTTGAGTTAACCTCGGTGATAAGTCCGCCTTCGCTTGAAAGCGAGTAAAGTTTCTTGTTAAAGTCTTCTGCGCTGTTTACGATAGCCTGTATGCGATCCGCGCTATTGAGCAAGTCGTTGATTACAGCCATGCTGCTGCGTATAGAAATCATTTCGGTTCCATCGACGGTGAGGTTGCTAATGTGATCATCGGCAACGGCGAGTGCTGCCGCGAGGTCGTCAACTGCCTTCTTCATTTCGGCGTTTTTCGAATACATGGAGCTTTCGGAAGCCTCTACGTCCTCTGTATAAAGCTGAAGCTCGCTGAGGTTCCAATATGCGTTGCCCGATGAAACAGCCTTGACATACAGGCGCACGTATCGGTAGCTGTTTTTCATATCGATGAGCGGAGAAACATAGTGGGCGTTGTGTATGTTGCCGGGGAAGCCCTTTTCAAGTAGTGCCACCTCTTTCCACGAGCTTTCATCCTCAGGAGTGTTGGTTGCCTTGACAACATATTTTGTGGGGGTATCGTGCCATGCTTTTCCTGTGGCGGCACCATCGTTGCGTCCCCAGTGTTCTATTGTCAGCTTCGACACGTCGGTGCGGTTTAAGTCTATCTGAATCCACTCGTCCTGTTTTCTAAGGTCTTTTGCCGTTGTTGAGTGGAAGTGGGTGTTGTGGTCGTTGTCAATCAGCTTGTCAACGCCGTTTGCGGCAGTCCACGCGCAGTTTGTGGTCATCTGCGAAGCCGCCTTTATGATACCTGTTGTGGGAGCTTTGATTGTGAAAATAAGCGTGCGTGCTTCAACAATAGAGTCTGCCAGCGCGTTTGCCTTGTCTTTCTTAGTTTGAATTTCCTTGAGTTCATCGAGCCTGCTTGCGTCAACAGGAACAAATCTCCACAATGATATGTTTTCGTAAACGCTTGCCGGCGAAACCTTGCCTTTGTCGCCCGCTCCGCTGCTGTGCGACAGCGGATGATACGGATTGGCATTCGCCGTGTTGGCTATGTAGTAGCATCCGTTTCCAATTGGTTCAACCGTTTGGTGAATGGTATCGGTGTCGTTCATCTTAACGTACACGGCAGATACCCATGCATCGCCGGGCACTGTGTAAACGTATTTGTCGTTTGCGCCGTTGCGAAACGACAAATTACCGTCTTCCATGCGTTTTACATAGAAATAGTAGTAGGGGTTTTGGCTGTCGAGAGTTCCCCAGTTCAGTTCCTTGTCGTCGGCATAGAAAGCCTTATCGACGCCCTGCGTTTTAACGAACGAGCTGTCGCCCGCAACAATGAAATACCAGCCGTCGGCAATGGGGTTTACGCTTGCCGTTATGTCGGCTATTGCCTTGCGCAAAGTTGCTATGCCCGCTATTATATCATCGTTACTTACATTGGGGTTGTCTATCAGGTCGAGACATGAGGCAAAATCAGACATATATTTGTCGTATGCCGCCTTACTTACGTAGCCTGCGCTTTCGCCAACCTTGAAGTCGCGTTTTAGAGCATAAACAGAATCAACCACGTTTTGCAGTATCTGTTTCTTGTCGACTATTGGCACAGCGGGATAGAACTGCAATTCGGCAAATGTCCAATATGCGAACGTGCTGCCCGGAGTGCCCGAAGACTGGCGGGGTATCAATCGCAGGTAGCGGTAAGCCTCGGGCAACTCAATGTAGCCATAATAGGGCCACGCGCCCTCGGTATCCGAGGCGGGCATGTCGGAGAGCTTCTTTATGAACGTCCACGAGCTTTCGTCATCGGGAGTGTTGGTTGCGTAAATGTCCATGATAACGGGAGTAATGCCATGGCGCACCGCTCCGTCGTAAATATCCTCGCGGCGGTTAAGCATCATTATGATCCGCGTGAGGTCATTGCGCACCAGGTCTGCCTGAATCCACTCGTCCTGCTTTCTAAGGTCCATCCCCACCGGGTCGGAATGCCAGTAGGTGTTCAGGTTGTTGTCGATAAGAGTTCCAAGGTGATTGTCGGCATCGTAGTATGCCTCGTTGTTCTCGGGCAGATAGTTGTCGTTCCCCTTTTCGGGCTTCCAGGTGCAGTTGCTCGTGAGCTGCGTATCGCCGGTGGGCGATACTACGGTTATGAGAGGGTTGCTCTCGTCAGCCTCGAAGTTCTGAGCCTGCACACCCGAGTAACAGCCCATAATGCAAGCCATTACGAACAGCTTAACCCAAAGTAAACATCTCTTCATTTGGTTTTTGTATTAAGATTGAACATTAGTTAGTGATTACGATTTTGCAATGTACAGTTACGTTAGCACTGCCGATTCCGAGCGTAAATTTACGATTATTTCTTTATATTCAAACATTACACACCATGATAAGAACTATTTTTTGCAAATTAATCGTGATAAACAGCATGCCGCATGCAAATGACGGCAACAAACAAGAAACGCATACCTCCTTGAGCACAAGATACTCAAACAATTTCCGACACTAAAAACAACCATCTGTTTTTCAGCGGCTTTCAATGGGCAAAAACAAGGTCTGATGTAATTTTTCCTACATCAGACATAATTTTTTCTACATAGGACATAATTTTTTCTGCATAGGACATAGTTTTTCCCATGTCCCATGCAGTTTCGGCGTTTACGGGCAAGTGGTGGCTGTTTGCTTATCGCGTTAAGGCATCGGGACACATGGCATAACTTTTGCAAATTGCGTAAAGTAACAGTTATTATTCACATGCAAAAAAAGCACTGACTCCGGGCAAGATTTGCCACATGGAAGCATTATATATATAAAAGCATGTATTAACAACAAAACAGAGAAATATGAAATACTTGAAATTACTGCTGCCGGCAATGATGATGCTACCGATGTTCACCCTGCTATCGTGCGACGACGATGACGATGACAACATGAAAAACTACGCCAATGCTACCGTTACTCTTAAGACCAATCCCGAAGACAACACATTTTATATGCAGCTTGACGACTCCACCACCGTGTTGCCGTCAAACATCAAGGTGTCGCCCTCGGGCAAGAACGAGGTGCGTGCGCTGGTAAACCTGGAGTTCACAAAAAACAATGTATCGCCCTACTCGCGCGAGGCATTCGTTAACTGGATTGACACCATAAGAACAAAAGACATGGCCCCGAACCACGGAGACGAAAACGCAGCTCTCTATGGCAACGACCCTGTAGAGATTGTAAACCACTGGTCAACCAACGTGGAGGACGGATACCTTACGCTGCGTTTCAGAACATACCACAAACCCGGCTCAATACACAGGCTTAACCTTGTTAAGGGAGATGGCGAAGACGAAGTGGTGCTATATCACGATGCCGCCGGCGACAAATCGGGACGCGTAGCAGACGGAATGATTGCCTTTCGCCTTGAGAAACATCCCGAAAGCAACGGAACTCCAAGGGAAATTACACTGAAATGGAAATCGTTCAGCGGTGAAAAAAGCGTAAAGTTCAAATACATTCCACGAAAGCAATAAAACGGCAATAGGCACGCCGTAAAATTAATGGCCCTGTTCGCAACCAACAAAGAACGCACAATACTGTCGCTTTTCAAAAAAAACGACCCTTCGGCAATGAGCATCCTGTACAACGAATATGCAGGATGGCTCACAGCCGTATGCTCGCGCTATGTTGGCAACGGAGACGACTGCAAAGACGTGCTACAGGAAACTTTCATAAAGATTTTCACACAGATACACACATTCGAGTATCGCGGCAAAGGGTCGCTTAAAGCGTGGGCGGGGCGCATAGCCGTGAACGAGGCGTTGCAAATGCTGCGCCGCAAGGCGGCAACGCCGATTGAAAACTCCGAAACCCTGCCCGACATGCCCGATGAGCAGCCCGATGTGGAAAGCCTCTCGACACAAGAAATGGCAGACATGATAAAAAAGCTACCGCAAGGCTACCGCACAGTGTTCAACCTATACGCCGTCGAGGGTAGAAGCCACAAGGAGATAGCCGCAATGCTCGGCATAAAACCCGACACATCGGCCTCACAATTCCACAAGGCAAAGAACATGCTCGCCAAGATGATTAACGACTACAAAAAACAAAAGGAGCTGCAATGAGAGACGAATGGACAAAACGGCTGCAAACGCGCCTTGAAAACCATGAGGAAACGCCTCCGCAGGGACTGTTTGCCGACATACGGAAAGAGATGTCGCGGCGCGGGAACGCCGTCCCCTCCAAAAAGCGCAGGAAAGCCGCAGTGTGGCTGTGGACTGTGCCGGCAGCGGCTGCGGTTGTGGCCGCAGGGCTGTTCCTTGCCAACGAGGTTGATAAGGCAGTAATCGCAACCCTGCCCGCAAGCGGCAAAATGCCGCCAGTTGTGGCGGCAGGCACAACGGAAAGCGCGGAAACGACGGCGCACACCCTTTTGGCGAAAGCCGAAATACCGCACAGTAAACGCGCCACCACGCAGACCCTACCCGCAATTGAGACATACGCAGCGGATGCCGCAGAAGCAGTTGCGGCCGAAAGCACCGGCACACCCGCCGTGCCAAACAGTAAAAGACCATTGGCGATGGCAAAAAAAACAACACCCGGCACAAACGCCGCATACTCCCGCATAAGCGGCGCAAACCCCACGCCGCGCAAAATTGGCGGCACACACATAAGCCTGACTGCATACTGCGGCGGGGCAACGGGCATTACAAATAAAACCGATGGCATAATGCTGACGGCGGGGAAGCCTTTCGGCGAATACCCCAAGGACATGGAAGGCGGCGAAAACGCCACACTAAACGCCACAACGCGCACACTGCACACCAAAGCCGACCACAGTCAGCCGTTGAAAGCGGGAGTAACGGCAAGGCTCCACATAGGCAGACGCTGGAGCGTGGAAACAGGTGTTGAATACAGCTACCTGTCATCACAATTCGAATACGACAACGGCGAAACCCCGGTAAGTACCGAAAAGCAGCGTCTGCACTACATTGGAATACCCATAAAGGCAAACTACACGCTCGTAAAAACCGGAAGGCTCACCGTGTATGCCGCCGCAGGGGGAACGGTGGAGAAACTGCTTAAAGGCAAAAGCACCACACATTATATTAACGCCGGCAACAGACCCGACATTACTGAAAACGTAAGCGAAAGCCGCCCACAGTTTTCCGTGAACGCGGCGGCAGGTGCCGAATACAACGTGGGCGGAAACATCGGCGTTTACATAGAACCCGGAGTAAGCCACCATTTCAACAACAACAGCGGCGTGGAGAACATCTACAAAAAACGCCCCACGAACTTCAGCCTTGCAATGGGCGTAAGAATAAACTTCAACAAATAACAAAAAGCCTGAAAGCCAAAGAAACTCTTTCATAATTGCTGTTACATTTTTTAGGCATGCGACCGCACCCGTAGGATTTCCCACAGTGCGGTCGCACTGTGCCGCAACAAGCTATGGGGAACGAACATTTGGCGACTACCGGGTTTTTACTTAATTTTGCATACAACAAAAAACTGTTTTTCATGGAAACTACACGTCAGAACAAGATATCGCGACTTCTGCAAAAGGAACTCAGCGAAATTTTCGAGCAGCAAACCCGCCAAACACACGGAATGATCGTGAGCGTTAGCAAGTGCAAAATAAGTCCCGACCTAAGTGTTTGCACCGCATACCTGAGCGTATTCCCCTCGGAAAAGGCTAAGGAAACCGTTGACAACATAAGCGCAAACGCACGCTCCATACGCTACGAATTGGGCAAAAGAGTGCGTTTTCAGCTGAGAATAATACCCGAGCTGCGCTTCTTCGTTGACGACTCGCTCGACTACATACAGCACATTGACGAACTGCTGAAAAAATAAAGGCAAAGCCCCGTGAACTTTCCACTATTCATAGCCCGCAGATACCTGTTTGCCCGCCGCAGGAAACACGCCATAAACCTTATATCGGGCGTGGCCGTGGCGGGCGTGGCCTTTGCAACCATAGCAATGATATGCACGCTGTCGGTGTTTAACGGATTTCAAGACTTGGTGGCATCGCTGTTCACCTCGTTCGACCCCGAACTGAAAGTTGTGCCCATGGAGGGCAAATCGGTTGCTGCCGACGACCCCGCCGTAACTGCAATAAAGAAATCACCGTTGGTGTTCGCGGCCACAGAATGTGTGGAGGGACTGGCATTGGCCAAGTATTACGAAAATCAAAAAGTGGTTACCATAAAAGGAGTGGACAACAACTACTCCAAGACAAGCGACATAGAGTCTATTCTCTATGGCGACGGAGATTTCAAGCTCAAGGCCGATGTGCTTAACTTCGGCACACCGGGAATACAGCTCGCACAGCAACTTCAGCTCGGAGTACGCTATTCCTCGCCGCTCGACATATATGCCCCGCGCAATGGCGAAAGAATTGACGCGGCAAACCCGGCACAAAGCTTTAACCACGACCAGCTTTATTCGCCGGGAGTGGTATTCTCTGTGAA
Source organism: Prevotellaceae bacterium UBA6398 (assembly GCA_002437495.1). Taxonomy (GTDB): domain Bacteria; phylum Bacteroidota; class Bacteroidia; order Bacteroidales; family Bacteroidaceae; genus UBA6398. Next base: position 72,044 of record DJQA01000008.1, read on the forward strand.
GCAGAAAAAATACGATGCAAGCTACATAATAGTGCCCATCGGCTTTGCCCGCTCGCTGTTTGAACAGCAGGGATGCATAACATCGCTTGAACTTAAGCTGAAAGACGGGACGGATATTGCGGCGGCGCAAAAGAAACTCGAAAAACTCGGCGAAGGAAAACTTAAAATCGAAAACCGATACGAGCAGCAGGAAGACGTGTTCCGCATAATGAAGATAGAAAAGCTGGTAGCCTACCTGTTTCTTACGTTCATACTCATTGTGGCCTGTTTCAACATTGTAGGCTCGCTATCGCTGCTCATAATCGACAAACGCAAGGACATGCTTACCATACGCTCGCTTGGCGCAGACAACGCCACAATAGCAAAAGTGTTCCTATACGAAGGCCGCATGATAGCGCTAACCGGCGTGGCCATCGGCATTGCCGTTGGCGTTGCGCTGTGTATGGCGCAGCAACATTTCGGCCTCATAAAAATGGGCAACGAGGCGGGGAGCTTCATTATAGACGCATACCCGGTGAGCGTGCGCTGGGGAGACGTTGTGCTGACCTTTGTTACAGTAATCGCCGCAGGATACATATCCACTTGGTATCCCGTGAGATATCTTAGCAGAAAGCTCTTGTAACGGCGCAACCACAGCAAAACTCCCGAAATTTAAAATAGTGCCGTCCCTTAAAACAAAATCTTTTATTTGATTATCAACTAATTGGTTTTGATAACACATTGCGCAAGTCTGCAGGCTTTTGTTTCTTTACACACATAAAGCTTGCAGATTTTTGTTATTAACACGGTCTGTGGTACACTTTGCTTTTTCGACAATCATACAGATGTGCGGTTTGCCAATTCACAAACATTTTCTCAAACTGTATGAAGAAAATTTTGCCGGGCGGTGGAGTGATTTTCTACATCAGACATAATTTTTTCTATGTCCCATGTGGTTTTTTCTACGTCCTATGTGGTTTTTTCTACATCCTATGTGGTTTTTTCTACATCAAATATAATTTTCGCGATGTTTGGAGAAAGTTTTCAGTTTCGAATTTGTGCATTTGCAGAAGAATGCTCTTTCGGCCCTTAAAAAGATAATCCGCGAGATGCTGCCCTCTTTGCAATATATATGAGCATGAACATGTTGAACCGGAGTTTTTAAGGGACGGCTACACTGAATTCACACAAAAACAAGGCAGCCGCTTTTTGCAAAGCGGCCGCCACACAACAATATCTTATTGTTATACCCGGAGGGTATTAATACTTCGTATTCTGCGGGTCAAAGTTTGTCCAACCATCAAGCCACTTATCGCCCTCTGCGAAAGCTCCGATGTAGTTAACTGTGGTAAACCAGCTGTCAAGACCACTGAAATTCTGCGCACCGAAAAGTATGCTGCCTGCCTGCGGCATGAAAGGAACGCCCACGCCCTTGCCATCGGTAAGCTTCATGTCAGCCTTGCTTGCAAAATACTTGTTGCCCGGCTGAGCCAAGAAGAACTTGTGCGACAAAGACATCTCGGTGTCTTCCTTAACCTTCTTATTCTTGTAGTCATACTCCTTGTCCTCATAGCATTTGTTGGCGTCGCTGCCAATAATATCAGTATTGGCAATATAAATGTTCTGCAAACGAAGCTTGCCCGCATTTGCCTGAGCCGGTGTATCACCCTTTTCGCCGTCAAGTATAAGACCTATAGGCCAGTCGGTAATAACAGAGTTCACGCAATTCAAACGAGAAGAGCGGCGTATGTGCATTCCCGACTGGAACTTGCCAAGAGACGAACCGTTGTTGGGGAAATATGCGCCGGCGTTGATGTATGATTTGTTGTCGTTAACGAAATCAGTAGCAGTTTTGGGGCCTACGAAAGTGATGTTGGAGAAAACAGGAGCGGTATAAGGAAGAACCTGTGCGCCATCACTGCAGTTATCGCTCTCGAAACCGTTGCTCTGGCTTCCATCGGCAATTCTCGGGTCGCGCACCGACAAACCGAACTGAACCTTGCCTGAAAAGCCGTTGTCTGTATCGAAATCATCATCCCAGCCTTTGTATGCCACAAGATATTTGCAGTTTACGTCTCCGCCGAACCACTCAAAAGAATCATCGTTTGAGTAAGACACCTGCACGTGGTCTATTTTCGTGCCCGAGCCAACGCTACCCAAGGTGAGACCGTTTATCTCCTGATCTGCCTTGAACGGATAGCCTGCGAACTCTATGCGCACGTAGCTCAGCACACCCGAATTGTCGGCATCGTCATCACCGCCGTGCTTTGTGCGCAAACCGCCTTCAACTGTCATTTGTCCTTTGTTGTTACGAGCTTTGCCCAATATTACAACGCCACCCCAATCGCCGGGACGACGGCTGCCGGCAGCCTGTGCCGATGTGAACACGATAGGCTCGGATGCGCTTCCTTGAGCAATAAGCTTTCCGCCCGGCTCAACTATAAGAGAAGCCTTTGTTAGTTTGTCGCCTTTGATTACGGTACCCGGCTCGATTGTAAGCTCTGCGCCGCTGCCTATGTAAACCCATCCCTTGAGGGTGTAAGTGCCCTTTTTCAGTGTCTGCTTGCCCTTGAACACAAACTCCTGATCACCGTTGCCTATGACTGTGCCTTTGGGATCGCCCTTGCCGTCAGCACCAAACAGAATGTGATCGCAAGCTACGGCGCCATTGTCATCCCATGTTTTGTAAGCTGTCTCCGAGCTGTTGTTGTCATCGCTACAGCCGGAAAATACCGCTGCCAAAACCAACGCTCCGGCAATTACACTTAAATTCAACTTTCTCATTTTGTAATGTATTTATTGATTAAACAATGTTCCTTATATTTTAACGGCTTACAGTTTGTAAAGCAGCGTTACTCCTATGTTGCGCCCCGGTCTGTAGCTACGCGCAACCTCTTCATATTTTCTGCGGTTTCCGTCAGAGTATACCGCGTGGCCAAACTGTTTGTAATAAACTTTTTCGCCGAGTATATCGCGCACATTAAATTTAAGTTCCCAGTTCTTGCCCCATTTTTTGCCGAATGAAAGGTCGAGCACATTGCGCGGCATTTCGTAGCTGTGGGGTACACGAGCGTTGTCTTCAGATGCCGAGCTGCCCTCGCTTCTTCCCACACCTATTATTCTTTTTCCTATACGGTTGTAAAGAAGAGCCACATCAATCATTTTCTTCTCGTTTTTATAGAATATGCCGGTGTTCACAAGATACGGCGACTGGCCTTGCATGGGACGGCTTTCTTCCGCAGAACCTTTGCTGAAATTCACACGGCTCTTAATCAAGGCACCGTTGAAAGACCAACTGAAGCCGCGCAGTCCTATGAAGCTTAAATCCTTGCGTATGTCAAGCTCCAAGCCATAGCTGTCGGAACTTTTGGCGTTCTCGTAGGAATAAGTCAGAGACGTTCCGCCTGCCACTGTATAAGTCCATTCTATGGGCGAATTGAAGTGCTTGTAGAATGCTGCCAAAGATACAACCTCTCCACGCGAAGGATAGAACTCGTAGCGTAAGTCGAAATTGTCTATGTGGCAGCTTTTAAGCCCCGTGTTACCCTTCACATCGCTCGCAATGTCGAAGTCGTAGTAAACTGCCGGAGACACTTCGCGGAATTCCGGACGGTTTATGCTCCGTCCGTAAGACAGTCGCATTTGGTTTTTGTCATCAAACTTGTATGTTGAATTTACGGATGGGAAAAAGTCATCGGTGCGGTAATGGCGGCTCATCTCGCTTTTTTCATAGTCGCGGGTGTTTGATATCAGCTCCATGTCGTTATGTTCGAAGCGCACACCGGCATGAACGTCAAATTTGCCGAATGGCAGCGACATTGAGAAATATCCTGCACCAAGAGTGTTATGGCCACGATAATTGTTGCGCATTTGGCGCTGTTCATATAGATACAGGCCCTTTGCACCCATGTAGGTTTCGCTACCCAGCAGCTGTGTTATGTCCATATTCAGGAAGTCGGACGGAAGGTTGTTGTCAGACGGATTCCACTGATAGTAGAACGAGCGTGTAAGATACTCGCGGGTGCGATATTCGCCGTATCCTCCGAAAAGCAGTTCGGGACTCCATTCCCCAAATTTGAACTTGTGTTTGTCGTTAACGGCCAGCGAGAATATATGTTCGTTAAGCTGTGTCCATTCCCTGGATACGTCGTTGCCCGTATGCAGGGCAATTGTACCCGGCACGTCAATGTCGTTCAGCAAGTAGCGCTTACGATCGGGAATGTAGCGGTTGGCATAAGCATAGCCGGCGCTCCAGTCAAGGGCATCGTTGGCGAATTTGTGCTTACCGGTGAACTGTCCGGTGTATGCGGCACGGCTGCGGTAATAATATTCGGCGCTGTGCTCTCTGTCGCTCTGTGCGCTCACGCCCTCGCGCCAGGTGTAACGGCTGGTTGAAAGCTGGTTGAATATGTTTCTTAGCTGATATTTGTGCTTTCCCTCCTTTGAAAGGAATGTAAGGTTAAGCATCGCACCCAGGCGAACGTTGTTGTTGTACTGGTCGTCAACCGAGTAGCGAAGATAACTCGGTCGGTCATTCGCCACATCAAACAAGCCATACAGGTTGTTTTCCATATCCTTGTATGTGCGGTATTCGTTTGTATAGTTCAAAGCTGCAAGCAGTCCGAGCTTGCCACCGGCAACACTCCACCGGCGGTTAAGGCTTGCACCAAGTTTCAGGTCGCCAAGCGGGTTCATGCTCTTTACTTTCCAAGAATTATTGAAACCGTTGCCGGCAAGGGAATACAGGTTGTCGCCCATGGGCTGACCGCTGCCGGCAAGCTGCGGATGCAGGTATGAATTTATTCCGCCCGACAAATTTCTCGCACCCAATCCAAACCCGAGAAAATCCCAGGAAGAACCTTTTGAATAGGAGAAATTGCGGAAAACCGACGAAGTGTTCCAATTGCCGCCTACCGAGAACTGCGTATTGTCCTCCTCGGGTATTTCCTTGGTATCAACTATTATAAAGCCGCCCGAATAGTCGGCAGGATATTCCGCCGCCGGCGATTTTACTATCGTTAGGTTGTCTATCTGCGAGCTCGGTATAATGTCAAACGAGAAAGCCCTTGAATCGGCCTCGCTACTTGGCACGGCACCGCCGTTAACCCACACGTTGTTGTAACGCTGGGAAAGACCGCGCACCATGACAAACTTGTCGTCTATCAAACTCACCCCGGGAACGCGCCTTATTACTTCGCCCGCATTGGTGTCTTGCGTGCGACTTATTTCCTGCGCCGACACATTGCTCACTATAACAGAGCTGTTCTTTGCCGCCCTTACCATGGCCGCGTCGGTGTTTCGGCGCTCAACGGCAGTAACAACCACACCTTTCAGTTTCTGAACATCGGGTTCCATTGCTATATGCAACGTGTCGCCCGCTTGCGGAGCCTTAGGCACAACGCCTTGCAAACGCTGAGGTTTGTAGCCTATGTACGTTACCGACAAATTATAACTGCTCTTCTTTAAGCCTTGTATTTTAAAAAGGCCGGATATGTCGGTGGCCACCCTTATGTTACTGCCCTCAACCGACACTATAGCTCCTATGAGCGTGTCGTTGGAATTTTTATCTACCACAATTCCCATCAGCTGTTGAGCCCTCGCGGGCAAATAGCCAACCATAAGCAGCAACATTGATGCAACCGCTGTTTTTTTGCCTAATCTCATTATGTTAATTTATTGATATTCTTATTAGATCGCATATCTCGCAAAACACGAAACAAACTCTGTTTTTACGACTGCAAAATTATAGCTGCAATGTTACTCTGGTGTTGCCCGCCGGTTAAGAGCCGAAATACTTTGCGTTAAGAGGACGTTACACTGCGGCGGTTGAAAACTATAACTCAGCCTACAGCCGATTTCATGCTTTTTTAGTTTTATTGCGCATTACGCTTTATATTTTGCGCTTAACTTACAAAAAAGAGAATAGTCTTGATACTGCAAATCCTACCGCCTACACCCCGGTGCCCAAGGGCACAAACGCATCGCCCGGACGCTGTTTTACCGCCTCCTCTCCCCGCCCGGCACCTTCTGACGCAGACTTTTCGCATCTGCCATGCAACATATATACGCCATACACAATCATTCAACGAAATGAGCCGCCGTAGGGGCGTATGGCATACGCCTTGAATTGAGTGGATTCGACAATTAAGCGGCGATGCCGCCGATGCGGTTCGGGCGGTGGCATACAAGACGAATGCCATTCGCCCCTGCAAACGGCGCAAAAACAATAACGCTAAAATTACATTTGATGCAGGAAAAACCATGTCCCATGTAGAAAAAATTACATCAGACATAATTCAAACTACATCAGACCTTTTTTCGCCGCTTCCAAACCTCTGAAAAACAACTCGTTGCAGCAGACTTACTTTGCTTTGCTATTCTTCTTAAACTCAAAGCGTTGCACAATTTTGGCGGTATGCATGGTTTCGTTAGTGATAATGCTGCGGAATAATCTCAAAAACGGAGCGGCTGTATCTGCACCAAACATTCATGCGAACGAAGAATGGAAGTCCGCAGATTTCATCTGCCCATACACTGCTTGTTGAAAGAGTTTCCTTCAAAAATATCTTTCCCACCATGCAATATGGTTGTCTGTTTTATTCAATTCTGATTCTGAAATATTTTTTTGCTTCAAATAATTCTTATAATCCTTCTCGTTATTGAATGTACGAACGTCCGTCATCTCGCCGTAATCCCTTTTTATACTATCCATATTTATTATTAAGTATTCAATGGCATTAGGATTATTGCCACAATAATACTTTGAAATAAGATACTTGTCATTCCACAATATGGAAACAGGAAAGCCAGGAGTGTTTTCGCCATTATATCCGGATGTTGCCGCAGGTTTATAATACAGGCCCGCCAATGGCTTGCCCTCTTTGGAATCTGCAATTGTTCTTACAAGGTAAAAGCGAGTATTGCCAATTCTCCTGCTATTTGAAAAACTATAATTAACTCCGGCAATAACCATTATGCCTATAATCATAATAGGCAATATAAGGTGTTTGCTTTTTATGTTTCTCATCTTGCAGACTTCTTGATATAGGCATTCACTGGCTTCTTATGTGATTGTTGAGAAACGGAGCATAATGGGCAAGTAAGTTAAGGTAATTTTTTTTACCTTTCCTCAGCTTTCCGCCCAGTCGCTGCGGTCGAGGTTTCTGTAGCCTATGGCCTCGCCTATATGCTCCGCCGTTACGGTTGCGCTTCCTGCGAGGTCGGCAATGGTGCGTGCCACTTTGAGTATGCGGGTGTAGGCGCGTGCGCTCAGCGAACGCTTCTCCATTGCCATACGCAGGATTTTAAGACCATTCTCATCGGGGGCGGCATACTCGTGTATCATCCTGTCGGACATCTGTGCGTTGCAATAAACTCCCTTTGTGCCCTTGAAACGCTCGCTTTGTATGTTGCGGGCGGCGATGACGCGCTTGCGTATCTCAGCCGATGGTTCTCCGGGTGCGGCTTCCGACAACTTTTTGAACGGCACCGGTTGTATCTCAACCTGCACGTCAATACGGTCGAGCAGCGGACCGGAAATGCGGTTCATATAGCGTTGTATCTGCCCCGGCGAACACACACAGGTGTGCGTTGGGTCGTTGTGGTAGCCGCACGGACAGGGGTTCATTGATGCAACCAGCATGAACGAACACGGGAGGGTTACATTATATTTGGTGCGCGTTATGTTCACCATGCGGTCTTCGAGCGGCTGGCGCATTGTTTCGAGGGCGGAGCGGCTGAACTCGGGAAGCTCGTCAAGAAAAAGCACACCGTTGTGAGCAAGGCTTATCTCGCCCGGCATGAAGTTCGTGCCGCCGCCGATGAGAGCCACATCGGAGATTGTGTGATGGGGATTGCGGAACGGGCGCACCGTAACGAGCGAAGTTTTGTCATCGAGTATTCCCGCCACCGAGTGTATCTGCGTTGTTTCAAGGCTCTCCGAAAGGCTGAGGGGCGGAAGTATCGACGGAAGCCGCTTTGCCATCATCGATTTGCCGCAGCCCGGGCTTCCCACGAGCAATATATTGTGCCCGCCGGCTGCCGCCACCTCGAAAGCGCGCTTTACGTTTTCCTGCCCGCGCACGTCCGAGAAATCCTCGACATATGATGCCTGGTGCTCGTAAAACTCGCGGCGCGTGTCTATCTCGGTTGGTTCGATTTTTTCCTTTCCGTTGAAAAAAGCCGCCACTTGTGCCAAACTGTCGGCCCCGTAAACTTTCAGTTTGTTCACGGCTGCCGCCTCGCGCACATTGCCCTTTGGCACAATCAATCCCTCAAACCCTTCCTTGCGGGCATGGATGGATATTGGCAAAGCCCCTCTCACGGGACGAAGAGTGCCGTCGAGCCCGAGTTCGCCCACAAGCATGAATTTTTCGAGGCGTTCCTTGCACACCGCCCCTTCGGCGGCGAGGATGCCTATGGCAATGGGCAGATCGTAGCCCGAACCTTCCTTGCGCAGGTCGGCAGGTGCGAGATTCACCACTATGTGGGCGGTTGACTGGTGGAAGCCGCTATTGGAAATTGCCGTGCGTGTACGGAAATAACTCTCTCGGACGGCACTGTCGGGCAGACCCACGATGGAATAGTTGGCACCCTTTGAAATGTTTACCTCAACCTCCACCGTTTTTACGTCAAGGCCGTTGACGGCTGCGGAATACAGGCGCACAAGCATGGCTGGGAGTTTTTTGATTATGGTTTTATGTATTTGCCGAGACACGCCTTGAGGTCGGATGCCTTGATGTCGCGGGCAAGTATCTTGCCTGCGGGCGAAACCAACACGTTCCCCGGCACGTAACTTACGCCAAACAACTTAACAAGCGGGCTTTTCCATGCCTTTTGGTCGCAGACATTATACCCGGGAAGCGTATCGCGCATCATTGTGTTGCGAAAACTGCGAATGTCATAGTCAAGGCAAACATTAACAAGGGACAAACGCCTCGTGAAAGGCACCACAAGATTTTTCAGCCCGCGTATCTGCTGAAAGCTTTCATACTCCCACGATGCCCAATAGCTTATCAAAAGATATTTGCCTGCAAAGCTATTTAGCGTAATATCGCCGCTCCTGTAAGTTTTAACCTTAAAATCGGGGGCCTTTGCGCCCGGCATGGTGGAAAGCATTGGCATAACCCTGCCGACAAGCATGCTCAAATGTGAATTGCGGGGCTGATGTTTCAAAAGGAGCTTGAAAAGACGTTTTACCAATGGCGCGTCAATGTTTTTCACGTCAAGCAAATAAGTCTCGAACACCGCCTGAGCCGCAAGCGTCTTTGGATTTTTATTAACAAAGTCGGCCGCGATGTTCTTTACTTGTTCTCCACGCCTGCCCTCAATATCGTGGTAAAATTGTGTGAGCAGCTCGTTTTCTTCGGTATTGGTTACACGTGTCTTTGCCAAATCGGCGGCATCGGTAACAAACTTGGCCACCTTTCCCGGCTCGGCTATAACTTTGCGCTGCGAAAAATCGGGATATTGTATCGTTAGGATTTCGGGCTCTGTCAAATCACGCTCATACACAAACTTGCCGTCGCGTATGCGCAAGGTGTCATATTTGTCGTCGGTATAAATGAAAATATCGGCTGAACGGATATTTTTGAATTTTCCGTTCAGCCGAAACCTGTTTTTAGGCACACCGCAGCCCCCGAAAACGAGAGCTGCGAGTGCTATTACCATATAATTGCGGCTACGCATGATGCCTGCCTTGCCGCAGTGTTACTTCACGATGCTCTTGAAAGCGGCATCAGCGGCGAACTTGGCAAATTCCAAATCCTTGCCGGCGTATGAAGCGTATGACGCGTCTTTTGCCACGGCATCTTTCAGATTGCTTATCACATCCTGCTTGTTGCCTGTGCGTGCTGCGAGAACAGCTTTCAAATAACTTGTGGTGGCGTCAGCCTTTGAAACCCCGGCAAGAGTTTTTGAAGCGCTGTCGTAGTCCTTGCTCAATATCTGTGCAAGAGCCGCGCTGTTGGTATTCACGCCGCGCAAATAGTTTGCAGCCTGTGCGTAATCGCCTTTTGCTATATTGAGATTGCCGAGAGCCTCGTTGTAGTTGTTGGCTCCGGTGCCTTTTGCAATGTAGTTCTGCGCTGCATCGACATCGCCGTCAAGCAGGGCAATCATGCCGGCGTTAACATTGGCCTCGGGATTGCCGGCCTTGACCGAATTGGCTTTGGCAATGTAGTTCTTTGCCTGCGACAAATCGCCCTTGGCATAAGCTATTGCAGCCAGGTTGTTGTAGGCGCGATAGTCATTGGGATAAAGTTCTGCGGTTTTCTTGTAGATGCCTTCCTGTTCTGCGGGGTTCTCGGTGAATGTTGCGGAATAGAGTAGCTCCTCAACCGAAAGTTTCGAGGGGTCGTTCTTGTACTGCTCTACAATTTCGTCATCGCTGCGGCCTATGAGGTCGTAGTTGATGGTAAGGCGTGAACGGCGCAACTGCGGAAGCACTTCGTCTGCCAGTTCGCGGAACGCGGAGGAAATGCTCTTGATTTGCTGCTCGCGCTGTTCGGGGTCTTTATACATTGAAAGCACGCGGAGAATAACCTCTTTGTCCTGGATGTTGGAAGCCGATACGAGTTTCTGGAAACCATCCCAGTCTTGGGCGGTGTAGCGGGTGTCAATGTTTGTAGCCACCTTTTCTTTCTTAAGCAGACGGTTAACGTATCCCTTGCTCGTCTTTTCGCGCTGAGCAGCGAGTTTGTCATTAAGTTTCACGCCGCCGTCGGGTGATGCGTAAGCCGATACCTCGACATTGCTGAGTTCTTTGCGTTCCTGGTCAGCCTTTATGTCGCGCAGGGTCTTGATGAAATCCTTGATTGATGTCTTCTTCAGCTCCGAGTTGCGTATCTTGGCCTGCTGAATCAGGAAGTGTATGCTTGCCTCCTGTTTCTGCTTCAACACATGAACGAAAGCATCGGGTGCAACTGCGGGGTTTGCCGATGCAAGTGTGCGTTTAAGCAGCTCGCTCGTTGCCACAACGCCATCGGCCACCTTTACGTCGGGTATCTTTACGGTTTTCTTGCCTTTTTTGGCATCGAATTTCAGATAGAGTTCACTCTTCTGCATGTCGGGCACATATTTGAAGGAGCTCTTCATTGTATAGTTACCGCCCACCTTGTAGGAAATTGTCTGGTCGTTGCCTTCAACTTTCTCGCCCTGGAAGCGTGCGCTCTGCCCCGGTGTTTGGTTGCCGGCGTATTTAATTACGGGAGTAACGGTTACCACCGCTTTGCGCTTCATGTATTTCTGCGGGAATTTCCCATTTATCGTAACGTCAACTTTTCCCCCGTTGGCTTCCATGGGATTGGGGGTTACTGTGAAATTGTCGGCCGAAAGTGCCCCCATCTTGCTGCAAGAAGTGAGAGCCACAGCCCCGGCCAAAGCTAATACGATGTTTACTGTCTTTGACATTGCTGTTATTTGTTTTTATATGTATACTCTATATACCGCGCAAAGATAAGAAATTATTGGCATTATGTTCGCCACAAAGGCTCTTGTTTTTATGTATTTTCCTCAATTTATGGTTATTTTCGATACCCGCCCTGCCAAGCTGCTTTCCATGCATGCACAAACGATTGCGGCGCACTGCTTTCGCCGAATAGCGTATTTCGTCATACTCTTCTGATTTACAGTTATTTTACCAAGCCCGAGGGTTTATTTTGCAAGTATTTGGTTTTCACACGTTTGCAACGGGCAAAAAAAGGTCTGATGTAGTTTGAATTACATCAGACATAATTTTTTCTACATAGGACGTAGTTTTTCTTTCATCGAATGTAGTTTTCGTTATGTTTGGAATGGCAGATGAATTTGTCTTTACGCAAATTGCATGGAGGCATTTTTCATACATTCTTTGCACAGCCGCATTTTGCTTTCGACCGCATACGATAAACGGTGGCTAAAGCAAAGAAATTTGTTCAGCCTCAACGTTGTCGCACATGAAAACAGAGGCTGAAGGGCTGAACTGCCGTGGATCTTCTGTTGTGAAGTACTCGCACGTGCCGCCCTTGGTGCACCGTTCCGCCATATCGGCATGGCGCGAAAGATAGTTGGCAAGACTTTTCGCAACGTATTCGCCCTGGGGCACAAGCTGTATGCCTGCGGGCGTATACTGCCTTATCTTGTCAATCATCAGGGGATAATGCGTGCAGCCGAGTATTATGGTGTCTATTTCCGGATCTTTTTCAAGCAGCTTGTCAATGTATTCCTTTACAAAGTAGTCGGCTCCCGGCGATGCATACTCCCGATTTTCGATTATCGGCACCCACATTGGGCATTCCTGTCCCGTTACCTTGATGTCGGGAAAGAGCTTTCCTATTTCCATGTCGTATGAGTGTGAATGTATCGTGCCGGCAGTGGCAAGCACACCCACATGGCGTTTGCGCGTTATTCCGCCTATGGCCTCGACCGTGGGGCGTATTACTCCCAGCACCCTTCTTTCCGGGTCTATTTTCGGCAGGTCGTTTTGTTGTATCGTACGCAGGGCTTTTGCCGATGCAGTGTTGCAAGCCAATATCACAAGGTGGCAGCCGCGGTTGAACAATGCCTTTACCGCCTCGAGCGTAAACTGGTAAACAATCTCGAACGAGCGTGTGCCGTATGGTGCGCGCGCGTTGTCGCCCAGGAATATATAGTCGTACCCGGGCAGCAACTGGCGTATGCGGCGCAAAATGGTTAGCCCGCCATACCCGCTGTCGAACACTCCTATCGCTCCTTTTTCGGGAAGGCTCATGGCTTTATTGCCGCAAGTTTTTCCTTGACCTGCTGCGTTACATCCTCTCCTGCAGCCTTGTTAATGAAAGGAAAGCCCTTTTCGCCCGTGTTTATAATCATATCGTATCCGCGCTCCTGTCCCACAAGCGATATGGCGCTGTCGAGCTTTGTTATCAAAGGCTTTTCAAGTTCCTGCTGCGCCTTGTTGAGCAAATCCGCCACCTGGTTGCGGAATTTTACTCCGTTTTCCATTGCTTCTTGCAGTTCTTTTTGACGCTTCAGCATTATTGTCTGCGGAAAATCCTTCTGCCCTTGCAGGAATTCGAGATACATGCGCTTGAATGCCTCCTCGTTGTGTGCGGTTTCAGTGTCATACTTCGCCTTTATTTCTGCAAGGCTCTTCTGCGCCTCGGCGTATTCGGGCATTGACTCGAACACGGCGCGATAGTCGAGATAACCAAAGCGAGGCTGCTGCACAACCACAGGACGCCGGGCATCAGCGGGCGTGGGCAGCGTAACCGGTTCGTTTGTCTGCGCACCGGCATACGATGCCGCCGTAAGCAACATCATTGCCAAGAAAACTTTTTTCATCTTTCTGATTTTATATGATTCACCAAATGCAAAAGTAGCTTTTTATTCTTTTACGCCAAACTTCCTGCTTTGTTTTTTAGAAACGCCGTGCGGGGACAAAAAAGTCCGCGGCACAGTGTTGTGTCGCGGACTTTCATTTTCTTATACCAAAACCGCAATCAAAGATTGGGGTTAAGTTCGCTCCATTTCTCTACAGGAGGCAGAACGCCCATGCTTATAACCTGGTCGCGCATTCCCTGCAAGTGTTTGTAGCTTGCATCGAGATTTGCAATTTCCTCCTTGGTGCCAACAACCGGCTTAGTGTAAACACCATCCGATGTTATGCGCGAAGGCATTGCCATCATAACGTGGTTGTAGCGTGCGGTGTCGGCGTATGTGCCTGCGGGGTAGTTGAACTCTTCTCCGCCCATTGCGCCTTCGATCATCTTCACTGCAAGATACGATGGGCTTTGGAACGAGCTGCGACGACGTAGTTCTATAATCTTTGCGCCGCCCTTGGTTACGTCAACCTGCATTTGCTTCCACTCTTCTGCCGTCAGGCCCTTGCCGTTTACGGTTGCTTTGCCGGCAATAACGTCAAGCAACTTTACGCCGTCAACCGTGGTCGGAGAAGCAAACACTGCCATTTTCTCGCCGTGCCCGCCATAGGTGTATGCATTCTTTACTACTGCCTGGCTAACACCGAAGTGTTTTGCAAGCGCGCCTTTGAGACGTGTTGAGTCGAGGGCTGCGAGTGTGGCAACCTGATTGGGCTTCAAACCGCTGTGAACAAGGGTTACGAGACCCGTGATGTCGGCGGGATTGAAGATAACCACAACGAATTTTGCATCGGGGCAGTATTTTTTTATGTTATCGCCGAGTTCCTGCGCTGCCTTGGAGTTGCCGGCAAGAAGGTCTTCGCGCGTCATACCTTCCTTGCGGGGTGCGCCACCGGAGGATATAATATATTTTGCACCGGTGAAAGCTTCCTTTGCGTCGGTGGTTGAAACGATGTTTGCATCGTCGAAACCGCTCTGGCGCATTTCCTCAGCCACGCCCTCGGCCGAGAATACGTCGTAAAGGCAAATGTTTGGGGTGAGTTTGAGCATCAACGCTGTCTGCACCATGTTCGATCCTATCATTCCGGCTGCGCCGACAATGGTAAGTTTTTCGTTTGTTACGTATTCCATGATTCTATGTTTTTATAAAAGTATTTTTTCTTTTTCGCCTTGCGCTTTCATGCGCTTTTGACCACTGCAAAAATAGTAATTTATCGGTTTGTCTGCAAAAGCCCGAGTGGTTTTATGATTAAACTTTCTAAAAAAAATGCACATGACCTGCTATTGTGTCGGTCTATCTGCGCAAACGCCTTGTTCGACATACAAACGTTGCATTTCTAACGCAATATAACCTTTCATTATTCTTTGTCGCTTTTTATGAGCGCGAGCAAACGCTCCACTGCTTGCTCTTCGGGTATGTTACGTTCCACGCATTCTTTTTTGCGATACAGGCTCACCTTGCCGCGTGCCGCGCCCACATATCCGTAGTCGGCATCGGCCATCTCGCCCGGACCGTTTACTATGCAGCCCATTACTGCTATTTTCAGTCCTTTCATTCCTTGCGTTGCGGCCTTTATGCGGGCCACCGTTTCTTGCAGATTGTAGAGTGTGCGGCCGCAGCCCGGGCAGCTTATGTATTCCGTCTTCGTTATGCGCTGGCGCGCAGCCTGCAATATGGAGAACTCCGTCGAAAGTACATTCTTCTGCGCCATCTTTCCGGCTTTGTCATCGTGGCTTTCGCAAATGCATATTCCATCTATGAGTCTGTCGAAAAGCAGGTTGCCCAAATCGGCGGCGGAGGCTATCTCGAAGTCTTCCTTTTGGGCTGCGGAAAAGTCGTATGACTTGCAGAATATGACAGGGTTTTTAACACCCGCGCGGGTTAGCGAATGAATAATGGCACGTGTCTCACCGAGCGAATTGCGCGAGTCGCTGCGTATTGCAAGCACCGCATTGGGGTTAGCGCGCAGGCATTCGGTTATATCGTCGTTGAATAAAAACGGTGCAACTTCGATAAATTTCAGCGGAGCATCGATTTGGGGCAGCAGCCTAATATTGTCGGGTGTGTAGAGCGGGAAAACATTCGGGCGGCCGTCATAATTTGGTCCGTCAACAATGTAGCTCATTTTCGGGTCGTATGTCTTGGTGGCATCGAAGCCGCCAATGTAAACGTAGTCGGGGCGATTTTCCTCTGCATAATCCCCTTCTTTCGAGTTCACTCCCACCACAACAGGCACGTTATCTCCGCCAATGTTCATAATGGGACGCGTTGCGCGGCGTTCGGGGTATATGTAGTTGAAGTCTTCGGACGCGAGGCCGGATATATGCTTTTTGCCACGGCGGCAAAGTATGTGGCGCACAAGTTTACGTGCCACGGGGATTTCGCGTTCCGGCTCTTCCGACAGCGATACCCTTATTGTGTCGCCCATGCCGTCGTTAAGCAGCGCACCTATCCCCAACGCGCTTTTTATGCGTCCGTCTTCGCCCTCACCGGCTTCGGTTACTCCAAGATGAAGCGGGAATTTCATTCCCTCCTCGTCCATGGTTTTAACAAGAAGCCTCACCGATTGAACCATCACAACCGGGTTGCTTGCCTTTATCGACACCACAACATCGAGAAAGTCGTGCTTTACGCAAATTCTAAGGAACTCCATGCAGCTTTCCACTATTCCGGCAGGTGTGTCGCCGTATCGGCTCATTATTCTGTCTGACAGCGAGCCGTGATTAACGCCAATCCTCAGGGCCGTGCGGTGGCTTTTGCATATTTCGAGCAGTTGCGCAAACCTTTCCTCTATTTTACGCAGTTCTGCGGAATATTCTTCGTCTGTATATTCTATATGCTTGAACACGCGGGCCGGGTCAACGTAATTTCCGGGATTTATCCTCACTGCCTCAACCACCTTTGCCGCCGCATCGGCAACGGCGGGGTTGAAATGCACATCGGCCACCAGCGGGGTTTTTATGCGCATTCTCCTAAGTTCCTCGCGTATTTTAGCCAGGTTCTCCACCTCGCGCAGTCCCTGCGTGGTGAGCCTGACATAGTCAGCTCCGGCATGCACTATGCGCGCCGCCTGTTCCACGCTCCCGTCTACATCATCGGTTGAAGTGGTGTTCATGCTTTGCAGCCTTATGGGGTTGTTGCTCCCCAACGGAGTTCGCCCCACATGCACGTTATAGGTGGTGCGCCTGTGGTAATTGAACAAATCTGCGGGCATTGCGTAAACCTTTTTATTTTCCTGCGGCATAAAGCACCGGGTTGGTGTCTTTGTCGTTGTACATTTTCATTTGCTTGTAAACTTTCATGTATTTGCGCCCCGCCTCTATGTCGTCAAGCAACGTGTCTATGGCGGCGGAAAGGTCTTTCTGCTGTTCCATGAGAACGCCGAGTTTCTCACGGCAGCGGCTGCGGTGCTCTTCCGATGCGTCTTTTCTTTCCGCCTCTATCCTCATGTGGTATATTTTAAGAGCGAGAATTGCCAAACGGTCTATGGCCCAAGCCGGGCTTTCGGTGTTAATCGTGGCATCGGGCAGAGGCTTTACGTTCTTGAATTTCTCCAAGAAATAGCTGTCTATGCGCTCCACGAGGTCGGTGCGCGCCTGATTGCTGCGATCTATCCTGCGCTTTATCTCGAGCGCGGTAACGGGATTGATTTTCGGGTCGCGGATTATGTCCTCCAAATGCCATTGCACGGTATCAATCCATTCCTTAGTGTACAATTCGTATTTAATATCGCCTTCGGGATAGGGGTTCTGCATTGCGGAATCCACATTGTCCGACCGATGGTAGTCTGTTATCGCCTGACGGAAAACTTGTCGGCATGTTTCGGTAAAAGTCATGCGTTTTAGTATTTTACGTTTTTACTAATAGCAAAAGTAATGTTTTTCCGCTGAACGGTGCAGGGTTTAAGCCCAAAAACATTTCTTTTTTCCGTTATGCCATTTAGGGCGGCTGCCATCGCCCCTGCCATTCACGTAAAGCCTAAATCCCACGGTTTTTCCCAACCACCCCGAAACCACATGGGACATGGGAAAAACTACATCAGACGTAGAAAAAAACATGTCTGATATAATTCAAACTACATCAGACCTTTTTTACGCCTTTGCAATTAATTGAAAAACAACACGCTGCAAAACGTATATTTTTATACCGTTTACCCGTTTTTTATTACCGAACAAAGGTATTTGGCGCAAAAGCAGTATCTTTGTAAAAGGTTGCGGCATTGCTTGCATACATTGCAGATTAAAAGCGCTTATAGCGCCGTTCAAAGCTGCACTCATACGCAATTAATAATAATGCCGCCGTGCATCATGAAAGTAGTTATTGACGACAAAATACCCTACATCAAAGGCAAGCCCGAGGCTCTCGGGTTCGAAACCGTGTACATTCCCGGTGCGGAGATTTCTGCCAAGGATGTGGCAGATGCCGATGCGCTTGTTGTGAGAACGCGCACGCGGTGCAACGCCGCGCTCCTTGCCGGCAGCAAGGTGAAGTTTATAGTTACCGCAACAATAGGTTTCGACCACATCGACGCGGCTTATCTCGAAAAATCCGGAATAGCATGGACAAACTGCCCGGGCTGCAACGCCGCGTCTGTGGGACAGTATTTCAAAAGCTCCATGATAGTGCTGGCAAAGCAGGGCATTGCGAACCTGAACCGTTGCACCGTGGGCATTGTGGGAGTGGGACACGTGGGAGCGGAAGTGCTGAAAGCATGCCGCGAACTCGGATGCGCCACACTGCTCAACGACCCGCCGCGCAGCGATGCCGGGGAAAAAGGCTTTGAAAGCCTTGATACATTGAAGCGGGAGTGCGATGTGATAACCTTCCACGTTCCCCTTTCAAAAGGCGGTGCACACCCCACATTCCACCTTGCCGGTGCAGAATTTTTCAATTCTCCGGGCAAAAAGCCCGTAATCATAAACGCAAGCCGCGGTGCCGTGGCCGACAACGACGCGTGGCTGCGCTCGCTTGAAAGCGGCACAACAAAAGCCGCCGTGATAGACACATGGGAGAACGAACCCGACATAAACCGCCAACTGCTTGAAAGGGCAACAATAGCCACGCCCCACATAGCAGGATATTCCGCCGACGGAAAAGCCAACGCCACGCGGATGTCGCTTGCCGCACTGTGCAGGTTCTTCGGCATAAGCCCGGATTTCACAGTAAGCCCGCCCGCCCTACCAAAAGATATGAAACCCAAAGGAGACGGGTACGACAGGGCTTTGCAGCTTTACAACCCCTTGCGCGACACCGCCGCATTAAAGGCAGAACCGCAGAAATTCGAATGGTTGCGCGGAAACTACCCGCTGCGCCGCGAAAAATGGGACTGAAAACAAAAAAACAAAAACTATGGATATTATTAAAAAATCAGCAGTCGCCCTTGCCGCAATGCTTGCACTTGCCGGCTTTACCTCGTGCGACAAAAACCAAAAGCAAACCGAAGAGGCGCAAGTCAACTCTGCCGTGCTGGCAAACCTTGGCGACATAATGCAAGGCGACTACAACGATGTGATAAGCTGCATAAACAACAGCGGGCGCTTTTCACGCGATGATATTTTCGGCAACAACCACGAGTTCACCTCGAAAGAGCGCGCCCTTAACTACATTGCCTCGGTTAACAGTGCCACATTTTTTGTTATGGATAGTTTGCAGCTCACCATTGAAGCGGCAGCCGTTGCAAGCCCCGAAAACCAAAACCTCGACAAACTCAACAAACTTGCCAAGAAATACATTGAAATTTGCAAAAATCCCGCCGATTCGCCCGACCAACTTATTGAAACCTGCAAAAGCATAAGCGAGGCCATAAAGAAAACGGTCAAGGGAATGGCTAAAGCCGACGAAGCTGCCATAAGCAAGCAAACAGCCCTTGCCGGAAACGCCATAATGCAAAAAGAAATGGCAGCGGCGCAAAAAGCAACAGAGGAAAACAGTGCCGTAGCAGAGAGACAACGCATTGATGGCGAGAATTTCCTTAGGAAAAACGCAAAGAAACCCGGAGTAAAGTCGCTCCCCGATGGCCTGCAATACAAAGTGATAAAAAGCGGCGGCGGAATATCGCCCAACAAAGCATCGACAGTTGTCGTGGAGTACGAGGGAAAACTCATTGACGGCACCGTTTTCGACAGCACCGCGAAAAACAACCACGGCAAACCCGTGAGTCTCAACGTTTCCTCCGTTATGCGCGGCTGGAGCGAGGCTCTGCAATTAATGAAAAAGGGGGCGGAATGGGAAATATACGTTCCATACGATCTCGGATACGGAGAACAGGGCGAGGGCAATGTGCCTCCTTTCGCCGTTATGATTTTCCGTCTTAAACTTGTTGACGTAAAATAAGCCGGCAAGCCTCATGGGTCATTATATATATAAGGTGGTTTCGGGCGCAAAGCACCGCGCAGCACTTGCCATGCTTCTCGCCTTGCTGCTGCCGCTTGGCGCGGCGGCACAAATGCTTGATCCCGTAAAGTTCAAGGTTGGCATAAAAAGAGTGTCGAACACCGAAATCGACATAACCTTCAACGGCAAAATCGAGGGCGGATGGCACGTTTACTCCCCCAATGTTCCCGGCAACGGACCCACTCCGGCAACATTCAACATTGAAAAGGCAAAAAACATAGAGAAACTCGGCACGCTGCAAGCCGGCAGCGGCGCAATAAGAAAGATGGACAAGGTTTTTGAAATGGAACTTGAATATTTCGAGAACTCGTGCCGTTTCACCCAACGCCTTAAGATCACCGGCAAGAACTTTTCGGCAAAAGGCTATCTTGAATACGGCGCGTGCAGCAACGTGAGCTGCATGCCGCCCACGCAGGTTGATTTCTCCGTAAACGGCAACGATGGTCCCGACAATGCCGCTAAGCAAAAGGATGCCGCCTTGCCAATATCCGCACCAAAGGATACAGCCACAGGCAACGCGGTTTTACCCGACAGTGCAAAAGATGTTTATCGGGCAACGGTTACGCCGACTGACAGCGCCCTGTTGTGGGCTCCGCAAATCAAGACACTCAACGCGCAAAACGGCATGGCGTCTGACTCTCATCGCTCGCTGCTCGTTATATTCATGCTTGGCATTCTCGGAGGTTTCGTGGCATTGCTCACACCGTGCGTATGGCCCATAATTCCCATGACAGTGAGTTTCTTTCTCCACCGCCAAAGCGAACGCCGCAAGGCTGTGCGCGACGCCATACTCTACGGCGTGGCCATTATCGCAATTTACGTGGGACTGGGGCTTATTGTAACCTCCGTTTGGGGCGCAAACCAGCTGAACGCCCTCTCCACCAACGCGATTTTCAACATATTCTTCTTTTTGCTCCTCGTTGTGTTTGCAGCCAGTTTCCTTGGCGGTTTCGAAATAGCTCTGCCATCGTCGTGGGGCAACAAGGTCAATTCAAAAAGCCGCTCCACATCGGGCATAGTAAGCATATTTCTGATGGCTCTCACGCTGGCAATTGTATCGTTTTCATGCACAGGTCCGGTAATAGGCTTCCTTTTGGTGGAAGTCTCATCCACAGGCAAAATCCTCGCCCCCGCCCTCGGAATGCTCGGCTTCGCAACGGCACTCGCGCTACCGTTCGCGCTCTTCGCGCTCTTCCCCGCCATGATGAAGAAGATGCCCAAAAGCGGCGGCTGGATGAACACCGTGAAAGTTACGCTTGGATTCATAGAGCTGGCATTCGCCCTGAAATTCCTTTCGGTTGCCGATTTGGCTTACGGCTGGCACATTCTCGACCGCGAAACGTTCCTCGCGCTGTGGACAGCCATCTTCGCCGTTGCCGCGCTCTATCTTTTCGGATTTATCAGCATCCACGGCGACAAAGGCAAGGACGTTTCCGTTCCGCGCCTGTTTCTCGGTCTCGCCTCATTGGCTTTTGCCATATACATGGTGCCAGGACTTTGGGGCGCACCGCTCAAAGCCGTGAGCGCATTCGCACCGCCAATGTACACGCAGGACTTCCGCCTTGGCGACAATGAGGTTAACGCCAAGTTCACCAACTACGAGGAAGGCATGAACGCCTCCGCCGCCACGGGAAAGCCTGTGCTGCTCGACTTCACGGGCTACGGCTGCGTGAACTGCCGCAAAATGGAGGCTACCGTATGGACAGACCCAAATGTGAGCCGTATGCTGAAAGATAAGTTCATACTCGTGTCGCTCTACACCGACGACAAAACACCGCTGCCGCAAAGCGTTGAGGTTATGGTGAACGGCAAGCGCAAAACACTGCGCACCGTGGGCGACAAATGGAGCTACCTGCAACAGGTGAAGTTCGGCGCAAACGCCCAACCGTTCTACGTTGCCGTTGACTCAAAAGGTGTTCCCCTCGCCGGCTCGTATGCTTTCAACGAAAACCCCGCCGATTTCGAGAAGTTCCTCAAAAAGGCACTCGCAAACTGATACAGCACTCCCGCGTCCATACGCAAAGTTGAGCAAAACGCAGAAAGCATGACAAATTCTTGATTTTCAAAGCCTTTGCCTGTATTTAAGAATACCGGCATATAATACTGGCTTTCAATGGCTTGCAAACGCAAAAATTATGTCTGATGTAGTTTAAATTATATCAGACATAGTTTTTTCTACATCGGACATAGTTTTTCCCATGTCCTATGTAGTTTTCGGGGTGTTGGGAAAAAGGCATCCGGTTTTGGCCTTGCACTAATCTTCGTGCCGCTTGGCATACTTCTATTTGTGAATTTCCAAAAACTTGTATCCGTTGAAATGGATGAGGTGTTCCGGATTGTCGGCAATCCACACTTCTGTCTCCCAAGCTATGTCTTTTGCTTTTTGCTTGAACGCATTTTTGTTTTCAAAAGCAGTGAAAAATACAACATTCGCGGAGCAGCCGGATTCTTCGAGCTTTCTTTTTATTCTGCGCACGCGCACTTCGTCCCATTCTCCTGTGGAATGAAAGGCTTCGATTAGAAACAATAAGTTTTTGCTTTCACTGTAGGCCACGATGTCGGGCAATTCTTCATGGTCGAGCGAAAAGAATTTGATGTCTTTTAGTTTTTCCTCCGACAAAAGCAGATGCCTGTTATTCGCATCACCCATGTAGAGAACTTCCGCCCCAAGTCCGAATATGGGGAGAAACTTTTCTATTATCGCTTTCTGTAGCTCGTTATGCTTGCCGCAAGACAAATCAAAGTTTCTCCCGTCAGGCAGCCTGACAGGTACTTTTATTAAGTTGCGCTTCCTCTCGAGTTCTTCCTTCAACGCCTTGTTGCTCTCAGAAAACTCTGCAAGTGCAGTTTCCCATTCCGCAGTTCCGTATTGGCACAGCAAAGTGATAAAAGGAATGCTTAGCCCATATCCTCTTGAAGGATTGTTTGTCGCTTGCTCGTTGGCTGTGGCGGAACTCACCACGACGCCGGCTTCAATGGGCAGTTTCAAATCTTGCCGGCGTATGTCATCGTAGGAACCTGGTGAGATGTTTTCGCCATAGTTCGCGTTTTCAAAAGCAATAATGTCGCGTGTTCTCAAAAAGCACCCCTTTGATGATAAAACATCGTTGAACGAGAAAGTAACTTTTCCGACAGCAAGGCAGGCTTTTGCCATACGTTCCAGCTTCCTGTCTGTGTTGTTGACAGGAATACCTATGGCTTTCAGTATGTCCAGCAAATTAAAGACTAATTCCTTTATTTTAGCAGGAGTCTCTTTTCTTACATTTATGCTCATATCGCGAATAAGCAGTTAGAAGCCATGACGTTTAATATCTCGTCCGTGGATTTTTGAATGGCGTGATAGGTTGTTTTCACCTGCATTGCCAATTTGTATGCAAGCAGTGGCGGAACAGCGTTGCCGATTTGATAGAACTTTTTGTTTTCTGTGCCGCAGAACTCGAACCAATCGGGAAAAGTCTGCAGCCGTGCCGCCTCCCTGTCGGTTATCCTTCTCCTTCTTCCGTCTTTCAGGCGCACTCTTTGCATATCGCTCGTTGCCCCGGCAAGGTTTCGGCAGGTTATGGTACGTGCCGGTCTGTCCGGGTGCAAATCGCGCGGCGTTATGCAATGCGACTTCTTCTCATAGACGGCAATGTACTCATCTTGGCGTGGGGTGAGTATTTTACTGTCGGGAAACGTGCAGTGCATGGTGTCTCCGATGGCTTCCTCGACGGTTACTTTCCGCATTTCTTTTTGCGGAAAGTGGAATTTGGCACGATGACCTACGCATATCAGCCTTTGCCTGTTTTGCGGAACTCCGTAGTCAACGGCATTCAATATCCTGTATTCGACAAAATACCCCAAATTCATCAGCTCCGCCACTATCAAGTCCAAATAC
Source organism: Prevotellaceae bacterium UBA6398 (assembly GCA_002437495.1). Classification (GTDB taxonomy): domain Bacteria; phylum Bacteroidota; class Bacteroidia; order Bacteroidales; family Bacteroidaceae; genus UBA6398. The sequence goes on from DJQA01000008.1 coordinate 95,631, forward strand.
CATTTGTGCCGCCCCAAGATGTTAGCAACGTTTTCAAACAGAAACACTCTGGGCTTGATGCGCTGTATGGCATCTATGAATATGGGGAAGCCGTCGCGGGAGTCTTTGATGCCTTTCTGGTTTCCGAAGCGGCTGAACGGTTGGCACGGAGGCCCGCCTATGACTATGCCGATGTTTTCCTTTTGGGGATAGCCATAGCCTGTTTCCAAAAATTCTTTATGGCATTTCCCGGAGAGGTTTTTGTTGTAAGTTTCCACGGCTTCCTCGCACATTTCATAGCCAATGGTCTTGAAGCCGGCGGCTTCAAAGCCAAGCGACAGACCGCCACAGCCGGCGAAAAGATCCAGAACAAGGGTCTTTTCCTCTGGTTTTGGTGTCAGTAAACCGTCAATGTATTTGCTGTACTCCGTCATAATTCCTTGCGGTCGGGCTGCATAAATTCTGAAGCCGTAACTTTTTACAAAGGTAGTGCTTTTGCATCAAATTCCTTTGTTCGGGACAAGAAATCAGAAAATACCGCACAAAATATGCCTGTTGCAGCGTTTTGTTTTTCTGTGTGTTGCAAAGTGGCGAAAAAAGGTCTGACATAGTTTAAATTATATCAGACATAGTTTTTTCTACATCGGACATAGTTTTCCCTACATCAAATGTTGTTTTCCCTGCTTGGGTTTTACGCCATTTGCAGGGGCGTATTGCATACGCGCTGTATACCACCGCATGAACCACATCACAATCCGTCGCCGCAACATTGCAAAGCGGCGAAATTCGGGCGTATGCCATACGCCCCTACGGCGGCGAAATTCTTTTGCTGACTGTGTTTTACGCTAACATCAGGGCTACTTGGCATACGCCCTTGGGTGGTGGAGCAAAATCTCCTCCCTAAGCCGGCGGTTGTCAAGGTGTGTGTATATCTCGGTGGTGGCTATGCTTTCGTGCCCGAGCATCTCCTGAATGGCGCGCAGGTTTGCCCCGCCTTCAAGCAGGTGGGTGGCAAACGAGTGGCGGAACGTGTGCGGACTTATCTCCTTTGTTATGCCGGCGTTTTCGGCAAGCACCTTGACGATGTGGAACACCGTGATGCGCGAGAGCTTCCTGCCGCGCCTGAAACTTACAAACATATAATCCTCGTTGCCCGGACGAATGTTTATGTGGCAGCGACACTCCTCCCAAAGCGATAGTTCCTTTAATGCACGCCCCGAGATAGGCACAATACGCTCCTTGCGCCCTTTGCCGAGCACCCTGACAAAGCCCTCCTCGCGCCAAATGTCGGAAATGAGCAGGTTGCAGAGTTCGCTAACGCGCAATCCGCACGAATACAACATCTCTATTATTGCGCGGTTGCGCTGCCCCTCTTTCTTCGAAAGGTCTATACACGAAATTATATTGTCGATTTCCTCAACGGTGAGCACCTCGGGCAGGTGGTCGCCTATCTTGGGCGAAGGCAGAAGCTCGGTGGGGAGCGTGTCTATGCGCCCGTCCATGAGCAGGAACTTGTAGAACGAGCGCACGCCCGAAAGTATTCTCGCCTGCGAGCGCGGGGTTATGCCTATGTCGTGAAGTCCGGCGGCGAAGTTTTCAAGATTGTCAAGCGTAACGGTCTCGGGCGGCAGGCCCTCGCCTTGCAGGTAGCGCAGCAATTTGTTTACATCGTCGGTGTAGGCCTCAACGGTGCCGACGGCCATATTCTTTTCCAGTCTGAGGTAATCACGGTATTGCGACAGCAATTCTTCACTATGCCTTACAGCGTCTTGGTTCACGGATTTTTCTTATTTTTGCATTGGTACAAAGTTACAAAATAATCATCAGCAATGAGAATTGAAATCATCAACGGCCCCAACCTAAACCTGCTCGGTGTGCGCGAGCCCGAAATATACGGCCACTCATCCTTCGACAGCTATCTTGAGGAACTTCGCGGACGCTATCCGGGCGTTGACTTGGGATATTTCCAGAGCAACGCGGAGGGGGAGCTTATCAACCGTATGCAGGAGGTTGGCTTCGCTTATGACGGCATCATACTCAACGCCGGAGCCTACACCCACACGAGCATCGCGCTCCACGACGCAATAAAGTCAATCGCCGCGCCCGTGGTGGAGGTTCACATCTCAAACGTGCACCGCCGCGAGGAGTTCCGCCGTCATTCCATGATATCCCCGGCGTGCGTTGGAGTGATATGCGGTTTCGGGCTCGACTCGTACCGCCTTGCCCTCGAAGCACTCATTGCAGGCAAAAAGGGCTGATGCAACTCGATGCCTACATAGAAAGCCATTCCTCTGCCGAAGACGATTACCTTTACCGCCTTTGGCGGGCCACGAACATACACCTTGTGCGCCCGCACATGGTTTCGGGACACGTGGAGGGACTTCTGCTAAAAATGCTCGTGGGCATGATACGCCCCATGAACGTTTTGGAAATAGGCACATTCACCGGCTATTCGGCTATAGCCATGAGCTATGGGCTGCCGAAAGGCGGGCATATTTACACATTCGATGTGAACGACGAGCTGGAGGACTTCGCGCGCGGATGGATTGACGGCTCGCGCCGGGCGGCAGACATAACCTACACCATAGGCGATGCGCTGCGCATTCTGCCCGACTTCGCCAAAACCCACGGCGGCCTGAGTTTCGACCTCGCCTTTATAGACGGAAACAAAAGGCAGTATGCGGAATATTACGAGCTCGCAATGCGCTTTCTGTCGCCGGGCGGGTACATTCTCGCCGACAACACGCTTTGGGACGGACACGTAACCGACCCCGCATACGACCGCGACAGCCAGACATTGGGCATACGCAAATTCAACGACCTTCTGGCTGCAGACAACACGGTGGAGAAAGTGATACTTCCCATCCGCGACGGCCTTACAATAATCCGCAAAAAGCCGGCGGGGGAATAAGCCAAACCAACAATGAACACAACAGAAAACATAGCCGTTATACTTGCCGGGGGAACAGGCACACGCGCCGGTTTCCCAGTACCCAAACAGTTTGTAAAGCTTTGCGGACGCACAATGATTGAACGCACGGTTGACGCATTCCAAGAAAACCCTATGATTACGGGAATTGTTATTGTAAGCAACATAGAAACCCTTGACGAAATGCGTTACGTGGCACTGCAAAACCGATGGACAAAGCTCGCCGCCGTATGCAGCGGCGGAATGAACCGCTTTGCCTCGGGCAACGCCGGACTTGCGCAATGCGCCGCGCCCAACTGCAACGTGCTTATACACGATGGCGCGCGCCCAATGGTGTCGCAGCGCATAATCACCGAAGTTTGCGAGGCTCTCAATACATACGAGGCGGTTGATGTGGCTGTGCCGTCAACCGACAGCATGATAATTTCCGACGGAAGCACGGTTTCGAGCTATCTCGACCGCAAGGAGGTGTGGAACGTACAGACACCGCAGGGATTTAGGATTGAAACAATACGCACGGCATACACCGAAGCACTGCGCAATGGAGACTTCGGCGCAACAGACGACTGCTCGGTTGTACGCAAATACCTTCCCGACACAAAAATAGCCCTTGTGCGCGGCGATGCCGACAACATAAAATTGACTTACCCCGCCGACAAGGAGCGAATGGAGCAGCTCATAGAAAAGAATAAACCGAACAAGAAATGAACAATCCGGCACCGATAGCACTGTTTGCCTACAACCGCCCGCTACATACTAAAATGTGTGTGGAGAGTCTGCTAAGAAACCCGCAGACAAGCCACACCGACCTTTTTGTGTTTTGCGACGGGTGGAAAAATAACCACGACAGGGAAAAGGTTGAGGAGACGCGCCGCTTTGCGAAAGGCATAAGCGGGTTCAAGTCGGTTACGGTTAGCGAGGCAACGGAAAACCGGGGGCTGGCAAACTCTGTGATTGCCGGGGTAACAGACGTGGTTAACCGCTATGGGCGTGTAATAGTTGTGGAAGACGACCTTGTTTTCTCGCCATACTTTCTGAAATTCATGAACACGGCACTCGAAATTTTCCAAGACGATGAGCGCGTGGGCAACGTACACGGACATCTTTTCAAAATGCGCAAACTGCCCGACACTTTCCTTATAAGCCACGCCGACAGTTGGGGCTGGGCCACGTGGAAACGCGCATGGGACAAATTCGAGCCGTCGGGCGAGAAACTGCTACGCACACTGCGCGAAAAGAACCTCGTAAAAACTTTCGACTTCGAAGGAGCATACCCTTTCACACGAATGCTCGAAAGGCAAATTGCCGGGCTGAACAACTCATGGGCTATACGCTGGAAAGCGTCTCTGTTAGTAAACGGCATGCTCGCCGTAAACGCCGGAAAATCTCTTGTGGCAAACAACGGCTTTGACGAAACCGGCACAAATTGCGGCGGTGGCGAACTGATTCCCACAGAACTGTACGAAGGCGAAGTTTCGTGTTTCCGCCCCGATGTCATAGAGGAATGCCCGCTGGCACGGCTCAAATTCGAACAAATGTACCGCCACTACAACAGCAAGCCCCACAAGGCATGGGTAATGGCCATGTACCATATTAATAAACTGAAAAGATTTTTACTGCAACCATGAACAATCTTACCGACCGCAATTTTTGGAAAAACTACTGGAGCAACTACATTTACGAAAAGGTTCCGGAGCATTCGGAGTTTGACAAATATTTCACACAGTCAATGCAAAACGGCGGCGGAAAGACTTCCATAGAAATTGGCGGCTTTCCCGGCACAATGTCGCTTTACTTCAAACGCCTGGGATATAGCCCAACGCTTCTCGACTTTTATATTGACCCGAAAATAATCAACGGACTGGAAGAAAGCAACGGCTTCAAAAAGGGCGATGTGCAATACATAGAAAGCGACTTCTTTGCCTTCAGTTCAGATAAGCTGTATGACCTCGTTTTCTCGATAGGCTTCATAGAGCACTTTGACGACACTGCCGATGTTATACGCCGCCACGCGGATTTGGTAAAGCCCGGCGGCACGCTTTTCATTGTTCTGCCGAATTTCAGAGGGCTGAACGGATGGGTGCAGCGCACATTCGACCGCCGCAACTACGATGCCCACAACATAAGCTCGATGATTCCGCAGCGGCTGCGCAGCATACTCGCCTCGCTGCCATTGAAAAACGTAAAGGTGGAATACACCCGCAAGCCCATGTTGTGGCTCGAACCTAAGAAAGGGCTTAAAAACAAACTGGCGCGCAAGGTGGTGAAACTGTTCAGCCACGCCATGAAGCTGTTCCCGATACCTTCGCGTATTATGTCGCCCTACATTGTGCTTACAGCCGAGAAAGAATAAAAATAAAGACAAATACATAGGCATTATGGACAATTTTCTGTTTTACAGTCCCACCGAGTTCCGTTTCGGGCGCGGCGCGGAAAACGAAGCCGGCGAATGTGCCGCACGATACGGCGCAAAGCGCGTTATTATAGTTTACGGCGGCGGCAGCGCAGTTAGAAGCGGAGTGCTGGCGCGGGTGGAAAATTCGCTGAAAAAGTCCGGTGTGGAATTCACAATGCTCGGCGGCATACAGCCCAACCCCACCGATAAGGAGGTGTACGAGGGTATAGACATAGGTTCAACGCCGACATGATGCTTGCCGTTGGCGGCGGCAGCGTAATCGATGCGGCAAAGGCTATTGCGGCAGGAGCTATATACGATGGCGATTTTTGGGACTTTTGGGCAGGAATAAAAACGCTCGAAAAGGCATTGCCGGTGGGCGTTGTACTCACAATTCCCGCCGCCGGGAGCGAAGGCTCGGGAAACAGCGTTATAACAAAGCTCGATGGTTTGCAAAAAATAAGCCTGAAAACGCCTTGCGTACTGCGACCGAAATTCGCGCTTATGAACCCTGAACTTACGTTCACGCTCCCGCCCTATCAGACAGCCGCCGGCGCCACGGACATGATGGCGCACATTTTGGAACGCTACTTCAACAACACAGCCGCAACCGATGTTACCGACAGTATTTCGGAGGCACTGCTGCGCACCATAATCGCGCTCGTTCCCAAAGTGCTTGCCAAGCCCGATGACTACGACCTGCGGGCAAACCTGATGTGGAGCGGCACGCTGGCCCACAACGGTATATGCGGCACGGGGGTTGTGGAAGATTGGACATCGCACTTTCTCGAACACGAAATCAGCGCGATATACGGAGTAACCCACGGAGCGGGACTGGCTGTGGTTTCGCCGGCATACCAAACATTCATGGCATCGCACAACGCAAGGAAAATAGCAAAACTGGCGCACACTGTTTGGAATGTGGCAAATTCGGGCGATGATAAAAACGATGCGCTCGAGGGCATTTCACGCTTCAAGAATTTCCTGAATTCGATAGGAATGCCCGTAACGCTTGCGGAACTCGGAATAAGCAATCCCGACATAGAGCTGCTCACAAAGAGTTTGCACGCACACAAAGGCAATCCTGTGGGAAACTATTATCCGCTTAGCCCTGCCGATACCGGCGAAATTTACAGGCTGATGCTTGGCTGACCGCCGAAGCGAAAAAAATCCGCAAACAGCACTCTTTTTTAACCTAAGGCGCGAAAGAGGCATGACCCTTTGATTTGCATCAAATTGCCATCACGCCGGACTGCTTTTGTAAGCACTTGCTTATCACGGCCTTAAAAGCGCAAAAATTATGTCTGATGTAAGTTGAATTACATCAGACATAATTTTTTCTACGTCCTATGTGGTTTTTCCTATATGCATACGTGGTTTTTCCACATGCCATATAGGGGGCACATATTAAAAAGCAAGCCTTATTTCGCGCCTTCGCTCTTGGCTTTGAATGCAAGGGCGTACATACGCATTTGCTTTTGCATTGACAGTAGTCCGTTGCTGCGGGTTGGCGAAAGGTGGTCGCGCAAGCCTATTCTGTCAATGAAGTAAAGGTCGGCGTTTAAGATTTCATCCGGGGTATGCCCCGACAGCACACGGATTAGCAGCGACACTATTCCCTTCACTATGAGCGCATCGCTCTCGGCGCGAAAGTACAGACGTCCGTCGTCTTTTTGGGCGCACACAAGCCAAAGCCGGCTTTGGCAGCCGTCTATAAGATTTTGGTCGTTTTTCTCTTCGGCGGGTAGGGGCTTCTGCTCGTTTCCCATGTCAATGAGCAACTGGTAACGGTCCATCCAGTCGTCGAGCTCGCTGAATTCCTCTATAATCTCGTCTTGTGTTTCGTTTATGCTTTGCATTGTGTTTATTTTTCTTTGTAAATAAGTTGCAGCATCGTCTGCCCCACGGCTTTAAGCGTTACGCGGTCGATGTTTTCGGGAGTGTCGTTCACTGTGTGCCACGTTGGGCCGAAACTGCTCTCATAGTCGGTATAGCAGGGTATGATGTCCACGGTTGGTATGCCGGCTATTTGGTTCATTGGCAAATGGTCGTCGGTGGCATACCCGCCGTCTTGCGTGGGGAACACGGCCGAATATCCTGCAAGCGCGGCCGCCGCCCAAATTTTGTCAACAACTCCCGGCGCAAAACGCTTTGAGAAGCCCTCTTGCAGGAACTTCGCACCTTTTCCGCCCACCATATCGAGGTTTACTCCATACATCGGGCGGTAAGCGTTCGATGGCAGGTTGGCTGCAAAATATTGCGAGCCGAGACACCACGAAGCCTCATCTTTTTGGTCGTCGCCGGTTTTGTCCCATTCGGGAGTGCCGCTGTCCTCGGTGTCAAAGCATACGAAATCCACGGCAATGCCGGGCTTTTGCATCTTTAAAATGCGTGCAAGCTCCAGCATCACCGCCACTCCGCTTGCACCATCGTTGGCGGCCATAACAGGCTTTTTGTGGTTTGCCTCATCAGCGTCCTGGTCGGCCCAGGGACGCGAATCCCAATGCGCCGAAATCAAAATGCGGCGTTCTGAAACAGTGTCGCAAGTGGCGAATATGTTCACACTTTTCATTTGCACGCCGTCATATCGCGGCAGAGTGGCAGTTTGGCGCGTTACGGTGTAGCCGCACTTTTCGAACGCGGCAACTATATAGTCGGCGCATTTGGCGTGGGCCTCTGTATTGGGCACACGCGGTCCGAAGCTGCACTGCTCCACTATCGACTTGTACGCATTTTCCGCGTTGAACTGCGGCACGCTTACCGTGTCGGCATCTTCTGCTTCGGCATCGCCTTCACCCTTGTTTGAACCTGTGGCGATTATTGCACCGACAGCCGCCAAAACCGCGACTGCAATTATTATTACTGTAGCCTTTTTCTTTTTGCTCATGATTGCTATTATAATTTTGCGGCGTCCTGCACCTGCTGCATCACCCTGAGGAAATTCCCGCCCCATATAAGCGCTATATCTCTCTCGCTGTAGCGTTTGCGCAACAGGCGTTTGGTTATGTTTATCATCTCCGAGGCCGATGCAATGCCCGGCACCCCGCCATCGCCATCGAAGTCGGAGCCTATTCCGGCGTGCTCTATCCCGGCTATATTTATTATGTGTTCAAGATGTGCCATCGCGTCAAGCACGGTAGCCTTTCCGTCCTTTCTAAGGAAGCCCTCGTAGAATGTAACCTGCGCCACGCCGCCTGTCTTGCGCAATGCACGCAGTTGGTCATCGGTGAGGTTTCGCGGATGGTTGCACAGGGCCCTTGCCGAAGCGTGGCTGCAAACTATCGGCAGGCTGCTGATCTCCATTGCGTCATAGAAGCTTTTCTCTCCACCGTGGGACAGGTCAACCATTATGCCGCAGCGGTTCATTTCCCTTATTACCTTTTCGCCGTACTCGCTAACCCCTCCATGCTCGTTATGGGACTTTGCCGCCGAATCGCAAATATCGTTGTCGCCGTTGTGGCAAAGCGTTATGTAAACCACGCCCTCTTTGGCATAGCGTTGCACATTGGTAATGTCTTTTGCGAGTGCATAGCCGTTTTCGATGGCTTTCATTATGGCGTGGCTGCCTTGGTTTTTCAAACGCACCAAGTCTGACGGTGTACGTGCAAGCTCCACGCCCTGCGCCTCGTTCACCATTTCATCTATTTTACCGAATATGCCATCTGCCATGCGGGTTGCGGCAGCGAGCGAAGCATCATCGCGCGGTCCTTGCGGTATGTAGGCGGCCATTATCGAAGCATCGAGCCCCCCTTCGTCCATCTTGTGCAAATCAACAAGTATCTTAGGGTCGCGACGGCGTATGTCTATACCTTGCGAAAAGAACATAGGCGTGTCGCAATGGGTGTCGAGCGTAAGGTGGCGGGCGTGGAATTTGCGCGCCCGACGGTAAACTTCGCCTTCATCCACAATCCACTCAAATAGTTTCCCTGCGGGAGCACCTCCGTCCTTGTTCAGACATTCTGGATGCCATTGCACGCCTATTACCGGCTTAAACTCCGAGCTCTCCACCGCCTCTATAACGCCATCGGCCGCGTATGCGCACACTTTTAGATGCTTTCCCGCATGGCTGACCGCCTGGTGGTGGAAAGAATTCACGTAGATTTTCCCCGCCCCGCATATTCCGGCGAGAAGGGTATCAGGCTCAATTTTCACTGAATGTGTCAGTGTGTCGCGCGGAGCGTCCTGCGAATGTTTCAGAAGCTTTTCCCCCTCTGGTATCGAATATATGTCTTGATGCACTTCGCCTCCGAGCGCAAGCGCAAGCGTCTGTATTCCCCTGCATATGCCGAGAATGGGAATTTGCCTGTCAAAGGCGAGCCGCACCAAAAGCAGCTCGAAAGCATCGCGCTCCGGGTTTATACTGTGAAGTCCTTGCACCGGCTCTTCGCCCATATAAAGCGGGTTTATGTCAGCCCCGCCCGAAAGCACAAGAGCATCGATGCGCCCAAGGGTATTCAGCATGGTTTGCCTTGAACTCGTGGGCGGAATTATCACAGGCACTCCACCCGCAAGCTCCACGCTTTTATAGTATGCCTTTGCCAACTTGCACGTTTCCGCGTCAAGGTTTCCGGTTATGCCAACAATGGGGCGCGGAGATGTGTTGGGGAACGTTGAGTTTATGTCATCGTAAGATTTGTCTATGTCGAATGATTGCAAGATATCTGCACCCATACTCATTTCGTTTCGTCGAATTTGTAGCGTCGTTTGGGATTTCGCGGAAACCACCCGCGCTCCACGCGTTGTTCCTGCTCAAAGAGTTCTTTTATTGCCCAAAAAGCGGTGAACGAAAGAACCCCGAGCAGCGAACTTATTATAACATCCTCAACAAAAAGTGCCGCCGCAAGGGCTGCAATGCCCGTTAGCAGATAAATCCACCACGGACGCGTTCCAAAATAGTATTCCGTCTTGATTACTATGGGGTGGCTCACACCTATAATAAGGAATGTGAACGCACCCACAAGCAGTCCTTCAAAATTCATTTGCGCGCTTTTTCTTTACAGGTTATTCAGCCTCGATTGTCAGCGGCTTGTCAATGCTCTGCTCAAGCGATATGAGGGTCTCGGTAGAGGTTACACCCACGATTTTCTGTATCTGATGGTTCAAAAGCTCCATAAGGTGGGCGTTATCGCGGGCGTATAGTTTCACGAGCATGGTGTATGGGCCGGTGGTAAAGTGGCATTCTACAATTTCGGGTATTTTCGAAATCTGATCTACCACGCTCTGGTATCTCGAGCCTTTGTCAAGGCTTATACCAACGAAAGTGCAGGTGAGATATCCCACGGCCTGCGGGTTCACATCGTAGCGTGAGCCGGTTATCACTCCATTCTCAATCATCTTGAGCACGCGCTGATGAACCGCCGCCCGAGACATTTGACAAACTTTTGCCACGTCTTTCAAGGGTACACGTGCATCACGCCCTATTATGCTTAAAATCTTACGGTCGCTGTTGTCTATTCTCTTTTGTTTGGTTTTCATAGGCTTAACTGCTTTGTAGTTTGTTTGTGTATTTATTGTCGCACCTAATTATTATACGCATTGTTGATTATCGCAAAGATATGAATTTTCTTTTTAACCAATGAGTTTTGCGATAAAAATAAGCGTTTTTGCAGAAAAAAAGTTTGATTTTGGCAAAAGAAAAGAGACATCTGACTATTTTTATATATAAAGCCGCTAAGTTTTATGCAGTGAGAACTTGCTGCTTGCCGTTGCGCAACTTATTGAAAGAGACTGCATCAAAATGGCACAGTAGATTTTTAGTGGGGATAAGCAAATAAGTTAGCAAAGCCGTATAACGTCAAATGTAGTTTTCGGAGAACTTTGGAAAGGATGGGCAATTTCGGTTTTGCGGGAATTGTAGGGGCGTATGGCATACGCCCTGTACACCACCGCCCGAACCATACAGCAACCCGCCGCCATAACATAGCATAATTTGCGCACTTCGGGCGTATGCC
>DJQA01000008.1:107030-196321 GCA_002437495.1 Prevotellaceae bacterium UBA6398
TTTTTTCCGGCCGCCATAACGTTTTATAAAGCATTAACTTACAAGCCATACCACAAACCTCGCCACTGCAAGAAATTCAAGTACTCAGCCGTCAATTAAAAACTCCGTTTCAACGGTATATTCATGTTCATACGCCCATATTGCAAAGAAAAGGCCTCTTGAACCGACCTTATTTGACCATGAAGACTTTAAAAAATCATCCGCAACGCCTGCTTATGGGCATTGCGGATTGGATTTCCAAGCTATTTTGAGTTTTACCGGACAGCAATACACCAAAATACATACTTTGATGCAGCCCCTTTATTATTTAACAGCCTGCGCATTATCGGCAGTTGCCATCATTATGCGGCATCTTGCCGTGCGCCTGCGTAACTACTCTTATTTCAATGCAACTTCTTTTTCTCCACCAAGGCATCGATTACGGCAATAGCGGTTATGTTCACAATATCGCGCACGGAGCAGTCGGCATCTGTGAAATGTATAGGCTTTTTCAAACCCATTTGTATAGGACCTATTACCTCTGTGTCGGGATTTATTGCCTTTACCATATGATATGCGCAGTTTGCCGCATTGAGACACTGAAACACAAGTGTGTTCACCTCTTTACCTTTCAGATTGTTGAACGGATATTTTCTGTCGCGCAACTCGCGGTTGAACGCATAAGACACTTGCATTTCTCCGTCAACGGCAAGGTCGGGGTAGTTGCTGTGTAGATAGTCCACCGCATCGTGCATATGGCGAGGCCCGGATTCTTTGTCGCTGCCGAAATTCGAGTAGGAAACCATTGCTATTACAGGCTGCCTATTGAAGAATCTTACCGTATGCGCACTCAGAAGCGCGAGGTCTACCATTGTGTCGGTATCAGGATGCGGATTTATCATAGTGTCGGCAATGAACAGTGTGCCGCGTTTGGAATTTATGAGGTGCATGGTGCCAAAATGTTTGAACTGCGGGTTTATGCCGATAACTTCCCCGGCAATGCTCTTCACATCGTCTTTTTTTCCGGCGAGGCTTGTTATTAGAGCGTCAGCATCTCCGGCATCAACCATCATCATGCCGAAATAGTTGCGGTTGTATAGTTTGTCGTTGGCCTCTTCAAGTGTGCATCCGTTGCGCTGTTCACGTTCGTAGAGACGATTCGCATACTGCTCGCGAGTTTTATCGTGGTTCCCGTCGCGCAGATCTATTATATCCACGCCGTTCAGATTGAGATCGAGCGACTTTGCCTTTTCGGTTATTTCCCTTACGTTTCCCAGGAGTATGGGCTTGCATATTCCCTCTTTCAGAGCCTGCACTGCGGCTCGTATTATGCGGCTGTGCGTTCCGTTGACAAACACAACGCGTTGCGGGTCGCGGCGCGCGGTTTCATATAATGTGCGCGTGAACTTGCTTTCCTGCCCCATAAGTTCCTTAAGGCGCATGCGGTATGCTTTCCAGTCGGTTATGGGCTTGCGCGCCACCCCGCTTTCAATGGCTGCCTTTGCCACCGCCATTGACACTTCGGTTATGAGGCGCGGGTCAACCGGTTTGGGAATAAAGTAGTCGGGGCCGAAAGTAAAGTTGTTCACCGCGTATTCACGGTTAACTATGTCGGGAACCGGGCGTTTGGCAAGGTCTGCCAGCGCATGCACCGCCGCAATCTTCATTTCCTCGTTTATTGCCGTTGCTGCTGTGTCGAGCGCACCACGGAAAAGGTATGGGAAACAAAGCACGTTGTTTATCTGGTTTGGATAGTCGCTGCGCCCCGTTGATATCAGGCAGTCGGGGCGGGCTTCCTTCGCGTCTTCGTATGATATTTCGGGAACGGGGTTTGCCAGGGCGAATATTATCGGCGTTTCAGCCATGGTTTTCACCATTTCCTTGGAAAGTATGTTGCCCTTTGAAAGCCCCAAGAACACATCTGCGTCTTTCACGGCCTCGGCAAGTGTGTGCACATCGGTGCGCGTGGTGGCGAATAGCTTTTTCTGCTCGGTTAGGTTGGGGCGGTCGGCGGTTATTACTCCGTGGCTGTCGAGCATCACGATATTCTCGCGCCGTGCGCCGAGACTCACATATAATTTTGTACACGATATGGCAGCTGCGCCGGCGCCGCTTACCACAATTTTCACGTCTTCTATTTTCTTTCCCGCAACCTCGAGGGCGTTAAGCAGACCTGCAGATGATATTATTGCGGTGCCGTGTTGGTCATCGTGCATCACGGGGATATCCAGTTCCTCTTTCAGTCTGCGTTCTATCTCAAAGCATTGCGGGGCTTTTATGTCTTCAAGGTTTATGCCGCCGAAAGTGGGAGCTATTGCTTTAACCGCCTCTATGAATTTCTCGGGGTCTTTTTCGTTAACTTCTATGTCGAAAGCGTCCACGCCGCCGTATATCTTGAACAGAAGGCTTTTGCCCTCCATAACGGGCTTTCCCGCCACTGCTCCTATGTCTCCAAGTCCGAGCACGGCTGTGCCGTTTGAAATAACGGCAACAAGGTTACCTTTGTTTGTGTATTTGTATGCGTCGTCAGGATCTTTCTGTATCTCCAGGCATGGTTCGGCCACGCCCGGCGAATAGGCCAGCGACAAATCGTATTGTGTGCGGTAAGGCTTTGTGGGAACTACCTCTATTTTGCCCGGTTTGCCTTTGGAATGGTATTCCAATGCGGCTTCTTTTGTAACCTTGATCATCGTCTTCTGTTTTTAATACATTCTTCTGTTTGATGCTCCACAAAGTTACGGTTTTTTGCAAAGTTTGTTTTTTAGCTGGCGACTTATTTTTAGCGCAAATGCGCAAACACAGACTATATGACAACTGTTTTTGCCAAACCGTGGAAATATAATCGATTTTGCGGCTTGCACCATTTGCAGGAGATGTTGCCAATACCTTGCGAACTTTAGCCGAACCTTACCTTATAACAACTAACGCCGCCGCAAGGATTTTATTGTTCTTATCCCTGCGGCGGTATGGTTTTATTGTTGTAGCGCTTGGCGCTTATTCGTCATCCTTGGATGCGTTGTGCAACTCGTTAACGTCTATTTTTTTGCTTCCGCCCACCGATTTTGTGCGCGTGCTTTCCCCGCCTTTCGCATCTTTGGCGGAATTGGAATTGCGCCTGTGTTCCCTGCCGCTTTCATCGCCATAGCCATAGCCGTAACCGTAGCCGTAGCCGTAACCGTAGCCGTAGCCGTAGCCATACTTGTTGCGAACGCTTGCGTTTATTACCACGGCGAGATTGCGGAACTTATTGCTCTTGTACATCTTGTCGATTTCGGCAAGGAAACGCTTGTCTTCAACGCCTATACGCACCACATAGAGTGTCAGTTCCACTACACGGTTGATTATTCCCGCATCGGCAACGGCCATTGCGGGCGTGGTGTCGTATATAACATAGTCGTACCGCGCCTTAAGCTCATCGTTAAGTTCCTCCAGCCTACGGCTCATGAGCAGTTCGGTTGGGTTGGGCGGGGTTATGCCTGCCGGCAGGTAGTCAACATTCTTGCCCACGCCGTCTGTCTTTATTAGCGAGTCAAGGTTGCACATGTCGTCGTTCAAATAGGTTGTAAGTCCCTCTTTACCGCCAATAATTTTGGAATTGGTACGCTTTCGTATGTCGGCGTCAACGAGTACCACCTTTTTGCCTGCCACTCCGAGAATCAAGGCAAGGTTGCGCGACACGAACGACTTTCCGCTACCGGGCGTTGACGAGGTAAACATCATCACCTTTGAGCGTTTCTTCATGAAGTTGAGATTGTAGCGCAACATTCTGAACGCCTCGCTCACGGCGTTGTAGTTGGCGCCGGCGTGCGAGCGGTCGATAAACTTGCTGTTTTCGTCGCTCTCTTTCCACAACGGTATGTCGCCCAAAATCGGTGCGGAGCAGCCTTCTTCCACGTCCTTGCGGCTGCGCACCTTGGTGTCGAGCGTTATCATCATCCATAATACCGATGCGGGCAAGGCAAGACCTATTACGAGCCCCACCATCATTATCATGGCGCTTTTGGGCGAAACGGGTACGGCACGCCCATATGGAGTTTCGATTATGTTTACGTTGGCTTCGGTAACGGCAAGCTGCAACGCCACCTCCTCACGTTTGTTGAGCAGATATATGTAAAGTTCTTCCTTTACCTTGCGCTGGCGCTCTATGTCGCCCGCCGATTTCTGCTTTTGCGGAACAGAGGATATGCTTGAGTTTATGCTTCCGAGCACTGCGTTTGCCTGGCGCAGTTTTACGTTAACGGTGCTTATATAGTTTTCCACCGTTTTGGTTATAACGGAGTGTGTGGCCTTAAGGCGTTCCAAGGCATCGCGCACAACGGGCGATGCGGTGCCGGCGTTGTCTGAAAGCCGGTTGTAGTTCATCACAAGTTCGTTGTACTGGGTTATGCCGTCGATAAGTCCCGTGTTGTTTATTTCGCCCAGTGAAGGTATTACCTCGTAGTTGCCGCCGGCTTGCTGGCTCAAGTAGTCGCGCAGGAAAAGCCCCACGTTTTTCTCGCTTTCGAGCGCCATTACCTGCTGACGCGCCTCGTTGCTTTGGTCAAGGTATATCGTGGCGTTCTTGTCGAAGTCTATAAGATCGTTGCTCTGCTTGAACGAAGCCATACGGTCCTCTGTGCTGTTCAGGTCGCTGCCTATGAGCATTATTCTTTGCGTGAGGAACTTGTCGGCGTTCATCGACTGCTTGTTCTTGTTCTCCACAATATCATCCTTATATGCTTCGAGCAGGCCTGCGAGTATGTCATCGGCGCGTTTAACGTTTGCATCGCGGCACGACACGAATATAAGGTTGCTCATCTTGTCTTTGCCCTGCGTGGTTACGTTTATGCCCTTGGCAAACTTTATTGCCGCATCTTCCTGGCTTAAGCGCCCAACGTTTATGGTGCGATTAATGTATTTACGGAACGTCCCTGCGTTTTTTTCCACAAGCACTGCACCTGCCGGAGTTGCTATTGCCTTTCCGAACTGCGCCGTGCATTCGAAGTCATACTTGTTGTCGCCCACACTCACGTTGTTTATGCGGAAACTCCGAGGCGATTCTATCTCTATGTCTAAGTTAACGTTGCCTGAAAAGGGCTTGAAGAACGTAACCTTTACGGGGCTTTGCTTGTAGAGGAAACACGGCCTTAGACCTATGTGTGTGGAATAGTCTATGTCGAGGTTCAGTCTCTGCACAACCTTACGCATAAGTCTGTTCGACTTCAGCACATATGTTTCGTCTTGCAATGCGCCATTGGCGCCTATTCCGTTAAGCAGCATCAATGCCGACATGTCGCGCGGGTTCTTGTCATCATCGTTTTTTACCGATATTATTGACGACCGCTCGTAGTATCGCGGCTGCTTGGCCTGGAAGAGGTATGCGAGCAGCACGCACGCGCTAACGGATACCAGAAACCATTTCCAGTTTGCCGCAAACACGTGAAGCGCGTTCATAACCATTGGCAAAAAATCGTTGTTCTTGTCGTCTTCGGGGGATATGTACGAATTGTTCTGTTGCGGATTAAGGTTTTCCATTCTGCTTTTATTTTGTGAGGGCGATTATGAGCGATGCTATGGATGTACCGAAACCGAGCAGTGTGCCTGCAAGGCCAAGGTAAAGGTAGCCTGAGCTGCCTTTTATTTTTACCGACTTGTTTGATTCCACATAAACTATGTCGTTTTGGTGCATGTAGTATGCCGGAGAGTTGAAAACACTTTCCGGGTCGGTAAGGTCAACCTTGAACGTCTGCCTATGCCCGTTTTCCTCGCGTATAACGAGTACATTCTTGCGTATGGCAGAGCTGTTCAAGTCGCCCGAGCGACCTATGGCCTCCAAAAGAGTGAGCCTTTCGCCCGTGTAGCTTTGTGTTCCGGGGTTTTTAACATCGCCCAGCACGGTTACCTTGAAGCTCATTATTTTGGTGGTAACCTTTGCATCCTTCATAAGCCCCTCGCTTATCATTCTGTTTTGAAGATTCTCCGAAAGCTTGGCCACGGTAAGCCCCGCAGCTTTTACCCTGCCGAATATCGGGAAATCTATATACCCGTCTTTCGACACCACGAAGAATGTATAACTGCTGTTAGCCGTGCTGCTTGTTGTCATTCCGGGCTGCAATCCTATCAGCCGCAGGTTTGTAAACGGCTTGATCAGGTCTTCGTCCTGCGAGCTTATGTATATGGCCAACTGGTCATCGGGCTGTATTTTCAGAGTGTAGTTGTTTTCCAAACTAACGCCGCCGGCGTAGGTTTTTTCCGCGCCTTGCAGGTAAGTCATCGACTTGTTCGAACCACATGATGAGCCCAAAATCATTATCAACAGCAGGGATGCGAGCAACGTGTACCTATGCATTTTTCAGTATTGTTTTTGTTATTGCAAAAAATCGGATATCCACTATGTATATTCATTTGCAAAGTTAATCATTTTTACCTTGCCATTGCTAAACCGATAGCTTTTTTTGCAGATATTAGTTTACGCACACTGCTTATGTTCGTATCGTGCCTGCTCGCACATACGGAAAAAACCACATGGGACATAGAAAAAACCACGTGGGACGTAGAAAAAACTATGTCCCATGTAGAAAAAATTATATCAGACATAATTAAAACTACACAGGACCTTTTTTTGCTGTTTCCATACAATTGAAACCCAAAAACTTACACCGCGCATCCTAAAACCGAACAACCCGCTGCAAATCAGCCGGTTGTGCAAAAACGCCGCCTTCTTGGGCAAAACACGCCTGCCCACCGTTATGCCTAAGCGTTTTTACTCGTCCGTGGAGGGCAGCGCGGCGTGGCGGGCGTCTTTTTGTGCGCCGAATTTAAGCAGTTTGTTTGCGGAAGAGGTGATGCTTCTCCCCGACGGCTGCGCCATGGTGCGCACTTCGTCAAAGGCCTCGCGCGTTTTTCTCAGGCATGCATCGGCTTTGTCGAGCCTTTCGCACAGCATCTGCACCCGGCTCACCATTTCGTTGGCCACGGCTATTATCCTGTCCTGGTTTTCTGCCTGGCGCATCTGTTTCCAGCTTATCTCCAGTATTCTTAAGAGGGCATACATGTTTTGCGAGCCTGTTATAAGCACACCGTCGTTATAGGCATCGCGCCACAGGGCAGCATCGTTTGATAGCGCAAGCTGCAACGCCCCTTCGCTGAACACGTACATTATAACGAAATCCAAACGCGCCGAACCCTTTGGCATGAATTTGCTATAGTCTTTCGATTTCAGTTCCTTTACGTGGCTGCGCATGGAGGCGATGTGGCGTTTCAAGGCTTCGGCGCGCGCTTTGTCATCGTTGGCGTTACGGTAATCTTCAAAAGCCTTGAACGACATTTTGGAGTCGATAACCACATCGCGCCTGTCGGGAAAATGGAGTATGACATCGGGTATCATTCTGCGCCCTGTTTCGTTGTCTTTTACAACGTTGCCCTTTTCGTCCCTGAGTGTCTGCTGCGTTTCATACTCCAAACCTTCGGTTAGTTCCATGCTGTCAAGAAGTTCCTTAAGCTTCAATTCCCCGAAATTGCCCTGCGCTTTGTTCTCGCCTGTAAGTGCCGATGCAAGGCGGTCGGCACACTCGCCCACCGACTTTGTCTGCTCAAAGCTGTGGTTTATGGCTGTTTGCAGGCTGGCCATCGTTTTCGACTGCTCGAGCTTGCTGTGCTCCACAGCCTCTTTCATCTGCGCTATGTTTGCATTAAGAGGATTGAGTATTGCCGCAAGCTGCTCCTTGTTTGCCGCCGAAAGTTGTTCCTGCCTTTTTGCAAGAATTTCCTCGGACGATGCACGCAGTTGCTCGGTTATAAGCTTCATCTGCCCATCGAACTGCTCCTTTTGACGCTCTTTCAGAAGTTCGAGGTTGCGGTTATATTGTTCACCAAGTTCTCTTGCCTTTTGCGCCTCCATGTCGCGCCCCACGGTGAGCGCGGATATTTTGGCGGAGCTGCGGCTGTGGCTTATAAGGAAGCCTATAAGCAGTCCGGCTGCCAGGGCGAGTATTGCAGCTATCATAAGTCTATTTTATTATAACCTTTTTGCGCAACGCGGCGTTGCCCGCCTTTACGTTCAAAACATATATGCCTTTTTCCAGTTGGCGACTGCGGAAAGGCGTTATCGCGGTTTTAGATTCACGCAAAGCCCCATCGGCCGAGTAAACGGCTACTTCGGCTTTTATGTTCCCGCTGCCAACAATAATGCTCCCGCCGTCAACGGCAACGTATATGTCTGAGGTTTGATTTGCCCTTGCATCGTTTATGGCACTCGGGAAGTCGGCAAGAACCCTGTCGGTGTGTTTCACCGAGCGTGCGTACCAATCCATCATGTATTCGGTTTCGCTTTTTATGCCCGCAACGGAATTCGGCCAGCGTGTCATCTCGCGCCCCCATGCCCCCGAAGTGTAAAGCAACTCTTTGTAGGCAAGTATTCTGGCGTTGACACTGTCGGTTGAAAGCACGCCGTTTTTTAACCTTATCCATGTGTCGCGAAAATTCTCGCGGTAATAATTTGGAGAACCGTCAAACAGGCGCTTGAACAATCCGCAATCGTTCACCTGATTTTCGAACCCGAAACTGTCAAGAATGCTTCCGTCCCAGTTTCTCCCCATTGAGGCATCGAGGTCCCAAGGCGTTATAAGTGCGGCGGCATTTGGTGCATTTACATCGCGGAAGCTGATGTAGGTGTTCTTGCAGTTGTTGTCGTTTATGTTCAGCACATTCAAGAACAGCATGAAGTTGGTTAGGTTTTGCAGGTAGAACTTTTTGCACAAATGCGATGCGAAGTTTATTTTGCTTGGATTTGTGGCAGGAGCGGCAAACTTTATAAGATTTTTCAACGGAAACCAGTTTGCCATCTGCACACTGTCGTCAGGATATTTCTGTTCCCATTCACACCACCAAAGGGTGTTGGCAGTGTTTGCATTATCATCAACGTTTATGAAATGCGTTTCGTCCGACCATCCCGTAGCCTTGTACAACATACCGTGGAACTCGGGCTTTCCGTTTGCGGCGGTTTCGGTTTTCACAAGGTCGAGTTTGCGGCGGTTTATCTTGTCGGTTATGCAATACAGTCCGTTGTACGCCCCATTAACGAAAACCTCAACAAAGCGTCCCTGAGTGCCGTTCAACTTCGAATGCCCCTGCGAAACTTCGTAGGGAATGCTGTCAATTCGGTTCCACAAGTCGAAACAGAGCCTTGTTCTCATTCTCGCCTTGTCGTTATACATTGCATCGAGAATAAGGTTGTCGTCTTTCATAAGCCCGAGAACACTCACGTTCTTGCCCTCGCGCTTAGCGTTCCAAAGTTTTATGGCATAAGGTTTCTTGGCAAGCCCTGCGGTGTATGCCCCGCGTATCCTCGCCCCTATGAAATGGCGGAAAAGTGCCGATTTTTTTGTACGCTTCCATGGGTCGATCACATTAAGATAGCCATGGTGGTAAGCAGACTGCTCAAATTTTGAAGCCTCTATCATAACTATCGGCAGCGTTGTGATGTAAAGCGTCCACATACGGAGACTTGCGCCTATGTGCAGCTTGTATGCGCGATTCAGATTATTGGACAGCCTTACAGTGTCGCCCATATTGTGGCGTTTGTAGTTAATGCGCAGATATGGCACGCTTTCCGAGGAGAACACAAGCTTGACGGAATCGCCCTCCATGGGTTTTATGCTGCAATACAGTGCGCGGTTTGCGCTGTCAACCGCACACGGCACGCCATTGCACGATATAGGGAATTCGCGCTTGCCGCCCTCCACAAAACTTGCGCGCATTGCGCCGGGCAATGCTGCTATAAATATCAATATATATAATATGCGTGCCATGGTATTGCCTTATTTTTACTTGCTTATCACTTGCCGCGCTTTTTCTATGGTGGCATCGCCCTCGTTTATTATTTGAAAATACTGCGATGTGTCCCATATGTCTCTTGCCACCAGAGCTTTCAAGGTTTTTGCAAGCAGAGCTGCGGTCTTTGTCTTTTCCTCTTCGTCTTTTGCCGTTATTTTGCTCTTTTCGCCGGCAGCGAATATACTGTCAACCAGTTCGCGCGGCACTTCATAGTTATTCTTGAAGTTTTTGAACTCGGGGTATTTTTCCTTAATGCTTACACGGTGGCGGTCGATATATTTGGTACCGGCGGGCAGTATAAGGTTCTTGCGCGACAAACTGCGATAGTATTTCGTGTATATCATGGTATCGAGCGGAACAAAATAGTCGGGAATTATACCTCCGCCGCCATATACCGGGCGGTGTTTCTTAAGAGTGAAACACTTAAGCGAATCATTGTGGTGTATGCTGTCGGCGTGGAAAAGTTCGCCGCTACGCAGCCGGTTAAGCTCGTCAAGGCTGTAAGCCTCTTTCTCGCCGGGCTTGTAAGGCTTTTGAATGCACCGCCCGGCAGGGGTGTAATAACGCGACACTGTGAGACGTATCATCGAGCCGTCGGGCAACTGCACCGGTTGCTGCACCAATCCTTTGCCAAAGCTTCTTACGCCCACTATCGCGGCACGGTCGTTGTCTTGGAGTGCGCCGGCGAGAATTTCCGCCGCAGACGCGCTGAACTCGTCGATAAGAACGGCAACCTTGCCTTTGGTGAACATTCCGCCACCGCGCGCCTTGTATTCTGTTGAAGGCACTGCACGCCCCTTGGTGTACACCACCATGTCGCCCCGGCTAAGAAACTCGTTCGCAATCTGCACCGAAGCCTCCATAAATCCGCCGCCATTGCTGCGTAGGTCTATTATAAGGCGATCCATGCCTTTCCCCATAAGTTCTCTCATGGCGGTGCGTATCTCCTCGGGGGTTTTCTGCCCGAAAGACCCGAAGCGTATGTAACCCGTATTGCCGTCAATCATATAGGAGGCGTCAAGAGTGTGGAGCGGTATCTTGTCGCGCACCACATCGAACTTGATTTCTTCCTTTACTCCGGGGCGCACCACGCCAAGATGCACCGTGGTGCCTTTTTTGCCGCGCAGCATTTTCATAATTGCTTCGGTGGGCTTTTTCACGCCCGCAATCAGCGTGTCGTTAACACGCACAATGCGGTCGCCTGCCAAGATGCCTACCTTTTGCGATGGTCCTTTGTCGGTGGGCTGTATTACCACGAGGGTGTCATCAAGCATATTGAACTGTACGCCTATTCCTTCGAAATCGCCGCGCAGCGGCTCGCTGAAAGCCTTTGTCTGCGCCGCGTCGGTATATGTGGAGTGCGGATCAAGCTGCGAGAGCATTCCTTTTATGGCATCCTCGGTTAGCTTCATTGCATTCACGGAATCAACATAAAGGTGGGAGATTGCATATTGGGCAATTCCAAGTTTTCGTATGGCTTCGTTTTCGCGCACCTTATTTTGCGCAGAAAGCGAAACTGCCAATGCACAAAACGTAAGCAAGCATATCAACTTCTTCATAATGTAATGTTTGATATTATGCAAATATAATAAAATTGCGACTTATGCAGTAACGAGAACCGCTTTTTGTGGCGCATCAGCTCATTCCTCCATCATTACTTTAATGATAACGCCGCACGGCTGAAGTTACATGCAAGCCTTAATCCCTATGCCACCGTATTTTCGCGAGTCGCGGGAATTTGCTACTTTCGCGACAAAAACAGGAACCATGCCAACCTTTAAAATTTTCAGAATCATTACACTTATACTGCCGCTGCTTGCACTTGCATACGTTATGTGGCGCACGTGGCGTATTATGCCATTCCCCAACGGTATTAGGATTGCCACCGTAAGCATTATGCTGCTGCTTTTTGCGCTTATGCCCATTTGCATGCATCCCGGAAGCATTGACAGGCTGCCGCACGAACTTGGCGTTTTATTTTACAAGGCGAGCTTGTCGTGGGTGTTTGTGCTGGTTTACCTGTTTATGGCGTTCCTGTTTGTTGACTTGCTTGGGGCGTTGCACATTGTGCCACATTCGTTCCGAACTCACAGTCTTGCGGGCACGGCAGCAATAGCCGGAACGGTGGCAGCCGTTATGCTTGCTGGAAACCTGCACTACCACCACAAACACCGCGAGATGGTTGACATTCGAACAGACAAACCAATTGCAAAGCCTCTGAAAATAGTGATGATCAGCGACATTCACTTGGGCTACCACATAAGGCGCGATGAATTTGCCAAATGGGTTGACATGATAAACGGCGAGAAACCGGACATTGTGCTTATAGCAGGCGACATAATAGACCGCAGCGTAGAGCCGTTGCTTAAGGAGGGGGTGGCGCAAGAGTTTCGCAGAATTTCCGCGCCGGTTTACGCTTGCCCGGGAAACCATGAATATTATGCGGGAATAGACAAGTCGCTGCGGTTCTGCAAAATCGCCGGGATAACAATGCTGCGCGACACGGCGGCTGCCGTTGCCGGCATTAACATTATAGGACGCGATGACCGCACCAACACAAGACGCAAACCTTTGGAAAAACTCGTTGCGGAAACAGACAAGGGAAAATTTACCATTCTGCTCGACCACCAGCCTTATTCGCTTGGAGAGGCGCAAAAACTCGGTATTGACTTTGAGTTTTGCGGCCACACGCACCACGGCCAGATATGGCCCGTATCGTGGATAACCGATGCCCTGTATGAGGATGCATACGGACCGCTGGAAAAAGGCAACACAAATTATTACGTAAGTTCCGGCATAGGCATTTGGGGAGGGAAATTCCGCATAGGCACACGATCGGAATATCTTGTGGCGGAAATTGCCACAGCACAGCCGCGCCGGAGAAAATAAGAATAGAGCACAGGCATTGTTGCCGCATTACATCACTCCCGATGGAATTGGGCGGTAACGCCGTAGGCTTGCGGCAACAGCCACCGAGCTTATGCATACACGCATTTAAGCCTTGCATACAATGAGAGCTTGTGTGGCAAAGCATGGCGGGAAATGTGGATAATCTTAGTCCGATGATTTTCGATAGGCAAGTTTTGAGCGGCAAGCCGCCATTAAGCATTTTTTGTGACAGTCTAAACCTACCGATGTTTCGAAACTCATAAAAAAAGCTGCATGGGACAAATGAAAAACAACATAGGACGTAGAAAAAATTATATCAGACAAAATTCAAACTACATCGGACATAATTTTCGCCTTTACAAACATATGAAAAACTGCCAACTGCACAAGCTTTCTTAATGCAGGCATAACGATGTTGGCAAAGGTGCTGCCGATTTCTGCGTTACACTCCCCTTTTTCTGCGAAATACCACGCCAAAAAACAAGGCGCGCACGGTGTTTATGCCGTGCACGCCTTTATTCGCTTTTGCCGCCCCAAGCGGCAAGAATCAGTTTGCTATTCGTTCTCGGGCAATGGCAGATACCATCGTGTGCCTCCAACCAAACGGTTGTAAAGAGCCGCATCATAGCCGCTGCGCGGAGCCATGCCACGTGAGGCTATCTTCTTGGCAAGCCATTCGTTGTCTATGGCTCCACCACCTTTGTGGCTCGCAAAACGGAGGAGGTCGTAATAACGGTTGCCCTCAAACGCCGTTTCGAGTGCAAGCTCGTCGATTATCAAGTCCTCAACAGCCGTTATAACCTCATCGTTGGTTATAGTGCCGTCGGCAACGGCTTGTTCTATGCCAACTTTGTTCAAGCTGTCGCGAAGCGCGGTTTCCCACTCCGAAGTCTGTCCATCCTTGTCTGCACGCGATGCCGCAATTTTCTGCGCCACGCAAAGGTCATAGGTGAAAAGACTGTCGCGGTAGCCACGTGTTTCTCCACAACCGAAACCATGGATGCCTGTATAGTTTGTTGCCGAATTATTGAATTTGTCATCTGCAAAATTGAGATAATTCTTAGCTTGCGCTTTCTGCATTTCGGCAAGGCCTATGTAATAAGCACCGCCGGCGTTTGCCTCAGGTTTCTGCAAATAGGGAACATCCTTAACGGTATCTCTGCTGAGAGTGTCGATTTTTATATTTTCAAGGTCTGTGCTATCAACACGAATGTCGTAATGGATGCTGTCCTTGTACTTGAGTGTGGGGAAGTTGTCGGAAAGCAAGCCGTCTTTAAGTACGGCAAATGCATGTTCGGGGAAACCCGCACGGTTTATTGCCTCTGCAAAGCGGAGGTGCACAAGAGCCTTGCGGTATACAGGAATTGCATAGTAAGAAGAATAGCCGTTTGCATATACCCTACGGCTGTTCCAGTTGTAGTTAAGACCGGAAACAGGAGTGCGCTTCGCTATGAAACGGAAATCCTCGCCGTCAATTCTGCAAAGGGGAGCAGAAGCGTAGAAGCGCGCATCTCCAACACCCTCATAGAATTCCTGAACGTTGATGCCACCTGATTCGCGGTAACTGCAATACACCTGATTGGCGTTAAGCCCCACATAGTTCTCAGACGGTTCAAGCTGGCGATACTCCTCTTTGGGAGAAACGCTTATGGAACCACTATTGCTACCCCATGTTTGGGAAGAGGTTTTGAAGCCGTAGATGTTCTGAACCTGAATGAGTACTTCGCCCTGGCTCTTTGAAGCAGCACCGGGGATTATGGTTATGAGCTCCTCGCCGTTTGAGCTGCCCTTTGTGCCATACGACTTACTTGTGTTATAACTTGCCATGCGGCTTGCCCAACTACCTGCAATGGGGACATAGCGCGTGCCCTCCTCTGAAATGTTCTCGCTGTACGCCATAGAGTTGTTCGGCACATAAGAAGCCTCCATGCGCATATACTTATAGTACATTTCGGCTGCCTTGTCGTAGTTGTTTTGCATCAAGTACAAATCTGCGGTAACAAGAGCCACGGGGAAGAAGCACGACCTTGAAGGTATGCTCACAGAACCGTTGTTGTAGCTGCCATACGAGGGATAGCCATATTCTTCCTGAAGTTCGTATGCGCGGTCGAGACCGGCTGCCACGAGAAGATCGGCAATATTGTCCTTGTTTACAACCTTTCCGCTCTTGATTATCTCATTGCCTATAGAGCTGCTGGAAACGGGCTCGGTGAAGAAAGGCGCAGAGCCATAATTCTGAACAAGCTGAAGGTATGTCCATGCACGCATAGCCTGAACTTGTGCCCACTCTTTCTGCATATACTTGACCTCGTCTTTCACATCGGCCGTATCGACATAGTGAAGATAGAAGTTGCACTGGTTTATGATGTTGTAGTAGTCGGCACACTGAAGAAATGCGTTGTCGCCATCTCTTTGCTCATCGAAGTTGGATATATGGCTCACACTGTCGCTGGTGTAGGTGGTGGTGGTAACCAGGTCGCCACGCGCCTCACCGAGAATCACATCGCGCTCCACTATCTTCTGCATGCTCTTGAGAATGCCGAGATAAGAATATAGGGAGTCTCCCGCGTTTTTCTCGGTATAGCGTTCAAGATCGGGCGTGAGCATATCCGAGCACGACGTTGAAACGCACATCATGCCAGCAAGCAGAACCACTAAACTTAATATTGATTTCTTTTTCATTGTTCCTAATTTTACAAGTTGAATGTTACGCCGAAGTTGCAGCTGAAGCTTTGGGGCAGATAGCCTGCATCGACTCCTTGATAGAGAACGGAGTTGCCACAGGAAACTTCGGGATCCTCGCCTTTATATTTTGTAAGGGTGAAAATGTTGTTACACTCTCCAAACACCGTGAGTCCTTGCAACCAACTAAGTGAAAGAGGCAGCTGGTATGTAAGACGCACTTTCTTGAGCTTCAAGTAAGAGCCGTTGTCAATCCAACGATCGGAGAAACGCTCATTGTTAACCCACTCTTCAGTATTAGTGGTGCTCATAAGGCGCGGGATGTCTGTTTCCTGGCCGCTGTAGCGCCAGCGGTTCACAAGAGCCGTTGACTGGTTCCATACCGTATTGCCCTGCTCGAGCTGCGAACGCTGGTAATTGTAGATGTCGTTGCCCAACGAATACTTGAAGTTGATGTCAAGGGTGAAGCGCTTCCAGTTTACGGATGTAAAAATGTTACCGTAGATGTCGGGGTTGGGATCGCCAACCTTAACCATATCGGCCTCGCTTATCCAACCATCGCCGTTTACGTCAATGAAGTGCACATCGCCGGCCTTGAAGTCGCGTGAGGGATCGCCAACTACACCTGTGGGGTATTTCAAATAGCCATACTTGCCGGCCGTTGAAGCCTCGGCATTGTCTTTGAACACGCCTGCAGTTTTGTAACCGTAGAACACGCCGGCTGCATAGTTTGTGGCTGTGAGAACGTTGTTCTTGCCATAAACCGAAGTTGTGAAACCATTGATAGTTTTATAGAGCGAACCGGTCATGCCGTTTTCGTCTATATTGTACAGATTTATCTTGTCTGACGAAGGAAGATCGGTGATCTTGTTTGAATAGTGCCCCATTGTGAAGCCGGCCTGCCACTTCCAGTTTTTGCTGTTTACGATAATGCCGCTTACAGACACCTCAACACCGTTGTTGCGGAGTGAGCCCTCGTTGGTCCACATATTTGCCAAACCTGTAAGGTAGCTTACCTCTTTACGTGTGAGAAGGTTGGTTGTCTTGCTTAAATACACCTCGGCGCCAAGGCTAAGGCGGTTGTCAAGAAGATTGGTCTGAATGCCTACATTGAACCTATGGTTTGTTTCCCACTGAATTTTGGGATTGGCTATGTTTGCAAGCTGAAGGCCGGTAGCTGTGTTGAGGAACTTGATGTTCTGGAAATACGTGCGGGTAGCATAGTAGTCTATGTCATCATTACCGGTCATTTCATACCCTGCCGTAAGCTTTAGGGAGTTAACCCAATCGGCATTGAACCAGTCTTCGGATGAAATAAGCCAACCTGCCTGCACCGAGGGGAACATTCCCCAACGCACGCCGAAGAGCTTAACGCCGGATTCTGCCTCCTTACCGAAACGCGATGAAGACTCCATTGACACTGCTGCGTCAACAAAATAGCGGTTGCGGTAGTTATAAGAAGCAGTGAGATAGTAAGCAAGGTTCACCCAAGTGTCATTGGCTCCTCCGTAGTCAAGGAAGCTCAAGCCGTAAGACAGGTTGGGCAACTTGTCATTGGTGTTGTTGTAACCTTTAACGTATGTGTTGCTGTACGTGTAGTTTGCAAAGCGCATGCCCAACTTTGCATCGAGGAAATGTGCGCCCATTTGCTTTTTCCATTGCGCACGCAGGTCATTGAACACTGTGGTTTCTTTGCCATACTGCGACTTTACCGAGCTGCTAACAGACCCGAGTCCTTCGATGAAGCGGCTCGGAGTTCCGCTATAAGGCAGATAGTATTTCTCGCTCGTACGGTTGAGAATGTAGCTAAAGCGGTCGGAAATCGTAAGATTCTTGTTCACTACATACTTGGGAGTTACATTTATCATGAACTGAGTCTGCTCAAGATAATTCTTGTCATTTCCTTTACCATTCTTGAGAATCCAATATGGGTTAGCCAATGCGTAGCTGTCATAGTTCTGCGCAAAGAGGAACGGATTGGGGTCGGCATTGAAATACTTGCCGGCATAAACACGCTTGTCCATGGCAACCTTGTTGACAAGGTTAACGGGATCCCATGTTACGACATAGGAATACGGGCTTAAGAAAGGAGCCTGTATGAGTCCGAGAACGTTGGGAGACGCGATATTATCGTTATTGTAGTTCTCAGCCCAACCGTTATCGCGAAGGTTATATGTGGAACGTCCGTATGCAAGGTCAAACGAAGCCGAAAGCGCGTCTGATATGGAAATGTCGGTGTTAAAACGCAGGTTAAGACGGTCGAAGTTGGTCATACGCGCCGTAGCGTCCGACTTTGTATAACCAAGAGAAAGATTGTACATAGCCACATCGTCACCACCTTGAACGCCTACCTTGTAGTTCTGCGTAAAAGCAGTGCGGTAGAGTTTCTTGCTCCAATCGGTGTTGTTGTGATAAAGAGGATAGTAAACATAGTCAGGATCCTCGTTCAAGAAACCTACGTGGAAGTTGCTACTGTTGTCTTCTGAATCCTTATATGTACCTATAAGTTCGGAAAGATAGCTGCGGTATTGTCCTGCGTTCATAACGTCAACATAGTTGGGAGCAGCCTCAAAGCCGCCGTATATGCGGGCGTTAATGCGGGTAGCCTGACTGTTACCGCGGTTGGTGGTTATTTCTATCACGCCATTGGAAGCCTTTGCACCATACAAAGCCGTTCCGTTCTTCAAAACCTTTATGTCGGCTATATCATCAACATCAATCATGCTTAGCACATTGTTGATGAACCCTTGATGAATGGCGGTCCGGTCGTACTGCATATCCCAAACAACTCCGTCAACAACTACCAAGGGCTGTGCGTTGGAGTTAAGCGAATTTATACCCTGAATGAACATGGCAGCTCCCTGCGCGGGAACTCCGCCACGCGAAACGGTGCGTACAGAAGCATTCAGGCTGTTTTCGATATCGTTCTCGGCAGTAATAGCCGTTGTGTTAACCGGGCGCGTCTCGGAGACTGAATATATGCTTACTCCATCCTTGTACACTGATTTGAACGCGGAAGAAAGCATATTTACATCCTGTGAGCTTTCGCCCTTAATGGCGCGCTGCATGCCATTGTAGCCTGTTACCTCGAAATAAAGCGAGGTTACAAACTTGGGGACAGAAATTGTATAGGAGCCGTCCTCGTCGGTCATTGCCGTGTACAGCTTGTTGTTTAAAGCCTGCACACGTACACCGCCAAGGCCTTGGCCTGTAGCGGCATCAAGTACCTTGCCGCTCACGCTCTTCATTTCATATGTGGGAATTTCCAATTTCTTGGGTTTCTTCTTTACGGCTACTTCTTCTTCAGCCGCATCTGCATCGTCAACGTTGTCTTGAGCCACCAGAACCGTAGTTCCTGATAACATGAAAAGACATACGGAGGCACGCAAAGCCCAGTGCATTAATTGATTTTTTCTATTATCTTTCATTTGTCTCTTTATTTTTCAAGAACCACTTTATTTATCCGATTCATCGTCCTTGCTAACGAAGAGGAAGCAGTCGATGTAGAGCGCAGGGTCATAGATTTTCTTCTGAGCACTGGTACGTACAACCGATTTCAGCTTCAATTTCGGGTAGCTTGGCGCAACACCTTTGAAAGCATATGGGAATTCAAAGTCTTTGAAGAGAAGCACACTGTCGATAACGCCGGCACGTGTTTCGAAATCCTTGCCGCCCTCCTCGTTTACAGCAGCCTGCTCTATGTCGCGGCCGTTCTTGTCGTTGTAATCGTAAACAAGCGTAGCCGTGAAGTGGTTGCGTTTTGTTTCCTCAATAGGTTGTGTCTTCTTATCAATGTTAAGCGGAACCATCACTGCATAAATGTCATATTTACCTGACAGTATGTTGGGTATCTTAAAGCTTACAGTGGGCTGCGAAGCCGAACTGGAACCCGGGAAATATGCAAAGCAGTTGTTGCTTACAAATCCCTTTATGGAATCGTGGCGGTTGATCGAGGTTAGATATACGGAGTTTCCGTAATAAGAGCCGTTCTTTTCTGCCGATGCAAAGCCATTTACATCCTGGTAGAACTGGTACTCCGCCTCTACGCGTATGGTTGTATGCCACGACTTACTCGGAACATATCCATAATTGTCAATTGCATATACGTAACCATTTGACACTTCAAAAGGCTCATAGCCACCTACTATCTTTGAAAGATAAGGCTGGTGGATATTGGGATCGTCAAGCGAAGTTGCTCCACCACGAACCAATGAGTCGGCATTGTCGATAAAGTTCTTGAAATACGACAGAGAAGATTTTGTGGCATCGTATCCCGGCTGCTTACCAAGGCTTGTAACTATATTGTTAAGGATCACACTCTTGATTCTCACATCGGCCATGGAGTCGGAATTGATCTTGTTGTATAGTATCTTCGTGGTATTGTCTTCCTTGTATGGATAACTTTCCTTATACTTGAAGAATTTGCTAACCTTGGCTTTTGTTTCTGCCCACGCTTTGTTTGTGGGGAAAATGCCCATAAGCAGCGAGTCCTCGTTTTGCCAAAAATTTAGGTTTCCGATAACCTTGTTGCTTATCTGGAAAACAGAGTCAACATACTGTATTTCGCCATTTACCGTGGCTCCCGGAGTACTCCAACCTTTCATGAACATTAGAGTATCATCCTCATGCAGGAAATTGTAGAGAGAATCCAATCCTTCTGTGAACTCTATTGCCTCATATAAGTTGGAGGCAAAGGGGGCAATACCCTTAAGTTTGTGGAGAGAACCATTTGAGGCCTCATTCACTGCCCCGTCTACAGAAACTTTTTTGAAAGTGTTCTCAAGGAGATTGTATTCATTAATCTTAGAATTAAGCATAGTAACCTTTATGGTGTCGCCACCGTTAGTGCCCGAAAAATTATAACGGGCAATGTGGTTACGCACGAACTGCTTTTCAACTTCGCGATTCTTTCCCTCATCAAGCATGGCAAGCCATTTGGACGCGTTGTATGTGCCGTCCTCCGGAGCCCAAACCGTGAAAGTCTGCGACCCTGAAAGCAACTGCGCGTAAGTTAGTTTGCTTGTCTTCGAATACTCGTC
The DNA here is from genome assembly GCA_002437495.1 of Prevotellaceae bacterium UBA6398. Classification (GTDB taxonomy): domain Bacteria; phylum Bacteroidota; class Bacteroidia; order Bacteroidales; family Bacteroidaceae; genus UBA6398. The sequence goes on from DJQA01000008.1 coordinate 127,433, forward strand.
AACAGTGAAAGTGGTGCGCTCCAAAATCTGCCGCAGGGAATCCAACTGTGGATCTGCAACTATCTGCTGCCACAAAGACTGCTGGGGAGTGGAAGAATGAATATCAAAATGATCGTCGGAACATGCGTTGAATCCCACCAAGGCCAACGTGCCAAACAGACCATATTTGAGCCATTTGCAATTTTTGATGTTCATATCTGATTTATTTTATTTCTTGATTGAATTATTTATATGAGAAAGGACGACGGCGCATCCGCTGGCGCAAACGCGCCGCCAAGCCCTTTAGTTTCTCGATATAGTTTGCTCCTTTTCCCAAGCCGGATTCTGATGAAGCAGTGGATTAACTTTAATATCATCCTCATATACCGGGGAATATAGAGAATTCATGGAAGACAACTTGGCCTTTACGGCATTAGTGTTTGTTGCATACTTTGAAAGCAACAGGTTCAGCATGTTGGTTGTCTTACCGTCATACTCTGCCAGGCGCACAAGATCGAACCAGCGCTTACCCTCCCCGAAAAATTCTCTACGGCGTTCACGCATCACAAGCGAGAATAACTGCGAAGGAGTTGAATAATCGCTAAATTTCAGCTTTTCGCTTTCCGAAGTAATTGTAGGATTGGAACGATAGAGAATCATGGCAACGTTGTTGAACGCGCTTTCCATCTGCTCGTCCGTAGGAGCCTCTAATCGCGAAATTGCCTCTGCTTTCATAAGGAGGAGATCGCTCAGACGATATACGATCCAGTTAGACCTGAAAGAAGACGTACTTACGCGACCTGATGTAGCACCCTCAGAGTTGTCATTCAAGTTTTTGAACAGAGGCGAATTCTGGCAATATTTGGCTATTGGGTAAACTCGCTGACCGGCCTCTGTGTAACGCATGTTCTCCCAGCGGCGCATATCTGACTGACTGTAAACTCCGCTCGTGTTGTCTATTCCCTTTGAAACACTCTGAAGCGGGGATGCTGCCTGAAGCAAGCCTGCATCGCTGTTTTCCGCACAATAAAGCCCCACTCCACTACTATATGAATACAAGGGAGTGTTCTTGTTTGAACTTCCGTCAAACTGCAACTCAAATATACTCTCGCTGCTGTTTCGGTCAATGAAAATCTGTTGATAGATTTCATCGGTTACGTTCTTTGTACTTCCGTTAGAAGAACGCATTCTTATAAGGAAATAGGGATTATCCTGATTTGTGGCGGAACTCTGGTTGTATTCGGGATTAGCCTCCTTGTATCGCGTAAGATACATTTCCAAAGCCGCATCGCAAAGAGTTATAACCTTTTGGTAGTCCTCCTGCGATTTGTTACCATACTTTGCTACCGAATCGGCAGATGCATTCTTGGCCGCACGCCACAAATACATATCCGCAAGAAGTGTGTATATTGACTCGCGTGTGAAACGCCCTTTGTCTTCATCTGTTGAAGAATAGCGACGCATTCCGTTGTCCTTAATCCTATCAACATCGTTGATTATGGAGTCAAGCACCAACTCGGCTGCCACCTGACGACCCGAGTGAGCCCTTGCCTCACGGTCGGTGCCGATTGACTTGAAGTCTAGGGGCACATCGCGGAAAGTGCGCACCAGGTAGAACATATTGAGAGCACGCAAGGCTTTAATTTCCGCCTCTATTGGCTTCCAGTCCTCTGATGTAAAACTGGCATCTCTCTCTATAACCTTTGGGCCATACTCCAGTACTTTGTTGCAGAAGTTGATGTCTTTGTAGAAGTCAGCCCAGCTGAACAATGAGTTTGTCTGAAGAAGGTTGGCGTTCATCAAATCTTTCATGTCATCCCAGTTTTCAGACAAGAGGTCGAAGTTGTCAGAACGGCACTCGCCCCATATTACGAGCCTCGACATTACGCCGCTTCCTATAAACTGCTTGTAGCATCCACGCACTGCACTCTCCAAGTCATTGCGGTCTTCCCAAAACTCCTCCTCAGTAATCTTGTTGGATGGGTGTATGGTCAAGAAGTCATCGCACGAGGTGGTGCCGAGCATCAGCACTGCGAAAGCCGATGTGAGCAGACCTTTATATAAATTTTTCTTTTTCATTTTTTGCTGAATCTTTAAAATCCTACATTAACGCTGAATGTAAATGAACGCGAACGCGGTGTCTGCGAACTATCAAAGCAAGGCGAGAACCCGCTCTGCGAGTGTTCCGGATCCACACCCGAATATCTAGACCAGAATATGAGGTTATTGCCCGAAAGAGCGAAGCGCAATGAGCGAAGGCCGTAGCGTTTCAACTTCTTGGCATCAAAATCATAGGCTAACTGCATGTATTGGAAACGGATGTAATCGCCCGGCTCCACATATCGGTCACTACAAAGAGCATTGTAAGAAGTACCTGCCTCTGCACTCATGGCACGAGGTATATCTGTAATGTCGCCGTTTTTACGCCAACGCCAACGTGTAGCAGTACTCTGGTTGCGGTTTGTGCGCATATCCTCGGCCTCCATGCGGGCAAGGTTCACAATCTTGTTGCCATATCGGAAGTTGAAGCTGGTTTTCAAGCTCCAGCGCCCATAGTAAAGGTCTATACCGAAACCGCCGTTCAATTTAGGGTTGGAGCTACCGAGATAAACCATATCGAGTTCGTTGATTTGTCCGTCATGGTTGATGTCCTCGTAAATTGCATCACCACCGCTGAACGTATAGTTCCTGCCGCCATAGTTATAGTACATCTGAAGGGGATTTCCCTTTGCGTCATATATAATATTGCCATTAGCATCGCGTGCCACAGGGCAGGTTGCATTGTAGCTGCCGTTCAAACCATATTTTTCGGCATATGCTGCGGTGCGCTCACCGTATATGGTGTTCTTTGACTGGTCGGCGAAATACCCGCTGTGGTCGTAGTCAAAACGATATACACCTTTATAGCGGAAGCCGTAAATGCCACCAAGCGCGTTGCCAATCTGAACGCGACTCATCCAAGTTTCGTTGTTGTAATTGAAATCGCCATTTAGACTTGAAAGCACACTTGCATCCATCTGCGTGATTTCATTCACGTTCTGAGCGATGTTGAACTTACCAACAACCTGCAACTTGGGAACTACGTTGATTTTCCTCGTTACGAAGTTGAGCTCCCAACCCTTGTTTTCCATCTTGCCGACATTTGCCCATGCAAGAGTGCTGAAACCTACAGAAGATGGTATGCTCACGTTCCTCATCAAGAGATCCTTTGTGTATTTGTGATATACGTTCAAGTCGAACTGAAGGAGGTCTTCAAACAAATTCAAATTAAAGCCCATGTTCCATGCAGAAGTCTTTTCCCACTTAAGGTCGGTAAGGCGAAGGTTCTGTGGTGCGATTGCTGTTCCTCCGATATAGGTACCGGTACTTGAATATGTGTTGTACATAAGACCTTCCTCGCTGGGCTGGTTACCATTTACACCCCAGCCGGGACGGAATGCCAGCATGCTGATATACTTGTGCAAAGGCTTCATGAAAAGCTCATCGCTTATATTCCAACGTCCCGACACACCGGGGAAGAAACCCCAGCGATTGTCTGCGCCGAAGCGTGTACTTCCATCCGCACGAAGCGTAAAGTCAGCCACGTATTTTGATTTGTAAGAATAGTGCATACTTCCGATAACGCCGATACTGTGTCCTTTTCCCACACCTGTATAAGCGTTGGTAAGATAAGCCAAGACGCTCGGATCGGTTATGCCGCCGGCCAAACCGTTTGAGGATATGTTTTGGTCGTCACTTGTGCTGGTTGACAGCTCCATACGTCCCAGCGCTGTAAAGAAGTGGTCTTCACTCTTGAATTTCGGAGTGTACACGAGAGTGTGTCGGGTTGTGAAAGTAAGGCTCTTAGATTCGCCATCGCTGGCAATGTTCACACCGCCGGCGTCATACCAATGGCTGCTGGATAGAGACGCAGGGTAGTATCCCTGGTTTGTATTGGTGTAAGCCTTCATGTAAACCTCACCCGTATAGTTGAGCTGTGTGGCACTTTCGTCTTTGCCAAGCAATTTGTACTCAATCTGGAATTGTGGGTCAATCGTATAAGTGCTCTCCTTAATCCACGAGCCGTTGGCTATGGCAACGGGGTTGCCGTTGCTAACCATGTCGCGAAGATAATATGAACTAAGACCATCACGCACAGCACCGGCGCCACCTGCGGCGGGGAACATCTTGAAATATTCGTGCGTGTTGTAGTACTCTTTTGCCTCTGTGTCGTACTCATAACGGTAAACCGACATGTTAGGCATTGCTTTGTATGCACGGTCCAAAATGCCGACATAGTTTTTCTTGTTGTTAGTATATGTGAGGGAGAAGTTCGACGAGAACTTTATGCGGTCGCTCACATAATAGTCAAGAGCCATACGTGTTGAGAAACGGTCGAGGGCTTGCTTGATAATAGTACCGGTTTCGTGGTCGTAGCTGCCCGATATACGGAACTGTGCCTTGTCGCCACCACCGGAGAGCACAACGTTGTAGTTGTGGGTCTGACCAAACTGTGTAACCTCATCACGCCAATCTGTGTTCTTGTTGAAGTTTCCGAAATACATGGGACGATTGCGGTCGTACGAAATCTCGACAATGTCGGAAGCGAGGTTGCTCTGCGAAGGATTGAAGTATGCCTCCTTAAGCATCATGGTGTATTCATCGCCATTAAGCATCTTCATGCCCTTGGGCTGCCACGAGCCTGTGAAACGGTATGAGAAGTCAACACGCGCAGGACCACGGTGTCCGCGTCGTGTCTTGATTTCAATCACACCGTTGGCTCCACGCGCACCCCAAATGGCAGTTGCAGCGGCGTCTTTCAACACGTTAATACTTTGAATATCTTCCGGGTTCACGGAAAGCAGCTGTGCGAATTGCTCGCTGTTATCCATATCTTGAAGGTCAATGTCGGAAGAGTTGTAGTTTTCGAGAATGTTGCCGTCAACTACAATCAAAGGCTCCTGGTTTCCGTTGATACTGGTAACGCCACGCAGACGCATGGTAGTTCCCGAACCGAGGTTACCCGAATTCATAACGATGTCGAGACCTGCAATCTGTCCCTGCAAAGCCTGGTCGGCTGTTTCGAACGAAAGACCTTTCATCTCGTCCATGTTGAGTTCCTGTGTTGCTCCGGAAATCTCCTTCTTTGGAATTGACAAACCGTTGGCTTTTACGCGCTGCCTACCTTTTACGGTTACGGTTTTGAGTTGTGTCTTGCTGCGGAGTTCTATACGGAACACTTTGGTTGCGCCAATTACCTGGCTGTACTTTGCATAACCAATATAAGAAATCTCAAGGCGGTGCTTACGGTTCTTCACCGGCATGGAGAAGTTACCGTTAACATCCGTCGTGGTATTCTCTACAATACGGTTGTTTTGGTCCACCTCGACCACATTCGCCATCATAACCGGTCCGTCGGCCTTATTCCAAACGTGTCCGGAAATTCGGTCCTGCGCCGCCACCGAAGTAAAGCATAGGCACAAGGCGAAAAGCAATAGATATTTTATTTTATTCATGGTTGTTTATTTTATTTCCGAATACGATATTTGGCGATGAACTTTCTGGCAGCACCCGTGGTAGCCCAGTCGCTGTCGTAACGGCCGTTTTTAAGCTCCTTGAAGTTAAGCACACCGTCTATTTGGTGAACAACTGCATAAGAAGACGTTTCTATAGTGGTGGCATTCCTTGCCCTTGTATTGAAAGTGTAGTCGCGTGTCATGATGTTCCTCAAAGTCTCGTCGCTTGTTACGTGGCGCTCCGGCCCTTCAACATCGTGACCATTTGCATCTGTGCTGTAAACCGAACGTACGTTCAGAGTTCCGTTGCCTGTGGAAGAAACCTTTACAGAGCGGTAGCGGTTGGTCTCGTCGTTTATGCAGGCCGTTTCATACTTTGTAGCATCTATGGCGTTATGGTCGGCAAACACTGAATTATCCTGGAAATGATACTTGAGGAAGTTCACAAGACAGGTAATCATTGCCTGGGCTTTGAACTTGTACTTGCGTGTGAGTTCGAGTATCCGCTCCTCGCTTTCCCCATCATCGGTTGCCTTCTGAACCTCATTCTCGCCGTTGGTTATTACCTCGGAAATCTGATCCCATGTGGGCAGTCCCTGCTCGATGGCTTCGAGCACGGCCTCGTTTGAGGGAACATACACCGTGTATCTGAACGAATTGAAGAAACGCACATTGTCGGTAAGACCGTTTTGCGATGATGTGAACACTGTGTATTTCTCTATCTCTGTGTCCTTGTCCTCCTGTTTCTTTACACTGTCGGCAACACCGGCACGAGTAAGCAAGTCTGCATCAATCTGGCAAAGGTTGAAGAACTGGTAGAAAGGAGAAGTTTCGCCCTCGCCCTGAAGAACGCTGTAAACTGACTTCATCGTGGTCTGAATGGGGCGGTTTATGATATATGTCATACCGTTACCGTAGCCTGTGGTCTCTTCACGACGGTCGTATGTGCGTTCAACGGTAATCAAGGAGTCGTTATCAATCTGGAAACCACCCTGAACATTGAAGCCGGGCTTGGTCTGGTCGAAGTCGCTCGAGAGAGTTCCGTCCTGGCGGTTGGATATCTTCACGGCGCTGCCTCCTTTGGTTACATAATATTGGTTGAGCGAACCGAAGCCGGTCTTTGACTCGGCATCCGAGTGCACTATGATATGAGAGTCAAGAAGGTCCTTCAAACGGTTGTTTATTTGAGACGCTGCAATAGTACCGGGAATGGAGCCGCCGATTTCGTTGGTTGCTGGATCCCACTTGTAAGCACGTGCCTTAACAGGTGCTGTGGCATCTTGGCGGCGCGTACTGTAATAGAATGAAAGGATGCGCGGCTGTGTCCACTGGCATGTAACCTCATCATAATATGTAGAGAGAGCATCATCGGTTGGGATGAAGAAGCTGAAGCGCGAGCTCATTGCCAACAAGTAGTATGAGAAGAACGCGTTAAGCGGAGCGGCGTTCGGGTTTGTTATATAGGAGTCATCGGCCCCGATAGCCCAGTTGAATATCTTCATATCCTTGCCTACAAGCGCAGGAGCGGAAACCGCTGCGTATTTTGCAGGAGCGAATACCTGGTTCATTACATATACCGCACCATTGTTTGCAAGAAGCGTGGTGTCTATCGTAGCACGGAAGCCTTCAACGCCGCCCTCGATGTTACCGAACATGGGGTCTTTTGCATCGTTCATAATTGTAATGTACTTGCTTGGCACAGAGTTGATGAACGAAGACTTCATAAGGTTCTGCACAAACGGCTGGATGATACGTATAGGTATCTGGTCGGTATTGTACACAAGGTTCTCTTTGGTATTTTCCTTCTTTGCATATGCCTCCATTAGGAACTCGCCGGCTCCACCGGGAAGGAAGTATTTTTCAAGCACCTCGTCCGAAGGCACAAACATTGCGCCCATGTCGGTGTATAGCTGCTGACCTTCGGGATAGTATTGATTCCACCCCGGGTCGTAGTCAAGAATAAGATTGCTGCTTACCTGAGCCCCATACGGATCTCTGTCAAGACGACCGCCCTGAGAGCGTGCTGAAAAATAGCGCTTCTCAAACACAGAGTCGCGAATGCCCGTAAGCTGTGTATGAGACGAAGTGAGCGTTGAGTTGTAGAAAGGCGCGGAGAAGCGGTCAAGCATATGGCTGAAGAGACTGGTTTTGCCGTTCGTGCGTATCATCTCTGCCATGTTTGACGGAGAAACCAGCACACGGTCCAACTTATCTACATATCCGTTCAAACAAGTCTGGTCTTGTTCTACAACCTTGCTACCATATATATGTGCGTCTGTCGGTTCGCGAGTTGTACCTGCCAATGTCTCAAAGTCGGCATCGGTGATGTTGGTTTCACCCATCTGCCCCGCAATAAAGTGAGTCATCAGCGGAGTTGTTCCGTCAAGGGCGAGCCATATGCCGGCTTTCTCTTGCGTGCGGAAACGCTGCCAATAGTCAATTTCCGCAGCTTCAGAATCATCGCTGTTCTCGCAGAATTTCTCGGGTATGTCGCCTCCATCCCATGTGAAATAGGGTATTGAGTCGGTAACCGCAGCCGAAGTGGGCTGGCGCAAGCACTGGTTCTTGGAGATTGTGGACCCGGAGCTGATGTTGGTCATCATCTCAAGAAGATAAGCGTTGTCGAGCATGGAAGAACCCAACAGCAAACTCTTCATTGCGGTGGTCAGGTCCTCATACTTCTTTACGCCCCATTGGTTGTTTTGGTAAAACTTGGCAAAAGCATCGTCGTCTGCCACGAACAACGTTTTACTACCTGTACGTTCCAAGACTTCCTTGTAATCAAGATCTTGAATCAGACGCACGGTATTGGTATAGTTCTTCTGTCCCACCAAATAGTCGTAGATGCTTGCTCCAAGCCAGCTTGGCTTTTTGTCAGGCAAATCGTAATCATCGGAACAGGAGTACGTCAATCCGCACATCGATAGCAGACAAACAGCCATGAGCCATTTTCCGCCTTCTTTGATCAAACGGTTTCTCATACACTTAATATTTACATTATTATTATTTGTTTTCATACCTCATTCCCACGGTTTTTGTTCATGGATAAAGGGGTGCAGCTGCAACAGCCGAACCTCCGGTGTAATTTCAAGACACTTTTTCATGCTTCATAAACGACAATTAAGGGCTTAATAGAAAGCCGGTTAATACGGTATTTTATTATCTAATCTTCTGTTCTGTATCTTTGTTTAGCTAAGCACGTTATCCTTGCAGACGCAAGTTGCACCTCCAAAAGTACTGTTTTTTTTATTTTTAGCAAACTCTGATAGCAGTTTTTTCTGCTTTTTCACTTTCCCACCTTTCCGTTTTTACAGGAACCACAGGATTTCCACTCTAAAATTACTAAGTTTTTCACACGCGGCGGCATGTTGGGAGCATTTTTTATGATTTTTATTTGCACACCGTGATTTTTGCGGTTTTTGCGGCTTAGAATTTAACATTCCAAGGGCAACGTAACCGGGAAACGCACCCTTGTCGATGCCAAAATCCACCGCGAAAACAGATGCCCGAAATTCCACCCCGCACATCATTTCCGTATCCCATCCGCCGGCACATCCGTGCGCCCTCAATCCCACCGCACAAAGGGCAGCCCACACTCCGGTGCCATAAGTCGGCACCGCCGGCATTTCTCCTGCCGCCCTTGCGTCCTCCGGGCTTCAAAAATTCCACCCAAACACCTTTTCACGGCGGACGCGTCTTTTAGATTTCGCTTTTTACAAAATATACAAGATTTTACATTACAAGTTAACAGATACGTAACAATCAGTGAAAACTCCTTTTGGCACAAATTGTCGAATCATTAATTATAAAGACGGCAAAATTAAACATAGGTTTAATTTTGTGTTTCAAATTAACATATTATTTTCACACGAGCGTACACCGCCACCGAACATAATTTCACAGTATTTAAGCATAATCACTCCACGGGCATATATGTTTTGCCGTGGCATTCGGACATTGGGGCCTTTGGCGCGACCATGCTCCTGCGCGAACTTGCAGAAAGCTATCAGCCATCGAATTGCGCCGCCATTGGTGCAATAGTTTGCTTTGTTTGCACGGTGCGGTTCATGCGGCGGAGTAAAGGGCGTATGCCATACGCCCCTACAATTTCCGCAAAACCAATACCGCCAAAATTATATTTGACATCGGAAAAACTACATAGGACATAGGAAAAATTATATCAGACATAATTCAATTTACATCAGACCTTTTTTCTCCACTTACAAACGTCTTAAAAACAAAAACTTACAAAATCGGGACAAATCCTGCCTAACTTCCGCAAACCATGGGATCAGCAAATCTGCCCCTTCATGCCCCACAAATCCGAAACACACAAACCGCAGCCTTGGCCGTTATGCCTTAGCTGCGGTTTGCTTTGCCTTATAAGGATTGGCGTTTGCGGCAAACTTCATCATGCCTTTTTACGCCAACCGCTTCACCATTTATCCTCGGGTTTTGTACCGTTGTAAACGCTCTTGGGTACCCATTCTATGAAATCGGGACCGAAGTTTGCAGGACCGTTGAGCAGCGACTTCATACGCATATAATATGTAACTCCGGGGCGGCAGTTCGCAGTTGTTACTATATGGCGCAATTTAGCCCCGCCCGGACCATAGTTTCGCCCACCTTCCGTAACATTTGTCGAGTTGAAGCCGAAACTGTTCGGGCACTTCATGAAAGTATGGTTGCGCATATTCTTGTCGTTCTCGCGGTTCACGTCGTTATCATCGGGATCGTCCTTTATCCAGCCTATTACCGCCTTGTCGGGTTCTATGCGCGCATCAATGGGAAGCCCCACCGCCGTGAGATTGTTTGGGTCTTCCCCAAAATAGAACTGCAACATTCCGCGACCGCTGTCGTTGCAATAGCCAAGGCGCAATTCATATATTCCTTCGTATGGCACAGGTGGAAGCTGCCACGTTATGTCGTAATATCCTTCAAGCACAAAGTCATCGGCCTCGTAGTTAAGCCAGTTGATGTTGTAGTTGTTTATGGATATGAGCAGCGTCTGGTCCGTGAATTTCACTTTGCGCAGATAGCCGGAGGGAATCATATTGTATATGTTTGTGGGCTGCTGGCGCAGGCCGTTCGTCATAAGCTCATGCTGCATTGTCTGCGTGTCCCAGCGCATACGCTCGTTAAGCACCTTGTACCTTACAACATCGTCATATACAAGCACGCCGTCAATCATGTGGTAGAAACCGTTTAGAGCCTGGTTGTCGCGTGTGCCGTTGCCCGACTGCACGAGGATTCCCTTTATGGGCACCTCCAGCTCGCGGTAGCTGTCATCGTCATACTCGCTGACATAGCGGTTAATCCTTATCCCTTCTGTCTGCTCGCCGAGCGTGAACTTCAATATGCGGTGTTCCTTGCCCATAGTCTCGTAATACTCGAACTTGTCTATACCGAGTTGCTCCGGGCGGTTGTATGAATAACCCAACTGTCCTTTGGTGATGACAATATTATTATATGCCATGCTCACGTCAACTATATGGTATCCCACAAACTGGTTCAAGGCGTTGTCAATACTCGTCGGGTCGTCCGACGAAGCATCGGGATAGTATTCTTTCACCTTTTGGTTTATCACAGGCATAACCTCGTCCCAATTAACCACGTTGCCGCCCACAACCTCGAGCTTTATCCCCCATTCGGCCTCGAGCAAACTGTCGGGCTCAACAAATGCCGTATAACCCCAATTGTGATGTAGGGGTTCGTTGAGCCTTTCGCTGTACCATATATGTTTGTAGTTCTGCGGGTGATCTTGCAGCTCGTACTCGTCATCACGGTATTTTGCCATGCTGTCGCCCCACGAAGTAACCTCAAGCAGGTGTGAGAAGATTCGTGTATTGTCCTGCATTCCGAGAAGTCCGGGGAGCGTTGTCGATGCCGGCATTACCACATTGTCAACCACGTGCACCTGCCCGTTCTCCACCTCGTTGTCCGAGCTTATTATTCGCGAGAAAGTATTGATGCGGGTTATCACCTTGCCGCTATCGTTTGGCTGAAAGTTTATAACAATGTATCTGTCGGCCATGGTCTTAAGCTGCAGAACGCCCTCCTGGAAGTCGGTTGACTTGTAAGCCTCTACATCACCGTTGTCAATTATGCTGTTGAACACTATAACCTGCGCCAGGGAGTCGCTAACCAAGTTTATGTCATAATTGCTTTGGTTTTCAACCGAGTCAACAAACTCTTGTATTGCATCGTTTGTAGGAATGAAACACGTGTAGTTGCCACGGCTTTCGAGCATGTGGTCCATTGTGGAGCCGCGACCCATTCCGGAACGTGCCTTTTTGAGCAGAATTAGGTATTTGCTCAATTCGGGCTGCTCCTTGACGAAATCCGCGGCACTCTGCCCTGTGAAAACATAAAGATTCGACTCGTCAATTTTATCCGAACACGAACCGAGCGTTATTCCGGCAACCAACAAAGACACCGCAAGCACAAAACGTGCTATCCCTTTTGCAACAATGCAGTCTGAAATTTTCATTTTTATTATTTTACATTTTACGCTTCGAATTTAGAAATTTTTCATCAAAGCGCAAAGGCAAATTTGAATTTTTCAATAAAGTAATTCTCCACCGGGGCTTATGCCGCACATTTTGCACGAAATCTGCCGTTCTGTATGCCGCGCCGTGCCGACGGATGCCAATGTACTTCAAGCGGCGGAGTAAAGGGCGTATGCCATACGCCACATAAATACACCGCTCATAATCAACCAACAAATTGCGCCGCTGTAGGGGCGTATGGCATACGCCCTGAATTGAGCGGATTTGCGGCGTTTGGGCAGCAGTTTGCGACGCGGTTCAAGCGGCGGGGTAAAGGGCGTATGCCATACGCCCCTACAATTTCCGCAAAACCAATACCGCCCGTTCTTTCTCAAACACTCCCAAAATTATATCTGACATCGGAAAAACTACATAGGACGTAGAAAAAATTATGTCTGATATAATTCAAATTACATCAGACCTTTTTTCGGCCATTACAATCCGCTGAAAAACAAATCGTTATGTGTCTTTCTGTTTGTTTGTGCATTTTTCTGAAAATCAAAATCTTACGCAAGCCGGAGCGCTCGTGTATCAATCAAAAGCCTAACGGCAAAACTCCGTGTGCATACACAAAACAAAGCTGTCGCGAAGCGCGAAACTTCACGACAGCCTTGCTCTGTATATATCAAATGCTTATTTTACGGCAGACACACCCTTTTTGCGGCGCAACGACACAACCACCGCCATAACGAGCGCGAGAAGCATTACGGCAAGAGCCGCATAGGCTACAGCCTCTGTGGTGTGGAGCGACTGCGGGTCGAACTTCAGGACGAGCGTATGCTGCCCCGCGGAAACCCTTAGCGCACGCAGCACATAGTCGACACGTCCTATGGGAATGTCCTTGCCATCGAGCGTTGCCGTCCATCCCGGATAGTAAATTTCCGAAAGCACAACCACACCGCCGCCACGCGAGTTGAGCTTGTATGTAAGCTCATTCGGCTCGTATGCCGTAAGCGTGATTTTAGCCGTTGTGTCGGCGGCGGCATTCGCATACGCCGCGCCAAGCTCCTTTTCGAACTCCTTGTCGGCCACGGCCTCAACGCGGCGGTTTATATTCTTGAGCAGGGACATCTCGGCTTTTGCCCCGTCAACATATGTCAGCTTGCCAACAAACCACGCATTGCCATAGGCGCACGGGTTCTGAATAGGAACGGTTTTACCGTCCTGCAAAGGCAGTATAAAATACTTGCCGTTCAACATATTTATTGTGGGGCATATCGAGTCGGCATTGAATTTCGAGAAATCGCCGCCGGTTTGCGGTATCACCTTCATAAGTTCCTGCATTTCGGGCACTATACACTGCGTTATCAAATCCTGGTAACGTCCGAGCTTGGCTGCGTGGTAGCCTCCTATGCTCTTGTGCCAGTACGATGTCTCATTCTCGTTGAAAGTGTCGGACGCAAAGTTAAGCACACGATAGTCAAGGCTCTTGTCCTGCAATATCCGCTCATCGGTCTCGGTTTTGGCAAACACCTGCTGCTTTTGCAGCGGGTCAACGAACATTTCGTTGTTAAGATACCTGCGGTTCACGCCCCACATATCCACGAGACAAAGCGCCGTTACGGCAACAACCATCCATGTAGCCTTCAACTTTCCGCTGCGATATATCATAAGTATTGCCATGCCAACGGCTATAACCCAAAAACTTCTCCAGGCATCGGCAGAGAGTATGGAGTGGCGTATTGCCGTTATGTCGGCTGAGAAAGAGTTAACCGTTTCGGGCGGTATTATCCCGCGCAGCTCATTCAGCACGTGGTGCTCGCCACTCGTGAGGCAGTCGCCGAAGAACGTTCCGGGCATCACCGCAAACAAAACGCACAACCCCGCCGTTACCCCGAACGATATGTAAAGCGGTATAGGTTTCTTGCGCAGCAGGTCCGGCTCCGATGCAATTCGCGACAGCGTGAGTGCGGCGAGCAGAGGAATTGCGAACTCGGCAACAACAAGGATTGACGATACGGCGCGGAATTTATTGTACATCGGGAAATTGTCAATCATCCAGTTTGTGAACGCAGGGAAGTTATGCCCCCACGAAAGCAGCATGGAAAGCACCATGAGCAGCATGAGGCTACGGCTAACCGCTCCTTTTAAATAGAAAAGCGATAGGACGAAAAGCATGCACACAAATGCGCCAACGTACACAGGGCCCGAGGTTCCCGGTTGTTCGCCCCAGTATTGCGATAGTCCCGGTGTGCTTCCCCCGAGCTGCGGGTAAAGCTGCTGCAGAGTCTGCATATACTCGGCGAAGTGGGAGTTTGCCTGCGCTTTCTCGTTTGCCGTGAGTGCGCCGCTTGCACCTCCTTTAACGTTAGGCACGAGGAGCGAGAAAGTCTCCCCCTTGCCGTAGCTCCACTGAGTGATGTATTCCTTCGACAGTCCCGATGAGGCTTTCTTGCCCCCTTCGGCGGGAGACGCGAGCTCGCTGCTGCCGCGCATGGTTTGCTTGCTGTACTGGTACGTGTGGTAAAGGTTCGACGAGTTCACCGCCACGCCGACCAGCGAAGCCGCCACAAAAACGCCCACGCCCTTTGCAAACCTTGCAAGCTGCCTCTCCCTCACCGCCGTAATAAGGAAGCCGAGAGACATAAGCACCATGGCGAAGATGAAGTAGTATGTCATCTGCAAGTGGTTCGACAAAATCTGCCACGCAATGAAAAACATTGTCATCACTCCGCCCCACAGGTATTTTCCGCGATAGCAAAGCACCATTCCCGCCACCGTGGGAGGGATGAATGCAAGCGTAAGCACTTTCCAAAGGTGCCCCGCCCCTATTATTATGAAGAAATACGACGAAAACGCCCATGCCACCGCGCCGAAAACCGCCACGGAGGGGCGTGCGCGGAACGTGCGCATAAGGATGTAGAAACCCAGAAGAAGGATGAACACATACATTGCGCAGTCGGTCAGACCTAGTTCGTACACCCTTTCAAGCCCCGACAAAACACTGCGCGACTTGTAGCTCGGCGCTATCTGATACGTCGGCATACCGCTGAAGAGGGCGTTCGTCCAACGGGTGTCGTTGCCCGTGCGTTCGAGATATTCCATTCTTTCGCGCCCCGCGCCCACGCCGCCTGTGATGTCGTTGCCCGAAAGCACCAGTCCCTGGGTCATGGGAGTGATGAAATACGCCACAGACACGAGCACAAACAGCACAACAGCCACCGCGTCGGGCGCAATGCGCCTCAGCCACGGGCTGCCCTGCTTTGCCTTTTGGTTTTCGCTGTTCATATTCATTATATATTATATGACGGTAAACGGAGAAGCGGCGCTTTGCCGCGTCTCCGCCATTACTTTTTAATATCTGTAGAAATCGGCTTTGTAAGGACCGTCAACTTTCACGCCGATATAGTCGGCCTGTTCCTTGGAAAGCTTGCTGAGGTGTGCGCCGACACTTGCAAGGTGCAGACGCGCCACTTCTTCGTCGAGCGACTTGGGAAGGCGGTAAACGCCAACCTCGTATTTCTTGTTGAAAAGTTCAATCTGCGCAAGAGTTTGGTTTGTGAACGAGTTGCTCATCACAAAGCTCGGATGCCCGGTGGCGCAACCGAGGTTCACAAGGCGGCCGTCGGCAAGCAGCGTTATGTGGTGTCCGTCGGGGAACTGGTAGCTGTCCACCTGCGGTTTGATGTTCTCGTGCTTTATGCCGGGAACTTTCTTCAGCTTCTCAACCTGAATTTCGCTGTCAAAGTGTCCGATGTTGCACACTATGGCCTCATCGGGCATCTGCTTCATGTGTTCCACCGTTATAACGTCGATGTTGCCCGTTGTGGTAACGAAAATGTTGCCCACCGGCGCAGCCTCCTCCATGGTAACCACCTTGAAGCCCTCCATTGCGGCCTGAAGGGCGCAAATCGGGTCAATCTCGGTTACAAGCACGCGTGCGCCATACGAGCGCAGGCTCTGGGCGCAGCCCTTGCCCACTTCGCCGTAGCCGGCAACCACAGCCACCTTGCCGGCAACCATCACGTCGGTTGCGCGCTTTATGCCGTCAACCAGCGACTCGCGGCAGCCGTAAAGGTTGTCGAACTTGCTCTTGGTAACACTGTCGTTCACGTTGAAAGCCGGGAAAAGCAACTCGCCCCTCTCGGCCATCTGATACAGACGGTGCACGCCGGTTGTAGTCTCCTCGCTCACGCCGCGTATTTCCCTGGCGGTCTTTGCCCAGCGTTCGGGGTCGGCAGCAAGAACCTTCTTGAGAATTTCCTTGAGTGCAGCCTCGTCTCCGCTCCCGCTCGGAGTGTCGAGCACGGAAGCGTCCTTCTCGGCCTTTGCGCCGAGGTGTATCATGAGGGTTGCGTCGCCGCCGTCGTCAACAATCATGTTGGGCAGCTTGCCTCCGGGGAAGTTCATCGCCTGAAGCGTGCACCACCAATAGTCCTCAAGGCTCTCGCCCTTCCATGCGAACACGCCCACGCCCATGTCGGCAATAGCCGCTGCGGCATGGTCCTGGGTGCTGTATATGTTGCACGAGCACCAGCGCACCTCGGCCCCGAGAGCCACAAGGGTCTTTATGAGCACGGCGGTCTGTATGGTCATGTGCAGCGAGCCCATTACACGCGCCCCTTTCAATGGCTTAGAGCCGCCATACTTTGCCTGCAAGGCCATCAGACCCGGCATCTCGTGTTCTGCTATACGAATTTCCTTGCGGCCGAAATCGGCCAAACCGATATCTGCCACCTTGTAGGGCAGAGCGGAAAACAGTTCTTCCATTCTTATATTATATTGTATATGTTTCTAATTGGAAGCAAAGATAGCTATAAAAAACGAGAAACGGAAAAGGCGGGGGAAAGGTGTGTGAGCCGGGGATAAGGTGCTTCAAAAATTCGGGCATGATTGCGCGGTATGCATCTGCGGTTCGGGCGATGGCATACATGGCGCGTGGCATGCGCCCCTGCAAATGTCGCAAAGCGCAAATCGATTGCCCTTGGCAAAACACGCATAATACCATATGGGACATAGAAAAAACCATGTCCCATGTAGAAAAAATCATGTCTGATGTAATTAAAACTACATCAAACCTTTTTTTGCCCATTTCAAGTCCTTGAAAAACAAAAACTTGCACTTTATTGCTTATACGTTGTCTTCTTCTTGAAAACCAGCATCTTACGGAAATTTCCGCAATATGCGCCAAGCGCATGACACGCCCCAAAAAACGCAGCCCGGCTGCATTGCCAAAGCTGCTGATTGTTTCGTGTTGTGGCTGGCGCTTATTTGTCCACACACGCCCACACGGTGAAATGGTTCTATTAAGTTTATTTTCCTCCCTTACTCAACGGCGCACAATGCGGTTTATGAACAGCCAGCCTCCAAGCACCTGCAAAAGCATTCCGGGAAGCCCTATTCGCAAGCTCTGCACCGCCACACCGAAAGAGCCCGTCATTGCCCATTCGCCCAACGTGCCTATTCCCTGATAGCACAAAACCACAATGGCGAGCAGCGGGAGCGAGGCTTTTTTGTAACGCGCCGATGCCATGCCGGCGGCAATGGCGAGCAATGCCGACTTAATAAGTATCGAAGGCAGCACTTCCGGGGCGGGCATTGAGAAGAGCGCGGAGTTTGCCAGAGGGGAAAGCACGGCAACCATAAGCCCCACGCGCCAGCCGTATTTGTAAGCACCCACAAGGGTGAAGAAATATATCGGCAGCCATGTTGCCCCGCCCTGGTGCACAAGGTGGAACAGCCGGGGCAACACAACGTTGCCCAATGCAAACAACACTGCCGCCAAGTAGGCTTTCGTGTCGCCATATCCGAGAGAATACAGTTTTACTGTTCTTGATTCCATGATTGTTTTATAATTGTATTCAGTTTGTTCTACTTTCCGTTTGTTTTCTTTTTGAGAGTTCCGCGATTGTCTCTTTTATTGCGCATAGCATTTCGCGGGGCGACTGCAAGTGCTCGCACGCCTTTTCCATGGGACACCACCCCGTGCCATCGCGGTTTGTTATGTGCTGCACTTCCTCGGCAAACTCCACCTCCACGCCGTTATCGCGCAGCAGCGAAACGGCAGGCGTGCTTATGATATGGCCATACACACCCGCCACTTTGCCGAGAACCATGAGCGCGGCGGCGGCTTTTCCCACCACCTTGTCGGCAATTCTCGCACCATGCAACACACGCGGCTCCTCATCAAGCAGTCGCAGCAAATCTTTCACTCCCCGTCCGTCGAAAGTGCGCACCACGCGGTTCTCAACCACAAGAGAATGTCTGCCCATCTCCAGCAGTTCCGCAAGTTGTGCGTTTGTCATAGCGTGCCTTGCTTTAGCTGTTCCACAAAATGGTCTATACGCTGCATTTCCTTGGGTATGTCAATGTTCTGCGGGCAATGTTCCACGCATTTTCCGCACCCTATGCAATGGTTGGCCTGACGCAGCCGGGGAACGCTGCGGTCGTAGCCCACAAGGAAAGCCCTGCGCGCCCGGCGGTAGTTCTCCGCCTGGCGGCTCTCAGGCACATCGCCCTCGTTGACGCATTTGTTGTAATGCACGAATATGGCAGGAATGTCTATTCCATAGGGGCAGGGCATACAATATTTGCAGTCGTTGCATGGGATTGTGGGGTATTGCACAATTATTTCGGCAGTGTCGTAAAGAAACTTTGTCTCATCGTCGGTAAGCGGCTTCAAGGGGCAGTATGAGCGCAGGTTGTCTTGCAAATGTTCCATATACGTCATACCGCTTAGCACCGTGAGCACACCGGGCATTGTGCCGGCATAACGAAACGCCCACGAAGCCACGCTCCTATCGGGCTCGCGCTGCTTCAATCGCGCCACCACGTGGTCGGGAACCTTAGACAGTCTGCCGCCGAGCAGCGGCTCCATTATCACGGCGGGGATGTTGCGCTTCGCAAGCTCGCCATAAAGATATTCGGCATCGGTGTTGAAAGAGTTAAGTTCCTTGGCGTGCTGCCAGTCAAGGTAATTGAGCTGTATCTGCACAAAGTCCCACTTGTAGCGGTCGTGCTGCGAAAGCAAATAATCAAACACCTTTATGTCGCCGTGGTAGGAAAAGCCGAGGTTGCGCACTCTGCCGGCCTCGCGCTCGGCAAGCAGAAAGTCGAGCACGCCATTGTCAACATACCGCGCCCTATAATCCTTCATGGCATCGCCACCCATGCCAACGCCGTGAAGCAACATGTAATCTATATAATCAACCTGCAAATACTTCATCGAGTTGCGGTACATCTCCAAAGACTTTTCGCGGCTCCATGTCGAGGGGTCGAAATTGGAAAGCTTGGTGGCGATGAAAAACTTGTTGCGGGGGTGGCGTTTCAAGGCTATGCCCGTGGCCTCTTCCGAATGTCCCTTGCAATAAGCCGGGGATGTGTCGAAATAGTTCACCCCATGCTCTATGGCATAATCCACAAGGCGGTTCACGGCTTCCTGATCTATTTTTTCCTCGCCCTCTCTCGCGCCTTCGTCGGTAACCGTGGGCCAACGCATGCAGCCGTAGCCGAGAATTGAAACCTTTTCGCCCGTCTTGGGATTTGTGCGATATGTCATTTTGTCTTTCGGAATCTCTCCCGATGCCTTTGTGGTTTCGCCGCTTACGGGGTTTTTTCCGGATTCGCAGCCCGCCAGAACGGCAGAGGCGGAGAGTGCCGCGCCCGCGCCGAGTTTTTTCAGAAACTCACGCCTGCATATATTTTCTTTGCCTATTGTATTCATAATTCTCTCAAATGGTTTTATGCTGTTCATGCCCTTCAACATATATTGCTCCAAAAGGACGCGCCGGACACAGGTTCTCGCACGCTCCGCAGCCAATGCAGCGTTCCTCGTTTACCACGGGAATCTTTAAGGAGTTGTGCTTTTGCGGGTCGGAAGGCACCATTGTTATCGCCCCTGCGGGACAGTGGCGCGCGCAATTGCCGCATTCCACTCCGTCTGCGATAGGCAAGCAGTTTTTGCCCACCCAAACCGCATGACCTATCTGTATCGATGATTTTTCGGCAGGAGTGATTTCAAGGATTGCGCCGGCAGGGCATACTTCAGAGCATTTGGTGCATTCGGGGCGGCAGTATCCGCGCTCATAAGAGGAATGTGGCTTCATAAGCTTACCGGGGCGGAGCACATCGTTGGGACATACGGCAACGCATAGCTGACATCCGGTGCAATGCTCATCCAAATGTTTCAAGCCGACAGCTCCCGGCGGCACTATCGGGGTGTTACGGTTAGGTATCTTCTTGTCGAGAATCACTGCCAAGCCGCCGTCAACGGTCTTACCCCGAGCGTTCGCCACCGCCGCGCCGAGAATAATGCCGGCTCCCGTCAGGAAACTGCGGCGCGAAGCGTCGGGAACTTTTTTAGGTGTTTCCACCGCTGTTTTTGAAGAAGTTCCCTTTTTGCGCAGTTCGAAATGCAGCGCACCATGCCTGCAACCGTCCACACAGTCCATGCATGCCACGCAGCGGGAATAGTCTATCTTGTGATTCTTGTAGTCAATGCACGAAGCCTTGCAGCCACGGGCGCAAATCGAGCAGTTGCTGCACTTGCCTGCATCTATCACTGGTCGGAAAAGCGAATAACGCGAAACAAAACCCAGAAATGTACCCACAGGGCAAATGGTATTGCAATAAGTGCGTCCGCTGCGCCATGCCAACACCGCCACCACCACAAAAGTAACTGCGGCAAGGATTAGCGTTGAAAGGGCGCGGAGCCACACATCCCTTTCATAGAAAGCATAGCTCCCCATGCGCTCGGAAATGTATGCAAGCAAGTTGTTTCCCCATGTATAAAGCGGTGCAAACATGGTCTGAGCCATTCTGCCATATGCGCTGTAGGGGTCGAGCAAGCCCGCCAGCCCGGTGAAAGTCGCCGCCACAAATAATGCAAGAACCGCATAGCGCAGCCACGCCTTCGCACCTGAATACGAGAAACGTAGTTTTTTGCCCTTGCGCCTTGCGCTAAGCCGGGAAACCACATCCTGGAAAACGCCGAGCGGACAGATTACCGAACAATAAACACGCCCGAAAAGAAATGTCAGCAACAGCACCACGGCAATAACGCCGATGTTCATAGCCATCACAGCCGGAAAAAACTGGATTTTCGCCATCCAGCCGAACCAGGCGTGGACTGTTCCCGTAAAATCAAGGAACAGCATACTGACAAGCGCAAAAAACACGGTTGCCAGGATAATTCTTATTTTACGCAGCATGGTAGTATTATTTTCATTGATAAATATAATTGTTATGTAATCCTGTTCCGGTGCAAAAATAACAAACATCGCGCTTTTTGCCGCTTATATTTTTTACTGATTTGCATACCAAAATTACCGCACTCCCGGTTTTTCATCCCCCGGCTTCAGACTGCCGGAAAATTACACCTGAAATAAAAAAAACTATGTCTGATGTAGAAAAAACTACGTCAGACGTAGGAAAAATTACATCAGACCTTTTTCCGCCTTTTTCAAATCTCTTAAACACACGGCGTTACAAGGGCGCGGATTTATTGCATCCACGCATGGATTTGCAATACCGCTTTTCGCAAAATTGCGCATTTATAGGCATTTTGTGCAAAAAACGGACGATTTTCGACTAAAAATTTTGCCATATAAATCAATAGACTTAATTTTGCATCCTGATATAACAATATTATTTATCAAATTAGTAAGATCATGTCTGATATCGAATCAAAAGTAAAAGCTATCATTGTTGACAAACTCGGTGTTGATGAAGCCGAAGTAAAGAACGACGCAAGTTTCGCAAACGATCTGGGCGCTGACTCTCTTGACACTGTAGAGCTCATCATGGAGTTCGAAAAAGAGTTCCAGATTCAGATCCCCGATGACCAGGCAGAGAAAATCTCTACCGTGGGCGATGCTATAGCATATATCGAGAAGCACGTTAAGTAATAGGCTTAACGCGCTTCCCATAACATCTCACGATGGAATTGAAAAGAGTTGTCGTAACCGGCATCGGCGCGATAACTCCGCTTGGTAAAACTGCACCCGAAACATGGGAGAACGCCAAGCGGGGAGTTAGCGGAGCTGCCGAGATTACGCATTTTGACACGTCAAAGTTCAAAACCCACTTTGCGTGCGAAGTGAAGGACTACAACGCCCTCGACTACTTCGACCGCAAGGAAGTGCGCAAGATGGACCTTTACGAGCAGTATGCCATAATAGCTGCCGATGAGGCCATAAAGGACTGCGGATGGGATTTGGAGAAAGTTGACAAAAACGAAATCGGTGTTGTGCTCGGCGTGGGCATAGGCGGTATCCACACTTTCGAGGAGGAGTCGGCCAACTACGCCAGGACAGGTGAAACCCTCGGTCCGCGCTATTCGCCATTCTTCATCCCCAAGATGATTTCCGACATAGCAGCCGGTCAAATTTCCATCAACTACGGTTTCCACGGTCCCAACTTCGCCACAACCTCTGCATGCGCTTCCTCCACCAACGCCCTTGCCAGCGCGTTCAACCTGATACGCCTGGGAAAAGCAAACGCAATAGTTGCAGGCGGTGCCGAAGCAGCAATTTGGCCAACCGGAGTTGGTGGCTTCAACGCCATGCACGCACTTTCCACACGCAATGACGACCCGCAGCACGCTTCACGCCCGTTCAGCGCATCGCGCGATGGTTTCATTATGGGCGAGGGGGCAGGAGTGCTAATACTCGAAGAGCTTGAACACGCTCTGAAACGCGGCGCACACATATACGCCGAAGTTGCCGGAGCGGGAATGTCGGCCGATGCACACCACATTACAGCATCACACCCCGAAGGACTCGGCGCAAAACTTGTGATGACGCGAGCACTGCAAGATGCCGAAATGAAACCCGAAGACATAGACTACATAAATGTTCACGGAACTTCAACCCCGGTGGGCGACCGTTCCGAGGCACTTGCAATCAAAGACGTGTTTGGCGACCACGCCTACAAACTCAACATAAGCTCCACAAAATCCATGACAGGACACCTGCTCGGTGCTGCCGGAGCCGTTGAGGCACTTTTCTCGGTTAAAGCTGTTGAAGAGGATATTGTTCCCCCGACAATCAACCACGAGGAAGGCGATGACGACCCCGAAATCGACTACAAACTGAACTTCACGTTCAACAAGGCACAAAAGCGCACCGTTCGCGCAGCCTTGAGCAATACATTCGGATTTGGCGGACACAATGCCTGCGTCATCGTAAAGAAATTCGCGAAATAAAACTTCGGGCATTAACAAGATTTTTCATTAAGTTGACACAAACATCTGAATGATTAATTTCATAGACAAACTAAAGCTCCCTTTCCGTAAGGACAAGGAGCTTTTTTCATCCCTATACGCCATTATGGGGTTCTACCCCCACAACATAAGCATATACAAGCAGGCTCTGTCGCACAGTTCCAGCGCAATGCAATCCGAAAGCGGGCAGCGACTCAACAACGAACGCCTTGAATTTTTGGGCGATGCCATAATCGAGGCCGTTACAAGCGACATCGTATACCGCCACTTCAGCAAAAAGCGCGAAGGTTTTCTTACCACCACCCGCAGCAAGCTCGTGCAAAGGGACACGCTAAACAAAATGGCGCAGGAAGTGGGCATAGACAAACTTATTCGCACAAGCATACACAAAAGCGGGCACAACAGCAACATAGGCGGCAACGCCTTCGAAGCAATAGTGGGCGCAATATACCTTGACAGGGGCTACAAATATTGCATGTGGTTTCTGAAAAGCCGCATAATAGCCGCACACCTGAACCTAAACGAGGTAGCAAAAAAAGAGGTGAACTTCAAGAGCAAACTGCTTGAATGGGCACAGCGCAACCGCCTGTTTATAGATTTCGTTTCAAACAACCCTGCAAAGGATGCCGCCACAAGCGAAAAGCCGGCTTTCACTGCCACGGTTGTGATTGAGGGCGTGGAATGCGGCAAAGGCAGCGGATTCTCGAAAAAGGAAAGCCACCAGAACGCCGCACGCGAAACATTGTTAATCCTGGACAGCAGTAAACATAAAATAGCAGAAATACTGAAGTCCAAGGAACTACGCACGGCAATGGAGGCAGAACTCGTGTGCGTGCCGCCACGTGTAGACAACAGTGAAGGCAAACGCCGCCAACGCCCCAAACGCCGCAACTCCACACCGCAGCGGGCACAGGAAAAGACGCAGGAAAAAACTGCATGCGACACAAACACGCCCCAAGTGAACTCACTAAGCCAAAGCGCAAAGGCATGTGCAAAAAAAGCCAGCCTGAGCGAAAACGCCGAAAATGCCGAAAATGTAAAAGGCAACCGAAAGCGCACTTACGGCAAACGCCGCAAACCGCGCACTAAGCCGGATGGCGTAAAAAGCCAAGACAACGGTAGCGATAAAATAGCAACCGAAAACTAACACAAGGCGTTAGGCTAATAACAAAAGCATAAACCACAAGGGCGGACGGCTGAAAACGCGCCCTATGTTACACCACAAAATTCCGCCGCACGGACGAACGATGCCTGTCCATGCGGCGGAATTTTCTGTATGCGGTGCGGTTCATGCGGCGGCGGGCAGGGCGTATGCAACAAGCATCACGAACGCACAAACAGCAATCAACCAAAGAATTGCGCCACTGTAGGGGCGTATGGCATACGCCCTGAATTGCGCGAATTTGCAATGTCGCGGCGCTGGTTTGCGGATTTTGCGGCGTATTCCCAAATGCGTTTCATGCGGTGGCGTACAGGGCGTATGCAATACGCCCCTACAAATGGCGCAAAACCAATACCGCTAAAACTACATCGGATGTAGGAAAAACTACGTCCTATGTAGGAAAAATTATGTCTGATATAATTAAAACTACATCGGACCTTTTTTTGCCTACTTACAACATGCTGAAATTCAAATCCTTATTTGCATTTGTCAAAATCGGGCAAAATCCCCGTGCTTCAATCCCTTACGCCATGACGCATGAAAAAGCCACGGCAGTCTCTGACATAGAGAATTTGCCGTGGCTTTTACGTATTTTTTATTACCGTTTTCGGGGTTTGAATTACCAGATGTGCGCACGCTTATCTGCCGGCACAAACAGCTTGTCGCCCTCTTTTATGCCGAACGCCGAATACCACGCGTCTATCATAGGCAGCGCGGCGTTCACGCGCAGACTGTTGGGCGAATGCACGTCGCTGTTCACAATATAAGCCACAAACTGCGGGGCTATGTTGCTTGCCCACATTCTGCCGTAGGCAAGGAAGAATCGCTGTTCGGGTGTGAAACCGTCCTTAACGGCGAGCGGTTTTTTGAGCATGGAGTTTTTTAGAGCTTGGAAAGCAATGTTTATGCCGCCATTGTCGCCTATGTTCTCGCCAAGGGTTTTCTTTCCGTTAACCTTCAAACCCGGCTGTATTTCCTTGCTTCCGAACCAGTCCTCAAGCACTTTTCCACGTGCATCGAAGTTTTTCTTGTCCTCATCGGTCCACCAGTTTTTCAAATTGCCGTCCTTGTCATACGCGCAGCCCTGGTCGTCGAAACCGTGGCTCATTTCGTGTCCTATCACACAACCTATCGCGCCGTAGTTTGCGGCATCGTCGGCTTCGGGGTCGAAGAACGGCGGCTGTAGTATCGCCGCAGGGAAGTTTATGCTGTTGAATGCGGGGTTATAGAATGCGTTCACCGTCTGCGGCGTGCAGCCGAGCTGGTGGCGGTCAACGGGCCTGTGCCAGTAATACTCAATCTCGCCCTTGCGCGAAGCCAATGTTATCTGGTCGAGGTTCTCGCGCAAAGACTTGCTTTCGTCCACCTGCACATACTTCTCCAAACCCTCCCATTTGTCGGGGTATCCCACGTTTATCACCATGCCGTTGAGCTTGTCGAGGGCGTTTTTCTTTGTTGCCTCGCTCATCCATGTGTTGTCTTTAATGCGCTCGGCAAAGGCCGCCTGCAGGTTCTTTATCATCAGGTACACCCTCTGCTTGTTGCTTTCGGGGAAGTATTTCGCCACATACAGCTTGCCTATCGTCTCGCCCAGTATGCGGTCGATAAATCCCACGGCGCGTTTCCAGCGCGGCTGCTGCTCCTTAAGGCCGTATGTGGTCTTGAGATACTCAAACCTGCGGTTGCCGAAAGCGTCGGAGAGAGTGTTTGCCGCAGACGACACCACCGACACCTCCATATTGGCCTTGATTGCCTCGAGGTCGGCGTTCGCAAGAATGTTCTCCACCTCGTGCAGCGGTTCGGGCTGCTTGACGTTCACGGTGTCGATGTCGGAAGGCCAGCCGTATATGTCGCAGAACGTTTTCCAGTCAATGCCCTTGAAGTCCTGCAACAGCTGCCGCCAACTCATGAGGTGCGTGTTTTCCTTTGGGTTGCGCCTTTTAACCTGGTCGTAGCTCTTTTTTGCAAGCTGGGTTTCGAGCGCGAAGACTGCCTGCATCTTTTTCTCGGCAACAGCCTCCTTGTTGCCCACCATTTTAAGATAATCCTTCATAAGGCTCTTGTAAGCCTCCACAACAGCCTTCTGCTGCTCGTTGGGGTTTGTGTAGTATTCAGGATCAAGCCCTATGCCGCCCTGATAGGCTGTGAACATATACTCCCCGGCTTTGTTGGGGTTTATGCCCAGACCGAAATTGAACAGCTCCGTGCCGTAGCCTTTCGCCCCAAGCTCGAACATGAGCCTTACGCACTCCTTGCGGTCCTTCACCTTGCGTATTCTTGCGAGGGTCTTTTTGATTGGCGCGTAGCCCTGTTTGTTGCGCTTAACGCTGTCCATGTATATTCGGTAGAGCGCACCGAGTTTCTGCCCGTCGGTGCCCTGCGGCAACTTATTGGCGGCATATTCAGCCACAAGCCCTTTTATGCGGTCGTTGTTCTGTTCCTCGAGGTCCACAAACGCGCCGTTCATGGGATGCACGGCATCGAGCGGATGGGTTTTCAACCAGTTTCCCGCCGAATACTCATAGAAATCGTCCCCGGGCTTTACGTTCAAATCCATGTTTGCCCTGTCAATGCCGCTCTTCAGTTCCTGCGCCTGAATCGGGGCTGCAATGCCGGATAACAACATGGCAATCATCACCAATTTGCTTTTCATCATTGTTTACTTAATTATTAAACCTTATATACGCACCAATATTTTGATTTCGTGGCGCAAAGTAAAAATTTTATTCCTATTGCGCCGGTGGCAACGCCTTGTTTCCGCCGAAATTCAATTTTGCACGGCAAAAATGCCATGCCAACCACACAAATGCCGTGAGGCTGTGGAATTTCGTCTTTCGATGTCCGTACATATAAACGCACGACACACGCAAAAAACTACACCATTTGTAAATTATGGTGCAATTTTGCGATGACGGTTTACCATGCGGTTCATGCGGCAGCGTGCAGGACGTATGCAAAACGCCCCTGCAAACGATGCAAAACCAATACCGCTAAAAATACATTTGATGTAGGAAAAACAATGTCTGATGTAGGAAAAATTATATCAGACATAATCCAAACTACATCAGACCTTTTTCAGCCGTTTTACAACGTACTGAAAAGCAAATATTTACAACGGTAATCTTTTATGGTCTGTCATCTTGTAAACCAATACTTTATGCAAACCATGTTGCTCTTGCGGTTTTTGGGGCTGTAAACCGGCTGCACCAATCGCCATGAAGGACGCCGAGCTCCCTGTTTTTATGATTTCCCGCCCCGGACAGAGGTAATTTTTCATAAAGCCGGGGGGCAAACATCGGCAATGTTGAAACTTTCAAGTAAATTTGCGCATTGAATGCCTATCGCATTTCACACAAGCATTTACAAGATGAATATTACAACCATAGCAAGGCCGTTTTTCATGCCGCGTTTGCGCCAGATTGCAAGATACGCCACAGAAACGGAGGAAATACAGCGCGGGGTGCTGCAATGTCTCGTTTCGCAGGCCGCCAACACCGAATGGGGAAATACACACGGCTACGCCGACATAAAAACATACGAGGACTTTGTGGCACAAGTGCCCATTGGCACATACGAGGAGGCTAAGGGATACATCGACCGCATGCGCCACGGCGAAAAAGACGTGCTTTGGAAAGGCAACGTAAAATGGTATGCCAAATCATCGGGCACCACAAACGACAAGAGCAAGTTCATACCGGTGAGCCGCCAAGGGCTTGAACGCATACACTATGCCGGCGGGCGCGACGCAGTGGCCATGTACCTGCGCAACAACCCCGAAAGCCGCATTTTCGATGGGCGCACGCTGATTTTGGGCGGAAGCCACGCACCGAACTACAACCTGCCCGGCAGCCTGGTGGGCGACCTTTCGGCAATACTTATAGAGAACATCAACCCACTGGTAAACATGATAAGGGTGCCGAAAAAGCAAACGGCACTCCTTTCCGACTTCATGACCAAGCGCGACCTCATAGCCCGCGAGGCAATAAACAAAAACGTTACCAACATAAGCGGCGTGCCGTCGTGGATGCTTTCGGTGCTCGACCGCGTGCTCGAAATCTCGGGCAAGAGCCATATAAACGACGTATGGCCCAACCTTGAAGTATTCTTTCACGGAGGTGTGGCGTTCACCCCCTACCGCGAACGTTATAGGCAAATCATAACCAACCCCAAGATGCACTACATGGAGACCTACAACGCCAGCGAGGGGTTCTTCGGCCTTCAAGACAACCCCGCCGACCCGGCAATGCTACTTATGATAGACTATGACGTGTTCTACGAGTTCATACCTCTCGAAGAAGTGGGCAATCCCAACGCGAAAGCCGTGCCGCTGTGGGATGTGGAAACCGGCAAAAACTACGCCATTGTTATTTCAACCTCGTGCGGACTATGGAGATACCAAATTGGCGACACGGTGAAGTTCACCTCGAAAAATCCGTACAAGTTCATAATAAGCGGAAGAACAAAGAGCTTCATAAACGCCTTTGGCGAGGAACTTATGGTTGACAACGCCGAAAAAGGACTTGCCGAAGCCTGCCGGGAAACAGGCGCACAAGTAGCCGAATACACCGCCGCGCCCGTGTTTATGGACATACACGGAAAATGCCGCCACCAATGGGTTATTGAATTTGCAAAACGCCCCGACGACATTGCCGTGTTTGCCGAAAAACTCGACAAGGCATTGCAAAAAATCAATTCCGACTACGAGGCAAAACGCTCAAACAACGTAACATTGCAACAGCTTGAAATAACCGAAGCAAAACCCGGGCTTTTCAACGAATGGCTCGCAAGCAAAGGCAAGCTCGGGGGGCAGCACAAAGTGCCGCGGTTGAGCAACTCGCGCAAGATAATCGATGAAATTCTACAGCTGAACGAAAAGTAACGGAAACACATATTATAAATGACAATCCGAAAACTGCTCACATACATAACCACGGCTTTGGCTTCGGCTTTGGCGTTTTCGTGTGCCAACCCCGGAAAACCCGACGGAGGACCCTATGATGAAACCCCGCCGAGCGTAGTGGGTGCAATGCCGAAAGAATACACCACAAACTGCAAACAGCAAAAAATAACCCTGCTCTTCAACGAATACATAAAACTAAACAACGCCAGCGAAAAGGTTGTTATATCCCCGCCGCAGATTGACCAGCCTGAAATACGAGCATCGGGGAAAAAAATCTATGTGGAGCTGAAAGATTCGCTGATTCCCAACACAACATACACCATAGACTTTTCAGATGCCATACTGGACAACAACGAGGGAAACCCCATGGGAAGCTACGCCTATGTTTTCTCAACCGGAGAAACAATAGACACACTCGAAGTTTCGGGAAAGGTGCTTGACGCGCAAAACCTCGAACCGGTGAAAGGAATACTTGTGGGACTTCACTCAAACCTTAACGACAGCGCATTTGTAAAAAGCCCGCTCGAAAAAATAGGGCGCACCGACGGCGCGGGACATTTCGTGATAAAAGGCGTTGCGCCCGGAAAATACCGCATATACGCGCTAAACGATGCAGAAAACGATTTCGAATTCCACCAAAAAAGCGAAGACATAGCCTTTACAAAAAACATAATAGTGCCAACATCGACACCGGCTACGCGACAGGACACCACATGGATTGACTCTGTGAGAATAGACACCATAAAGACGGTGAACTACACGCGCTTCATGCCCGATGACATAGTGCTGCGCTCATTCAAGGAAACACAAACCGTGCACCACCTGCTGAAAAGCGAGCGCAAAACGCCCTACTCGTTCAGCCTTTACTTCACCGCTCCAACGGCAGAGCTGCCAAAGATAAAAGGTTTAAACTTCAATACCGAAAACGCCTTTCTTATTCAAAACAGCGCAGGCAACGACACAATAACTTACTGGCTGAAAGACACCGCACTCGTAAAGAAAGACACACTGGAATTGGAGCTGACTTATAAAGACACCAACGATTCAACCGGCGTTGACGAAATGCGCAGCGATACCCTTGAACTAATTTCACGCACATCCTACGCAAGAATAGCCAAGGACTTAAACGACAAAATGGAGCAATGGGCAAAGCGCAAGGAACGCGCCGAAAAACGCGGCAAAAAGTTCAATGAACGCCAGCCGAGGCAATGGATACGCATGAGATACAATGCCATAAGCAGCCTTGCACCGAACGAAAACATCACATTCCTGCTGAACGAGCCACTTACAAAAGTTGACACCTCGCGCATACACCTCTCGTTAGGAGTTGATACCCTTTGGGAGGAGCGCCCGTTCATCATTTCGCGCGACAGTGCAAACATGCTTTCCTACACCGTGTTCGGCGAATGGCGCAACGGACAAAAATACAAGTTACTGATCGACTCTGCCGCATTCACGAGCATTTACGGCAACAACAACATAAAGATGGAAATGAACTTCAGCGTTCCCACCGCAGAATCATACGCATCGCTTTTCGTAACACTAAGCAACTACGACAATGGACAGGCATATGTGCAACTGCTGAAAGGCGACAAACCATACCGCACCGTGAAAGCCGATGGCGACCATGCCGACTTCTACTACCTAACCCCGGGAAAATACTACATGAGAATGTTTGTAGACCAAAACGGCAACGATAAATGGGACACAGGACTGTTTGCAGAGCAAAAACAACCGGAACCGGTGTATTACTTCCCCACTGAAATCGAACTGCGGGCAAGCTGGGACAGCGAACAGGAATGGAACGTGCGCTCAACGCCGATAGAAAAACAGAAACCCAAGGAAATAACCAAGCAAAAGGCAGAAAAAAAGCGCGAAATCCAACATCGCAACGCCGAAAGGCTGCTCAAAAAACAGAAAGAGGAACAGAAAAAACAACACTACAAGAAATGAAACGAAATATTCTGCTTATTTTCATGGTCGGTATCGCATGGATTACGTCCATGGCGCAATGCCCTGTTAAGAACACGGCATTCAAAAGCGGCGAAACTCTCATGTACGACATGTACTTCAACTGGAAATTCGTATGGTTCAAGGTGGGCAGCGCATCACTCACCACAAACTCCACGTCATACCATGGCAAGGAAGCCTACCGTGCAAGCCTGATTACGCGCACATCCAAAAAAGCCGACAGATACTTCGTTATGCGCGACACGCTTAAAAGCTACGTAACCCACGACCTCGTGCCGCTATATTATACAAAGCGCGCAAAAGAGGGCGACCGCTACCGCACAGACGAGGTGTGGTACTCATACAAGGGCGGGCGCAGCTACGCCAGAATGCGACACAGAAACCGCAAAGGCGAAATAAGCAAGAAAATCGCGAGCAGAGCCAACTGCATTTACGACATGCTAAGCATAATGCTCCGCGCACGCTGCATGAACCTCGACAATGTGAAGAAAGGATTTACCTACAACTTTCACATGACCGATGCGGGAGATATACACAACGAGAAACTCGTGTTCAGGGGACGTTCCACATTTCAGTTGGAGCACACCTCAACAAAATACCGCACACTCGTGTTCTC
Source organism: Prevotellaceae bacterium UBA6398 (assembly GCA_002437495.1). GTDB lineage: Bacteria > Bacteroidota > Bacteroidia > Bacteroidales > Bacteroidaceae > UBA6398. The sequence goes on from DJQA01000008.1 coordinate 159,265, forward strand.
GTACATCGAAAAAGACGATGACACGGGAAAAGATGTGGAACTCGTGAAATTCTATATAACCGACGACAAAAACCACCTGCCCGTGCGCATTGACATGAACCTCAAATTCGGCTCGGCAAAGGCATTCCTAAAAGGGGCGCACAACATACTTAACCCACAAACGGCAAAAATTTCCGGGAAATAGACACCAAGTTAATATATGCAACAACTGACTTTATTTTTAAATACCAAACCACAATGAAAAAAAGCTCAATTCTAACAACCTTACTCTCTCTTACCGTTTGCTTTGCCGCCGCAGCGCATAAAACAAACCTAAAACAACGCACAATCAGTGCCGACATATGCGTTTACGGTGCAACATCGGGCGGGGTTGTTGCCGCATACACCGCATTGAAGCAAGGCAAAAGCGTTGTGCTTGTAGAACCATCGGAAAGAATAGGCGGCATGACCACAGGCGGGCTGGGATTCACCGATATTGGACACCTTGACATAATACGCGGCTACGCGCTCGACTTCTACCGCCGCGTTGGCAAAGCATACGGCAGCGACCGACCCGTGTTCAAGTTCGAACCCAAAGTGGCACTCGGAGTTTATAATGAATACGCAAAAGAAACCGCCATGCCCATATTGCGCAACCACAGAATAGTGAGCTGCAAAAAAAGCGGGGCTACAGTCAAAAGCATTGTGCTTGAAAATTCATCCGACACCTCGGCAAAACTCCGCAAAACCATTTCGGCAAAAGTGTTCATCGACTGTTCGTACGAGGGCGACCTTATGGCAAAGGCGGGGATATCATACACCGTGGGGCGCGAGGCAAACTCGCAATACAATGAGACATACAACGGCGTGCAGATAGCCATAAACCACCAATTCGGCCCGAACATCGACCCCTACAAGGTGAAAGGCAAACCCGAAAGCGGACTTCTGTGGGGCATTTCCGGCGAGAAAATGGGAATACAGGGCAGCGGCGACAACCATGTGCAGGCCTATAATTACCGCATTGCACTTACAGACGACCCCGCCAATCGCATTGAAATTGCAAAGCCTGACAATTACGACCCTTCACACTACGAGCTGATGCTTCGCATGCACGAAGGATATGAGTGGAGAAGTCTTAACGATGTATTCGCATGGGACAGGATGCCAAACCACAAAACCGACATCAACAACCGAGGTGGATTCTCAACCGACATGATTGGTGCAAACTGGGAATACCCCGAAGCATCCTACGCCAAGCGCGACAGCATTGCCAAAGCCCACCGCGACTACACTCTCGGAATGCTTTACTTCGTGGGCCACGACAGCCGCATTCCGGAGAAAATACGCAAGGAAATGCTCAGGTGGGGGCTGCCCAAGGACGAATATCTTGAAAGCGGGCATTTCACTCCACAACTTTACATACGCGAGGCGCGAAGAATGATAGGGCAACTTGTAATGACCCAATACCACTGCCAGGGAATAGAAACCGCACCTGATGCCGTTGGATGGGCTGCATATACCATGGACTCGCACAACAGCGGACGCTTTGTGGTGAACGGAAAGGTTAAGAACGAGGGCAACGTTGAAATGAACGTACCCGGTCCTTATCCTGTGGGATACGAAGCAATAACCCCTAAGCCCGAAGAGGCCGACAACGTTATTGTACCGGTGTGCCTGTCGGCTTCACATATTGCATACGGATCAATAAGAATGGAGCCCGTGTTCATGGTTCTCGGCGAAAGCTCTGCGCTGGCCGCATGCAATGCCATAGACCATCATGATGCAAAGGTGCAGAAAGCCGATATCACCACCGTAATGGCAAAATTCAATGAAATAGAAAGAGAACTCGGAAAATAAACGGTACAGCCAATCGGGGAGCGGCGCGGCGGCATCAAAGCTGCCCGCTCTCCACAAGGCGCACCACCCGCTCGGTGTATTTGTCGTCCCCCTCGGGATCGTAGCCTTTTTTAAGGCTGCTGCCGAAAAGCCCGGCGAAAAACTGGTAATACGCCGCCTTGAACGAGCCGAGGAACGCCTGGATAAGTTCGTATGACGATTGGTCGCACTCACGGTATATCAGCTTTATCAACAGCTTGCCCTGCGACCTGCTCATGCGCTTCACTATTGGCTTGTACTGCTCCTTTATGCCTTCCTCAACACGCTGTATGTGTGCTTTGCGCTCCTTCTCGGAATGCAGTGTCTCTATGAACCCGTAAGTTTCCATAAGCGTTTCCCTTGCAAGCTTTGCGTATGGCAACACCCTCTTGACATTGGCCACAAGACGGTTGTAGGCCATCCTTTCCTTTTGGTTGCGGAAAGTCATCGGAGGATATATGTAGGCCGGCGGAGTAACTATATCGGGAATACTGTCGCCCTTGTACAAAGTCTTGCCCACCTGAACATACAACGGCAGGGGCGGCACGCTGTCAATGCCATCCTTTTTGCTTTGCGCCGATGCCACACAAGCGTTGCCGGCCAGCAACAAAGCCACAAATGCTATACCGCACAGTTTCATTTACCCACAAAAGTAATAAGAATTGGGGAAACACCACAGCCGATTGCAAATCTTTTAATAAGCAACGCGCTACTTTGCCAAAATCCCCGAAGTTTGCGCTATTTTGGCTACCTTTGCACTCGAAACTAAAACAGATACAGACATATGGGATTACAATGCGGAATAGTGGGATTGCCCAACGTGGGCAAATCAACCCTGTTCAACTGCCTAAGCAGCGCAAAGGCGCAGGCTGCGAACTTTCCCTTTTGCACCATAGAGCCCAACGTGGGAGTGATAACCGTGCCCGACGAACGCCTTAACCGCCTTGCCGAAATAGTGCATCCGGGAAGAATTGTCCCCGCAACGGTTGAAATTGTCGATATTGCCGGCATAGTGAAAGGCGCAAGCAAGGGCGAGGGACTGGGGAACCAGTTTCTCGGAAACATACGCCAAACCGATGCCATAATACACGTGCTGCGTTGCTTTGACGATGGAAACGTGGTGCACGTTGACGGAAGCGTAGACCCTGTGAGGGACAAGGAGGTGATAGACACCGAACTTCAGCTCAAAGACCTTGAAAGCGTTGAGCAGCACCTTAAGAAAGTTGAGAAAATGGCAAAGGTGGGTGGCGACCAACAGGCGCAAACCGAATACACCGTATTGAAAGCATATCAAGCCACTCTGTCGGAGGGAAAATCGGCACGCACCGTGAAATTCGACAAAAAAGAAGAAACACAAGCTGCACGCAACCTGTTCCTGCTCACGGCAAAGCCGGTGATTTACGTGTGCAACGTTGACGAAGGCTCGGCTGTTAGCGGCAACAAATATGTTGACGCCGTGCGCGAGGCTATTGCCGGCGAGGGGGCGGAACTGCTCGTTGTTGCGGCGCGCACCGAGGCCGACATAGCCGAGCTCGACAACGCGGAAGACCGCAAGGAGTTCCTCGCCGCCGCAGGGCTCAAGGAGTCGGGCTGCAACCGCCTTATACAGTCTGCATACCACATACTTAACCTGCAGACATTCATCACCGCCGGCGAAATGGAAGTAAAGGCGTGGACATACCACAAAGGCTGGAAAGCCCCGCAATGCGCCGGAGTTATACACACCGACTTCGAAAAAGGATTCATACGCGCCGAGGTAATAAAATATGACGACTACATAAAATATGGCAGCGAGGCTGCCGTGCGCGAAGCCGGAAAACTCAACATAGAAGGCAAAGACTACGAAGTGCAGGACGGCGACATAATGCACTTCCGTTTCAACGTATAGGTCATGACACTCTCTGCTCTCATTCCGCAATTCATATACTGGAACCCAAACCCGGTGGCGTTTACCATATTCTCGCACGAGGTAAGATGGTACGCGCTGTGCTGGTGTGCGGGGCTTCTGCTGGGCTACGTGGTTATGCAGAAACTCTACAAGCGCCAACACATACCCGATGAGAAATTCGACCCGCTGTTCTTCCACATATTCTTCGGCGTTATAATAGGTGCAAGGCTCGGCCACTGCCTTTTCTACGAACCGGGATATTTTCTTTCCCATCCCGTGGAAATGTTCCTGCCCATACAGAAAGCGGCAGACGGCTGGAGATGCACCGGATATGCGGGACTCTCATCCCACGGCGGCGTAATTGGTATGCTCGTAGCACTATACCTGTATGTTAAGAAAACCGGGGTCAACACAATGCGCGTTCTCGACAACATGGGAATATGCGCCCCGCTCACGGCGTGCTTCATACGTCTCGGCAATCTGTTCAATTCCGAAATAGTGGGCAAACCCACCGACCTGCCCTGGGGGTTCATCTTCGCCGCAAACGGCGACACCTTTGCCCGCCATCCCGGACAGCTTTACGAATCGCTCGCATACATCACGATTTTCTTCATAGGGCTGGCAATCTACCGTTTCAACGAGAAAAAAGTAGGCACAGGGTTCTTCTTCGGCTGGTGTCTCACCTCCGTTTTCGTTTTCCGCTTCTTAGTGGAATACGTAAAAGACGTGCAGGAAACCTTTGAGCAGGGAATGCTCTTCGACATGGGGCAAATCCTAAGCGTACCGTTCATAATAATAGGCATATACTGCCTTGCGGGAGGCAAGCTCTGCCGCCGTCTCGGGGAAAAGCAGCCGTAGCAAATTCCTGCAACTGTTTGTCGGAATTTACACACAGCTTTCGGCGGCTTTGTAAAACGCTGTAAACCGGGAAAATAAAAAGAGAAAAAATATGTCTGATGTAAAATTTTCTATGTCCTATGTAGGAAAAACTATATAGGACATAGTTTTTTTCATGTCCCACATGTTTTTTTGAGAAAGGGCACGTTGCTTGCAAAACGAAAAGTATCTCCACCGGGAATCGAACCCGGATCAGCAGTTTAGGAAACTGCTGTTCTATCCATTGAACTATAGAGACAACATAGGTGCAACGTTCATGCACATTTGCAAAGGTAAGCAAATAATTCCGTTCACGCAAAAACACAATGCTTTTTGCTAACACGGCTGCCACGCACAGGCATGGGTTCGAGCTTTTTTTCATAACTTTGCGCTAAAACTACAACCAGCAAATTAGTAAAAAAGAAAATGGGACTGTTTGTTCGCAAGCCATTCGACATGCTTTACGCCGAAGCCTCGGAAACAGGAAACAAAACATTGAAGCGCGTATTGGGGCCTGTTAGTCTCGTGGCATTGGGAATTGGCGTAATAGTTGGCGCAGGGCTTTTCTCGATCACAGGAACGGTTGCCGCAAACTACACAGGTCCCGGAATAATCATTTCGTTCATCCTCGCCTCGACAGGCTGCTGCTTCGCCGCCCTGTGCTACTCCGAGTTCGCCTCGATAATACCGGTATCGGGCAGCGCATACACCTATTCCTACGCCACAATGGGCGAACTTATCGCCTGGATCATAGGCTGGGATTTGGTATTGGAATACACCGTGGCGGCAACCACCGTAAGCATAAGCTGGAGCCGCTATTTCAACGTGTTCCTGCAACACATCGGCATTTTTCTGCCCCCCGAGCTGTGCGCATGCCCATGGGACGGCGGCATAGCAAACCTTCCGGCGGCGAGTATAGTTGTGGTTATGAGCATATTCCTTATACGCGGCATTGAGGGAAGCTCGATAGTCAACACAATTATCGTGATACTTAAACTCTCGGTAATAATCATTTTTGTTACACTCGGTTGGAAATATATTAACGCCGACAATCTACACCCATTTGTTCCCGCCAACACCGGCAAGCTCGGCGAATTCGGCATTTCGGGCATATTGCGCGGAGCAGCGGTCGTATCATTCGCCTTTCTCGGCTTCGACGCCGTTAGCACCGCCGCACAGGAATCAAAAAACCCGCGCCGCGACATGCCGATAGGAATATTGTGCTCGCTGCTTGTGGTAACGATACTCTACATTGCATTCGGATATGTTATGACAGGCGTTGCAAACTACAAGGAGTTCGGCGGACTGGAAGGCATTGCGCCCGTGGCAGTTGCCATACAGCACATGGGCGCCCCCGATGCTTCGGGGGCAATAAATCCCGCATACCCCTGGCTAAACGCTGCAATCACTCTTGCTATACTGATAGGCTACTGCTCGGTTATAATGGTTACACTCATGGCGCAAAGCCGCGTGTTTCTCAGCATGAGCCGCGACGGGCTGCTGCCGCCGTTCTTCTCGAAAATAAACCCCAGGTTTCGCACCCCCGCCCACAGCAACATTCTTTTCATGGTGTTCGTGGCCACCCTCGCATCAATAGTTCCCGCCGAAGTGGCCGGAGAAATGACAAGCATAGGCACACTGCTTGCATTCACACTCGTGTGCGCGGCGGTAATAATACTGCGCAAAACCATGCCCGGCGTTGAAAGAGCGTTCAAAGTGCCCCTCGTGCCGCTCATTCCCATTCTCGGCATACTCACCTGCCTGGGACTAATGATTTTCCTGCCCGCCGACACATGGATACGCCTTGTTATATGGATGTTAATAGGTCTTGACATTTACGCTGCCTACGGCATACACCACAGCAAGCTCGAAAAAGGCGTAAAACTGCGCAGCGGCAACTCCGTTCTCAACGGTCTCGGATTGGGGCTATCGGTGCTTTGCTTCATCACGGGACTGTGGCACCAGCAAACCGCCGGCTGGAACTCCGGCAAGGCACTGCTGATAATAGCATTTGCAATGGGTGCATCACACTTTGCATACTATATGATAAGAATCTACCGCCAGGCATCCGAAAAGAGCTTGCAAAACCACTGACCCACCGACCACCCATGGCCGAATGCGCCCTTTTACCCATAACTTTCAAAAATTCCGCCACGAAATACCTTGGGTTTCGCGCAGTTGAATTAACTTTGCACAAACTTGCAATAAAAGTTTCCTCAACTTAGTTAATGAATTCCAGCGATATAACCCGGCTTTTGACAGAAACCACCGACAAGCTGTCGCAAACCTCGACAATAAAAAAACTTTACCACCGCCACCGCCATTGCGACGCGATACCCTCCGGGCAAGTGCTTTCGGAAGTTGTTGACCTTTGCCGCGCCGTGCTATTCCCGGGCTACTACGGCAAATCCACCATAAACGCCGAGACCATGCTCTACACAATAGGCGTAAACGTGGAGCGGCTTTTCGACCTGCTCTACCGCCAGGTGGAGGCAGCCCTTTGCTTTTATGACGAAGACCGATGCATACGCTGCCTTGACGACATCGACCGCTGCGCCACGGAAATGACGGCAAAGCTAATCGAAAGGCTGCCCGAAATACGCGAGATACTCGCCACCGATGTCGAGGCCGCCTTTCTCGGCGACCCCGCCGCAGAAAGCTATGCCGAAGTCATAAGCTGCTACCCCGTAATCAAGGCCCTGTCGAACTACCGTGTGGCCCACGCCCTTTACGAGATAGGCGTGCCACTGCTGCCGAGAATACTCACCGAAATGGCCCACAGCGAAACCGGAATAGACATACACCCGGGGGCGCAAATAGGCAGGGGATTCATGATAGACCACGGCACGGGCGTTGTGATAGGCGCAACGTGCGTTATAGGAAACAACGTGAAACTATACCAAGGCGTTACGCTCGGAGCGCGAAGCTTCCCGCTCGATGCCGAAGGCAACCCGATAAAACGCATACCGCGCCACCCAATACTGGAAGACAACGTCATTGTTTATTCAAACGCCACCATCTTGGGAAGAATAAAAATTGGCAAAGGAGCCGTTATTGGAGGAAACATATGGATTACCGATGATGTGCCGGCGGGAGCACACATATCACAAAAGAAACACACCACTCTGAAATAATTTTAATGGAACAAGAATTCGAACTCATCGCCAAGACTTTCCAGGGAATGGAAGAACTCTTGGCACAGGAGCTTTCCGAAGCAGGAGCGCAAAACATAAAGAAGGGAAGGCGCGTGGTTTACTTCACAGGAGACACCGCAATGATGTACCGCGCAAACTACACGCTGCGCACCGCCATACGCATACTCAAACCGCTGAAGCATTTCAGCGCCACAACGGCCGATGAGGTTTACAACACAGTAAGAAACTACGAATGGAAGAACATTCTCGACCTCAAAACAACTTTCGCCGTTGACGCGGTGGTTTACTCCGAAAATTTCAGCTACTCGAAGTTTGTGGCCTACAAGGTAAAGGATGCCATTGTTGACTATTTCCGCGAAAACTGCGGTCAGCGGCCCAACATCAGCGTTTCAAACCCCGACATACGCTTCCACATACATATATCCGATGACGACTGCACCCTTTCACTCGATTCCTCGGGCGAGAGCCTGCACAAGCGCGGATACCGCAAAGCAAGCGTGGACGCGCCCATAAACGAAGTTCTCGCCGCAGGACTCATAAAGCTCACCGACTGGAGCGGGGAATGCGACTTCATAGATCCCATGTGCGGCTCGGGCACAATACCGATTGAAGCCGGACTTATAGCCAAAAACATTGCCCCGGGAAAATTCCGCAAAGAGTTTGCTTTCCAAAAATGGCCCGACTACAGCGAAAGCCTATTCAACGAAATAAAGGAGGAATGCGAAGCGCAGGAAGTGGCGTTCGACCACAGAATATATGCCTACGACATAGACGCAAACGCCGTGGAGGCAACAAAAGAAAACGTAATCGCCGCACAGCTTGACGAGGACTTCATTGTTGAACGCCGCGACTTCCGCGATTTCAAGCAGCCCGCCGCAAAAGCCATAATGGTTATAAACCCGCCATACGGCGTGAGAATAAAAAGCGATTCCGCACTGCCGCTGCTATACAAGGCCATAGGCGAAAGGCTGAAGCATCAATTTGTGGGCAACGAGGCATGGATTATATGCAACAACGAGGAACTTTTCCAAAACATAGGTCTTAAACCGAGCATAAAGATACCCCTGTTCAATGGCTCGCTCGACTGCCAATTCCAGAAATACCAAATATTCGATGGCAAGCTCGACAAATTCCGCAGAGAGGGCAACGACATAAAAACCGACCGCGAACGCCGCGAAATGGCCGACCCACACAGGTTCAAGCTCCACCGCGACTTCAAAAAACGCTTAGGCGAGGACGAAGAGGAGGACTACGGCGACATACCGGACTATGTGGTTAGAAAGCACCGCGAGTTTGAGGAGAACAACCGCCGCAAGGAACGCAGGCAACCGTATGGCGAACGCCGCGAAAGCCGTGGAGACGGCAGAGAACGCCGTCCGTTCCAGCGCGGAGACCGCAAAACTTACGGAGAAGGCGGCAAAAGGTTTGAACACAACGACAGCCGTGGCGGATTTTCGCGCAGCCGCGATGACCGCAAACCTTTCTACCGCGACCGCAAAGGGCCCGACCGCGACGGAGGGCGCGGAGAATTCCGCGGAAAACGCGATGGCGGGTTCCGAAAAGGAGGAGAAAGAAAAAAATTCAGGGACTGAAACAATTTCCAAGGATTAAAACTAAACACATGGCACTAAAAAAAATATTCCTGGCAATATCGCTAATTTGCCTTATAATAACTCCGGCAGCAATGGCGCAAAAGAAATCGTTCACACTCGAAAACCTTCTTTGGGGAGGCGACTCGTATTGGAAATACCAGCCAAAAACCTTTTCGGCAACATGGTGGGGCGACAAACTTGTAAGGCAGGGCGTGGACAACTGCAAACTGCTTACAGACGAAAAGGGAAGAAAAACAAAGGAGACCGTACTCTTCACACTCGAAAGAATAAACGCCTGCAAGGGCATTGACCCTGCCGCAAAGCCACTGAGCCTGCAAAACGCAAAATTCCCCGATGGTAAAAAAACCGAAGTACTTATCGAGACGGCACGAAAGGTTTACCTGATAAACTGGAAAGCCAAAAAAGTCGTTGCAAGCCGGGAAATCCCAATGGGAGCAGGCAAACGCGACCTTAACCTTAAAAGCGGCAACGAGGCCTACGTAAGCAACCACAATTTGTACGTAATAACCCCTGATGGAAAGAAGCTGCAAATTTCCCACGATGGCTCACGTAACCTTGTTTACGGGCAAAGTGTGCACCGCGATGAGTTCGGAATACGCAAAGGCACGTTTTGGAGTCCCGCCGGCACAAAGCTCGCATTCTACAAAATGGACCAGAGCATGGTTACCGACTATCCGCAGGTTAACATCGCTCCTCTTTGCGCCGACAACGACAAAGACAGCGCGGGGGTGTCGCGAATTGCAAAGATAGAGCCTGACAAATACCCCATGGCGGGAGAGACGAGCCACAAGGTGTATGTCGGAGTGTTTGACGTTGCCGGCGGCAAAACCGTTTACCTTAAAACCGCCGACCCCACCGACAGGTATTTCACCAACATAAGTTGGTCGCCCGACGAGAAGACCATCTACATTTTAGAACTCAACCGCGACCAGAACCATATGCAGCTCATTTCGTACGATGCCACATCGGGCGAAAAAAAGGACATAATATTCGAGGAGCGCAACGACAAATACGTGGAACCGCAACACCCGCTCGTGTTCCTGCCGTGGAACAGCGGCAAGTTCCTCTTCCAAAGCCGCCGCGACGGATACAACCATCTCTACACCTACGACCTTGCCGGCAAAACCACAACACAGCTCACGAAAGGCAAGTTTGAGGTCATGGAATTTCTCGGCTTCAACATAGCGGCAAAAAGCGTTGTTTACACCTCGAACGAGGCAAATCCCATTCAGGAGAACGTTTACGCCGTGGACGAAACGCTGAAACGCACAGCCCTCGATGACGGCGAAGGCGTTCACAGTGGGGTTCTCTCACCATCGGGCAAATTTGTATTCGATCGCGGTGCTTCGCCAAGGCTTGCAAGATACATCTGCGTAACAAACACTTCCAATGCCGTGCGCACCGAACTTGAAACCCTCGAAAAGCACCCGTGGGAGGAGCAGTTCAACATGCCGCAGATTTCAAGCGGAACAATAAAAGCTGCCGATGGCACCACAGACCTATACTACCGTCTGGTGAAACCCGTGAATTTCGACCCGACAAAAAAATACCCCGCCGTGGTTTACGTTTACGGCGGTCCGCACGCGCACAATATTTATGGCAATCATTTCTACGGTCTTCGCGGTTGGGAGGCTTACATGGCGCAAAAAGGCTACGTAATATTCGTGCTCGACAACAGGGGCTCGGAAAACAGGGGCTTCGAGTTTGAGAGCGTAACATTCCGCCATCTTGGCGATGAAGAGATGAAAGACCAGATGAAAGGCGTTGAGTTCCTGAAATCGCTGCCCTACGTTGACGGCGACAAGCTCGGAGTTCACGGCTGGAGCTACGGCGGTTTCATGACAACCAACCTAATGTGCACCTACCCCGATGTGTTCAAGGTGGGAGTTGCCGGCGGACCTGTAATCGACTGGAAGTATTACGAGGTGATGTATGGCGAACGCTATATGGACACCCCGCAAGCAAACCCCGAGGGATACAAAAACTGTAGTCTGCTGCTTAAAGCTAAAAACCTCAAAGGTCGTCTGCAAATAATCAATGGCTACAACGACCCCACCTGCGTGCCGCAGCACAGCTTCGCTTTCCTGCGTGCTTGCGAGGATGCCGGAGTTCAGCCCGACTACTTCACATATCCCAACCAGGGACACAACATGATGGGCAGGGATATGATACATCTTCACGAGCGCATAACTCGATATTTCACCGATTTCCTGAAATAACAAGCCATTCACATAAACGCCGCGCCGGAAACCAACCACATTTTCCGGCGCGGGCGTTTTAAGACAACCCGCCATGACCATAAAGGGCGACACCAACTTTTCAGACAAGGCTCTGCTGCTGCTTTTCCTCCCCATTGCGGGCGAATTGGCACTGCGCTACACCGTAGGCATTTTCGACTCCATGATGGTTTCGAGTGTAGGCGAGGCCGCCGTGTCGGGCGTGTCGCTCATGGATTTCGTGATTTCCTTTTTCAACAGTCTGCTCACGGCGTTGGCGGTGGGCGGCGGCGTGGTTGTGGGGCAGCATTTGGGCAACTCGCAGCACAAGGAGAGTTCGGGCGCGGCAATGCAGACAATGCTGCTGCTCGCCGCCTCCGGGCTGGCACTATGCGCCATCGCCCTCGCCCTGCAACCGCTGATAGTCAACAGCCTCTTCGGCAACCTCGCCCCCGATGTGCGCCACCATGCCTCGGTGTACTTTCGCATAACAGCCTTCTCGCTCCCCTTTCTCGGCATATACAGTGCTGCCTCAGCCGTGTTCCGCGCCCACGGCAACACAGCCCTGCCGCTGCGCATAATGATTGCCACCAACCTGCTCAACGTGGCGGGAAACGCATTCACCATATACATAATGAACATGGAGACACAGGGAGTGGCAATCTCAACCCTTGGGGCGCGTGTGTTCTCTGCCGCCCTGATAACCGCAATGCTGTTTAGCCAAACGCCGCGCCGGGAATTTCGTACCCTGCTGCGCCCCAACATCCCCGCCGCCCGAAGAATAATACGTTTGGGCATACCCTACAGCTTTGAAAACGGCATGTTCTATCTCGGCAGAGTGTTGGTGCTGATAATGGTTGCGTCGTTCGGAACGGCATCCATAGCCGCAAACGCCGTGGCGCAGGCGATAGTCCTCTTCCAAGTGCTCCCGGGAATGGCGGCCGCTACAGGAATAACAGTCGTAGTGTCGCGCTGCGTGGGGGCAGGGGACTTCAAAAAAGCCGAACACTACAACAACAGAATTGCCGGCGGCATATACCTCTCCCATCTTGCAAGCTGCCTTATTGTAATTGCACTCCTCCCACTCATAATGCACCTATACAGCCTCTCGCCCGAAGCCACGCGCCTCACGGAGCGCATCGTGATGCTCCACGCCGTTTTCACGGTGGCAGTGTGGCCCGCAAGCTACGCCCTGCCCTCCACATTCCGCGCCGCCGGAGACACACGTTTCCCAATGATGGTTAGCGTTAGTTGCATGCTGCTGTGCCGCGTGGGCTTCTCCTACATACTGGGCGTATGCCTTGGAATGGGCGTTGTGGGAATTTGGCTCGGAATGTTCGGAGACTGGGTTGTAAAAGGCGCAATATTCCTCACGCGCTACCGCAGCCGCAAATGGCAAAACTTCCGCCTCGTAAACTAACCCCGCAATTTCTTCAGGGAAAACTACATGGGACATAAGAAAAACTACATCGGACATAGGAAAAATTATGTCTGATGTAATTCAAATTACATCAGACCTTTTTTGGGCGGTTTCAAGGCCTTGTTTTCCGGAAAACTAAAAAGATTGACAGAATTGGGAAAATGGCGCAGACAGTCAGCGCGTTATTTGGAAGTGTCTTGAAATTTTATCACTTATAAGTGACAAAATTGAATTTTTTTCGATTTTATCATTTATAGGTGATGAATTTGCGCTAATTTTACATTGTGAGTGCAGAAATATTAAATAGATGTTTTTACTGTCTGCGAAAAAACTAAAGAAATTTCTGCGACAAAAATTCTTATGAAGCATGGATGCGTTCAAAATAGAGCTGTTTGAAAAGGAAACGGGGAAAGCTTTTCCCGATTTTCGCACTCTTGACAAGGAGGAGTGCGCGGTGCTGTGCCGCCGGTTTTGTGGCAAGATGCAAATACCCAAGCTGAAAATGCCGGCTGTTGGTTATCTGGAGCGCAAAGGCGCTTTCGTGGAAAATTTCAACGCGCTTCAGGACGGCTTTAACGTTTCAGAACTTTTTGCTTGTTTGAAAGTAACGGCAGATATTATATATGTGTGCTGGGACAATTTTGAAACGATAGACATAATGAGCTTGCAGGATTTTTCGCGGCATTTTGACGACATTTGGTTTCCCGCCGCCGATAATATAATTGTGTTCCCGCAGGAAATGTCTTTCGTGTTACTGGTCAGGCATGACGGCGCAGTGTATTTTTACAGGTAGTGGGGATGCCGGCTTCACGGTGAATAGTAAGAAAAACAAGATTTGAGAATATGAATGACAAGTTGCGTTGTTTTTGTTCAATAGTGCTGTCTTTGCTTTTGGGGGCGGGTGTTTGCTTTGCAAAGGGCAGGAGATATGTTGTCGTGGCGTATGTAACTTCGTGGACAAGCGTTATGCCCGACCCTGCGCTGATGACGCATATAAACTATGCCTTTGGCAAGGTGAACGGAACTTTTGACGGCGTGAACGTTGACAATCCCGCACGTTTGAGGAGGATTTCGGAGTTGAAGCGGGCAAATCCCAAACTAAAGGTGCTGCTGTCGGTCGGCGGCTGGGGCGCGGGGAATTTCAGCGAGATGGCGGCGGACGAGGTTTGCAGGAGAAACTTTGCCAAGGACTGCAGACGGCTTGTGGAGGAGTACGGACTTGACGGCATAGACATAGACTGGGAGTACCCCACACAGAAAAGTGCGGGCATATCGTGCTCGCCCGACGACACCGAAAATTTCACCCTGCTTATGCGCGAACTGAGAAAGGCGTTGGGGAAAAGGCGGCTCGTTACCTGTGCAACAATAGCGAGCGGGGAATATGTGGATTTCAAGAACTGTATAAAATATCTTGACTTCGTTAATGTGATGTCTTACGACATGGCCTCCCCGCCCAAGCACCATTCGGCGTTATACCATTCCGCCATCTCGGGCTGGATGACCACGGCTCAGGCGGTGCGGAGTCATTTGGAAAAAGGTGTGCCGTCGAACAAACTTGTTGTGGGGATGCCTTTTTACGGCAGGGGTGCCAAGCCATATCAGGCTTATGTCAGGAATCCACGTGCATTGCCGGGTGTTACGGAAAAATGGAGCGCGGAGTCGCAAGTGCCTTATATGGAGGATGACGGAGGAAACATGGTGCTGGGCTTTGAGAACCCCAAATCCATTGCCGCCAAATGCCATTATATAATAGAAAACAAATTGCGCGGAGGAATGTATTGGGAGTATGCCGATGACAATGAGGAGGGCGGCTTGCGCAGCGCGGTGGCGGAATGTCTTATGAAAAAGACAAAATGACAAGCAGCGTACAGGGCGTATGCGGTGCGCCGCATGATTGCGCAAATAACAAATAATCAGTGATTTATATCGCTGTAGGGGTGTATTGCATACGCCCTGAATTGCGCGGATTGCAATGTTGCGGCGGCTGGTTGCGGCGCGGTTCATTCGGTGGCGCACCGGGCGTATGCCATACGCCCCTACATATATTCTACAAGCAATTAACCAAACAGTTAATTCCATGTGCAATTATTGCAAAACCATAACCGCCTGTACTTTTCAAACACGTCGGAAACTACATGGGACATAAGAAAAACTACATAGAACGTAGAAAAAATTACATCAGACATAATTCAAACTACATCAGTCCTTTTTTCCGCATTTTCAAGCCTCTGAAAAACAAAACGTTATTGCAGAAACTTTTTATGTCGGCATAGCCTTGATGCTCAGCGCCTTACGTTTTTTACTATGGTTGCCGCTTCTTTGGCGGCAAACCGGGCGGATATGCCGTGGGGAATGCGGAAAAAAACTGCCTTTTTCCGGTTTCTTGTCCCTGACCGGCGTTTTTATTCGCCACGCCATACAATAACAGGCAATATTATCAGTTATAAAAATGAGTTATGCGCAAAAGTCTGCTCATATTATTTACGCTCTTTGCGGCGTGCTGCGCCGTGAGGGGGCAGTATGACCCGGAATACACCCATTTCTGGATGATGGAAACGTCGTTCAACCCCGCTGCGGCGGGAAACGAGGACGCGCTCAACATTACCGGGGCATACTCCATGCAGATGACCGGCTTCCACAACGCACCCAAAACAATGTTCGCCTCGGCCGACATGCCGTTCATCATACTGAAAAAGCGCAACGGCGTGGGGCTTTTGTTCCAAAACGACGAGCTCGGACTTTTCTCGCACAAAAAATTCTCGGTGCAATATGCGTTCCACATCGAAAAGCTTTTCGGCGGGCGGCTGAGCATCGGCGCACAGGCCGACCTGCTCGCCGAGGAGTTTGACGGCACGAAGGCCGATGTGGAGACATCGAACGACCCCGCTATACCCACAACGAAGGTTACGGGCTCGAAGGTTGACATGAGCGCGGGACTTTTCTACCGCCACAAGAATTGGTATGCTGGGGCGTCGATGGCGCACATACTGTCGCCCACGGTGATGCTGGGCGAGACCAACGAGCTGAAAATCGACCCCACCTATTATTTCACCGCCGGATACAATATCAAACTGCGAAATCCGTTAATTACAATACACCCCGCAGCACTGTGCATGTATGACGGGGGTGACTTCAGGGCGAACATAAGCGGACGCGTGGAACTGCACGACGACAAGAAAAAGCTCTTTGCGGGAGCGACCTACAGTCCGCAGCACTCTGCCGCCGCGTTCATCGGAGGGCTTTTCCACGGAATAACCGTAAGCTACTCCTACGAGGCATACACCTCGATGCCCGACCTTAAAAGCGGTGCGCACGAGATAGTGCTGCAATACCGCCTTGACATGAACTTGTATAAAAAAGGGCGCAACCGCCACAAAAGCGTGCGCTATCTGTAAACATAGAAACAACATCAAAACATGAAACAAATAGCTTATGCCCTAACGGCTTTCATCCTGTGCCTTACGCTTGCCTCGTGCTTCAGCAGCAAGAAAATGATGAGCGACGGAGGCGAGGTAACGGGACAGCGCGGGGTGCGAATGGAAGAACCCGCACCCTACGGAATGGTGAAAGTGCCGCGCGGATACCTTAAAGTAGGGCTTGCCGAGCAAGACAGCCTATGGGGGAACATAATTCCTCAAAAGGACATTTCGGTTGACGGCTTTTGGATGGACCAAACCGAGGTTACGAACTCCATGTACAGGCAGTTTGTTTACTGGGTGCGCGACAGCATCATTCGTGAGCGCCTTGCCGACCCAAGTTACGGGGGCGATGAAACCTACAAGATAGAGGAGGACAAATACGGCGACCCCGTTACGCCACACCTCAACTGGAAAAAACCAATACCCTGGCGCAAACCCACCGAGGACGAGGAGCGCGCAATAGAGAGCGTTTACACCTACCACCCGATAGACGGTTCGCGTATGCTCGACACTAAGCAGCTTAACTACCGCTACGAAATTTTCGACTACGCCAAGGCAGCAATGCGCAAATACCGGCTGAACCCCGAGGAACGCTCGCTCGACACCGACAAGCCCGCAGACCCCAACGAGGTTGTCATGATTTCGAAAGACACAGCATACGTTGACGACGACGGGAACATAGTTAGGCAAACCATAACACGCCCGCTGTCGAGCATATACGATTTTCTGAACACATATATAGTTAACGTGTATCCCGACACCACTTGCTGGGTGAACGACTTCCAAAACGCAAACAACGAAGTGTATCTCAAAACCTATTTCTCATCGCCCTCCTATAACGACTACCCCGTGGTGGGCGTAACATGGGAGCAGGCTAACGCCTTTTGCGCTTGGAGAACCGAATACCTTCTGAGAGGACTCGGTCCGGTTGCGAGAAACGTGCAACGCTACCGCCTGCCCTCTGAAATAGAATGGGAATACGCCGCACGCGGCAAGGAGGGTAACCCATTCCCATGGAAAGACGGCGGCACAAAGAACGACAAGGGTTGCTTCTTCGCCAACTTCAAGCCCGACAGGGGCAACTACACCGAAGACGGCAACCTCATAACCTCGAAAGTAGGCATATACGGCGCAAACTCCAACGGTTTGTTCGACATGGCGGGCAACGCCGCAGAATGGACAAACACGGAATACACCGAGGCGGGCGTCAGCAACATGAGCGACATAAACCCCGAACTGAAATACAACGCCGCCAAGGAAGACCCCTACCGACTTAAGAAAAAAGTGGTGAGGGGAGGCTCGTGGAAAGACCCCGAATCGCTGATACGCTCGGCATGGAGAACATACGAATACCAAAACCAGCCGCGCTCATACATAGGCTTCCGCTGCGTGCGCTCGTTGGCCGGAGCGGAAAGCGGGACAAACAAGGACAAAAAGAAATAAAATACAAGTTATGAAAGCAAACAGCTTCAACATAATAGTGCGCCTGCAACGCTGGATGGACAGCGTGCCGGGACAAACATTCCTGAATTACGCATATTCCTGGGGAGCGTCAATAGTAATACTCGGCGCACTCTTCAAACTCACACACCTTTTCGGCGCAGACATAATGCTTTTCATAGGAATGGGCACCGAGGTAATAGTGTTCTTCCTTTCAGCGTTCGACCGACCGTTCGACAAAGACAACGAAGCACCCGAACTTGAGGGAAGCCCCGAAGACGAGGAGGAAAATGCAATACAAACCGAAGCAGGAGGCACAAGCGCCACCACCATAATAATTGGCGGAGGCAGCGGAACAAGTTCGCAACAGGCGGGCGGCGAAATTCCCCGGGCTGCAATGGCGGCAGACACACCCACGCAAGGCGGAGGCGTTGTCATGAGCGGCGGCGCGGCAGTACTGACCGATGCCAGAAACGCAGCAAACCCCGAACTGGGAGACGCTACGCAGAACTATGTCGACAAACTGAAAGAACTAACCGAAGTACTCACCAAGGTGGAAGAGCAAAGCCGCAAAATGACCACCGACAGCGAAGAGATGATAAACCTCAACCGCACCCTTACGGGCATAAACACCGTTTACGAACTACAGCTGAAGAGCATAAGCTCGCAAATAGGCACTATAGACCAGATAAACGAGCAGACCCGCAAAATGGCAAAGCAAATCGAGGAACTGAACGGCGTTTACAGCCGCATGATCAAAGCCCTCACGGTAAACATGAAGAATGCCGCAGCAGCATCTTCGGACGGCATGGCCGAATAGCCCCGCCGCACAACCGCCATTTGCCAAAAACAGCGAAACCAACACAGCAAAATGGGAATTAAAAGAAGACCGGTATCTCCAAGGCAGAAGATGATAAACCTCATGTACATCGTTCTGCTGGCCATGCTCGCCCTCAACGTGTCGCCCGATGTTCTAAACGGCTTCACGATTGTAGAGGACAACATAAGACGCTCAACGGCAAGCACGGCATCGGACAACGCGGCTATGTACAGGAACTTTGACGAGCAAATGAAAGCCAACCCCATAAAAGTAAGGGAATGGTTTGAAAAAGCGCGCCGCGTGCGCGCCATGAGCGACTCACTTTATAACTACGCCGAAAAACTAAAACGAGCCATTGTGGTGCATTCCGACGGAAAGAACGGCAATGTTCACGACATTATCAATAAAGACGACCTTGAAGGCTCTACATACGTTATGCTCAACCCCACTAATGGGCAAGGGCGTAAACTGTATGATGCCATAAACTCCTATCGCAGGAAAATTACCGCGATGATAACCGACAAGGACGAGATTGCCGTAATAAGCAAAAACCTCGCCACGGTAGTGCCGCGCCGCAAAAACACTCTGGGAAAGAACTGGCAGCAATACATGTTCGAGAACACTCCCACGGCGGCTGCGGTGGCGCTGCTAAGCAAACTGCAAAACGATGTAAGGTATGCCGAAGGCGTGGCACTACACCATCTTGTGTCAAACATCGACGTAAAGGACATACGCGTAAACGAGCTTGACGCTTTCGTTATACCCAACTCAAACACTATAGTGCAGGGCGGAAAATTCAGCGCACGCATAATAATGGCTGCGGTTGACACAACGATGCGCCCATCTATATACGTGGGAGGGCGCAAGGTTGCACCCAACGGAATTTACGAGTTCACCTGCGGAAGAACGGGCGACTTCAATTTCTCGGGATACATAGAGATGCAAAACGGGCTTGGAAACACCGTGCGCCGCAACTTCACACAAAAATACACCGTGGTGGCCCCATCGGCAACCGTTTCCGCCGACTTGATGAACGTGCTGTATGCAGGCTACAACAACCCAATGAGCGTCTCTGCCCCCGGAGTGCCGCTCAACAAAATAGGCGTTTCAATGGCAGGCGGCACACTACAACCCACCGGCAACGGCAAATACATAGCGCGGCCCGCAACAGTTGGAAAAGATGCCGTGATTACCGTAACCGCCAATATGGAAGGGCGCAACGTGGAAATGGGCAAATTCACATTCCATGTGCGCAAACTTCCCGACCCCACGGCATACATCGCATTTAACGATGAAAAAGGCAACGCCAACCAATACAAAGGCGGTCGACCGCTCTCAAAGGCAACCCTCATGGGCACACGCGGCATAGGCGCAGCCATAGACGACGGACTGCTCAATATACCGTTCAGAGTGCTCGGCTTCGAAACCGTGTTCTTCGACAATATGGGCAACGCCGTACCGGAAATATCAAGATCCTCAAACTTCACCGAAAGGCAGAGAAACATGTTCCGCATGCTGCCAAGGGGAAGGCGCTTCTACATAACCCGCGTAAAAGCCATCGGTCCCGACGGAATAGAGCGCACATTACCACAGGCTCTTGAAGTTATAGTAAACTAACGAAAATACAACAACGATTACGATTATGCGTAACATAAAGACAAAATACCTGCTGCCGGCATTAATGGCCGTAATGGCAATGCTAACCACCATTCCGGCAGAGGCGCAAAGCAATACGGGCGGAGAAGGCCGACCATCGCTGTCAGTGCGCCGCCAGCGCCAATCAGCGTTCACCTCGCGCAAGCCACAGGCGAAAAGGGCAGCCGGAACAAAGTCTACGGCAAAAAAAACTACTGCCGCAAAGCCTGCCGCCACGCCCATAAAAGCCGCTGCTGCCGACACTGCAAACACACCAAGCCCATCGCGCCCCCGTTTTGTACCTCGTAGGCTACAAAACGCCGCCACAGCAACAAAGATTTCGGACGACCGCGCACAGAGCGACTTCCCCACCGCACCCGATATGCCCAAAGACGTGTCGTGGCGCAGGGACATATACCGCACGCTCGACCTTACGCAAGATACCAACGCCACACTCTACTACCCGCTCGAGCAGCAGGGAGACCAAATAAACCTGTTTACATACATACTGAAGCTCATACTGCGCGGGCAAGTCAAAGCCTATGACTACTCGCTCAACGGCAATGAAAACTTCGATGCCAAGAACCAGGTTAAGCCAAAGGACATTCTTGACCGATACCATATATATTATGAGACAAAAGACGGCAGAATGCACATAAACGACAACGACATACCCGCAGCCGAAGTGCTTGAATACTTCATAAAGGAAAGCTCGTATTTCGACCAGCACACCGCAACATACCACACAAAAGTAATAGCCCTGTGTCCTGTGCTTAAAAGGGCCGATGACTTTGGCGGGGCGGATGCCAAATACCCCATGTTCTGGGTTAAATACGATGACATAGCGCCGTATCTCGCCAAACTGCCGCTAACGGGAAGCAACTACAACAACGCCTCGACCATGAGCGCGGACGACTATTTTGCAATGAACCGCTACCAAGGCAAAATATACAAGACAAACAACCTTCAGGGCAAGGTGCTCGCAAACTACTGCACCACCGACTCGGCATTGGCAAAAGAGCAGAAAAAGATAGAGAAACAGCTCACCGACTTCGAACGCCACATTTGGGGCAACGACTCCACCGACTCGGCCAAAATCAAAAAAGACACCATAGTAGGCAAAAAAGAGAGACGCAGACGCACACTCTCCAGCCGCCGAAGCAGAAACAGTACAAGCGTGAAAGAAAAAAGAACAAAAGGCTCAAGCTCGTCATCGTCCGGAAGCCCTCGCGTGTCGGTGCGTCGCCAGCGCCACTAAGAAACCCGCATCATGCCAACATAACAAGCCCCGCCCCCAAAAGCGGGGCTTTATTCTGCCTGCCCGGCAAAGACCGTCAGGACTTGCGCCCCTGCAGACGGCAAGCCGCACCGCCAGCCCAAAGCACCGCAAAACTCGTAATCCACAGGTAATACCCTTCCGCCAACACAAAACTTTTCATGTTCATGGCTTCGTCAACGATTATTTTCGGGCAGAACGAAAACAAGCCTCCCAAGGCGACCGTCAGCATAGCCAGACAATTAAAGCGCACGTACCTGCTATTGAAGAAATATATGACAGACAACACATAAGTAACGTTCGCATACCATGCAAGGAAATAAAAACCATATTTCCCTCCTGCGAACACCGCCATCCACCCCCATAGCAAGCTCCACCATCCGCCGATTGCATTCTCACGCGACAAACCTTCCGTAAGGTAATCAGGGAAACAACAGGCGGCAATGTAACACAGTCCGCTAAGCGACACCACCACTTTTTTACATATAGGTATTTTCCTAAACCTTACCTGCGGTATGTTGTTCTTTTCTTCCATTCCGTCATTGTTTTGCAATGCAAATATAACAGTTTTACAAACAACACCACACGGCATACACAAATTCCCGAATGGCAGCGTTCTCCGTTTTAACTGTTATATGGCGCATATTCGGGCTGTTTTTGCATATCATTGGTTTTCAATGGATTACCTACTTTTGAAATAATCTTATAAGTTTTTGTTTTTCAGAAGTTTGTAAACGACAAAAAAAGGTCTGATGTAGTTTGAATTATATCAGACATAATTTTTCCTACATAGGACATGGTTTTTCCCACGTCCTATGTGGTTTTTGCAGCTTTTGTTTTGCGCCATTTGCCGGGGCGTATGGCATACGCCATGCACGCCACCGCATGAACCGCACCGCAAACCTGTGTTGCCGCGTTGCCGGACATTTATCCTTTTTATATGCAAAAATCCGCTCGTATGGTGGGAAAATACGTTTTTGATGGTAAGTATTTATACCACAGGTAGCATTTGCATATTTTAGCGGCATTTTTGCACACTAATACTCTGCATAAAATTTTGCACGGAAATTGTAATGCGGTAATTTTGCAGCATGAAACAGGCTGTGCCACACAGCCGTTACAAACAAACCCGCATGGGCAAATAAAACGGTAAATACTTATGAAAAAAATCGTTTTTATCCTGTTCGCTTTCATTTCCGGCATCTCCATGCAGGGGCAGAACACACTTTCGCTCGACAGTTGCCGCTCCATGGCCCTTGCCAACAACAAGCGGCTGCTGATTGCCGGAAAGGAAATCGAAAAGGCAGAATACACCAGCAAGGCAGCAAAAACCAACTACCTTCCCAAGCTCAAGGCCACTGCCGCATATTTCCGCAACAGCCGCGAAATGCACCTGCTTGACAACTCCACCCGCAACAGGCTCAACAACCTCGGCACGTCAATATCGCAGCCTCTCGGCTCGATGGTGCAGATTGTAGAGCAATACCACCCCGAACTTGCCAACAAGCTCACACAGTTCGGCAACAACGTAATTGGCGAGATTTCGGACGTGGGGCACAGGATAAACAAAGGCTTCGAAACCGACACGCGCAACATGTTTGCAGGCGCGCTGACCATTACACAGCCCTTGTACATGGGCGGGAAAATACGCGCCTACAACGAGATAACAAACTTTGCAAAGCAGATTGCCGAGGAAAAACACCGCAGCGGAGCGCAGGAGGTTGTTCTCGAGGTTGACGAGGCATACTGGCGCGTGGTATCGCTGGTGAACAAAAAGAAACTCGCCGAAAGCTACGTTAACCTGCTTAAGCGTCTCGACGGCGATATGCAGAAAATGATAAAGGAGGGCGTGGCGACAAAAGCCAACGGGCTGACGGTGAGCGTTAAGCTGAACGAGGCCGAGATGACACTCACAAAGGTGGACGACGGGCTTACACTTTCGCGCATGGTGCTGTGCCAGCTGTGCGGAATGCCCCTTGAAAGCAACTTCACCCTTGAAGACGAGAAAAGAGAGCAGCTTGACCCGGCAAAGGGCGGCGCATCGTTCGACATAAACCAGGCATACACAAACCGTCCCGAGCTGCGCAGTCTTGAACTTGCCACCAAGATATACGACAAGAAAGTACAGGTAGCCCGCTCGGAGTTTCTTCCGCAAGTGGCTCTCATAGGTAACTATCTGCTCACCAACCCATCGGTTTACAACGGCTTTGAAAACAAGTTCAAGGGAATGTTCAACGTTGGCGTAATGGTAAGCGCACCGCTATTTGAATGGGGCGAGAACAAATATAAAATACGCACCGCGAAAGCCGACGCAGTTATAGCAAAATACGAACTAGAGGAAGCAAAGGAAAAAATAGAGCTGCAAGTTAACCAGCAGTCGTTTCGCGTTAGAGAGGCGGAAAAGCTGCTGGCCCGCGCCCGCAAAAACTGCGAAAGTGCCGATGAGAACATGAAGACTGCAAACGTGGGCTTCAAGGAAGGAGTGATACCTACAAGCGACCTCCTTGCCGCACAAACAGCCTGGGTGTCGGCTCACAGCGAGGTGATTGATGCCGAAATAAACGCACGCCTCGCGCAAACATACCTCAAGAAATCACTGGGAACATTGAAATAGGAAAATTTTAAAGCTATGGCTAAAATGACAAAAGAGAGGAAAAACCTCTCGATAGGACTGTTGGTTTTCACCGCCGTGATAATCGCCACGGCTGTAATGGGCATAATTCTACTGCAACCCTCAACCGAATACATAGAGGGAGAGGCTGATGTTGAGGAATACCGCGTTTCGAGCAAGGTGCCCGCGCGAATAGTTAGGTTTCTCGTTGAGGAAGGCGACACCGTGCACGCAGGCGACACACTCGTAATTCTTGACGCGCCCGACGTTGAGGCAAAACTGCAACAGGCACAGGCAGCCGAGGCAGCGGCACAGGCGCAAAGCGATGAGGCACGAAACGGCGCACGCAAGGAGCAAATCCAAGGCGCTTACAGCATGTGGCAGAAAGCAAAGGCGGGAGTGAACATAGCCCAAAAGACATATACCAGAATAAAGAACCTATACGAGCAAGGGGTTGTGGCGGCGCAAAAATTCGACGAAGCCACAGCCCAACGCGATGCAGCAATAGCCACCGAGAAAGCCGCACGCTCGCAATACGACATGGCGGTGAACGGCGCGCGCCGCGAAGACAAGGCGGCAGCCGAAGCCCTTGTGAACCGCGCCAAAGGCGCCATAAACGAAGTACAGTCGTATATCAACGAAACCGTGCTCACCGCGCAAGACGATGGCGAAGTAACCGAAATATTCCCAAAAGCCGGAGAACTCGTGGGCTCGGGCGCACCGATAATGAACATATCCATAATGGGCAAAATGTGGGTGTCGTTCAATGTACGCGAAGACCTGCTTAAAGATTTCGGCATCGGAAAAACATTCACGGCTTCCGCGCCCGCGCTCGGCGGAAAAGAGATTAAGCTACGCACATACTACATGAAGGACGTGGGGAGCTATGCGGCGTGGAAAGCCACAAAAGCCACAGGGTCTTACGACATGAAAACCTTTCAAATAAAGGCGCGCCCCATTAGTGGAGCAAACGGCTTGCGCCCCGGAATGTCGATAATTTTCCCCATAAAACACTGATGCCGCAAGGCAGCACCATTACTGTTTTTGCTTAAGCTGCATTAAAATGGCAGGGTTCGCAAATTGGGTGAAAACCACACTGAAAGTGTCGCAAAGGGAGGCAAGGCGGATTTTCTCAAGTCCGCTGTACGTGTTCTGCATTATTGCCGCCCCCATAGCGTGCTTCGTGTTCTTCCTCACGCTCATGGGGCGCGGAGTTCCCACCGAGCTGCCCGTGGCAATCGTTGACCTTGACAACACAACGACATCGCGCTCGCTAACAAGGAACATCGAGGCGTTTCAACACACAAAAGTCATAGCCCACTGCCGCAACTTCTCGGAAATGCGCGACATGATGCAGCGCGGAAAGATTTACGGAGCTTTTCTTATACCCGAAAACTTCTCAAAAAACCTTCAGGCGCAGCGACAGCCCACGGTTTCATACTATTGCAACTATTCCTATTTCACCGCCGCCTCGCTCGCTTTCCAGGACTTCAAAACCATGAGCGAACTTACTGGAGGCGCGGCAACGCGCTCCACACTCCAGGCCAAGGGCGTGGACGAGCAGCACACCAACGCCTTTCTGCAGCCCATCGTTGTGGAAAAGCATTTGATAGGCAACCCATGGGTGAATTACTCCATATACCTCAACAACGTACTCGTGCCCGCCGCACTTATGATTTTCATATTCCTGACCACCGTTTACTCGATAGGCTCCGAGCTGAAATACGGAACGGCGCGACAATGGATACTGCTGGCAGACAATTCCATATTCAGGGCAATAGCGGGAAAGCTGCTGCCGCAAACCATAATATTCTTCGTACTGGGCACATTCTACAATTTCCTTATGTTCGGGGTTATGAAATACCCATGCCACTGCGGCATACCCGCAATGCTCGTCATGACTTATCTGTTCATACTCGCCTCACAGGGCTTCGGGGTTTTCCTCATAGGACTTATACCGCAATTCCGTTTCGCAATGTCGGTAGCATCGTTGTGGGCCATCGTAAGCGTGTCCATGTCGGGCTTCACATTCCCCGTAACAAGCATGCAGCCATCGCTCAAAGCACTGTCGTTGTGTTTCCCGCTAAGGCATTATTTCCAAATATACGCATGCATGGCCCTGAACGGTTATCCCGCATACTACTGCCTTGACCGAATAATTTTCCTGCTACTGTTCGCAATGCTCCCGCTAACGGTGATGTACAGACTGAAAGGCATGCTGCTTACATACAAATACGAACCATGAGATGAACATTCTGCGAAAAATAGCGAAAAGGTTCCGGCGCGCGGTATCGGAAACCGCGTTAGTTTGGACAAACGAACTCAGCACAGCGTTCCGCGACGAGGCGGTGTTGGTGTTCATGGTACTTGTGCCGTTGGGATACCCGCTGCTGTATTCATTTATATACAACAACGAAATTGTGCGCGACATTCCCATAGCCGTTGTTGACGAAAGCAACTCAAGCCTGTCGCGCCGGTATATCCGCAGTCTCGATGCATCGCAATACACCAACGTAACGCAAAAGCCCACCGACCTGAAAGCTGCGCAGGAACTCATGAAAAGAGGCAAGGTGTACGGAATAGTGCGCATCCCCCCCGATTTCAGCAAAAACATAAACACAAGCACACAGGCATACATATACGCATTCAGCGATGCAAGCACACTGCTTTACTTCCGCCAGTTCTCTATAGCCAATACCGATGTGTCGCTAAAGATGAACGCCGACATTAAGATAAGGCAGGCAGGAAACACAACCGACCGCCAGGACGCGCTTACCGTTGCGCCGCTTAAATACGAGGAAGTAAACATTTTCAACCCCACAACCGGCGTAGCGTCATACCTGCTGCCGGCCGTGCTAATGATGATACTCCAGCAAACAATGCTGCTCGGCGTGGCCATAAACGCCGGAACGCTGCGCGAAAAGAATAGCTTCCGCCTTTTAAGCCCCATCTCACGCCACGCCGGCGGAACGTTTGAAATAGTAATAGGGCGCGCCCTGTGCTACATACCGGTTCACATTGCCAACGCCTTTTATGTGCTCGGCATAACGCCTATGCTTTTCCACTTCAACCGCCTTGCACACTTCGGCGATGTGGCAGCATTCTTAACGCCCTATCTGCTTGCCGTTGCGTTCTTGTCGATAGTTGTGTCCCACTTCGTGAAAACCCGCGAGTCGAGCATGGTTATTATACTTTTCTCATCGCTCGTGCTGTTGTTCATCTCAGGAATATCGTGGCCTTGGAGCGCTATGCCCGCATTCTGGAAAGGAGTGGCATACTTTTTTCCCTCTACATTCGGAATAAACGGATTTGTAAGGATGACAAACGAGGGCGCAAGGCTTTCGCAAGTGAGCTTTGAATATATAGGGCTGTGGATTCAGGCTTTGTGCTATCTTCTGCTGGCAGCGTACACAATGAAACTCGACATACGACAAAGCTGCCGGGACTTCGACCGCCAAAGCCGGAAATACTGCGGCGAAACCGCCCAAACAGGCGACAAAGACACAAAATAACAACTTTGATGTAATTTTTCCGCCGCAGGCTTTGCCATTTCAAATATTACCCTTAAATTTGCATCGCTTTTCAGGCAAAACTGCTTCAATAGCTCAGTTGGTTAGAGCACCTGACTGTTAATCAGGGGGTCGTTGGTTCAAGCCCATCTTGAAGCGCAACAACAAGAAAGAAACCGGATTGCATTCGCAATTCGGTTTTTCTTTTTACCCACCCCATAATTCACTTGGTTTACTTAACTTTGCATATATAATAGCAAAAAGGAATGGAAGAAAACAAATTCAAGCGCACCCTCGTTACCGCAGCCCTCCCCTATGCCAACGGCGGCGTGCACATAGGCCATTTGGCAGGCGTATACGTGCCGGCCGACATATACGTGAGATATATGCGCCTAAAGGGGCGCGATGTGCTGTTCGTTTGCGGAAGCGATGAACACGGAGTGCCAATCACAATACGTGCAAAGAAAGAAGGATGCACGCCACAAGACGTGTGCGACAGGTTCCATAAAATAATAAAAGACTCGTTCAAGGAGTTCGGAATATCATTCGACATATACTCGCGCACAACATCAAGGATACACCAAAAGTTTGCCTCCGACTTCTTTCGCGACCTTTACGACAAAGGCGTGTTTATAGAAAAGGAAAGCGAGCAATATTACGATGAAGAGGCCAAGACATTCCTCGCCGACAGGTACATAACGGGTGAGTGCCCACACTGCCACTACCCAAAGGCATACGGCGACCAGTGCGAACACTGCGGCTCAACGCTTTCACCGCAAGAGCTGATCAACCCGCAAAGTGCCGTTAGCGGCTCAAAACCCGTACTCAAAAAAACAAAACACTGGTATCTGCCGCTCGACAAATACCAAGGCTGGCTGGAAAAGTGGATTTTGCAGGACCACAAGGAATGGCGTCCCAACGTTTACGGGCAGTGCAAGAGCTGGCTCGACATGGGGCTGCAGCCAAGGGCTGTGAGCCGAGACCTCGACTGGGGCATACCGGTGCCCGTGGAAGGCGCAGAGGGCAAGGTTCTCTACGTATGGTTCGACGCGCCTATCGGATACATCTCAAACACCAAGGAACTGCTGCCCGACTCGTGGGAAAAATGGTGGAAAGACCCCTCAACACGCCTAATACACTTCATAGGCAAGGACAACATAGTGTTCCACTGCATTGTGTTCCCCACAATGCTCAAGGCTGAAGGGAGCTACATTCTGCCCGACAATGTGCCGGCAAACGAGTTCCTGAACCTCGAAGACGACAAAATATCAACATCGCGCAATTGGGCTGTATGGCTTGACGAATACCTTAGAGATTTCCCGGGAAAGCAGGACGTTATGCGATACGTGCTCACGGCGAACGCCCCCGAAACAAAGGACAACAACTTCACATGGAAAGACTTTCAGGCACGCAACAACAACGAACTCGTGGCTGTTTACGGAAATTTCATAAACCGGGCAATGGTGCTTACATGGAAGTACTACGGCGGCAAAGCACCCGCGCAGGGAGAACTTACAGACTACGACAAACAAACAATAGCCGAGTTCACAACCGTTAAGGCCGATGTGGAGCGACTGCTCGAAAACTTCCGTTTCCGCGATGCGCAGAAAGAGGCGATGAACCTCGCACGCATAGGCAACAAATACCTTGCCGACAGCGAACCGTGGAAGCTGCAAAAAACAAACCCCGAAAGGGTGAAGACAATAATGAACATCTCGTTGCAACTCGCCGCAAACCTTGCAATCGCCTTCGAACCTTTCCTGCCATTCAGCAGCAGCAAACTGCGCGGAATGCTCAATATGCCAAACTTTAATTGGGACGACCTCGGCTCAACCTCGCTCATAAAAGAAGGCCACCAACTTGAAAAGGCTGAACTGCTGTTCGAGAAGATTGAAGACGAAGCAATAGAGGCGCAGGTGGCAAAACTGCAGGCCATAAAGAAAGCCAACGAGGCAAAAGAAGCCAAGCCACAGCCGCAAAAGGCATTCTGCGACTTCGAAAATTTCGAAAAACTCGACATACGTGTTGGAACGGTGGAGGAATGCGTAAAAGTGGAAAAAAGCGACAAGCTGCTGAAACTTACCGTAAACGACGGCAACGGCACTCGCACCATTGTGAGCGGCATAGCAAAGCACTACAGTCCCGAGGAGCTGAAAGGCAAGCAGGTGTGCTTCATTGCCAACCTCCCCCCGCGCAAGCTGCGCGGCATAGAAAGCCAAGGCATGATACTCTGCTCAGAAAACGCCGATGGCACACTCGCCATCGCGACCGTTGACCGCAAGACCGCCAACGGCTCGTGCGTGAAATAGCGACACGGAAAAGACATACGCACACCGGGGCGGAGCTGTAAAGCCCCGCCCCGCGTTGTTTTTTGATATATGTTGGCATTTGCCCGCAGCATTTGCGCAGCCGGGTCAGGCAACAGCATAAAGGGCGTATTCCATACGCAACACAAGCACGCTGTACACGGTTAATCAAAGAATTGCACCGCCGTAGGTGCGTATGGCATACGCCCTGAATTGCATGGGTTTGCAATATCGCGGCGGCGGTTTGCGATATGGCTTATGCGGTGGCGTGCAGGGCGTATGCCATACGCCCCTTACAAATGGCGAAAAACCAATGCCGCTAAAACTACATCGGATATAAGAAAAACAATGTCCTATGTAGGAAAAATTATGTCTGATATAATTCAAACTACATCAGACCTTTTTCTCACCGTTGCAAACACCTGAAAAACAAAAACTTATGAAAAACACTGTAAAGTCATATATTCCACTGAAAAACAAACCTTTGTGAATTATCGCCTTTATGGCGGCACAGCCTGACAGGACAAGAAACCCGCAACCTTGGCACTGTCGCCAAAATTGCGGGTTTGCTTTTTTCACGCACTTCCCACGCAAAACGCGGGCGTGCCTTATCTAACCATTATCTTTGCGGTTTTGCCATCGCCGGTCTTCACCATGTAAACGCCCGGCACCACGCCTGACAAAGATATGGTGTTATCGGCGGTCGAAAGCACTTTTGCGCCCGAAGCATCATATACCGTTATGCCCTTTACTCCGTTTTCTGCAGTCAAAGTTCGACTTTGCGCGTCATACTTCACCGACTCCTCTGCCTTGGTTTTAGGAGCGTTGATTGAGTTGACCACGGTGTACAACTTGCGCGCCGGTACAAGAGTCTCGTTCTTTTCGTTGGGTATCGAGTAAACGCCGAGCGATGAGCCGGAGCATACAAGATTGCCGCCGTAGTCGAACGCCATTTGGTATATTGCGTTATGGTCGGATGTGTTGCGCACACCTGCTGTGTAGGAATACTTGGGCGTGAGCTTGGGTTTGCTTCCATTCCATGTTATGTCGAAGAACCGCAACACACCATCGCCATCGTTTATAACAAGCAGCTTGTTATCGTGCGACACGGCAAAGCCCGCTCCGCATGAGCCGTTAAGCTTTTCGGCAAAATCTGCGCTGCCCGAATTGAACACCACGCTGCCAGAAGCGTTGACATATATCAGCGATGGAACGTTAGCCGTGTTGTTGTTAACATACCTCAGCTGGCTCACCCACACGCCGCCGTCGGGCCCTACTGCAATTTGGCCGTCGCCGTTGGCCAGTAGAGAGCCTGTGGAAAGCTGGCTGGTGGGCGATTTGGTCCATGTCGTGGCAGTGGAAGCCCCGGTGCCTATGTTATATATACCCACTTTGTTTCCGAAATCTTCGAGCACGGCATACATTTTGCCGTTCTTCACGGCTACACAGGGGGTTGATGAACCCACCTTCACGCTGCCGTTGCTTATAAGTCCGTCACCATTGCGTGTTCCGGCAAAGAACTGCGTAAAGTTGCCCGAGAGGTTTGTCGGGTCGGCAACATACACTCCCGAGGAGTTATCGCTGTAGTCGGCAATGTACACCTTTCCATTTTCGCCAACGCCCACGCGATAGCCCATGTTCAGCTTCTGGCCTCCGCGATATGGCGTTGAGTTTATTCTCTCGCCTGCGGGGGTGTAGGCATAAAGTCCGTTGGATCCACTTTCGAAGCCAGCATAATTCATCACGTAAATTCTTCCGAAATAATCTGATTCGGGCGAGTTGTCAACGGCGCAGTACGCTCTTCCGCTGTAATTGGGCGATGCATTGGCAGTGTTAAGCCGCACAATGTTCGTTACCGGCGTGCCTTTCAGCCTCACCGCCCATGTTACGTCGTTGCCGCCTGCCTTGGGTATGCTTTCATATTCCATCTTTACGGTGTTGATGCCTTCCGTTGGCGAGCTTACAGCCACGCTGTCGAGGGCTTCGCCGCTTTTCGCATCGTAGAACACCACCCATGCTTCGAGCGGCTTGGAATTTGTTGTAAAGTTGAATATACAGTTGCCGTCGGCACCCCGGTTGTATTTTAGGTCGTAGGCCGTTATTCCCTTAACCACCGGCTGAGACATGCCTACAGTGGTGAACTTGGTTATTTTGTTGCCCGTGAACATGTATAGCGTCAAATTCTCTCCGTCAACCTTTGCGCCCGATGCCATGAACGGAAGCGTGGAAGCATTGTAGGTGAAATCGGCGTTCGAACCCACCGGCGTTGCCTTGTCCATGCCACCCGTTATGTCGTATAGGCGCAATCCGCCAACCGATGCGCCGTTTACGTATGGCGCAACCATAAGCGAGCGTCCCGCATACTTGAAAAACGAAACACCGGTTGCCCCGGCATTTATGGCGTATGAGGCATCCTCGGCAAACTCCGGCGACATCTTGCTGTTGTTGTTGTTCATCTTGGCGGGGGTGAACTCTTGCGGAAGTTTCAGTTCGCCGTCAATAACAAACTTGTCGTCGGCAAGCGGCGAAACCGTGAGCTGCAGGTTTTCACCCTGCTTGTTAAGCGAAAAGTTTCCGTTTGCCGATATATCGTTTTCCGTAAACACGGTGCTTGCTATTTTGTTGTCAACAATGTTGAACATAAGCATACGCGTGCCTTTGGATGTGCCGACGGTTGTTGCGGTGGTTATAACGGTGCAGTCTTTCGACTCTCCGCTCACGGCAAGGGTTTTTCCCATCACGGCGCGGAAGAAATTTGCGGAGCTTTGCGTGCTTGCCCAAAGCGTTGGTTTGGAATTAAAATTGTCCCATTTGTAAATTCTCAGCGTTCCACGCTTGTAGCCGTCCTTTACCTGTACATCGTTATACTGGTTTTGCATGCTGTTAACGCCCACGAGCTTTCCATCGGCGGTAAATGCTATGTCGCTCAGCGCGGAATAGTCGCCGGCATTAGATGCGTCCTTACCAACAATGCCCGTTGTGCTTATTTTCTTTAAATAAGTGTTGGTTTTGAGATTTATGAGGTGAATTTCAGGCGTTCCGGCATTGTCGGCAAGCACCACGGCAGAATCGCCACGCACTATGGCGCGCCTCAAAGTACCCTTCAAGTTTATGTGGTTCTTCGAGGTACGCGTAAACTTGAACTGCGCCGGAAGCTTGAGGTATTCGGGCTGTTTGGGGTCGGGATAGTTTTTGTAAACAACCACAGGTGGAGCGTAGGACGAGCTTTCCACGAGTAGTTTTACGTATGATGTTTCGTTTGCTTTCACAACCACCGGCTTCTTGTATTCGTTGGTCAGCGGTTTGTAGCCGTCAGCTTCAACCTCAAGAGTGTAGTTGCCGGGCTCAAGTCCCTCGAAAACGAAAATTCCGTTGTAAAGTTTATCAACCTGATAGGTCTGCACCGTTTCGCCTCCCTTTTTCAGCAAAACTTTTGCCCCGTTTATAGGCAGCCATTGGTCGTTGGTATTGGGCGAATAA
This sequence comes from Prevotellaceae bacterium UBA6398, assembly GCA_002437495.1. Classification (GTDB taxonomy): domain Bacteria; phylum Bacteroidota; class Bacteroidia; order Bacteroidales; family Bacteroidaceae; genus UBA6398. The sequence continues at coordinate 192,783 of DJQA01000008.1, forward strand.
TTGAAAAGGGGGTTTGATATCTTAACGTGCATATCTTTCACCGTGCCCATTATGTAACCTGTTTTCTCGGGCGAAAGGTTAAAGTAGTCGCGCACGCCGCGAGCCACCCTGACGCCCTCCTGACCGCAGTAGTCCTTGTTGAGTGCACGATGGCGCGCCGGCTGATAGGTGTGGAAAAATCCCTCTATCAAGCAGCCCGGCACACCGTGCATGAGAACTCCGAGATATCCCGTATAGCCCCGGTTGGTCCAGGAATAATGGTAAAAATCGATATCTCCTCTTAGATTCATATTTGTGCGGCTATACGCGCTTTGCGGGTCGAGTTCGTTCATATAGCGCGGCCCCCACAGCGTTTTGCAGAATTCGCGGCTTCCTTTGGCATAGTCGCCGCCTTCTCCGTCTTTTCCACGGTATAGTAACAGAGGGTAATTGGAGTTTGAGCCATCTGATGCCGCGTTGGAGTGTATGGAAATGAACAGGTCCATATTGTTGGCATCAACCTCCGCGCTTATTTCCGACAGGGGACGGTCGTATTTTGTCTCGTTCCAGGCTCCCTTTACATAAGGATACGGACCGTTTTGTCGACGCGAGTACATTATGTTATTTTTCCTCACGCCCATTTTCTCGAGTGTCTCACCGAGTTTCAGACATTTCCACAAGTTTGTGTTCGATTCGTAAAAGCCGCAGGTGTCGGGCCTTCCGGTCGAAGCAAGATTGGGATACGGAATTGTGGGCATGGGCCTGTCGTTCGGACTCCAGCCTCCGTGTCCGGGGTTTATGTATATCCTCACTTGCGACGCGCTCTGCGCCATTGCCGATGCCGACATAGCCGCCACGGCGAGGGAAAGTATTGTTTTTTTCATCGTTCCTTTCATTTTGACACATTAATTATATACGTATCGCCCTGCGGCGTTGAGAACGAGATTTTGCCGGCGTTTTGCGCAGGCTGCGGATACATTGCCATAATGCTGTCGGCGGTGAGAACCTGCCTTTTGCCATCGAGTGTAACCGCAACCAAGCTCGACTCGCATACGCGCTCGCCGTTGTCCTTGTCGAGCATGCCCACCACGGTGTTGTTGTCATACCATTTGGGAGCCCTTATTATTCCGAGCGATATTATATGTGTGCCGTCAACGTTGCACGCATACGCGCCCTGCCCCGCTACATAATAAACAACCTTTGTGGCATCGGGCGAAAGTTCGGGCCAAATATAGCTGTTGTCCGTGCCGTTGGGCGAGAATACCGATGTCTTTCCGCCCTTGGTTATCATAAGCTGTCGGTCGCTTATCGAAAACGAAGGTACATCGGTTTTTCTAACGCCCGAAGCGAGGGTCTTCACCTTTTTCCTGCCGTTGTCAACTATCGAAGCCTGTGCGCCCTCAACCGAGTAGCCCTGCAAATTGCGCGTGGCCTTGAGCAGGCGTTTCTTTTTGCCGTTGACGAGGTTCATGGAATGGAGCGACAAATATCGCAGGTGGTTTTTGTCGTATGAGCTTTCGCGGTAAACAATGCTCTTGCCGTTGGGTGAGATTTTCACCCCGTACCCGGCACCCGGGGCTTCGGTCAGCCTTTCTGCCTTGCGGGTTGATAGGTCGTATTTCACCAGCCCGTCAAACACGGGACTTGTGAGCAAAAGAAAGTCTCCGTTGGGGCTGAACGCCGCAACCGAAGGTGTTTCAGCAGGCACGGTTATTTTCTCTACCGTTCCCACTTTCAGCACCTGCGCATATCCCGCCAACGGGAGCGCAAGGGCTGCTATCAAAATCTTGTCAATCATAATGTATGCCATTTATGTTCTTATCATTTTACCTTCACAGGAGTTATGCCGTTAATTTGCTCCTGCTTGGAATAGTTCACTATCTCGGATATTTCGCTTTCCGAATTGTCGTGCCTGTTTACGGCTGTAACGAAATACTTGCCGTCCTGGGGCAGTGTGAACGAGGTTGAGGCGGTAACTTCCACGAGTGTGGCCTCTTTCTTGTGACCGTTGCTGCGGTAAACGGCGTAGTAGCATTCCTTTACGGCATCCCACGTAAGTTCTGTTACCTTTATTATTCTGAGGTTTTCGGGCGCGGAGGGTTTCACTTCGGTGTATTTGCCGTAGAATGGGATGAGGGCCTTCTTGGCGTAGCGTTTTTTGATTACTGAGTTGATGTCGCAGCGGTTTGTTACCATGTCCATCATCCTGTACAGCACATCGCCCGTAATCTTCCGCCTTGCGTCGGCAAGTTTGAACTGCTCGGAGAGCATGGCGTTGGTCTTAAATCCCGCCACCTTAGAGTTCGGGTCGAAGCGGTATATTCCGTAACCCACGAGCAGCGCACATTTCCTTGCGTTGGTAGCCCACTGGCTCACGCGGTTGTTGAAGTCGTAATATCCCGTGCCGGTCGGGTAGTATATCTGCGGTATCATCACGTCAAGCCAGCCGTTGGACATCCAACTGTTAACATCGGCGTATTGTGTGTTGTAGTCGTTCTCCACGTTGCCCTGCGGGGAAATTGAGAACACCACTTCCTTGCGGGTGTTGCGTATGGTTTGCTGCAGCTCTTTCACCATCAGGGTTACGTTGTTGCGCCTCCAATCTTCTATTTTGGTGAATTTCCCCTTGTATTTATTGAACTCCGCGTTGTCGTTCATGCTTTCGCCGTTCGTGAGCGAGGGGTAGAAATAGTCGTCCATGTGTAAGCCGTCAACATCGTATTTTGAAATCAGCTCCTTTACTATCAGGTTGAGTCTTTCACGCGTTTCGGGAAGCGCGGGATTGTAAACCCTTATGGTGTTGTAGTCCTTAGTCAGCTCCTTAGGTATTTTGCTGTCGAGCTTCGGGAAAGCGGCCGATGCATCGCTGCGCTTGGCTATGCGGTAAGGGTTAATCCACGCATGTACACTGATGCAACGCTTGTGGGCCTCTTCAACCACATATTTCAACACGTCGTAGCCGGGCCTTCTTCCCGCAACGCCGGTTATATACTGGCTCCACGGCTCATACGAAGAGTCGTAGAACGCGTCGGCCATGGGGCGCACTTGAAAAAATATCGCATTGATGTTGTATTTCTGCAACAGGTTGAGGTAGCTCAAATACAGCCTTTTTTGGACAACTGCCGAATAGTTCCCATTGGGCCAGTCAAGCCCGTAAACCGTGGCTATCCAAACAGCCCTCATCTGCTTCTTTGGCAGCACCGGCACCTCTTGTGCCACATCCTGCGCATTGCCGTCTCCTCGAGCACCCGGCTGTTTGTCGCGCTCCAACGAACCGTCATCGCTGCAAGCCGCAAGCATGAGCAACGTAAAAGCCACAGCTACTTTTGCGAGTATACTTTTTTTCATACTAAATATAATTTGTAAAGTTCTTTTTGCAAATATAAAAACAAAAAGATATACTGCAATAGTGCATAACCGAAAACTACATATAATATTATGATTTTTAGATAAAACATCCCCGAAAGTGCGCCTATTTTGCGTTTTTACGGCGATGGTTTGCGTTGCGGCTCATGCGGCGGGGTAAATTCAATAAATTGCGCCGCCGTAGGGGCGTATGG
>DJQA01000008.1:196431-236121 GCA_002437495.1 Prevotellaceae bacterium UBA6398
CGCCCGAATTGCGCGGAATTGCAATGTTGCGACTATGGTTTGCGTTGCGGCCCATGCGGCGGGGTACAGGGCATATGCCATACGCCCCTACAAACGGTGCAAAACATATACCGCCAAAACTACATTTGACATAGGAAAAACTATGTCCGATGTAGGAAAAATTACATCAGACATAATTCAAACTACATCAGACCTTTTTTTGCTCGTTACAATGCGTTGTAAGTCAAAAAGTAACGAAAACGCCGAAAAATCATCTGATTCTCTGTGAAACGGCATAACGACACCCCCGAGGGGGGAGCGTTTTTTTACCTTTCGGTCAGCTTTTCATACAGCTTCTCCATGCCTTTTGTTGCCGTGGTTTCGTAAAAATGTATGCGCGGCGAATTCGAAATCCTCACCGCCTTGGGGTCTATCACATACACAGGCGCATTGCGCGGCACATAATTTATCAGCCCCGCTGCGGGATAAACATTCAGCGATGTGCCTATCACAATGAATAAGTCGGCTTTGCGCGCCTCGTTGGCAGCCTCCTCCATTCTTGGCACCGGCTCGCCAAACCACACTATGTATGGGCGCAGCAACGAGCCGTCGGCAGCCTTTGCCCCATGGGGCACAACCGCCTCGCCCTCTCCCAGCGTGCGTATGAAGCGGGGGTTCTCGGGGTCGCGGCTCGATGTTACCTTTGTAAGCTCTCCGTGCAGATGTATCACCCTTGACGAGCCGGCACGTTCGTGCAGGTTGTCAACATTCTGCGTAACGATAACAACGTCGTATTCGCTTTCGAGCTTCGCCAAAAGCCTGTGCCCCTCGTTGGGTTGCGCCGTGAAAAGTTGCCGGCGCAAACCGTTGTAGAAATCGGTAACAAGGTTGGGGTTGGCATTCCAGCCTTCGGGCGTGGCAACCTGCTCAACTGGATACTTTTCCCACAATCCGCCCGAATCACGGAACGTGCTGAACCCGCTTTCCGCACTCATGCCCGCGCCGGTTAGAACTACTATCTTTTTCCTGTCCATGTTGTTGATATTTATACATTATACAAAGATATATTAAAAATACGGCGTGCCTTGGCTTTACATGGAATAAAAGTAGTACATTTGCGTATTAATATCGAGCATTGCCGCCCGTAGAGGCTGTATGCTCCAAAAACTTATATATGGACAAAGTTAGTTATGCGCTGGGCCTGGGCATAGGCAGGCAACTTCAAGACCTTTGCGGAGAAGATTTGAACCTCGAAGATTTCGCCCAAGCGGTGAAAGACATCTACACGGGCGGCAAGCTCGCCATAAACGAAATAGAGGGGCAGCAAATGGTAATAGAATACCTGCAGCGCAGAGACGCCGAGAAAAAGGCCGAACAGGCAGCCGCCGGAGAGGCAGCCAAAAAAGCCGGAGAGGACTTCCTGAAAGAAAACGCAAAGAAAGAGGGGGTGGTTGTGCTTCCCAGCGGATTGCAGTATCAGGTTATAAAAGAAGGCACGGGACGCTCGCCAAAGGCCACCGACAATGTGAAATGCCACTATGAGGGCAGGCTTATCGACGGCACCATGTTCGACAGCTCCAAAAAGCGCGGCGAACCCGCAACGTTCCCCCTAAACGGAGTGATAAAGGGTTGGACCGAGGGCGTGCAGCTTATGAAAGAAGGCGCAGTGTATAAGTTTTTCATACCCTACAACCTTGCATACGGGGAAAACGGCGCGGGAAGCGCAATACCCCCATACGCCGCACTGGTATTCGATGTGGAACTCATTGAAGTGCTTTGAACCGGAAAAACATACGACAATAACAATAGCAAAACAAATACAGAAATGAAAAAAATCATTATCATGGCCGCCGGAGCCGCGATGCTCCTTGGCTCGTGCAACAACGGCGGTACTCCAAAGGCCAACCTTAAAACCGAAGTTGACTCGGTTTCATACGAAGTGGGGCTTGCCAATGCTCGCGGAATGAAAGATTATCTCTCGCAGCGTCTCGGCGTTGACACAGCATATCTTGACGATTTCATAAAAGGCGTGAAAGCCGGCGCACAGGCAGGAGAAGACAAGAAAAAGGCGGCATACTACGCCGGAATACAGATAGGTCAGCAACTAAGCACACAAATGCTCAAAGGGCTTAACTACGAAATCTACGGAGAGGACAGCACAAAATCCATAAGCCTTAAAAACCTCATAGCAGGCTTTGTGGCAGGAGCGCGCGGCAAAGGCATGATCATGAGCTACGACGAAGCTTTCAAAAATGCAAACCGCCTTGTTGAAAAACTAAAGTCTTCAACACTTGAAAAGAGCTTCGGCCCCAACAAAAAGGCAGGCGAAGAATTCATGGCAAAGATGAAGGCAACGGCAGGCGTAAAGGCTCTTCCCGGCGGAACGCTGTATAAAGTTATAAAGGAAGGCAAAGGCGCAATACCCGCCGACACATCACGCGTTCTCGTGAGTTATGAGGGCCGCCTAATAGACGGAAAAGTATTCGACAGCTCATACAAGAACAACAACGGCAAGCCAGTGGAGGTCAACGTGAACCAGATGATACCCGGATGGACACAGGCTCTCACACATATGCCCGCAGGATCAGTGTGGGAGATTTACGTGCCGCAGAACCAAGCTTACGGCACACGCGACGTGGGCACGCTCATCAAGCCTTTCTCAGCGCTTATCTTCAAACTCGAACTTGTTGAAGTAAAATAACCGAAACAATGCGTAAGTTTGGAATTATGCTGATTGCCGCATGCGCCGCTTTTCTCTGCGCAAACGGCGTACAGGCACAGACAAAGGCTACAAAAAAAATAAAGGCCGCAAAAATTGAGAAAGCAAAGAAACACAAAGACAAGAAAAAGGACGTAAAAGCCGTAACAGACACCGTTTCTTTAAGCGACTTCAGCTACGACATGGGCTTGGCGCAAAGCGAGGGGCTTAAGCCTTTCCTTGCATCGCGTCTTGGTGTTGACACCACGAAAATGGATGATTTCATGCGCGGCTTGAACGAAGCGATGTCCAAAGGCAAAGACAAGAGCCTCAAGGCATACGCCGCAGGAATACAGATAGGACAACAGGTGCTTGAAAGCATACTCCCGTCGATAAACAAGCAAATCACGGACAAAGAGGAAGCATCGTATATTAACGAAGGCGAGTTCAAGAAAGGTTTTGTGGCCGGCATAACAAAAGAAGGCATGAAACTCACCCTCGACTCCGCAAAGACAATCGTGAACAAGCAGATGGAGTTCTACCGCAACCGCCTTATGGAGCAGAAATACGGTGAAAACCGCAAAGCGGGTGAGAAGTTCCTTGCCGAGAACGCCAAGAAAGACGGCGTGAAACTCATTCCCGGCTCAAAAGTGCAGTACAAGGTGCTGAAAGAAGGCAAAGGTCCTAAACCTAAAGCAACCGACAAGGTTAAGGTGAACTATGAGGGCAAACTTATTGACGGCACGGAATTCGACAGCTCGTACAAGCGCAACAAGCCCGCCACATTCGAGTGCAACCGCGTCATAAAGGGATGGACGGAAGCCCTGACCAATATGCCCGTAGGCTCGACTTGGGAAATCTACATCCCGCAGGAGCTTGCATACGGCGCACAGGAGCAGGGCGGCAAAATAAAACCGTTCTCCGCACTCATATTCAAAGTGGAACTGCTCTCCATCGAAAAGTAAGTGTAATCCTCAAAACATACAGGTTTTCTGTGATTTCCCCGCGTATCTCATTTGAGAAACGCGGGGATTATGTTTACATACTAAGAAAGCGTCCCGGAAAGACATCTTACATTTAGGCGCGAGCCACGCCGCCGCACAAAAAATCAATAGTCAATCATTCTATAATCCGCGCAATTCAGGGCGTATGGCATACGCCCTGAATTGCGCGGATTTGCGATGTTGCTGCGGCGGTTTGCGGTGCGGTTCATGCGGCGGGGTACAGGGCGTATGCCATACGCCCCTACAAACGCGCAAATTACGCAATGCGGTATGGCCGGTTCGCGGTGCGGTTCGTGCGGCGGTGTACAGGGCGTATGCCATACGCACCTACAATTATCGCAAAACCAAAATCAATTGCTCTTTTCAAAATTCTTCAAAAACTACATAGGATGTAGGAAAAACTATGTCCTATGTAGGAAAAATTATGTCTGATATAATTTAAACTACATCAGACCTTTTTTCGCCTTTCTCAAACCTCTGAAAAACAAATCCTTACAACAGATTTTTTCAAAACAGGTTATCATCTTGACAATGAGTGTATTATATAAACCGTGAGCTTTCCTGCGGTTTCTACGGCAACATACCTGCCGCACGGAAAAGGCTATGCGTTCCTCGCCACGGCGAAACTGCCGCCGAAAAAGCTTTCCCGCCTCCACATTGTGCCTTGCGGCATTTGCGGGGCCGGCACTCTGCCGTCTATTGCCGCCTCCCCATGCTCCACAACTGCCTCGTCCCACAAACCGCAGTCGATAAAACTTTGCAGCGTCTCTGCGCCGCCCTCCACAAGCAGTGTCTGTACGCCGCGCCTGTAAAGCTCCGCGAGCAATTGCGGGACTACCGGCTGTGAATAGTCGGGATGAAAAAATCCGGTGTTTGCTCTCGCGTCTGCATAATCGCTTCCTGTAACGGCAAGTGTCGGTGCCCCGCCGTTGAAAAGCCGCAGCCGCGCCGGCAAGACGGCATGGCGGTCAAGCACTATGCGCAGCGGGTTCTCCCCCGCCCAGCAGCGGGTTGTCAGCGAGGGGTCGTCGCATTCCGCAGTGCCTCTGCCAACGAGTATCGCCTGGTTCATTGCCCTCAGCCTGTGGGAATTCATCTGCGTCAAAGGGGTTGAGATATACGTCCGTCCACCGCCTTTTGCCGCTATGTAGCCGTTTGCGCTTTGCGCCCATTTCAACGTAACGTAAGGACGCTTTTCGCTCTGGAAAGTGATGAACCTGCGGTTCAGCTCGCGGCACTCTCCCTCAAGCACACCCACCGTAACATCTATTCCCGCCGCACGCAGCTTTTCCACTCCCCTGCCCTGCACTTTTGCAAAGGGGTCTATGCAGCCCACAACCACACGCCTCACGCTTTTGCTCACGAGCAAGTCGGCGCACGGCGGCGTTTTGCCGTAATGCGAACAAGGCTCGAGGCTCACATACACGGTGCTCCCGCGCAGAAGCCCCTCGTCCTTCACAGAATTTATGGCGTTGACCTCGGCATGAGGACCGCCGCAGCGAATGTGATAGCCCTCGCCAATAATGCGACCGTCATAAACCACCACAGCCCCTACCATGGGGTTGGGGGGCGCGCCAAAAAATCCGCAGCGTGCCAGTTGAAGGCAGCGGCGCATATACTTTTCGTCAGTTTCCCTATTCATTTCCCGGCAAAAACGTAACTTTGTGAAACAACTTCAAACTTCACCAGCATGAACAGCCTGTACACCGAAGCCGTAAGGCGTCTGAACGCCGTCTGTCCACAAGGCGAGGCGCGCGCCATAGTGCGTGCGCTGCTCGAAGACGCTTTCGGAGTAAGCATGAACGATGTTTACGTAGACAAAGTTAGGCAATTTTCGGCTGACGAAGCGCGTGATTTCCATTCAATGCTGCTCCGCATAGAAAAAGGCGAGCCCGTGCAATATGTTACCGGCAAGGCGCAATTCGGCAACCTTACGCTGCACGTGGACGGAAGCGTGCTGATACCGCGCCCCGAAACCCTGGAACTCGCGCAATGGGCGGCAAAGGAATGCAAAGCCGGGGCGGAAATTCTCGACATAGGGACAGGCAGCGGATGCCTTGCAATTTTCCTCGCGCTGAACGTGGAAAACTCCCGCGTAACAGCCGTTGACATCAGCCCCCCCGCCCTTGAAACGGCTAAATCGAACGCCGAGCGATGCGGGGCGGACATAAAATTCATACAGGCAGACGTGCTGAACCCCACAAGCGTCCCCACAGGAAAATACAACCTTATAATAAGCAATCCGCCATACGTGTGCGAAAGCGAAAAGGATGGAATGGAACGCAATGTGCTTGACCACGAACCGGCAACGGCACTCTTTGTGGACGACAGCCGACCTCTCGTTTTCTACAACGCAATAGCACGTCTCGCAGTGCATTCCCTCTCTCCCGGCGGCGCGGTGATGGTGGAGATAAACCGCAGATTTCCCGAAGAAACGGCGGAACTGTTCCGCCGGCACGGCTTCTTTGACGTGGAAGTGCGCAAAGACATGGAGGGAAACCCGAGAATGATTAAAGCAACACGAAAATGAAGCAACGCGCAACCCTTAACGCGCAACAGGCATTGGAACGCCTTGCCACAGCGTGCGCAAAAACAGAATACTGCGAGGACGACCTGCGCCGCAAACTAAGGACGTGGGAAGTTCCGACCGAAGACCACGACGAGGTAATAAACACCCTAAGGGCGGAAAAGTTCATTGACGACAGCCGCTACTGCAGGGCGTTTGTCGAGGACAAATGGACTTTCAACCATTGGGGCAAGACGAAGATACGCATGAGCCTTAGGCTTAAGCATCTGCCCAACGAGGAGATCGACGTGGCTTTGCAAATAATTCCCGACGAGGATTACAGGGAAGTTCTCTCGCAACTGCTGCGCCAAAAGTTGCGCACGCTGCCCCCGATGGGAGATTATGAAAGATACCAACGGTTGGCGAGATTTGCGATGGGGCGCGGGTTCGAGCCCGATGCAATACGCGAATGCCTTGAATGCGAAGCAGACTGATGAATTGCCGCCCTAAACTATGCCAACGCCTTGCCGCAACGCTTAAATCGGTTATGGCTGTACTTGTTCCGCAATGCTGCGCCATTTGCGGACGAAGACTTTCACCGGGAGAGCGCGGCATTTGCTCGGCATGCACAGTGTCGCTACCCTACACCCGCTTCGGCGCACGCCGCAACAACCCTGTGGAACGCCTGTTCATAGGCAGGTTTCCCTTGGGAAGGGCAACATCCTACATTTTCTACAACCGTGGCACAGACACGCGCAACATGCTTTTCGCGCTGAAATACTACCGCCGCCCCGAAATAGGCACGGAATTCGGCAGACGCATTGCCACGGAACTTAAAGGTGAGGGATTTTTCAACGGAACTGACATGATAGTGCCCATGCCGCTTGCACGCAAGCGCGAAAGGCACAGAGGCTACAACCAAAGCCTTATGCTCGCCAGGGGTATTGCCGAAATTACGGGAATTACCGTTGACGGCACACTTTTGGTGCGCACAGTTGACAACCCCACGCAAACCATGCGCACGCCGCAGCAGAGAATTGAGAACGTGGCGGGAATATTCCGCACTGCCCACGAAGAAAAGATAAAGGGAAAGCACATACTGCTCGTTGACGACGTGGTAACAACCGGGGCAACCCTCACGGCATGCGCCGACAAACTGGCGGAGGCCGGCGCGGAAACCATAAGCATCCTCACACTCGCAACCTCGCCATCCACAGGTTTGTGGTAATTTGCGCCGCCCCGGCACAAAAACCGTCAAGCCGCTTAAAGCCGACAAAGCAAACGCTTTTTCAGCTGCTCTTATAAGATTTTGTTTTACAATTCCTTATAACGGCAAAAATTATATCGGATGTAGTTTGAATTATGTCTGATGTAATTTTTTCTACGTCCCATGTAGTTTTTCTTACATCAAATATGGTTTTCGGGGTTTGTGGTTTTGCGCGTTTGTAGAGGCGTATCGCATACGCCCTTTACACCACCGCATGAACCACATTGCATACCGCTATGCCAAATTGCGAAATCCGCGCAATTCGGGCGTATGCCATACGCCCCTACGGCGGCACAAATTATTGAACAACTGTATATGAATGTTTGTAGGGGCATATGCCATACGCCCTTTACACCACCGCGTGAACCGCATTGCAAAGCCGCCGCAATTTTACGGGACTTTTATCGCGAAGCAGCTACTTTTTCACCACGGCACGCACTACGAACCACACGTGCATTGCCACAGCGCGTATTATGCCATAGCGACGAGCCATAACCTCGAACCTTTCCCAAAGCGACTTGCGATGGTTTTTAACTGTCATGCCGCCATCGAGATAATCTGCCACCACAATTCCCGAATTTACGAGTTTCAGCTTTGCCCTTTCCGCCCTGCGCATAACCCTTATGCACCAGTCGTAATCGGCAGAAAAGCGGTAGCGCAGATTATAGTTCACCTTCTTTGCCACCGAAAGCCTTGCGAAGAAAGCCTGATGGCACACCAGCATACCGCTGAGGAAGCTGCGCGACGTGAGACGCTTAGGCGGCGAAAGTCTGCGGTGGCGCAGAAAAGCGCCGTCAAGGTCAACAATGTCGGTATCGCCATAAATCACGCCCGTGTCCGCATCCGCACAGGCGGCAACGCGCGAAAGCACATCCGGAGAGTGAAACCTATCGCCGGCGTTGAGGAAAATTATGTAATCGCCCGTTGCCATGGCGAGCGCCTTGTTCATGGCATCGTATATACCCTTGTCGGGTTCGCTAACGGCGTTCACCTCGTGCCTCGCCTCGCGTGCGTTGCGCTCCTGATAGCGTAAAAATTCGGCCAGAGTGCCATCGTGGGAGTTGCCGTCTATAATAATATGCTCCACGTAAGGATAGTTTTGCTCCTCAACGCTGTCGAGCGTGCGCTTTATCACGGCGGCAGCGTTGTATGTAACCGTTGCTACTGTGAATTTTATGTTATTCATTTGTTCCTCCTGCCAAACCGTTGTAAAGGTCGGAATACTTTCGTGCCACAGCAGTTTCGGAGAACGTGGAGCACACCTTGGCCCTTGCCTTTTTACCGAGAGTATCGGCATTTTCGGGCGCAAGGCTCCACATGATGCCCTCGGCAAAGTCTGCGGCGTTTTTGTATTCCGCCACATAGCCGTTGTCCTTGTGATCTATCATCTGCGGTATACCGCCAACATTGAACGCCACGCATGGAACGCCACACGCCATCGACTCCATTATTGTGTTGGGAAGGTTGTCCTGCATTGTGGGAATCATAAACACGTTGCAGGAGTTGTATATGTCTGCCATCTTTTTTTCGTTTGAAACATATCCCAGGGAATAAACCCTTACCGGCAGCAGGCTCTTTAGCGCATCGCTTTCCTTGCCCACCGCCACCACGGCAATATTGGAAGCCATGTCGGGATGCTCATCGACTATAATCTGCACAGCTTTGCAAAGGTAGTCTATCCCCTTTATCTTGTTTGTTACTCTGTAGGCGGCAAAAAGCAACAGTTTCTTGCCCGGCGGCAAGGCAAGCGACTCCCTCGCCTCGCTCATGTTTTTAGGACAATACTGCGCCGTGTTTATGGGGTTGGGTATGCTTAGCACCCGCTTGCCGTCGAGCAGCGCGCTTGAACGTGCACACTGCGCCAGCCAGTCGCTACACGCCACAAAAGTGATGTTGGCATTTTGGTACAGTCTGCGCTTGCGCATGAACACCGTGCGCGATAGGTCTCTTTGCGAGCCACCGCCATATAGCAGCGGGCATTTGCCGCAACTTTCTTTGTAGCGGTCGCAGTCGCCCGCATAGTGGCAAATGCCCGTGAACGGCCACATGTCGTGCAACGTCCACACCACGGGCTTGCCGCTCCTAAGGATTTTTTCTATGCCTCCGAGCGAAAGAAAACCCTGGTTAATCCAGTGCAGGTGTATTATGTCGGCCTCCTTGAATTCCCTCATCTTCGTTATGTCGATACCGAAGTTGGCTGCGTCCACCTCAAAAAGTCTGTGTTTGCGAAAGCCGTTGGCCTTCCATATGGTGAACCGCTCGCGCAGGAAGTTGTATTTCATTCTGCCGGTGTTTTGCGGGGCTGCCACCGTGATTGACTCCGACTCTTTTTTGCTTACAAGCATCGTGGCTTTAACGCCGTTTTTCCCCAATGCATCCCTTAGCCGCGCCGCCGCAATGGCTGCGCCGCCTGTGTGTTCCGATGTATTTACAATTAGTACTCTCATTACGGATTTTGTTTCTTGACCGATATGTTAGTAATGGAACGTGCTTCCGCCTACAAACTCCCTTAGCAGCGATGTTGGCGGAAGTCCCTCTATTGGAATGGGCTTAATATATGACAGGAACTTTGCGAGACGGTGGGCTTCGGAATGCTCCTCCTCGCACTCCGCCACCTGCCTAAGCAACGGCAGAGCCTGCGGTTTCAAGGCCGCAAGCTCGAAAAGCAGCGCGGAGTTGAACATAACGTCGGCGTTTTCCTGGTAAGGGAATATCCATTTCTCCTCGCCCGCCCTCACACTGGGCCAACGGCGTATTGTCTCCTGCGCCGAATATCCGCGGTATTTGTAGTCGCGCACTATGCGGCGCAACAAGCGGTTGTCGGTTGTGGGAATATAATTGTGGTCGTCAAGAAGAATTGAAGTCAGCGCAGAAACATATACACGAAACTTGTTCTTCTCGGCAATCTGCCTTGTTAGCTCGGGGTTCAACGCGTGTATGCCCTCGATTACAAGAATCGTGTTTTCATCGGCTTTAAGCCTCACGCCGCTTTTCTCGCTTTTTCCGGTGTGGAAGTTGTATCGCGGCAACTCAACCTCGTTTCCGGCTATAAGGTTCTCAAGGTCGCGCGAAAGCAACGGTATGTTGAGCGCATACACGCTCTCGAAATCGTATTCGCCATTAGGACCTTTGGGAGTTTTCTCGCGGTCAACGAAATAGTCATCCATAGAAATTGGGTGGGGTTTCAGTCCGCACGCGGCAAGCTGCACAGAAAGGCGTTTGCTGAATGTTGTTTTTCCGCTTGACGACGGACCGGATATAAGCACCACCTTGATGTCCCGGCGCGATGCTATCTGCTCGGCAATGCCGCTGATCTTTTTTTCCTGCAAAGCCTCCGAAACATTTACCGTAAGGTTTTCAAGGCCCTTTGAAAGCATTTCGTTAAGGTCGCCTATGGTGTTCAGCCCCATTATTCTCTGCCACTCGTGGTTCTCATGAAAAACGCCGAACATTTTTTCCTGTTTTGTCTTGGGTTTAAGTCGCGAGGGATTCGAGGCATCCGGCAGTCGCAGCAACACTCCGTCGTGGTATTTCTCCACACCGAAAAGCCATATGCCCGCCGTGGAGCGCAAAAGAGCCCCGTAATAATAGTCGAGCGTGTCGCCCAGCATATAATAACACGAATAAAGGCTACCGGCGCTCTCTATGAGTTTCGCCTTGCTTTCCATTCCGGCTTCCCTGAACCTCTTTGCCACATCGGCGGTATGGGCCTTGATTTTGCGGAAAGGCATATCGGCGGCAATAATCTCCCTCATGCGCCCGCCAAGTGCCTCTGTCTCGCTTTCGGTAATATTCCCTTTTTTGATTATGCGGCAGTAATATCCGTTTGAAACCGGCGTGTCTATCCTCACCGATGCTCCGGGAAACAGATCGCCGGCGGCTTTGCAAAGAACGAAGAACAACGAGCGGGTGTAGGTTCTCATGCCCGAGGGGGAGGATATGTCAAGAAATTTCACATCGCTGCTTGAGAAAAGCACATAGTTGAGGTTTTTCACCGTGTTGTTTACTTCGGCGCATGCGGGTCCGTGTTCCATTTCCACGCCAAGAGCCTCGTATGCCTCATAAACCGTGCTGCCTATGGGCATCTCTATTGTTTCGCCGTTGTTTCGGCAAAAAATGCTTATTGTTCGCTCCATGTTTCCTCCTTATTGTTTTCTGAAATTCCCGAATATGCTGCTGAAGTTGCGCTGCCTTGCGTTGTCGGGGGCGGAGTTCAGCTCGGGATATTGTATTCTTGAATGGTAAATTGTCTTTAGGTTTTCAATGAACACTTCCTTTGTCTTTTCTATATCATCGAACGTTATGGGGCACTTTCGCAAATAGCCTTCTCCTATCTGGCTGTCGATTATGCGGTTTACAAGTTCGCCTATAGCCTCCTCGGAATATTCTTTGAGCGAGCGCGATGCGGCCTCAACCGAATCGGCCATCATTAATATTGCCTGCTCACGCGTTGACGGGTTCGGTCCGGGATACGTGAAAGCCTCCTCATCGGGTTTTTCGCCGGGGTGAGCGTTTACCCAGGTTATGTAGAAGTATTTAGCCTTGCTGCGTCCGTGATGGGTGGATATGAACGCCTTCACCGCCGAGGGCAGATGGTATTTGTCGGCGAGTTTAAGCCCCTCAGCCACGTGGGATATTATTATCCTCGCGCTCCTTTCGGGCGGAAGCTGGTCGTGGGGGTTCACTCCGCTCTGGTTCTCGGTGAAAAACGCGGGGTTCTTAAGCTTTCCTATGTCGTGATACAAGGCTCCGGTTCTCACAAGCAGCGTGTTTGCCCCTATCTTAGCCGCCGCATCGGCGGCGAGGTTTGCCACCTGCATTGAGTGGTTGAATGTGCCGGCCGCCTCTTTTGAAAGCCGCCGCAGCAACGGGTTGTTTATGTTCGACAGCTCTATGAGCGTAACCGATGACACGAAACCGAACAGCTTCTCCACAACGTAGAGCAGAGGGTATGAGAACAGAAGGAACACGCCGTTTATGAACAGATAAACATAAAGCTTGTTGTCGAGCGACTTTATGTCCATTCCCTGCGCAAAATCGAACGCTATTGCCGTGAGCACAGCCACCAGGGTGGCTATCATGGCCGTTTGGAAAAGCTGCGAGCGCTGTTGTAGGTCGTGGAGCGCGTAGATTGCCGCCACACCCGAGGAGAAATTGACTATTATAAACTCAAACGGGTCGGCAAGGGCGAACGAGCTCACGAATATCGTGGAACCCAGGGTGAGAAACGCCGTGTTGGTGTCGGTGAATATCCTCATGAATATGCCCGCCATGGCAAAGGGCACAAGAAAGGCTATTGCCCTCGATGTTGCGGGCAACAACGAAACCGCCACCGGGAAAAGCGCCAGCAGGAACAGCATGAACGAGAACGTGCGAATGTTCTCGAAATAGTTCTTGTGGTAAATCTTTACATAAACAAAGAACGCCGTAAACGCCACCGCCACAAGCAGGAACTGCCCGAGCATAATTAGCGGAAGGCCTTTAGACGGAACGTTCCTAACCTGCGATTCTCTTTCGAGGGACTTCAGAATGTCGTATGTCTTGGCCGTTACAATCTCCCCGCGGTCTATAATCTTCTGCCCTCTCTGCACCAACCCGTAAGTGGGCGATATGGCCTCCATCAAATCGTGCTTGGCCGCCTGGGAACGCCTTTTGTCATAGTTGAGGTTGGCCTCGACATAGTTCGAAAGGTTAAGGCTTACCATCTGCTCGTGCGTAACGAGCGATGTGTCGGAGTTGAGCAAGTATCCGTATGCGGTGCGCGTTGAGAAAACCTCTCCGAGCTTGCGGCTTTTGGCCTCCCTGCCGCTAACCACCCTCAATGCGCCTATGCTGCTGTCGTTCATTACGCGCAGTTCCTCCGGGCGCACAACGCCGGCGGAATATATGTCGCTCAAGCGGCTCACCACAAGCCTTACAATGTTGGGCGGGGTGCCTTTAAGGCTTCCCGACTCCACATCGTGCAGAAAGTGGCTCACCTGCGTCCTTTCCACCGAGGCGTCCTCGTTGTAGTAGGGTTGGAACAAACGTTCCACGCTGTCGCGCTCTGACAACAGCGCGGCATCGCTTTTGTATATCGGAAAATCATAGTCGGCTATCACCTGCCGATGCGTCCACGGCTTATCGAGCTTGAAGTCATAGCCAAACCTCTTCTCGCGCGGCAAAAGGTAGGTTACCAGCAACACGCTGGCGAGTATGAGACCCACCCTCAAAATCTTGCCCTGCAAGGAAACTTTGTGATAACTGTCCATCGCGTTCAGGTTTTTTTACGCTGTTTTACGGAGCTAAGTTACTAAAAAACGCGCAAGCCGCAACCTTGAAATCCGCTCATTTTTCGGCAGTCTTTCCAAGCCGCCCGTTTCCACTTTATGCGACGGCATGAATCCGGCACGCCGTCCCGAAACGCAGAATCGCCGCAAAAGTTCCTTAACCCACTGGTTTACAAAATCATAGCAAGACCGAAAGGGTTCTTTGTAACGATTTGTGTTTCAGAGGTTTGTCAATGAGCAAAAAAGGTCCGATATAGTTTTGATTATGTCTGATATAATTTTTCCTATGTCCTATGTAGTTTTTCTTACATCAAATGTAATTTTTGGGATGTTGTGGAAATGACCGTCAATTACGGTTTTGCGCCATCTGTATGGGCGTATGGCACCAGCCCCGTGCGCCACCGCCAAAACCGCGTTTACAAACACCGCCGCGACATTGCCATTCCGCGCAATTCAGGGCGTATGCCATACGCCCCTACGGCGGCGCGATTTTCCGGTTGGTTGATGTTTGCGCGTTCGTGTTGCGAACGGCATCAGCCCCGTGCGCCACCGCCTGAAACGCAGCGCGCACATGTCAGCCCACATTGTGCACTATCGGCAGGCGTTTCCACAAAAAGCGCGGCATGAGCCTCCACAACACAACGAGCGCGGCATAACGCCAATCTATGACAGCCACGCGGCGTTTGCGCTCAACAGCCTTCACGATGGCCGCCGCTACCTTTTCTTTTTTCATAACCATGGGGTAGCCCTTTCCGCCGCCTATAAGGTCGGTTGCCACAAAGCCGGGGCGTATGTCGGTGAACGTTATGCCAAGGTGGCGCTGCCACGCCAACTGCTCAAGCGCATCGATATACGTGTTTTGAAACCTTTTTGTGGCCGAGTAAGCCGGAGCCGGCCCCAACCCCTTTGTTCCCGCAATGGAGGAAACCACGGCTATGTGTCCGCCGGTGGCTGAAAAAAGGCGGAACACCGCGCCCACACACCGCGCAAAGCCCTCACCATTTGTTCGCAGTGTGGCCAATTCCTTTTCCGCGTCAAGCTGCGTGTTCTGCCACCCTATGCCGCTGCAATGCAGATATACACCGGCATTGAGCCTACTCGCAAAAGCGGCAAGCCGCTCTGCCGTGTCATAAGCGTTTACATCAGCCGTCATTATGAGAACGTTTTGCGGATATTGCGCTCTTAAACTTTCAAGAAGCTCACTCCTGCGTCCGCAAGCTCCCACTTTCCACCCTCTGCGGGCTAACATTTCCGCCACCTCACGCCCTATGCCGCTTGTGGCCCCCATTATCACTATGCTTTTTGTGTTCATTGCATCGGCAAATATAATGCTTTCCACATATTCGCACCACACACTTTTTTACCATAATGAGATTTTCCCATTACCGCCTAAGGCGGAGCGCACATACGGCATGAACAAAAAAATCGGCACACGCCGCACACACAGGCAGGAACTTGTTGGCACGACATCTACACCGAAAAAAATATTGCTTTACAATTTGTTGATTTGCCGCATATTCGCGCATTTTTTGGTAAATTTGCCCAAACTCA
Source organism: Prevotellaceae bacterium UBA6398 (assembly GCA_002437495.1). Lineage (GTDB taxonomy): Bacteria > Bacteroidota > Bacteroidia > Bacteroidales > Bacteroidaceae > UBA6398. The sequence continues at coordinate 211,706 of DJQA01000008.1, forward strand.
TAACAAATATTACCATGAACAGACTACTACCGATATTATTCACTGCAATGTTTGCAGCCGCAGGCGCATACGCCCAAAGCAGCCAAGTGCTTTCGGGAACACCAATAGGCTCGGAAAAAGCCGAATATTCCGACGGCGGGCCCGAAGTGGCTTTCGATGGCAGCCTGTCAACCTTCTACGGCTCGAACGCCCGCAGCAACACATGGGTTGGGCTCGACCTCGGAACAAAACACGTTATAACCCGCATAGCCTATGCCCCACGCAGCGAGTGGGCGCAGCGCATGCAGCTCGGAATATTCGAAGGGGCCAACAACCCCGACTTCACCGATGCCGTGCCGCTACACTTGATAAAGAAAACACCTGCGGAAAAACGGCTTACCTACGCCACGGTAAACGTGTCGCGCGGGTTCAGGTATGTGCGATATGTGGGGCCGAACAACGTACGCTGCAACGTGGCCGAATTGGAATTCCACGGATACGCGGGCAATGGCGATGACACGCAATTTTATACACCCACAAACCTGCCGGTGGTGGTTATAAACACCGACGGCGCAAAAACAATAAACTCAAAAGAGGTTTACCTGCCGGCCATAATAAGCGTGATTTCAAAATCGGGCAAAAACTTTTATTCCGACAGCCTTGAAATCAGGGGCAGAGGGAACGCCTCGTGGGGCTTTCCCAAAAAACCATACAAACTGAAGCTCGCCAAAAAGAAAAAGCTGCTCGACATGCCGGCCAAGGCAAAACAATGGACGCTCATAAACAATTACGGCGACAAAACACTCATGAGAAACGCGCTGGCGTTCAAGATAAGCGAGGCGGTGGGCATGGACTACACGCCGGCATGCAGGATGGTAGACGTTATATTAAACGGAGAATACCAGGGAACTTACCAGCTGTGCGACCAAATAGAGGTGAGGAAAAACCGAGTGGACATAACCGAAATGGAAACCGAAGACAACAGCGGGAGCAAACTAACCGGGGGATACCTGTTGGAAATTGATGGATACGCCGACCAGGAAAAATCAAAATTCACCACATCGCCATACGCGTACAGTCTGCCCGTAACAATTAAGTCGCCCGATGACGATGACATAACCACACAGCAACACAACTACATAAGCAGCTATTTCAACAAAATGGCAACGCGCCTTGCCGGGAACCTTTACCTTAGCCCCGAAAACGGCTACCGAAAATTTCTCGACCCCGAATCATTCCTGAAGTACTTCATTGTGAACGAGCTGAGCGGCAACACCGATGCCTACTGGAGCGTTTACATGTATAAGGACCGCGATTCTACGCGCTTTCGCACCGGACCGGTGTGGGATTTCGACCTTGCCTTTGAAAACGACTCGCGAATACATCCTGTTTCCGACATAAGCACATTTCTCTACGCATCTCCAAAAAGCTCGTGTGCCGGAAACATGAGGGGCTTTGTGGGGCGCGTTATCGGAGTGGAGAAAGAACGCCTGAAAGAAGTTTGGAGCAAGGCGAGATACGACCGGGGACTTACCGCCGAATACCTGACCCACATTATCGACAGCCTGCAAAGCGAACTCGAAGAGTCGCAAAAACTGAATTTCATACGGTGGCCGATAATGAACCAAATAGTGCACCAGGAATACCAATGTGCGGGCTCGTTTGAGAAAGAAGTGCAGGTTGTGCGCGACTACCTTGCTTATCGCCTGCCTTGGATGGACAGCATGATAGGCATGACACCCGTGGGCGTAAAAGGCAACAAGATTGGCGGGGCAAGCATAACCGCCGTGCCGGGAGGAATTAGAATAGACGGAACTGCATACGCAGTTGTTGCAAAAGTGTATGACACAAGCGGAATTGAAGTTGCGCGCACAAAAGTTGACCATGCCGGAAAGACCATAAGCCTTGCGCGTGGCATATACATAGTGAAGGTTGAGACCGATGGCGAAACGCTCAAGAATAAGATAGTAGTGAGATAACCCGGCTATGAGCCTTATTCGGATAAGGCTTTTCTTAAATTCGAACGGTGGCACACAAGGCGTATGCAATACGCCCCCACGATTATTGCCAAGCCCGAACCGGTTGCCCCTCCATGCACAACAAAAACCACATCGAATGTAGGAAAAACCATGTCCTATGTAGAAAAAATTATATCAGACATAATTCAAACTACATCAGACCTTTTTTTGCCGCTTGCAAACACCTTAAAAACAAATTGTTATTACACATGCCTTTGTTCGCATATTGCTTTACGAGCCTGCCACTTGTGCATTATTACAAAACGTGCCGGACGCTTTAATGCAGCATCCGGCACGTAAATTTTATGGGACTTCAGCCTTGTGGCGCCGTTCAGTTTGTTTTGTATTTATACTCCACCTTGGCGAGTTCGGCATTAGCCTTCACAATTTTCTCTCCGAGCTTGCTTTTTGCCTTCTTCACCCTTGCGGCAATATCCTTGTCGGTAAGGGCAAGTATCTCCTCGGCAAGCACTGCGGCATTCTTCGCCGCATTCACGCCCACGGTGGCCACAGGTATGGCCGGCGGCATCTGCACTATCGAGAGCAGCGCGTCAAGTCCGTCGAGCATTCCCTTTATTGGCACTCCTATCACCGGCAGCGTTGTGTGGGCGGCAATAACTCCCGGAAGGGCGGCGGCCATTCCCGCTGCGGCTATAATAACCTTGATGCCTCGTGCTTCGGCTCCCTCGGCAAACTCGCTAACCTCCACAGGGGTGCGATGGGCCGAAAGGGCGTTAATCTCAAAAGGTATCTCCATCGAATCAAGCTCGGCAGCGGCTTTCTCCATTACCGGAAGATCGCTCGTGCTGCCCATTATTATACTTACTAAAGGCTTCATAATATGAATTGTTTATACGAATAATATGCTGATAAAGCCACAGATGAACCCCACAATGGTACCAACAGCCACCTGCGAAAGCGTGTGCTGGCGCAGCACAATTCTGCTTGAACCCACCGCCCCTGCTATAACTATCGTAAGACACAGCCACCATGTGGGGTCGAACGAGAATAAGAGCGAAAAGGCAAGCAGCGCACCTATCACGCCCCCCGCCGCCGCAGAATGCGTGCTTATCTTGAACCAGCGGTTAACTATTGTGCAAACAAGCTGTATGGCAAGCGCACCCACAAGTATGCCGCTCATAAAATGCGGCATGCGCATGCGCATCATCACGTATAGACAGCAGCCGTAGCACATCATGCTCAACACATAGGGCACCAGGCGGCGCGTGCGGCGACTTGCCTGATGGCGCGTCCAACCGTTTATTTTGCGATAAAGGTATATCGACAGCAGCGGCAGGGCCACCGTGAAAACATAAACTATTACAATAACCGTCAACTTGACACTCACCGGCAACAAACTCATGTAGCTGAAAAGCAACAGCACGGCGAATGCAATAACCGGGAAATAAAACGGCTCGAAAAGCACCGAGATAATCTTGGAAACCTGTATAAGATATTTGTCTGTCATTTTCTTAAACGTGCTACCGGCAGCCCGAGCTGCTCACGATATTTCGCCACCGTGCGGCGTGCCACCGGAAAACCCTTTTCTTTGAGCATCCCGGCAAGCACCTCGTCGGGGTATGGATTGTTTTTGTCTTCGTTTTCAATTATTCCCGCCAGGGCCTTGCGTATTGCAACGGTGGAATGCACATCCCCATCCGGCGTAACAAACTTGTCGTTGAAAAAGTATTTCAGTGGGAACACCCCGAACTCCGTCTCAACATATTTGCTGTTGCTCACGCGCGAAACCGTTGAGATGTCAAGCCCGGTGCGCTGCGCTATATCTCGCAGTATCATGGGTTTCAGTAATGTATCATCGCCTTCCAAGAAGAAGTCTTTCTGAAAATCCACTATCGCCTCCATTGTTGCAAGCAGGTTTTTCCGGCGGCGGTTAACCGCATCTATGAACACTTTGGCCGACTCCACCTTTTGGCGCGTATATATATATGCGTCCTTTTGGCGGCGCGTGAGTGTGCTGCGGTTTTTTGAATACTCGGCCATGGTGTTGCGAAAAGAGCGACTCACCCTTAGCGGCGGCACATCGCCTTCGTTGAGAGAAACTATAAGGTTGCCGTTGCCATCGTTCTCCACCCGGAAATCGGGTGTAACCTCCTGCGAAGCTCCGTTCGACATCTCGTTGAGCGCACTGCCCGGACGCGGGTTGAGATGCCTTATCTCTGACACCACCTTGTCCATAACCGCCTTGTCAACGTGCAGCCTCTCGGCTATTTTGTCCCAGCGCTTGCGCGTGAAATCGCCATAGCACTTGTCTATCACTTGAAGCTCCAAATCCTTGTAGGGCGACTTGTTGTCATCGGAAAGCACCTGTATTCTTAGACATTCCTGCAGATTGCGCGCCCCTATGCCGCGAGGCTCGAAAGTTTGCATAACTCCCACAAGCTTGTCTATTTCCTGCGGCGAAACCTCAATGTTGTGGTATATGGCCATCTCGTCACTGAGCCTTTGCGAATCCTTGCGCAGAAAGCCGTCGCTGTCGAGCGAGCCTATGAGATAAACCATCACTTTCTTCTGCTCGTCGGTAAGGTCGTGTTCGGCAATCTGTGAGGTCAATTCCTCGTAAAGCGAAGTCTGCTGCCCGAAAGGCAGGCTGCTCCCTTTTTCGTCATCGCCGTTGTTTGAATTGAGCAGGTAGTCGGGCGTGTCGTCATCATTCAGGTAATCGGCAAGAGCGTCTTCGTGCGATGTTTCCGCACCCTGCGCCTCCGCATCCTCCGTTGTGCCGTCAGACCCGCCATCCTCGTCGGTCCTTTCCCCGTCATCTCCCTCTTCGAGAGCCTCGTTGTCAAGAATTTCATCTTTCACCCGTTGCTCGAAATCGCGCAGCGGAAGTTCCAGAAGATGCACCTGCAAAAGCTGTTGCGGCGTAAGCGTCTGTCCTAGTGCCTGTCTTTGGGTCTGTATCAGTCGTTGTGCCACTGTTTTCCTATTTTTTAGGGACTACAAAAATAGTTATAAATGTCGAAATCGTGAAAAAATAGCAACAATACTTTCCGTTTTGTTCCATACCCGTTCATGCCGCAGCACGCACTGCATGGCTTTACATCAACTTTCTGATTGGCAGAGTTTTGCCATATTTTTGTATTGCCTTGCAAATAATTGTTTTACAGAGCGTTACACGGTGTGTAAAAAAGGTCTGATGTAGTTTGAATTATGTCTGATGTAATTTTTCCTACATCAGACATGTTTTTTCCTACGTCAAATGTATTTTTGGCAGCATTGGTTTTGCGCAAATTTCAAGGGCGTATGGCATACGCCGGTAATGCCCCAGCAAAATCAAAGTGTTTTGTGATAGCAGCGGCGGCGTTTGTGGGTTTCGCTTTTCAGGTATTTCCACTGCATTTGCACCTTTTCATTATCTTCCAGTTCGGGGTTGCTCTCGCCATATCTGAAGCCCATCTTAACAAGCGTTGGTATGAGGTCGACAAAAAGCAGCGCGTTCACCCCCTTGCTTTGGTATTCGGGTTTCACACCCACGAGCAGCAGGTCGAGAATGTCGGAACGCTTGAAAAACAAGGCTTTCAAGAGATGAAACCACCCGAATGGGAATAGTTTTCCGTGCGCCTTTTGCAGCGCACGCGACATTGACGGCATTGAAATTCCCACTGCCACAATCTCACCTTCGGCATCCTCGACAATGGAAATCAAGCGCATGTCCAAAAGCGGGAAATATTCTTTCACATATTGGTCAACCTGCTTTTTCGACATCTTAGAATAGCCGAACAATGGCGAGTAGGCCTCGTTTATCAGGTCGAAAATCCGATATGGCAGGTCTGTGCCGCTTATCTCTTTGCGCGACTTTATGTGGTGCATATGCAGGTTTGAACGTTTCATAACAATGTCTGCCACTCTTTGGTATCCGCCGGGCACACTCTCGGGAACGTAAAGTTTCTTCTCTATCCAGTCGGTCTGCTTTTCATACCCCAACGCCTCCATGTGCCGTGGGTAATATGGATAATTGTATATTGTGGCCATTGTTGACAGTTGGTCGAACCCCTCTATCAGCATTCCCTCCGCATCGATGTCGGTAAAGCCTAGCGGGCCCACTATGTCGGTCATGCCCTTTTGCCTGCCCCATTCTCCTACGGCGTTTAGCAGAGCCTCGGAAACCTCGTGGTCGTCAACAAAGTCAATCCACCCGAAGCGCACATTGCGTGTGTTCCACGTTTCGTTGGCACGTTTGTTGATTATCGCCGCCACACGCCCCACCGGTTTGCCGTTCTTGTAGGCAAGAAAGTATTCCGCCTCACAGAACTCAAAGGCGGGGTTCTTTTCTTTCGAGAACGTGGACTTCATGTCCTCATACAGATCGGGCACGGAATAGGCGTTGCCCTTGTAAAGTTCGTAGTTGAACCTTATGAATTTCTTCAAATCGCGCTTTGTTTCAACGCGGCGTATTTCTACAGCCATCTCAGCTTATTTATTTTTCTTGGGTTTGAGAATTTTGGAATATGCTTGCGGAGAAGATAGTATCTGCCGCGCCACGTTTAGTATTTTGTCGTTGTTGAGCGAATTGCGCAACGCCCCGCGCCTGTAATAGTAGCGCAACATTATCTCATAGTTCAGCAATTTCTTGATCTCGGGCTTCCAGTGGTCGAAATCGTAGCTTTCGTTGTGGGTCAGTTTTGCTTCAAGAGCCTTTATCTCGTTTGCAACATCGTAGCCCTCGAATTTGGCAACGTCCTTTAGCTGCTTCAGTACCTTTTCGCTCTGTTTGTCGTACGAAAATTTTTCGGCTATGGCATACTGTTTGAACTTTTCATACTCTTCGTCGGAAATGTCGAAGCTTTCCGGCTTGTCTATCTGCGGATGCCTGTTAACGAAACCGGTAACAAAGTCAAACAGCACGCGGCTCGTGAGCATGGAAGGGCTGAGGTAAATAACAATGTTTGCAACACTGTCAATCTTAACCACACTGTCGGGCAGAATACCTCCGCCATCGCGCACCGGGCGTCCGTTAGCCGTATGGAACACATGGGTCAGACTATCGGGAATCCTGCCCACCGAACCGTCGGCATTGCGATGGGAATAGTCAATGGCCTGTATGCAACGCCCGGAAGGGATATAATATTTGCTTGTGGTAACCTTCAGCATTCCGTCATAGGGCAGCGGGCGCGTTTGCTGCACAAGTCCTTTGCCGTAGGTGCGAGTGCCTACAACCACAGCGCGGTCGTAATCCTGCAACGTGCCTGCCGTGATTTCCGCTGCCGAGGCACTGCCGCCGTTCACAAGCACCGCGATGGGAATTCGCGTGTCCCAAGGCTCTCGCTGTGTTTTAAGAATCTCCTGCTCGCCTTTCACTTTTCCTTTGAGTTCCACAACGGTCTTGCCTTTGTCTATGAAAAGATTTACTATCTCCACAGCTTCTTCGAGTGAGCCGCCGACGTTTCCGCGCAAGTCGAGCAGGAGTTTTTTCGCCCCCTGCCCTTTCAACTCCACAACGGCTTTGCGCATTTCGTCGGCGCAGCCCCGGGTGAACTGCGAAAGATTTATGTAGCCTACATCGCCGAGCATTCCGCTGTATGTTATGGCGGGAGTTTTTATAGCTTCGCGCGTAACCCTTACCTCGCGTTCCTTTTCTTCGCCGGGACGCTTTATTTTCAGCACAAACGTTGTGCCGGGCTCGCCGCGAAGCGCATTGCTGACGCTCGAAGTGAAATCGCCCGTATCCTCGCCGTCCTTCATCGGACCGAACGGCTTTCCGGCAATTTCGAGTATAATGTCGCCGGCACGCAGTCCTGCTTTTGTTGCGGGGCAATTCTCAAACGGTTCGGCAACAATGCACCTTTTCTGCTCCTTGTTATAATGTATCAACGCGCCCATGCCGCCGTATTTCCCCGTGAGCATTTGCTTGAGGTCATCGCGCTCGCTGTCGGCAAAATAGTTGGTGTAAGGGTCGAGCGTGGATAGCATGGCATCGGTAGCTTCCTTAATGAGCTTCGATGGGTTTATGGTGTCAACATAATAAAGGTCGAGTTGTTTGAACAAGTTGTTGAACACATCGAGATTCTTCGCCACTTCGAAATTGTGGTTTTTCTGCGCCGCCGACGGCAATGCCATAATCATCGCCGCAAAAGCGGGCATTATTAATTTAAGTGCAGTTCTCATTTTCATCCCCCTTATGCTTTGCATAGAGTTTCTATATTTGCGCGTATCTTCTCCCACGTATTTTCCGCAAGAGTTGTGCCGGTTATCTGTATAACCGCCGTTGAAAGCAGCGTTCCTGCCTTTAGGCACACTTCGAGCGGGGATCCGGCGGTGAAGGCATACATAAAGCCTGCGGTGAAGAAGTCTCCCGCCGCCGTGGTGTCGACAACTTTTTCAACCTTCCCCGCATCGCAGGATGCAAAGCCGCCCGGCGCAGTATTCGAGCGGGCTATGCTGCCGCGCGCGCCGAGCTTCACAACCACGGTGTCGCACATCGAGGCGATTTTCTCAAGCGATTTCTCCGGTTCAAGCCCCGTGAAGGCACGGCTCTCCTCTTCGTTGGCAAATACAATGTCAACGCTTTCGTCCACAAGCTTCGTAAAATATTCCCTGTCTGCCTCCACAATGTTGTAGCTCGCCATGTCGAGACACACCTTAATGCCGAGTTTTTTTGCAATCTCCACGGCACGGTTCATCAGCGCGTGGTTCTGCACCAAATATCCTTCAAGATAAAGGTATTCATATCCCCGCATCATTTCCTCGTCCAAATCCTCCGGCTCAAGCGAAGCCGCCGCGCCGAGGAACGTTCCGAAAGTCCGCTGTCCGTCGGGCGTTATAAAAGTAGATGCAACGCCGGTTGGCATGGCCGCATGGCGCAAGCACACACTCACCCCCACGTCGGTCATTGCGCCGGAGTAGAAGCATCCGTTTTCATCATCGCCCACCTTACCTATGAACCCCGGGTTGCGTCCAAGGTGCGCCAGCGCCAGCATGGCGTTGGAAGCCGAGCCACCCAAAGCACGCGAAGGATTAAGTACGCGCATGCTTTCGCTCACCTTGCCATAACGTTTTTCGTCTATAAGCTGCATCGAACCTTTCGGCAGGTTCATTGCCGCAAGCATACCATCGTCCTCAATATGCACCAATGCGTCAACCAGCGCATTGCCCATGCCTATGATTTTGTCCATTGTGTCAGAATTTTAGTGCAAAGATAATGAAAACAGCGGTAATATCGCGGCGGCGGATTGCGATGCGGTTCATGCAATATATGTAGGGGCGTATGGCACACGTCTTTGCGGAGGATAATTTATTGATTAATCGTATGTTGTATATATGTAGGGGCGTATGGCATACGCCCTGAATTGCGCCGATTATGCAATTTATCGGGGCAGCTTGCATCGCGGTTCATGCGGCGCGTTTTGGGCGTATGCCATACGCCCCTACAATTCCCGCATTCTCTTTTTTGTATGTGCTCACAACATCTTCCACGCAGCCGCATCCGTTGCACCACACAATTACCCGCGTCCGGCCGTTATCGTTACCGCGCTGTTGCGTATTCCGCCGCCGCTGGGGCGTATGGCATACGCCCTGAATTGCGCGGATTGGCAATGTCGCGACGGAGGTTTGCGGCGCGGCTCATGCGACCAAATACAGGGCGTATGCCATACGCCCCTACAATTGGCGCGAAACCAATATCGCTAAAAATACATTTGACGTAGGAAAAACTATGTCCGATGTAATTCAAATTACATCAGACCTTTTTTTCGCTGTTGCAAACATCTGCTAACCAAATTCCTACAAAAGCATTTCGAAATCATACAAATCTCCGGTAACCGGCGGTATAAATTAAACTGCATCGGTATCCGTTTTTTGCCCGAGCAACGAGCTTATTATCGCGAGCATTTTGGTGTTGTTTGTCTGCTCCTTGAAACTCACATTGAAGCCATCGTCCTTTAACTGCTCAAAGAACTTCCGGGCGCAGTCTATCTTCATTTTCTCCACAATGCGCAGCGCGTCCCCGCTGTTAACTCCCTTGGTCTCGACAACTATGTTCATTTCGTCCTTGCCGTCCTTGCGTTTCACCACATACATGAAGTCGGGACTATATGTGCCGTCCAATGTGGGTATTGCCACGCTCCGGCGGGGGATTTTGCCATACACCACAATTTCGTCGCACTTGGTTTTTATGTCCTCGCGCTCCAAATCGGAATCGTATGCTATCGTGTCGTAAAGGTATCGCGGCGCGGGGTCGCCATGCTCCACATACACGCCTATGTTTCCCGTGGGGATTTCGTCGCGCAGCTTTCCGTTGATGTCGGTGAGCGAGGTTTCGCGCGACTTGTAATCTGCCTGCCTGTACCTTACAAGTCCGGTTATGTTTTTCGCCTTCCATCCGTTGAACTTCTCTATGAAGCGCGTCATTGATTCCTCGTTGATTAATCCGGGAGCGTACCTGTGGGTGGAGAAATACTTGGCTATAACTTTGTGTACGGTCTTTATTGGCAGGGATGTGGCTTCGTTTATGCGCCGCAGGAACGCGCCGTAGGGCAAACCCTTGCCGCCCGTGCGGTATTGCGTCTCGCTTTCGTGAACCACGGTTGCCGTGCCGTCTTTGGCTGACACCACATCGCAGTGAGCCGTCATGGTTGGCGCGGCAAACACTTCATCGCTGATGCTGAAGCCTTCCTCTATTTTCCTTGTAAGATTGCCGTCGAAAAATATTATGTACTTGCGGTTGAGAATGCGCCACAGCCTTTCCAGCTCCTTGTATCTCTCCCTGCGTATCCTGATGCCGGTTGGCTGTTTCTTGTTGTCGTTCCTCACTTTGTCGCTCCCAACCCACGCCGTGTTAAACTCGGGATATTCGGCGTTTAGCTGCGCAAAATTTTCAAGGTTCACCTTTTTGTTTATGTCAACAAAGTCTTTTTGCAGAAGCTCCGCAAACAGATGTTTTTCGTTAGTGTCTCGTATTTCCGCCACTTTCTTTAACAGGTCTTCGCTTATGCACAGTTCCGCGCCGGCAAGATTGTCGCCGTTAATCTCGGCAATGAGTTTGTTTGCGAAGTCAGCCTCCCTGAAGTCCACAATGTAGTGCAGCATAAAGCTTTCGTCGCTAATGCGGTTGCCGTATTCGTCCACCGGCAGCCGCAACCCGCGCCCCACTTCCTGCAACTTGCTCGTCTCGCTTCCGCTTGAGCGCAGTTTTGCAATGGTGAACACGTTGGGGTTGTCCCACCCCTCCTTGAGCGTCCACTTTGAAAACAAAAACCTGCGCACGTTCCATGAGCCGTCATCGTTGCGGAATTGCAGCAAGTGCTTTTTGTTTCGCAAAATGTCGTCAACCTCGCGCGCCACAGCCTCATTCTTGTCGCCGTTGTCCCGGGCGAAATATCCCGCCGAGCATTCCCCTATGTTGTCCAGGCTCGCCTGCAAAAACTGCGCATAGTCCTGCGAGTTTTCCGCCGTGTTCGCGATTTCCTGTTCCAGCCTTTCGCGCAAAAGCCTATCGAACGTGTTGCGCAGCCAAGCGTTATTGCCTTCGCCTTCGCCGCGGAACGACGCTATGTCGTCAATGAAAAACAGCGCGAGTGTCTTTATTTTCTGCGTGCGCATGAAGTTGGTGCGCTCAGTCTCGAAATGCCGTTGTATTGCAAGGCGCATCATTCCCTCTTGATAGGGTGTGGAATAAATGTCAACGTCAAACTCCTCGCCCTTGTGCTTCTCCTGTCCGTTTGAAAGCACAACCATGCCACTGCCAATGCCGTTGATTATTATTCCGCCCATTTCGGGGGATATTTCGCCCAGCGAGTCGCCCTTGTAAAGCGTTAACCTTTTTGTGCCGCTGCTTGTGATGTGGGCGAAAACCGCCGAGTTTCTCCCTTGGGTTGACACCAGGCGTATTTTCTCGCTCTTGCGGCTCAGCGGCTCGAAATGGTTTTTTGCCACGCCCTTTACGAGATTTTCGTTGAAGGCTTGAAAAGCGTTGAGGTTGTAGAGCAGGTTTTGGTAGTCCTTTGCCTTTCGCCGCACTCCCTTTGCCTTTTCGTCCACTTCGGGGAACGTTGCCCCGAAACGTATTATGCACTGCGGTTGAATGCGCTCGCGTATTACGCCGAACGTTTTCCCGCCCTGCTTGAAGCGGTGCGGCTCGTCGATTATAAGGAAAGGGCGCGTGGCTTTCAGAGCGTCGAGCGGACAGTAATAGCCCTCGATTGTCTGGTCGTAGTCGCGGCCGAGCATCTTTGCCTTGCTGTCGGAAATGAGCGCCGCGTTGACAAGAAGAACGTATATGCGGTTTGAAATCTGATGCGAGCCGCCCACAAACTCCCTGACCTCGGAGGGGAAAAGCCGCTTGCCGTTTTTCGGCTGCTGCGCGGTGAGCACGCACAAGTCAATGTTGGCATCGTAGCCGCAATCGTCCTTGAAATGGTGTCTCACGTCGGGGTCGCCCATAAACGACCTTGCGCCCTCCTTGATTGCGAGCGTGGGCACGGCAACTATGAACTTGTTCACGCCATACAGTTTGTGCAGCTCGTATATGGCGTGTGTGTAAACGTATGTCTTGCCTGTGCCGGTCTCCATCTTGATGTCGAGGTTCAACGTGGCTTGCGGCGCGGAAAACACGCGGGCGTCCGCCGGCACATTAAGCTCCTTTTCATCCTGTATGGCTCTGATGTTGCGCCCTATCGCCTCGTCGTGTAGCGGTATCAAGGGGTTTTCGCACATTGCCGCAGGCCTTTCAAACGCCACGCCTTGAAAAACGCGCGTTATGGCGTCCACGGCCCGCTGCTGGTGCTTCAAGCCCCTTTGGTATTTGATTTCCATTTGTCAGTATCTTATGTGGAGTTCCGCCTTGAGGTGTTTCGCGCCGTCGTGAAGCATCCTGAGGTTTGAGCGCAGCATCTCGGTCTGCCCGTAGTTGAAGCTGTAGCCGAACGCCACAATCTCGGTTGGGTTGAATGCGGGATCGTTTCCGTATTTCTCGATGAGGGCAACCATGGCGCTGTTGTCGAAATCCCCGCCCTCGAGCAGATAGATGTGCCTTCCTATGGTGTAGGCGGTGTATTTGGCAAGGCGGAGTTCCTGCGGCTTGGCTGTAAGCCCGTAACCGTCGCCCACGAGCCACGTTGCCAGCACTGTTTCCCTGCCGAACGTTTTCAGTATGTCGTCATCGGTGAGTGCGGCGTGCGGGTCGAACTTCTCCAGACGGTCGAGCGTGTTGTGCGCCACACTGTGCAATGTGAAATGTTTGAAGCCCAAATCCATTTTCCCGGCAAAGAGCGGATTTTCCCCGCGTATCTTTTCCGCCGCCCTTCTGATGCGCTCCATGCCTATCTGGTCTATTGTGGCATAGCCCGCGTTCCGCGCCGGAGAACCTTGCGGCGTAGCCTCGGGAAGCTGAACCATTATGAATTTGCGCCTACCCTTGTCGGCAGCGTTCAACTGCATCACCGCCTGGGCTGTGGTTGCGCTCCCCGAAAAGAAGTCAAGGATAATATCGTTTTCTTTCGTATTTAATAATGCCTGAATGAGCTTTATGGGCTTCGGAGAAGAAAAATAATCAGCAGGAAATAAGTCTGTAAAATTTGCTTTGCCTGTCCGGGTTCTGCCAAAACGCTCATCAATCAGCAAACTCCTAAAAAGGGCGGCATCCTTCTTATAGTTTTTGGTATATACGCAGCCATTTTTGAAAACCAATTCGTCATATTTTTCCTTTACTGTCTTTTTCCCCCAGCGCCATCTTGCCACTTTATTTTTGGGGTCTTTATGAAAAACACGGTATTCTTTTCCATCTGGGCCTATTATTGGAAAATCCAACGATTCCTCATATCCCAAATTTTGCTTATCCAACCTGTCTAACGCGTATTCTCCTTTTTCATCCTTGCAATTATAAGAAGTTGTAACCTTTGCCTCTTTGTCAATAAACTTACCCAAACAATTTACATCGTGTCCATAACAAAGAACATATTCATGGTCAATTGCAACAAATTTACTGTCGTTTGCGCCACCGCTTTTGCTCTTCCAGATAAATTGCGCCACGAAGTTTTCCTCGCCGAAAATGGAATCGCAGAGCAGCTTCAGGTTAGCCTGTTCATTGTCGTCGATGGAAATGAAAATCACTCCGTCGTCGGTCAGAAGATCCCGCGCAAGAAACAGGCGCGACGCCATGAAGGTGAGCCACGCCGAGTGAGAGGAGGAACGGCGCGAGGTGAGGTCGAGGATGCGCTCCGCCCTCTCCTCGTCCACCCCAAGACGCTGTTCGAGCTGAGCCGCCGTGAAGTTGAAACTGTCGCTATATACAAAACCGTCGTTGCCCGTGTTGTAGGGTGGGTCTATGTAAATGCACTTCACGCTGTTGCTGTAGGATTTCAGCAGGTGCTTCAGCGCGTCGAGGTTGTCGCCCGTGATGTAAACGTTTTCGCTCGCGGCGTTTTCGGGCTTGGAGTTGTGCGCCCCATCGGGCACAACTATCGTCTCTGTGTCGGTCGCGGCAATAAGGTTTGCGTAGTTCCTGCCCAAAAAGTCCAGGCCGTAGCCCTCGTGCGTGGCGGGGACTTCGGCGGATATAAGGTTTTGGAATTTCTGCAGGTCGAAGTTACCGTTTTTGTCAAAGCATTGCGGAAAATCCCTGTGGAGCTTTTCAAGCGTTCCGCCGCATGGCGTGGCGGATTCGTTTTTATGGATTATGTCTTTTATCATCGGGCGCGGGTTTTGTGCCTTGCCCGAATTCCGCCAAACCAAAGGCGCGAACCTTCTGGCTTGACTTCAGTTGAGGGATTGGACGCCCTGCGGCACAGAAAAGCACAAAAAGTCCGCGCCCTAAGCGCGAACTGTTGCATGCTTATCCTCATGCCTTTTGAAAGTGTCCAATTTTCAACTGAGAGAATAAGAGCAAAAGCCCTGTTTGTTAATATTTTATGTTATTGCAGTTCTGTTTCTGTTTGTTGTTTGTTTGTTGATTGCGCAGTGCAAAGATAATGAAAAGGCGGCAATACTGCGGCGGCTGTTTGCGATGCGATTCATGCAATAATGCACAAGGCGTATGCAAAATGCCTTTGTGGAGGATAATTTATTGATTGACCGTATGCTGTATATATGTAGGGGCGTATGGCATACGCCCTGAATTGCGCGGATTGGCAATGTCGCGGCGGAGGTTTGCGGCGCGGCTCGGGCGGCGGTGTACAGGGCGTATGCCATACGCCCCTACAATTCGCGCATTCTCTTTTTTGTATGTGCGCACAACATCTTCCACGCAGCCGCATCCGTTGCACCACACAATAACCCGCGTCCGGCCGTTATCGTTACCGCGCTGTTGCGTATTCCGCCGCCGTAGGGGCGTATGGCATACGCCCGAATTGCGCGGATTATGCAATTTATCGGGGCAGCTTGCGGCGCGGCTCGGGCGGCGGTGTACAGGGCGTATGCCATACGCCCCTACAATTCGCGCATTCTCTTTTTTGTATGTGCGCACAACATCTTCCACGCAGCCGCATCCGTTGCATCACACGATAACCCGCGTCCGGCCGTTATCGTTACCGCGCTGTTGCGTATTCCGCCGCCGTAGGGGCGTATGGCATACACCCCTACAATTGGCGCGAAACCAATATCGCTAAAAATACATTTGACGTAGGAAAAACTATGTCCGATGTAGAAAAAATTACATCAGACATAATTCAAATTATATCAGACCTTTTTTTGCCCACTTGCAACGCTCTGAAAACCATTTCCTTACGAAATTATCCCAAAACAATCTATTATCGCTGGTTTTCAGACATTTACTGTTTTTGCTTCACTCTTTAAGCCGGGCTTTCTATTCGCCGTCCGCTTTTTTTGCGCAGCGAGGACACAGACCCTTTACAAGGAAGTTTGCGCTGCGGCGCACGTATCCCTCAGGCAGGTGTACGGGCGGCAGGGGCGTGGAGTTCAGGCATATGGTGCGACCGCACTGCTCGCAGAAAAAGTGTACGTGTCCGTCATCGTCTTCGCTTGCGCTGTGGCTCAAGCACAGCTCGTAGCGCGTGCCGCCGTTGCCGTCTTCTATGGTATGTACCAGACGGCGCTCTCTGAAAAGGGTGAGGGCGCGGAATATGTTCGACTTGTCTATAAGCACGAGTGTGTCTTCGAGTTCCTTCATTGTTTTGGGACTCTCCTCGCCCGCCAGGGCCTTGACTATCATTATGCGGTTTGCGGTGGGCTTTATGCCGTGCCGCTCCAAAAGTTCCAAAAATTTGCCCTCGTCCATGTTACAAATGCCTTAACCTTGTGCAAATTTAACGGTTTCGGCGGAACTTAGGATATGGGGGCGGCTTTTATCTCAGCATATTACGCAGCCGCAAAACGGCAAGATTGTAATTTTTTACGGTTTCGGCATATTTAAGGCGCGTGTCCGACGACTCCATCAGGCTTTGCATATACTCCACATACCCTATGTCGCCGTTCTCGTATGATATTTTTGCTATTCTTGCCATTTCGCGCGCCTCGGCAAGCCCTCCTCCCTTGTAATGCTCCATGCGGCGGCATGCGGCAAGGCACTTGTCTCTTTGCACGCGGTATTCCGTTTCGCCGCGCTGCCGGGCCTGCATGGCGTAAAGTTCCGCCGTTTCGCGGTATTTTGTTGCCGCCCTCACCTTGGCGCGCGTGGAGCCGAAGAATAGCGGCAGCCCTACCCCAACTTCGAAACCCATGAAGTTGCCGCCCTTGAAGCGGCTGCGGTCAACGTTGTAGGGGTTCCAGCCTTTCAGCACCATTTGCCCGCTAAGCCCGATGCTGAAGTTGGGAAGCCAATCGCCTTTTGCCTCGGAAACCTTGCGCTTTGCCGTTTCAAGGGTGTTGGAGCTGTATTCACCCTCGGCGGTGCGCGAAAAGTCGAACTCCTCCCCGCCGTCCCACGGCAGGGGTTTAAGTTCCTCCTCGGCGGGAAGTATGTCTTCATCGGTGTTCAAAAGTTCGCGCATTGTGTGCCGCAAAGTGAGCAGTTCCGCGTCCGCGCTCTCAAGCTCCATGCTGTTTTCGTTCTTCATGCGACTTGCCGTGAGCTTTTCGAGCTGTCGTGCCTCCCCTGCCCCGTATCTCACAGTGGCAAGGCGGAGATATTCGCTCACTATGGTGTCCTGCTCCGAGAGTATGCGCTTCTTCTCCAAGGCAAACACCATCTGCACATAGGTTTCCGCCACCTGCGCCGCCAGTTGCTTGCGGCTCAGTTTGGCGCGGCTTTTCGCCACTTCGGTTTCCGCCTTGAGACTTTTGCGTCGCAGGGCATAAACCGTGGGGAACTCGAAGTTCTGGCTAAGCGTAATGCTGTTGTCGGGGCTTCCGCCCGATGTTGGGTCCTGGTTCAGGGATAGCGATGTTTTTTCCATGTCCCACGCCGTGGCCTGCATAATTCGCGCTTCCTCGGCTTCGCCCTCGGCGGCCCTTATGCCGTAATTGTTTTTTTCTGCCGCGGCAATGCACTCTTCGAGTGTGAGCCTTGTTTGCGGAAACGCCACGAGCCATGCAAGCGTTGCGAGGGCTGCGGCATATATTCTTCTTGAAATCATGTTTCGCTATTTTTTCGTGAAAGTTTTGTAAACAGCCGGCAAAACTATCAGTGTGAGCAGCGTTGAGGTTATCAGTCCGCCCACAACAACCGTGGCAAGCGGACGCTGCACTTCCGCCCCGTCGCCGTGGGACAGGGCCATTGGCAGGAAGCCGAAGCTCGCCACAAGAGCCGTCATAAGCACGGGGCGAAGCCTTATCATGCAGCCTTTCATTATTCTATCGGTTATGTTGTCCACGCCGGCTTTCTGCAAGTCGTTTAGCTGCCCCACGAGAACAATGCCGTTGAGCACCGCAACGCCAAACAGGGCTATGAATCCTACTCCCGCCGAAATGGAGAACGGCATGCCGCGTAGCCACAACGCCCATATTCCGCCTATCGCCGCAAGGGGAATTGCACTGAACACGAAAAGCGTTTCGCGCACACTTTTCACGGTGGCGTAGAGCAGCAGCAGTATCATTGCGAGCGCAACGGGAATTGCCACGGCAAGGCGGTTAGCCGCCTCGCGCAGGTTCTGGAACTCTCCGCCGTAGGTGTAGTAATATCCGGCAGGCAGGGTGATGTTTTTGCTCACAAGCCCCTCGATTTCCTCTACGGTGCTTTCGATGTCGCGTCCCCTAACGTTGAAACCAACGTATATTCGCCGCGTGCCTTCTTCGTGGGTGATTTGCGAGGGTGCCTCCACATACTCCACATCGGCCACCTGGGAAAGCGGAATCGTGCCGCCGCCCGGAACAGGCAGGTAAAGGTTTTCGAGTGAAGACACTTCGTTGCGCAGGTTCTTGTCAAGGCGCAAAACAATGTCGAACTTTTTTTCGCCCTCATACACCGCGCCCGCCGCGCTTCCCGCAAAGGCTGTCTTGAGTATGCTGTTCGCGTCCTTTATTGAGATGCCGTATTCCGCCATGCGCTCGTGGTTGTAAATAACCTGTATCTGCGGAAGCCCCTGCACCTTTTCAACATACGGACTGGTAACTCCGTGGACTTTTCTCACTATATTCGCCACTTTTGCTGCCTCTTCGGCCAGTACATTAAGGTCTTCGCCGTAAATATTTATGGCCACGTCCTGACGCACTCCCGTTATCAGCTCGTTGTTCCTCATTTGAATCGGCTGGCTCATCTCAACTTCTAGCCCGGGTATGGTCTTGAGCGTTTCGCCCATAAGCTCCATAAGTTCGTCTTTTGTCTTCGCGCTCGTCCACTCTGACTTGGGTTTAAGGGCAATCATCATGTCGGCTCTTTCAACGGGCATAGGGTCGGTGGGGATTTCAGCACTTCCGATGCGGGTTACTATCTGTTTTACTTCGGGGAATTTTTCTTTAAGCAGTTTCTCGCCCATTGTAGTCGCCTTGGTCATTTGGCTGAGACTTGTGCCTTGCGCCATGCTCAGCTCGGCGGCAAAATCGCCCTCCTCCAAACTCGGGATGAATTCCCCGCCGAGTTTCATGAACGCTGCCACGCTCACGGCAAACGCACATACCGCCCCGACAATAAGCTCACGGCTGTTCCTCACCGCCCATTCAAGAACCGGTTTGTACCAATCATGAAGTTTTTCGACCATGCGGTGTGCGATATTCTTGTCTGTGCTTACCTTTTTGCTCAGAAGCAACGCGCTCGCCATTGGAACGTATGTAAGCGAAAGTATGAACGCTCCCATTATGGCGAAGAATATTGTCATTGCCATGGGGCGGAACATCTTTCCCTCTATGCCTGCAAGAGTCATGAGGGGAATGTACACTATCATTATTATAATCTCGCCGAACGCCGCCGAGTGGCGTATTTTCGATGCGGAATAAAGCACTTCGCCGTCCATCTCGCGCTGCGTAAGGCGCATGGAGGGATATTTAGCCTTTTGCTGCTCTATGTGCAGGCACACAGCCTCGACAATTATCACGGCAGAGTCAACAATCATTCCGAAGTCAATTGCGCCGAGGCTCATAAGGTTTCCGCTTAGTCCGAAAAGCCTCATCATTCCGAAGGCAAACAGCATGCTCAACGGTATGACGCTCGCCACCACAAGCCCTGCCCGCCAGTTTCCGAGGAAAAGCACGAGAATGAATATCACAATCAGTCCGCCCGCCACAAGGTTGTGGGCTATGGTGTTCTCAACGCGGTTCACAAGCTGCGTGCGGTCGATGAAAGGCTCTATAACCACTCCTTCGGGAAGGCTTTTCTGTATCTGCGCAATTCGCTCTTTCACCCTGCGGCTCACCTCCTGGAAGTTCTCGCCCTTGAGCATTATTGCAATTCCGGCAACCACCTCGCCCTCGCCGTTGCGTGTAACCGCGCCAAAGCGGGTTGCCGAGCCAAGCTGCACCTTTGCCACATCGCCCACCCTTACGGGCGTGCCATTAACGGTTTTTATGGGAATGTTCCTTATGTCGCCGAGCGATTTCACCACGCCAAGCCCACGGATGTAATACTGCTTGTCGTTCTGCTCTATATAACTGCCGCCGGTGTTCTCGTTGTTGTCTTCGAGGGCCTTGTAAACCTCCGGCACGGTAACTCCCGCCGCATTCAGTCTTTCTGCGTCCACCGCAACCTCGTACTCCTTCACAAAGCCTCCCCAGCCGCTGACTTCCGCCAAGCCCTTAGTGCCGGAAAGCTGCTTCCTCACAATCCAGTCCTGAATTGTGCGCAGGTCGGTGAGCGAATACTTGTTCTCGTAGCCCTTCTTTGCACGAACCGTGTAGTGGTAAATCTCCCCGAGCCCCGTGGCTATGGGTCCGAGCGAAGTCTTGCCGTCGCCGGGCAGCTCCTCTTCGGCCTCCTTTAGCTGCTGGCTCACCTGCTGGCGCGCCCAATATATATCGGCCCCGTCGTCGAACACGAGCGTTATCACCGAAAGCCCGCTGCGCGAGATGCTCCTGCGCTTTTCGAGCCGGGGTATGTTGGCCATTGCCGTTTCTATGGGAGTGGTGATGTACTGTTCCACCTCCTGCGCCCCGAGCGAGGGAGCCTGGGTTATTATCTGCACCTGGTTGTTGGTTATGTCGGGCGTGGAATCGAAAGGAAGGCTCACGAGCGACACTGCGCCCCACACCGCGAGCATCAGGCTCAAAACGCCCACAACCAGCTTGTGGCTTATGGAATATTCTATGAGTTTTTGGAACATGTCTAAGCTGCGTAAGCGGTTTAATGTGTGTGTTCGCCATGCTCACCAACCGCGCTTGCAAGATAGTGGCTGCTGTTGGTTACCACGGGCAGCTCCTTGTCAACCGGCTCTACGAAGGCTATCTGCGTGTACCCGTCCTCGGTTATTCCGGTTTTCACCTCGCGGCGGCTGAAGTGGTGGGTTTTTTTTATGGCAAGCGAATGGTTCACGTTGTGCACGAACACATACGACTTGTCGCCATCCTTGACGATTGCCCTGCTCGGCACAGCCTCAACTTTTTCCTTTCCGGTGGATATAAAACCGGTTACATACATTCCGGCAAAGAGCGAGTTGTCGCGGTTGTTTAGCTTAACGTGAACCGCCACGCTCTTGCCGCCATTGCCAAAGCTCTCGTTTATTCCGCTAACACGCCCCTCGACGGTGCGGTTGCCTTGGTTTGTAAGCGAAAGCACCACCTTGGCCCCGCGCCTTACCTTGGCTATGTCTTTTTCGTACACATTAAGGTCGCACTCCACGGCGTTGTTGTTGTTTATGCTCATAACCGCAGTTTGCATGTCAACATAGCTCCCGAGGCTTGCCGTTATTTTGCCCACAGTGCCGCTTATTGGCGAGCGAAGCGGGAACGTTGTTGTGAACTTGCCCGCCGCCGCCCTCTTGGGGCTTATGCCGAATTGCACAAGTTGGCGGGAAATGCCACGCTGCTTGGCCAACGATATGCTGTATTGCGCCGTTGCCTGCTGCAGGTTCTTGCCCAAACCCGCGCCCTGGCTTGCAAGGTATTTTTGTCGGTCGAGTTCGCTCTTGGCATACTGCGTTTCCGTGCAGGCAGAGTAGTATTCGCGCTGAAGCGCCACAATGTCGGGGTTCTCAATCGTGGCAACAACCCTGCCCTTGGCCACCTTGTCGCCCTCGCTAACATAAAGCCTGCGCACCACGCCCTGCATTGTGCTGCTAACCTCGGCAGTGTTTTGCGCCCTGACCACAAGTTGACCGTTGGCTTTTATGGAAAGGTCCATGTCGCGATACTCTATGGGCGAAGTGGCGAGCTTAACCGCCTTAATCTGTTCCTCGCTGAGGGGAATGTTTGAAAAATCGGCGATCTCCCCGGCATGGTCATGCTCCTCGTGCGCATCGTGTTCCTCGTGCGCGTGTCCGTCTTTCATACCGGGCACCACAACGGCAGCCAGTGCCGCAAGCGAAACCGCTATTATAATTATGGTTTTCTTCATAAAACTTATTATTTTTCCGGGTGCAAAAATAGAACATAATGGGTGCAACCCGGTTGCAAACTTCGCACGCACGCTAAAACCGCATAGGACATGGGAAAAAACACATAGGACATGGAAAAAATTACATCAAATATAATTCAAATTACATCAGACCTTTTTTCGCCGCTTTCAAACCCATGAAAAACAACAACTTACAAAAGCCTTCCAAAAAGAGGTAAAATATTGTATTACAGGTATTTGTGATTTTCGGGGATTATTTCCTGGCTTTTCCGCCGGATTGGCAAAAAGCCAATCCGGCGGAAAGTGGTAACTTTGCGGTATATTCACCTTTAACACCGAAACTTATGACTCCGCAAACTTGGGCCGTAGTAATTGTAGCCGTAATACTGTTGTTCGTGTTCCTTAACCGCATAAAGAGGAAAAAGGAAAAGAAAATGGGCAAGGACCTCGAAACGCTCATCGAGAAGAAGGACTGGCGCGGAGTGTGCCGCATTTTCAAAAAGCAGATGATTATATGGGGCGCAGTGCTTGCCGCCTCGATAGCACTGCTGATTGTGCGCATTGTTACGGAGAGGCATTTCACCGGCACAATAATACTGGCGGCGTTTTTCGCATACCGCTTCATCAAGCTCGTGAAGCTATACAGGATTTCGCTGCACAACGCCCAAATGGAGGAGGCGAATGCAGACGAGGAGGGACTTTCGGAAAGCGACAAGAAGAAAATCGAGGATTTTCTGGACTGCAACTTCACCTATGTCGCCGACCCTCACTGCGACGTGAAGCAGCTGTGGCTCGAAGCCCGCGAACGCGGAAAGCGCGAGGGCTTCCACCCGATTGTGCTTTCGCTCAATGCCGCTATGGGGGACGTGCTGTACATTAACAGCTGCGGGGAGGGAAACGAAGAGGACATAGACATAAACCGTCTGCGCGAATGGAGAATGAAGACGCTTGCCGAGCCTGTGGGCGACGGCGAGGAAATCCTGCGCAAAAGATATGAGGAGGAGGTTAACTGCCAGAAAGAGGACGGCACGCTCACCGAATGGGAGGCGGACGTAGTGAACGGCGCGGCAAGCGGGGACGAGGCGTATTATGGGGAACTCGACACAATGTCGCCCGAAGGCAGGGACATCATGATAGTGGAAGTGCCGGTGCACGAGCCGTGGCAGGTGTTCGCCTACCTGCCCGTGGGCGGCTGGAACGAATGCCCCGACTTCAGGGAGCATATGGCGGTGGCAAAATACTGGTATGAGAGATACGGCGCAACGATAGCCGGCATTTCGAACGATACAATAGAATACGTGCTGCCGCACCCGGTTTCGGAAACCGAAGCCAAGGAACTCGCCAAGGAACAGTTCGCCTACTGCACCGACAACATTTACCAGGGATTCGACAACCTCGCCACCCGCGCCCTTGCCAGCACCAAGGCAACGGTGTGGTATTTCTGGTGGGACTGACACAGCAGAGAAACCCTTTGAAATATGCTTGAAACCTGCGGAAATCTATCATTTTTTCGCACATTTCCACAGGTTTCAAGCACATTTTGCCTGTTCCTGCTGCTTTTGGAAAACCAAAGACTGCCGCGCAGAATGTATTAATTGGTATCTTTGCAGCGGAACAATAAAAATCTGAAGCATCATGTCAACCGTGTTGTATCCCTCGCCCGTGTTCGGTCCCATACACAGCCGCCGCCTCGGGGTCTCACTGGGAATAAACCTTATGCCGGCAGACGGAAAAGTCTGCACATTCGACTGCATTTACTGCGAATGCGGCTTCAA
Organism: Prevotellaceae bacterium UBA6398; assembly: GCA_002437495.1. Lineage (GTDB taxonomy): Bacteria > Bacteroidota > Bacteroidia > Bacteroidales > Bacteroidaceae > UBA6398. Next base: position 235,306 of record DJQA01000008.1, read on the forward strand.
CGCCGACCGCCGCCCACACAGCCGTCGCCCCACGAGGGAGGAAGTGGCGCAAGCCCTGGAAAAGACGCTCAAGGACATGAAGGAGAACGGCCCGAAGCCCGACGTGCTGACTTTCGCCGGCAACGGAGAGCCGACGCTCCACCCCGACTTCCCCGCGATAATGGACGATGTTGTGGGACTGCGCAACGAATTTTTCCCCAACGCCAAGATAAGCGTGCTTAGCAACGCCACGCAAACGCCCAAAGCCGAGATACGCGCCGCGCTAATGAAGGCGGACAACAACCTGCAAAAGCTCGACACGGTGAACCAGCGTTACATCGAAACGCTCAACCGCCCCACAGGAAAATATGACGTGAACGAAATCATCGAGTCGCTCAAGCTGTTCAACGGACACGTAATGATACAGACCATGTTCCTCAAAGGCACGGACGGAGAGGAAAACATCGACAACACCGGCGACGAATACGTGATGCCGTGGCTCGAAGCCGTAAAGGCAATCAAGCCGCAGGAGGTGATGATTTACACCATAGACCGCGAAACGCCCGACCAAAAGCTGCGCAAGGCAACCCGCGAGGAGCTCGACCGCATTGTGAGCCTCATAAAGGAAGCGGGAATCCCCGCAACCGCATCGTATTGATTAATCACGCGGAAGAAAGATATACATTACATTCAATCAATAATTTGAATCGCCGTAGAGGCGTATGGCATACGCCATGAAGTGCGCGGAATTGCAATGTTGTGGCGATGGTTTGCGGCGCGGTTCGGGCGATGGTGTACAGGGCGTATGCCATACGCCCCTACATACCGCGGAATTGC
>DJQA01000005.1 GCA_002437495.1 Prevotellaceae bacterium UBA6398
TTCCACCGCCGTAGGGGCGTATGCCATACGCCCCTACATACCGCGGAATTGCAATATTGCAGCGATGGTTTGCGGCGTGGTTCGGGCGATGGTGTACAGGGCGTATGCCATACGCCCCTACAATCGGTGAAAAACCAATACCGCTAAAAATACATTTGACGTAGGAAAAACCATGTCCGATGTAGAAAAAATTACATCAGACATAATTCAAATTACATCAGACCTTTTTTTCGCCGTTGAAATCGTACTAAAAAACAATCTATTACTTTTCGAGAGCGGCAAGGTTGTCGTAGCTCTTTTGCAGCATGGCTTTGGCATAATCCAAGCGGCGCGGCGAGGGCGAAGGCGTGTCGGTAAGCGCGCGCTTTGACGTGAGGTCGTAAACCGTTGCACCCGTCGAGTCGATAAACGATATGCCGTTGTCGAAAGCGTGATACGCCGTGGGATATTTGTATGTGGCTGACAAAACATCGCGCGAGAACACAAAATCACCATGCTTTATGCCGAGCTGCCCGAGCAATGTGGCGGCAAGGTCGCTTTGGCTGCACAGCCTGTCTATGCGGCGCGGCGTTTTCACCGCCCCGCCAAGCCACAGCATGGGTATGTGGTAACGTCGCGGGGACGCTTCGGTGAGCCCTTGCGGATAGGCAATGCCGTGGTCGGGGAGGATTATCACGAGAAGGTTCCTCCATTGCGGCGTGCGCCTTATCTGGCTAATGAACCTGCCTATGCAGTCGTCGAGATATGCCATGGCGTTTGCCTTTTTGTCGCCCTTTATCCTGTTGTAAGGCACTCCCCACGGCTCGTGCGAAGCAAGCGTAAGAAATGTTGTTTGCCAGGAACCCGGTTTTTCGGGACTTTTACGGAGCATGTCGTAAAGGTAGTTGAACGTAATGCTGTCGGTAACGCCCCAACCGTGGGTGAGCCGCTGCGCCGGGGTAAACTCTGTGTCGCCAATCACATTGGCATAGCCGGTGGAACGCAGATAGCTCTGCATATTAGTGAAATTTACGTCGCCGCCGTAAAGAAAGGTGTTCGAGTATCCGTTCTTTTGCAGAGAGTTGCCTATCGAGGGCAGATTTCTGCTTGCCGCCGGAAGCTTCATTACCGATGCCTGTGGAAAAGCCGGGTAACCGCTGAGGATTGAAAGCACTCCCCGGTCGGTGCGGTAGGAATTTGCATAGAAATTTGTGAAGAATACGCCCTCCTTTGTCAGAGCATCGAAATTCGGGGTTATATTGCCGGGATTTCCCATAGCTCCCACGAATGTGCCGGCAAAGCTCTCTGCAATTATTATCAGAATGTTCGGGCGGCGGGTGGTGAGAAGAGCATCGCTCCCTATGCTTTCACGCGAAAACTGCAATCCGGCATAAATGCTGTCGCATTGCGAAGCTGTGAAAAAACGCCCCATCTTCGAGAAGTTCTGCGACTTTTTCATTGAAGAGAACAGGCTGAACACCGGATTAACCGCCGAATGGTTCAAAAACTGGTTTTGGCTGTAATAAACCATGCCCACGTTAGCCGTGGAGCGTCCTATGCCGCCGCGTATGCCGAGGAACACAAAGCCACCAAGCAAAACGGTGAGGATTGTGGTTATTACGCGGCTGCTTTTCTTTGGGAAATCGAATTTGCGGGGCGTTGCCTTGCGCAGAAACAAGAAGAACAGCGTTGAAAACACAAGTACCGCCAGCAGCCCCGCAGCAAGATATCCGAGGCTCACGCTGTTTATAACGCTTGCAGGAGAGGAGAGATAATTGAATATGGTTGCATCTATCTTGTAATCCCAAAACGAGTAAAGACTCGTGTCTCCGGCAAGGACAAGAGAGCACACAAGAGACACTATGGCATAGTATGACAGGAGCACAACGCGCATTGCCGGAACTTTTAGCCACACGTTCAGAAGCATAAGCAAAAGCACCGGCGACAGGATGTAGCATGCCGTGGCAGTGTCGAGCGACAAGCCGTGGAATATAACCGACAGGCAGTCAGAAAACCCGCACCCGCGACCTGAAAAGCCGTTGAAGAACATGAAAACAAGTTTCCACAAAATGAAATACGCCATCACCACAATGAACAGGCGCAATAAAAACGTAAAATGCTTCTTCATAAAAATCTTTTTTAAGCTGCGCATCAAAGTTGCTGCATATCGTTCAGACGTTTGTAGTAACCGTTCTTTGCCAAAAGCTCATCGTGTGTGCCACGCTCCACTATGCGCCCCTCGTGAAGCACGCAAATCTCATCGGAATTCTTTATTGTGGAAAGCCTGTGGGCTATGGCTATTGTAGTGCGCGTTTTCATAAGCCTTTCAAGGGCTTCCTGCACCAGGCGCTCGCTTTCGGTGTCGAGAGCGGAGGTTGCCTCGTCAAGAATAAGTATGTCGGGGTTTTTGAGTATTGCCCGCGCAATGCTCACACGCTGTCTCTGTCCGCCCGAAAGGCGGCAGCCACGGTCGCCAACCATTGTCCGATATCCGTTCTCGCTCTCCATTATGAACTCGTGGGCATTTGCGATTTTCGCCGCCTCTACAACTTCCTCCATCGTAGCACTCTTTACGCCGAAGGCTATGTTATTGAAAAACGTATCGTTGAAAAGTATTGCTTCCTGGTTGACGTTGCCTATAATTCCCCGCAAGTCGGCTATCTTCAGTTCACGAATGTCGGTGCCGTCAATGGTTATACTTCCGCCGGTAACATCGTGATAGCGCGGCAGAAGGTCGACAAGCGTTGATTTTCCCGACCCGCTCTGCCCCACAATGGCCATGGTTTGCCCGCGCTTTATTTTAAGCGAAACCCCATGCAGCACCTCGCCGCCGTTCTTATAGGCAAAATGCACGTCGTTGAACGAAATTTCGTCTTTAAGCCCACTGACAGGTTTTGCGTCCTCTTTTTCCATTATAGGGTTCGCAGCATTAAGAATTTTGTTGACGCGCTCCACCGATGCCATGCCCTTAGGAATGTTGTATGACGCTTTCGCAAAATCTTTCAATGGCTGTATTATGCTGTAGAGTATAACCATGTAGAAAATGAACGTGGGCGCATCGATTGGCGAATGCTTTGAGAAAATAAGAGTTCCGCCATACCAAAGCACAAGCACTATGAGCACCGTGCCGAGAAACTCGCTGACCGGATGGGCCGAAGCCTGGCGCACGGCAACTTTGGTGGCGGCGTGGCGGTAGTTGTTGGTGCAGCTGTCAAAACGCTCGTTCATCTTTTTCTCAGCCGTGAAAGCCTTGATAATTCTCATTCCACCAAGGGTTTCCTCAAGCTGCGCCATTGTCTCGCTCCATTTGTTTTGGGCGTAAAGCGACTTTGCCTTTAGTTTGCGCCCTATCCTTCCCATTGCCCAGCCCATAACCGGAAGCACTATAAGCGTAAACAACGTTAGTTGCCAGCTTGTATATACAAGAACCGAGAAATAGCAAACAAGGAGTATCGGATTTTTTATAAGCATCTCCAAAGAGCCGGTTACGGAGTTTTCTATTTCGTTCACATCGCCGCTCATGCGGGCTATAATGTCTCCTTTTCGCTCGTCAGAGAAGAACGAAAGCGGAAGAGAGAGTATCTTGTGATAAACCTTTATTCTAATGTCCCTGACAATGCCTGTGCGCATTGGCACCATGATTGCCGCCGAGGCGAAATAGCTTGATGTTTTGAGAAATGTGGCGGTTACAAGAAAAAGTCCTATAAGCAAAAGAGTTGTTGACGCTCCATACTGCTGTATAAGCAGTGTGGTGTAATAATAAAAGTTGTTTACAAGAATGTTTTTAAGGCTTTCGCCGGCTGTGTCCCACGGAATAAAATGATACTGCGTTTTCTCTATGCCGAAAAGCATTTGCAGCATGGGAATTATCGACATGAACGAAAACACGTTCAATATAGCCGAAAGCATGTTGAACAGCAGTGAGCCTGCAAGGTATTTTTTGTAGGGCAGCACATAGTTGGCAAGTACTTTTAGGAACTCTTTCATTTTCTCGTGAGGTGGATTACGCTTTTTATTTTAGTGTTTCCGTCCGAAATCGGCGGGTATCTCCCCCCATTCCGACGTTTCCCATTTTATTATTTTTGTAGTGTAGCTGTTGTTTTTAAGCCATTGCTCGGCGCGGTATATAAGTTTGAACAGCTCTTCGGTTTTGGCGTTGTGCTCAAGCTTGGTGCGGCATTGTTTCTTTTTCACCCAAAGAATTGCGTTTCGGCTGTCGGAATAAACCGGCATATCCAGCCCCTTCTGCTTAAGTAGGGCGAGCGCGTGGACTATGGCAAGAAACTCGCCTATGTTGTTGGTGCCCCATAAAGGACCGAAATGGAAAATTTCCCGACGGTTTTGCAAAAACACCCCGCGGTATTCCATTTTCCCGGGATTGCCCGAACACGCCGCGTCAACGGCGAGTGCACGCTCCTCAATGCCATGTGGAAGCGCGGGAACTGTTTTGGAGGCATACCGCTTTACTTCTTCGCTGCGCTCCGAAGGAACACCGAGCATGAACTCGCGGCGGGCCTCGTCTTCGCTGGCAAACGACTTGAAACGCGCCCCGTCAAAATGTTCCGTCTCGCGCCTGCAATCCTCCCAGGAAGTGTATATCCCTGGATTATGACCGGACCAGACCACATAGTATTTCTGCTTTTTTGGGGGCATTTCCAATTATTTTTACCGTTTCCTTTATTAATCAGAAACAGAAATCCAAAAAAGTGCAGCCCCCGGATATAACGCCGGAAACCGCACCTTTTGTTTTTTCTTAATCACATTCTTTCTGGCATCTCGATGCCGAGAAGTTTCATGCCTTCGCTTATCACTTTTGCCACGTTTGCCGAAATAACAAGGCGCAAATGTTTAACCGCCGCATTCTCCTCATGCAATATGGAATAGTCGTGATAGAACTGGTTGTAGGCCTTCACAAGCTCGTAGCAGTAGTTGGCAATTCCGCTCGGGTTCATGTTTTCGCCCGCCTCCCTTACGGTTGCGTCGAAGTCGGCGAGAGTCTGTATCAGCACGCTCTCCTTTTCGTTTACCGGCGTTCCCACAGCCACCGGGCCCGTAATCTTAAGGCCGTCGCCCGCAGCCTTTCGCAACACCGAGCGTATGCGGGCGTAGGTGTATTGTATGAACGGACCTGTGTTTCCGTTGAAGTCGATGCTCTCTTCGGGGTTGAACAAAATGTTCTTGCGTGCGTCAACCTTGAGAAGGAAATATTTCAGCGCACCAAGCCCCACAATCCTTGCGGTCTCGTTCTTCTCCTCCTCGGGCACATCGTTGAACTTGCCGAGCTCCTCACTCGTGCGCCGCGCCGTCAGAATCATTTGCTCCACAAGTTCGTCTGCGTCAACCACAGTGCCCTCGCGGCTCTTCATCTTTCCGTTGGGCAGGTTCACCATGCCGTATGAGAAATGCACGAGGCTCTTTCCCCACTCAAAGCCAAGGCGGTCGAGAAGAATTGAAAGCACCTTGAAATGGTAGTCCTGCTCGTTGCCCACAACATAAATCATCTTGTTTATGGGGAAATCCTGATAGCGCAGTTTAGCAGTACCTATGTCCTGAGTCATGTAAACCGAAGTGCCGTCGCTTCGTATTAGCAGTTTCTCGTCAAGCCCGTCCTTTGTAAGGTCGGCCCACACGCTGCCATCGTCCTTGCGGAAGAAAAGTCCTTTCTCCAACCCTTGGTTCACAAGCTCCTTGCCCACGAGATAAGTGTCGCTCTCGTAGTATATCTTGTCAAAGCTCACGCCGAGAGCCTTGTAAGTTTCGTTAAAGCCGGCGTAAACCCATTCGTTCATCTTTCTCCAAAGCGCGCGCACGTCCTTGTCGCCCTGCTCCCACTTTACGAGCATTTCGTGTGCCTCCTTTATGAGCGGCGCTTCGCGCTCCGCCTTTTCCTTGGCATCGTTCTCATTCATTCCTTCGGAAACGAACTTTTTGGTAAGCTCTGCAACCTGCTCGCGGTAATGCTTGTCGAACAGCACGTAATAGTCGCCAATTAGATGGTCGCCCTTCTTGCCCGAACTCTGCGGTGTCTCGCCGTTGCCCCACTTAAGCCATGCAAGCATCGACTTGCAGATGTGTATGCCGCGATCGTTCACAATGTTGGTCTTCACCACCCTTTTGCCGCAGGCCTCCTCGATGTTGGCAACAGCCCACCCCAGAAGGTTGTTCCTCACGTGTCCAAGGTGGAGCGGCTTGTTGGTGTTTGGCGACGAATACTCTATCATCCACAGCGGGGCGTCCTTTCCGGGCTTGTGTATGCCGTAGTTCTCATCGGCATCAATGGTGTTGAGCAAATCGGTCCAGCTGTCGGCCGATACGCTAAGATTCAAGAAACCCTTTACAACATTATACTTGTCAACGGCATCGCAATTCTTCAACAGGTATTCGCCAATCTCGGCCGCCGTGTCCTCGGGCTTCTTTCTCGAAACCCTCAAAAGCGGGAACACAACGAGTGTGAGCGAACCCTCGAACTCGCGCTTTGTCTTTTGGAGTTGTATCATTCCCTCCTTAGGCTCAACGCCGTAAAGTGCCTTTACCGCCGCTGCAGCCGCAGACGCTATATTTTGCTCAATTTTCATATCCTTATATACTTATATTTCCACACATTACGTAACAATCTGCAAAATTAAGCATTTTAGCCCGATAACCGCTGCTTTTCGGCGCACAACATTGCGCGTTCATACCATTCTGCCCTAACCTTTCGGGAATGTCCCCCATCTGCCCTTGCCACAACAAAAGCCCGTTTTTCAGAAAACTACTTAATATATTGATTGCCACACCGTTACCACCATTTTGCGGTATTTGTGTAAGATATTGTTTTACAGACGTTTGCAACGGCAGAAAAAAGGTCTGATGTAATTTAAATTATATCAGACATAATTTTTCCTACATAGGACATAGTTTTTCCCATGTCCCATGCAGTTTTCGGAGAGTTTTTGAAAAAGGGAGCGGTTTGGTTTTTGCGCCATTTGCAGGGGCGTATTGCATACGCACTAATGCCATTGTATGAACCGTATTGTATAAATACCTCAAACTACCACACAACATTCCAAAAAACGCTGCAATATGAGATAATACAACTATTTCAAACCTTTCCATAATACACCCGATATGGTATAATTGGCGGAAAAACAATCTTATTATGTCCGATAAGGTATAATTTGACACATTTTTACTAACTTTGTACCCGATATGGTATAATACAATAACCTATGAACAATCTGTCCGCCACCGTAAAGTCGTTGAGGAAGCAATATGGCTTGACCCAAGACGAACTATCGCTAAAATCAGGCGTGGGTTTGCGCTTTGTGCGAAGCCTTGAGCAAGGAAAACAGTCGCTTCGTCTTGACAAGGTGAACCAGCTGCTCGATTTCTTCAATTACGAAATGTCCGCCACTCCAAAGAATAACCGCTGATGAGACAGGCTAATATTTTTTACAAAGATCTGCTGGCAGGAATCCTGACCGAAAACGATGAGGGTTACGAATTCCGTTACCTCCCATCCTACCTTTCCATGAAACAGGCAAAGCCCATAAGCCTTACACTTCCTTTGCAAACCGAGGCATATACCAGCCGCGTGCTTTTCCCCTTTTTCGACGGTCTTATTCCCGAGGGGTGGCTGCTTGACGTGGCTTTGCGGAATACCGATATCAGCATACTCGACAGAATGTCACTGCTGCTGGTTTGCTGCAATGACTGCATAGGCGCAGTAAGCGTAACGCCAACAGTATTAAATGAGGAAAGCCATGTGTAAATGCCTGTATTGCTACCGCCCTCTCGCCAACGGAGAAAAAGATATGCACAAAGCCTGCATAAAGAAGTTTTTCGGAACAACTTCATTGCCTGTTCTCGACTACACCACGGAACAGCTTGACGAACTTGCCATGCAAATAATAAAGGACAAAACTTCCCTGACCGGAGTGCAACCCAAGCTGTCCTTGCACCTGAACAAGCACGAAGGCAGCAAACGACTGACCATTGTAGGGTTGTGGGGGGACTATATTTGCAAACCGCAGACCAGCCAATATGAAATGATGCCGGAAGTGGAGGATTTGACGATGCACCTTGCAGAAGCGGCACGCATTTCAGTTGTTCCACACACCCTAATGCGGATGGCGGATGGGACTATTTGCTATCTTACCCGGCGGATAGACAGAACCGCAAACGGCGGAAAGGTTGCAATGGAAGATATGTGCCAACTGACTGAAAGGCTTACAGAGCATAAATACAAGAGCAGCTACGAGCGCATTGGAAAAACTATATTGAAGCATTCCTCTTTGCCAACAATGGACATTACAAACTTTTTCGAGCTGATACTTTTTTGCTGGCTCACGGGAAATAACGATATGCACCTTAAAAACTTTTCCTTGTTTGAGGCAGATAACAATGTCATCCGCCTTACTCCGGCATACGACCTGCTGAATGCGGCAATTATAAACCCAAAAGATGATGAGGAATTGGCCTTGACATTGAACGGCAGGAAAAAGAACTTGCAAACAGGCGACTTCATCAAATTTGCCGAAAATATGGGCATAAGCAATATTGTGGCAGAGCATATCATTAATAAACATATCAGATTTTTTCCTAAATATGAAAACATCATAAAAGGTTCTTTTTTATGTGAGGAACTGAAAAACGAGTACACAAACCTTATAAAAGAAAGAGCTGGCAGACTTTCCACAAAATAATGCTTGCCATTATATGCAACTCCCCCACTCTCGCCGGTTTGCGTCATGGGGGATTTTTGTTGCGGTATTATTGTTTTTTTCTGAAATGCCTTCCTATCACCGGCAGGCTTGACAGGGGAAAGTCGTAGTGTATTATGTGAGCTACGAAAAGGATTATAAGCAATGTGTTTATGCCGAGGCGTAGACCCGTGGGCATGGAATGCGGCATTAGGAGCATTACAGCCGTGAAAAGGGCTGCAACCATTACGTAAACGGCTATGGACTTCAGAGGGTAGTTTATGGGGTATTTCCTCTGGCCTATGAAATACGACAGGAGCATCGCCGTTCCGTAGCCGGCAACTCCCGCCCACGCGCAAGCCATATAGCCGTATCTTGGAATCAGCAGCACATTTATAAGCACAAGAACAACACAGCCCGCACCCGAGAACCACGCGCCGTAGATTGTTTTGTCGATTAGCTTGTACCAGAACGAGAGGTTGAAGTAAACACCCATCATTATTTCGGCAGCCATGACTATCGGCACAACCTTTAGTCCGTCCCAGTAGTCGCGCCCTATGATGTATTTAAGCACGTCGAGCCAACCCACCACCACAAGGTATGCAAGCAGGGTGAAGATTATGAAATATTTCATAGCCTTGGCGTATGTGTCGCGTGAGCCTTTCTCTTTTGCGCTGCCGAAAACGAACGGCTCGTATGCGTAGCGAAACGCCTGGGTAATCATCGCCATTATCATGGCAATCTTAGCTGCCGCACCATAAATGCCGAGCTGCACATGACCTTCGGCTCCGGGGGACACTATGGGGTAAAGTATCTTGTCGGCGGTTTGGTTGAGTATTCCGGTAATTCCCAAAAGAAGTATCGGCCACGAATACGAAAGCATCTTGCAGGACAACGCCTTGTCGAAAACCCAACGGAAGCCTGTAAGCTCCTTCCGGAAAAAGAAAGTGATTATTCCGGTGCAGAAAAGGTTGAGGCGGAAAACGTAGCCAACCCCCACCGAAGGGTCGTAAACCGAAGCCGCGATGCTGTGGGTTGACGGATTTGAGTACATTGCGGGTAGCACTATGAAATATGCTATGTTGAGCGCAATGTTAAGCACAATAAAGAGCATTTTCAGCGCTACGAACTTCCAAGGTCTGTGCCTGTATCTAAGATATGCAAACGGAATACATTGGAAAGCGTCTATAGCCACACACGCCGACATTATGGCAACGTAGTCTTTGTGGGCAGAATATCCCATGAACGATGACACAGGATTTATGAACGCAAGAACAAGGGCCACAAAAAGCAATGCCACGCCGCCAACCATTATAAGAACCGTGGAATACGTGCGCATGGGGTTTGTGCCCTCTTTGTTCACAAAACGGAAGAACGTTGTCTCCATGCCGAACGTTAGGATTACGAGCAAAAGCGCGGTATAGGCGTAAACATTTGTTATAACGCCATATCCGCCCGATGAGGCTGCTATCTTGGCAGTATATAAAGGTACAAGTAGGTAGTTGAGAAACCTGCCCACAATGCTGCTCATTCCGTAAAGGGCGGTGTCCTTGAAAAGCGTCTTCAGATTTGCCATGGTTTATGTTGTTTGCTAAAAAATTTCATCCGAAAAACATATAACATATTGCTATGGCGGCAAGAGTTCCGGCAATGTCGGCGATAAGTCCGCATGCCACGGCATGGCGCGTAAACTTTATCCCCACGCTACCAAAGTAAACGGCGAGAATGTAGAACGTGGTGTCGGTTGAGCCTTGGAACAGGCAGCTCAAACGCCCTGTGAACGAGTCAACACCATACGTTGTCATGCAGTCAACCATCATTCCTCTTGCTCCGCTGCCACTCAAAGGCTTCATTATCGCCGTTGGCACAGCTCCTATCCAGTCGGTGTTTGCACCAAACTGCACCGCAACCCATTTTATTCCGTCGATAATCCAATCCATCGCCCCGGCGGCACGGAAAACCCCTATACCTACAAGTATTGCAACAAGGTAAGGAATTATTCTCACGGCAGTTTCAAATCCGCCTTTGGCCCCCTCGATGAAAGCATCGTAAACATTAATCTTTTTCTTTAGCCCAACAAGGATGAAAGCTATTATGATTGTAAACAGAAGTATGTTGGCCGCCGAAGTCCCCACCAAGTCCATTGTAGTCTTGTCGAGACTTGAAAATCCCCATACTATCAACGCAAAAATCACGCATGCCCCACCCAGGGTAAGCAACATAGTTTTGTTGAAAAGATTTATCTTTTGATAAATACTTGTGGCTATTATTCCCGCAAGGGTTGCTACAAACGTGGCAAGCAATATAGGCACAAACACATCAGTTGGCTGCGCCGCGCCAAGTTGCGCACGGTAAACCATAACACCCACCGGCACTATGGTAAGCCCGCTCGTGTTCAGCACAAGGAACATAATCATCGGGTTTGTTGCCGTGTCTTTTTTCGGGTTAAGTTCCTGAAGCCTTTCCATGGCTTTAAGTCCGAGCGGAGTTGCGGCATTGTCGAGCCCAAGCATATTTGCGGCTATGTTCATGAATATATTTCCCACCGCCGGATGGCCTTTGGGTATTTCGGGAAACAGCTTGCTGAAAACCGGATAGAGCGCACGCGAAAGAGCCTGCACAAGTCCGCCCCTCTCCCCTATCTTCATCACGCCGAGCCAAAGTGAAAGAACTCCGGTAAGCCCGAGCGAAATTTCGAAAGCCGTTTTGGCGGTTGTGAACGTAGAGTTCATTATATCGGGGAAAACTGTAGCATCGCCAAAAAACAACAGCTTTACCAAAGCAACGGCAAAAGCTATTACAAAAAAAGATATCCAAATATAATTTAGCACCATAGTGCGAAAAGATATGTAACGACTGCAAAATTAGTCAGAAAATACGAAAAAACTTTCTGTTTCTCCACTATAATGCACAAAGGCAGACTTTCCGAACGGTAAAGTCTGCCTTTGTTTTTCATATTGTATTTTCATTTTTCGAAATACTCGCTAATTCTTTCAGCCGCTTCTTTCATTTCCTCGGGTTTCGGACTTAGTTTCTCCCGGCGAAAATCCATGTCTTTCTCGCTCTGCATTGGAATGAGGTGTATGTGGGCGTGGGCAACTTCAAGCCCGAGCACCGCCATTCCCACTTTTTTGCATGGAAAAGCCTTTTTGATGGCTACGGCAACATGCTTGGCGAAAACTATCATGCGTGCCAGCTCTTCATCGTCCAAGTCGAAAATATAATCAACCTCGCGGCGCGGAATTACAAGCGTGTGCCCCATAACCATGGGGTTTATGTCAAGAAAAGCGTAGAACTCATCGTTTGCCGCAACCTTGTAAGACGGTATTTCTCCTGCGGCTATCTTTGCAAAAATTCCTGCCATTTTTCTCTATATTGTAATGTCTATTATTTTTAGTTGCACCACACCCTGCGGAATCTTTATGTCAACAATGTCTCCCACTTTGTGTCCCAGCAAACCTTGGGCTATCGGTGTCTGCGATGATATTTTGCCTTCGCGAAGATTGGCCTCGCTCTCGCTTACTATGGTGTATTTCATCTTGGCCTTGTTCTTAACGTTCTCCATCTCTACCGTGGAGAGTATCTGCACCGTTTCGTTTGATAGCTTCTTGGGGTCGATTATTTTTGCGCTTGCGAGTGCGGCTTTCAGTTTGTTTATCTTCAGCTCAAGCATAGCCTGCGCTTCCTTTGCTGCATCGTATTCGCTGTTTTCCGAAAGGTCGCCCTTGTCGCGTGCTTCGGCTATCGCTTCCGACGCCGCGGGACGATCAACTGTTTCCATGTGCCTTAGCTCGGCCACCATTTTGTCGTAGCCTTCCTGTGTCATATAAGCCATAAGTCTGTATATTTTTTATTTGTTATTTTTTCGTTTCTCTCCAAAGACGATAAAAAACTAAAAGAATCCCAAAGCATAGCCATGGAATCCTTTTGTTCTCCGTTTTTGCAAAGGTATGTAATTAGTTTTATATGAAGAAATTTTTTTATCGCTACAATAATTTTTTATGTCTTGCCATTACTGCTTATCTTGTCGGCTTTTTTTTCTTTTCCATTCACGGCGTTTATGTTCCGCATCAGTCCTGAATATTTCGCTCTCTTAACTGCGCTGCCCCTAAACAGCTCGCGATATTCTTCTTCGGTAAGCGAATTCCATTCGTCGCGCTTCATATCCAAAAGCTTCTCATTAGGCGCAAATTCTCCAACATTCGTAGGTGTTGAAAAGCGGTTGTGCGGACAAACGCTTTGACAGCGGTCGCAACCGTATATGCAGTTTTCCATTTTGCCCGCGGTGCCCGGAGGAAGTTCCCCTTTTTTTTCTATCGTTAAATATGAAATACATTTTCTGGCATCTATGTGGTATGGTTTGTAAAGGGCTTTGCCTGGACAAACATCGATGCATTTAGTGCAATTGCCGCACATATTTTGCAAAGGCTCGTCGTATTTGTCAAATTCGGCGTTTATGAAAAGTTCGCCTAAGAAAAAGAAGCTGCCCTTTCGGGGTATAATCAAAAGAGTGTTTTTACCTATAAAGCCAACCCCTGCCCGCCAAGCCCAATAACGCTCCGAAACAGGAGCAGTGTCGCAAAAAGCCCTTCCGGATATTTTATCGCCGCCGTATTTTCTTATGCGGCGCAAAAGTTCAAACAACTTTTCCTTAACCACCGCATGATAGTCCTTGCCGTATGCATAATAAGAAAATGTGTACCCTTCCCCATTCATTTTTCTTGCGGGATAATAGTTGAGCGCAACCGATATTATGGATTTTGTGCCTTCAACTAACTTAGCCGGGTCAAGACGCATATCTATGTTGCGGGCAAGATATTCCATTTCGCCGTTCCTTCCTTCATCAATAAACTTTCTTACGTAGTAAGAATACGACTTTTCCATTTTCTCTGCCCTGCATATTCCGCAAGCCGAGAAACCTAATTCTTCCGCTGCTTTTTTTATTAATTCCGACGACAGCATATTTTCATTGAAGTGCGAGCAGTTGTGATGCTATATGCCAAATGGCTATCCCGCCCGATACCGATACATTCATGGAATGCTTGGTGCCGAATTGGGGAATCTCTATAGCACCATCGCAGGCGTTCACTGCATCCTGCGATACTCCTTTTACCTCGTTTCCAAGTATAATGGCATACTTCTTTCCTTTTTGTGTTTTGAAGTTTTGAAGCTTTATGCTGTTCTCAACCTGTTCGAGCGCATAAACCTCATATCCTTCTTTATGGAGTTTACCTACTGCCTCTATTGCAGATGAACATATTTCCCACTCCATTGAATTTTCCGCACCAAGCGCCGTTTTATGAATTTCGGGATGTGGGGGACAAGCTGTTATACCACAAATATATATTTTTTCAAGTCTGAACGAATCGGCAGTGCGAAAAACTGAACCAACATTATACATGCTCCTAACATCATCGAGTACTACTACGAGAGGAGTTTTCCCGGCAGCCTTGAACTGCGGAACGTCCATTCTTTTAAGCTCTGTTACTTTCAACTTTCTCATACTAATGCAAAATTAGGCAAACGGTGGAAAAACCAGTGGAAAACCTGTTGAAAAGTAGTTCATACTTATAAACACTATCAACCGTTTTGTGGAATTATTTGCGAAGTAGTTGATAAGACATAATTATATTAACTGCTTTTCAACGCAGTTTTCAACAGTTTTGCACATTGTTTTATTTTTCGTATATATGTTTATTTTTCAGTATATTACTCCTTGTAAAAATATTATTTTCTTGAGTTTTCAACCGTTTCAACCGTGTATTATCATTATCATCCTTTTTATTAAAAACAAAAGAATAGAATGATATTTATAATATATTGACTATGGTATTTTCCCTCTTTGGCACTTTTACATTTAAAAACAGATAAAAAATAAACTGCGAAGTTTCTTTATTTCGTTGTAAATTTTCCATTATATGGTTACAGCAGGTTGCGAAAAAATGTTTGATGTAATTTAATTTATGTCTGATATAATTTTTTCTACATAGGACTTGGTTTTTCTTATGTCCTATGTTTTTTTGGTGTGGGTGTATTATAAAATAAAAGGGTAAATTTGCATTTTAGAAATGTTGCGGATGAAAAGAGTGGCAAGGCTTTTTTATGCTTCCATTATATATGCTTTGTGTTCGTGTTCAACAACGAGAATGGCGGATGCAGTAACAAAAATAAAAACGGAAGACGGGGAAGATTTATCAAAGAACGTAATTATTGTACATTTCGATGCCTCTGTTGGAAAAGCCCCTCTGCTTTCAGCGGTGAAAAAGCAGGGGTGCACCGTGATATACGAATATGGCATAATAAACGCCGTGGCTTTGAAAATACCCGAACATGGAAAGAAAACAGAAAAAATAATAACCGAAATAGAAAAGGTGAAAGGTGTTATAGGAGTATCACGAGACAGAATAATGCATATAAACCAAAAAACAAATATATAATAATGAACAAAATAACAACTACCCTGCTTTCCGTAGCAGTATGCGGTTTGTCGGCTTTTGCCCAGCAAAGCGGAGGAATAACCCCGGATGTTTTGGGAAAACTTAAAAAGATGCAGAATACAACTGCTACCAACAAAGCTCTTGCAAACGCTCTATCGGCAACCGACATTAACATTCTAACAAGGAATGCTTCAAATCCGGCGGCGCAAAACAAGTTTTTTTCTAACTATGTAAAGTCTGAGGGTATAACCGACCAAAAGTCCTCAGGGCGTTGCTGGCTTTTTACCGGGTTAAATGTGATGCGCGCCAAGATGATAGCAAAATACGGTTTGGGAGATTTTAAGTTTTCCCACGCTTATTGCTTCTTCTACGACCAGCTTGAGAAATCAAATCTTTTTCTTCAGGGAATAATCGACAACGCCAAGAAACCCATGGACGATAAGCTGGTGGAATGGCTGTTCAAAAACCCGCTTTCAGACGGAGGACAGTTTACCGGCATAGCCGACATTATTTCAAAATACGGCGTTGTGCCGTCTGAAGTGATGGCCGAGACATACGCTGCCAACAACACAAGTCGCATGAACAAGCTCGTAAGTTACAAGCTGCGCCAGTTTGGCATCGAGCTCCGCGCAATGGCAAAAAAGGGTGCTAAGAAGGAAGCAATGCAGAAGCGCAAGGTTGAGATGCTCGGAACTGTTTACCACATGCTCTCGCTCTTCCTCGGCACTCCCCCTGAGAAATTCACGTGGACAATGGTTGACAAAAGCGGCAAGCCCGTAAGTACTAAGGAATACACTCCGCTTGGTTTCTATAAAGAATATGTAGCCGATGACTTGAAGAACAACTATGTTATGCTCATGAACGATCCTACGAGGGAATATAACAAGGTTTATGAAATAGACTTTGATCGCCACGCTTATGATGGTGAGAACTGGACTTACCTAAACCTGCCTATGGATTCAATAAAGCAGATTGCAATACGCTCAATAAAAGACAGCACAATGATGTATATGTCGTGTGATGTAGGCAAATTCCTTGACAGGAACACAGGCGTGCTTGACAGCGCAAACTTTGACTATTCCTCTATAATGGGCACGGAATTCAACATGACAAAGAAGGAAAGGATTATGAGCTTTGCCTCAATGTCTTCGCACGCAATGACGCTTATGGCAGTTGACCTCGACAAAAGCGGAAAGCCCTTGAAATGGGAGGTTGAAAACAGTTGGGGAAGCGATTACGGCTACAGGGGACACCTGATAATGACCGATGCCTGGCTTGACGGATATTTGTTCCGCCTTGTGGTTGAAAAGAAATATATGTCGCAACCCACGCTCGACTTGCTCAAGCAAAAAGCCACGCTGCTCCCGCCTTGGGACCCCATGTTCACTCCAGAGCAATAAATAAACTAAAAATGGTGTGCCAAAAAAGCACACCATTTTTTATATAACTTGAATATCCACTCTACTTATCCTTGTCAACAGGTTTAATCTTCATCTTTGCTTTCAGTGCATAGCTTTTATGTGAAGAAACCTTGCTGCCGTCAAAACTGCATTCCCGGAACGAATGTTAGTTTGGCTATAACTCTCTTAGCTTCAGCGTCAAGAATGGGATGGGATGAGCGCACAATTTTCATGTATTCGGGTTTGTCTTTTTCGTTAACAACATAGCGCACCATTGTTATACCTTCAAGACCTTTCTATTGTGCCTCCTCTGGATATGCAATGGTTTCTGATATTTTCCTTATCATGTCCTGCTCGTTTCCCTTGGAATATTTCGGCATTTTCTCGGCATTGAAATACACTCCATTGATGTCTCTTGAACCGCCTTTCTTCTTTTCGTCTTTGTTGATGTAGGCCATGTCGGAATCGTTGCCCTTTATTCCGACGCGCTTCCAAAGTTCCTGCCATTTTCTATCCTCAGAATTTATGTTGTGAACAATGTTCATCAGTCCGTTGCCTACAAATTTCACTTTTATTTCGTAAGTTGTCCCGGCATTTCCGTCCTGCTATTTCTCAACGTTTTCCTTTATTATATAGTCGTTTACAACGCTGTACCTGCCTTCAGAGGTAATTGTGGAAATGTCTTTGTCAGACTTTTTTGTCATTATGGTGTAATGCCCGTCATTGCTGTAGATTTTCCATGTCCCCACAAAGCTTGTCTGGCTTTCGGTATCGTTTCCCGATGGTATGGTGAGCTGCCAAATTCCTTTAATGTTTTTAACTGTGCCTCTTTGTTAAAAAAGATGCGGCAGGGGAGAGTGCCACCACTGCAAAGGCTGCAAAAGTTCTCAGTAATGTTTTCATTGATACCATGTTGTTTTGTCTTCAATTATAGCTATTTATCTTCATACGGAAAAGCAAATCAGCAGGGAATTGCGCAAATATAAAAGACGGCACACTCAATGTATGCCGTCCTTATTGTTGTTCCACACCGATTCGAACGATGACTGAGAGAACCAAAAACTCTAGTGCTGCCATTACACCATGGAACAAACACGCGCTATCGTTAAATAGCGATGCAAAATTACTCAAAACATTTTATTCCGCAAATTTTTTTTCTTTAAACTTGTTTTCAGGCGAAAAACGTAAGAGTGGGGCAGGGCGGTGGTGTTTTATATTTGAAAGGCTTTTGGTTGTGGTGTGTGCGGCATATACAATGCGCCATTTATTTATACTATAAAGCAGTACAAATTGTTGATTGATTGAAAATTGTAAATTTGTAGGGGCGTATGCCATACGCCTAGAATTGCGCGGATTATGCAATTTGGTACGGCGGTTTGCGGTGCGGTTTATGCGGTGGCATACAGGGCGTGTGCCATACGCCCCTACAATTTGCGCAAAAACAATACAGTTAAAAATACATTTGATGTAGTAAATACTACGTCCTATGCAGGAAAAATTATGTCTGGTATAATCCAGACTACATCAGACCTTTTTTTGCCTATTACAAACACCTGAAAGACAATATATTATAATAAATATATTTTATGCGGTTATTCTTTTGAAAATCATAAGGTTACGCGATTTTTGACTTAATTGCGCCGTTACAAAAAAACAGACCGAAACAACGGCATTATGCTTCGGCCTGTTTTTAATTTTCGTCTGTAAATTGTATTTTTGGGGAATTAATGCGCCTCGAGCCAGTTTTTGCCCCAACCGAAATCAGCTTTCAACGGAACGGAAAGTTTGTAGGCATTTTCCATTTCCCAAATCACTATTTGCTGCACTTTTTCCTTTTCATCGGGGAACACGCTGAAATTCAATTCATCATGAACCTGCAAAATCATTTTCGAACGAAGTTTTTCCTCCTTGAAACGCCTGAAAATCCTTACCATCGCAATCTTTATAATGTCAGCGGCACTGCCTTGTATGGGAGCGTTCACTGCATTCCGCTCGGCGTATCCCCGCACAACCGAGTTTG
Source organism: Prevotellaceae bacterium UBA6398 (assembly GCA_002437495.1). Classification (GTDB taxonomy): domain Bacteria; phylum Bacteroidota; class Bacteroidia; order Bacteroidales; family Bacteroidaceae; genus UBA6398. The sequence continues at coordinate 18,518 of DJQA01000005.1, forward strand.
CGGAATTTATGTCTGGAAGGTATCTGCGGCGGTGGAGCAGTGTTTCGATATATCCCTTTTCGCGGGCTTTTTCAATGCTTTCGTCCATATATTCCCTTATGCGCGGATATTCCTTGAAGTAGTTGTCTATTAACTCTTTGGCTTCTTTTCTTGGCACGTCAAGGCGTTCTGAAAGCCCGAAAGCGGATATTCCGTAGATAATGCCGAAATTTGCGGTTTTGGCTTTGCGCCGTTCGTCTTTTGTAACTTCTGTTATGGCTTTGTGGTATATCTTAGCCGCCGTGGCTGCGTGAATGTCTTCGCCGTTGTTGAAGGCGGCAAGCATGTGCTTGTCCCGGGAAAGATGGGCCATTATCCTGAGTTCTATTTGCGAGTAGTCGGCTGAGAAAAACTCGCAGTTTTCCTCGGGAATGAATGCCTTGCGTATTTCTTTTCCGTCATCCCCGCGCACAGGTATGTTTTGCAGGTTCGGGTTGCTTGAGCTTAGCCTGCCGGTTGCCGTAATCGTTTGGTTGAACGAGGTGTGTATTTTTCCCGTTCTTGGGTTTATAAGCTGCGGCAGGGCATCAAGATATGTTGAGATAAGTTTCTTCATGCCCCTGTACTTGAGTATGTAATCCACTATAGGACTGTGGTTTCGCAGCTTTGTAAGCACTTCCTCGGATGTTACATATTGCCCGGTTTTTGTTTTCTTTGCCTTCGGGTCGAGAGCCATTTTGTCGAAAAGGATTTCGCCCACCTGCCTTGGCGATGAGAGGTTGAATTTCTCGCCGGCTATTTTGTAAACTTCTTCCTCGTATTTGTTCATGCGCTGCGTGAAAAGTTCCGAAGTCTCTTTCAGTGCGGCTGTGTCTATGCTCACCCCGTTTTCCTCCATTTCGGCGAGCACATTTACGAGCGGCATCTCCACATCGCTGAAAAGGCTTTCCATTCCGGCTTTCTCGATTTCGGGTTTCAGCACCTTTTTAAGTCGCAGTGTAACATCGGCATCCTCGCCGGCATATTCATATACATCCGATGGCGGAAGCTCGCGCATATTTTTTTGGTTCTTACCTTTCGGGCCTATAAGCTTCTCAATTTTTATTGTGGAGTAGTTGAGGTATTTTTCGGCAAGCGTGTCCATATTGTGGGGAAGCTCCGGTTGCAGAATGTAATGGGCCACCATTGTGTCCCACAGTTTTCCGCCGACGCGTATTCCGTAGTTGCGCAAAACCAGTATATCGTATTTTATGTTCTGTCCTATTTTCAAAATTTCGCTTTCGTATGCCGGTTTGAAAATATCGACGATTTTTTGTGCTTTTTCTCTTTCGGCAGGCACGGGTATGTAGTATGCCTCGAATTCGCGGGTTGAAAAGCTCAAACCAACCAGTTCGGCGTTGATGGCATCGGTTGAAGTGGTTTCGGTGTCTAAACTGAGAAAATCCGCTGACAAGAATTTTTGGCATAATTTGCGCATTTCATCTTCATTGTCAACGAGGTAATAAGAGTGGGGTAGGGTTTTAAGGCTCGAAATACTGCGGTATTTTTCTTCTTCCTGTGGGTTGGTAGGAAATACTCCGTAATTTTCGGGTTTTGAACCTTTGTTTTTTACACTTTTATTAACATTGTTTTGCTTTTTCTCTTTTTCTGTTCCAATGGCATCAAAAAGTCCTCCGGCAAAGTCGCCTTCATTCTTTCCGGGTTCTGCACCGAGTTTTTTCAGTTTGGAGCGGAATTCAAGTTCGGCGTATATTTTTTTCAGTTCTTCGTAATCCGGCTCTTTCACCTTTAGGTCATCAAACGAAAACGAAATGGGCACATCTGTGCGTATCACGGCGAGAGTTCTTGAAAGTTTGATTTGCTCTTCGGCACTTTCGATTTTTTTTCCGAGTGCGCCCTTTATGTTTTTTGCGTTCGCAATTATGTTATCAATGTTGTTGAATTGCGACAAAAGTTTCACGGCGGTTTTTTCACCAACTCCCGGACATCCGGGAATGTTGTCGGCGGTGTCGCCCATCAAGCCAAGGAGGTCGATTACTTGCAGGGGAGAGTCGATGCCGTATTTTGCCTTTATTTCCTCAATTCCCAATTTATCGAAGCCGCCTCCGTGGGTTGGTTTCAGCATCCAAACGTTTTCGTTTACTAGTTGCCCATAGTCTTTGTCGCCGGTTATCATGTAAACTTCGGTGTGGGGTGTGGCGAATTTTTTGGATGCGGTTCCTATTATGTCGTCTGCCTCAAAGTTTTCGGCTTCAAGCAATGGTATGTTCATAGCCTTGATAATGTCTTTGATTATTGGCACCGATTTGCGTATGTCTTCGGGCATGGCCTCGCGCTGTGCCTTGTAGGGCGGATATAGCTCGTTTCGGAATGTTTTTCCTCCTTTCGGGTCGAACGCCACAGCCAAGTGGGTAGGGGAGAGCCTCATTATTTCTTCGATGGTGTTTACAAAACCGTAGATTGCCGAAGTATTGAATCCTTTGGAATTTATTCGCGGGCTGCGTATCATGGCGTAGTAGGCGCGGTAAATAAGCGCGTAGGAATCGAGCAGGTATAATTTGTTCATATGTCCTTATTTTTCTGTAAATGTAGTGAAAATCATCGAATGGATAGCTATAAATTCGTATTTTTGTACCTCCAAAATAATGACATGGCAGAACTTCAAACAATATCTTCCCCTATAAAAAAGGAGCTTACAAAATGTGTTGAACTTTACGACAGTGTGTTGGGTCATGAGGATGACTTGCTCGGCACTATACTTGAATACGTGCGTTCAAGGAAAGGGAAGATGATGAGACCGATGCTTGTTTTGCTTTCGGCAAAGGAATTTGCTGCGGTTAACGATGTTACTTACAATGTGGCTCTTGCACTCGAACTTTTCCATAACGCCAGTCTTCTTCATGACGATGTGGTAGACGAGAGCGATGAACGCAGGGGATTGAAGTCGGTGAATGCAAAATACGGAAACAAGCTCGCCGTTTTGGTGGGCGACTACCTGCTTTCATTGGCGCTGAAACAGTCGGTGGAAACCGGGACTATGGCAATAGTAAATCGCATTTCTCAGCTTGGAATTTTGCTTTCGGAGGGAGAGGTGAAGCAGCAGGCCAATATTCGCAACAAAATTGTTTCGGAGGAGGCGTATTACGAAGTAATCAGAAACAAAACTGCCGAACTTTTCTCGGCTTGCGGCGAGCTTGGCGCGTTATCGGTGGGTGCACCCGCTGCAGATATTGCCAAAGCAAAAAGATTGGGCGAGATTATAGGAATGTGTTTCCAGATACGCGATGATATATTCGATTATTACGACAATACCAAGATTGGCAAACCCACAGGCAACGACATGGTGGAAGGAAAGCTTACCCTTCCTGCCATTTATGTTTTGAAAAACAGTAGTGAAGAACATTACCATAAAATAGCCGATAAGGTGAAGGAGGGGAGTGCAACCCGCGATGAAATCAGCGATTTTATAGAATATATTAAGGAAAACGGTGGTATATCATACGCATATAAGGTTATGGACAATTACCGCGAGGAGGCTTATGGGATTGTTGAATCTTTCAAAAACGATATAGTTAAGAATGCCATAATAAGCTATGTTGATTTCGTGGTAAGTCGCGACAAATAAATCAGGTTTTATTTTGCTATTGCTTTGAATTGTTTGCGTTGATTGTTTGTAGGTGCAAACAATGTATGAAATAATAAAAACTACATCGGACATAATTTTTCCTACGTCTGTTGTAGTTTTTTCTATGTCCGATGTAGTTTTCCGACTTTTTAATCTACAGAATTACAAATATATACGCCAAGAATTTTTGTCGGGCTTATATATATGAAATTCTTGTTGTTGCGTTACTTTCGGCTATTACTGCCTGTTTAAAAGTATTTTGTCTCGGTATTGGTGATAGCTCCAATTAGCGAGTTTGCAAGACTTGATGCTCCAATGCGGAACAAATCGTTTGTAAGCCATTCATTGCCAAGAACTTCTTTAACTATAGTATAGTAGTTTACTGCATCTTGCGTGGTTTTCACCCCTCCGGCAATCTTTATACCGATTTTAAGGTTGTGATTTGCGTAATACTGTTTTATTGCTTCACACATTGCATAAACCGCAGAGGGGGTTGCGCCTATTGACAGCTTGCCTGTGGAGGTTTTTATGAAGTCGGCTCCGCAATACATTGAAAGAATTCCTGCGCGTATTATGTTTTCGGCACTTTGAAGTGCACCTGTTTCAAGAATTACCTTCAGCTTATTTTCACCGCAATAGCTTTTTATTTCCTCGATTTCCTCGTCAACAGTTTCATAATCGGAACTGAGGAATTTTCCAACGGGTAGAACAATGTCTATTTCGTCTGCGCCGTCTTTTAGCGCAAGCGCACTTTCAACAAGTTTTACCTCGCTGAATGTTTGTGATGAAGGGAAATTTCCTGCCACGCTCGTTATTTTAACCCCGTCAACCTCAAGGCAGTTGCTTACAAGGTGCACAAAATTGGGGTACACGCAAACGGCAGCTATATGGGGAAGTTCGGGGTAGGCGTCTTCGAACGAATTTATCTTCTCAACCATGGCAAGTATGCTTTCATCGTTGTCGGTAACCTTTAGCGATGTTAGTTCCAAACTGCTCAGCAGAAATCTCCATACATCGTGAGTGTTGTTTTCGCTTGCTTTGTTTTCGATAATGTGGGCAGCTTTGTGTCCGGCTTGTTCTATGGTGAGGGAGTAGTCGTATTTGTCGAGTGTGTTGCGGATTTTGTCGTACAAATCAGCGTCTCTTTCACCGCATCCGCAATGGTCTTCGCAATGGTGGTGATGCCCGCAGCAGCAGTGGTTTTCCTCGTTGTGTTCATGATTGTGGCCGCAACCGCAATTATGATCGCTTTCATGTTCATGATGGCAGCAGCAGTGGTTGTGTTCGGTTTCTTTCATAATTTATTGTTGTGTTTAAGTTTCTCGTTTTCAATATGTCGTGTGTTGTCGCGCTTTGTTTTTTTTATAAAGTTTTTTCTCATTGCCTCTTCAAGATTTACTCCCGTTTGGTTGGCAATACAGGTTAGCACCCACAAAACATCGGCGATTTCATCGCTCAAATCATGGTTTTCACCCTTTTTGAATGATTGGTCGCCATATGTGCGTGCCATAATTCGCGCCATTTCGCCTACTTCTTCCGTTAGGCAGGCCATGTTTGTGAGCTCGCTGAAATACCTTACTCCGTATCTGTTTATCCAGGTGTCAACTTCGTTCTGTAACTCTTGAAGTGTCATTGTTATTCTTTGTTTTTTGTGTCCATACATATTGTTACCGGACCGTCGTTTAGCAATTCAACCTTCATGTCTGCACCGAAAGTTCCTGTTTTCACCGCTTTTTCGAACTCTTTTTCCATTGCCCGACAGAACTTTTCGTATAGCGGAATTGCTATGTCGTGGCTTGCCGCACGGGTGTACGATGGTCGGTTGCCTTTCTTGTATGATGCCATGAGCGTGAACTGGCTTACAATGAGTATTTCACCATTTATGTCTTTGACCGAAAGGTTCATAACACCGTTTTCATCGTCGAAAACCCTAAGTCCGCCTATCTTCTTTACAAGCCAGGCAATGTCTTCTTCGGTATCCGGGTTTTCTATACCCAAAAGAACGAGGAAGCCTTTACCGATTTCGCTTTTCTTTGTTCCGTTTATTGTTACGCTTGCGTGGCCCACGCGCTGTATTACGGCTCTCATTGTGTTTGTTTTGGTTGTTAATTCACTGCAAAATTAGCGATTATACTTTATTATGGCGAAGATGATAAAGGATATATTATGTATCTTGCAGTAAAACAATTTGTTAAAGTTGCTCTGCGGGTGATGCATCGCGTTCGTGCAACTGCGTGTAGAGGTTTTCGCCTTTTTTGCTGCCAAGTATTTGCTGAAGTTCTGCAAGGTTTGCGCTTTTTATTCTCTTTACGCTTCCTAATTTACTGAGCAACAGGTTTTTAGTTTTAGGGCCTATACCGATTAGGTCGTCAAGTTCTGATTTCAGGACGCGTTTGCTGCGTTTTTGTCTGTGAAAAGTAATGGCAAAACGGTGTACCTCATCCTGCATGTGGGTGAGCAGCCGGAATAGGGCGGTGTTTTGTTTCAATCCTATAACCATTGGCGGAAAGCCGTAAAGGAGTTCGTGCGTGCGGTGGCGGTTGTCTTTGGCCAGACCCGCAATGGGAATCTTAAGGTTGAGTTTGTCCTCGACTATTTCGCGCACAACTTCCATTTGGCCTTTACCACCATCGGTTATTATAAGGTCGGGGAGTGGACTGTCTTCCTCCTTTGCGCGTGAGTAGCGGCGATATACAACTTCTTTCATCGAGGCGTAATCATCGGGTCCTGTAACGGTGCGAATGTTGTATTTTCTGTATTCTTTTTTGGCAGGTTTCAGCTTTTCAAAAACAACGCATGCCGCCACGGCATCTGTTCCTGATATGTTGGAGTTGTCAAACAGCTCTATTCTGAACGGCGGCTTTTCAAGATGAAGGTCTTCTTGTATTTCCTTCATAAGTCGCATGGTTTTCTGTTCCGGATTAAGCTTTTCGGATTGTTTGAGACGGTCGAACTTATACTCCTTGACATTTAATTGTGAGAGTTTCAGAAGCTTGTATCGGTCGCCTCTTTGCGGTATGGTAAAATCAACGCCGTCGAGTTCTATGTCAACGTGGAAAGGTACAATTATTTCTTTTGCCTTGCTGCCGTATCGCTCGCGCATTTCAACAATTCCCATTTCGAGAAGTTCCTCGTCGCTTTCGTTAAGTCGCTTTTTGTATTCAAAAGTGAATGCTTGGTTTATCATTCCCTTTGTTACGTGCATATAGTTTATGTATGCGGCGTTTTCATCGCTTTCAACGGAGAAAACGTCCACATTGTTCACCACGTTGGACACAATCTCGCTTTTTGCGCAGTAGTTCTCCATCAAATCATACTTTTTCTTGATTTCAGCAGCCTCTTCAAAGCGCAGCTGTTGTGCGAGCGTTTCCATTTCAGTACGCATTCTGCGTAGAATGTCTTTAGTGTTTCCGTTCAGAATTTCCCGTGCTTCATTTATTTGTTCAATGTATTCTTCGTGTGTTTGCCGTCCGGTGCATGGCGCAAGGCAATTTTTTATGTGCCATTCCAAACATTCCTTGTAATTTCCGCATCTTACGCCTTCTTTTGTCATTTTCATTGCACACGGTCTTGGATGCGCAACCTTTTTAATCAGGTCGAGCAGCGCGTACATTGTTTGTATGTGCGAATATGGACCGAAATATTCCGAGCCATTGCGGATTCTCCTCCTCGTTTTTATTATTCTTGGGTAATCTTCTTTTGTTATGCAGATCGAAGGGTAGGTTTTATCGTCTTTAAGCAGTATATTGTAATGCGGTTTGTAGCGTTTTATGAGATTGTTTTCAAGCAGTAGGGCATCTTCTTCGCTTCTTACAACGATGTATTTTATATCGCGTATCTTACTTACCAGTATGTGGGTTTTAAGGTTGGGTTGTTCACCTTTAAAGTATGAACTTACTCGCCGTTTAAGTTTTTTCGCTTTTCCAACGTAAATGATTTCCCCCTTGTCATTGAGGTATTGATAGCAGCCGGGGGAGTCGGGAAGGTTGTCAACAATCCCTTTCAAGTATTCAAGCCGTCTGTTGTTTTCCTCTTTTGTCATTGTTTTTGCACATCAAATTACGAGCAGACTTTGTATGTCTACGTTTGTGGGAAGTGCCTTTCTACCGTCAGGACATTCGCTTTTAAGCTCGAATATAAAGTTTAGAAAAATTTTTTGGGGTGAGAATTTTTCAACGAGGTTATATGCTGCTTTCATTGAACCGCCTGTGGCCAAAAGGTCATCGTGGATTAATACGACATCATCTTTTTTAATTGAATCTTCCTGCATTTCTATCTCGTCGAAACCGTATTCCTTTTCATATTTTTCGCTTTTTGTATTGCCTGGCATCTTGCCTTTTTTGCGACACATTACAAGCCCGGCTCCAAGTTTTTCGGCTAAAATCGATGCTAATACTAAGCCGCGTGTCTCGACTCCCACCACTTTCGTAATGTAATTATCCTTGTACCTATGATATAGTTCATCGCTCAATTCATGTAGTACCGTGGCATCGCTGAAAAGGAAGTTAATGTCTTTGTATTGTATCCCGAGTTTTGGAAAATCGGGAATGTTTCTTAAGTGTCCAAGCACATATTTTTCGTTCATAATAAGGTGTTTTGATGGTTTTGTGATAAATATTGTTTCACGTGGAACTGAAGTAAAACTTTAAGTGATTTTTTGTGTTCATCGCTTCATGAGCACTAAAAGAACGCTTATATCGCTGGGCGAAATTCCGGGAATGCGGCTTGCTTCTGCAAGTGTTTCCGGATTTATCCTTTCGAGTTTTTGTCGTGCCTCTATTGTTAGCTGTTTTATTTTCGAATAGTCGAAACGTCCGCGAATTTTGATATCTTCCAGCCGTAGTACTTTTTCAGCAAGTTTGCGTTCGCGCTCAATGTAACCTTTATATTTTATTTTTACTTCAGCTGCTTCGCATGCTTCTTTGCTTCCGTCTCCGTTTCCCATGAGTTCTTTCAGCGGAGAAACGAAGTTTGACAATTTTTCAAGGTTTATTTGCGGTCGGTTTATAAGTTCCGACAGACTTTCTGAAAATTCTATTTTGGTTGTGCCCATTTCAATGAGCGCGTTGTTTATTTCTTTCGGTTTTGCTTTGGTATGTTCGCAATAGTATATTATGTCGTTTACTGTTTTTTGTTTTTTCTTGAATTTTTCCCATCTTTCTTCGCTTACAGTTCCGAATTTTCTTGCTTTTGGTGTCAGTCTTTCGTCTGCGTTGTCTTGGCGTAGTAGAATGCGGAATTCGGCTCGGGATGTAAACATGCGGTATGGCTCGTCAACGCCTTTTGTTACCAGGTCGTCAATCAGAACTCCGATATACGCTTCATCGCGATGCAGGATTAGTGGTTCGGCATCTTTTACTTTTTGTGCTGCGTTTATCCCTGCGATTATTCCTTGTCCTGCTGCTTCTTCGTATCCTGTTGTTCCGTTCACTTGTCCTGCGAAGAAAAGCCCCTCTACTATTTTTGATTCGAGCGAGTGATTAAGCTGCGTTGGGTCGAAGAAGTCGTATTCTATGGCATATCCGGGGCGGTAGGCTATAGCGTTTTCAAAACCCTTTATATGGCGTATTGCTTCAAACTGCACGTCAATCGGCATACTTGAGGAAAATCCATTAAGATACATCTCGCGTGTTGAGGTGCCTTCGGGCTCAAGAAAAAGAGGGTGGTGGTCGCGGTCTGGAAATGTAACGAGTTTTGTTTCTATGCTCGGACAGTAGCGCGGCCCTATGCTTTGAATTTGTCCATTATACAGCGGCGAATCGGCAAGTCCTTTTTTTAATATTTCGTGAACAGTGTCATTAGTGGAGCACAGCCAGCATGTGAGTTGTGGAAGGCTTCTGCTTTCGGTAATATATGAGAAGCGGTGAAAGTCGTTTTCGCCTTCCTGCACTTCGAGCTGCGAGAAATCAATGCTGCGTGCGTCTATTCTTACCGGCGTTCCGGTTTTCATTCTGTCCGATTTTATACCGTGGCGTGTTATTGACTCTGTAAGGTGGGCCACGGCGGGTTCCGCACACCGTCCTCCCGCAACTTTCCTGCGTCCTATGTGCATGAGTCCGTTAAGGAATGTTCCGGTTGTTATCACAACTGCTTTGGCGCTAATCTTCACGCCCCATTGTGTTTCCACTCCGACTGCTTTTCCGTTTTCCACGATAAGTTCCTCCACTTGGTCCTGCCAAATGTCAAGGTTGTCGGTATTTTCAAGAATCTTGCGCCATTCTGCGCTGAACTTCATGCGGTCGCACTGCGAGCGCGGACTCCACATAGCCGGACCTTTTGAGCGGTTCAGCATTCGGAACTGAATTGCGGTTCGGTCGGTAACAACCCCTGTGTATCCTCCCAGCGCGTCGATTTCCCGCACAATCTGTCCTTTTGCTATTCCGCCTATTGCGGGGTTGCAACTCATTTGCGCAATTTTCTCCATGTCCATTGTTACGAGACAGGTGCGGCATCCGCATCTTGCCGAGGCGCTTGCCGCTTCACATCCGGCGTGGCCCGCCCCAACCACAACTACGTCATAATTAAAGTTCGTCATATTTTTTGCAGTGCGCCTTTGATTGGTGGCGCAGAGTTATGGCAAAATTACTCCAAAATAATGAAATCCATTGTTTTTTGTTTTGTACAATGCCTGTTTCGCAACGCGAAATAGTTTGTTACGTGTGCCATTAGTTTGTTAATCAGGGTGTTTGTAACAAAAAACCTCATAGTTTGACCAAAGCTTCCCTAATCGTGCTATTGCAGGTTGCACGTGGAACATCAGAGTTTTGTTATGGCATATTCGCACGTATTATTCACTAAATCATTACCTTTGCACCCGATTTTATAAGTTTACGTAAATTGAAGACATTTGAAGAGCTCGGTTTGGAGCCCGAATTGATTAAAGCCATTGACGAAATAGGCTACGAAAGCCCCATGCCTATTCAAGAGGAAGTGATTCCGTACTTATTGGGTGAGGGTAATGATGTGATAGCGCTTGCGCAAACGGGAACAGGAAAGACTGCCGCATACGGTCTGCCCCTTTTGCAGAAGGTCAAGAAAGATAAGGAAGGCATACAGGCCGTAATTCTGAGTCCTACCAGGGAACTTTGCCTGCAAATAGCAGACGATTTAAAGGAATATTCAAAGTATCTCGAACACGTACATGTTCTTGCCGTTTACGGAGGTGCCGACATAGGCAGCCAAATAAAGGCTCTAAAAAAGGGAGTGCAGATAGTGGTGGCAACTCCGGGCCGTCTCATAGACCTTATGGAGCGCAAGGCCGCCAAGCTCGACGGCGTGGAAAATGTTGTGCTCGACGAAGCCGATGAGATGCTCAACATGGGTTTTACAGAGAGCATTGACGCAATTCTCGCAGGTGTGCCGAAAAACAGGAACACACTGCTATTTTCCGCCACCATGAGCCGTGATATAGAAAAGATAGCCCGCAACTACTTAACCGACCCCAAGGAGATAGTTGTAGGTTCGCGCAACGAGGGCGCTGAGAAAGTAAACCACGAATACTACCTTGTACACGCTCGCGACAAATATGCCGCCTTGAAGCGCATTGTTGACTACCAGCCCAAAATATACGCCATTATTTTTTGCCGCACCAGAATGGAGACCCAGGAGGTTGCCGACAAGCTGATACAAGACGGCTATAATGCCGAGGCACTTCACGGAGAGCTTTCGCAGGCGCAGCGCGACCTCACCATGCAGAAGTTCCGCCAAAAAAGGGTACAGCTTCTTGTGGCTACCGATGTCGCTGCCCGAGGGCTTGACGTGGATGACCTTACACATGTAATAAACTACGGTTTGCCCGAGGACATAGAAAGCTACACCCACCGCAGCGGGCGCACGGGGCGTGCCGGCAAACGCGGAACATCGATAAGCATTGTGCACCTGCGCGAAAAGGGCAAGATACGCCGCATTGAGAAAGAAATAGGTAAGAAGTTTGTACGCTGCAAACTGCCCACACCAAAGGAAATATGCACAAAGCAGCTCTACAATGTTATAGACAAGCTTGAGCGCACGGAGGTTGACGAGGAGCAGATAGCACCCTTCATGCCCGAGGTTATGCGCAAACTTGCGTGGATGGACAAGGACGACATCGTGAAGCGTATAGTGGCCTCGGCGTTCGGAAGGTTTGTGGAGTATTATTCCAATGCCCCCGAAATAGTAGAGCCTGACGAAAAGAGTGAGCGCGATGACGATGGCGGAGAGGGTAAAAGCTCGCGCCGCGACCGCCGTTCGCGCAGGCAGGGCGGAAAGGGCGGAAAGGTTACGCCCGAGAAAGGCTACAAGCGCCTTTTCATAAACCTTGGAAAGCGCGACGGTGTATATGCCCGCGAAATTATAGGATTGATAAACAAGTATGTTGGCGGGAGTGTTGACATAGGACGCATAGACCTAACCACAAGCTGCTCGTTCTTCGAGGTTCCCGAGGGCGAGGCTCCCGGTGTACTTAAAAGTTTCAAGAAAGCCAACTACAAGGGTCGTCGTGTTGTTGTTGACGATGCCGAAGCCACCGGCACAAGGCACTCCGACAATGGCGGAGCCGGGAAACGCCGCCAAAAGGGCGGGGAGAAATTCCGCGACGAGGCCCCTAAAAATAAAAAGGGCAGGAAGCGAAACGATGACTTCAATGACGATTTCGCACCCAAAGGAAAGCAACCCAAGGATGACTGGAAGAAATTTTTCGAGCATTGACAGCGTAAATGCTGATGCTTGTGTTTTTTCACAAAGCGCAGAAAATTATTGAATTATACCGCCGCAGGGGCGTATGGCATGCGCCTGAATTGCGCCGGTTCGCAATTTCGTGGCGGCGGTTTGTGAGGCGGTTAAAGCGATGGCATACAGGGCGTATGCAATGCACCCCTGCAAATGGCGCAGGGCTTAAACCGCTTGCCATTTTCAAAACACCTCAAAAACTACATCAGACATAGGAAAAACCATGTCCGATGTAGTTTTTTCTACATAGGACGTAGGAAAAATTATGTCAGACCTTTTTTTCGCCGTTGTAATATGCTGAAAAACAAAAAAGCACAGAGTAATGTTTAATCAAAGGCAAATACATGCAAATCAAGTTGTTACGACAAAACCGAGCCTTTTGTAACGGCCGACTGCCTTGGATGGACTAAAAATGTCTTTTTTCGGCATTCCGTGTTTCTCAATAAATCGCTATTTTTACACCAAATAATCATGCAATGACACAAAAACGCATAATCCTCTCCTTTTTATTTGTTGCCGCAACCTTTGCGACTACAGGCGCACAGCGCATAAACTTCTCAATAGGCGGAGGCGTTTCAAGCCACATCGGGAGCTCCACCGACAATGTGGGAGCCTTCAGGCTCGGGGCTTCATACGAATACGAGCTGCCCGGGAATTTCAGCGTAGAACCGGGAATGTTTTTCTATGCCAAGGGCTATAAAGACAAAAACGAGAGCGTGTATTTGCGCGACGACAAGGGCAACATCGTGAACGGTGAGGACGGCAACCCGCTTATGGGCGTTAAGAACGTAAGCACAGGCAAGTTTTACGTCGAGGTGCCGGTCATGGCAAACTACTATCTTGAGGTTGCGCCGCTGCATTACATCGAGTTTTCGGCAGGACCTTATGCCGCTGTCGGTGTGGGCGGCAAGCGCAAAACACGCGGCGACACCGACCAAAACCTGCCCGAACGCTTCTATTACGAAAAGTCCACTTTCAAAGAGAAAGGCACAAGGCGGTTCGACTGCGGCGTTTCGGCTGGCGTGGCATACGAATTCAGCCGTATTTTTGCGGTTGGGGCGCAGGCCGATTTCGGTTTCGTTAAGTTTCGCAACAGCGGCGGCAGGAATATTTCGGGAATAGTAACATTCAGCTACCGTCTGAGGCTTGACCAATAGCGCAAACCACATATACGAAACATATAAATCCATACCATGTAAATTATGACAAACTTACTTATGACATACCATTGGGAGATGTGGGCCGTTGTGGCTCTCGTGTTCCTTGTGCTCGAACTCACTGCGGGCGACTTTTTTATGCTTTGCCTAAGTGCCGGGGCTGTGTGTTCGGCCGTGGGCGCCGCATTAGGCTGCGGGTTCGGCGTGTGCCTCGCCTTGTTTGCGGTGGTTTCGGTTGCGTGCCTTTTATTTCTGCGTCCCAGGGTTTTGAAACGTTTCGGGCAAAGAAATACGCGCAAAAGCAACGCCGCCGCGCTTGACGGCAAAATCGGCGTGGTGAGAGAGGAAATAAAAGCCGGCGGTTACGGCTACGTGGCAATCGATGGCGACATGTGGCGCAGCGTGTCGTACAACGGTGCTGCGGTGGCAGCGGGCACAAAGGTTATTGTGCTTTCGCACGATAGCATAATACTCACCGTGAAGCCCATGCCGGCAGAGTGAAAAGACCATTACAAACATTTAAAACATAACACCATGATCTACGTATTAGCAGCACTCGTTGTTCTTGCCATAATTATCGTGGCCAAGAGCATAACAATCATCCCACAGTCGAGCACCAAGATAATAGAACGCCTTGGGCGCTATCATGCAACGCTCAACCCCGGCATAAACCTCATAATGCCGTTCATCGACAAGGCGCGCACCATAATAGTGATGAGAAACAAGCGCTACTACTATTCCAACGAGATAGACCTGCGCGAGCAAGTTTACGACTTCGACAAGCAAAACGTAATAACAAAAGACAATGTGCAGACCGAAATAAACGCGCTGCTTTATTTCCAAATAGTCGATCCGTTCAAGGCCGTTTATGAGATAAGCAACCTGCCCAACGCCATCGAGAAGCTAACCCAAACAACGCTCAGAAACATCATAGGCGAAATGGAACTTGATGAAACCCTAACCTCGCGCGACACCATAAACACCAAACTCCGCGCCGTGCTCGATGACGCCACAAACAAGTGGGGCATTAAGGTGAACCGTGTGGAACTTCAAGACATCACTCCGCCGCGCAGTGTGTTGCAAGCAATGGAGAAGCAGATGCAGGCCGAGCGCAACAAGCGTGCCGAGATACTCAACAGCGAAGGCGAGAAGCAGAGTGCCATATTGAAATCGGAAGGCGAGAAAATGGCTACAATCAACCGCGCCGAGGCCGAAAAGCAGCGCGAAATCCTAAATGCCGAAGGCGTTGCCGCAGCAAAGGTTAAGCAGGCCGAGGCCGAGGCAAAGGCAGTGGAACTTATAACCCAGGCGGTTGGCAAATCCACAAACCCCGCAAACTATCTGCTTGCCCAAAAATACATACAAATGCTTCAGAGCGTGGCGAGCGGCGACAAGACAAAGACCGTTTACCTGCCCATCGAGGCAACAAACATGCTCGGCTCCATAGGCGGCATAAAGGACCTTTTCAAAGCTGAATAGGGATTAGGAAAAAAACAACCACAATAAAAATCCATGAAAAATATAACAAGACGACAGTTTTTGAAAGACAGTCTCATGGGAGCGGCTGCTTTCGCCATAGTGCCGGGAAACGTGCTCGGCAAAACCTACGGCTTCAAAGCCCCGAGCGACAAGCTCAACATTGCCGGCATTGGCGTTGGCGGAGTGGGGCGGCGCAACATGACAAACATGAACACCGAGAACATTGTTGCCCTTTGCGATGTTGACTGGAAGTATGCCATGAAGACGTTCAACGACTACCCCAAGGCAAAACGCTTCAAGGACTGGCGCGAAATGTTCGACCGCATGGGCAAGAGCATCGACGCGGTGATGATAGCCACCCCCGACCACACCCACGCCGTCATAGCCGCCCACGCTATAACCCTCGGCAAGCACGTTTACCTGCAAAAGCCGCTCACGCACTCGGTTTACGAGGCAAGGCTGCTCACAAAGCTCGCCAAGAAGTACAAGGTGGCAACGCAGATGGGTAACCAGGGAAGTTCTTTCGAGTGGAACAAGCGCGTTGCCGAATGGATTTGGGCCGGGGAGATAGGTGAGGTGCGCGAGGTGCATTGCTGGACCGACCGCCCCATTTGGCCGCAGGGCTTGATGAAGCCCGCCGACACCCCGGCCGTGCCCGACACGCTCGATTGGCCTTTGTGGATAGGCCCTGCCGAGATGCGTCCCTACCATCCCTCGTATTGCCCGTGGAACTGGCGCGGCTGGTACGATTTCGGCACAGGTGCTTTGGGCGACATGGCTTGCCACATTATGGACCCCGCAGTGCTTGCGCTCGGTTTGAAGTATCCCACGAAGGTCATCGCCTCGTCAACCCTCAGCAACCTTTATTCGCCCCCGTATGCCGAGACAATCACCTACACCTTCCCGGCACGTCCAAAGAAAGGCAATGTAGAAATGCCCGAACTAAAACTCACGTGGTATGACGGCGGACTTATGCCCCCGCGTCCCGAAGAACTTCCCGATGGCGAAATGCTCGGCGACGAGAACGGCGGCATCCTGATAATCGGCTCAAAGGGGAAGATTATGACAGGGTGCTACGGCATGAACCCCACGCTGCTCCCTAAGAGCCGCATGAAGGATTTCAAGGACCCGGCGCCGCAACTACGCCGTGTGGTAACGAGCGATGTGGCGAGCATCTGGGACTCCAACGCCCACGAGCAGGACTGGATTCGCGCCTGCAAGGAGTCGGCGAAAAACCGAGTGCCCACGTGTTCGGATTTCGAGTTCTCCGGCCCGTTCACCGAAATGGTGGACATGGGCGTTATGGCAACGCGCCTCGCAGGTCTCACAGGCCTCCACAAGGAACTGAAGTGGGACGGAGAAAACATGAGGTTCACCAACATTTCCGCCAACGACAAGGTGAAGATTGTGAATTACGATGACTTCAAGGTGATAGACGGCGACCCGCGCTTCGACCGCAGATATGCCGAGTTCGGTGCGCTCGACCTCGTTAACGAATGGATTAACCACACCTACCATAACGGCTATTCCCTGCCGCAGATGCCAAAAGACTGAAAGCCATGAAGCGTTTGCTGTATATACTCGCGCTGCTTGTGCTGCCGCTTTCCGTGGCACTCAAAGCCAAGATGGAGGAAAATAAAAGTATGTGCCGCAATTGAACACAGGTGCAAAAGTGGCGGCTCCACGGTAGGAATAAAGGAAAGCAAGGATAATTTTGGCAGAATGGTTGATATTTTACGCTGAACCGAAGCGCGATTTTCCATATATGAAACCATTATTATATTGCCGTTCTCTAAAAGTTTTCGACCGATATAAAATCAGGGCCGGATTCCCCGCTTGGAATTCAGTCCTTTCGGTTACTTTTGTTTTTACAAAACATAGCCACAGCAATCATGAACAAAGGCACGCATTTTGGCAGACAGCAATAATAAACAATCAAAGCCATGTCAACCAACAAAT
>DJQA01000016.1 GCA_002437495.1 Prevotellaceae bacterium UBA6398
ACACAGTTCAAATTACACTACCAACATGGCAAGAAAATCCAAAGCAAAACCTTTACCCAACCGATTGAAAGCCAAAACCCTTCATTCCTTGACATCATATTAGACATATCATGGAAATGGCGAGTGATGATGTCCTTATTCGCTTTTCGGTGGTTTTCAAGAAGTTTGGACTTGTTTTCAATGAGTTTCTTCCTGTTGTTGATTGTCTGTTCCATATCGGCATCGGTTTGTTTTTCATGTTTGCCCTTATTCCCGTCACTAACTGTACGCCCTACTTACCCGTGAGCATTGTTCCTGCATTTTCGCCTCAAAATGTTTGCAAAACTCTTCAATAACAATTCTGTAACTTTGTCTTTGGCAGTCATAAATGGTAGTGTTTGTAATTGCCAGATTATCAACTGTAAATTTACAAATATTCTGTTAGGCCACCAGCTTTTTCACTTGATATTTTAGTTGTCTCTTATCCCGAATTGAGGTGGATTTTGTACCTTTGCAAAAGGTTGATAAAAGACCCGAGATGCATCAAAGGCAATCGGGTTTTGGAATTCAATTCTTTCTAATTATAGATGAGCAGTGCAAGGGTAATATGTTTTATTTGATGCTCCAAGAAATTTATTGTGTGTTTTTTAAATTAACATTTAGAATAGCATATGAATATGAAGTATATTGCAGTGATTGTGCTGTTTATAGCAAGCTTTACAGGTGCTAAAGCCAAAAACAACATCAGCGTTGACTATACGGAAGAGTGCGAATTGGTCAGCGTTATAGCCCACCTCGCCAAGGTGCCTGGATATGTATGGCCGGAAGAGCAGGCTGGAGTCATTGATTATTTCCACCAAGTAGACAGCACCTTCGCACCCTATTCCAATCATCCCATCATGGCTTTTGTGAAAGACAGTCTGGTGAAGCAGGGTTTTGGCTATCATGTTCCTGTTTCCATGGCGCTACGCCTGAAGCTGAAAAATGGCAAGCTACATTATAATACAGACTTGGAGCCAGACTTCAACCATTACTATTGGAGCATTACTCCACGACACGAAAAAAAGCTCATTGCTCTACTTGAGGATTTCTATAAGGAAACCCATTTCCATTCCTTCTTCAAGAAGAATCAGCCCCTCTACAATGCCTGTAAAAAAGCCATGCAACAGCAGTTGGTCAACAAGATTGATCTGGATTGGTACAAGTCGTTCTTTGGCCCTATCAACAATGTCTCTTTCCATATCTATCTCGGTCTGCTAAACGGTCCGGGCAACTATGCCATTCCGCAGAAAACCAAAGATGGCTCGGAAATCAAGAACGCATTCATTGGTTGCGCCGACCGCAATGCTGCAGGAGATATTTACTATGGTGAGCCTTATACACTGCCTGTCATCATTCACGAGTTCAACCATTCTTTCTGTAATCCTCTAAACGAGGAATTTTGGGATGACATCAAGGACAAGATGATTGCCTTCTACAATCAAAATGCCTCCTTTTATGCTCAGCAAGCCTATGGCGACCCACTCACGGTGGCCAACGAGATGTTCGTGGAGGCCTGCGTGATGAGATACCTTGCCACACACCCTGTGCAGTTCACAACGGAGAGCATCCATAAAATCAAAAGGATTTATCAAATGCAAAATGCATCCGACGAGGAAATTGTGGCCGGCTATTACGAGACACAGATTAAAATCCGTGAAGTGTACAAAAAGTTTTTCATGATCCGTGACATCATGAAAGCATTGGAAGTGCGCGAGGCAAACACAGCCAGCTACCCTACCATGCGCGATTTTATGCCAAAATATATCGAAGCGATCAATGCTTATCAAGAAAAAGTAAAATAAAAGAGAACTGTCAAAGAGTAAATCCAGCCAATTCCTAATTTCTGCGTAAACAAACTGTTTGAGGTGAGTGTGCTTTTTTGAATTCCTGCAGATAGAGTATATGATTTTGTTTCTTTTGTGGTCTTATTCTGACATACAAAATTATTAAAGGCATTGAGGGGGGGGGAAATGCATCAGTGGAATTTTTTGCTTTGTTTTTCTCTGCAAAAAGGCTTCTGCTTTGGAATGTACGGCAACAAAAGTGATCTGGAAGGGATTCGAACCCTTGACCCACAGCTTAGAAGGCTGTTGCTCTATCCAGCTGAGCTACCAGACCTTGTTGCTTTTCGTGGCGCGAAGTTACTGCTAATTTTCGTTTTATGCAACATTGTGGCTCAAATTAATGGGTAAAAGCGTTGTGTGCACCAAAATTTCAGGTTGCGCTGCCACCTGTTTTCAAATTAATTCCATAACTTTGCAACACATAACAGGGGCGTAGCCCAGTTGGTTTAGAGCGCTGCAGTCACATTGCAGAGGTCATCGGTTCGAGCCCGATCGTCCCTACTAAGAAATCCCGCTTTTTCAGGCGGGATTTTTCTGTGTTATAATTCTTGGTTTGTACGTCTGGTTATTTTCAGCAGGCGTTGCAGTTTGCGCACGCGGCAATCTCCCCGCGAAAGCGTTTCTCCACAAGTCTTGCAATTCTGTCTTTGAGCGGAGAGAGCGATATTTGCGCCAAAACCTCGTCTACAAAGGCGTATTCAAGCAGTAGGCGCGCCTCTTTTTCGGGTACGCCGCGCTGCTCCATGTAGAACATTGCCGCCTCGTCGAGCTGTCCCACCGTAGAGCCGTGGTTGCACTTCACGTCATCGGCGTAGATTTCGAGCATGGGCTGCGAATACATCCTCGCGTCCTCGCTCACGCACAGGTTGGCGTTGGTTTCCTGCGACTCGGTTTTGTCTGCCCCTTCGCGCACCAGCACTTTTCCTGCAAAAGCCCCCACCGACTCTCCGTCAACCACGTATTTATACAGCACGTTGCTGCGGCATTCTCCCACCTTGTGGTCAATCAGTGCGTTTGTGTCCACGTGCTGCGTTCCGTCGGCAAGCGCAAAGCCGTAAGCGTCAACTTCCGCACCCTTGCCTTCGAGCGACACATCGAGCTTGTTGCGCGTTAGTCCGCCATGGAGCGTCATGTTGCTTGTTGAAACCTTGCTGCCTTCGTTCTGCCTTATGTAGCAATTTGAAAACCTTTTGTTCTTAGGCAGGGTTTGTTCAAGGGTGTAAATGTTTACCTGCGAATCTTTGCCTGCAAAAACCTCTGTTACCTCGGTTGTGAGAAAGTTTCGGTCGTCGGCGTTGTGGTCGCAGAAAAGAAGCGACACCTGTGCGCCGTTCTCTGCAATGACGAGGACTCTGCGGTTTGCCATAAGGTCAACATCGGAGCGGAGAATGTTTACAACCTGCACGGTGCGCTCCACTTTTACCCCGCACGGCACATATACCACGAGGCAGTCTTGCGCGAACATTGTGTTTATGGCAGTAATGGCGTCTTTTTTCACATCGGCCGCCGTGGCATAGTATTTTCCTGCAACGCCCGGCTTGGCTTTTTCAAAGTCTTTCACAGAGCCCACGAAAACTCCGTCGGGCAGCGTGGCACGTGGCACTGCTTTATTGTAGAAAGCGTCGTTTTCCACAAAATACAGGGACGTGGACATATTCGGCACGTTGCAGCGGAAAGCCTCGTAGGGGTTCACGGGAAACTCCACGCGGCGGATGTTCAGGCCGTAGTCGGGTGCGAAAGCCTCGTTTACATTGGTATATTTGTAACGTTCAATCTTTTGCGATGGCAGCCCTTTGGCCATAAACGCGGCAAGCGCTTTTTCCCTTGCGCCGTTCAGCGCATCGCACGAATATTTGCAGATGTCTTCGCGGTTCTGTGTAAACAGGTCGGCGTATTGTTGAGAGCTTGCGTTCATTTCTCCAGTTCTGCTTTAATCCAGTCAAAACCGCGCTCCTCAATCTCGTCGCCAAGCTCAGGTCCGCCTGTTCTCACAATCCTGCCGTCTATCATCACGTGAACTATGTCGGGCTTCAGGTAGTCGAGCATGTGCTGATAGTGGGTTATTACAATGGCGCTCGTGTCGGGCTTGCGCAGCTTGTTGAAGCCCTCTGCCACAATTCTCAGCGCGTCAACATCGAGTCCCGAGTCGGTCTCGTCGAGAATGGCGAGCTTGGGTTCGAGCATTGCCATTTGGAAAATCTCGTTGCGCTTGCGCTCGCCGCCGCTGAACCCCTCGTTCACGCTGCGGTTGGCCAACTTGCTGTCGAGTTCCACAATCTTGCGCCTTTCGCGCATCAGTTTCAGGAAATCGGCGGCGTTCATGGGCTCAAGCCCCAGGTATTTGCGCTTGGCGTTCACCGCCGCTTTCATGAAGTTCACCATGCTAACGCCGGGTATTTCCACCGGCTGCTGAAACGACAGGAATATGCCTTCGTGGCTGCGTGCATCGGGGCTGAGGGCGAGTATGTCTTTACCATTGAACTCCACCGAGCCATCGGTAACCTCGTATGCGGGGTTGCCGGCGAGCACATTGCTGAGCGTTGACTTGCCGCAGCCGTTCGGACCCATGAGGGCGTGCACCTCGCCGTCGTTTATAACCAGGTCCACTCCCTTTAATATTTCCTTGTCTGCCACGCGGGCATGGAGATTAGTTATCTTCAGCATACTGTATCTGTGTTTGTTAAAGCCCATGCAGGGGCAATTCCTGTTTCGTTTTGCAAAGATAGCCATTTATTCCCTACTATCGCCACGCCCCGCCAAGGCAATGTGCCGCCAAAGGCAAAAATCCGACAAATTTCACCGCCGTAGGGGCGTATTGCACACTCCCGAAATGCGCGGGTTTGCGATGTTTGGCAGTGGTTTGTGGTGTGGCTCAAGCGGTGGTATACAGGGCGTATGCCATACGCCCCTACATATATACCGTATGCAATCGAAAAACAACATATGCCGTTCATATAATTCCCGCAACCCCCAAAGCGGTTGCTTTCCCGAACTCCCCGAAAAATACATCGGACGTAAGAAAAACTACATAGGACACAGGAAAAATTATATCAGACGTAATTCAAACTACATCAGACATATTTTTTGCCGTTGCAAACCATTAAGAAACAACAACTTACACAGTCTTGTCAATTCGGGGCAATTTGCTGTAAACCAGCGGCTTGTGCAGATTTCGCGCTTTCTTGCAGACGCAGCTCCCTTTGACGGAGAAAAATCATGCTTTGTCAGTTCTGCTAAGTTTGCATAAGTTTTTGTGAGGTTAAGTTTTTGACATTATAAACCCCTTAAAAATGCAATAAAATGCGCCATAAAAAATTTCCCGTAAAAAGCGCGGATTTTGTTGTGGGTTATTGAAACGAAATGCATATATTTGAGCAGTAGTACCGCCGATGCGGACAGGCGGCAATTAAACCACACCGATAGTCTGCCATGGATATGTAATAGAATAAATGGTGCCGGTTGCACAAGAAAAACCTTGCAAAATACATAACCGTATGAAAAAATTGGTCATATTACTTTTTGCGTTGGTGGGTGCATTGTCTGTCAATGCACAGATGATAAAGAACTTTTATGAAATGTATCAGGACCCAAATGACTCGTGGGATAGCGACTGGGATATTTCCTTTAACCGCCTTAATCCTACGGCAAAATATGCCTCTGTGGTGAACGGCATTATGGTCAAGAGCACGATAGGCTTGGATCGCCACTATCTTGTGGACCCGGACACAACCGATTCGCCTGTGAGGTTTCCGATGTGGGTGAAAGGCGTGGGGAACAACAACGACTCCGTATATGTTGCTGAAAACCCAGATATGGCAGAGGACGAAAATGCTTACGTAATGTTCGGAAACATGAAATGCAACGGCGGTGTGGATGTTTACAGATACACAAAGGAGAACCACCGCCTTGTTTCCCTTGACGAGCTAAGACGCAAGTGTTATCCCAAGTTGGAGGGGGATGTGCTGTATATGATTAACAAGCATTTCATAATGGTTTATGCGGATCTGTACAAGGTTGACGAGACATTCATAAATCATATCGAGCTGATAAATTCGCAGGACATCGATGTTCTCAAGGACCGCAAGCCTTTCTGGATATTGCGTATATTCACCAAGACCGACCGCAATAATTGGGCGGAAATCCCCAACGGCTACGGTTTGGATAAATATTGGTAAAAACATGATTATGGAAAAGGCAAGAAAAGTGTTGCTCGCGTGCGCTTTGGCGTTTGCCTCGTTTGCAAACGCGCAGTACAGGGTTGTGCACGATCCCGGCGAGCAGTTTGAGTATATGACGGACTACCAGTGGAACAGCTGGAACAGGGGCTTTATAGTTGGCGGCGTTTTTGTGAAAAACTCCATAGGCGTATATACTGCGGGGCTGAAAGAAAAATATATCAAGTACCCGCTTACGATAAGGGGCGTTGGGGCGGAAAACGATTCGGTTGTGGTTGAAAAGAATCCCAGGGACACGGAGCAGAACTATGTTTCCATAAAGGGTTTCCGCTGCACGCAGTTCACGAATTACGAACCGAACGATCCCTACTCCGGAGAACTGCGCACCCTTGAACAGGTGCGTAAAAGATTTTGCCCCGAAGTGAAGGGCAGGGTGGTTTACATGATAAACAAGTTCTTCATAATGGAACACGAGGATTTGTATAAGGTAACCCCAGGGTATATATACAAGGTTGAAAAGGTGAAGTCCACCGACATAAAGGTGCTTTCGGATTTGCCGGAGTTCACCGTGATAAGGATATTCACGAAAACGCCGCACAATATGTTCCCCGAACAGCTGGGGTTGTTCCCGGATTTGTAAGGGCGCGTTACAAACTTGACGAGGGACTTCATACATCATGTGGAGCTTGCGGGATGCGGTTCATGCGATGGCGTGCAGGGCGTATGCCATACGCCCCTACAATTATCGCAAAACCGTAATCGCCCGTCATTCCCCAAACATCCCGAAAAATACATTTGATGTGGGAAAAGCTACATAGGACGTAGGAAAAATTATATCGGACTTAATTAAAACTACATCGGACCTTTTTTCACCACTTTCAAACCCTTGAAAAACAAATCTTTACAGGGAGTATCTTTTGTGTTGACATTTCTTTGAAATCCAATGTGTTACGTGATTCGGGAGGCGTTTGCGGGTTGGCGGAGAATATTGTCGTGGCGCGATATGGGAACTGCTGTGTTTGCCTTTGCGTTTTTGGGGGGCGCGGGTGCGGAAATGGCATGCCATGCGGGCATAATACAATAAATATTTGGGCGTTAGGCAAAAAAAACGGGAAAGTCTTTGCTTGTTATGGCGGAAAAGTATAAATTTGCACACGACGTTCAAGAGTGAGGGGCTTGTAAAAGTTCCTCACTCGTTGTTATAATCCAAGAGGTCTGAAGCAATGATAGACAAACAGAAAGTAGAGAGCATCGTAAACGAATGGCTGGCGGGGAAGGAGTATTTCCTAACCGACCTTACGGTTAGCGATGACGACCGCATTGTGGTGGAGATTGACCACAAGGATGGTGTGTGGATAGACGACTGCGTGGAGCTGAGCCGCTTTATAGAGAGCAGGCTCGACCGCAATGACGAGGACTACGAACTCGAAGTGGGCAGCGCGGGAATCGGTCAGCCGTTCAAAGTTCGTCGCCAGTACGAGAATCATGTGGGCTACACCGTGGAAGTACACACCACAAGCCGTGAGAAACTCAAAGGAGTGCTGAAGGCTGTTGGCGAAGGCGGAATAACTCTCACGATTAAAGTAAAATTCAAGCCCGAGGGCGCAAAGCGTGCCAAGATGGTGGATGAGGACAAGACACTCGGTTTTTCGGAAATCGAGTCCTGCCGGGCCGTGATAGATTTCAAGTAATGTCCTGTTTACATATTAATGTGTAAAAGGCAAAGATTAAGCGGGCGCGAGCCCATAACCTTTTAGAAAAATAAAAAGAAATAAATAAAATGCCACGCAAGAAAGACGTAATAGAAAGCATGATTGACATCTTTTCCGATTTTCAAGACAATAAGAAAATCGACCGCACCACACTTGTGGGGGTTCTCGAAGAGAGCTTCCGCAGCGTGCTGGCAAAGATGTTCGGAAGCGATGAAAACTTTGACGTTATTGTAAACCCCGACAAGGGCGACCTTGAAATCTACCGCAACCGCATTGTTGTGGCCGATGACGATGTTTCTGACCCAAACAAGGAAATTTCGCTGAGCGACGCCCACAAGATAGATGCCGATTACGAGGTTGGCGAGGAGGTGAGCGAGCCGATAAACTTCGCGAAGTTCGGTCGCCGCGCAATTTTAACGCTCCGCCAAACACTGGCCAGCAAGGTGCTTGAACTGGAGCACGACTCTCTTTACAACAAATACAAAGACCGCGTGGGGCAGATTGTGAGCGGCGAGGTTTACCAGGTGTGGAAAAACGAGATGCTCATAGTTGACGATGAGGGCAACGAAATGTTCCTGCCCAAGAGCGAGCAGATTCCACGCGACTATTTTCGCAAGGGCGACAACGTAAGGGCGGTTGTGAACCGTGTGGAAAACCCCAACAACAACCCCAAGATATATCTCAGCCGCACAGCTCCGGAATTCCTGATACGCCTGCTCGAGGGTGAGGTTCCCGAAATAGCCGACGGTCTAATAACAATAAAAAAAGCTGCGCGCATACCCGGCGAAAGAGCCAAGATTGCCGTGGAAAGTTATGACGACAGGATAGACCCGGTGGGAGCATGCGTGGGCGTTAGAGGAAGCCGTATACACGGAGTGGTGAGGGAACTTCGCGGAGAGAACATCGACGTGATAAACTATACCCCTAACGAGCAGCTGTTTGTGCAACGCTCACTCGCACCCGCAAAAATCTCCAACATAAAACTTAACGAGGAGGAACGTAAAGCAGAAGTTTTCCTAAAGCCCGAGGAAGTTTCACTGGCAATAGGCCGCAGCGGCATGAACATAAAACTGGCATCTATGCTCACAGGATACACAATCGACGTATATCGCGAGGTGAACAGCACTCCCGAAGAGGATGTTTATCTTGACGAATTCTCAGACGTGATAGACCAGTGGGTAATCGATGCCATCAAGTCTATAGGGCTCGACACAGCCAAGGCCGTGCTAAACGCCCCGCGTGAAATGCTCATCGAAAAGGCCGATTTGGAGGAATCCACGGTTGACGATGTGTTGCGTATATTGAAAGCAGAATTTGAGGACGAATAAGGAGTTTATGAACATAAGACTAAACAAGGTTATAAGAGAACTAAACGTGGGAATAGACACAATTGTTGATTTCCTGCGCGAGAAAGGTTTCGAGGTAAAAGCCACCCCGAACGAGAAAATAAGCGGCGAGCAGTATGACCTGCTGAAAAAGAAGTTCGGGGCTGACAGGGAATTGCGCACAGAGGCTGACAAGCTGCTTCAGGGCACAAAGGTAAAAAGCTCAAAGGAAAAGAAACCCGCCGCGCCGAAACCGCAGGCTATTAAAACGGAAATTCCCAAGGAAATGCGCCCGGGCCTAAAAACAGTAGGCAAAATCGACCTTGACACTCCCGCGCCTAAGCCACAGACAATGGAAACCAACAAGCCCGCCGCCGTGGCGGAAGCGCAAACGGCAACGGCAGAACCGAAAAAAAACAACACCGAGCCTAAGCCGGAGCAAGCCCAAAGGCAGGAGAAAAAGCAGGAACAGCACAAGCCCGCCAAACAGCCGACCGTTGCAGCGGTTGCCGAAGAAAAACCGAAACCGGTTGCAACAGCGGCAGAAGCAGAGACCAAAGAGTTAAAAAAGGACAAAACCGAGCAACGGCAAAAGGACATGCAAAAGAAAACCGATGCAATAGGCAAGGTAGAGGATGACGGGATATTCCATTTGCATTCAACAGTGGAACTCGCAAAGCCGAAAGTTCTCGGAACAATAGACCTGTCGACCATAAACCCCAACACCCGTCCCAAGAAAAAAACCAAGGAGGAGAAAAAACGCGAGCGCGAGGAGAAAAACGCCCAAGGCTCGCAGAGACACAAGCGCAACCGCATAGGGCAGGAACGTGTTGATGTGAACGCGGTGGGTCAGCAAATTGGTGGCAACCGCAACAATGGCAATAACGGCAGCAACGATAACCGCAACAACAATAACAATAACAACAACCGCAATAACGATCAGCGCCGACAGAAAGGCAAGGTTCGCAAGGTGCAGCCGCTTAAACCCGAGGTTTCGGATGAGGATGTGGCAAAGCAGGTTCGCGAAACCCTTGCGCGCCTCACAAACAAGAGCCGCGGCAGCAAGGGCGCGAAATACCGCCGAGAAAAGCGCGAGATAGCACGCGAAGAGGCAGAGCTGGCGGCTTCGCAGGAGGCTAAGGAAAGCAAAGTACTAAAGCTCACCGAATTTGTAACCGCAAACGAACTAGCCGCAATGATGAACGTGCCGGTTACACAGGTAATAGCAACTTGCATGAGTATCGGCATAATGGTGAGCATAAACCAGCGTCTCGATGCCGAGACCATAGACCTTGTGGCAGAGGAATTCGGCTTCAAGACGGAGTATGTAAGCGCCGATGTTAGCGAGGCGGTGGCAGAAGAGGCCGACAACGAGGAAGACCTTGAGCCGCGCGCACCGATAGTTACCGTTATGGGACACGTTGACCACGGAAAAACATCGCTGCTTGACTATATACGAAAATCTAATGTGATTGCGGGCGAAGCAGGAGGAATAACACAGCACATTGGCGCGTACAACGTAACACTGGAGAACGGAAGGCACATAACGTTCCTTGACACCCCGGGACATGAGGCGTTTACAGCAATGCGCGCACGCGGTGCGCAGGTTACCGACGTTGCGATAATCATAATAGCAGCCGATGACGGTATTATGCCACAGACAAAGGAAGCTATCAGCCATGCTGTTGCGGCAAACGTGCCGATGGTGTTTGCCATTAACAAGATAGACAAACCGGGAGCAAACCCCGACAAAATAAAAGAGGGGCTTGCCAATATGAACTACCTCGTTGAGGAGTGGGGTGGCAAGTATCAGAGTCAGGACATTTCGGCTAAAAAGGGAATCGGAGTCAGAGAACTTCTCGATAAGGTGCTTCTTGAGGCTGATATGCTCGATTTGAAGGCAAATCCCAACCGCAAAGCCACAGGCACAATCATAGAATCTTCGCTCGACCGCGGACGCGGATATGTTGCCACGGTGCTTGTGAGCAACGGCACGCTGAAAATTGGTGATGTGATGCTTGCGGGTACAAATTACGGAAGAGTAAAGGCCCTTTTCAATGAGCGCGACCAGCGTATAGAGAAAGTGGGGCCCTCGGGAGCCGCAACGGTTCTCGGACTTAACGGTGCGCCGCAGGCGGGAGATGCATTCCATGTTATGGAAACAGAGCAGGAGGCGCGCGAGATTGCCACAAAACGCGAACAGTTGCAGCGTGAACAGGCCCAGAGGGCGCATTCGGTTCTCTCGCTTGACGAGATCGGCCGCAGGATAGCGCGCGGCGGAACAAAGGAACTCAACATTGTGGTAAAAGGCGATGTCGACGGTTCGGTAGAAGCTTTGAGCGACTCTCTCGAAAAGCTTTCAACCGAAAAGATAAAGGTCAACGTAATTCTGAAAGGTGTAGGACAGATTTCCGAAAACGATGTTGCCCTTGCGGCAGCCTCACAGGCGATTATAATAGGTTTCCAGGTGCGTCCGAGCGCGCTTGCCAAGAAACAAGCCGACCAGCAGGGCGTGGAAATCCGTATATATTCCATCATATACGATGCAATTGGTGAGGTGAAGCTCGCAATGGAGGGCATGCTCGAACCTGTAGTCAAGGAGGAAGTTACTGCCACGATAGAGGTGCGCCAGGTGTTCCACATAAGCAAGGTTGGTTTCGTTGCGGGCGCGTTCGTAAGCGAAGGAAAGGTTTCCCGCAGCGACAAGGCGCGTCTCATACGCGACGGTATCGTTATACAGACGGCTAACATCGCCGCGCTCAAGCGATTTAAGGACGATGTTAAGGAAGTAGGCGCAAACTTTGAGTGCGGCATAAGTCTCGCTAACTGTAACGACCTAAAAGAAGGCGACGTAATCGAGACATTCAAGCAGGTGGAGGTTAAACCAACACTCTGATAACGTAGAATATATGCCATTTATAGACTTTGTTATTCTGCTGCTCTTTATATGGGCAGTATATAAAGGCTGGCGGCAAGGCTTTCTAAAAGAGATAATCTCGATGGTGGGCTTTGTAGTGGGTTTGTTTGTGGCTGCGGGGCTTTATTCGAGCTTTGGCGGGTTTCTATCGCCGCATATCGGCGCGTCTCCCACGGTGGCAAACATTTTGGCATTTCTCGTGCTGTGGATAGTGGTGCCCATTCTTCTCGGTCTTTTGGCAAACCTGCTAACAAAGGCGTTGAAAGGAATGAAAATAGGGCTGCCCAACAGCATTCTCGGAGCGGTTGTGAGCGTTTTGAAATACCTCATACTCATGAGCTGCGTGTTCAACGTTATGAGCTTTCTCGGGATAGTGGGCAAGGACAAGGCCGAAAAATCATATCTGTACGAGCCTGTGAAAAACAGTCTCGGCTATGCTTTCAAGGCATACAGCGAAAGCCATCGGCAGGGCGATGCGGCGGCAGAGGACTCCGTTTACTCAAACAGCGATAGTATACAATAAATAAGGCACGCGGGGAGTTTGCTTAACCCTGCGTGCTGTCATTGTAACATTATGACGATGAAGAAAACTGAAAACCAATCGGCAATGTCCACCGCAAATGAGGGCAAAAACGCTTTTGTGCGCAGTGTGGCCGACAAGAAATACGAATACGGCTTCACCACGGAAATATCAACAGACGTAATCCCCAAGGGGCTTGACGAAAACGTGGTGCGCACCATATCCATGCGCAAGGGGGAACCCGGGTGGCTTCTCGAGTTCCGCCTGAAGGCTTTGCAATACTGGCAGACACTGAAGCAGCCTGCATGGGGACACGTAACCCTGCCGCAGATTGACTATCAGGCAATATCATATTTTGCGCAGCCCAAAACACACGACAAGAAAAAGGAGCTTGACCCTGAACTCGTCAAAACGTTCGACAAGCTAGGAATACCGCTCGAAGAGCGTCTCGCACTGGGTGGCGTGGCTGTGGATGCAATAATGGATTCCGTTTCGGTAAAGACCACATTCCAGGACAAACTTCGCGAACTCGGAGTTATATTTTGCTCCATAGGTGAGGCGGTGAAAAACCATCCCGACCTTGTCAGGCAGTATCTCGGTAGCGTGGTGCCATACCGCGACAATTTCTATGCCGCGCTCAACAGCGCGGTGTTTTCCGACGGCTCGTTTGTTTACATTCCCAAAGGAGTGCGCTGCCCTATGGAGCTGTCGTCATACTTCCGCATAAACGCACGCAACACGGGGCAGTTCGAACGCACGCTTATAATATGCGATGATGCAGGATATGTTTCCTATCTCGAGGGATGCACAGCACCCATGCGCGATGAAAACCAGCTTCACGCCGCAATAGTGGAGATTATCGTGAACGATGACGCAGAGGTGAAATACTCCACTGTGCAAAACTGGTATCCCGGCAACGCCGAGGGCAAAGGCGGTGTATACAACCTGGTAACAAAGCGCGGTGCGTTGCGTGGCAAAAACAGCAAACTGTCGTGGACACAAGTTGAGACAGGCTCGGCAATAACGTGGAAATACCCCTCGTGCATTTTGAAAGGCGACAATTCGCAGGCGGAGTTCTACAGCGTGGCTGTTACCAACAATCATCAGGAGGCCGACACCGGTACTAAGATGATACACCTTGGCAGGAACACGCGCAGCACCATTATAAGCAAGGGCATTTCGGCCGGTAAGAGCCAGAATTCCTATCGCGGTCTCGTGAAAGTGGGCAGGAACGCCGAAAAGGCACGCAACTACAGCTCGTGCGACTCGCTTTTGCTGTCGTCCACGTGCGGCGCACACACGTTCCCCTATATAGATGTCCACAACAACACTGCCGTGGTGGAGCATGAGGCCACCACGTCCAAGATTTCGGAGGAGCAGATGTTTTATTGCGCCTCGCGGGGCATTGATCCTGAAACGGCGGCGGGGCTTATAGTAAACGGTTACGCAAAGAATGTGCTCGACAAGCTGCCCATGGAGTTTGCCGTCGAGGCGCGCAAACTGCTTTCCGTGTCGCTGGAAGGTACGGTGGGATAGGGGCGCACGCAGGTTGTAGATGCGCAAAATGCAATAAATAAAACGAATTGCACCTTCAAAGGCGTATGCAATACGCCACACAAACGCTCAACAGCCAATTTTCAATGAGCTGCACCGCTGCAATTGGTGCAAACCCTTATTCGATTACCTCTTTCCAAACATCCCGAAAAATATATGGGACATGGTGGAAACTACATGGGACGTAGAAAAAATTATGTCTGATGTAATTCAAACTACATCAGACCTTTTTTTGCCCATGGCAAACTCTTTACAGTCAAAGAGTTGAAAAAAGTTGTTGGCATTGGATTAATTGATTGAAAATCAAGGTGTCGGACTTTTATCATAAGTTGGCCCGTCGGCAGCGAGCATGAAAAAAGCGCAAAGGGAGCCAAAAAAACAAAACGGCACAGGCGTAAAACCGTCCGTGCCGTTTGTTCAGGTAGCGGGACCCAGGATTGAACTGGGGACCTCATGATTATGAATCATGCGCTCTAACCGGCTGAGCTATCCCGCCGTTTGCGCAAGGCGTTTGCGCAAATGCGGTGCAAAATTAATAATTTCGCTTTAACAGACAAAGCTTTCGGCTGTGTTTTTTCGCTATCTTTGCATACAAATAACGTTTCAACATAAATCCAATTCGGTTCCCAACATGATAAAGGCTGTTCTTGTAGTTCTTGTATTCATTATAATGCAGGTAGTTGTGCCAATAGTAACCACGTATATCCTTGGAGCATACGGCATGAGCTTTGGTGGGGTGGACAAGGTTTCGGGTAATATTTCCAACCCCTATGTGCTATCGGGAATGCTGCTTGCCATTTATGCGCTGATAATAGGCGCGCTTTACGGTTGGCGACTGCTGTCGCCACGGTCGGGGCTTGTGCGCCGCAGAACTATGTTGCCGCTGGCGGTGGCGATACTTGTGTTGGCTCTTGTGCCGATGAGTTATGTTGAGGAACTTCTCGACTTGAGCGACAGCCTTGGCGGGAGCATGGATTCGCTTATGCACAACCCGCTCGGCATATTCTGCCTTGCGTTGGCAGGACCTGTGGTCGAGGAGCTTGTGTTTCGTCGTGCATTCCTCGGCTCGCTGCTTGAAAGTAAGGTAAAGGCAGTGGTAGCCGTGCCTGTAACCGCGCTCGTGTTCGGTTTGGTGCATTTCAATCCCGCGCAAATTCCGGCGGCTTTCGTGATAGGCACGTTGCTTGGGTGGCTGTACGTGCGCACGGGAAGCATCGTGCCATCCGTGGTTTGCCATGTGGCAAACAATTCGCTTTGCATTGTCGTGGCACTGTGCGTCTCAAAGGATGCAACATTCTCGCAGCTTGCCGGCGGAACAGTGAATGCCGTGGCAATATCGGCGGCTTCTGCCGTGGTTGCCGCTTTACTCATAATAATATACAACAGGAAAACTGCGGTTTCGGCAGAACCCGTCAAAGAAATTTTGCACGATGAAAATTGAAGACTTTGAAATAATGGCGCCAGTGGGCTCGCGCGAGTCGCTTTTTGCGGCTTTCCGGGCGGGAGCGGGCTCGGTTTATTTTGGCGTGGGTACACTGAATATGCGCTCGCACTCAGCTAACCATTTCGATATATCCGACCTTAGGGATATTGCTTCGCTGTGCAGCGAGCGCGGAGTTAAAAGCTACCTAACGGTGAACACGATAATTTACGACGACGACATGGAGCAGATGCACGAAATTGTCGATGCCGCGTGCGAAGCAGGGATAAGTGCGATTATAGCCTCCGACATAGCCGTCATAATGTATTGCCGCAAAAAAGGCATGGAGGTGCATCTTTCCACGCAACTAAACATAAGCAACACCGAAGCTCTGCGTTTCTACTCGCAGTTTGCCGATGTGGCAGTGCTTGCAAGAGAACTGAGCCTCGACAAGGTAAAACGCATATACTCCGAAATACAAAGCGGGAATATATGCGGCCCCGGGGGAAAGCAGGTTAGAATAGAAATGTTCTGCCACGGTGCACTGTGCATGGCGGTTAGCGGAAAATGTTACATGAGTCTCGACAACCTTAATCACAGCGCTAACCGGGGACAGTGCCTGCAAGTGTGCCGGCGCGGTTACACCGTGCGCGACCGCGAAACCGGCACGGAACTGGATATAGACAATAAATACATAATGTCGCCCAAAGACTTGAAAACAATACGCTTCCTCGACCGTATGGTGGATGCCGGCGTAAGAGTGTTCAAGATAGAGGGGCGCGCACGCGGTCCCGAATATGTGCTCACTGTGGTTAAATGCTATAAGGAGGCTTTGCAGGCAATTATTGACGGCACTTTCACCGAAAAGAAAAAAGACGAGTGGGATGCGCGTCTGGCAACAGTGTTTAACCGTGGCTTTTGGGACGGATATTATTTGGGGCAGCGTCTCGGGGAATGGAACGCGAAATACGGAAGTCTTGCAACGGAGCGAAAGGTGTATGCCGGTAAGGGCGTGAAATACTATTCAAACCTCGGAGTGGGTGAGTTTGTGATTGAGGCAACCGAGATACACAAAGGCGATAAGCTGCTTGTTACCGGCCCTACCACAGGTGCGGTTTATTTCAACGCAGCAGAGATACGCTATGACATGAACCCTGTGGAAACGGCTGAGAAAGGTTGGCACGTTTCCCTGCCCATAGATGTTAAAATAAGAAAGAGCGATAAGCTTTTTCGCATAATACCTGCTGAAGAAGCGCAACAACAGTAATTTTTATGGAAAAGAATAAATTTAGTTTGGCGGTGGCGGCTTTTACAATGACTTTCGCCGCTTTGGCACAGGCGCAAATACACAAAACAATAGCTCTGCGCAACGGCTGGGCGTTCTCAAAAGACGGTGCGCCGTTCCGCGCCGTAATTCTGCCTCATGATTGGGCCATATCGGGCAAGTTTGACAAAAATAACGATGTGTGGAGAAGCGAGAACCTTGTTGACGGCAAGAAAGTTGTGAGCGAATCCACCGGAAATACGGGGGCGTTGCCTTGGCCCGGGAAAGGGGAGTACCGCACCAAGTTCAAAGTTCCGCGCCCTTACACTCACGCCGAATTGCTTTTTGACGGCGCGATGGCAGAGCCGGAAGTATATGTAAACGGCAAGCTTGCCGGAAAATGGGCGAACGGATATAATGCTTTCCGCATAGATGCCACGCCGTTTTTGAAAGGCGGCGAAAACTCGCTTGTCGTAAAGCTGAACAATCGCGGCCTAAGCAGCCGTTGGTATCCCGGCGGCGGGCTTTACCGCCCCGTGAAGCTGATACTTTCGGGCAAGGATGCCATTGACACATGGGGCGTGTGGGTAACAACGCCCGAGGTTTCAGAAAAATCGGCAACCGTTAACGTAGATGTGGCTTTGAGAAAAGGAAGTTCCGATGGGCTGAAAGCCGAATTGGCCGTGCTGTCGCGGAATGGAAAGGAAGTAGCTGCGGCAAAAGGGAAATTTGAAGGAGGAAAGCTGAAGGCAACGCTGAAAATCGGCAGTCCCGCGTTGTGGTCGCCCGAAACGCCAAGCCTTTACACACTTCGCACACGCCTTGTAAAAGACGGCAAAACGGTTGACGAGAATCTGACACGCTTTGGGGTTAGAAGCATTTCCTATACAAAAGAAAAAGGTTTTCAACTTAACGGTAAGACACGGAAATTTAAAGGTGTGTGCCTGCACCACGACCTAGGACCGCTCGGCGCAGCGGTGAACGAGGCGGCGATAGCGCGACAGATAAAAATAATGAAAGACATGGGTTGCGATGCCATACGAACCTCCCACAATATGCCTTCCACAATGATGATGAATCTTTGCGACTCATTGGGGATGTTGGTAATGGCAGAATCGTTCGACAGTTGGATGACAGGAAAAACTGCCAATGCTTACAGCCTGTTTTTCAAAGAATGGGCGGAAAAAGACCTAACCAACGAATATTACAACCACAGAAACCATCCTTCGATTGTGATGTGGAGCATAGGCAATGAGATACGCGACCAGAAAACAAAGGAGGGCGCGGAGATGTGCCGCCATCTCGTAGCGCTGCTCCATAAACTCGACCCGACACGTCCGGTTACGGCGGGAATTGATAATGTATATGGTGCAACGCGTAGCGGATATGCAAAATACTTGGATATTCCGGGCTTCAACTATAACATTAAGTGCTATGAAACTTATATAGATTCTCTTCCGCAAGGCTTTTTGATTGCAAGCGAAACGGCATCAACGCTGAGCAGTCGCGGTGTTTACCATTTTCCTGCAATACACACTACAAACGGTAGCAAAACTCCCGACCGACAGATTTCGAGTTACGACCTGTACAGTGCTCCGTGGAGCAACATTCCCGATTATGATGCTTGGTATCAGGACAGAAAACCATGGATTATCGGCGAATTTGTTTGGACGGGCTTCGATTATCTTGGCGAGAACTATCCTTATAGTAACATGTGGCCGTCGCGCAGCAGCTACTTCGGAATAGTTGACCTTGCAGGTCTGCCCAAAGACAGGTTTTATTTCTATCGTAGCCGTTGGAATACCATTGACAAAACTTTGCATGTCTTTCCACATTGGACATGGCACGGAATGGAAGGAAAGAATGTACCCGTAATGTGCTACACAAGCTTTCCCGAAGCCGAACTGTTTGTAAATGGAAAAAGCATGGGAAGAGCAAAAAAAGACCCGACAAAGCTCTTTGATGCAAACCGCATTAAATGGATTAACGTAAAGTACGAACCGGGGGAGCTTAAGGTCGTGGCATATGACGCGGCAGGAAACCGTGCGGCGGAAAAGGTTGTGCGCACCGCCGGAAAGCCCGCCAAGCTCGAACTTACGCCCGACCGAAACGTGATAAAGGCTGACGGCGACGATATATCGTTTGTAACGGTTAGGATGCTTGATGCAGAAGGGAACGAATGCCCCGATGCCGACAATGAGTTGCTGTTCTCGGTAAAAGGTGCAAAATTTCAGGCCGCCTGCAACGGCGATGCTACATCGCTCGAACCTTTCGAGAAACCGCAGATGCGCCTTTTTCACGGTGAAATGGTGGTTTTGGTGCGTTCCACCACGAAAACGGGCAATGCAGTGTTGACGGTAAAGTGTAAGAACGAACCCAATATATCGGCGCAAACAATAATTCGCGTTGAAAAGCCGGCAAAACAACGGTGAAAACAGGAAAAACAGGCGGCTTCCTTAGAATATTACAGTAATTGCGCAGTTCATAAAAAAGCATGACAGGAACAATAGTGAACACCGCCTGCATAATTGCGGGTACATTGGCTGGGGCGTTGCTCCACAGGGGCATAAAAGAGAAGTACAAGCGCGCGCTCTACACCGCTCTTGGGCTTGCAAGTCTGGCAATAGGCCTGAACGCCACCATATCGCATTTGTCCGGGAGCGAATACCCTGTGCTTTTCATCATATCCCTTGCCGTTGGCGGGGTGGTTGGAACGGCTCTTGACATAGACGGACGTTTCAGACGTTTGGTCAGCAAACGCTCAAAATCCGGGAATTCATCGAAGAATCTTGCCGAGGGACTTTCAACGGCAATTCTTCTTTATTGCATCGGGCCTTTGTCAATGCTCGGGCCTGTGATAAGCGCGTTGAAAGGCGACAACACTTTTCTTTTCACCAATTCAACGCTCGACCTCGTGAGTTCCACCGTTTTCGCCTCCACATACGGAATAGGGATGATACTTGCCGCCCCGGTGCTTTTTCTGTGGCAGGGTATGTTTTATGCCGTGGCTATGATTTCAAGCACTGCCATAAGTAATGCCCTCATGGCGGAGCTGCTTATAATCGGCGGGCTTATGATTACCGCTTCGGGGCTTTCGCTTCTCGAACTGAAAGACTGCAAGACTTTGAACCTGCTTCCTGCGTTGTTTGTGCCTGTTGTGTGGTTTGTCGTGAAAGGATTTTGGGGATGGTAAACACCGATGAAACCTGGGAAAATAACTATAAGAACTGCAAAGCCCGATGACGCGCCGAGGTTTTTGGAGATATACGCGCCATACGTAAGAAACACATCCATAACGTTTGAATACATCGTGCCGGATGTCGGGGAATTTCGTACCAGAGTTGCAAAAACTTTGGAGAACTATCCCTATTTGGTTGCGGAGTGTGGCGGTACAGTGCTGGGATACGCTTACGCCGGGGCGTTCAAGGAGAGGGCGGCATACGACTGGGCAGTGGAACTGTCGGTTTATGTTGACATGAAATTTCGTGGGCAACACATCGGGTCGGCTCTGTATGCCCAACTTGAGGAAATACTGAAAAGGCAGAATGTAACTAACCTTTACGCCTGTGTAACGTATTCCGACACGGAGGACGAGCTTCATGACAACGGCAGCATACGTTTTCACGAAAAGGAAGGCTTTGCGCTCGCGGCGCATTTCCACAAGTGCGGCTATAAGTATTCGCGATGGTGGGACGTGGTGTGGCTGGAAAAATTCATCGCGCCGCATTCAAGTAGTATGCGCGGCTTTATTCCGTTCCCACAACTTTAACGTAACTAAGCCATAATAACTTTGTGAGATTGCGAATGTCGCCGAAATCGTGTAATGTATTGAGTTACAGGAAAGTGAGCAGGAAAAGGATATTCTGTGCAATGATTTGTTTTTCAGACGTTTGCAACGGCGAAAAAAAGGTCTGATGTAATTTGAATTATGTAAGACATAATTTTTCCTACATCAGACATGGTTTTTATTATGTCCTATGCAGAAAAGCCCCCTTGGCTTTCGGGGGCTTTTGTCTCGGGCTCACGCTATAAAAGTGGCTGTGTCTTTGGCGAATTTGATATTAATTTTTAATTTTGCACGAATGTGTGCCAATGCGTTGCGTTGGCAGGAAAAAGACCGCAAATAAGTAACAAAACAAAATAAACTAAAGATGCGCTACAAGATAGTTAACAACCTATTGGGTTGGATAGCGTTTGCCATTGCGGCATTTGTATATTGCTCGACCATTGAGCCGAGCGCAAGTTTTTGGGACTGCCCGGAGTTCATCTCTTCGGCGTTCAAACTTGAAGTGGGCCACCCGCCCGGAGCACCGGTATTCATGATTACTGCAAACCTGTTCTCGCAGTTTGCAAAGGATGTGGGCCACGTGGCAATGATGGTCAACACAATGTCAGCCATTTTGAGTGCGGCGTGTATATTGTTCCTGTTTTGGACAATCACCGATCTATCGCGCAAGCTCATTGTAAAAGACGATGCAACCCCCACCATTGCGCAGACAATAGAGATAATGGGCGCAGGACTTGTGGGCGCTTTGGCCTACACGTTCAGCGATACGTTCTGGTTCAGTGCTGTTGAAGGAGAAGTTTATGCATATTCGTCCATGTGCACCGCTTTGGTGTTCTGGCTTATCCTTAAATGGGAGAACCGCGCCAACGATGCGCACAGCGACCGTTGGCTCGTTTTGATAGCTTTCATCGTGGGCTTGAGCATCGGAGTGCACCTTTTGAACCTGCTTTGTATCCCCGCAATCGTGCTTGTTTACGTTTATAAACACAAGCCCGAACTCGGTGCGAAAGGCTCGCTTATTGCGCTGTTGGTTTCGTTCGTAATTGTGGCGGCTGTGCTTTACGGCGTTGTGCCGGGCATCGTGAAAGTGGGCGGATGGTTCGAACTTTTGTTTGTAAACGGTTTGGGTTTCAGCTTCAACACCGGCACAGTTGTGTATCTCGTGGTACTTGTGGCGTGCATTATATGGGCAATATATGAGAGCCAGCGCGACAAGAGCCGCAGTGCAATAGCCATGTCGGCCACGCTTTCCGTGGGATTACTCGGCATTCCGTTCTATGGCGACGGCATAATGAGCGTTGTGGTTGGTATTATAGTTCTGGCGGTATTGTTCTATGTATTGAGGTGCAAAGGCAAGAAAGAAAAATTCCTGGTTTCATCGAGAATTGTTAACACCTCTCTGCTGTGTATGCTTATGCTTATGATAGGCTACTCTTCATACGCTATAATCGTAATACGCTCGGTGGCCAACCCGCCCATGGACCAAAACTCGCCCGAGGACATTTTCACCCTTGGCAGCTACCTTAATCGCGAGCAATACGGTTCGCGTCCCTTGTTCTACGGTCAGGCTTACACTTCACAACCCGCCTATCAAGACGCAGGCAACGGAATGCTCACCTGGAAGTGCAAGGAGGGCAAGCCCATTTACAGCCGTAAAGAAAAGACAAACAAGAACGAGAAGGATTCTTACGAAGTTGTCGGGCATAACAACGAATATGTGTTTGCCCAAAACATGCTGTTCCCGCGTATGTACTCGAGCGACCATGCCAAGGCGTATGAAAGTTGGATGGGAGGCGTTGAAGGGCGGCAGGTTCCTTATGATGATCCTACAGGCAGAACCTCGTCGGTAAAGATGCCCACACAATGGGAAAACCTCAAGTTCTTCCTTTCATATCAGCTTAACTTCATGTACTGGCGCTATTTCATGTGGAACTTTGCCGGCAGACAAAACGACATACAGAGCATGGGCGAAAAAGACCACGGCAACTGGATTACAGGCTTTAGTTTTCTTGACAACGCGCGTCTGGGCGATCAGAGCTTATTGCCCGATTCTTTGAAACAGAACAAGGGGCACAACGTGTTCTATTGCTTGCCGCTTATCCTCGGTCTGATAGGGTTGTTCTTCCAAGCTTACAGGGGCAAGAGGGGAATCCGCCAGTTTTGGGTGGTGTTCTTCCTTTTCTTCATGACGGGCATTGCCATCGTTGTGTATCTTAACCAAACACCTACACAGCCTCGCGAGCGCGACTATGCATACGCCGGCTCTTTCTACGCATTCGCGATATGGATTGGCTTGGGCGTAATAGGCATCATAGAAAGCTTGAAGAAACTAAAACTAAGCGGTGCGGGCGTTGCGGCACTCGCTTCGCTCGTGTGCCTGCTTGTTCCTGTGCAGATGGCATCGCAGACGTGGGACGACCACGATCGTTCGGGCCGTTATCTGTGCCGCGACTTCGGGGCCAATTATCTTCTCACCCTTCCCGATAAAGGCAACCCCATTATCTTCTGCAACGGCGACAACGACACTTTCCCGCAGTGGTACAATCAGGAAGTTGAGGGCGTTCGCACAGATGCGCGCGTTTGCAACTTTTCATATTTGCAAACCGACTGGTATATTGACCAAATGAAGCGTCCTGCGTATACATCGCCCCCTTGCCCCATAACCTGGAGTAGGGCGCAGTATGTTTCTAACGGAGAGCACGAGATGGTGCGCGTTGATGCCTCGCAGAAGGCGGCACTTGCAGAAATCAACCGCCAACACCCGGGAGAGAATATGTTCGAACTCTCATACATAATGAAGAACTTTGTTCTGAATCCCGACCCCGAAATGCGCTTCATCCCCACCGACAGCCTCGTGCTGACGGTTGACAAAGATGCCGTGCGCAAGTCGGGAATGTGGCTGCAAGACAGTGTTGATGGAGGAGTGCCCGACCATATGGTAATTTCGCTCAAAGGACGTTCGGCCGTTTACAAGAGTGAACTTATGCTTTACGAAATGCTTGCGCAGAGCAACTTCAAGCGCCCGATGTATGTGGCAATCACCGTGGGTTCGGAAAACTACGGTAAACTCGGCGATTATTTCGTGAAAGAGGGTATGGCAAATCGCATCACGCCGTTTAACACTGCAAAGAATGGAAATGTAATCGATCCCGAAAAGTGCTACGACAACCTTATGTTCCGTTACAGATACGGCGGTTTGAAGGACAAGAAACTGTATATTGACGAAAACGCCATGAGGTTGTGTTGGGGACACCGCCAACTGTTTGCGCAATCGGCATTGGAGCTTATAAAGCGCGGAGAAACCAACAAGGCAAAAGCGTTGATAGCCAAATGCGAAAAAGAAATCCCCGAATTCAATGTGCCGTATGTATGGCGTAGCGGGGCAATAGACCTCGGCAGGGCTATGATGCTCACGGGCAACACCAAGCGGGGCGAATACCTTATTGACAAGGCTGCAACCGACTGCAAGCAGTACTTGCGCTGGTATCAGTCGCTTTCCGCTTCCGATCTTGCAAGCTACCGCTATGAATATAGCGTTTGCCTTGAAGTTTTGCAGAACGTAATGGCAACATACCGTAGTCTGAAATCGCCGAAGGAGAAAGATGTGGAGAAAACCCTCTATCGTTATTATGAACTTTGGCAGACGAAGACCGGCACAGACCTGTTCCAATCGAACGGAGGGGCTGATACCGGAATGTAACAGGGCGACATTGCGCGCAAGTAAATGATTATAGAGCAACCTGCCACATTCTTGCGATGGCTTTATCCTCATGCCCTATGGAGAATAAACCCGCACGAAAGGGCTGTTTACCTCACGTTTGACGATGGGCCCATACCCGTCGTCACTCCGTGGGTGCTTGATGTATTGAAGCACTACGGCATTCACGCCACATTCTTCATGGTGGGCGAGAACGCCTATAAGCACCCGCAAGAGTTGGCGATGGTCAGAGATGCGGGGCATCGCATAGGAAACCACACCTATAATCATATAGGCGGTCTAAAACATGGCTACCGTTCCTACTTGCGCAATGTTGACAAGGCTAATATGCTGCTTCGGACCGACCTTTTCCGTCCGCCCCACGGCTGGATGAAATGGGATCAGTACAGGATAGTGGGGCACAAGTACAAGATAGTGATGTGGGACCTTGTAACGCGCGATTACAGCATACGCCTAAACGGGCGCGATGTGCTACTAAATGTAAGGAAATACGCTCGCAACGGCTCCATAATCACGTTTCACGACTCGTTGAAAAGCGAAGACAAACTGCTGTATGCCTTGCCAAGGGCTATAGAGTGGCTACAATCGCAGGGATTCGTATTCAAGACCATTCCATAAGACACAAATAGCAGGAGAAATTCATGAAAAGTCCGCCAACCGTTATTGCGGTTGGCGGACTTCTTGTTCGCGTGCTTTCGCAACATGAAACGGAAAGACGTAACTCTTTGATTATCCGCGAGTTCAAAGAAAAAGAAAAACTTGGTAACTTGTTGTGAATTAAATGTTTGCAATCGGCGAAAAAAGGTCTGATGTAGTTTGAATTACATCAGACATAATTTTTCCTACATAGGACATAGTTTTTCCCGCATCAAATGTAGTTTCCGTGTTGTTTGGAATAAAGCACAGGTTATGGATTATGCGCCATTTGTGTGGGCGTATTTCAAACGCCCGTTACACCACCGCGTGTATGTGCCGCATTAATTTAGCAAACCATTACGGCGACGTGTCAAAATCCGTACCATTCGTCCTAAATAATGTGTTTATGGTGCATTTCTTTTCGTGTGGAATGGGACGGAAATCCGATTGAGTGAAATTTTCTTCCATACGTTTTGCTTTTGGTTTCAAAGGAAAAAGCCGCCAAAACGCCGAATATTTACTTTGCTTTGTGAATGTTTTTGTTGTGTTTTGTAAGGAAAGGGCAAAAACAACACTTTTTACAACAAAAAACAACAAGGGGTAACATATATTTGCGAAAAACTTTTTATTCAAGCGATATGAAACAAAAATCAATTATGCTAGCGGCGGCTTTTTGCGCTGCCTTTGCGATGCCGCCAGGAACGGCTTCTGCCGACAATAAGGGCAAGATTTTCAGGATAACATTCGCGGGACGGGGCGACACAACTCTGGTCAGCAATGTTACCGTTGAGAACCTTAGCAATGGGAAGAGTGTTTCGCTCGGGGGAAAAGACACACTTGTTTTGGTTCACCCCTCGGAGTTCAGTGCTGTGGGCGTGGACAATGCAACGGCAGACGATGCCGGCGACATGAAAATCGACGGCGGGCGGCTTACGGTGAAAACCGCCGCACCGGCAAACGTGAGCGTGGCTATATACACCGTGTCGGGCGAACTGGTTCAGAAGGACGTGGTGGCAACGACATTCCAGAGTGCGGCGCTTGCGCTTCCCGCCCTGGGCAAAGGCATCTACATCGTGAAAGCCACCGCGCCGGGGCTTAGCAAAAGCGTCAAGTGGCTCTGCAACGGCAGCGGCAACCTGCCCGCGCTCAACCTTGGCGGCGAAGACGGCGATGCGGGAGCAAAGATGACAAGGGCGCAGACGCTTCCCGCGATTGCCACGTATGCAAGTCCGTTCAAGGCGGAATATCTGGAGTACACCGAGGGCGACATACTGCGCTTTACGGGCGAGACAGGCAAGATGCGCACAATCATGATGAACACGCCCCATTCGAGTCACCCCGTGTATTTCGACTTCTTCAAGTGCGAGGATGCCGACGGCTACA
This sequence comes from Prevotellaceae bacterium UBA6398, assembly GCA_002437495.1. Lineage (GTDB taxonomy): Bacteria > Bacteroidota > Bacteroidia > Bacteroidales > Bacteroidaceae > UBA6398. Next base: position 26,277 of record DJQA01000016.1, read on the forward strand.
ACTACACCATAGTGCGCGTGGGCGACATGATGTGGATGGCGGAGGACCTGCGGGCTACAAGCGTGAGCGGCGTGAGCAAGGTAAGCAAGGTTGAGGACTGGGGCGGCAGCGACGACAGCCAGGACGCCAAGCTCTGCTCGCCCTCCACAGGCAACGTATATTACTCAAAGGCGGCGGCATTGAAGGCACTGCCCGAGGGCTGGAGCCTGCCCACGCTCGGCGAGATTGACTATCTTGTGAAAAAGACGGCGGGCAGCTACAACACCGCAGGAAAAGCCCTCAAAAGCCGCGGCAGCGAATGGGGCAACCGCGTGAGCGGTGTTGACGAATACTCCGCAGGCATCACGCCGGCGGGATACATAAAGAACGGCGAGATACAGGATGCCGGCAACGCAGTGCTGCTGACGCGCAGCACCAAAGGCCTCAAGCCCACTTCGTTTGAGATTTCCGACAATTCCGACGAGCTGACTATGACCAACGGCTACGACATCCACAACCTCGGCTTCCACGTTCGCGGTGTGAGGAGCGCGCCTTCGGCATACACCCCGATGCTCAAGAAGTTCGGCATGGTGCCGCAGACAAAGGCCACCAAGGCAAGCGACGAAACCGACTACGGTCCGCTCGGCAAGCTCTACACCATGCTTGACGGCCGCCAGAGCCTTGCATTCGACTACAGCGGCGGGCAGCTTAACAGTGCGAACGCCGAGAAACGCTCGGGAATACTCACGCTGCGCAACCCAAAGAACACCGGGCTTATGGAAGAGGACTTCGACAACAACGGGTTCATAGGGCAGGAGAACGCAAGCACGCTGCGCAAAATGGCCGCAATGACGGTGAACGGCCGGCAGTATATAATCGAGGCTAAATGGAGGTGCCCGTTCCAGCTTTGGACAAGGGTGGACGAAAATGGGAACATAATCCGCACGGACAACCACGACGAAATCGGTTTGACATACTACTGGGCCGACTCCAGTAATAGGGTTGTGGACATCGAGATATACGGCGACTCGGCGATGGGCCACAAGCTGATAAAGACATTCACCGTTACGGGTCTGAGATTCGATGACAATCAATTCACAGAGACTTTCCCCTATTTCCTGTATAATGGGCGCACCACCGAGGCACGCTACGATTTCGCCACGCGCTATTTCCAGTTGCTCACCGCCGACTTCACCCGCGACGGGACGGACGAGATTGTGGTGTGCTTCTTCGGATATATGACAATTCTTGACGGGAGCAAAGTGCTGAACGCCACCAAAAATTCCTGTGAATGGAACGAATGGAACAATGCAAGAAACAGCGCAGTATATGCGTTTGACTCGTTTAACCGGTGGGAACGAGGATACGATTCCTATACTGTGGCGCGTCTGGCCGTGGGAGACGTGAACGGCAACGGCACTCCCGACCTTGTGATGCTGAGAGCCCGTAACAATCAGTACATAAAGAAGCTGGATTTAGTGGCCGTTGACTTTACGCAAGGTCCGTACTATGGTAATTGGGAGGGCGAAATGTGCCTCAGCTATGACCATGTCATGGGGAATGCCATGTACTTGCAGCTTGGCGACATACCGGGCGACAGGGTTGGTAAGACTTGGTTTCTCGATGTTAAGGTGGGCAACGTTACCAACGGCAAATATCCCGACATAGTTACACTGCACCGCGAATACAGCGACAAGTCGTATGCACAGTCCGCAGCGCTCGGAGTATATCAGTACACTCCCGACGGAAGTTATGGACTTGATGGGCCGGAGTTCAAGGCAATTCGCGTGGAGGGCGGCACTGTGAGCGGTGGCTTCCGCAGCAACGCCGGCTGCGCTGGCAACTGCAACGTAACTCTTCTGCGCACGGAGCACGGCATTTCGTCAAACCGCGACATAATTGTAGGCGCAGACCTTTGGAGGTGGGACGCAAACGCCGGCAAGGTGAAGTTCGACCGCCAGGTGCTCGACTGGATGGACTCCGGCAATTATTCCATATTCGCCGACAACATAATTCCTGTAAACATTACAGGGGACAGCCAGCCCGAAGCCGTTTACTATTTTGCAAGCATGAGTACGTCAGACAGCGCGGGCAAGCGTTACCTTTACTCGTTCCTTGGCGCGAACTACCTTATCTGGTACAGCACCGGCGGTACGGAAGACCATTTGCTGAACTGGAAAGAATGGGAGTACAACACCCAAAAGTTCAAATACAACACGCAGGGCAACCAGTGGAATTCCAACAAGGAGTGCGAGTTGATGTGGTGGTTCGGCACCAACAATGGGGAGTGGGGAAACAACCCCGCTATGTGTGCCGTGAACATTAACGCCGGATGCAAGACGCTTGAATACAAGTCAACGCAGAAGGCATTCAGCGAGCCTACCATATACGCCATGATAGCCGCGCCGCCAACCTACCTTTACGGCGAATACGAGAAAGCCCCGAGCGAGGACTATGTAACAACCTGGGGATATTCGCGCAGCCACGGCACCGAGACCACAAGCTCGGGCAGCATATCGGCGTCGATAATCGGAGGCTTCGAGTATGAGTTCAATGCCCCGCTAATAGGACAGAAAGTGGGTGGAGTTGATTTCACCGTGAAGCTGCAGAGTGAGTTCTCTAAGTCAACCGCCGCAGGCTCGTCTGTAGCCTACAGCCAGACATACGAGGCGAGGGACGACGACCGCGTTGTGATGCAGGTAACGCCCTACACGCTATACACATACGAAATAACCAATGCGACTAACCCCGATGAGATAGGCGGAGAGTACTACGTGGCAATCCCCGGCAAACCTAAGACCATAGGTCTCAGCATTGCAGACTACGAGGCACTTGTGGGCGATGCCCCGGGTGCGCCATATCTCGGTAATGTGTTCAAGCACACGATTGGCGATCCGTTCTCTTATCCCAAGCCGGGCGAAATTGGAGGTTGGGGTGTCATGTGGGGCGATGGCGATGAGAACAGTTATGTAACCACAGGTTCGGGCGGCGCAACCACACGCGAAATATCCATAGAGAAGTCTTCGTCAACCTCAACGGGTTTCTCGTTCTCAACCGAGACGGAGCTTGTCTTAACAGCGGGATGCCTCAAGGCAGGAGTGGGCTTCGGATACAATCGTACAAACCAAATATCTCACTCCGAGACGCAAGGCTTCGCCGTGTCGGCAAGTGTGCCGGGACTTGTGGTTGGCGACACAAATCCCGACCGCACGTTCTTCGACTGGAACCTGTGCTGGTACAACCATAGTGCCGGCGGGCAGAATTTTCCCGTGGTCAACTATGTGGTGAGGCCAATGAGTTTCGACTCCGGCAAGAAGAAATTCTGACACATCGCAGTTCCGTGCCGCTTGTGTGGCGGCGCGGAATTTTTACGCAATATTTTTTTTGCAATTTGGGGGAGCGGACGCGGCACAAAACCGGTTCACAATTAGGATACCGACCCGCAACCTTGGCAAATTTGCCGGGGTTATGGGTTTTTCTTTCGAACAGTCTGAGTAATGGATACTCTGTGGAATTTTTTGGGATATGGAAAGAGCATGGTAGGTTTGCATAGTTAAAACATACAAACGACAATTAATCGACAAATTGAACCGCTGTAGGGGCGTATTGCATACACCCTGAATTGCAAGAGTTTGTGATGACACGGCGGCGGTTTGCAGTGTGGATTATGCGGTGGCTTACAAGGCGTATGCAATACGCCCCTGCAATTATTGCATCCCCCAAACCTATAGTCCTTTTCCAAACACCATAATAACTATATGGTACACAGAAAAAACTATGTCCTATGTAGTTTGAATTACATCAGACATAATTCAAACTACATCAGACCTTTTTTTGCCTGTTTCAAACGTCCGAAAAACAAAAAGCCGCAAAATGCGTATTTTGTGCGGTATAGTATGATTTACTATCACGAACATAGGTCGCGTATGCAAATGCAGCCATACGCCTTAAATGAAGTTATCTCGCGAATTCTGCGTAATTTTGCACAATATGGAAAATATTCAGACAACGACCCTTTCAAACGGGTTGAAGGTTATTTTCGAGCCTTCCTCAACGGGAGTGGCTTATTGCGGTTATGTTGTGTATGCCGGTACGCGCAACGAGCTGCCAAACGAGGATGGGATGGCGCATTTTATTGAGCACGTAAGCTTCAAGGGCACGGAGCGGCGCAATTCATGGCATATAAACAACGCACTCGAAAGCGTTGGTGCGGATCTCAATGCCTATACCGGCAAGGAAGAAACGGTTTACTACACTGCCATACCCAAGGGTGAGCTGCCCAGGGCTATAGACGTGTTGAGCGACATGGTGTTCCACAGCAGCTATCCCCAGCGCGAAATAGACAAGGAGGTTGAAGTTATTTCCGATGAGATAGAAAGTTATAACGACAATCCGGCCGAACTTATATTTGACGAATTCGAGGAACTTTTGTTCGAGGGCCATCCGCTCGGTAGAAACATCTTGGGTAACGCCGCCCGCCTAAAGACATATACAACTGCTGATGCCAAGGAATTTGCGCGGCGTTACTACCGTCCGGCAAACTGCACATTCTATGTGTATGCCGATGCCGATTTCGGACGAATTGTAAAGTTGCTCGAAAAGGCCACGGCCGGGCTCGACCCAGCGCCGGCTGTGAAAGAGGATTTTGCGCTTCCGGCATACAAGGCGCAGGAAGTGGTGCATGACAAAAAGACCCACCAGGCCCATGTTATAGTTGGTGCGCGCGGATTTGGTGCAACCGACAAAAGGCGCACGGCTTTCTTTTTGTTGAACAACATTCTTGGCGGATCGGGAATGAGTTCCCGTCTCAATATCATATTGCGCGAACACAGCGCGCTTGTATATACAGTAGAAAGCTATGTGTGCTCGTACAGCGAAACCGGAGTGTGGGGCGTTTATTTCGGCTGTGACCCCGGGAATGTGGCACGCTGCCGCCGGCTTCTGCTTGCGGAGCTGAACCGCATAACCAACGTGCCGCTCACCCCCACGCGGCTTTTGGCGGCAAAACGGCGGCTGAAAGGGCAGTTGCTGCTTTCGCGAAACAGTTTCAACAGTTACGCAATAAGCATGGGACGCTCATACGCAAAGTATAACCGCTATCGCGACATTGACGAACAATGCCGTGCCATCGATGCACTTTCGGCAGAGGAGGTTATGCAGGCGGCTAAAGAGGTGATTATCCCGGAAAATCTAACGACTTTGATATACAAATAATAGGTAAAAAATTTTGTTTTCGTGCGCAGGGAACTCGGGAATGCCACGTATCTTTGAAACAGAACTCCGAAATTTATTGTCTGTATTCGGGCAGGGAGTCTTTCCATTCGCGGAAAGGGCGTATGCGCAGGGAAGAGTTATAGAACCTCCTGTCTCCGGTAACCTCGCGACCTATGAACGCGGGCTTTTCAAAGCTCTCGTCTGTTGAAGAAAGCTCCACCTCGGCCATTGTCAGCCCCTCGTTATCGCCGTAAAACTCGTCCACTTCGAACATGTGCCCTTTGAACGGCACAAGATAACGCCGTTTGTCAATTATTCCCGGCTCACAGAGCTGCATCAGCTGCTTTGCCTCATCGTGTGTTATCTCTTTTTCAAATTCGTAACGTGAAAGCCCGCCATCGTGTGAAGGGCCTTTTATGGTGAGATAACCTTTGTCATCGCGTATGCGCACGCGCACCGTCCTGCCCCTGTCGCTGCAAATGTAGCCTTGCATGATGTGGGTTGACGAAGCCGCAAGATTCTTGTATTCCCCGCAAACGAGGAATTTGTGTTCTATCTCCAATGGCATGTTCAACGGCCTTTTTGTGGAATTCCTGTTCTATTTTATTTTCAGTCCGAAAGCAGCGCGGCACATACTATGCATACCACCATCAGAACCACAAGGGCGATGAAAATACCGTTCACAATTCTTCCTGCCTGGCGGTCTTGTTTTTTGCGCCGCTCGTTGGCTTTAATTCTTCTTTGTTCGCTCATGGCATACTTATTTTGGATTTTGATTTGTTCTAAACAATGTCCTGCGAGTCGGCAAACTCCATTAGATAGGCCTTGATGAAGCCATCAATGTTTCCGTCCATCACACCGCTTACATCGCTTGTTTGATAGCCGGTGCGGTGGTCTTTCACGCGGCGGTCGTCAAACACGTAGGAGCGTATCTGACTTCCCCATTCGATTTTCTTTTTCCCCGCCTCTATCTTTGCTTGTTCCGCCTTGCGCTTTTGCAATGCGCGGTCGTATAGTTGAGAGCGCAGCAGTCGCATGGCATTCTCGCGGTTTTCGAGCTGTTTGCGGCTCTCGGTGTTCTCGATGAGGATTTCCTCTTCCTCGCCGGTGTCGGGGTCAACATATTGGTAGCGCAGTCGCACACCGGTTTCCACCTTGTTCACGTTCTGTCCGCCGGCACCGCCGCTGCGAAAAAGGTCCCAGCTTATCTTTGATGGGTCAACGTAAACCTCTATGGTGTCATCGACAAGCGGTGTTACGAACACGCTCGCGAACGATGTCATGCGCTTTCCCTGTGCGTTGTAGGGCGATACGCGCACAAGGCGGTGCACGCCGTTCTCGCTTTTCAGGTAGCCATAGGCGTAGTCGCCCTCTATTTCCATCGTAACGGTTTTTATGCCGGCTTCCTCACCGTCTTGCAGATTGCTAACCGTAACTTTGTAGCCGTGCGATTCGGCATACCTCATATACATTCGCATTAGCATTGATGCCCAGTCCTGACTCTCCGTGCCGCCGGCGCCTGAATTGATTTTAAGTACGCACGACATTTGATCCTCCTCGCGGCGCAGCATATTCTTCATTTCGAGAGCTTCGATTTTCTCCACGGCTTTGGCATAGGCAGCGTCAACCTCGTTTTCCTCTATCATTCCTTCCTTGTGGAAGTCAACGGCAAGCGCAAGCTCTTCTACATCGGTGCATACTTCCTTGTAGCCGTTCACCCAGCGTTCCAGCCCCTTGACTATTTTCATCTGTTGTTCGGCTTTCTTGGGGTCGTCCCAAAAATCGGGGGCCTGCGTGTGCAGTTGCGCTTCTTCGAGTTCTATCTTCTTTTTATCTATGTCAAGATAGTGTCCGAGTTCTGCGGCGCGGTTTTGTATCTCTTTCAGCTGTTCAGAGGTTATCATATATTTTATACTTCTTGTTGTCGTAAATTGTCTCTATCTCTTTGGCGTATTTTTGCTCCACCACGTTCCTGCGTATTTTCAGGGTGGGTGTAAGGCAGCCGTTATCTACTGTAAGCGGCTCGTTGATTAGCATGAACCGCTTTATGCGGCAGAACGGCGGAAGGCATTCCTGTATTTTTTCTATGCGTTCCCATATTGCGCGCCTGTTTTCCGCCGTGTTTCCGGCGTGTTCGCCTGCCGTGCGTTCCGGCACTATCAAAGCTCCTACGAATTTGCGCCCCTCGGCAATCACCACGGTTTGGGCTATCATGGGGTCGGCGTTCATTGCCGCCTCTATCTGTTCAGGGGCGATGTATTTGCCGTTCGAGGTTTTCATCAGCTGTTTTATCCTGCCGGTGATGAACAGTTCGCCGTTTTCAATTCGTCCCGCGTCGCCTGTGTGAAACCATCCGTCGCGAAAGGCTTCGGCTGTGGCTACGGGGTTGTTGAAATATCCGTTTGCCACTGTTTTGCCGCGCAAAAGTATCTCACCTCCTTCGCTGAACTTCATTTCCGGTCCGCCTATCGTCCTGCCCACGGACCCCGGGGTTATGCTTTGCGAAAAGTCATCGCAGCTCACGGTGGCCGTTGTCTCTGTAAGCCCGTATCCTACAAGCATGGGCAGCGCACAGGCGCGTGCGAACTCCTCGATGTCCTTTGCCACCACAGCCCCTGCTGTGGGCATTACGCGAGCGTTTTCAAGTCCCGCCTCGCGGCGCACCATTGAAAGCACGGTTTTGTTGCATTCGGCGTATTCGCGTTCCAAATTTTCGGGGACAGGCTTTTTACGGTAAACAAAATCGGCGTTGCGCAGCCGCCCTGTTTCAAGAGCTTTTTCCCGGGCTTCCCTAATGTGCGCTGGTTGTGAGGCGATGTGCGCATATACTGCCTGACGCAGCTTTTCCCAAAAATGCGGCACGCAGCACATTGCTTCGGGGCGTATCTCCCTTAGCGCACGTTGCAGGTGGCTCGGTTGCCGGTTGACCACGAGCACTGCCCCGCATTGCAGGCAGAACAATGCCCATGCCCTTTCGAATATGTGGTTGTAAGGCAGGTATTCGAGTACTTTCCAGCCTTCGCCCACCTTAATCCGCCCGGCATTCTCCTTCAAGGCCGCGGAATACATTCCGTGGGTTATAACAACTCCTTTCGGCTCGCCCATTGTGCCGCTGGTGAAAATTATGTCGGCGGCATCGTTGTCGCATGGCTGCGCAATGTTTAGCTTTATGCTTGTTCGAGCGTTCTTGACAAACTCCGCAATGTGGCGCGTGGTCATGTCGTTTTTGCGCATAGCCACTTCGGGGTCGAAAACCACAATACGCTTCACGGTGGGGCATTTGGCATAAAGCCCCGCCGCCATTACATATTGCTCTGCACCTCCGGCAAACACAAGGCGTGCGCCGGTTATGCGTACTATTGACTCAAGCCGTGCCAAACATGTGCCGGCGAACACCGGCACTACCACTATGCCCGCTTTATAGGCCGCCAGACTAACGTATATGCACTCGGGCATATTCTCCGAAAGCACAATTACTCTATCCCCGCGCCCCACGCCCGCCATTAGCATTGCGTTGCACAGGCGGTTTGCCATTTCGTCAACATACATAGCGCTAACATTGTGCCAAAAGCATACGTATGGGTTGCGATACATAATCGTAGTGCGATACCCATATTTCGCGGCAAGAGCGCCGGACAATGACGATAGCGGCACACCCAGGAACATGGCAGTCTATATTTTTCACAAAGTTACACATTTATTCAATGCTGCAATGCCGCAACCCGATTTTTTTGATTTTGCGGCATTTTTGTCCATTGTTCAAAGCCGTTGAAAACTGTACCCGATGAATATTTCGCACGCAAATAACCAAGGATTCGCACCTGCGCAGGAGCGTATTCAATACGCCCGGAATTGCGCCAATTGCGATGTTGCAGCGGCGTTTTGCGATAAGCTTTATGCGATGGCATACAGGGCGTATGCAATAAGCCCCAACAAATGGCCTAAAACCCAAGTCGGAAAAACTGCATCTGATGTAGAAAAAACTACATAGGACATAGAAAAAACTATGTCTGATATAATTCAAATTATGTCAGACCTTTTTTTGACAAATACAAGTGCCTGAGAAACAACTTCTTACAAAGCAATGAGAAAATCGGGCAAGATTTTGATTATCAGTGGTTTATTGTGACGCCGGCAAGTTCGCCTTTTTATGTTTCACGACACGGTTTATTGCATATGACAGCAGTATTGTAGCTGCAAACGCCAAAAGCAGTGCGGTAGTGAAGCCCAGTTTGTCAAACACTTTCAACTCGACAAAAGTTTGCAGTATGGGAAAATGCAGCAGGAACACCTCGTATGTGAGGTTGGGTACGGAAACCGACAGCGCGGAAAGCCGTCTGCTGCCATACGCCACAACGGTTATGGCGCACGCAATGGCGAGCGGCTCTATGGGACGCAGGCGCGTAAAGGCTGAACACATAAGCCACACCGCAAGGCCCGCAAGCAGCGCCGCCGCCTTGTGGCGAAGCAGCGATGCCCTAAGGTGCACTGCCGCCATTCCTGCGGCGAAATACATCATCTGCCCGGGCAATTGGCGGCGGATAACATCAAACTTTTCCGCTCCGGAAACGTGGTAAAGGTGTGTGAAAAGTTCGGAATAGCCAACCGAAAGCACGTATACCGCCGCTATAACCAAAAGCGGTCGTGAACGGCGCGAAAACCATACTATTGCAGGGGCAACGGCGTAGAACATAACCTCAACTTTCATAGTCCAAAGCGAAGAGTTTACCGCATTCACATAGTGCGTGTCAAAAACTCCGGGAAGGGTTGGGGCAAGGAAATTTAGGAATGTGAGGTTGGCGGCAAGGTATTTCAAGAAGCCGGCGGATGTTAAGTATCCACTTGCAGGCATTGTTGAGAACGCGGCAAAGGCGAGCGCACAGGCAACAACCACCAAGGCGTATGGCGGGAAAAGTTTCCGGAATCTTCTCACATAAAAGGCACGGGGTTCGGGGCGGGCGGCAAGCCCTTCGTATGTCAGCATTCCGCTAAGCACGAAGAACACGCTTACAATGGCGTGCCCCTTTACCGGGGTGATGAAACTGTGGTGCAAAAGCACACAGGCGTGAAAGCATACGAGAGAGACGGCGAAAAACCATCTCACCAACGTTATGGCATTGAAATTCCGCCCGCCGTATTCCATGGCTTCAGCGCACCACCACTATTCTACCGCGTGCGCCGTGCTTGCCGTCAGACGTAACGGCAAGCACATAGTAAACGCCCGAGCCCACACCCGCGCCGCTGCTGTCCTTGACATCCCATTTGTAGAAACCGTTACTGGTTTTGGCTGTGCGCACAAGCTGCCCACCGGTTGTTGTTATCTTAACCTCCGCGCCCAGGGGAAGCCCTTCTATGGTAACGTCTCCGTAGAAATCGGGGCGCACGGGATTGGGATATATTTTGAGGTCTTTGTCTTTGAACGACTTTCCTGTGCTTACCTTTCCGGCATTGTAGCCCATCAGCCCTTTGTCGGTGCCAATCATAACCTCGCCCGTTTCCCTGTTAACGGCAAGCGAAAGCACATTGTCGCTAACCAGGGGGGAGTTTGATGCAGTGAAATGGTGAACAGTCTCTATGTTGTCGGCGCCGACAAGGTAAACGCCATCGCCCTTTGTGCCGAACCATTTGCGGTTTGCCGCGTCAACGGCTATGGCAGTGATGGGAACTCCCGTAAGCAGATAGTCGGCATAGTCGGTTCCATCGTTGCGTGGTACTTTTACCTGCTCGAACGTGAAGTTGCTGTTTGCAAAGTTTTCGGGGTCGTTTATAAGGAAAGGCCCTTCTACGGTTCCCACCCAAATGCGCCCGTCATTGTCTTTGGCAATGGCATCTACGGTGTTGGGCGTGTAGGTTGTGCCGTCTTCGTTTGTAAAGCGATAGCGAAAGGTAAAGGTGTCATCCGAAGTGTCGCCGATGGTGCCGTTCACGTCCAAGCACGCCACGCCGGCGTTGTGCTTGCTCGTGGTGCGACGATGGGTAAACCAGGCCCTGCCGTCGTTGTCGAAAACAAGGTGGTCGAACGTTGGGTAATTTGCAAGCTCGTCAATATATATGCTTTGCCATGTGCCGTTGCGCATCATTATTTTCAGAATGGTGTCAACTTCGTTGTTGAGCATCCACAGGTTTCCGTCGCCGTCATACTGCAAGCCGCCTGTTCTGACATACAGGTATGGTCGCCATGCATCGGGAACGGCAGATTGCAAAGGGCTGTTGCGGCTGTCGAAGTGGGCAGCATACATGCCGTTGCGGAATTCATATAGTCCGGTTTCGCCGGAGGACGCAAAAACGTGTGTCGGGTCGTATGGGTCTTCGGCAACACCGGTAAGGTTGCGGTATGGAATATTGGTATGGGATGATACGGTGTCCTCGAAATTGAAGAATTTACCGTTCTTGTAGCTGTAGAGAGTGCCGTCAAAGTTTTGCAGGTTATAGTTGAGCGTGCCTCCCGCCACGAGAATGCGGTTTGATGAGCTTACGTTCATGAATGCGCAGTAGTTGCGTATGGGGCTGTTGAGCGTTATGCCTTGCGCCACGGCTTTGAGCATTCCGTTTTCATCGGCCTTATAGGGCTGTGTGCCGTTGAAGCCGCAGCTTGCCCAATAAGTACCGTTGGAATAAGATAGGTGTTTGAAAGAGTTGCTGCCGCAAATCTTGGTTTTTGTTCCATCGGGCGATACGGCGTAGGCCGCATCGGAATTGCCGAAAAATATATATTGGTCGTTGCCATTGCAGAAAAACGTGGCGGGTACGTTGTCTATGGCCACAAAAATGCCCGTAGTGGCATTTATTTCAAAAACGTGCCGAGCTTGTGCGTAAAGTCTGTCTCCCAGTACGCGCAGCTTGGTGAAAGCCGGATCGTTGAGCTTTGACCAATTTGAAGGGTCGAGAAGATTTTCGGACACATTTCCCTGAATTATTCCCGATGGCGTGGCAGCGAGGATTTTGCCGTTTAGAAGAACGGCACTGCTAACCGTTCCGATGTTGTATGTTCTGGAAAACTCCAAACGGGAAATGTCGAGCAATGAAACGCCCGAATTTGTGGCTATGTATGCATATTTGCCCGAAATGGTTATGTCGTTCACCGTTTTATCGGCAAGATTGCTGTTCATGAGTTGCGGGATGTTTGAAACCTTGCCCAACCCGGGATAAAACACATCGATGTTGGAGTTGGAGTACACAAGAACGAAACATTCCAGTTCTTCGCAATATACCATGTGCTTTATGCCGGCATCGCTAAGCCCTGTGGTTTTGTTGTAAATTTTGGCTTCGCCATCGGACGGCGAATATGAAAATATCGAGCCGTCGCATAGCGAGAACACATTGCCGCTGACCTGGATGTTGACAAGCGAGTTGTGGTATGCCCCATAGTAAGTCCAGCGGCTTTCGGCTTGCGCCGCAAAAACTGCAGCAAGCATGAATAAGATTAGAAATGTTTTCTTGCGCATTCCTGGTAATGTAATAATGTTAATGTGCCTGCACGTGCCTTCAGTGTTCGTGGTGTGAATAGAGATATTCGGCGAGTTTATGCGCGGCTCGTGCACGGTGGCTCATGGTGTTCTTTATGTCTTCTCCGAGCTCGGCAAAAGTTTTTTGCTGCCCTTGTGGAATGAATACCGGGTCATATCCGAAGCCTTCCGTTCCGCTTTTCTCGTGTGCGATTACGCCTTCGACAACGCCCTCGAAAAGATGTTCCCTGCCATTTTCTATTAACGCGATAACAGTGCGAAATCTTGCATTGCGGTTGTTATTTTCTTTTAATGCGTTAAGCAGTTTAACCATGTTGGCTTCGGGGTCGTGGCGGTCGGGATAGGCGTAGCGTGCGGTGTGAACGCCGGGAAGACCGTTGAGCGCTTCAACCTCAAGTCCTGTGTCATCGGCAAAGCAGTCGAGCTTGTAGTTGTCGTAAACGTATCGCGCCTTTATGAGGGCGTTGCCCTCAAGTGTGTCGGCGGTTTCGGGTATGTCGGCTTCGCAGCCGATGTCGGCCAGGCTCAATATTTCTATTTTCGTGTCGAGAATGGCACGTATTTCTTCTAGTTTATGTTTGTTGTTTGTGGCGAAAACCAGTTGTTTCATTGCAGTAGGTATTTCAGAATGATACGGTTCGTATAGTGCTTAGGCTGTCTGCCGCGTTTTTGTGCACCACCTGTATTTGCGGGAATATGTTGTCGCGTATTTGTTGCGTATGGCTTATTATTCCAACTTTGCGCCCTTGCGCATTTAGGTTGCCCAATGCCCGGATTACAATGTCAAGGCTTTCGTTGTCGAGGTTGCCGAACCCTTCGTCTATGAACAGGCTTCCGATTGACAGGTGGCTGTTTGAAAGAGACGACAGCCCGAGTGCGAGCGCAAGGCTTACCACAAAAGTTTCTCCACCCGAAAGGCTTGACACCGGTCTGCACTCGTCGCTCATGTAACGGTCGGTTATTTCGAGGTCAAGGGTGTTGCCGGCCTTCCGCAATCGGTAGCGTGGGGAGAACAGAGCCAATTGGGAATTTGCGTGGTCTACAAGCAACCCGAGCGTAGTGTTCTGCGCAATCCGGCTGAATGCCATTCCGTTTGCAGAGCCGATTAAATTGTTTAACTTTGCCCATTCGTTTGCATTCTTTTCAAGCTCGTCAAGCCCCGGTTTCATTTCCGCCATTTTTTTAGTGTTGCTTTCATGAAGAGCAAGTGCTATTTTTATTTTGTCCAGCTCTTTTTGTACTTGTTCTCTTTTTTGGCGTGTAATTTCTATCGCAGATGATATGCTCCTGCGGGTTTCAGTAGTTCTGTCCGGGTGTTCAGGGCGCGACTGCCATGCGTTAAGGTCGGCTTGTGCCGCTTCCATTCTGTCGCATGCCAGGGAGTACTCGTTTTCCACCTTTTTCAATTCGGCGCGTATGGAGTTCCAGTCGTCATCTGAGTTGAAGATTTCAACAAGTTCGCTGAACCGCACGGAGGAATGGCTTTGGTTGAATGCGGAGATCCATGTGTCTATTTCTGTGCTTATGTGTAGTTTTTCTTCTTCGAGCTTCCGCAACTCCTCTGACATTTGTGAGTATTGCGCGCTTGCTGTTCCCAGAGACTTTTCGGCGTCGTTAAGCGAGGCTGATTTGTATTCCACGCCTTTGCGGGCGGCTTCCATGCGATTGCGCAGACGTTCTTCGGCCTCGATTGGGTTTTCTTCGCCAAACATCTTGTATATGCTGTTTCTGCTGGCGGAAATCATGTTCACGATACCTTCGATTTTGGTATTGAGCCTGTAGATGGTATCGTTGGCATTCTGCAGGTTTTGCCTCAGCATTTTTAATTCGTTTTCCGTTTCGCTTTTGCTTTCTACGATATTCCGCATTTTTTCGCGGCATTCGTTCCACTTGCTGTAGAATTCCGATATTCTTTCGCGCAGCAGCTTGGGATTTTCGCGTATAAGCTCGCGCCAATCGGCCACGGTAAGGATTTTTTCTAGGTCAAGATATATTTCGTGTGCGTTGTCGGAGTTTCTGTTTATGTTTTCGGCTATGGTGGCAAGGTTTCCTTCGTCTACGCCCTTGCTCATAAGAATGCCGGATCGTTTTTTTTGTAGCTCCGACAGGGTGTTAGATATTTTCTCGATGCTTTGGGTGTAGCATTCTATCTCGGTCTGGCACTTGCTGTACTCGTCAAGGCGTTTGCGGGTGTCTTCGGAGGCTTTTTCGGCATTTTCAAGGAGCTGCATTATGATTATGCGCCTAGCTGCCGCATTCACTTTGCCTGAACTATCGGAGAAAGTCTTGTCGAGCGAGGCATATAGTTGTTCCCATTCTTTACGGTATTTTTGTATTCTTGCTTCTGCTTCATCGCGTTTTTTAAGCAGGCTGCGGTATTTCTCGGCATCGGAACTTTGCATTGTTTTCATGTAGCTGAACTTTTCCTCGCAGGCGTTGTATTTTTCCCGGGCTTCATCGCGTGATCGTTCCGCGTTGCTCACCACTTCGTTCAGGCGTTGTTCGGTTTCGCTGTGATATGGGTGGTGTGTTGCGCCGCATACCGGGCAGGGTTCTCCTTCTTTAAGGTTGCGCCGCATTTCCTTTACGTTGTCGGCCTGGCCGATGTTGAAATATTTTTCGTGTATCTCGTATATTTGCCTGCATTTGGTTGTTTCCATCTCAAGGTCGCGCAGTTGGGCTTTGCGTGCCTCTATGGTTATGCTCACGCTGGAAATGGCGCTTTCGTTGCGTTCGTTCTCCTCGTATTCGGAAGAGAGTGTTTCCCACAGACGTTTTGCGCCTTGCAGATTTGTTTTCAAGGTGAATGCCTTGTTGTAGTTATCCTGGAGCATTCGGCTGTCAATGCCAAGCACGCTGTTTTGCAGTTTTGTTCTTCCTTGTTCAAGAGTTTCCTTTTGTTGGATGGTTTGGGCTATTTCGCTGTCGAGCTTTTCCAACGCGGTTTTTAGCTTTTCCAGTTCGGCGTTTATGGAACTCTGTCTTTTTTTCATGTTTCCCGACTCGCAGAGCAGTGTGCTGTATGTTCTTATTTTTTCCAGCACAGAACCGTATTGGTCGAACATAACCTGGTGGGGCAACAGGGCCTGCATTGTGTTTTTGCAGTTTTCCGCCTGTGTTTCGAGTTCTTTTTGGATTTTGAGTTTTTCGGCGATTTGGTTTTCTGTTTCTGCGCCCTCTTTCTGTTTCTGCACGAGTTCGGCAGTGTTTTCCGACTTTGTGTTTTCGAATATTTCTATGTCGCGCAATATTTCATGTGCTTTCTTGAACATAGGTTCTTGCTGCCGCTGTGAGTTTTCGTATTTTGAAAGCTCTTTTTTAGCCTCGTCAAGTGCTGACAGCGCGGCTGCTTTTCCGCGTGCCATTTCATCTTTTTCTTTTGAGAGACGCTCGAGAATGTTTTGTGTATCGCTTATTTTCTTGTCGTCTTTTTGTGCGGATACCACCAAGTCTCTTATTTCCGCCACGTCATCGTATCTACGGAGTTTTTCGCGCTTTTGTGTCATTCCTGCGTTTGCGCGGTTTGCCTTGTTGTATGCTTCGGTTGCGGCTGCGGCTTTTGCTTCGAGCTCGTCATAGGTGTCATACCATGCAAGCTGCTTTTTGAGGTATTCGGTTTTTTGTTCCAGCAGCTTCAGTTGTGATTCTGTAAGATTCTTTCGGTTGCCGAAATCTTGTATCGAGGTTTCATCGAGCGTTTCGCTCTCATAATGTTTGTATTCCGCCAGTTTGAGTTTGAAATCCTCTCCGGCCTTTTGGTTTTGCGAGTAAATCTCCGAGGATATTTTGTTGTATATCTCTGTTCCGGTTATTTTTTCAAGCAGCTTTGATTTTTCATCGCGTCGTGCGCGAAGGAAGTTGGCAAAGCTGTTTTGTGCCAGAATCACGGTACGCGTGAATTGTTCGTAGTCAAGTCCCACAAGTCGCAGTATTTCTTCCTGCACCTCGCGCGGGTCGTAGGTTTTCTTTTTAGGTTCTGTTTGCACAAGCGAGCGCGAAACTGTGTCGAAAGTCCCGGTTCGCTTAACTCTCACGCTCCATGTGGCCACGAAAGTTCCTTCGCGTGTTATGAACTCCACGGCGCACGAGCCTTCTGTTTCTCCACGGCGCAACACGTTTCGCGTGTCGTAGCTGTTGAGCTTTGCCGCAGTTTCTTTATCGGCGGGTGCGGTGGCAGGCGAAACATTTCGCTCGCGCAGAGCGAAGCGCGGTGCACGATTGTAGAGAGCCAGGCATATGCAGTCGAGAATGGTTGACTTGCCGGCTCCCGTGTCGCCTGTTATTGCAAAAAGACCGGCCGAACGTAAGGGTTCTTGGGTAAAGTCGATGGTATGTTCGCCTTTTAGCGAAGTTATGTTGTTTATGGTTATTTTGCGTATGTACATGTCCTTAACGGTAAGGGTTTATTCGTAATCCTCGTTTTCCTTGGCTATTCTCAATGCGGCGTTGAATTTGTCAACCAATGCCTGTGGCATTTCCTCGCCGCCGTAGCGGTTTTTGTATATGGCTTTAACCATAAGCAGCGGGTCAAGTTGGTGCAACTGTTCCTTTGTTTCCGTTTCCGGCCTTTCGTTGTCTGCTTCGGCGTTTCCAACGTTGCGTATTGTGCAAAGCATTGCGGCGCGACCGTCAAAGGCTTCTTTTATGGAGTGGAGTGTTGCGGAATCGGGAGTTTTCCCGAGACGCACCTCTACATACGGATAGCTTGAATTGTCGTCTTTCTTTTCGCACTTCGGCAATGATTTTGCCTGTTCGATGGCTTCGTCGGGGGTTGCAGTTCCGCTTTGCGGAATGGTTACGAGTTTTCTTAGAGGAGTATATTCCACGGGGTTTAGGGTAACTGTGCCGTCTGCGCCAAAGTTTACCACGTTTACTCCGTGGCGGTAGCCCCTTTCTCCGAATGACATTGGGAGTGCCGAGCCCGAATAGCGTGCGTGGTCAAGCCCTGCCACGCGTTGTGCCTTGTGTATATGGCCCAGAGCCACATAACTTAGGTCGGCGCAGAATTTTGAGGCATCAACGTTTTCTTCGCCTCCTATTATTATGCGTTCACTGTTTTCCTCGCTGCTTATTTCGCTGCCTGTGGCGTAGAAATGCGCAACAAGCATCATATGCTGCTTTTTTCCATAGTTGCGGCGCGCCTTGCTTATGAGTTCTTGGAAGAATTTGCCCATGCTCTTGCTGAATGTGTCTTCGCGCGGCGGTTCCGGTTGGCGCAGGAAAGGCACGGCAAGGCATACAACTTCGTCGTTGGGGTCTTTGCGTGAATGCAGCGGTATTATGAGGTCTTCGGTTTTTGCATTTCCCTTGTCGTCTGTGTGCAGGCATCCGCGAACCTGTATGCCCTGTGGGGCGAGTATCGGGGCTGAAGCCTCAAGGCGTGCGGCGCTGTCGTGGTTTCCGGCTATGACAACAATCTGCAGTCCCGGGTTCTCTCCTACGGCACGGCTAAGAAAGTCGAAGTATATGCGTTGTGCCTCGGCCGACGGGTTGGGGTTGTCAAACACGTCCCCTGCCACCACAAGCGCATCGGCCTCATGCTCGCTTATCGTATGAAGAAGAAAGTCGAGGAAGTGGCGGTGTTCGTCAGAGCGGTCGTAACCGTAGAATGTGTTGCCGATATGCCAGTCGGCCGTATGTATTATTTTCATTTTTCAGTAGCCAATTATACCGCATACAAAGATAAAAGTTTTTTCATAGCAGAGTGCAATGCCCTCTGCACAAAATTTTCATTGGTGCATTAAATGCGCCTTCCCGAAAAACCATATTGCGTGGCACGCAGCAGCCATATCGCTAATGGGATGGGGGAGACCGCTATGGAAATTTGTAACGTTTTGAGTTTCAAATAAATAACCGCATACGGGTTGGTTTGTATAACGATTTGTTTTACAGAGGTTTGCAAGTGGCGGAAAAAGGTCTGATGTAGTTTGAATTACATCAGACATAATTTTTTCTACGTCCCATGTAGTTTTTCCCATGTCCCATGTGGTTTTCGGGGCAATTGTGAAAAGGCACATGTTTGCAGACTGTGATAATTGCAGGGGCGTAAGTGGGCTGTTAAAATCCCGTGGATTAAGTCTCTGAAATAATTGGGTTTTTATTTTGCCCGGCAGCAAGGATATGAAATAAAAAGAACGCACCACATAATTGCAATCATGCGGTGCGTTCTTTTTATAAACTTACGGTTTAATCAGCAAGCTTTGCCTTTATAAACTCGCGGTTCAGGCGTGCTATGTTTGCCACGCTTTCGTTCTTTGGGCATACAGCCTCGCAAGCGCGGGTGTTGGTGCAGTTTCCGAAACCAAGTTCGTCCATCTTTGCAATCATTGCCTTTACGCGCTTCTTTGCTTCTACGCGCCCTTGTGGAAGGAGCGCAAACTGGCTCACCTTGGAGGATACGAATAGCATTGCCGAGCCGTTTTTGCATGCAGCCACGCATGCGCCGCAGCCTATGCAGGTTGCGCAGTCCATGGCCTCGTCTGCGTCCTCTTTGGAAATGAGTATTGCGTTTGCATCGCGCGGCGCGCCTGTGCGAACGCTGATGTAACCGCCCGCAGCCTGGATTTTGTCGAATGCCGAGCGGTCAACCATGCAATCCTTGATAACGGGGAATGCAGCCGAACGCCACGGCTCGACGGTGATTACTTCGCCATCGTGGAAGCGGCGCATGTATAGCTGGCAGGTTGTGGCGCCTGTCTCGGTTTTTCCATGGGGAGTGCCGTTGATGTAGAGGGAGCACATACCGCAAATGCCTTCGCGGCAGTCGTGGTCGAAAACGAAAGGCTCTCTGCCTTCCTCCACGAGCTGCTCGTTGAGAATGTCCAGCATCTCAAGGAACGAGGTGTCGGTTGGGATGTCGCGCATCTCACGCTCGTCAAAATGTCCCGGGTCTTTGGGGCCGTCCTGCTTCCAATATCTTATTTTGAAACTTATTGTATTAGCCATTTTAGTTTTGTTTTTAATTGTTAGTAAGAAGTCCGGACTTTTCTCTTAGCTCTTGTAGTTTCGTGTCTTGACTTCAATAGCTTCGTATTTGAGCGGTTCCTTTGTAAGCTCGGGGGCTTTTGAGTCATCGCCCTGGTATTGCCAGCAGCCAACGTAGAAATAGTTTTTGTCATCGCGCTTAGCCTCTCCGTCTTCGGTTTGGTATTCCTCGCGGAAGTGTCCGCCGCAGCTTTCGTTGCGGTGAAGTGCGTCATAAGCGATGAGCGAGCCCATGGTTATGAAATCGTTGAGGCGGATTGCCTTGTCGAGCTCCACGTTAAGGCCTTCTTTTTTGCCGGGTACGAACAGGTTTGTTTCGAATTCCTTGCGTATTTCCGCAATCTTCTTGAGCCCGGTTTCGAGCCCTTCCTTGTTGCGTGCCATGCCCACGTATTCCCACATAACTTTGCCTAGTTCCTTGTGTATGGTGTCAACCGATTTCTTTCCCTTGATGTTCATCAAGTGATCTATCTTGTCTTGAACGGCCTTTTCGGCAGCATCGAATTCCGGTCTGTTGGTATCGAAACGGGGAACGGTGATTTGGTCGCTCAGATAGTTCTGTATTGTGTAGGGAAGCACAAAATAGCCATCGGCCAGGCCCTGCATCAGTGCGGATGCCCCAAGGCGGTTTGCGCCGTGCTCCGAGAAGTTGCACTCGCCTATGGCAAACAGACCGGGAAGGTTTGTTTGCAGCTCGTAGTCAACCCAAAGTCCGCCCATTGTGTAGTGGATGGCCGGGTAAATCATCATCGGGTTGTAGTATTTCACGCCGTTTATTTCTTTTACGAACTCGCCGGGGTTTACGTCTGTTATTTCCTCGTACATGTCGAAAAGATTTCCGTAGCGTTGCAGTACTACATCGAGACCAAGGCGGCTGATTGCTTCGGAGAAGTCAAGGAAAACGGCAAGGCCGGTGTTGTTTACGCCATAGCCGGCATCGCAGCGTTCCTTTGCCGCACGCGAAGCCACATCGCGGGGAACAAGGTTGCCGAATGCCGGATAGCGGCGTTCCAAATAGTAGTCGCGGTCTTCCTCCGGAATGTCGGTGGGCTTTATTTCGCCTTTCTGCAATTTCTTTGCGTCCTCAATATTTTTGGGAACCCATATGCGGCCGTCGTTGCGCAGGGACTCGGACATAAGTGTGAGCTTTGACTGTTTGTCGCCGTGTACGGGGATGCAGGTGGGGTGAATTTGTACAAAGCAGGGGTTTGCAAAGTATGCGCCGTGGCGGTATGCCGCCATTGCCGCCGAGCAGTTGCATCCCATTGCGTTGGTTGACAGGAAGTATGTGTTGCCGTAGCCGCCAGTTGCGAGCACCACGGCGTGTGCCGCGAAGCGTTCGAGCTTGCCGGTTACTATGTTTTTGGCAATTATGCCGCGTGCGCGACCGTCAATCATTACAACGTCCTGCATTTCGTAGCGGGTGTGGAGTTCCACCGTGCCTGCGTGAACCTGGCGCATAAGTGCCGAGTATGCTCCGAGCAGGAGTTGCTGACCGGTTTGTCCCTTGGCATAGAAAGTGCGGCTAACCTGCACGCCTCCGAATGAGCGGTTTGCAAGCAGTCCGCCGTATTCGCGCGCAAAGGGTACGCCTTGTGCCACACACTGGTCGATTATGTTGGCGCTTACTTCGGCAAGGCGGTAAACGTTTGCCTCGCGTGCGCGGTAGTCGCCGCCCTTAACCGTGTCGTAGAACAGGCGGTAAACCGAGTCGCCGTCGTTCTGGTAGTTTTTGGCGGCGTTGATACCGCCCTGTGCTGCGATGGAGTGTGCGCGGCGGGGCGAATCTTGAATGCAGAAGTTCAGTACGTGAAAGCCCATTTCGCCGAGCGATGCGGCGGCCGAAGCTCCGGCAAGGCCCGTTCCCACTACTATCACGTCGAGCTTGCGCTTGTTGGCGGGGTTCACCAAACGCTGGTGAGCTTTATAGTTGGTCCATTTTTGCGATACGGGACCCTCTGGTATTTTTGAATTTATAGTTGACATGTTTTTGTTTCTTGTTTGGCGGGGACTGCGTTTTGGCCGCCCCCAAGTTGTTATCTATATGCTTTTAGCGGCAAAAGGTCGGAAGTTTGTCAGCATGCGCCGCCGAAAAAGGCGAACTTCAATACCACTGCCACGAATGCAAGCACCACAACCGTTACATAAACGGAGCCAATGGTTTTCCAACGGCAGAACCATGTTTTGCCGTTCAGACCCAGGGTTTGGAATGCGCTCCAGAAGCCGTGTGTAAGATGGAACCACAGAGCCGCGAGCCATACAATGTAAACAATCGCGTAGATGGGGTTGCCAAAAGTTTGCGCAATGAACCCTGCACCGTCGGTTGGGTCAATGCCGCAGGCTCCGTAGTTGCCGGTAAGCTCGGCGAGCATCATGTTGGCCCAGAAGTTGTAGAGGTGAAGCAGAAGCCCCAGCACCACGATGATGCCGAGCACGAACATGTTTTGCGAAGCCCATTCCACCTTTTCGGGGCGTGCCGTTACGGTGTAGCGGCTTGCACCGCGTGCTTTGCGGTTCTGCAGCGTCAGGATGATGGCGTACACAAAGTGCAGGGCCACCAGGAAGGCGAGGGCCAGCGTGCCGGCTACGGCATACCAGTTGCTGCCGAGAAATTCACACACGCTATTGTAGGCTTCTTCGGAGAAGAGCACCACGATGTTCATAGCGGCATGGAATGTCAGGAAAAGAATCAGGGCTACGCCACTTACCGACATAACCACCTTCTTTCCAACAGATGAATCATATAACCACATAGATTGTTGGATTTAATTATTGATGTTAATGTATCGTTGTTAAAAAGCATTTCTAAAGTGTTTGCAAAGTTATACAATTCCTAAAATCCAACAAAAGGCAATTGCGAAAAAAGCGGGGTGGCGTAAACCAAAAACGCTATGTCGTACAGGCTGAAAACTATTTGCGGAAAACGTAAAAACTACGTCAAACATAGTTTTTTTTATGTCTGATGTAGAAAATCCTATGTCAGACTTAGTTTTTTGCTTATGCAAGTATCTGTAAAGCAGATGCTTGCAAGAAATCGTGGTGCTTGTGAAAAAATGCTGTTGTTCAACAAGTTAGAGAAAAGGGAGGGGGTTAGCCTACTTTTCGGTAATTGCGCGGCAAACGCGGTCTTGGAAATTGCGTGCGTTGCGGTCGTGCAGCACTCCTTGGTTGAATATTGCGAAAGCGAGTTCGTGGCCTTCGGGCGATGTGGCGTATCCTGCGAGGGTTATCACCCCTTCGAGTGTGCCGGTTTTGGCATGTACGTTGTATTGCGCCGCAGTGCCGCGCATCCGCCTTTCAAGAGTGCCGTCTGCTCCAGCCACTGGCAGGGCGGGGTAAAGGTGGTCATAAATGTTTGAGCGGGAGCGTGCGTAAACAAGTGCCCTCATAAGCAGTTCGGGCGAGGCATAGTTGTAAAGCGACACTCCGCTGCCATCGGCAATAACGTAGCGTGAGGCATCAAGCCCCATGCGCGAAATCATGGCCTTCACTTTTACGGCAGAGGTCTTGGCTCCGGCATAGTCGCGCCCATCCTGCGCCCCCAATTGGTAGAAAAGCGATTCCGCGTATGTGTTGTCGCTCTCCTTGAGCATTGGCATGAGTATTTGGTCTATGGTATGGTATTGTGTAATGATGCATTTTGCATCGCCAACCTTCTTTATGGCATAGCGGGGTGAGTGTCTGATATTCTGCTCGGAGAGTGCGCCGAAAAATTCTGACATGAATCTGTCTCTGCCATTGTACAGCAGGGCGCGCAAAGGCGGCATGTCGTCGTCCCAGCACCACCCCTCGCCCCACTTCAGGGTGTCTTTAACTGATATGTCTGCCCTTATTTCACCGGCAATGCTGTCTATGCCCATTTCTTTTATGGCGGCGGCAAAGGCGCGCATGTCATCGTGCCCGAACATGGGGTCCATGCCCGCCTTAATATATATGTTGCCTTTAAGTACGGAGTCTTCCACGGCTCCCTCGGCATAGAGCGAAGTTTCAAATCGATATGAGCCGCCGAGCTGCTGGAGTGCCGTGATTGCGGTGAGCACCTTTGCCGTGCTTGCCGGGCGCATGGTTTGACGCATGTTCTTGGAATATACGAGTGAGTCGGCTGTGATATCGTATATGGCTATCCCTGTTAACGAGGTTTCGAACATTGGCGCGGAAACAAGGCGGTCTATGCGTTGTTTAATCCTTTGTGCCCACGGTATGGTGGAATCGCCCATGGCGGCAACCTCTCCGCTTTGCACCACGGTCGTGGTATCGTCGGGGGGAAGGGGAATGACGGTTTGTGCACCGCAGTGAAATGTCGGCGCAACAAACAAGGCGCATAAAACAAAGAACCATGGTTTCATCGGGTTGCAAAATTACTAATTTTTAAGGAAACCCAATCGCAGCAAGCCTTACAGGGTGGTTTTGTAAAACGCCGTCTCCTTGTTTGCGTCATTCCCGGTTTTGCCCGGCACAATAAAAACTCATTTTTTCAACCCGTAAAAATAAAAAAACGCTCAAATTTCAGTAGTTTTGTAGCACGATAAAAACATAAGGAAGAATAATGATTCGCAAGTTTGATTTTCTGGTTATAGGCTCGGGCGTTGCCGGAATGAGTTACGCCCTCAAGGTGGCGCGCAGCGGCAAGGGCAAAGTGGCTCTTGTGTGCAAAACCACGAAAGAAGAGGCCAACACCGCCAAGGCTCAGGGCGGTGTGGCGTCGGTAACAAACCTGAAGCTCGACAATTTCGAAAAGCACATAAGGGATACTATTGTTGCCGGCGATTACATAAGCGACCCTGAGGCCGTGGAGCGGGTTGTGAGAGGCGCCCCCGAGGGTATAAAGTTTCTTGTGGAGAACGGGGTGCATTTCGACAAGAAAAGCGATGGCAGCTTCGACTTGCACCGTGAGGGCGGGCATTCGGAGTTCCGCATATTGCATCATGCCGATGACACAGGCTTTGAAATACAGCGCGGCCTTATAGAGGCGGTAAAGCACGAACCCAATATTTGTGTGCTCGAAAACCATTTTGCGGTTGAAATCATAACACAGCACCATCTTGGCATAGAGGTTACGCGCCGCACGCCCGACATAGAGTGCTACGGTGCATATGTGCTCGACCCGGACACAAAACGCATAGACACCATACTATCAAAAGTAACCGTGCTCGCCACCGGTGGGGTGGGAGCAGTGTATGCCTCCACAACCAATCCCAACATAGCCACCGGCGACGGCATTGCAATGGCATATCGCGCCAAGGCCACGGTGAAAGATATGGAATTCATTCAGTT
This sequence comes from Prevotellaceae bacterium UBA6398, assembly GCA_002437495.1. GTDB lineage: Bacteria > Bacteroidota > Bacteroidia > Bacteroidales > Bacteroidaceae > UBA6398. The sequence goes on from DJQA01000016.1 coordinate 51,194, forward strand.
TCATCCAACTGCGCTGTTCCATCCCGGCGAAACCCATCCGGCATACCTAATAACCGAGGCAATGCGTGGCTATGGCGGCATATTGAAACTGCCGAACGGCGAAGAGTTTATGCAGAAATACGACAAGAGACTGTCGCTCGCCCCACGCGATATAGTGGCGCGGGCAATAGACCACGAGATGAAAATACACGGTCTTGACCACGTTTGCCTTGACGTTACCCACAAAGACCCGGAGGAGACAAAAAAGCATTTTCCGAACATATATAAGAAATGCCTGTCGATTGGCATAGACATTACAAAGGAGTACATCCCGGTGGCACCCTGCGCACACTATCTTTGCGGGGGCATAAAGGTTGACGGCAATGCCTGCTCGTCAATACGCCGCCTGTATGCGATAGGCGAATGCTCTTGCACTGGATTGCACGGAGGTAACCGCCTTGCGAGCAACTCGCTAATCGAGGCCGTGGTTTACGCTAAGGCTGCCGCCGACCACAGCGTGGCGCACATCGATGAGTACGATTTTAACGACAAGGTGCCCGAATGGAACGATGCCGGTACCATGACCAACGAGGAAAAGGTGCTGATTGCGCAGGATGTTAAGGAAGTGGGGCAGACCATGTCGAATTATGTAGGCATTGTGCGCTCCGATTTGCGCCTTCATAGGGCGTGGACGCGTCTTGACCTTTTATATGAGGAAACCGAGGAACTTTTCAAACGCGTGAAGGCAACCAGAGACATTTGCGAACTGCGCAACATGATAAACGTCGGTTACCTTATAACGCGCATGGCTATGGAGCGCAAGGAAAGCCGCGGACTGCACTACACGGTTGATTACCCCAAGCACGCATACGACCAAAAATAAAAAACGGACGCAAGGAAATAATCCGGACGAAAAGCGCAATGAAATACGCTGACGTAATAGTGCCGGTCCCCTTGGATGGGTGCTTCACATACAGCATCCCGCCTGAAATGGAGCGGGATGTTGTTGTTGGTGGGCGTGTGGTGGTGGAGTTCGGCGCACGAAAAAAATATTCGGCGATAGTGGCAGGCGTTCACGACAACGCGCCCGGCAACGGCATTGAGGTGAAGCCCATTGTTGGTGTAACAGATGCCGCGCCGGTTGTGGAGCCTGTACAGATTTCATTCTGGAAATGGATTGCCGCCTACTATATTTGCTCCATAGGCGAGGTTATGACGGCGGCGATGCCTGCGGGAATGAAGCTTGCAAGCGAGAGTGTGGTTTCTCTCAATGCCGATGACGACGGCAATGCCGTGCTTTCTCCTTTGGAGCAAAAGGTGGCAGACATCCTGGCTACGGGAGAGAAAATGAGCATAAGCACCATTGAAGAGGAGGTTGGCGGTAAAAACATAATGGGAGCAGTGCGCTCGCTATACGACAAGGGTGTCGTGAAAGTGAGCGAGGTTGTGGAAACAAAGTATAAGCCGAGACAGGAAACGAGGGTTGAACTTGCTAAGGAGTATTTCAGTGAAAAGAAGCTTGACGCGCTGAAAATATCGCTTGAAAAGCAAAAGGCGCAGTTGAAGCTGCTAAACGAATATCTTAAGATGAGTTCCGCCGTGGCGGCAATTAAACTGAAAAACCGCAACTTGCTGCGTCCGGTAGCAAAGTCGGCACTAATAAAGTCGGCGAGTGCGAGTTCGCTCAACACCCTGCGCAAAAACGGCGTGTTGCAGGTATTGAAAGTTGATGTAACCCGTCTCAAAAGCGAGAAGGTTGATTGCATGCCGCCCCGGTCGCTTTCAAAGGCGCAGGAGCGCGCATATAATGCAATAGCGGCTTCGTTTGCAAAAAAAGACGTTTGTCTGCTTCATGGAGTAACCTCGAGCGGAAAAACCGAGATATACATCCACCTTATAGCACACGCCCTTGCCGCAGGGCGGAGTGTATTGTATCTGTTGCCTGAAATAGCCCTCACCACGCAGATAACAAACAGACTTAAGCTGTTTTTTGGTAACGAGATGGGCGTTTACCACTCAAAGTTTCCTGACAACGAGAGAGTAGAAATATGGAAAAAGCAAATGTCCTCCAAGCCCTACCGCCTGATTGTCGGGGTGAGAAGTTCGTTGTTCCTTCCCCATAGGAACCTGGGGCTGGTAATAGTTGACGAAGAACACGAGCCCTCGTACAAGCAGGAAGACCCGGCACCGCGATACAACGCCCGCGATGCGGCTATAGTACTCGCTTCGCAGCAGGGGGCAAAAACTCTTCTTGGCACGGCCACACCAAGTCTTGAAAGTTATTCAAACGCAAAAGCGGGCAAATATGCACTCGTAACTTTGTCCGAGAGATATGGCGATGTGATGTTGCCCGAAATCCGCGTGGAAAATGTAAAAGAATTACGCCGCAAGAAGATTATGAAAACATCATTGTCGCCGGAGCTGTTAGGCGAAATGGGAAAGGCTCTCGAAGCGCGGCAGCAAGTAATTTTGTTCCAAAACCGAAGGGGGTATGCCTCCTATCTCGAATGCCGTGATTGCGGTTGGATTCCAAAATGCAGCAAATGCGATGTGAGCCTTACCTGGCACAAAGCGTTCAACCGCCTTTCTTGCCACTATTGCGGTGCAACCTATAGCGTTCCTAAATCTTGTCCGAAGTGCGGCGGCTCGCATATAGGATGCCACGGGGTTGGAACAGAGCAGGTGGAGGCCGATGTGAAAACGGCTTTCCCGCAGGCACGCACCGCACGCCTTGACCTTGACACAACGCGTGGGCGCACAGCATATGCCGACATACTTTCGGCATTCCGCAACGGCAGTACCGATATTTTGATTGGCACGCAAATGGTGTCGAAAGGGCTTGACTTTGATAAGGTGAAGGTTGTGGGAATACTCAACGCCGACACCGCGATGAACATTCCCGACTTTCGAAGCCACGAAAGAGCTTTCCAAATGATGGCGCAGGTTGCGGGAAGGGCCGGCCGCAGAAACACTCGTGGCATAGTGGTTCTGCAAACTTCCCAACCCGATTCCGAACTTATTGCACAGGTGGTGAGAAACGACTACATAGGCATGTACGATACTCAAATGCAGGAGCGCGGATTGTTTGTGTTCCCGCCGTATTGCAGGCTTATTTATGTTTTCGTCCGAAACCGCTACGCCCATCGCGCCGATGACGCGGCACGCGCCCTTGCCGAGAAACTGCTGCCGGTTTTCGGCGACAACGTGTTAGGCCCGGCAAACCCGCCGGTAGCGCGAGTTAAGTTTGAATACATACGCCAAATAATGCTTAAGGTTGTTCCCACATACCGGGCGGGAAAGGTGAGGGAGTTTCTCAGAAAAAGTGCCGATGAAGTGAGACGTGAGTATCATGTGAGCATATATTTCGATGTAGACCCGCTGTGATTTTTTATGTTGCAAGGCGATGGGAATGTGCGGTTTTATAAGCTGCGGAAAGCAAAACGCGGTGCAAAATGGATAAAACAACACTTTTTTGAAAGAAATCTTGCGTATTGTTCGGGTGGTGGGGAATATTAAATATCTTTGTGAGAAATTAGGATATGGCTCTTTGAAGATATCCTCGGTTTACCGTTTATGGCTAAAGCCCTTTGCGGAACTGCGTAAACGGAAGCTGTATACTGTATTACTGTATTAAATACGAAAATTGGTTTTTATGAAAAAAACAAACGGTTTATTGTTTGCAGTTTTGATGGTGTGTATGTTGGCGCAAGGCGCAATCGAAGGTGTTGCCCGCAAAACATACAACAACCCGGTTATAAAACGAACCACTCCCGATCCTACTGTAATACGTGCGCAGGACGGCTATTTCTACCTCTATGGCACAGAAGACGTGCCCAATGTTCCTATTTACCGTTCGCGCAATCTTGTCGATTGGACATTCGTTGGCACGGCTTTCTCCGATGCAACCCGCCCCAAGTGTGTAAGGCCATACACGCAGGGCATGATTTGGGCTCCCGACATTAACTACATCAATGGGCAGTATGTACTTTACTACTCCATCGGTGTGTGGGGCAGTGAGTGGGAGTGCGGGGTGGGAGTTGCCACCGCCGAGCGCCCAGAAGGGCCTTTTGTCGATCGCGGCGTGGTGCTAATGGGGCGCGACCTTAACGTGCGCAACTCCATAGACCAATTCTATATAGAGGATGGAGGAAAGAAATACATGGTGTGGGGAAGCTATGCGGGCATTTACATAATACAGCTCACCAACGACGGTTTGCGTGTTATGCCGGGAACCCGTCCAAGACAGATATGCAACAATCAGCTCGAAGGTTCTTACATCCATAAGCGCAACGGATATTATTACCTCATAGGCTCAAACGGCATGTGTTGTCAGCAAAACGGCGATTACAGCGTTGTGAACTACAAACTGATTTACGGACGCTCAAAAAGCCTTTTCGGGCCTTACGTCGATAAGAACGGTTATAGTATGCTTGCCGACAATCGAAATTTCATAAATCTGCTATTGCCAAACGATATATGCCTTGGCCCCGGACACAATGCCGAGTGGGTAGAAGACGACAACGGCAACACATGGATGCTTTATCACGGCTACCTCAGGTCGGCCCTCGAAGAGCAGCGCATGGTTTGGCTCGATCGGGTAAAATGGAAAGACGACTGGCCATACGTGGAGAACAACGGACCCTCAAAAACCTCGGAAGCCCCTTATTTCAAGGGCGTGGATTAGAATAACCCAAACCTAAAAACAAGTATGCTCAATCTTACTGCACTAATAGTAATCGTTTTCATTGTGGGCTATCTGTTCATAGCCCTTGAGAGCGTAACAAAGGTAAACAAAGCGGCAGTTGCGTTGCTTATGTTTGTAGCCGTATGGACGCTCTATATGCTTAATCCCGGGCAATACATTCCCGGCGTTCCCCACGATGGCCTCGTTTCGGCTGTGGGCAATATAATAGAGCGGCATCTCGGCAGCACATCAACAACCTTGTTCTTCCTTATGGGCGCAATGACCGTAGTAGAGGTGGTCGACCAACACGGCGGCTTCAACTGGGTGAAATCGGTGATGCATACTAAAACAAAGCGCGGGCTTATGTGGAGAATAGCCTTTATGACCTTTGTGCTTTCGGCAATTCTCGACAACCTAACAACCTCAATAGTCATGGTGATGATTTTGCGCAAGCTCGTGGCCGACCACAAAGACAGGCTCGTGTATGCATCGCTCGTGATAATTGCGGCGAATGCCGGCGGGGCGTTTTCGCCCATTGGCGATGTAACAACAATAATGCTGTGGAACGCCAACATGATAACCGCCGCCGGCGTGATTTCGGAAATCCTCGTGCCATCGGTTGTGGCTCTACTTATTCCGGCTCTTATAATGCAGACTTTGCTTAAGGGCGAACTTGTGTCGCCCGATGAAACGGCGGCTTCCGAAGAGGAGATAGACGATTTCTCGGCAAAGCAGCGCAAAGTGGTGTTCTTTGTTGGCGTAGGCGGGTTGATTTTCGTGCCCATATTCAAGACGCTAACCCATCTTCCGCCGTTTGTGGGAGTGTTGTTGGTGTTGGGAGTTTTGTGGACAGTAACAGAGATGTTCTATCGCAACCTTAGCCACACCTACGAAACCGGCGGAATAAAGAAAAGGGTATCTAAGCTCCTGTCGCGCATTGACATATCCACAATCTTGTTTTTCCTCGGAATACTTATGGCTGTGGCCTGCCTTGAAGAGGTAGGAGTGCTCAAAGCACTTGGCGGCACGCTCAACACGGCGTTCAACAACAACCACTATGTAGTAAACGGCGTAATAGGGGTGCTCTCCTCAATAGTTGACAATGTTCCCCTTGTGGCCGGATGCATGGGAATGTACCCCATAGCCCCAGCGGGCGATTTTGCAATTGACGGTGTTTTCTGGCAATTGCTTGCCTATTGCGCCGGAGTGGGCGGAAGCATACTTATCATAGGAAGCGCGGCCGGAGTTGTTGTAATGGGCTTGGAGAAGATAACATTCGGCTGGTACATGAAGCACGTCAGCTGGATTGCTTTCGTGGGATATCTGGCGGGTATAGTTAGCTACTGGATTATAAGGACATACGTATTCTGACATTCGTGAACAGGACATTTATAACAGCCAAACAGTATAAAGCGCAAAGCTAAATTTCCCGGCTTTACCAAATAAACCGAAAACTATATGGGACATGGGAAAAACTATGTCCTATGTAGAAAAAATTATGTCTGATATAATTAAAACTACATCAGACCTTTTTTCGCCGTTTGCAAACAACTGAAAAGCAACTCATTATGTTGAGCATATTTTATATGTTTATTCCTTTTGAAACCAACTCCTTATGCATCAGGCATTGCTTGTTGACTGCAAAGTAAGGTTAAATGTGTTAAAATCCGCAGGGGGGGGTAAGAATATGTAATTTTGCACCGTAATACATCAAAAAAGTGATAAAATATCATGGATAATCGTTGTAAATTGTTTTTTGTATGTTTTCTGCTGGGCGCGGTCTCGAATATCAACGCCCAAGAGCAAACGCCCAACGATTCGCTGTCGATTGACAAAATGCTGCACGGGCTTCCCGAGGTCATGGTCAAGGGCGTGCGCCCCATAGTCAAGGCGGAGCGTGGCAAGCTCTCCTACAATATGCCGCTGCTCATGAAACAATTGCCCGCCGACAACGCATACGAAGCCCTGACGCGCATACCCGGCGTGAGCGATGCCGACGGCAGCATGAAGTTCGCCGGCAAAGAGGTAACGCTAATCATCAACGGACAGCCCACAACGCTCACGCAGGAGCAGGTGGCGGAACGCCTGAAGGCAATGCCGGCGGCGCAATTGGCAAAGGCGGAGGTTATGCTTGCAGCCCCACCCCGGCTTCATGTGCGCGGCGCGGCGATAAACATCGTAACGAAAGACTATGCCGGCACTAACCAACTGTCGGGACAGATAAGGGGCGGCTTGAGGCAGAGCAAATACTCCAAAGGCTTCGGCGAGGGTTTTCTTGCCCTGCAAAGGGGGAAGTTCGGGCTGGACGCGCAGTATTCGTTCACTGACGGCAATTCATACGGACAGCTCTCGCACAAGGCCAGGCACCCACTGGGGAATGAGCGTGCCTATTATTACGACAAGGAGTTGCGGAAAGACTTCGGCATATCCCACGACTACCGCCTCGGCATGAACTACGCCTTTGCCAAGAACCACCGCCTTGAAGCCGCATACACCGGCAAATGGGACAAAGGCTGCGCAAGCCACCGCACAACAGGCTCAAGCATTGGCGGCACGCATACCGACAGCCACGTATATCTGCACAACGTCGATTTGAACTACTCCCTGCCTTTCGGGCTTAACATAAGCGGTTCGTACACCCACTACCGCACGCCGCAGAGCCAGAGGCTCGACAACACGATGCACTCCGGCGGAAGCGATTCGGAAATGGAGCGCAACCTAAGCACCGCCAGCCGGCAGACAATAAACAAGTGGATGTTCACCGCCGACCAGACACATTCCCTGCCGCACGGCTGGGGACTGTCGTATGGTGTCAAGGGGCAGTTCACCGACAACACCAGCTTCCAGACCACGCTTGACAAGGCGGGCAACGTGTTGCCGGACGCTTCGAGCAGTGTTGACATTTTTGAGCGCATCTGGAACTTTTACGGAGGGTTCAGCAAGCAGATTACAAAAGCCGTAAGCCTCGAGGCATCCGTTGCCGCCGAGCAATATCATTCGTCCCTGTGGGACAAGTGGCGCATATACCCCTCGCTAAACGCCCTGTGGAACGTAAACGATGACCATGTGCTAAGCCTGTCGTTCAGCTCGGACTCAAAGTTCCCGAGCTACTGGTCAACAATGAGTAGCGTTCTCTACTCTTCCGCCTACAGCGAGATTTGGGGCAACCCGAACTTGAAGCCATATTCCAGCTACGACATAAACCTTATGTGGCAGATAAAGCGGCGCTACACGCTGTCGGCATTCGCCCAGTTAATGCCCGACTATTCCGTGCAACTGCCATACCAGACAACCGACCGCATGGCGGTGATAATGAAGGAAACCAACTTCAACTACGTGAACATTTACGGACTTCAGGCATCCGCCATATTCAGGGCGGGGAAGTGGCTTAACGGCAACGTGTTCGCCACAGGAATGTACAGGCACGACAAGAGCCGGCACTTCTTCGATTTGCCGTTCGACCGCAAGAGGCTCACCGCCATGTTCGGCGGCACAGCGTCGGCAAGGCTTCTGCGCAAGCAGGGCCTGCACCTTATTCTGAATCCGTTCTTCCAGACCAAAGCCATACAGGGAGTGTATGACATCTGTCCTATATTCCTGATGAACGCGAAGCTGCAATGGACATCGGCCGATGGAAAATGGGGAGTGCGCATCAGCGGCAGTAATATCTTCAACAACAAAATCGACACGCGCTCCGTGCAGGGAAACCAGAACTACCGCATGAGAATTGCCAACGGGGCGACAGGCGAATTTTCCGTTGTCTATAAATTCGGCGGCTACAAGGAGAAGAAAGTAAAGGCCGTTGACACGTCCCGCATGGGGCATTAAACGCCAATCCTCAAGGCTGTATCAAAGGCGAGAAACGCACTTTGAAGCAGAAACTTCGTTTGTCTTGCGCGGAAAAAGTGGCAATATTGCCAAAAATTCCGCGCAAGACAAATGCGGTTCAAACTATGGTGAAGGCGGTGTCGCACAGGGCATACGTAGTACACCCAACAATTTTACAATATACAATTAACCAACAATTTGCACCGCCGTAGGGGCGTATGGCATACGCCCTGAATTGGGCGGTTTGGCAATGTCATGGCGGCGGTTTGCGATGTTTGTAGTTGCAGGTCAAGCGGTGGTAAAAGCGATGGAGTAAGGGCGTATGCAATACGCCCCTACAAATGGCGCAAAACCATAATCGCCTGCCTTTTCCCAAACACTCCAAGAACTACATTTGATGTGGGAAAAACTATGTCCTATGTAGAAAAAATTATGTCTGATGTAGTTTGAACTACATCAGACATAATTTTACCGCTTGCAAGGCTTTGAAAGCCAAAAACTTATAAAAGTTTCTTTTGAATAGTCGTTTCCTGTGAATCAAGAGGTTAAGGAAATCCGCATAATCTGCCTTTTTTACCGCTTTATCTTTTCGCTTATTTCAAGCATCCGCCTGATGGGTTTTACAGCCTTTCGGGCTATTTCCGGGCTTACGTCTATTGACGGCCATTCGTATTTCAGGCAGTTGTACAGCTTCTCCATTGTGTTGAGGCGCATATAGGCACATTCGTTGCACGCGCAGGTGCTGTCATCGGGCGGCACGGGGATGAACTTCTTGTCGGGGCACGACTTTTGCATCTCGTGCAGTATGCCGCTTTCCGTCGCCACGAGAAACTCTTTCACATCGCTGTTCTTGGCGTGTTTCAGCAGCGCGGCGGTTGAGCCGACATAGTCGGCAAGTTTAAGTACCGCCCCCTTGCATTCCGGGTGGGCGAGGATTTCTGCGTTGGGGTGTTGCGATTTCAGCGCCACGATTTTTTCTACCGAAAAACGCTCGTGCACATCGCACGCACCGTTCCACAAAAGCATATTGCGCCCGGTTATGGAGTTGATGTAGTTGCCCAGGTTGTAGTCGGGGCCGAAAATAAGCTTTGCGTCCTTGGGGAAACTTTCAACTATCTCCTTGGCGTTGCCCGATGTAACCACCACGTCGGTAAGAGCCTTCACCGCTGCCGAGGTGTTTACGTAAGAAAGCACTTTATAGCCCGGATGCGCCTTTACAAACTCGGCAAACTTGTCGGCGGGACAGCTTTCGGCGAGCGAGCAGTGGGAATTGAGGTCGGGCAGGAGAACTGTCTTGTCGGGACACAGAATCTTGTTGGTTTCGGCCATGAAGTTCACGCCGCACATCACTATAATCCTGGCGTTGGTTTTTGCGGCTTTCTGCGCAAGTGCCAAGCTGTCGCCCACGAAATCGGCAACGTCTTGAATAGGTCCCACAGTGTAGAAATGCGCCAACACAATGGCGTTTTTCTCCTTGCACATTTTTCTTATCTCTTTGGCGAGGTCTGTTCCTGCGGGAATAGGCTCGTCGGCATATCCTTTCTCAATCCAGCTTTGTTTTATCATATAACTTTTGTGGTATGGTTATGCAATCTTGTATTTTGGTTGCAATATTACTCATTATTTTCCAATCCAATGGAGTTCGCCTCGCCGAATATCCGCATGAAATTCCGCGCAACCACGCTTTCAAGGTTCTCGCCGCGCAATGCCGAGAAGCAGTTGTACGTTTCGCACAGTGAAGTTGGCATTGTTGTGTCGGTTTCAAGGAAAATTCTTTCATCGGGGCAGGCCTTTACGCTGTCAATGTTAGCCTTTGCTCCGAACGAAACTGAAAATCCCGCCTTTATGAGTTGTAACATGGTTGCGGGCTTGCCGCGAAAGCCGTGTACAATCCACATTCCTTCTCCGGGCATAAGACCGGAAAATTGCAGCAGCAAGTCTGTGGCGTGCACGCAGTGTATAAGCATGGGCATTGCCTCTTTGCGTGAAATGGCGGCAAGCTCCGAGAAAACCGACTTTTGCAGTTCGACAGAATATTTTGACGTGCGGTCGAAACCGCACTCGCCTATGGCAGCTATGCTCTCGTTTAGGGACAAAAGGGTTATGCGTTGTATTTCGTCTTGAAAGTTTGAGGGAATGTTACAAGGGTGTATTCCCACGGAATACACGATGCCGTTGCCTGCAACCGGCACAGGGTCGCAACCGCTCGCGTCAACCACCGATATTGCGGCGTTTGCGTTGGGTGTATGAGTGTGAACGTCGATGTAAAAACGGGCTTCGCCTTTCATGGCACGGGGTCGTAGCCGCTCCCTCCCCAAGGGTGGCAGCGCAATATACGCCTCAGGGCAAGCCACAAGCCTTTCAGCGGACCGTGCTTGCGCAACGCCTCTACGGCATATTGCGAGCAGGTGGGCGTAAAGCGGCACGAAGGGGGCGTGAGCGGGGATATGAATTTTTGGTAAAGGCGCACGGGAATGATAAGAACCGTTACAAGAACTGTGCGCAGGGCTTTAACTGCTTTCATGACCAACGGCTTTTAGGTTGGGAGTATCCCCGGTTTTGGCAGGCAGACTTTCTGCCATACGGTGGAGCAGATTCTTGATTTTGCGCTCAACAAGAGCGGAATCCTGCGGCTCGTCAGAAAGCCAGATGAAAGCAACATTCAACGAGTATCGTTCTGCGGTGGCGTTAAGCGAGTTTACTGCATCGATTATAATGGCTTTGTTGGCGCGGTAGGCCTCGCGCATCTGGCGTTTTGCCCGGTTGCGGTCAACGGCGTGGTGAAAATGCCGCTTGCTGACACTCATAAGCACTTTTACTTCGGAAACACTGAAACCTGCAAGCCTGCAAACGGCGCGTATGGGGTATGCGGCGAAGCTTTTGCTACCGGGTGAGAAAAGTTCGTCGACTTCGCGTTTAAGCGTAAGCCGCTCATGCTTGCGGAAAGTTTTTCTAATTGCAGCCATTTGTGCAAAATTAGCGAAAACGCGCATAACGCTTGCAAGCCGACCGCAAAAGTTGGCTGTTAATGCGGAATTTTTTATTTTTGCAATTTACGAACAGACTATACATTCATTATGAAAATAAAAGTGATTAACCGTTCCCGCCACGAGCTTCCACAATACGAAACCCCGCAAAGCGCAGGGCTTGATCTTCGCGCCAACATTGACGCGCCCGTGGTGCTGAAGCCCTTGGAGCGCAAGCTTGTGCCTACGGGGCTTTTCATGGAACTGCCCGTTGGCTATGAGGCGCAAATACGCCCGCGCTCGGGGTTGGCGTTGAAGCACGGCATAAGCCTGCTAAACACTCCGGGTACAATCGATGCGGATTATCGCGGAGAGATAGGCGTTATAATGGTGAACCTCTCAAACGAGGAATTTACCGTGAACGACGGCGACAGGATAGCCCAAATGGTTGTGTCGCGGCACGAGCAAGTGGAATGGCAGCCCGTGGAAACTCTTGCCGACAGCGAACGCGGCGAAGGCGGATTCGGACATACCGGCAAAAAGTAACGGCAATCACACAAAAGCAATGGCAATACGCTGGTTTGGCAAAAAAGCATTGTTGAAGGTTTTGGTGGCTATAATGGCTGCGGCCGTTATAGCCCCGCAGGCTTATGCGCAAAAAAAACGCGGTAAGAAAAGTGCGGCAGCGGTTAAGGAGACTGTGGCCGACAATGAACGTCAACGCAGGTTCAACGAGTTTTTCCTCGAGTCGGTGGTGCAGAGAGAGAAAGGCGACTACGCCGCCTCGTTCGACCTTTTGCGCCACGCTTTGGAGATAAATCCCAATGCTCCGGAAGCCCTCTCGGCAATGGGACTTATGCTTGAGGCCGCAGACAGTGCCGACTCGCTTGATGATGCCGGCACATACATAAAGAAAGCCGTGGAGCTGGAGCCCGACAACTACTATTTTCAACAGCAACTTGCCGAATACTACGACTCTCGCGGAAAAAGCAAGGAAGCAGTAGAACGCTACGAAATAATGTCGCGGCGCTTTCCCGAACACGATGAGCTGCTATACAACCTTGCCGAAATATACCGCAGTGGGGAAAACTGGGATGCACTCATAAAGACGCTTTCCCGCATGGAGGTGCAGGAGGGTAAGAGCGATGAGATAACTTTGCGAAAAATACACGCCTTTTCCTCGGCGGGAAAAAACGATTCTTCGCTTGTATTGATAAATTCGCTTATATTATCCGACCCTTCAAACAATACTTACCGGGTTATTCGCGGCAGAGTGTATGGCGATATGAAGGACTATGAAAAGGAAATGGCGGAATACAAGGCGGTTCTTGCACAAGACCCCTCGAACGAAATGGCGAGCCTTGCGATAATGAACCGCAAACTTGCGCAAAACGACATTCCGGCATACATAAAAGCCGCCAACTCAATCGCCGTAAACGAAAGAATGAGTGTAAAGACACGCATAGAAGCTTTGAAATCCATGATAATGAGCGGAAACCGCGGCACAGTGGATAGCACAGCCGCACTTCCTGCCTGCCGCCGCATTCTTGCCAAAGCTGACTGCCACCCTGCATTCCTTGACATTTACCAAGTCTATCTGTCCATGCTGAAAGCTCCCACCGACAGCATGGCACCGATTTGGCGCCGGCTGCTAAAGGTAAAGCCTGATTATTCCCAAGTAAGACTTAAACTGTTGCAGTATTGCATAAGCAAGAGTCTTGTAGGCGAAACCGCGAAGATTTGCGATGACGGAATGCAATATGAGCCTGAAAACCTTGTGTATTATTTCTATGGCGGACTGTTGCAATTCAGCAGTAATGAAAAGGAACTTTCGGCGGAAACCCTTAAAAAGGGGGCTGCGCTAATCACAGGCAATACAAATACAGAGCTTGCCTCCGACTTTTACGCCTTGCTCGGAGATGTGTATCACGATTTGAACAAGGACTCGTTGAGCTTTCAGGCCTACGACTCTGCTCTCGTTTACAAGGATGACAACATAAACGCCCTGAACAATTACGCATATTACCTTTCGCTGAAAAAGCGCGACCTTGAAAAAGCGGCAGCCATGAGCCTAAAGACAATAAAAGCACAACCCAAAAACACAACGTTTCTTGATACCTACGCATGGGTTTTGTTTGAACAAGGGCGTTATGCCGAAGCCGCAACATTCATAGAAGAGGCTCTTAAAAATATGTCTTCAGACAAGGGGAATGCATCAATTTACGAACACGCCGGAGATATTTACGCCAAGCTGGGGAAAACCGGCGAGGCTCTCTCCATGTGGCGAAAAGCCAAAAGCGCGGGCGGTAACTCAAAAACGCTTGAAAAGAAAATAAAGTTCAAGAAATATATAGAAAACTGACACCGCAATGAAAACGAAAAGAATTCTGAAACAAATAATGCTTGCCGGAGCAACGGTCTTGGCTGTAACGTTGTTCGGAGCGTGCGGTTCTTCAAAAAGCGCAACCAAAGCAACGGCGGTTGGCAAGGTTTCGACCGCAGAGACTTATGTTAAGAAAGTAACAGACAATTTTCAAACTGCGCAAAATATAACTGCAAAGGCAAGTGTAGAGCTGAAGAGCGGAACAAAAAACTTTACGCTTGGGGGAAACTTGAAAATGAGGCGTGGCGATGTAATACAACTTTCCATGTCGTTTTTGGGAATGGAAGTGGCGCGCTTGGAGTTCACGCCCGACCATGTGCTGCTTGTCGATCGTTTTAACAAACAATATGTACGAGCAACATATTCCGACGCAAGCTTTTTGAAAAGCGCGAGCGTTGACTTCTACGCGCTGCAATCAATGTTCTGGAACGAGATTTTCGTGCCGGGCACACGCGATGTAAAGTCCTCGCTTAAAGATTTCAAAATTGCCTCGAGCGGAGACCATACATTGCTGAGTCTCACTTCATCGCCAAAACTCGATTATGATTTTCTTACACGAACTTCAAGTGCGCTGCTCGACCGCGTAACCGTAAATCCAAAGGAAATCAACGCCAAGGAAAGCCTTGTATGCAAGTATGGTAACTTTGTAAATTTCGAAGGAAAACAATTTCCCACCCATATAAGCATTGAAGCCAAAGACGGGAAACGCGATGTTTGCTTAACGATAGATTTGAGTCGGCTGTCAGACAACGCCAAATGGGAAACCCGCACAAAAGTGCCATCAAGCTACAAGCAGCGTTCCATAGATGAGATTATGAGAAAACTATCCGCAATACAATGAGCAGCCGCCGCATAATTCTTTTTTTCGCCGTGTTGTGCATGGCATTCTCTAATGTATACGCACAAAGCAACAGAGAGATAAATAAGCTGAAATCACAACGCGCCACGCTGCATAGAAAGATAACGCAAAACGAGGGAATGCTTAAATCCTTGAAGAAGGACGTGCGCTCGCAGTTGAGCAACCTTAAAGTTCTAAATGGGCAGATAAGCACCCAGAAAAAGTATGTTGACGCAATATCGGCAGACGTAAACGCGCTCGATGGCAGAATATCCATACTCAAAACCCAGCTCGACACACTGAAAGCTGAATTGGAGCTCCGCAAAAAGCATTACCGTCGCGCAATGTTATACCTTTACCGCAATAGGAACACGCAAAACAAGCTGATGTTCATATTTTCCGCCAACAACTTTACGCAGATGTTGCGCCGTTTGAGATATGTAAGAGAGTATGCCCGCTATCAGCGCGTGCAAGGAGAACTTTTGAAACGAAAACAGTCCCAGGTTGACGCCAAACACGCGGAAGTCGTGAAAACTCGTGAACAAAAGAATGTACTGCTTAGCGAGGGCGTAACAGAGCAAAACAAGTTGGAGGGGCAGCATGCCGAACGCACTAAAATAGTTAGCGGTCTGCAGAAAAAGCAACGTCAAGTGCAAAGTGCCATAAGTGCGTATAGAAGACGATACTCCTCGCTCAATTCAAAAATAGACGCGCTGATACAGCAACAGATACTAGCGGAAAAGAGACGGCGTGAGGAAGCGCGCAAGCGCGAACTTGAACGGCAAAAGAAACTTGCCCGGCAAAAAGCACGTGAGGAGGCCCGCCGCAAACAGCTCGCAACAGAAAGAGGAAAAGGTAGCAAAGAGAAACAAACTGCTTCTGCAAAGGTTTACAGGCAAAGCGCGGAAGATATGAAAGTCTTCAAAATGGAAGAGGCCGACCGCGCACTCTCAAAAGATTTCGCTGCAAATAAAGGGAGACTTCCCATGCCTATTTCGGGAGGTTATATGATTACGCAGCACTACGGCGTTCACAACGTAGATGGTCTTTCCGGTGTGCGGCTTGACAATAAAGGCATAAACATAACCGGGAGGGCGGGGGCGTGTGCCCGTGCGATTTTCGATGGCGAAGTGTCGGCCGTGTTCTCTCTTGGCGGATACTCTAACGTTCTTGTGCGCCACGGCAGCTACATATCTGTATATTGCAACCTATCCTACGTTTCTGTGAGCAAAGGGCAGAAAGTGCATACAAAGCAGACTTTGGGCGGAGTGGCACGCGATGCTTCGGGAAACTGCACTCTGCATTTCCAACTTCGTCGTGAAACCTCGAAACTTAATCCCGAGGCATGGCTCGCAAGATAAAAGTATACAAACAATGTACAATATACAGAATATAAGAAAAGATTTCCCGATACTGTCGCGCAGCGTTTATGGCAAACCGCTTGTCTATCTTGACAACAGTGCCACAACGCAAAAGCCGCGAGAGGTTGTTGATGCCATAGTAAACGAATATTATTCGGAAAACGCCAATGTGCATCGCGGAGTGCATTTCCTTTCTCAGCAGGCTACAGAACTACACGAAGCGGCGCGTGCAAAGGTTGCGGAATTCCTTAACGCTTCTTCGCCATCGGAGATAGTTTTCACGCGAGGGGCAACCGAAGGTTTGAATCTCGTGGTTTCATCGTTTGGCGAGGCTTTCATGAAAGAAGGAGACGAGGTTATAATCTCTGCAATGGAACACCATTCCAATATTGTGCCTTGGCAGTTGCTCGAAATGCGAAAGGGAATAAAGATTAAGGTTATTCCAATAACGGAAAATGGCGAGTTGCGCATGGATGAATACAAGAGAATGTTTGGCGCAAACACCAAATTGGTTTCCGTAACCCACGTATCAAACGTTCTCGGAACGGTTAACCCCGTAAAGGAGATTACCGCCATTGCCCACGCACAGAATGTGCCGGTGCTGATAGACGGAGCGCAGAGTGTGCCTCATATAAAAGTGGATGTGCGAGACATAGGGTGCGATTTCTATGCTTTCAGCGGACACAAGGTTTATGGACCCACCGGCATCGGCGCACTTTATGCAAAGGCAGAGTGGCTTGAAAAGCTTCCGCCTTATCAGGGTGGCGGTGAGATGATAAAAAACGTACATTTCGGGCATACGGAGTTTGAGGATGCCCCCTTGAAGTTCGAGGCCGGCACTCCCGATTACGTGGGCAGCCACTCTCTCGCCACGGCAATCGACTATGTGGAGAATCTTGGCATCGGCAACATAGCGGCGCACGAACACGAACTGCTTGCATACGCCACCGAACGTCTTGATGCCATTCCCGGAATGCGCATTTTCGGTAGGGCGCAACATAAATCGGCGGTACTTTCTTTTGTGGTGGGAAACATCCACCCGCTCGACCTCGGAACGCTTCTTGACAGGCTCGGCATAGCCATACGCACAGGGCATCACTGCGCCCAGCCGCTTGTGGAAAGTCTGGGAGTGCAGAGCGTGGCACGTGCCTCGTTTGGTCTCTACAATACAAAAGACGAGGTTGACGCTCTCGCCGATGGCATTGAAAGAGTAATGAAGATGTTTTGAACAAAATAATTTTCGCGCATATTCCTGCGCGGATAAAAATATACAGAAATGCTTCTTACAACAACACCCGCCGTTGAAGGCAGACCGGTAAAGACCTATTATGGGGTTGTAACCGGAGAGACGATAATCGGCGCAAACTTTGTGCGCGACTTTTTTGCGGGCATACGCGACATTGTGGGCGGACGTTCCAAAAGCTATGAGCGCGTGCTTCGCGAGGCCAAAGACACCGCGCTCTCCGAAATGGCGGAGCAGGCGCAGCAACTTGGCGCTAATGCCGTAGTGGGCATAGACATCGACTACGAGACAGTAGGTTCTAACGGAAGTATGCTGATGGTTTCGTGCAGCGGTACGGCAGTTACCATTTGACAAGTTTAGGAGCGCTTGATTATGCTTGCCGGGAGATACCACGACGTGAAATTTGAAGCAGGCTGCGACGAGGCCGGACGAGGCTGTCTTGCGGGCAGCGTGTTTGCGGCGGCGGTGATATTCCCCGAAGGATACGCTAACGAAGAGATTAAAGACTCCAAAAAGCTCACGGCAAAGAAACGCTACGCCCTGCGCGAGGAAATACAGGAAAAAGCCTTGGCATGGGCGGTGGGCGAGGTTTTGCCCGAAGAGATAGACGAGATAAACATTCTCAACGCCTCCATTCTCGCGATGCACCGCGCCCTCGACGGGCTCAAGGTGCGCCCCGAGGCTGTCATTGTTGACGGAAACCGCTTCAAGCCTTATGGCAGCATACCTTGCAACACAATAGTGAAAGGCGACGGCAAATATCTTTCTATTGCGGCGGCATCTATTCTCGCCAAAACCTATCGCGACGACTATATGAAGCGTATTGACAGGGAATATCCGCAATATATGTGGAGTAAGAACAAAGGCTATCCCACCGCCGGGCAGCGCAATGCCATACGCAAGTATGGAATTACAAAGTACCATCGCCGCAGTTTTACGCAACTGCCTGCCGATGAACCGCAACTGCCTTTTGACTTTGAAGAATAACTACATACAATGAGCAACGACACTTTCGATATACGCACAGAGCAGGCAGGCTCCCCATCCGAGCGCGAATACGAGAACACTTTGCGTCCCTTAAGGTTTGATGACTTTTCGGGACAGAAAAAGGTTGTAGACAATTTGCGCGTATTCGTGGAGGCGGCGCGGCGCAGGGGCGAATCGCTCGACCACACTCTGCTGCACGGCCCGCCGGGATTGGGAAAGACCACCCTCTCAAACATAATAGCCAACGAGCTTGGCGTGGGCTTCAAGCTGACTTCCGGGCCTGTGCTCGACAAGCCGGGCGACCTTGCCGGGCTGCTCACGTCGCTCGAGCCCAACGACGTGCTTTTCATCGATGAAATCCACCGCCTTGCCCCTGTGGTGGAGGAGTATCTCTACTCTGCCATGGAGGACTTCCGCATTGACATAATGATAGACAAAGGCCCTTCGGCGCGCAGCGTGCAGATAAACCTCAACCCGTTCACGCTGATAGGCGCGACAACACGCAGCGGACTGCTCACAGCCCCTTTGCGCGCCCGCTTCGGCATAAACCTGCACCTTGAATACTACGACGCTTCTGTGCTGTCGCAGATTGTGGTGCGCTCGTCCCATATTCTAAACGTGGAAATAGACACCGACGCCGCCGGCGAGATAGCTTCGCGCAGCCGCGGCACGCCGCGTATAGCCAACGCCCTGTTGCGCCGCGTAAGGGACTTTGCCGAAGTGAAAGGCTCGGGACGCATAAACCTTGAAATCGCAAGGGTGGCTCTCGAAGCCTTGAACATCGACCGCTACGGTCTTGACGAAATAGACAACAAGATACTCACAACAATCATCGACAAGTTCAAGGGCGGGCCTGTGGGCATTTCCACCATCGCCACCGCAATAGGCGAAGACGCGGGGACTGTGGAGGAGGTTTACGAGCCGTTCCTCATCAAGGAGGGCTTCATCGTGCGCACCCCACGCGGCAGGGAGGTTACAGACCTTGCATACCGCCATCTGGGACGCGTGCCACGCCACAGGGACAGCGCACCCTCGCTTTTTGACTGACAAAATAATAATATTGCTTGGATAATGATAACATTTGCCTCCACCGAAGTGGAAATGCCCCCACTTTCGCGCTTTGACTATCGCGACTGGATAGGGCGTGTGGCAGCGGGCCACGGGCGCGTTGTAGGGGACGTGAACTATATGTTCTGCGACGACCCCACCATTCTTGACTACAACCGCAGGTTTCTCGGACACGACTACTTCACCGACATAATAACGTTTGATGACGATGAGGGGAAAACCATAAACGGCGACATAATCATAAGCCTTGACACGGTGAGGTCGAACTCGGTGCAGTTCGGCACTTCATACGAGGACGAGCTTGACCGCGTGATAATCCACGGCATACTCCACCTGTGCGGCATCAACGACAAAGGTCCGGGAGAGCGCGAAATAATGGAAACGGCCGAAAACGCTGCGCTCAATATGCGCCACAACACTACTTTATCTTGAATTACGGATATATAAAAAGGAAGTAAAATAAATAATACGTACTAAAAATGCATCTTTCAGAATTGCTTTTTCTCGGCGGTTTCATTGTGTTCATTGTCGCCATTTTGGTGGTCGACATGCTTGTTATAGATCGAAAGGCACATGCAGTGTCGATTAAAGAAGCGGGCGCGTGGACGGCGGTTTGGATAACGCTGGCCCTTGCCTTTTCAGCCTTTCTTTGGTTTCACGGCGATATGGTTCATGGCATACACAACTTTGCCGACCTTCAGGAAGTGGCGGGCAAATATGCGGCACACTTGTCTCTCGACCCCAACGACTTTGAGGGAAGTTTGCAAAAATATCGCCATTACATGACTATTTCATACATTTCGGGTTATCTTATAGAGAAAACCCTTTCGGTTGACAACCTGTTTGTAATGATGATGATTTTCGCATCGTTCGGCGTGGGCAAGGAGGAATACCAGCACGTGCTCAACTGGGGCATAATAGGCGCAATTGTGTTGCGCTTTGTTTTCATTTTTGCAGGAGCAGCCATAATAAGCCGCTTCGACTGGGTGCTATATATATTCGGGGCATTCCTTGTTTACAGTGGCGTAAAGATGTTTTTCAACCGCGACAAAAAAGAAAGCATTGATGTGGCAAAACACCCGCTTGTAAAGTTCCTGTCAAAACACTTTCGCGTTTACCCGGCGTTTGCAGGAGACCGATTTTTTGTGAGAGCGGAAAAAACAGAAACCGGATATAAAATCCCCGATGGTTCGCAAAAACTCAAAAAAGGCTTGCTGTGCATAACGCCGTTGTTCGTTACGGTTTTGGTAATAGAGTTCAGCGACCTTATATTTGCGTTCGACAGCATTCCCGCCGTGTTCTCCGTGTCGCTCGACCCTTACGTGGTGTTCTTCTCAAACATCTTCGCAATTCTCGGGCTTAGGGCAATGTTCTTCCTCCTTGCCGCCGTGGCCGACAAGTTCCGCTATTTGCAGACAGGCGTTTGCATACTGCTGCTGTTCATAGGCGCGAAACTCCTTACCCACAGCATACTGCACATCGACGCAGTTGCATCGCTCGTGTTCATTCTCGCAGTGTTGGTGGTGAGCATAGGTCTGTCGCTTATCATCCCGGCAAAGCAGGAGCAAAAATAAAAAGAAACCACAATTCGTTTGGCGGTTGCCGCTGCCCTTGCAAATGGCGCAAAACCGAGTGCGGCGACTTTTTTGCCAAACATCCCGAAAACTACATGGGACATGGAAAAAAACATGTCCCATGTAGTTTGAATTATATCTGATATAATTCAAATTACATCAGACCTTTTTCTCCTATTTCAAGTATCTGAAAAACAATTCCTTACAAAAACAGATAACAAATCGGACAAAACTTTGGCAATCAACAGGTTATTCTGATTTTGACAAATCCGCCTTTTTGCGGTTTGCTGTTCGGCTTATTGCCGCTGCGGCATAGCGTTCGTTTCATACATATACTTGTAGAGCGTCGCAAGCATCAAGGCCTGCATAAAGCCGCCGTTCGTCATTTCGCGCTTTACTTCCTCTTCGCTCATAAGGTTTACGGCTATGTCCTCCGTTGTTTCAAGATGCTGGTCCGAGACTTTTTCCACGCCCTCCGCCACAAAGCAATAGCACAGGTTGTTCATTGCCCCGGGATTGGGGGCGATTTTCGCCACAAGCCGCCATTCTCCTCCGCCAAAGCCGGTCTCTTCCGAACATGACCAAAAAGACACTCAAGGCATAGGCGGAAACTGCGGTAATAATATTTGGCTCTATATAAAAAATCAAAACAGTTTCGTAATTTTGCAAGCGGAAAAAACAAATCACAAGATGGCAACAAAACCCTCCATACCCAAAGGCACACGCGACTTCATGCCGCAGGAAATGGCCAAACGCAACTATATTTTCAACACAATACGCGAGGTGTACGAGCTTTACGGTTTCCGCCAGATAGAGACCCCCGCGCTCGAAAACCTCTCTACACTAATGGGCAAGTACGGCGAAGAGGGCGACAAGCTGCTTTTCAAGATTCTGAACAGCGGCAACTTCCTCAACGGCGTTTCCCCCGAAGAAATGCAGCAGGAAAGCGCGGGCAGGCTCGCGGCAAGAATTTGCGAAAAGGGACTGCGATACGACCTCACCGTGCCGTTCGCACGTTTTGTGGTGCAGCACCGCGATGACATAAAGATGCCTTTCCGCCGCTACCAGATACAGCCCGTGTGGAGAGCCGACCGCCCGCAAAAAGGGCGCTACCGCGAGTTCTACCAGTGCGACGCCGATGTGGTGGGCAGCGACTCGCTGCTCAACGAAGTGGAGTTGGTGGAAATCATCGATGAGGTGTTCAGCCGCTTCGGCATACGCGTGGACATTAACATAAACAACCGCAAGCTGCTTGCCGCCATTGCCGAAAAAATAGGGGCTGCCGACAAAATCACGGCGGTTACCGTGGCAATTGACAAGCTCGAAAAGATAGGGCTCGACGGTGTGGAAAAGGAACTTCTCGAAGAGGGTATTTCGGCAGAGGCAATAAAGGACCTCGAACCCATCATAGCCCTGTCGGGAAGCAACGAGGAGAAAATAGCCGTAATGCGCAGTCAGTTTGAAAGCAGCGAAACAGGCATGAAAGGCATTGCCGAGGTGGAATACGTTTTGAACGCGCTCAAAAACTCGCAGCTCAAAAACAGCGTAACGTTCAATCTTTCGCTCGCACGCGGTTTGAACTACTACACCGGCTGCATTTTCGAGGTTAAAGCCCTCGACTACGCCATCGGCTCCATAACCGGCGGCGGTAGATACGATAACCTAACCGGCATATTCGGAATGCCCGGGTTAAGCGGCGTGGGCATATCGTTCGGCGCAGACAGGATTTACGACGTGCTCAACGGTCTTGACCTTTACCCCAAAGAGGCAAAAGCGGGCACGCAGCTGCTGTTCGTAAACTTCGGGGGCGAAAGCGAGATGGCGCAATGCCTTGCGCTTGCTGCAAAGGCGCGGCGTGCGGGCATACGCACGGAGATATATCCCGATGGTGCAAAAATGAAAAAGCAGATGTCATACGCCGCCGACAACAACATACCGTTCGTGGCGTTGATGGGCGGGGATGAGGTGAAATCGGGAAACGTTACGCTAAGAAGCATGGAACGCCACGAGCAAAGCACCCTCACTCCCAACGAAATGGTGAAAACCATCAAAGAAAGCTTTTGAAGCAACTATTGCTGCGCATACGAAAACAAAAACAGCGCAGGGGCACAAAGCTGCGCAATTTTTTTGAAATCTTACGGGCTAACGCGGTGTGGGTATGGCGTTGCTGTTGCGCTGCTTGCAGCCACGAGTTGTCGCTGTGCCATCTCGCGGATTTTTTGTATTTTTGCTTATTGAAGCCGCTGTGTGTATGCGGCGGCAATCCGTTACGTTTATGGCAGAAGAACTTTTAAACATGGGAAATCCCGCCGAAAGGGCGCAGGGAGAAGAGGTAAAGTACGACGAGAGCAGCATAAGGCATCTTGACGACACAACGCACATTCGCACGCGCCCCGGCATGTATATAGGGCGTTTGGGCGACGGCTCGCATGCCGACGACGGAATTTATGTGCTGCTTAAAGAAACCATCGATAACTCCATAGACGAGTTCAAGATGAACGCCGGCAAGCGCATAGAGATTGAGATGAGCGATGACAAATCGGTTTCCGTGCGCGACTATGGGCGCGGCATACCTCTCGGGTCGCTTGTGGATGCGGTTAGCATGCTCAACACCGGCGGCAAGTACGACACTTCCGTTTTCAAGAAGAGCGTGGGCATGAACGGCGTGGGTTCAAAGGCAGTAAACGCCCTGAGTTCGCGCTACGAGGTGTGCACACGCCGCAACGGAGAAATGAGGACTGCGGTTTTCGAAAAGGGCAGGCTTGTGAGCGATACCACGGGAAAAACCACGGAAGAGAACGGAACTTACGTTTATTTCCGCCCCGACGACACGCTGTTCAAGAACTACCGCTTCCATTCCGAGTTCATAGAGGCCATGTTGAAAAACTACACGTATCTCAACACAGGACTTGTTATAATGTTCAACGGCCGCAAGATACAAAGCCGCAACGGTCTCGAAGATCTGCTAACCGACAACATGACTACCCCCGCCCTATATCCCATAATACACCTTTCGGGGCCCGATATAGAGATAGCCTTTACCCACACCTCTCAGTATGGCGAGGAATACTACTCGTTTGTAAACGGTCAGCATACCACGATGGGCGGCACTCATCAGAGCGCGTTTAAGGAACACGTTGCAAAGACGCTTAAAGAGTTCTACGGAAAAAACTTCGAATATCAGGATATACGCAACGGCATCGTGGCGGCGATAGCAGTGAACATAAGCGAGCCGCAGTTTGAAAGCCAAACCAAGATAAAGCTCGGCAGTTTAACAATAAGCGAGAATGGCATAAGCGTAAACAAGTTTGTGGGCGACTTCATAAAGGAAAACCTTGACAACTACCTGCACAAGAACCCCGAGATAGCCGATGCCATACTTGAGAAGATACAGGCCTCCGAGCGCGACCGCAAGGCCATTGCCGGGGTAACCAAGCTGGCGCGTGAAAAGGCAAAGAAAGTAAGCCTTCACAACCGCAAGCTGCGCGATTGCCGTTACCACTTCAACGATGCCAAGGGCGAGCTGCGCGAGGACAGCTGTATTTTCATAACCGAGGGCGATTCTGCATCGGGAAGCATAACCAAAAGTCGCGATGCCAACACCCAGGCTGTTTTCTCCCTGCGCGGCAAGCCGCTAAACGCTTACGGGCTTACTAAAAAGGTGGTTTATGAAAACGATGAGTTTAACCTGCTTCAAGCTGCGCTCAACATAGAAGACGGACTTGATGGTTTGAGATACAACAAAGTAATCGTTGCCACCGATGCCGATGTTGACGGAATGCACATACGCCTTTTGCTTATAACGTTTTTCCTTTGGTTTTTCCCCGACCTTATAAAGAAAGGACACGTTTATATACTGCAAACACCGCTTTTCCGTGTAAGGAACAAGAAAAAGAAATCCGGTAAGGCAAAGCCGGCAACAGAAATCTCCGACAATGCGGCTGGGGCGGCAGTGTTGAAGAAAAATCGGAGCGGCGCACGTTCGGAATACGAAACCATATATTGCTACAGCGATGAGGAACGCCGCGAGGCAATACGCAAGCTGCAGCCCAATCCCGAAATTACGCGCTTCAAAGGCTTGGGTGAGATCGATTCCTCGGAATTCAAGAACTTCATAGGTCCGGATATGCGCCTCGACCAGGTTACGCTAAGCAAAAGCGACAATGTAGGCGAAATGCTATCCTACTACATGGGCAAGAACACCTCGGAACGCCAAAAATTCATAATAGACAACCTTGTTGTGGAGGAAGACAAGGCAGAAGACCTTGAGAGCGAATAAACAAACAAACGAATGGAGAGACTTGCAATATTCCCGGGCAGTTTCGACCCGTTTACAATAGGACACGAAGCCATTGTGAGGCGCGGACTGCATTTGTTCGACCACATATTCATAGGCATAGGCGTTAACAACGAAAAGTCGGTGCTTTCCGAAACGGCCAAGCGCGTGGAAACAATAAAGGGCTACTATCGCCACGAGCCCAGGGTGAGCGTGCAGAGCTACGATGACCTTACAATCGATTTTGCGCGGCGAATGAACGCAAAATTCATACTTCGCGGTCTGCGCTCTGTAAAGGATTTTGAGTACGAGCGCGACATGGCCGACATGAACCGCAAACTTACCGGAATAGAAACCGTGATACTTTTCACCGAGCCGCCATTGGCTGCTATAAGCTCCAGCGTGGTGCGCGACCTTATATCCCACGGATTGGATGTTTCCGAGTTCCTTCCAAAAATAAAGTGAGGCGGTTTGCGTAGAACCTAATGCCCTAAG
The DNA here is from genome assembly GCA_002437495.1 of Prevotellaceae bacterium UBA6398. GTDB lineage: Bacteria > Bacteroidota > Bacteroidia > Bacteroidales > Bacteroidaceae > UBA6398. Next base: position 76,876 of record DJQA01000016.1, read on the forward strand.
TGGCGAAAGGGGAGGGCAATCTCTCGGGTGGCGTTGGCAGGGAAAGCCTTGCTTATGGCGTAAACGGCGGTAATACAAACAAAAAAGTGTGCTTTTGCGGCGATTTCCGCAAAAGCAATGGCTTGCCGACAAAATAGGTTCTGTTAAATATTTGCTCGCGTATTGGAATTATTATGTGCCAACGTGAGGATTTTTTTCTTGTATAATACGAAAATGTAAAGTTATTTTAATAAATTCGCGTATTATAGAGAGAGAAAATGGACGCAATGTATTTCACATATGGGTTGAGCACCATGTTTTATATGATGATGACATGGCTGTTTTGGCGCAAGGACAGGAATACGCTGTCGCGGCTGGTATGTTTGCTTATGTTTGTAAACTGCCTTGAAAATTTCGCCGACCTCATGCTGCTTCTTGCCGGAGTTTATTTCGATGCCCGCGTGTGGAGCGTAACGTCAGCCATAGACATGATTGCAGTGCCGCTATACGGCTTTGTGTTGTGCGAGCTTGTGCGCCCCGGTGGAAACAGTGTGCGCTCCATGCTTTGCCAGGTAGCCCCATTCTTGCTCCTTCCCGCCGTGCTTGCCGTAACGGGGAAGAAGGAGGTTTTTTATGTCGATGTCATCTTTGCCGCGGTTTTTGGCACGGCATACTTAGTGGGTACGCTAATAGAGATACCGCGATACCACAGAAGGCTCAAGGAGCTTTTCTCCTACGAGAGTAACATCAACCTGCACTGGCTGCGCGCCATAATATTGTTTTTCTATACAATGCTCGTTTTTTGGATATACGACAATGTGGTGCGCCACATTGTTAACGAACTGGCATATATGGTATGCTCGCTTGTTATGTGGGTGTTCATAAGCTATTTCATATACCGCCACGAAAACGTAATCGATGAACTCAGACCGAATGGGGCGCAGGCGGAAGATTGTGGCGATGACCCGAACGACATAGGCGCGGCGGTGCAAAGGCTTTTGGTGGACGAGAGGCTGTATCTTACTCCGGGATTGAAGCTCTCGGACGTGGCGGCTCTCGTAGCCACAAACAGAACATATTTGAGCCGGTATTTCAACAACGATTGCTCCACCACGTTCTACGACTATGTGAACAATCTGCGCATTGCCTACGCCGAGAAGCTGCTGGCCGATACCGGCGACCCCGTGGGCAAAGTGGCGGAAAATTCAGGCTTCAACTCGCTTTCAACGTTTCTGCGTGTATTCAAGGCGCGCCACAAATGTTCGCCAACTGAATACCGCAATAGTCTCCCCCCCCCCCGATAAGTTTTTTTAACAAAGAATAATAAAAAATCGGAGCCTTTTCGCGCTTTCGTGCCTGTTTAGCCCGTGTGTAAGAGTATATGTTTCGGCACATCCCCCGCCCGCAAAAAGGCATCGAGGGGAGAAAAATGCAAAATGCCGTGTGCGGGTAAATTTGCAGAATTTCGGGTGTAGGGGCAAAAGCTTGGTTTATTGTTGATTATAAAAGAGGAAAATTATGTCTGATGTATTTTTTTCTACGTCAGACATAATTTTTTCTACATGGGACATAGTTTTTTCCATGTCCCATGTAGTTTTTATCGGCAAGGGTTTAAGTGTGCCTGTTTCATGAATTGCGGTTTTTTGCCAACGCGGGATATTATCTGCGGAAATTGCGTAACTTTGTGTCGTAAATAAGGCAAAATAAAGGTTTGCGCAATGGAAAAAATGAATTGGAAACGGCTTACCACCAACAAACGCTATGGGCTTGAAGAAAGATATGACACAGTGAAGGAAGACCGTACCCAGTTTCAGCGCGATTTCGACCGCCTTATTTTTTCCGCCCCGTTCCGACGCATGCAGAACAAAACCCAGGTGTTTCCGCTTCCCGGCAGCGTGTTTGTGCACAACCGTCTCACCCATAGTCTTGAGGTATCGAGCGTTGGGCGTTCGTTGGGTTTGGATTGCGGGCACGAGCTCATGAAGCGCCACGAAAACCTTGGCGACGACTTTGCCGTTTCGCTCGGGGCCATAGTATCAGCCGCCTGTCTTGCCCACGACATGGGCAACCCCCCATTCGGACACGCCGGCGAAAGGGCCATAGCGAGCTTTTTTGCCGAGAGCGAGAACGGCGGCAAACTCAGGCATTACAAAGACTCTCGTACCGGCGAACAGCTAACGGAGGCGCAGTGGAACGACATAACGCGCTTTGACGGCAACGCCAACGCGTTCAGGATACTCACCCACCGGTTCAACGGGCGCAGAAAGGGTGGATATGTTATGACATATCCTACTCTCGCCTCCATAGTGAAGTATCCATTTTCCTCTTCGCTTGCCACCGGACACAAATTCGGCTTTTTCGAGTCAGAGCGCGACGCGTTTGTAAGAATTGCTGATGAACTTGGGCTTATATGCGTTGAAAACAACGGCAGCATGGTAAAATATTGCCGCCATCCGCTGGCATATTTGGTTGAGGCCGCCGATGACATTTGCTATCAGATAATGGATATAGAGGATGCGTATAAACTGCGCATACTCAGTTTTGAGGAGACAAGCAACCTGCTTTTGGGCTTTTTCGATGACAGCGACCGGGAGCATATAAAGAAAGCCTATCCATATGTAACCGACCGGAACGAAAAGATAGTGTATTACCGCTCAAGGGTGATAAACCTGCTGGAACACGAGTGCGTGAAAGTTTTTATGGAAAACGAGGATTCCATACTATCGGGAACATTCAAGGGAAGCCTTATAGACAATATAACCCCCGGTGTTGCGCAAGCTTACAGCCACAGCAGCCGGGTGGCGGTGGAGAAAATATACCGCAGCCGCGATGTGCTCGACATAGAGCTTGCCGGATACCATATAATATACACCCTTTTGGATCTTGTGTTAAAGGCGGCACTAACGCCGGAGAATGCTTACAGCAAACTGCTGCTCAGCCGCATATCATCGCAGTATCAGCTAAATGCCGTTACGCTTTACGGAAAGGTTATGGCGGTTATAGACTTCATCTCGGGAATGACCGATGTGTTCTCGCTCGACCTCTACCGCAAGATAAACGGCTCGCAACTGCCCACGGTGTAGCATTCCGCCACAAAACAATGCCCATGGATGTAAAGATGGAAAACAGTTGGAGAGACGCGCTTGCCGAAGAATTCGGCAAACCGTATTTTGCGAACCTTGTGGATTTTGTGCGCAAGGAATACACGAGCGGTGTTTGCTATCCGCCGGGTAACCTCATCTTCAATGCCTTTAACCTTTGTCCCTTCAACGATGTTAAAGTTGTTATAATAGGGCAGGACCCTTATCACGAACCCGGACAGGCCCTAGGTTTGAGCTTTTCGGTGGCAGATGGCGTGAAGTTTCCTCCTTCGCTCGAAAATATATTCAAGGAAGTGCAGGCCGATACCGGAACCCCCGCGCCGACAAGCGGCGACCTCACGCGGTGGGTTAAGCAGGGGGTGCTGTTGCTGAATGCAACCCTTACGGTTAGGGCGCACCGGGCAGGCTCGCACCAAAACAAGGGATGGGAAGAATTTACCGATGCGGCGATACGTGCCCTTGCCGAAAAACGCAGTGGCATAGTGTATATGCTTTGGGGAGCGTACGCACAAAAAAAAGGCGCCCTTATAGACGGCTCGAAAAACCTTGTGTTAAAGTCCGCCCATCCGTCGCCATTGTCAGCCTACAGGGGATTTTTCGGAAACCACCACTTCACCCTTGCCAACGATTATCTGGAAAGCCTTGGAAAAACACCCATAAAATGGTAAAAGTTCAAAATATGGGCCGCACACAATACAACACAATGATAGAAATAGGGAACGTGATAGTTTCCTCGGAATGCATAACCGAATACTTTTGCTGCGATTTGGACGCGTGCAAAGGCGAATGCTGCATAGAAGGCGATGCCGGCGCACCCATAACCACCGAGGAGAAAAAACAGATAGAAGAAGCCCTGCCATTTGTCAAAGACAAGTTGAGCCATGCGGCCCTAAATCTCATACACAAGCAGGGCGTGGCCTACAAAGACCGCGATGGAGACCTTGTTACGAGCATCGTAAAGGGGAAAAACTGCGTTTTCACTTTTATGGGAGACGGCGGGTGTTGTCTTTGCGCCCTTGAAAGGGCTTATGCCGAGGGTAAAACTAAATTCGTTAAGCCAATATCGTGCGCGCTGTACCCAATACGCGCCTCAAGGCTTAGCAACGGCATGACAGCACTAAACTATAACCGCTGGAATATATGCGCCTGCGCACGCAAGCTGGGGAATAAAAACGAAATGCGGGTGTATGAGTTTCTGAAAGCCCCGCTAATAAGGGCATTCGGGGAAGAATGGTACGGAGAACTCGACACCGTGGCAAAAGAACTTGTTAAGCAAAAAATTTTATGACATACAGTTTAACAGCAAAAACAACGCAGCCATGAAACGAATATGCCTTTTTGTCGTAATTCTTGCCGCCTTTGCAATTTCATACGCACAAGGCACTGCCGGTGGCGGCAGTTTCATGAAACATTTCAAGGAAATCGCCCTCTACGATAGTCGCTATACGCAGGAGAAGGTTTACTTGCACTTGGACAATAACGCCTATTTAATTGACGAAACGATTTATTTCAAAGCCTACGTGGTAAGGGCTTCGTCGCTAAAATATACCGATTTGAGCAAGGTGTTGTATGTGGAACTGCTCGATGATCACGGCAACACAATAGAGCGCAAAAACTATGAGATAACCGACGGACAAGTTTCGGGGAGCATTCCCCTGTCGAACCTTATACACGGAGGCTATTATGAGATACGCGCCTTTACGCGTGCCATGCTTAATTGGGACGGCTACTATTGCTTTTCGCGTGTGGTGCCGATTTATCAAACCCGTAATAGCGAAGGCGGCATTACAAGTCCTTTCATATTTTCAGGCAAAGGCGAAGACCAGTTGCCTATGTTACGCAAAGAACCGGGCACTCTGCGCAGAGACTCTGTGGGAAAAAACGGCGTGTATGCGGAGTTCTATCCGGAAGGCGGCGCATTGGTGCAAAGCGAAACACCGCAGAAGGTGGCCTATCGCATAACCGACAAAAGAGGCAACCCGATAAACTTTGCGGAATGTAATCTGCTTGATGGGGAAAAAGAGGTATGCACAACAAAAACCCGGCACGAGGGAATGGGCGAATTTATCGTACCATCGTGGAAAAGTAATCTTAGAGCCGTGGTTGAGATAGAGGGCCGGAAGCATGAGTTTGCCCTTCCCGCCGCAAGAAAGTCGGGCATCGTAGCAACGCTGGAGCGGAAAGATGGAAAAGCCGGCCTTTATATAACTCCAACGCCCGACCTTGATGGCAATTACGTGGGAATAAGCATTACCTGCCGTGGGGCACTGTGTGCGTTAGACAGCATTCGGCTGAACGGCAGAACGCATTGGGAGGTGTCTGAAAGGTTTCTGCGCTACGGCATAAACCAAATAACGATTTTCAATGCAGAAGGCGGGATTTTGTGGGAACGTCTTGCTTGGCGAAGCCCGGAATATCCGGTTAGCTTGGAGGTGAAGCAGAACGAGGAGGTTTACGCACCTTTCGCCCCGATAGTTTTAGATATGAAGCTGTGTGATAAACAAGGCAACCCATGCAACGCATATTTTTCGCTTGCCGTGCACGACAGGGATGCGGAGTTGAATGGCAGAGACTGCGGAATAGCCGAAGATCTTCTGCTTTCCTCCGATCTTAAAGGATACATATCACATCCGGAGTATTATTTTGAACAGGATGACGAGACCCACTCCAAAAACCTTGACCTTTTGCTGCTCGTGCAAGGTTGGAGGAGGTACGATTTCTATGAAATGACAGGCAGAAAGCCGTTCAAGCTTGTGCAGCCGTCAGAGCAGGGACAGCTGCTGAAAGGATATTTACTTGCAAGCCGGGGAAAACGTCTGCCCGTAGCCGGGGCTGACTTGAAAGTTGACATACGCTTTACCGGAGAAAGGATGACGGGAGAATGCAAAACCGATTCCGCCGGAGGATTTGCCATGATGCCGCCCGAATACTACGGCGAGGGCGTGGGGCGCTTTTATACATACGAAAACGGAAAACCTAAGGCAATGCGCATATTCCTCGACCGCAGCTTTGCGCCAAAGCCAAGGATGTACGACATACAGGAGTTCAACCTTAGTCCGTATATCCGCAAGCCGGTGCCGTTGCAAGATGTTTTTGCGTGGAGAGACACAATAAGCAAAGGAGACATAATACTTGGAGAGGCCGTTGTGAGGGGCAAAAATCGCAACAACAATATGGGGCAGAGCAGATGGAACGGAGGCGAGGACTTCGCAAAGCGCAATGCGGATATATGCTACAACATAGATTTCGAAGCCATGAAATATTGTGACCGTGGTGAGGACGACCCATTGCTTTGGGACTTGTTGAAAAGCATAAACAGCAGGTTTGACTACACCACCGAGGACGCTGTCCCTGCCGGCATTGATTACAAGTTCACCTACCGCAACCGCCCGGCGGTGGTATTTATTCACAACACCGAGCAAAACAGCAGCCGCCGCATGGACAACCTTACTGTTTTTGCGAGCGAGGTTAGCAGGGTTTACATAGTTACCGATCAAGAAAAAATGAGGCGCGTGTTCCCGAACTTCGGCTCGAAAACCGACAGGGCAACGGCAATACTTTTGTATGGCGAAGGAAACCGACTCCTGATGAAGGAAAAGAGCAAGACGAAGGTTGTGAGATTTTTCGGTTACAGCAACGATGCCGATTTCCCGTCGCCCGACTACAGAAAGCGCGACCTTCCCGACCGAAACGATATGCGCCGCACACTTTACTGGAATCCCGATGTGCTTACCGATGAAAGCGGTAAGGCAACGGTTATATTCTATTCCAACGCCCGCAAGGCTGTGAGGCTTGGCATAACAGCCCGTTCGGTTCTTCCCGACGGAGAGCTTATAGATTATGAAAGGTAAAAAAAAGATGAATATTGCAAGAAATCAAACCCTAAGGGCGGAAAAACTCGCGCTTGCCGTCTTCATTGTGCTGCAAACCGTGGCTTTTCAATTTACGTCTGCGCAGAAGAGGAGCAAAACTTTTACCGAGCAGTCAATGGAACGGCAGGGAATGGTGAGGGTGCGCGACATCGACCCCGAAATCCTTGTAAGTCTTATGTACACCCGCCCCGATAATTTCACCGGACGCATATTATACACCGATTTGCATACGGCATACCTTCATCCGCAGGCAGCAAGAGCCCTTAAACGGGCTCAGCGTATGCTGCGCCAATCACACCCCGGCCTAACGCTGAAGGTTTACGATGCGGCGCGCCCCATGTCGGTTCAGCAGAAGATGTGGAACGTGGTGGCTGGAACTAAAAAAGAAATTTACGTAAGCAATCCTGCACGCGGCGGCGGACTTCACAACTACGGTCTTGCCGTTGATATAACAATAGCCGATGAAAAAGGAGACAGCATAACAATGGGCACGCGTATTGACAACATGACTCCTCTTGCCCATATTGACAGGGAAGAGGAGCTTGTAAAGAAAAAGCGGCTCACAAAAGAAGCCGTTTACAACCGCCGACTGCTGCGAAGGGTGATGACACGGGCGGGATTTCACACCCTGCGTTCCGAATGGTGGCATTTCAACTACACCTCGCGTGCCAATGCCCGCAAAAACTACAAGGTAATAAGATAATAAGCCTAAAAACAGGGATGCTGATAAGTTCAAAGGCCGTTGTGCTGCGTACCACAAAATATAACGATAACACATTGATTGTGGACGCATATACCGAAAAGGAGGGGCGCAGAGGATTTCTTGTGCGCATACCTAAAACGCGCAGAGCCTCGGTTAAGAACGTGCTTTTTTCGCCCATGGCAATTTTGAACGTAGAGTGGAATGAGCATGCAGCGTCAAGGCTCGCACGAATAAGGTCGGTGCAGCCGGCATACATATATGCCGACATTCCTTTTTCGCCGGCAAAAGCGGCAGTGGCAATGTTTCTTGCCGAATTTCTATCGGCAGTTCTTCGCGCACCGGTTGCCGATAGTAACATTTTCGCGTTTATTTCAACCTCGCTGCAGTGGTTTGACTGTGAGAAGGGAAACTGCGCAAATTTCCATATTGTATTCCTGCTTCATTTGTCAACTTATCTTGGCATAGCGCCAAATACGGAAAATTTCAGCCGGGGGGATTACTTTGATATGGAGAACGGATGCTTTTGCGCTTTTCGCCCCGCAACCTCCCACGTGGTCGAGCCGGAAGAGGCATCGCATCTGCCGGCTTTAATGCGGCTCACGTTTGCCACAGCCTCAAGATTGGCGTTCAACCGCATCCGGCGGTCGCACATTTTGCAAGGTATAATAGAGTATTATTCCATACATTTGCCAAACTTCCCTGCACTGAAATCGCCCGAAATACTTCACGAGCTGTTTTGCTGACGGCGCGAACTTGTTTTTCGGAAGTTTGCAACGAAATAAAAAAGGTCTGATGTAGTTTAAATTATATCAGACATAATTTTTCCTACATAGGACATTTTTTCTCCGATGTCCCATGTGGTTTTCGCAGCTTGCCTTTGCGCCATTTGCAGGTGCGAGCCGAATATGCCCCGGTTTAGGTGCAAATCAAGGAATAATATTTACCCCAAACTCGCGTATAACATGGGTTATTCGGTGAATTTGCATTGAAAAACCAAAAAACGCGCATATAAATTTTGTCGGTAAATATAAATGACGTAATTTTGCAGTCGCAACTGAAGGCAGGCCCTTTGGCTCGCAAACAGGCGGCCGATTCGTCTATCGGTTAGGACGAGAGATTTTCATTCTCTAAAGAGCAGTTCGACTCTGCTATCGGCTACAATAAAAAGAAAATAAAAGATGGCAAATCACAAATCCTCAATAAAGAGAATCCGTCAAGCGGCAGCGCGTCGTTTGCACAACCGTTATTATGCAAAGACAATGCGTAACGCATTGCGCGACTTGCGCGCCACGAAAGACAAGGCAGCTGCCGAAGAACAGTTGCCCAAAGTGCAGAAGTTGCTCGACAAATTGGCAAAGTCTCATGTGATTCACAAGAACAAGGTGGCCAATTTAAAGTCGTCGGTTGCGAAGCACGTAAATTCCTTGAAGTAAGTTTTTCATACTATTTATTTTTAGGTTATTTATTAAGCGGACGACCCTGAAAAGGGCTGTATCGCTTTTTATTCTTTTCCATAAGCCGTAAGGCCGATTAAGCGCATGAAGCAATGCCCATAGAGAAACTTCCCTCGCTTTTGGCACTGATACTCGCCGTTGGATATTCGCCGGGTCCGGCAAATATATTCAGCCTTATGTGTTCAATGCGCAATGGCAGGAAGGCAGCCTTAAGAATGTGGTTGGGGCTTTTAACGGGATTCACCATTGCCGTGGTGGTTCTTGCGGTGGCAACGCACTTCATCGGAGAGAGCATGGGCAGGTATGTAAGGTATGTGAAATATATCGGGGCGGCTTACATATTATACCTGGCGTGGAAAACCTATTCGTCTCCCGAGGGGCAGCAGCGTCAAACCAGGGGATGTTCTTTCATGTCGGGCATGGTTATGCAGCTAACCAACGCCAAGATACTGCTTTTCGACCTCATGGTGTTTTCCACTTTCGTACTCCCATATTCCGATGCGCTTCCCGATTTGCTATATGTCGCCGCATTCCTGTCGCTGGCCGGTCCGGGGGCTAACCTTGTGTGGTTGCTTATGGGCGGTTTTCTACACAGAGTGTTTGCCAGGCATCAAAGAAAAATGGAAATAGCCATGGCCATGTGCCTTGCAGCCTGCGCCGTTGCAATAGTGATTTAAACACCGCAGCCTTAGGGCTGGGCAGAGAGGTGTGTCGTTCATGCGGTAAATACTTTTGCGCGGTTTGTTTTTAGTGTGCCGAAGCTGCGGTAGTATCGGCTTTTTTTGCTAACTTTGTGGCTAATAACATCTACATTCACAAAGAAAAAACATGGACGAAAGAGAGAAGTTGGCGGTAGAAAATTATTCCGCGAGTAACATACAAGTCCTCGAAGGCCTTGAGGCTGTTCGCAAGCGTCCAGCCATGTATATTGGCGATATAGGCGAAAAAGGTCTTCACCATCTTGTCTATGAAACGGTTGATAACTCTATCGACGAGGCCCTTGCAGGATATTGCACACACATAGAAGTAACTATTTGCGAAGACAACTCCATAATTGTACAAGATGACGGCCGTGGAATACCGGTTGACATGCACGAAAAAGAACACAAGTCGGCGCTCGAGGTGGTTATGACGGTGCTCCATGCGGGCGGAAAATTCAACAAAAGCTCCTATAAAGTTTCCGGCGGTCTCCACGGCGTGGGCGTTTCGTGCGTAAACGCCTTGTCAACCAAAATGGTTTCGCAAGTGTTTCGTAACGGCAAAATATACCAGCAGGAATATTCACGCGGCAAAGCCGTATATCCGGTGAAAGTGGTGGGGGATAGCGAACTGCACGGAACACGGCAGCATTTTTGGCCCGATGGCAGTATTTTCATAACCACAACCTATAAATACAACATTCTGGCCAACCGCATGCGCGAGCTTGCGTACCTTAACGCCGGGCTGAGAATAACGCTAACCGATCTGCGTCCCGATGAGGAGGGAAAGACACGGCAAGACGTGTTTTACAGTGAAAAGGGATTGCGTGAGTTCGTGAAATACATCGATTCAAGCCGCATACACCTTTTCGATGACGTAATTTACCTAAACACCGAGAAAAACGACATTCCAATCGAGGCGGCGATAATGTACAACACATCCTCGAGCGAAAACATACATTCCTACGTAAACAACATCAACACCATAGAAGGCGGCACCCATGTGATGGGCTTCCGTCAGGCACTTACCCGCGTTTTGAAAAAATACGCCGAGGACAATTACCAAAAGGTTATCGAGAAGAGCAAAGTTGAGATTGCACCCGAGGATTTCCGCGAAGGGCTTACGGCTGTAATATCCGTAAAGGTTTCGGAACCGCAGTTTGAGGGGCAGACAAAAACAAAGCTCGGCAATAACGAAGTTGCCGGAGCCGTAAACCAGGCTGTTGGCGAGGCGTTGTCGAACTATTTGGAGGAACATCCCAAGGAGGCAAAGCTGATAATCGACAAGGTGGTGCTTGCCGCATCAGCGCGAATTGCCGCAAAAAAAGCGCGCGAGAGTGTGCTACGCAAAAATGCGCTTAGCGGCGGAGGGCTGCCGGGAAAACTTGCCGACTGCTCATCGAAAGACCCGGCAGAGTGCGAACTGTTTCTTGTGGAGGGCGACTCGGCAGGAGGCTCGGCAAAGCAGGGACGCGCCCGCGAAACGCAGGCTATATTGCCTTTGCGCGGAAAAATACTCAATGTGGAAAAAGCAATGTGGCACAAGGCTTTCGAGAGCGATGAGGTGAACAACATAATACAGGCGTTGGGCGTGCGTTTCGGAGTAAACGGCGACAGCAAGGAAGCAAACATTGAAAAACTGCGCTACCACAAGGTTATAATAATGACCGATGCCGATGTAGATGGCTCGCACATCGACACTCTCATCATGACGCTCTTTTACCGCTATATGCCGCAGATAATCGAAGACGGTTACCTATACATAGCTACGCCGCCGCTATACCTGTGCAAAAAAGGAAAGGTAGAGGAATATTGTTATACCGATGCCGACCGCCGCAGGTTTATGGAGAAATACAACAACGGCAGCGAGGAGGGAATTAACACCCAACGCTATAAAGGTCTTGGCGAGATGAACCCCGACCAGCTTTGGGACACAACAATGAACCCCGACACCCGACTTTTGAAACAGGTTACGATAGAAAACGCAGCCGATGCCGACTACATATTCTCCATGCTTATGGGCGAGGATGTAGGTCCGCGTCGCGAGTTCATAGAGCAAAACGCAACGTTCGCCAACGTGGACGCATAAAAACCGTGCAACGGAAAATTTTCAATAGGGCGCATCTGCACGATGCGCCTTTTTGTTTCCTTGAGTACGTGGCAAAAACTGCGTACAATGGCGAATAGAAAACCGGACATATATTCCGTGGCAACGTAAGAGAGAGAAGTAAGGTTGCTGGTTGACAGACGAAAAATTATGTCTGATGTGGAAAATTTTACATCAGACATAATTTTTTCTACATAGGACGTAGTTTTTTCTATGTCCTATGTGGTTTTTGCGGTTTTGTAAATTTATTTTACGGGAAGGAATTTGCCGTTTTTTATTACGGCATCCTTTATTGTGAGCGTGCTTCCCGCCTCGTTGGGGGAGTGGAACGACATTTTAAGGTTGCCGTTAAGGTCGCGGAACACCATTTGGTGTCCTCCGCTGTTGGAGAATATCGTGTTTTTTTCGTGAACCCATGGTCCTGTTACTTTTCCCGATTTTGAAATCGCCTGACCTATGGAATATTTGGGCGCGAAGCTTGACCACAGCATGAGCAGGTGGCCGCTTTTGTCATCGCGCCACACGAACGGTGCATCGGTTACATTGGCTTTTCCGTTGGCATCTCTTGCCCACGGTGCGTCGATGGTGCGGAACAGCCGTATCGGGTCGCCTACTGTTCCGTTGAGTTCCTTGTTAAGGCGCTGGCACCATATTTCGCCCACGCCATCGGTTACGTTTGGTCCGTTCCACTCCACGCTGAAGAATGTCCATGGTTCGCCGTCCTTGTCAATATATAGCGATGCGTCAAGGCATTGCATTCCCGAAGGTGTTATGAACAGGCGGTCATCGGGTATGATGTTTTTGTATGGGCCGAGCGGGCCGTTGTCGGAGCGCAGCACCGTGGTTCCGCGCATTATCCCTTTTGCGTGGTTGGCTACCGTTACGAAACAGTAGTATTTGCCGTTGTAATAGTATGTGTCGGGCGCCCACCAGTCGTCAGGACACTTGTAGCCTTTGGGAATATGGTATACAAATCCCGCTTCGTCCCAGTTTTCAAGGTCTTTGCTCTTGTAGGCAAAGAGTATTGCGTTTTCCGGTCCGCGCCGCGAGGTTATAAGATAATATTCCCCATTTTCGCGGTCAACGGTTATGAACGGGTCGCGGCATTTAATCTGCGATGTGGGGATGTTGGTTTTCTGTGCGCACAGGTGCAATGAAATAAACAGTGCGAACAGCAATGAAAGTTTTATTCTCATACCTTTTGATTTTGTGTGTGTGGAAACAAATGCTTAAATTTGAATGTAAAATTAGCCATATTCTTCATAACGCCCGGCATCAGGCGGCGGAAACTTCGCAAATCATACAACGTTTATGGAACTTGGAAAATTAGACAGACAGCTTAGGCTTATGGCTCTTTTGGCCGGGAACACAAGTCTCACTAACGAGGATATTGCCTCGCGAATTTCGCTCAGTAAACGTTCGGTGTATCGTTACCTTGATGCTTTCCGCGACATGGGATTTATTGTGGAACGCAGCGGCGACATTTATAGGCTTGACAAGAACTCGCCGTTCTTCCGCGAAATATGTGGCGGCGTTATGTTCACCGAGGACGAGGCTGCCACGGTGGCGCAATTGCTGGCGGCGGTGGGAGACAACAGCACGCGTGCGAGAGGTCTGCGCCGAAAGCTTGAGCGGATTTACGACTACAAGGTTCTTGAAAGCCATGAGGCAGACAGAAGGCTTGCCGAAAACACTTCGCGCCTTTACGAGGCGGTTAAGCAGCATCTTACGGTGGTGCTGAAATCCTACCGCTCGCTACACGGCGGTAGCGTTTGCGACAGGATAGTTGAGCCTTACCGTTTTATGAATTCCAACGATGATATACGCTGCTACGAACTCGCTTCGGAGCAGAACAAGACGTTCAAGATTTCAAGAATAGGCGAGGTTAAGCTGCTCGACATAAAATGGATTGCGGAACCTGCGCACGAACAGATTTATACCGATGCGTTCGGGTTTACCGGCACGCCCATTGACACCATAGCACTGCGGCTCACACCACGCGCCGCATCGCTTTTGCGTGAGGAGTATCCCAAGGCTCGACCGTTCTTAACCGATGACGTGGACGGCACAAGTGTGTATGAGGAAAATGTTTGCAGCTATCTTGGAGCAATGAGGTTTGTGTTCGGGCTCTACAGCGATGTGGAGGTTGTGAAGTCTGAGAAATTCAAGAAGTTTCTGAAAGAAAAAGCCGAAGATTTAACATTGCATTTCGCGGAATGACGTAGATTGTCACTGCAAAACGGTTCTTTTGCATTGTAAATAGAAAAAGCTATACAGAAATGAGAAAAGAACTTACTTGCGACATCATCGGCATAAGCAAAACCGCTCAGCGGGAGTTTTCAATAAAGAGAGTATTCATTAATATTGGCGGGCGCATACTTGCTTCCGTTCCGGTGGTGAAACTTGCGCAGCTCTATTCGTTCCTTCTTGAGGAAAAGGTAAGCCCGCGCCGTGCACTGCGTTTTCTTAATGCCTCTGCGGCAATCACCCTGCTTTTGTGCGTGAACGTAAGCAACATCGGTGCCACACTTGTTTTTGCCGCATGGACGGCGCTCGCATGCCGCCGATGCCGTATAAGAGACTGAAACACACACAAACCTTATATCAACAATAAAGGCGCAACGTTTTTTGTTACGCCTTTATTGTATACTATATGCGTTTGTTGTTATTTGTTTTCGGCCGACAGCACATTGCGCATTATGCGGTAGCGCGGTTCGGATTTCTTGCCTTTATGCAATTTTGCAACGGCAATTTTCTTTGTTTTCTTTTCTAAGTCCTTGTTGGCGGCAGCCTTGGCCTCGGCGAGCGTTACGTATTCACCCGTGTTGGGGTCGGTGAGCTTCAGCTGTGGCACGGTTGATGATCTTTCATCGCGAAACGGAACCCATGGCTCCACCTTTTCAACCTGCACGCTTGCCACGCCCATTCTGATTATGTCAAGCTTCTTAGCCGCCGCATATGAGAGGTCGATAATACGGCTTCGCCCGAATGGACCGCGGTCGGTAACTTTTACATAAACTTCTTTGTCGTTTTTGATGTTGCGCACCCTGAGCGTCGTGCCTAACGGATAGGTTTTGTGTGCGCATGTCATGCTATCGCGGTGGTACTTGGAACCATCGCTCATTCTTGCGCCGTGCAGGCGATGGGAGTAATAAGTTGCCTTGCCCCTTTCCTGTGCGTTTGCGTTTAACAAAAACGCCATCAGCACTGCTGACAATGCTATTAATTTCTTTATGTAGCTTTCAAATTTCTTCATAACGCTGCAAAGTTATGCATTTTTCGCCAAACGGCAAAATTTACATTGTTCTACACGAGGTACATAGCACTTTCCTATAATGAAAACGGTGTGCCGATTAAACAATGTTCACGCTCGCCGATATGCGTGTACGAAAGGGATTGCCGTAAATTAGCTGCATGTGGGCAGGGTGTGCACGTTAAAAAATATTTAGCCCCCGCCAAGTGCTATTGTATTTGCACTACGGCATAAAGTATAAGAGCGTAGCGCACAGCTTTTCCTATGGTCATGAACACCAAAGTCATAATGAAGTCGGCGCGCAGCAGACCGAGTGCAACCGTTATTGCAGAACCGAGTATGGGAGCCCACGACAGCAAGGCCATCAGAGGACCGTACTTTCTTACAAACACTTCGGCCTTGTCCATTTTCTCCTTGCTTATGTGGGCATGCTTTTCAAGCCAGTCCAATTTTCCCAGTCTGCCAAGACCGTAATTAAGGCTGCTTCCAAGCACATTTCCCGCCGTGCCCCACAAAAGCAGGCTCATGTTCGACACTCCGGCAAGCTTGAGCGCTGTCATTACAAGCTCCGAGCTGAATGGTATTATGCTGCCTGCCAAAAGGGCGGAAAGAAACATTCCGAACCCTCCGAACTGTACAAGAAAATCGGTTAATTCTGCCATATTCCGAAATCGTGGCCTGTGAAATTGTAAAAGGCGAGAAACCCGAGAACGGCCAGCAAAGTATAAAAATAAACATCTGCCGCAATGTTGCGTGCAAAGGAAAGGTGGTGAGCCACCAAAATACAGCTGTTAACAAGCAAAAGCTTGAACAGCACATCGAAAAGCTGCGGTTGCAGGGCTATGAATGCCATAAGTGCTGTTTCTTCTATCATTATAACGTAGAAGAACATTCGTGTGCGTATCTTGTCGTTAAACCTCGTGCGTATAAAGTGCACCATGGCCAACGCCGACACAACTATGACGAAAGCCGCCGAAACTGCCTGTTGTTCGCCAATGGCGGAATAGTCGGGACGGGGAAAGGTGCATAGCGCAACCCAAAACTCGTCTATCCGCGCATTTGCACCGCTAAGCAGCAGGCAGGCCTCGCGCATGGCTATGGGAACCGCCGTGCCCAAAAACGCGGCCACAAAAGCTTTGCCGCTCATCGACCGCAGTTGCACAAGCATGAACAGCAAAAATAGCGGCACGAAGTAAAGCATTTGCGGAAATACCAGGGAACCTAAGCCAAGAAAAGCGAACGCATGGAAGGCATACCCCTGCGCGTGATATTTTTGATAAGAAAGAAATATCGAATAATACGCCAGCAGCAGGCACACAGGTGGAAGCCAATTCCACGACAGTGTCTGCCCGAAAGTCATTGCCGCCGCCATTGCCAAAAACACCGCCGCCACCATGTGCGAGCGAATGCGTAAAAGCGAGTAGCGGTTGTTGAACTCAAGCAAAAGATACGCCGTAAGTACTGTGGTGCCAAAGCCTCCCCACCATAAATAACGGTCCGGCGTTTTTTCGCTGCCGACAAACCACGAAACGGCCGCGCATGCAAAAGCGACCAGCGGCGTTATGTTGCCGGTAACAATAGCATGGCGCAACCCTCCGCATTCCATAATATAATATGACTAAAGATCCAGCCCTATGTCGGTGCGGAAGTATTTGCCTTCGAAATTAATCTTCTTTGCCACTTCCATTGAGTGGGCCAGAGCCTCTGATTTGTCCTTGCCGTATGACGAAACGGCAATCACCCTTCCGCCCGAAGTAACCGTCTGTCCGCCGCTTAGCGAAGTGCCGGAATGAAACAGTATGCTGTCGCCTTTTTCATCAAGTCCCGAAATGGGGAACCCTTTTTTGTATTCCTGCGGGTAGCCACCCGACACAAGCATCACGCATACGGCCGAACGGTCGTCAAACTCCACCGTGCGTTTGTCGAGGTCGCCTTTGGCCACGCCCTCAAACAGGTCAACAATGTCGCTCTTAAGGCGCAGCATCACGGTCTCTGTCTCCGGGTCGCCCATGCGGCAGTTGTACTCAATTACCATAGGCTCGCCCTTCACGTTTATCAAACCAAAGAATATGAACCCCTTGTAGTCTATCTGGTCCTCGCGAAGTCCATCCACCGTAGGACGTATAATCCTGTCCTCAACTTTTTTCATCCACTCTTTTGTGGCGAAAGGCACGGGAGAGACCGAACCCATGCCGCCGGTGTTCAGCCCTGTGTCGTGCACACCTATGCGCTTGTAGTCCTTGGCCTCGGGCAGTATTTTATAGTGCTTGCCATCGGTAAGTACAAACACCGAACATTCTATGCCGCTAAGAAATTCCTCTATAACCACTCGCGAAGAGGCATCGCCAAACATTCCGCCGAGCATGTCCTTGAACTCGCGCTTGGCATCTTCCAAATTGTCGAGTATGAGCACTCCCTTGCCCCCGGCAAGTCCGTCGGCCTTCAAAACGTATGGCGGCTGTAGGGTCTCAAGCAGCTCAAGCCCTTCGTCAACGGAAGTTCCGTCAAAAGTACGGTACTCGGCTGTGGGAATGCCGTGGCGGCGCATGAAATGTTTTGCAAAATCCTTACTGCCCTCAAGCTGCGCCCCGGCCTTGGAAGGACCAATCACGGGAACTTTGCTCAATTCCTCGTCGGCAGAGCGGAAATAATCCACAATACCGTTTACGAGCGGAGCCTCGGGCCCCACCACAACCATGTCAATCCCGTTGGACTTCACAAAGTCGCCCACTTCCTCGAAGTTGTTGGTGTCAAGGCGCACATTCTCGCCCGAGTCAAGCGTACCGGCGTTGCCGGGCGCAATGTAAAGCTTGTCGGTCTTTGGGCTTTGCGCAATTTTCCACGCGAGCGCGTGCTCGCGTCCGCCGTTTCCAAGTAAAAGTATCTTCATCGTTTCTGTTTATTTTCGGGTAAAAAATGGTATTTCGTGCAAAAATAATAAATTTCGTCGTGCCACACATTATAAACAAGGACTAATAAGAAAAACGGCGTTCCGCCGTGCAAAATATTGTAGCACCCCGAAAACTATATTTGACGTAAGAAAAACTACGTCCCATGTAGAAAAAATTATGTCTGACATAATTCAAACTACATCGGACCTTTTTTTGCCGACTTGCAACCCCCAAATACAAACTGTCGTGAAAAACAAAGGTGCACTAATTCTGTTGTTTTTTCATGTTTTGTTTATTTCTACCGCGAATATGCTGCGGCGGAATATAAATCAACGTAAAATATGTGTGATAATTTGCTTGTGATGGAAAATAAACCGTAAATTTGCAACATTCCTTGACCGAATGATATACACAGTGCGCATATTTTGGACTTGAGAGGTCGGAAAAACATAAAAACAAGTAATCAACATATTAACCAAAAGAAACAAAACTATGAAAAAAGATGGAAACAACACAATGAAAAATTTCAATTTAAAGGCAATGCTGCTGTTGGCTGTGTTGCTGTGTGGTGTTGCTCCCGCGTTTGCAAGCGAAGAAATAACGCAGGACAACATGAAATATACGCTTTTCGATGACGGAACGGCGGCTGTAAGCGGTGCTGAAAGAAGCATCACGACCGCCAACATTCCCGAAAAAATAACGTACGAGGGAAAAGACTAT
>DJQA01000009.1 GCA_002437495.1 Prevotellaceae bacterium UBA6398
GTTCAGGCCGCCGTCCCATAGCACGAGCTTGCCCTGTTTGCCTGCACCGCTATTGTGGCCCTCCATATGGTAGGGGCGTGGGGGATATGCATCCCAGTAGTCGTATTTGCTGCCGATGTTGAACTGTCCGGCGCCAAGGTCGCCCACATAAATGCGTTCTTCCTTTTCGGTGGTGTATTGCGCGGGTTGGCTGTCGGCGTGGCTTGTGGCCTTGCCCAGATATACGCCCGAACCCATGTTTTGGAATGCGTAGTACATTCTCTCCTCACCCTCGAGCGGGAATTCGGTGATTTTCCAAATAAACTGGTTGTCCTTGGTGTTCAAAGCTTTCCATCCTGCCAGGTTGCCTTCGTAGGGTGCAACCCATGCGAAGTCGCCGTTGTAAGCATCGGGATTTGAAGGAACGGTGAATGCGTCGTATGCGGTTTTGATGTAGTAGTAGCCGCCGTTTTCAATCTGAACCTTTGCATCGGGAGCGTCTGCCTTCTGTTTAGCCTCGAACAGGTTGTTGAAGGCGGCTTTAAGCTCGTCGTCGCTCATGGTTTCGTATTTTGCCATAACATCGTTATAGGTGTTATAGAAATTGTCGTAGATTTCTTTGTTTACAAAGCCGGGGTCTGTGCCTACAACGTAGTCGGTCTCGATAGTCGCACTGAAGTTGTCGAGCAGGTCTTCGATGGCATCCTTGGGCTCTTTGCTTCGGTCGCTCACGCGGCGTATGTCCCAAACGTTGGTGTCCTGGTACTGCGAGTACCATGTGATGTTGCAATTGGTAACGGGGAACTCGTTGCAAAGGTACATGCGTCCCCAGCCTGCGCCATCGGCCTGTTTGTTCGTCTTTCCCGTAGGGTCGAAAATGTACACTACGGTGTAGGTTGACGGTCCCCAGTCGGCCTGGCTGCTGCCGTAGCTGTTCGAGCCGTACATCGGGCTGTTTGTGGCGTCGCCGTTCGACACAAGGCAGAAAGCCTTTGCCGAAGCCGTGTCGCTGACAAAGGGATCAGCACCCTTCTCCCACTTGTCCACCCATGCGTCTGTGCCGAACTTGTCGTCGCGGTTGTCGGGGTTCTCATTGCAGTTCCACGAGAAGGATAGGTACTTCCCTGTTTCCTTGTTCTTGATGTAATACTGCGGAAGCCCGGTTACCACATTGTCCACCTTCGCCCTTTCGAGCACCCATACTATTTTGTCGGGCACCTCGAGAATCGAGGGGATGGTGGCACATTTGGTGTTTCTGCCATCCGGTGCGTCCAGATAGGTGAACGGCACCAGGTAGTGCCCTTTTGAGGCGGTGCCTGAGCGCGCCTCGAACACCACTTCTACGCCGTCAACAAGTTCATCGGGGCTGAGTACCTTTCCGACCATGTTTTGCGCAAAAGCGTCAGACGTGGCGAACATAGTTGCCGCCAACGCCATTAGAAAAGTTTTAAATCTTTTCATACCTTTTGTTTTTAGAGTTAATAATGTTGCTTTTATCAAAGTTTCGGTTCGTGTATTCCGTCTGCCCGCTGCTTAAACCCTAATTATCACCGCATGATAAGGTTTTTTGTGTAGCATCGGCAGGATATAGATGCCCAAAGATACGTATAAAAATAACATGAAAGAAAAAAAACGAAAATTTTTTTACAGAAAGAGTGCAATGTGCGAATTTCATAATCGTTTCACAGGGTGTTAAATTACAAAAACCACGCGGGCGGACAGGGGAGGGGATGTTGTTAAAGTAGTGTTGAGTTGCTGTTACAAAATACCAAACAGCTTCGGGTTTGTTAACGAATGGCCGATGTTTTACATGCCTCGGTTTTTCATGCCTCCGTGTTGTTTTTTGTTTTTTTTGTAATAAGCACGCCATGATGTTATTGTCTGTAAAACGTGCAAGCAATGCTTTATGGAGTGTCAATATATATGTATAAAGAAATAATCGTCTGTTGTTTTTTGGTGTATGCCTCTTAAAAAAACAATGTCTGATGTAGGAAAAACCACATCGGACATAATTCAAACTACATAGGACATAGAAAAAACTACATCAGACCTTTTATTCCCGTTTTCAAATGCCCGGTTTACTAAAAGTTACAAGCATGGTAGGGAATGGCGGCATTTTGCCGTAAATAAAGGCGTTGCGGGTGAGGGGTGCACAACCGTCCACCCCGTGCGGGGCTATTTCAACGCTTTGCGGCGCGCAGACGAAAACAGCACGTACAGAATAATCGGCACGCCCCACAGTGATGTTACAACGTTGAGCGGAATGAGCGTTCCATCGGGCGGTATGCTGCATATAATATTGCATGCTCCGGCCACCGCCGCACCCATGAGCATTGTAAGAGGGAGAAGCACAAGATGGTTTGACGTTTGCGAGGCAAAGCGCGCCATGTGGGGCACTGCAAGTCCCACAAAAGCCACCGGTCCGCACAGCGATGTAGGCACAGCCGACAGCACTCCCGTAATTATGAATGCTGCAATGCGCGTGCGCCTTACCGGCACGCCGAGGTTTTCAGCATAATTTTCACCAAGCAGCATGGCGTTCAACGGTTTCGACATTGCCAAAGCCATTACGAGCGCCGCAGCCATAACCGCAGCAAACAGTGGCAGCACACGCGTTGACACTCCGCCAAAGTCTCCCATTCCCCAAAACACGTATGCCCTGAGCCCCTCGGGCGATGATAGCGTGGCGAAAAGCCCTATAACCGCCGACACAACATACCCCACCATAATTCCGGCAATAAGCAACACATAACCGCTGCGCACCACGGCAGCAAGCATAGTAAGCAGCGCCAGTGCGAGCAGCGAACCGGCCAATGCGGCAGCCGCCGTGAGCGCAAATCCCGAAAGGCTCGCTACGCACGCAGCGGCCGAACCGCCCATGAAAAGCATAACCACCGCCACGCCAAGGCTTGCCCCCGCGTTAACGCCGAGAATTGAAGGATCGGCAAGGGGATTTGCGAATACAGTTTGCATAATGAGTCCGGCAGCAGCAAGCGCCGCCCCGCACAAGGCGGCGGTAACCGCCCGTGGCAGGCGCGACTCCACCACTATAAAGTGCACCGTGGCAGAAACATCGCCGCCCGAAAGGGCTTCTGCCACATTGGCAGCGGGAATGTGGATGGAGCCCCAAAATATGTTAAGCCCCCAAAAAGCCACAGCCAAAACGGCTGACACGGCAAGGGAAACGGCAACGCGGCGGTTTTGCATAAGCACGGGAAATTATTTCATCGGTGTAAAATATCGTCCTCCGCCCCTTACGCCAAGTTCCGGGTGGAAAATTGCAACAAGGTCGCGCAGCGCATAGTCGGGGCGGAACGGTATTTCATCGTAATATGGCACTTTGAAAGTGTTGCACGCGAATATTTTTTTCTCAGTCCACGGCTTGAATTCGGCATATATGGCGTTTTCACGGCGCAAGGCGTCATAGCCGAGTGCGCCTTTTGAGCCGTAGCGTATAATCCATACATCGGCATTGCGGGCTTTAGTCAGTATTTGCTCGGGCGAAAGTCTCACGCTGCCGCTTTCGGTGTTGTTGGCGAATACATAATTTGCTCCTGCATCGCGTAGCAGCCGTGCGGTTGTGCTTTCTCCGCCCGGCACATACCATGCTCCGCCCTGCATAATGTCGCACATAACAGCCGGGCGCGTGGAAGCAGGTGGCACTTGGCGGCACAAGTCGGTGTAATTGCGCTCCACCTGCTCAAAAAGCGAGTCGGCCTCATCTCCGCAGCCATACAGCAGCCCGAAGAACCTCATCCACTCCGCCCGCGCAAGGGGCGATTTCTCCATGTAGTCGGCACACTCTATCAGAGGGAGCCCGGCGGTAGCGAGCTTGCCGTATTCGCCGCCCGCGAAAGGCGACACGAGCAGTCCGTCGGGGTTAAGGGCGATTATTCTTTCTACATCGGGCTGCATGGAAGAGCCCATGTTGCCCGCGCTGCCGCCTTCAATATATCGCCTTACCTTTGGGGACACCACATAGCGGGCATCGCAAACGCCCTTTACCGCGCCGAGCCTGCCGAACGCACCGAGCAGGCCGCAATGCACCGATGTGAACACCACGGAACGCTCCAAGGGAGTGCGCACCACCGTGCCTTGGGGAATGTTTTCGGGAATGTCCCCTCCATTTGGCACTATTATATATGTATGCAGTGTTTCGCCGCTCTTCCACGGGTTGTCGACCTTTGCCAAAAGCCAGCCGCTGTGGCGGTAAACATGTATGAGTCGCGCGTGGCGGAACACGATGGAGTCGCCGCGCACACCGGCATCGGCAGAACGCCCGCCCCCCGGCACGCAAGCCACAGCGGCAAAAAGCAACGGCATAAGCAATGCTGCCAAAAAAACTTTATTCTTCATGTTGCAAAATTAGCGATAAGTTTGCAAGTTCAAGGATTATTCGTAAATTTGAGGCAAACAACCACCACATGGAAAAAGCGGCAGAATATATAAAGCGTTTTGAAATAACCAGCCTTTGGAACGGGCAGAAACACATTGTTTGGAACCTAAGACCCGATGTGAACATACTCAGCGGCATTAACGGCGCGGGAAAAAGCACCATACTCAACCGGCTTGCCCAACGGCTCTCCACCCACGAGGGCAGCGTGGGAAGTTCGCCCGTATTCGGGGTGAAAATAGACTTTTATCCCTCTGACGCCACCTATATACACTATGACATGGTTAGGACATTCGACCGCCCGCTTGTGCACGGCGATGTGCTGAACCAGCTTTCGGACGGCACGGTGAAGACCGAAACCGACTTTCAGCTCTACACCCTGCAACGCAGATACCTCGACTATCAGGTTAACATAGGAAACCGCATGATAAAGCTGCTTACCTCGGGCGACCCTGAGGCAAGCCAAAAGGCGCAGGAGGCAATGCAGGCAAAAAAGAAGTTTCAGGACGCGGTTGACAACCTGTTTGGCGAAACCGGCAAACGTATAGACCGCAACAGCAACGAGGTTAAGATAATACAGTTTGACGAGGAACTGCCGCTGTTCAAGTTGTCGTCGGGCGAGAAACAGATGCTCATAATACTGCTTACGGCCCTTGTGGAGGATAACCGCCACTACGTGCTTTTTCTTGACGAGCCCGAGGCAAGCCTTCACTTTGAATGGCAGCAGAAACTCATAGGGCTTATACGCGAAATGAACCCCAATGCGCAGATAATACTGACCACCCACTCGCCCGCCGTAATAATGGAGGGCTGGATGGACAGCGTAAAAGAAGTAAGCGACATAACCGAGGAGTAAGCCATTATGGGCACGCGGCTCTCTGATAACCTAAACTCAAACTATATAGGCGCGGCAACGCGGCTCCGCTCACGCGGGGCAAGAAGGCGTGTGGTGGCCTATGTGGAGAGCTTTGACGATATTTTTTTCTGGCGGAATGTGCTGGGACGCTTCGAGGACGACAAAATATACTTCGAGGTGATGCTGCCATCGCGAACGTCGCTGGCAAAAGGCAAGAAAGTGGCGATTACAAACATACTATCGGGAAAACTCGGTCAGAACATGATTGCCTGCGTTGACGCCGATTACGACTATCTTATGCAAGGGGCAACGGAAGGTTCGCGTATAGTTTGCGGCAACCCTTACGTGTTCCACACCTACGCCTATGCAATAGAGAACTACCAGTGTTATGCGCCATCGCTGCATAGCGTGTGTGTTATGGCAACGCTAAACGACCGCAAGGCGTTTGATTTTGAAAAGTTCATGAAAGACTTCTCGCAGACGGTTTACCCTCTTTTCGTATGGAATATATGGTGCTACCGCAAGGGATACCACAAGAATTTTTCCATGGCTAACCTGTGTGCCGTGTTTGCAATGGGCGATGTTAATTTGCTGCACCCCGACCGCGCCATAGACATTCTGCGCCGCAAAGTGAACCGCACGGTATCATCGCTGCAGCATACTTTTCCGCAGGCAAAGGAAGACTATCCGAAACTGAAGGAGCAGCTCAAGGAACTTGGCGTTGTACCCGAAAATGTATATATGTACATTCGCGGGCACGACGTTTTCGATTCCGTGGTGTCGCCGCTGGTTTCGAGCGTGTGCGAGGTGTTGCGCCGCGAAAGGGAACGCGAGATACACAGGCTGGCCCAAAACAGCAGGCAGTTGCAAAACGAACTGTCGGGTTACCGCCACAGCACCGCGCCAAGCGACCTTACGCTGCGAAAACAGACGGGTTTTTACAACGCGCCGCAATACCGGCAGATTTTAGATGAGATAGAGGGCTTTGTGGAAAAGCTGAAAAAGGAAAACCAATGAAACGAAAATCCCCGCAGTTGCAGGGATTTTCGTTTTTTAATGTAAGATTATTTCTCAACCGAGAACTTGAACACGCAGTGGCTCTTGTAGGTTTGGCCGGGCTTGAGCTCCGCCGACGGCCATTC
Source organism: Prevotellaceae bacterium UBA6398 (assembly GCA_002437495.1). Lineage (GTDB taxonomy): Bacteria > Bacteroidota > Bacteroidia > Bacteroidales > Bacteroidaceae > UBA6398. The sequence goes on from DJQA01000009.1 coordinate 6,371, forward strand.
GGGCTGGTTGGGGGTGTTGGGGTAGTGCTGCGACTCGAGGCATATTGCGGCGTGCTTGTTGTAAACCTTGCCGTTCTTGCCGGTAATTTTGCCGTTTAGGAAGTTGCCGCTGTAAACCTGTATGCCCGGCTCGTTTGTGAACACTTCGAGCTTTATGCCCGTTTCGGGGCTTACAACGCTCGCTGCTACCTTGGTGTCATCGCCCTTGCCGTTCTTGTAGGTGTTGAGCACCCAGTTGAAGTCATAGCCGTTGGCGAACTTTATCTGCTCGCTGTTGAAATTCTCAACATTCTTGCCAACCTCCGTGGGAGTTGTGAAATCAACTTCGGGGTTGTTCTTTACGGGAACAATGGTTCCGAGCGGAATGAAAGTGCTGTTGATGGGGGTGAAGTTATCGGCGTTGATATAAAGCTTGCAGTTGGTGATGGGCTTCGAGGGGTCGCCGTTAAGGTTGAAATAAGAGTGGTTTGTCATGTTTATAATCGTAGGCGCATCGGTTGTTGCCTCATAGCTGATGTCGATGGCGTTGTCGTCGGTTAGCTTGTAGGTAACCTTCGCTTTTACATTTCCGGGGAAATTCATGTCGCCATCGGGCGAGTTGAGCGTAAGTTCGAGAGTTTTGTCGTCAACCTGTTTTGCAGTATAAACGGCATACTGCCAGCCCTTGGGACCGCCGTGCAGGCAGTTTTTGCCATCGTTTTGCGGAAGTTGTATTTCCTTGCCCTCGAGCGTGAACTTGCCCTGGTCTATACGGTTGGCGTAGCGACCTATTGCCGCGCCGAAGTCGCTTGGAGTATGCTTCGAGTCGGCATAGTTGTAAACGTTGTCGAAACCGAGAACCACGTCTTTCATGTCGCCGTTCTTGTCGGGAACCATAATGGAAACGATGCGGCCGCCGAAGTTGGTTATGCAAACTTCCATGCCTTTGGCATTCTTCAGCGTGTAAAGGGCTGTTTTCTGTCCGTCAATGGTTGAGTCGAACTTTACCGGGTCAAGACCCGAAAGTGTTGTCTTTGCTGTGGGGGCGGATGCACAGCCGGCAAAAACAAGAGCCGTTGTCATGATGGTAGCGCCCACGATAGTCTTTAAATTCTTCATTACCTTTTTATTTTAGTTATTTATAATGGTTTGCACACTCAAATGCGCCGCGTATTTATTCCATAACGCACACCCGGCGCTTTTATTTTCAAACGCGGTGTAAAGTTACAAAAAAGCCTGAATACACCAAAAATCACGGCATTACGCCAAAATAGCATAATGTTTTGATATACAGCAAAATGTTCTTGCCGATAATTTTTGCTGTAGCGAGTTGCTTTACAGTGTGTTGTGTAAGGTGAAATTTATGTCAGATGTAGTTTGAATTATGTCTGATATAATTTTTTCTATGTCCTATGTAGTTTTTCCTATATCAAAAGTTGTTTTCGCGGCTTTTGTTTTGCGCCAATTGCAGGGGCGTATGGCATACGCTTTTTATGCCATCGCGTGAGCCCCGCCGCGATGTGTTGTTGCGTAAATGCAAAGCAGGCGCACTTCGGGCGTATGCCATACGCCCCTACGGCGGTGGAATGTGTCGGTTAATTGTATGTTGTGCGTTTTTGTTGTGCTGCGAATGCGCGGGAATGTGCGTAGTGATTTGCGGGTTGTTTGTGAATTGTTTGTAGGGGCGTATGGCATACGCTTTTTATGCCGTCGCGT
>DJQA01000012.1 GCA_002437495.1 Prevotellaceae bacterium UBA6398
TCTGCCCATCGGGGCTTTCGGTAGGGGTATAGGCATCGCAAAGGTAAGGCTTTTACAAGACAAAGCATCATGTTTCAGCGAAAAAGTTCTTGGGAAAAGCAAAAATGTCATATATCGCACATAAAACAAGAGTAGTAGTGTATCTTATGCAATATTGTTGAGTTTCATATAATTTCACAACGTAAACACACCCAACTCAAACAGGTTGTTTACGCATTGTTTATGCGAAAGCGAAAAACAGCGGCCTGCGATTGCTCACAAGCCGCTGTAACAGAAGCGTGGACCAGATAGGGCTTGAACCTATGACCTCCAGATTATGAGTCTGTTGCTCTAACCAACTGAGCTACAAGTCCGGCTTTAATCTTGTTAAGCGGTGCAAAATTACGGTTTTTATTTGAAACGCGCAAGTTTGCAGCTTGGAAAATTTGCACGTCCCCACTTTTTTTCACCCAAACTCTTCGCCAAGTTTCATCTGCGCCTCGTTGGCGAGCAGCTTCACACGGTTGGAGTCGCCACGCCTGCACACCACAAGCACGTTGCCGCTCTCCGCCACGATAAAGCCCTCGAGTCCTTCGAGTACAGCCACACGCCCATCCGACAGCCTTACGACATTGTTTTTACAGCCGTGCATTATTGTACGCGTTGCAAGTTCGGCATTCCCGTCATCGTCTTTTGTCGTTACGCGGCGCAGACTTTCCCAAGTGCCGAGGTCGGCCCATCCGAACGAGCAACTTTCCACATACACGTTCGATGTTCGTTCAAGTATAACCTGCTCTATTGACAAGTAAAGGTTAGAAGGATAATATTTCTCTACGAAAGCCTGCTCCTCTTCACGTGAAAGGTTCACGAACTCTTTCAGATGGGGCAGTATGTTGGGAATAAGCTCCGCAACATACGATTGAACAGTGCGGGCGTTCCATACATACAAGCCGGTGTTCCACAGAAACTCCCCGCTCTCCATAAACATTCTCGCAAACGTCTCATCGGGCTTCTCGGTAAACGACTTTACAGGCGCAAGTCCCTTGTCGTCCGGCTGCTCGCCCATCTGTATGTAGCCATATTCCGTAGCGGGCATAGTGGGACGCGCGCCCATTACCACAACCACCTCATGACCCGCCACAAAGTCGAGCGCATGGCGTATGTTATTCTCAAACTCGGTCTCGCGGGTTATATATTGATCGGCAGGACTGAACACAATGCGTGCATCGGGCTCTTTATAGGCTATGTGGCTGCTCGCCCACGCCACAGCCGGCGCAGTGCCGAGCCTTACAGGTTCTGCAAGTATATGACGTTGGGGAAGTTCGGGAAGTTGGCTCTCCACAATGTCAATATACTTGGCGTTGGTGGACACATATATATTGTCCGGGTCAATAAACCTTACGAACCTGCGGTAAGTTGACTGCAAAAGGGTTTCTCCCACGCCTAAGATGTCGAGAAACTGCTTGGGCATCCTCTCGGTGCTTGCCGGCCACAAGCGCCTGCCTGCGCCGCCCGCTAATATCACACAAAAATCCTTGTTCATATCGTCTTGGCTTTTTAATCTGACATTTGCGTTATTGTTGAACAAGAGGGGCTCATAAATCCCTCCCATTAAACGCGCCATAAAAATATAAAACTATACCGAAACGGGAGCCCGGCAATACATTAAATTATCGTAAAAGCAAGAAATGGCGCAAACACTTTGGCTGTTTCGTGAAATAAGCGTAATTTTGCACTACATAACGCATCGCGCCCAGATGGCGGAATAGGTAGACGCGCTGGTCTCAAACACCAGTGGAGCAATCCATCCCGGTTCGATCCCGGGTCTGGGTACTGGAAACTCTTGACAAACTATTGGCTGTCATGTATTTTTATTTTACAGTACAGCCAAAGGTTAGCCAATAACAAATAACAAATTCAAACCACCGGAATCCCCATAATACATAGGACAAAAGTACGGAGATACAAGAGTAATTCCTATCATTGCTTTCAAATAAGCGTTAAGGCTGTTGCAGCATATGCATTCATGCACTTTACAAAGTGTGGCATACGTCCGCTTCGCGTGGATTTTACGATAATGCGCCGTTGGTTTGAGGGTTTTGCGGATATGGTTTCACGCGGTGGCGTACAGGGCGTATGCCATACGCCCCTACAAATGGCACCAAACCATAACCGCCAGTTCTTTCTCAAACGTCTCCAAAATCATATTTGATGTAGGAAAATCCATGTCCGATGTAGAAAAATTTACATCAGACATAATTCAAACTACGTCAGACCTTTTTTCGACACCTGCAAACATCTGAAAAACAATATCTTGCAAAAGGTTGATTGTTTGGGATAATTTTCTGGTTATCAAGCACTTGTCGCAAACGAGGATTTCTGCGGGTTTTGGCGTGGGGCGGAGGGCATAAAAAAGCCGGGAGACTGTTGTTTTTTTGTCTCCCGGCTTAGATTGTATTGTCTGCCCCGGTTATTTCAGTTTTGCAAGGGCTTCGGCTATGCGCTGCATGGCCTTGCGTATGCTGTCCTCATCGGTTGCGTAGCTAATTCGGAAGTATCCCGGTGCACCGAATGCGTCGCCGCATACGGTTGCCACGTGGGCTTTGTCGAGCAGGTAGAGAGCCATGTCGTTGGAGTCGCTGATTACATTGCCGCCGTCCTTCTTTCCGAAGTAGCTGCTGCACTTGGGGAAGAGGTAGAACGCGCCTTCGGGGTCGTTGACTTCGAGTCCGGGTATTTGTCGGGCGAGCGACACTATGAGGTTTTTCCTGCGTTCAAACGCCCGGCGCATTTCCTCCACGCACTCCTGCGGTCCGGCAAACGCTGCGGCGGCCGCCATCTGGCTTACGGAGCACGGCCCGCTGGTGTATTGTCCCTGGAGCTTGTTACAGGCTTTCACCACCCACTCCTCTGCGGCGGCGAAGCCTATTCTCCAGCCTGTCATGGCGTATGCCTTGGAAACGCCGTTTATTATCACGGTGCGTTCCTTCATGCCCGGCACCTGCGCCATGCTTGCGTGCTTGCCGATGTAGTTTATGTGCTCGTAAATCTCATCGGAGATTACCATTACGCGGGTGTGCTTTTTCAGCACTTCGGCAAGGGCTTCGAGTTCGCCGTATGAGTAGATTGCTCCTGTGGGGTTGCTTGGCGAGCAGAGTATCAGTGCGCGCGTTTGTGGGGTTATAGCCGCCTCGAGCTGCGCGGGGGTCATCTTGAAGTCTTGCTCAAGTCCTGTGGGGACTGTTACGGGCGTTGCGTCGGCGAGTTTCACCATCTGGGTGTAGCTCACCCAGTAGGGTGCGGGCACTATCACTTCATCGCCCTCGCCCACCAGCGACATTATGACGTTGCACACGCTCTGTTTTGCGCCATTTGAGCATATTATCTGCGAGGGCTTGTATTCGAGACCGTTCTCGCGTTTCAGTTTCCCTGCTATCGCCTCGCGCAATATGGGATATCCCGGCACGGGGGAATATCGCGAATAGTTGTCGTCAATGGCTTTCTTGGCGGCCTCTTTTATGTGTTCGGGGGTGTTGAAGTCGGGTTCGCCAACGCTGAGGTTCACAACGTCAACGCCGGCAGCCTTCAGTTCGTTGCTACGCTGCGACATCAACAGCGTGGCTGACGGGGCAAGGCGGTTTAAGCGTGCTGACAATTCGTTCATTGCTTTGCTTGTTTATGTTGTTTCCCTTTGGGGTTAATATCAGTTGTCGTTGCGCCCGAAGAAACGCAATATGTACAGGAACAGGTTTATGAAGTCGAGATAAAGCGAAAGGCTTCCCAAAAGGGCGAGCTTCTGGGTGTGATCGTTAACCTCATCACCATATTCCATGAGCATGTATTTTATTTTCTGTGTGTCATACGCCGTAAGCCCCACAAAGAGCAACACTCCCACGTATGTTATCACCCAATACAGCACGCTGTTCGCCCAGAATATGTTCACTACCGATGCTATGACCAGCCCCACCAGCGCCATGAGGAAGAACGAGCCGAAGGAGCTTAGGTCCTTCTTGAGCGCGAAGCCCACGAGCGACATAACGGCAAACATACCCGCCGTTACGAAAAACGCCCCGGCAATGGAGTTCATCGTGTAGGCTATGAAGATGAACGACATTGTTACGCCGTTGAGCACCGAATAAGCGGCGAACATTATGCCCGCCGTGGCGAACGACATCTTGGTTATTCTCGCCGAAAGTATGAACACAAGCGCGAGCTGGGCGATTATTAGCATAAAGAACATGCCGCGCGAGGTGAAAATGGTTTGCAGCATTCCGGGGTTGGACGCGATGTAGAATGCGGTGAAGCCTGTTACGGCAAGTGCCAATGCCATCCACATATATACCTTGCGCATAAGCACGCGATATGCGCTTTGCACTCCCTCGAGCATTGGTGTTCCGAATTTGATTTCTTTTTCCATAGTTATAATTTGTTTGGTGATTGTTTTTATTTGTTTAAATGCAGCGTATGCCCCATGCGCTCCTTCTTTGTGCGCAGGTAACGCTCGTTATACTTGTTGGGCTTTATTTCTATTGGCACATTCTCAACAATTTCCAGTCCATATGCCTCCAAGCCCACACGCTTCACGGGGTTATTCGTCAAAAGGCGCATTTTATGCACGCCGAGCTCCCTAAGTATTTGCGCTCCTACCCCATAATCTCTTTCATCGGGGTCATAGCCAAGGTGTATATTGGCATCAACGGTGTCATATCCCTGTTCTTGCAGCTTGTAGGCGGCAATTTTCGCCATCAGCCCTATTCCGCGCCCTTCCTGATTTAGGTAAAGCACTACACCCTTACCGGCTTTATCCACCATTTGCATTGAGCGGTGAAGCTGCTCACCGCAGTCGCATCGTTTCGAACCGAAGATGTCGCCTGTGGCGCACGAGGAATGCACACGCACAAGTATTGGCTCGTCTGCATCCCATTCTCCCTTTATCAAGGCCACGTGCTCCTTGCCATTGCTCTTTTGGCGGAATGGTATAAGGCGGAAGTGTCCATAATCAGTGGGCATGTCAACCTCGTCGCCCTTTTCCACGAGCGAGTCGGTCTTCATCCTGTACTCTATAAGGTCTTTAATCGTCAGAATGTGCAATCCCCATTCCTTTGCTTTTTCCACGAGCTGCGGCATTCGCGCCATAGTTCCGTCTTCGTTGAGTATTTCTATGAGTGCGGCCGCCGGGCGCAAGCCTGCAAGGCGCGTCAGGTCTACAGCTGCCTCAGTATGGCCCGCGCGACGCAGCACCCCATTATCCTGTGCGTAAAGAGGGCACACGTGTCCGGGTTTTCCGAAAGTGTCGGGCGTGGAATTGGGATCGGCCAGAGCCTTTATGGTTTCGGCGCGGTCGTGTGTGCTAACGCCGGTGGTGCATCCTTCGAGTTTGTCAACCGCCACGGTGAACGGCGTGCCAAGAAGGCTTGTGTTGTCCTCAACTTGATGTTGCAGGCCAAGCTCCCTGCACCGCGATATTGTTATTGGCGCACAAAGCACACCCCTTCCGTTTTTAAGCATGAAGTTCACTTTTTCCGCGGTTATCATCTCGGCGGAAGTTATGAGGTCGCCCTCGTTTTCTCTGCCCGGGTCGTCAACAACTATGACGAATTTTCCCTGCTTGAAATCGGCTAACGCCTCTTCCACTGTTGCCATTTTGAAGTTTTCGTTCTCTGTCATTATATCTTCTGCATATTATTTTCGTCTTGCATGCCCCTTTCGGACATAATTCCGCTTATATATTCCTGCTCTTTCCCACACGACGACACGATTTGTTTCATGTCTCCATACAGTCTTAGGCGGAATTTCCACATTCTGAACCATAGAAAAAGCCCCACAGGAAACACGGCTCCTGAAATTCTGTTCAGCCACGCATTTGCAAACGGCGAGACATGGGCTGAAGCAAATATCACGGGGAAGCGATTAAGCTCGTCGAGCACCTTGAGGTTTTTTGAATTTGACAATTCTTCCACCACGCTCTCCATTTCCGCGCTTATGTTCTCTACTTCATGGTCGGGTTTGGGGCGGAAGAAGTGTCTTATATAACTCGGCACCTTCCATAGTTTTTCCCTGTCGTTGTATTTTCTGCATCGTTCGGCCAATTCTCCGAGGCGGCGGTAAAGCGAAGCGTAGTCAGGGTCATAGACAATCACCTCCTTTCGCACCACATGCCTGCGGCTGCGAAGACCTAGCGCGCGTAGAAGCAACCGATGGTATGCCTCGGGGTTGAAAACTACGGAATCGCTGTTTGCCTTGTATGTAAGAAAAGCACCGAGCGGGGCGAGCACCATAACACTCATCCACATGCCGAACGCAATCACCCATGTACCTTCTTTTGCAAGTTTCATGCCAGAGGTACTTATTATATAATAAAGAATGAAAATCAACACCGAAAGCACCGTAGGTGCGCCAAGTCCCCCTTTCTGTATTATAGAACCGAGCGGAGCACCTATGAAAAAGAATATAAGGCATGTTAACGACAGAATTATTTTTTCGTGCCATGCTATTTTGTACTTCCTTATCATAAGGTCGTTGTCTTCGACTTCATACTTTTCCCATTCCAGGTCGGTAAGAATCTGCTGCGCCACCTCGTGCCCGCGTGCCACCATTTCCGCCCGCGCCGAGGCCGGGAGTGCTGCCACAAGACTGTCGAAGTCTATCTTCCTTGCAGCGGCGATGATTTGCCCCTCGCCTGCCTTATAAGATTTTATCGCCTTTTCGACTTCGGCTTTGCGCTTTTTCATTGCCTTAGTCTCCTCGGCCTCTCGTGCAAGTCTGAAACTGTCGGTGCTGCCTGTCGATACGGACTGCACATCCGCCGGAAGGTTGGCGCCGAGTGGATAATAGCCCGAATAGTCAAGCGATGGAACAGGTCCCAAACCGCCATCGCAGGAAACGAGATCATAATTCGCCTTTCCCAAGCTATCGCCGTGCATTTCCATAGAGTCGGCGCCCGCCACGAGTTGCCTCATGTTCTTTGACTCCGGGCGGTTGCCTATGGCATTTGCATCGAGAATATTGAAGTTGCTGTCGAAATCTATGATGAACTTCTTGTAGTTGAAAGTCTCGCGGTCATAAGGCACATACGCCTTTATTTGGCTTGACGAGCCTGTCTGAAGGTTTTCGAATTGTTCACCATTGAACAACTGAAGCACCAGGTATTTCTTATCTGACGTGATTTCCAACTTGGCCGAATCGGAAAGCACTATTTGCGCCTTATTGAAGCCCTGATCGGTTTTATATATTATCACGTTATAAAGCATCCCCGTCTCGTTTTGCTTGTGCTTCACATAGATGTTTATATTTGGAATGCCGTTATAAAATGTCCCCTCGGGGATTTCGAGCGCAGGCGCGCTCTCGTGCATACTCAGCAGCAGTGTGCGCAGCTGAAATTCGGCGTATGGCCCTGTGAAGTTTTGGAAATAGAACGATGCGCAGGAAATTCCTGACACAAGTATTATTAGCGGTCGCATTATCCTCAACAGCGGCACGCCTACAGTTTTCATCGCCAGCAGTTCCAGCCTTTCGCCCATGTTTCCGAAAGTGATTAGCGATGCCAAAAGAATGGCGAGCGGCATTGCCTGGGGAACAAGCGACAGTGCCATATACCAAAAGAACTTCGCAAATACGTCAAGCGACAGCCCTTTGCCGATGAGTTCATCTATGTAGCGCCAAGTGAACTGCATCATGAGCACGAAAAGGCACACAAAAAACGCCCCTGCCAAAAGGGTCAGGAAGTTCTTTATTATAAATATGTCGAGTTTCCTTACAAGCCTCATAATTGGTATGCGGGCAACGTACCGCTTAATTTGCAAATTTACAAAGAATAGGGCAATCTGTAAGCCACCGGGATTATAAATTATATTATTGCTAAAAGTTTTCGACCGATATAAAACCAGGGCGGGATTTCTCGCTTTGAATTCAGCCCCTTCGGTTACTTTTGTTTTTTACAAAACATAGCCACAGCAACCATGAACAAAGGGACGCATTTTGGCAGACAGCAATAATAAACAATCAAAGCCATGTCAACCAACAA
>DJQA01000011.1:0-722 GCA_002437495.1 Prevotellaceae bacterium UBA6398
CCATACGCCCCTACAATTCGCGAAATATGCAACAATTCAAATAAGGAAACACCGCCGCAACGGCGTATTGCTAATATTACGCAAAATTTACGCGCAAAAAGACAGTCAGCCAATATATTTTCATTAACTTTACCACAACGCCCACATAACATCGTATGTACGAACCATATAATCCGGAACCTCTTCACAGACGCAGCATAAGGCTTCGCGATTACAATTACGCCGAGGCCGGTTTCTATTTCATAACTTTGTGCACACGCGACAAGCGTCCGATATTCGGACACATACAAAATTGTACTATGCACTTGAACAACCTTGGGAAATTCGTTGAGAAGGAATGGCTCAAAACACCACATATTCGTTGCAACATTGCGATGCACGAATACGTGGTAATGCCAAACCACATTCACGCAATTGTGGAAATAACTTTTTGCCGCAATACCAACGCGGCATGCGCCATGTTATCTCCGGCAAAAACGCTGGGAGCCGTTGTGCGTGGGTTCAAAAGTGCAGTATCCGGCAAGGCAGGCTTTTCCGTATGGCAGCGCAACTATTACGAACACATCATACGCGACCTGCACGATTACGGACGCATCTGCGATTACATTGCATCCAATCCCGAAAAATGGGAGGATGATGTTTTGTTTGTTACACGCTGACACGCGAATTTGATTAAGTACAATCAATAACCGAATTGCGACGCCGTAGGGGCGTATGGCATA
>DJQA01000011.1:864-31274 GCA_002437495.1 Prevotellaceae bacterium UBA6398
GTTTTTGCTGTATTGCGCTGTTGGCTTGCAATGATTTGCATTGCGGCTCATGTGCAAGCATGTAGGGGCGTATGCCATACGCCCCTGCGTTTAGCGAATACCAACAGCCTGCATATTTTGTCGAATATGCAGCAAAAAGCATACGCCCCTACAAGCGGCGTAAAAAGAAACCGTAAAAACTACATCGGATGTAGAAAAAAACATGTCCTATGTAGAAAAAATTATATCAGACATATTTTTTCTTATGTCCTATGTGGTTTTCGGAGAGTTTCGGAAAAGGCATCGTTTTGGGGTTTGCAGGAATTGCATGAACGAAGTATTTTGTTTTTTTGATTACTATATATATGTATAGGCATGTGGCATGCGCCCGATGCTCCATCGCATGAACCGCGTATGCAATAACAGCCATCCGTCGCCCGAAAGTTTGCGCGTAATTGAATAAATATGGGCAGACTGTTAACTTTAATTGTCAAAACGGCGGGGAAAGTACAAAAATGTTTCTTTTTGGCTAATTTCCCGAAAATATTGTTGTTTTGTCTTTTTGCTTTTTTAAGGTTATTTTCGGAGCATGAGTAAAGAAATAGGGTGCGTAATAAAGCGAAAACCAGGCAAAATTGTGCCGTTTTGTAAAAAAAGAGACTAAAACACCTGTTTGCTCCATAAAAACGAGTCATAATGTTGTGTTTTTGCTGTTAAAATAAATTCCTACTTTTGCAAAAATGTATGAAGCGGCGCATGGATAATATTACAGGTTTTGCATATTTACGTGGTGGTGAAAGCGCTGCTAAAATTTATGGCATACGAAAGAGATATACAACATATAACATACAATACAAAAACTAAGTTTAATCTAAAAAGTAAGATTATGGGTAAAAAATTGATGATGCTTTTATTGGGAGCCTTCACGTGCCTCCTTGTAAACGCACAAGTCAAGACCGTAACTGGACGCGTTACCTCCGCAGACAACGGCGAGTCGTTGGTCGGTGTGAGCGTCAGTGTGCCCGGCACGACAGTCGGTGTGAACACCGACGGGGACGGTCGCTTCACGCTTTCAAAACTTCCCGCGTCTGCTAAGCAGCTGCGCTTCTCGTTCATAGGAATGGAGACGCAGGTACTGCCGGTGAAGAGCGTGATGAACGTAGCTCTCAAATCCAACGACAAGGTGCTCGGCGGCGTGGTTGTAACAGCGCTCGGCATCAAACGTTCCGAAAAGTCGTTGGGCTATTCGGCAACGTCGGTGAAGACCGACGAAATCACCGAAACCCGCAACGCCAACGTGATGGACGGCTTGCAGGGCAAGATTGCCGGTGTGTCGATTTCGAACAACAGTGCCCCGGGCTCTACAAACTCGGTTATCATACGTGGTTTCCAATCGTTGGCAGGCAGCAACCAGCCGCTGTATGTCATTGACGGTGTGCCTATGAGCAACGAGGCAATCCAGAGCTCCGATGAACTTAACCACAACTACGACTTCGGTAGCGGCGCAAACGCCATCAACCCCGACGATGTGGCAGAGATGACTGTCCTCAAGGGTGCTGCGGCAACCGCACTCTACGGCTCGCGTGCCGCAAACGGCGTTATCATGATTACCACCAAAAAAGGACGCAAGCGCGACAAAGGCCTCGGCGTAACATACAACGGCGGTATCCAGTTCTCCAACGTGGCTCGTCTCGTTGAGATGCAGAACCGTTTCGGTCAGGGTGCGAGTGGCGAACACGTGCAGATAGAGAACGGCTCGTGGGGTCCGCGTTTCGACGGTCTCGAGAGGGTTTACGGATATGTTTACGACAACTCGCAGCGCGTAAAGAGCTACAGCCCAATCAAGAACAATATTCGCGACTTCTTCGATACCGGCGTTATGTTCAACAACAGCGTGTCGTTCGACGGCGCAACCGATAAGAGCGACTTCTTCGTTTCTCTTTCGAACATCAACAACAACGGTGTCTTCCCCACACGTGCTGACGCTTACAACAAATATACATTCAGTACTAACGGCAGCTATCGTGTTAACAACAAGCTTACATTCTCATCAACGGTGAACTATTCTTACCAAAAGAACAACTTCATTTCCACCGGTCAGAGACTCAACCCTATTTATGCACTCTACAATGTGCCCCGCGATGTTAGCATCACCGCGCAGAAGGACCTTAGTGATCCTTTCAACACCCCGGGCTACTACTACACTCCCTATAACGCCACCAACCCCTACTACATCCTGAAGAACTATTTGGATGAGTCTGAAGTGGACAAACTGTGGGGCAAGTTCCAGGCCGACTACAGCATCTTCGACTTCCTGAAGTTCACCTACCGCGTGGGAATGGACTACACCATACACAAAACCCGCAGCGGTATTCCCAACATGAGCGCGTTGTGGGCAGGAACTCCCAACTGGGATAACAACGGCGAAATAAGCGGACAGAAGGGATGGGTCTACACAATGGACCGCAGGGAACGCCTCATCGATCAGGACTTCCTGCTTAACTTCTCGAAGCCTATAAACGATGACTTCAACCTCGACGCAATTGTGGGTCTTAACACTCACGAGCGCAAGCTTTCGATTGCATCGCAGGAAGTTAACAGCCTTGACGTTCCCACATGGTTCAACACAGGCAACTCGGGAAGTACTCCCGCCATCGTTGACCACAGCTACCACAGCCGTCTCGTGGGTCTCTACGGACAGGTTGAGGGTTCTTGGAAAGACATGGTTTACCTCACCGTTACCGGCCGCAACGACTGGTCGTCAACGCTCCCCAAGGCAAACCGCTCGTATTTCTATCCCGGCTTCACCGGCAGCTTCGTGTTCACCGAACTCCTTCCAAGGGAACTCAAAGACATAATCTCGTTCGGCAAGTTCCGTGCCGCTTGGGGTAAGACAGGTAACGATGCGTCATGGTATAGCACACAGACTGTTTACGCACAGGCAGGAGCCACCACCGGCTTTGGTTCACTTAACTTCCCGCTCAACGGCGTTAACGCTTTCACCCTCTCAAACATTATGGGCAACGACAAACTTAAGCCCGAGATGACAACCGAGTGGGAACTTGGTCTCAACATGGCTTTCCTCCACAACCGCTTGTCGTTCGACTTCGCATATTACAATCGTAGCACAAACAACCAAACCCTCGCCATGAACCTTGACCCGGGTTCCGGCTACACGCGCCGCTATGTTAACTTGGGCGAAATAACCAACAAGGGTGTGGAACTCCTCATCCAGGGTACTCCCATCAAAACACGCGACTGGCAGTGGGATCTCAATATGAACTGGACACTCAACCGCTCAAAGGTTGTCAGCCTTCCTAAGGATCTTGGCTCTGAAGTTGCCATATTCGGCTTCAGCGGTGGAACCGGTTTGTATGCTGTCAAGGGAATGCCCCTCGGCATGTACAAGGCTCAGAAACTCGAGCACGACCCCGAAGGACACGTAGTTGTGTCGGCAAAGAACGGTTTGCCCGTAAAGAGCGACAAATACGATTATTGCGGCGACATGAACCACAAATACACTCTTGGATGGGGTACAACCCTTCGCTGGAAGGACTTCAGCATAACAGCCAATATGGAGGCACGCGTGGGCGGTAAGGTGTACACCCGCACAAAGGGCGTTGTGTATTTCACCGGTATCGCAAAGCAGACTGTTTACAACGACCGTAAGCCGTTCATCGTCCCCAACTCGGTTAACAAGGTAACCGCTGCCGATGGTAGCGTTTCATACGTAGAGAACACCACAGCTTTGAGCTACAACTACATTCAGAGCTACTGGGCTGACCAATACGACTGCGATGCTTCCGACCTCGTAAGCCGCAGCTTCGTGAAACTCCGCGATGTGGCTTTAACCTGGAATCTCCCGAAGAGGTGGATTGACAGAACATTCCTGACAGGCGCATCCGTTTCTTTGTTCGGTCGCAACCTGCTTATGTGGACTCCGAGCGACAACACGTTTTTTGACCCAGAAAGTTCCTCTTTCAGCGGCGACCTTGCCGCAATGTTCGGCGAGTATGGTACAAACCCATCAACCCGCACCTACGGTTTCAACATTAAGATCAGCTTCTAAACATAAGAACAGTAAAGCATGAAAAAAATATTATTATTGTCAGCAATAGGACTTGCCACACTTACGGGCTGCGGCAGCCTTGACATCAACGAAGACCCCAACAACCCCAGTGGGGGAAATGTGGGCGTGAGCCTCATAATGCCGGCGGCGCAGAACTATGTGGCTGTTACGGTAGGCGACGATATGTACAATACTGCCGGTTTCTTCGTGCAGTATTTCGAACAAGCTCCCGTTGGCAACCAGAACAATAAGTATACGTGGTATCAGCTAACTGTGGATGACAACATCTCCGACCGCTGGTACAGTAACATATATGCCGGCGCACTCCAGGATATAGAGGAGATAAAGAGCAAAACCAAGAATACATACGATCTGTTTGCTGCAACCGCACTCCGTGCATACGCCTTGCAGCTTATTGTTGACGCAACCGGCGAGGCTCCTTACACCGAGGCCAACAAAGGCGCGAGCGTACAGAAGCCAAAGTATGACGATGGCAAAACCATTTATGAGGGAGTTCTGAAGGAACTCGACGATGCCGAGGCTGCTCTCAACCCCGATGACGTTGCAATGGAGGCAAAAGACCTTATAGCCAACGGTAACATCAAGCAGTGGAAAGGATTCGTTAATGCACTCCGCGTGCGTATGTATCTGCGCATGATACAGGGCGGCGTTGACGTGGCAAACTACACTGCAAAGCTCAAGGACGTGGTAAGCAAGGGAGAGTTCTTTACGGGCAACTTCGAATACCAGCCGGGCTTTGCCGAAGAAACCAACAAGAGCAACCCTTGGTATGACACCAACAAGCGTAATCTTGGCGGCAACAACCACGTGGCTGCGCTGCCTATCGTAAGCTATATGAACCTCACCAACGACCCGCGTATTGCTTACTCTTTCAAAAAGGCAACCGAAGGCGATAACGCCGGTCAGTATGCAGGTCTCCTGCCGGGTTCGCACCTGGAAAAAGGCTACACCTACTCTGATAACGGTGTGGTGAGCGTATTGAACTATTATGCAACCAAACCGGTTGAGTTCTTCACACAGGCAGAATTGCAGTTCCTTCTTTCAGAGGTTTACCTCAAATACTTCAACGATGAGGCTAAGGCCAAGGCTGCATACGAAGCCGGCGTAAAGGCCGACTTTGAAACACGCGGCATAAGTGGCGCGGATGAGTTCCTTGCCCAGAAGAGCACCTCTTGGGATGCTCAGAGCGGAAACGATGCAAAGCTCAAGCTTGTTTACATGCAGAAGTGGGTTGCCCTTCTCTATATGGATCACATGGAGGCTTGGTCGGAACAACGCCGCACCAATGTTCCCTCTTGGGGGCTTACCGGTAAGGAATACGAGGCCGACAAGACAAAATATGTTGCCGGCGACCTTATCTATCCCTACCGCGACGACCTTGGCGAAAAGGCTGCACCCTTGCGCGTGTTCTACTCCACATCGAGCAAGAACCTTAACGAAAACGTTCCCGAGCAGCCGGCTCTCACAACTCCTGTGTTCTGGGATAAATAAAATTTGAAACAGTTAATATGACATTCAAAATGAAAAAGATTATAAGTTTGTTCGCACTTGCCGCATTCGTGCTCGTGGGCTTTTCTTCCTGCGACTACGACGGAAAGGACGATGCGTATGTCACACATTACGTTTCCATTGACTTGAAGGAGGGTGATACGTATCTTGTGCCTGTAGGCTCGAAATATGTTGACCCCGGATACACCGCAACCGAAGGCACCGAGGACGTAACCAAAGATGTGAAAGTAAGTGGCGAGGTTGACGCAAACAAGATGGGTATATACACTTTAACCTATTCGGCGGTTAACAAAGACGGCTTCTCGGCATCGGTTGCTCGCAAAGTGCTTGTTTACGACCCCGCAATAACCACTGACATCAGCGGCACATATAAAGTTACGAGCACCGAAGGCTCGCAGGCTCTGTTTGACAAGTATTCCGTTAAAGGAAACTCCGTAGTACTTACTCAGCTTGCTCCGGGCTTATATTCCATAAGCGACTACTGGGCAGGTTTGTACGATGTAACAGTGGGATATGGCGCTGCCTACAGATGCTCGGGATACTTTTCCTTGGGCAAGGACAACAGCATAAATGGCATATCAAGCTCTGACCCTTGGAACAGCCCCATGGAGAGCGTTACGGGCAGCTACAATCCCGAAACAGGCAAAGTTACCATGGATGTGAAGATCAGTTACCACCTTGTAATGGTGCTTGAGAAATAATTAAACAAAAAACAGGATTTCAATCATGAAGAAATATCTATTATTGATAGCAGCAGCGCTGGTGATGGGTTTCACCTCTTGCGACAGCGACCCCAGCGACAGCAGCACAAGTGCCGGCGGCACAAAGGTTGAGAAGCTGGCAGGCGCATGGGTCGTGAGCGTGTTCACTTGCGACGAGCAGGGCGATGATGTTGCCAATATCGACAGTTGGAAGTGGGAAGAAGCCGGAGCTTTCGGCAGCGACCTTATGACCTACAACACGGCTGCCAACAAGAGCAACGAGATGTGGGTTGACGATCAGGGCGAGTGCAACTTCGGCGGCGTCAATGACTACAGCCACAAGGTTAAGGTTGGTGTCAAGGGTATGACTTTCTCGGTAAAGGAAGGCAACAACCAGTATGGCAAGCCTGTAACAATCATCGGCGGCAAGGTGCTGGAGAACGCTGCCACCGTTGAGAAGGACCGCGGACATAAAATCAAGGCCGACAGCATAGTTTACTATGTGAAGGTTGACGGAGCGTCCTATGGTTACCTCAAGGTGTCGGGTTATCTTAGCGCATCCACAGGAACGAACTAAGTAACGTTTTAGTTACACATATACAAAAAACTTTCCCCGGGCATTCAAGTGCTCGGGGAAAGTTTTTTTATTGCCTTTTCATAGGCGCAAATTCAGGGTGTATGGCATACGCCCCTACGGCGGCGGAATACGCAACAGCGCGGTAACGATAACGGCCGGACGCGGGTTATCGTGTGGTGCAACGGATGCGGTTGCGTGGAAGATGTTGTGCGCACATACAAAAAAGAGAATGCGGGAATTGTAGGGGCGTATGGCATACGCCCTGTATTTGTTCGCATGAGCCGCGCCGCAAACCTCCGTCGCGACATTGCCAATCCGCGCATTTCCGGGCGTATGCCATACGCCCCTACGGCGGCGGAATACGCAACAGCGCGGTAACGATAACGGCCGGACGCGGGTTATCGTGTGATGCAACGGATGCGGTTGCTTTGAAGATGTTGTGCGCACATACAAAAAAGGAAATGCGGGAATTGTAGGGGCGTATGGCATACGCCCTGTACACCGCCGCATGAGCCGCGCCGCAAACCTCCGCCGCAACATCGCAAATCCGCGCAATTCGGGCGTATGCCATACGCCCCTACGGCGTTGCGATTTGTTTGTTGATTGTGTTGTCGCGCGTTTTTCCTGTATTCTGCCGCATGAAAACACGTCAGAAAATGGCGTAATCCGAAAAATCATAATTTGTGTTTTGCAAAAACGGTGCAAATCCGAATATGTGCAGCGCGTCTTTATGGCGGGCGAAAACGCCGTGTGGGGGCAAATTTCTAATTTTGCATTGTGGAGACAAAATGTGTGAAACCGTGGAGAGGCGCGCTCAAGGCGGCGTTTCCTTATACCGTTCCCATCTTTGCCGGGTTTTGGTTTATGGGCATGGCCTACGGACTGCTTATGAGCCGTGAGGGTTTCGGCTTTCAATGGCCGATGCTTATGGCTATGATAATTTACAGCGGTTCGGTGGAGTTTGTAGCCGTGCGTATGCTGTTGGGGAGTTTCCAGCCGCTGCAGTTTTTCATGATAGCCCTGTTTATATGTGCGCGCCATTTGTTTTACGGCATTTCGATGCTTGAAAGGTTCAAGGGTATGGGGTGGAAGAAAATTCCGCTGATATACGGAATGTGCGATGAGACATTCTCGGTTAACTATACGGCTCGCATTCCCGACAACATCGACAAGGGGTGGTTTATGCTCTGGGTTACGGCTCTCGATTTTGTGTATTGGGTGAGCGGCGCAACCATTGGCGGACTTTTCGGCTCGTATGTGAAGTTTGACACCCGCGGGCTCGGCTTTGTTATGACAGCAATGTTCGTAACCATTTTCACGGAGCAGTGGATGAAGGAGAAAAACCACGCGGCCTCTCTTTTGGGCATCGGGCTTTCGGTGGTGTCGCTTGTTGTTTTCGGGCCGGGTAGCTTTGTTGTGCCGGCAATGGTGGCGATGGTTTTGTGTTTCATGGGTATGAGAAAAAGGCTTGAGGAGGCAGATTCATGACCATTACGCAACAAATAGCCACGGTGGCGATACTCGCCCTTGCCACATCGCTTACGCGCTTTGTGCCGTTCGTGCTGTTTAGTGGCAGTCGTACACCGCGCTATATTCGATATTTGAGCCGGGTTTTGCCTCCGGCGGTGTTCGGTATGCTTGTGGTGTATTGCATGAAGGATGTGGATTTCGCATCGGGTAGTCATGGCATTCCCGAGCTCGCTGGCGTTGTGGTTACTGTGCTTTTGCATTTGCGCTGGCGCAGAATGCTTGTGTCGATAATGGGTGGCACACTGTGCTATATGCTACTTGTGCAGTATGTGTTTTGTTAGAATTCAAAGCACAGCCCTATCGCGAGTAGCATACCGAAGATTAGCATGTTGCGCGATGTTAGACCGAGCACACGGTTCAGCTCGCGCCCATGGTTTATTCTAACCATTGTTTTCCATGTGGCAACATGGGGGAAAAGGTAAAGCAAGGGTAATATTGCGGCGGCGTATTTGCCGTAGAAAGCGAGCGACAGCGTGAGCAAACAGGCTGCAACGCCCAGGAACAGATATAGCCTTTGTCCGAATTTTTCGCCAAGCAAAACTATTAAAGTGCGCTTGCCGCTTTGTTTGTCTGTGTCGCGGTCGCGGTAGTTGTTGAGTACAAGCAGCGTGTCTATTGCAACCCCGCAGGCTGTGGCACATATAATTATGGGCGCGTTGATTGCGGAGGTTTGCAGATAGTATGTGGCTGTTATCGGCACGAGTCCGAAGAACGCCAAAACGAGTATGTCGCCCAAACCGATGTATGAGAAAAAAGTGGTATATAGAAAGGCGAATACCACGCACGCCCCGCCGAGAAACACGAGCCACAGCCCGGCTTCCCTGACCAGCAGGCAACCGAAGATGCACGCCAGCGACACGGTGAATACTATGCCCAGGCGCATTGCCGTGGGCGAAATCCAGCCTTGCGCCGTTGCGCGCTTGGGACCGAGGCGGTCTTCCTTGTCCGAGCCGTGCATGAAGTCGTATATGTCGTTTATTAGGTTTGAGGCAATCTGCATCAGTGTTGCAAACGCAATGCATATAATTGCGGGAAACCATTTGAAGCCCCCGTCGGCATATGCCGCAGCACACGCAACTATCACAGGTATAACCGCCGCGCTCAATGTCTTTGGGCGTGTGGCGAGCAGCCATGCTTTCGGCGAGTTTTTCCTTACGTTATTTTCGTTCATATCGCGTATGGGCTTTATTGAAAGTCAACAACCGTAATTCCACTTCCGCCAAACTGCACGTGCTCATCGTGGAACGACACGTTTCCCGGCACTGTGCGCAGGTATTGGCGTATAACCTCGCGCAAAGCCCCTGTGCCTGTGCCGTGGAGTATTCTTATTCGTGGCACTCCGAGCAGCTGGGCATCGTCAACAAACGACATCACGGTGCGCAGAGCCTCATCGCCACGCATTCCGCGCACGTCTATGTCGGGCTTGAAATTGTTCTTTCGCTCGTCAACCGCCATGCGGGTTGAGCGGCTTAGATAGGCGGCATCCTGAAGAACTTTCTTTTCTGGCGCGGAATCGATTACTAGGCGTTTTGCGTCAACAACCACCTGCATGGTGCCAAACACCACAATGGCCTTCTTTCCCGAAATATCTTTTAGCAGCCCTACGGAACTTTGCCCCTTAATCCTGACGTAGTCTCCGGGCTTGGGCGTGCCGGAGGGCTTTTCTGGCGCGGAATTTTGTGGCAGAGCTTCGCTCTTTTTGTCGTCAATGTGGCGGCGGCGCTCTTCGCGGCGTTGCTTGCGGCGTTGTATCTGCTCCATCTTGCGCTGTATGTCGTCTTCTTTAGAGTTTACGTCCACATCGGCAACTTCTTTCTTGAAGTCCTCGAGTTCACGGCGCACTTCGCGCGTTTTTTCGCGCTCGGCCTGCATTTCGCGTATGGAGCGTATTGTGTTCTCTATTTTTGCGTTCGATGCGTCAAGCAGCTGTTTTGCGTCCTCCTTGGCTTTGGCAATTACCTCCTTGCGGCTGGTTTGCAGCTCCTGCATCTCGCGCTCATAGCGGCTTATTATTTCCTCAAGGCGCTTTTCCTGTTGGTGAACCTTTTGGCGTTTCGTCTCCCAGTAGCGTTTGTCGCGCACAATGTCGAGCAGGTATTTGTCGCTGTCTATGTATTCTTTGCCCACAATCTGCGACGCGTCATCTATAACGTCCTGCGGAATGCCAATCTTCTTTGCAATCTCCACGGCAAACGAGCTTCCCGGCTGGCCTATTTGCAACTGAAACAAAGCCTGCATTTTTTCGCGGTCGTAAAGCATTGCGCCGTTCACCACGCCCGAGTGTCCGTCGGCGTAACGCTTAAGGTTTTGGTAGTGGGTGGTTATTATGCCGTATGTGCCGCTTGCTATGAAGCGTTTGAGTATTGCCTCGGCAAGCGCGCCGCCTATCTGCGGCTCTGTGCCACCCCCGAACTCGTCTATAAGCAGAAGGCTGCGAGGCGAAGCATACTTCATCATTGTCTTCATGTTCAAAAGATGAGAGGAGTATGTGCTGAGCTCGTTTGTTATGCTTTGCTCGTCGCCGATGTCAATGAAAATGCTGTCGAATACGCCGGTCTTGGAATTTTCGCGCACGGGAATGGAAAGCCCGCATTGAAGCATATATTGCAGAAGCCCCACCGTTTTGAGGCATACCGACTTGCCGCCGGCGTTGGGGCCGGAGATTATGAGAATTCTGCGGCTTGAGGAAATTTCGATGTCAAGCGGCACAACTTTCCCCCCTCGTCTTTTTAGCGAGGCCGAGAGTATGGGGTGAACGGCTTGCACCCAATCTATCACCGGGTTGTCGCTAACCTGCGGCTCAACGGCTTGCATGCTTTCGCCCACAAGAGCCTTGGCGCGCACAAAGTCAATCTCGCCCATGAAATGATAGCTCGGAATAATGTTGCCTATCTGCGGGCGAATACGGTCGGTTATGCCCTTTAAAATTCTTATTATCTCGCGTTGCTCCGCACTCTGCAATTCGCGAATTCGGTTGTTCGACTCAACCACCTCGGTAGGTTCTATGAACACGGTCTTTCCCGTTGCCGACTCATCGTGTATAATGCCACGGAATTTGCGCTTCAACGCCGGGGCTACGGGTATCACAAGCCTGCCGTCGCGTATGGTTGGGGCTACATCCTTGTCGATAAGCCCCTCTTTCTGAGCCGAGGAAATGATGGCGCGTAAAGAGTGCGAAATGCCCCTCTTCGCGCTTTCTATCTCCGAACGTATGCGGGCGAGTTCCGGCGAGGCGTTGTCCTTTATTCTTCCGTATTTGTTGAGTATGGCAGCGGCACACTCCACAATTTCGGGGAAAACCGCCACTCCGTCAACCAGTCGCAGGAGTGCGGGGTAGGGTGCGCTATCCTCCTCATCGTTTGCGCCGCGTTTCAGGAAACTTACAATGTCTGAAATAGTGGAAAGCGAGCGCATGAGGTCGAAAAGTTCAAGCTCTTCGAGATGCGTGCCCTCAAGGCGTATGCGCATCAGGGCCTGGCGTATGTCTATGAAGTTTTCCACCGGAAAGTCGTCCTCCTCGTTGAGGATTTGGCGCATTTCCTTCACCTGCTCAAGGCGTTCGCGTATTTCGTCGCCCTCGTGAAGCACCTCCATCTTGTTGATGCACTCCACGCCGAGCTCGGAAAGGCACCGCCCCTTGAGCATGGTGCGAATTTCGTTGAAACCAATCTTTTCTTCGAAATTGTCGGGATATATCATTATGTTCTAACTTATTATCTAAACATTAGCACCTTAACCGATTGCAAAATTACTAAAAATGCAAAAGCCCTCAAAAAACCTCAGTCATAATTTGTCAGTATGCAGGGCTTTCATTAATTTTGCACCGTCAAAATCACGGCGTTGCCGCATTCTGCTACAAGGAGAGATGGTAGAGTGGTCGATTACACCGGTCTTGAAAACCGGCATACGGCGACGTATCGGGGGTTCGAATCCCTCTCTCTCCGCAGCAGAGTCCTGTAAGTCGAAAGACTTGCAGGATTTTCTCTTTTTAGGCCGACTTTTAACTGGGCATGATTGCCGGGAAAATAAAGCGAATGTGTAACAAATATAAGGAAAAATAACGATGCAGGACTTTGCTGCAATTGATTTTGAAACAGCCAACAACGAGCGGTCATCGGTCTGCTCTGTGGGCGTGGTCATAGTGCGTGACGGTGAGATAGTGGACAAGTTCTATTCGCTCATAAAGCCCGAACCAGAGTATTATAACTACTGGTGCAGTCGGGTGCACGGCTTGTGCGCCGATGATACGGAAGATGCACATGTTTTCCCTGAGGTGTGGAAACAAATAGAACCGAAGATAGCCGGACTGCCTCTCGTGGCTCACAACAAGGCGTTCGATGAGAGTTGCTTGAAAGCCGTCTTTCGCGTCTATCAGATGGACTACCCCGACTATCCCTTCTACTGTACTTGCGTGGCCTCGCGCCGAGTCTGGTCCAAAGGCAGCCACACCCTCGATGTCATTGCCGCCCGCTGCGGCTATGATTTGTCAAACCACCACCACGCCCTGTCCGACGCAGAAGCCTGCGCCGCCATAGCGCTGGAGATATTATAAAACTGAATAAGGATATGCCAGGAACGAAATGCAATCAGAAAGAACTTC
Source organism: Prevotellaceae bacterium UBA6398 (assembly GCA_002437495.1). Classification (GTDB taxonomy): domain Bacteria; phylum Bacteroidota; class Bacteroidia; order Bacteroidales; family Bacteroidaceae; genus UBA6398. The sequence goes on from DJQA01000011.1 coordinate 13,851, forward strand.
CGTTGGTTCCGTTCTCTGAACTCAGAGAGAAGACTTATGTTATTCCCTATCAGCAGAGAGGATATAAGTGGACTTCGTCAAATGTGGAAGAACTCTTGTGTGATTTAAGAGAGTTTATTGAGGATGCTAATCCCAAGAAACGCATCTATTGTCTCCAACCATTAGCTATTGTACCTATGGGAGACAATAGATATGCCATACTGGACGGACAACAGAGGCTTACCACATTATACCTTTTGCATAAATACTTATATGGAGAGTCGCCATATGAGTTTGATTACGAAAGAGACATTGGTGATGACAAGACCATGACAAGGGCATCGTTCATGACAAAAATTGAAAAGGTTAGCGATGAACTTGCATCTACTAAAATAGATTTCTTCTATATTCATAAAGCCTATAAACATATTGATAAGGTTTTTAGGGATTGGGCAAAAGATTCAGGCATGGGTGTTGATGAAGATGTTGACAAGATAGAGCATTACAGGAGTATGTTCAAGAAATTACTTGAATGTGGAAAGGAAGGAAAGTCTCTTCAAGTGATATGGTATGAAGTTGTTGGTGATGATGAAAAGCGACATGAACTTTTTAGCAACCTCAATAGCGGAAAAATACATCTTACTAATACAGAGCTAATAAAGGCTTTGTTTCTCAACCGAGCCTCAGGCTTACCAGCTAAAGAACGAGAAGAAGCTGCTGCAATATTCGAACAAATTGAGCAGCAGATGCAGGACGACCATTTCTGGTATATGTTTAACGCATCTGAACTTCGCAATGGTCAAACTCGGATGGACTTTTTGTTCAACCTCGTAGCTAATTGCGAACAAAGCGATTATGAGATAGATTCAAGATGGTCCTTCCGTAATTATTTCTCAAAACTAGAGAAAGGGTCGTTATCGGATAAGTGGAAGCAGGTAAGACATACCTTCCTCCGCTTAAGGGATATGTATGATGACATATATTGCTATCACTACATAGGTTTCCTTACCTATAACTCCAATGACACATTGAACAGTACCAGCAATCTCCTTAAACTTAGCCGGAAATCCACTCACTCCGAGTTTGTTGACAATTTAAGAGAAAAGATTAAGTCCATTTTAAGCAAGCGACATAAAAAAATCGAGGACTATACATACGATCAGTCGAAGAAAAAAGATTTGCGATTGTTGTTTGTAATGCACAACGTGGAAACGATTCTTCAGAAATATGCTTCCTTGCATGACAATGATGAGTTACAATTGCAGACCCGTTTTGAACGTTTCCCATTCGAACTCCTTCATAAGCAGAATTGGGATATTGAACACATTGCATCAAATACAGATGCAGATTTCAAAAATCCAGAAGACAGGGATTCGTGGTTGGAAAGCATCAAGGCTGATTTGGGTGATAAATACCCGTCCGACTTGGTAAGTGATCTTGAGACACGCTACAACAAGACTAAAAAGAAAGAAGATTTCAATGACTTATATAAGACCATCATGCGTAAATGTGATGATGACATTGTAGATGCTATAAAGGATGACGGAAAAGATGGAAAAGACAAGATGCAGGTAGGTAACATAACTTTGTTGGACAGCCATACTAACAGAAGTTATCACAATGCCTTGTTTCCAAGAAAACGCAGATACATCATAGCAGCAAATGGTCTAACAGACATCAATAATGAATTTGAAAAAAATATTGCAAAACTTTATATCCCCCCTTGTACATTAGCCGTATTCACAAAGGCGTATAACAAGGGTGCGGACTTGACCTTGAATGCTTGGACTCAAACCGATTCCGATGCATATGTCGCAGATATGAAACAGAAATTGAGTTTTTACTACACCGACGATTAAGCGCAATGAATTTTATCGAATCATTCAATAATAAGACCATTCTCATTCCGCTGCTACAACGCGACTATGTCCAAGGCAGTAAGGAATCTGCAGTTATCAGTCCTTTTCTTGACGCTTTGTTAGAGAAGGAGTGCGACCTGAACTATATCTATGGTTACGAAGAAGACGGATGTTTTGTTCCCATAGATGGACAGCAACGATTGACAACCCTTTATTTGCTTCATCTCTATCTTTATGCGTCCAAGAAGCAGGCTAAAGAATATAAGGTGCATATGAAATTCGCGTCCAGAGAATATGCCAATGATTTCTGTGAGCGTATTGTAGAACATCTGGAGGAATTATTGTCCAAATCATCTTCCTATAAGTCATTGGATGAAGCAATCAAAGACCAAAACTGGTTTATCATGTCCTGGAGCAAGAATGCTACAGTATGCAATATGCTTGGCACATTGAAACTCGTTCACCACAAGGTGAAGAACAATGTTGATACTATTTGGAAAAGACTCGTTAAGAGTGACACTCCAAGTATAACCTTTGCTTTCATGCAAATGGATGAGAGTAGTGGCCTTGATGACGACATCTATATAAAAATGAATGGGCGAGGTCGTAAGCTGTCTGCCTTTGAAAATCTGAAATCATGGATGGATAAAAAGATCTCTACTCGTCCGTACGCAGAAGAATGGAGAATAGAGATGGATAATGCTTGGACAGATATGTTCTGGCAGAATCGCAACTTGGATCAAGAGCATCCTGAGGAAATAGATGGCGAACAGCTGTTCTTTTTCTACAATTTGCTTGTTCTGTTTCATATAAAGACAGGTGAACTACTGAACACAATTGCAAAATTGAGAGGGGATAAGCCATATCTGTTTGAGGAAATGCAAGATTTCTTTGGCATTGAAACAAAAGCTGATGACCAAGCTATAGCCGATAAGATTGTGGATAGATTACGGAAGGCCGGCAATATTCCTTTATTGTGGATTGACAGGTTATGTCTTATGCCGGATGCCTTCTTTGATTTTGCAATCAATAGTGTTCGAACAATATCTCGACTTTCAAAGACATTCAATTCGTTAGACTTATATCTTGGAGAAAAGAATGTCAGCAATACTACCAAGACTTATCGCATAAGTATGTGTGAGTGTTCCGTTGGTAGGACCTTGCCTCTTTTATATGCACTACTGTCTTACAAACAAGGAGGGACAACGCTATATGACTGGATGCGAGTGATGAGAAATCTCATTCTGAACACTTCAATCAGCAGAGAAGACCTGCCGTCTTTGATGCTAACGATCGATGACTTTGTAATTCAGTGCAGCAATGAGAATATCTATTCACTGCTCAGAAGCTCCGACTCTAAGGATATTCTGAAAGGCTTTAATTCACGTCAGATTAAAGAAGAATGTTTGAAGGCAAAGTATTTGGAATATTGTGTGCCAATGGTCAAGTTGGAAAATGGGCGCTTCTTTAGTGGCCACATTGGAATGCTTTTCGATATGTTAAGTCTGAAACCGACAGGTAGCCAATGTCATTTGGACAAGGACAGCGTAGAGGCATATACCGGCGTCTTGCTTGCTGTATTTGACGGTCAAGATGGTGGATGTACTCAGAAACTTGACGACAATGAACATTTGTTGCGTAGGGCGCTAATGACATTTAGACCATATTATTTCGGCATGGAGAAGAGTTGTTCTTGGTGTTTCTGTAATGGACTTGACGAGTGGCGGGAATACGTAAATACTGAAGAAGACTGCCGTAACACGCTTTATAGTCTTTTGAAAGAAGTGTTGGTTCCTGCCCATAAGAAAAGAATAGATTTAAGGCAGAAACTTTATGATTATGTGGAAACAATCTCATGTGAATATGAGCAGCTTCTCTTGGAGACTGATGACAATTCATTCCGTTATCATTTCATTCACCATCCAGGCGTTTGGGATTATATGAGAACCAAACGATGCATATGGACTGATAACAATTATGACATAAAACTCAAGACGAGTAATGGAAACAATAGCGATCGTATGGAGTTGAGAACGTATGCACTTTTTCTTGACTATCGCTATAATGATGATTTCAAATGCGACCGAACTGATTGGAAGGTTGGTATATGGCCCAAGGGCAGATCGTGTACGTACTTTGAACGTGAGTTTGTTTTTGAACAGAAGAAATATAAAGTCGCTATTGATGTCTATTTCTATGATAAACAAGCGGAGCGCAAATGCGAAGACAGCTACGCATTTGACTTATTCATCCGATCCAAGCATCCAGACGCATTATCCAAAGAAGAAGAGTTGGCTTTTGCAGAAGAAGACTACCAAGCTAATATCGGATTGTTCAACAAACTGGTTCCTTCGATTATGAATTCTCTTGAACGCAAAGCAGATGGACGGCTTCGTAGCGTATCTATATACTCAAGAAATGGCATCAAGGATATTTTGAAACGGATGATGCAGGGCATAAATCATTCAATTGAAAACAATGATAAAGAATGATGAAATAGCCATAATCACATTCAAGACGTTTATCCTTTTGTCAGCGGATAGGGTTCGGGCTGTCTATGTTTCCACTGCTCCGCAATTCGTCTGCACCCTTCTTCAATGTGCTTTGCAACTTTTTGTACACGGCCGCCGACTGAAAATGCGGGTCTTCCACCGGCCCGTCTGTGCCGAAAGCTGCCTTGTTGAACATAACTATTCTGTTCCAGCGGTCATAGTCCAAATCGCGTGTAACGGCATTGCGGTGATTTTCGTCAAACACGATGATAAGGTCGGCCGTCATCAATGCCTCGCGGGTCATGTGGGTAGTGGCGCCTGCAAGGCTGTATCCCATCTGCCGCGCAGCATAAACCATTGCCGCGTCGCGCGGGTTCTCTCCACAGTCCAATGTGCCGAGCGAGAACACTTCTATGCTTTCGATGCCTTCCTCTTTCAGGACGGCCTTTGTTACGCATTCCGCAAAAGGCGAGCGGCAGGCGTTGCCGGTGCATACGAAGCGCACCTTGTATTCTTTGTTCACGGCAGGCGCGTTGTTTTCACAATCTTTCATTGCTTGGCGTTAAGATGTTTCGGGACGCTTGTGCGATTTTGGGAATGCTGCGCCTACAAGGCGGGTTCGTCCTCCCTTGAAGCCACTCTCGCCACTTCGTCCACGTTCCTTATTTCGCTTATGCTGTCGATGGCCTTTTGCAGCTCGTTTGCCGAATGCACCTCAAAGTCGGCTGTTGTTTCCACAATGCGGTCTTTGGTCTCCGTTGTGAGTCTTGAAATGGAGAGGTTCTGCTGCTCCGTTATGCAGGCCACAACATCATTGAGCAGGTGGTGGCGGTCGATGCCGCGAATGCGGATGCGCACCGGGAAAAGGAACTGCCCGTCCTCCTCGAAGTTCACCGCCACGATTGAGTCTCCCTGTTCGGATGCCTGGCGTATGGCGGTGGGGCAGTTGCGCTTGTGCAGGGTTATCCGCCCTGCGGCGTTCTTGAAGCCGATTACCTCGTCGCCCGGCAGGGGGTGGCAACAGGCGCAACGCTTGTATTTCATGGCGGGGCGGTTGGCAAAGTAACTGCCAAGGCTGCGCTTTGCCTTGTATGTCAGTACGTGTTCCGGCCAGTCGGCTTCGGGCGCGGCATCGGCGGCAGTGCCTATCTCCACGCAGTCTCCCCGCTGTAGCACGGTCTTTACAGAGGAAAGTTTGCCGTTGATGCGGGCGTACACGGCGTGAAGCCCCACCTCGGTGTGTATCTCAAACGCAAAGTCGAGGGCGGTGGCGTTTTTCGGCAGCACAACGCATTTGCCTTTCGGTGTGAACGCCATGATGTTGTCATAATAGAACGATGCCGTTACGCCGTCCATATAATTCATTCCGTTGGTGTGGTATGCCATGTCTTTCAGCACGGCCCTGAATTTCTCCAGCCAAGCCTTTACGTTTTCCTCCGTGCGCTCGGCCGTGCAGCCCAAACTGTTGCTGCGCACCATGCGCTCCGAGGAAATGTGTATCTCTTCCCATTTGCCCTGCGTGTTGAGCAGTTTTACGTGGAAGCTTTGGTAGCCGTTCTCCTTCGGGGCGTTGATGTAATTGACCACGGAACAGGGACGCTCCTTGAAGTGGTCGGAAAGCACGGCGTAGATGTGCAGGCAGGTTTTCTTCTCCTCCTGCAGGCCGTCAGCCTTGTAGATTATTCGTATGTAGTGCTTGCCGTCCGCGTGGTGAAAGTCGCAGCCCCTCGTCTGCATCTTGCGCCAGATGCTGTATGGCGATCGCATACGCAGTTCGGTACGCGCCTCAATTCCGTTGGCTTCCAAGATATCCCGCACCTTGGCGATAAATGCGTCCGCTTCGGCTTTTTCCGACTGTTGCAGTTCCGCCAGCTGTTTTTCGAGCTTCTCGAACTCGCGGGGGCAGCGGTAGCGGAAAGACAGGTTCTCAAGTTCAGTCTTCACATTGTACAGGCCCAGGCGGTTTGCCAAGGGAGCGTAAAAATAGTCGGTCTCCGAGGCAATCTTCATCTGCTTGTCGGGGCGCATGCTGCTCAGCGTGCGCATATTGTGGAGTCTGTCTGCCAGCTTCACAAGTATGGCGCGCACGTCAAACTGCACCGATGAGAGTATCTGGCGGAAATTGTCCACCTGCTTCGACTGGTCGTATTTCACCTTCTTCTGTTTTGTAACAACGCCCACGAGAAACGCCACGTCGTCGCCGAAGCGTTCGCGTATGTCGTCAATGGTGTAGGGGCAGTCTTCCACAACATCGTGCAGGAACGCCGCCATTACGGGATTTGCCCCGAGCCCCATTTCCTCAGCCACGATGCGTGCCACGGCAATGGGATGTATGATGTAAGGCTCGCCGGTCTTGCGCTTCTGGTCTTTGTGCGCAAATGCCGCCAGACTGTACGCCTCGCGCACTTTCTTCATCTGCTCTTCGTCCACCCGCTGCGCCAGCAGCGCAAAGATGCTCTCCGCACCGGCCTGTATCTTGTCTTTGTACGTTTTGTCCATGGTAAGTTTCTTTTATTTGTTTGTTGTTAATATAGAGTGGAAGAGTTTGGCGATTATATCATCCTGGCAATATTTTTTTCGGCCGCAAGGATGTGCTTACTGCGACCCGGCTGCAAAGATAGTTGTGTTATTCGGCGGCACAAAAAAATCCACGGTTTTTATTCGATGCCGGCGCAGGGCTTCATGCGGGCTTTTGTCCCGGGAAAGTGAAAATCTACACAAGCTCTTGGTTTTCAGCGAATTGATATCGTTTTGTCTGTGCGGTGTAAGTTCTTGTTTTCCAATAGTTTGTAAAGGCAAAAATTATGTCCGATGTAGTTTGAATTATGTCTGATGTAATTTTTCCTTCGTCCTATGTAGTTTTTCCTGCATGGGACGCAGTTTTCGGGGTCTATGGGAAAATCTCTTTTTCGACTTGTGTCTCATATGCCACATGGTGTCTTTGTAAAATACCCACAGACCGCCGCCTCCGAAAAAGGCAATGCCGGCGAAATCTATTGCACGGTTGAGTTCCGGATATGGATACCGCCGTGTTGCAGCCTCGGGATGGAAGATTAACACGTAAGCTGAAAAAATTGCCATTAAGAGGCAAGCCGTGTAGAACTTTACCCTTATGGATGCTCTCTTTCTGAAAAAGCAGAAAACGAAGCCGACGATACCAAAAATCGAAAAAGCAACAGGAACTTCCAGAGTTTTGCCGGAAAACTCCCTGTGCCGCCACACCGTTAAACATACAGAAAGTATGGCGAGGGCGATGCAGATAAAACTGATGGCGTAGCCAAACAATATTGTTTTCCTGTTGTCAAGCTGTTTCTGGAAACTTTTTTCTGCCTTCCTCCAGAATTTGTCCATGTTTTTCATGGATTTTGTTATATGCCGAGAACTTTATGATATATCCTCAAGATATTTTCATCCTTGTTCTTTACCAATTCGGCAAAGTCCTCAACGCCCAATTCTTTCTTGTTCCTGTCCAGGAAAGCCTCTATTGTGGCATACGCCTTGTCGAACGTATAGAAAATCTTGGGGGCGTGCCTGAAGTAGTCCTTGGCAAGCTCGTCATCCCGGTTCATGGGGTCGAACATCGCCTTGCCGGCCTTGGCCAGCCTTTCTGTAAGGAGACGCAGTTTTTCCGAGCCGGTTTCCTCGCCATAAAGCCGAACCAAGTGGTACAAAGAGACGTAAACCATCTCATAATTGATGTAAGCCGGCAAGTCCTCGAAGCAGTCAAAATTCCTTATCTTGTTAAACGACAGACATCTCCCCTTTTGTTCCTTGAGTATGTAGCACAGTTCAAAGCTGATGTATTCCTTGTCGTTACACTCCGTGCTTGCCGTGTCTGCCTTTATTTCGGGTATTGAGCGAAGTATTGCCTGCACGTCGGAGAACGCAAATCTTTCGGGCAGAGCCTTTGCCGCCTTGCGGAACTTGGAGAGCGCGGTGGCGGCTTCCCCTTTCTTTGTGTCCGCAAATATTTCAACGTATTCTTTTGCGTCTTTGCACTTTGCCTCCCATGCGGCAAGGGCTTCTGCCTTCTTCTGCTTTATCTGCTCCAGCAAGGCTTCCTGCTCCGGCGTCATAGGCTTTATCCAATCGCATACGTCCAAGTATGTCGTTTGCACCTTTGAGCCAAGCACGCGCCCGCGTGGGGTGCAGAAGGTGTGGTATGAAATGACCGTGTGCTTGTAATCGCCTGCTTGCGCGTCATCATCTTCGGCAATGTCGAAAGGTTCGTAATGCAGGGTGAAGACGCTCTCGACTTTTGCGAAATCGCCCTCATCCATTATCCAGTCGCCGGGCTTGAAGGGGTATGTTTCAGTCATGGTTGTTATGTTTATTTTGTTTCGATGTATGAGCAATATTTTGCAAGCAGGTTTCCCAAGGGCAAATCGCCTTTTCTGAAACGTTCCGCGTCCAACGCCAGTATTCTCTCCCGCACAGATTTTCTGCCTTTGTATAGTGCCGTCAGATAGCATATGCCGTTGTTTTCTTCAATGCCGATGTTTGAGAAAAATGCGGTTATGTCATCGGAGTTGTAGATAATGGAATAGCTCGGACGCTTTGCGCCCGGTATGTCCTCACGCAGGATGTCTTTCGCCACGAGGTCCTGTATGTCGCGGATGGGGTGTCTTTGGAACACTTGGCAAGCGATGCCCAAGTCTTGGAAGAAATCTTCGCCTCGTAGCCATCAAGGAACAGATTGAGAATGTCTGTCTGGCGTTGGCTCAACGGTACGGAGGATGCCTTTTGCCAAAAGAAGCTCTTGTTAAGAATGGTGCTTACTGCGGTTTCGGCTTCGTCAAGGGCGGCAGACAGCGTGTCTGCATACCACGAAATCCATTCCGTGATGTCGCCGTTGCCATGCTGCGTTTTTTCCAGAATGTTGTAGTAGTGGTTCTTGTCCTTGTTAATCTGCGATGAGATGTTGTAGAAGCGGAACTTGCTCTTGTCGGCGCGAGCCAGCAGCATATCAGAGAGTATGCGTGCAAGCCGTCCGTTGCCGTCCTCGAAAGGATGAATGCTTACGAACCACAGGTGGGCTATTGCAGAGCGGACGATGGAACTCACGTTTTCTTCCTTGTTAAACCAGCCAAGAAACTTGCCCATTTCCGCCTCCACACGCTCCGGGGAAGGAGCTATGTAATGCACTTTCTCTCTTCCGAACATCCCGGCGACTATATGCTCCTCGTTGCTGCGGTATCTGCCTGTCTCAACCTGCGAACCCTCGCTGAAACCTGTCGGGAAGAACGCCGCTTGCCATGCGCACAGTTTTTCCTTGGTCAAAGTTTGGCCGTAGTGGCTTACAGCATCAAGCATCACCGCCACAACAGAGTCAACGTAATGCGACGGTGCGGTCTGTTTCACGTTTTCAATGCCCAACTTCCTTGCAATGGACGAGCGCACCTCATCAACATTCATGCGTATGCCCTCTATCTCCGAAGAATGCACAACGTCAAACGTCAGGTTCTCTGCCGTGGCTTTCAATTTGTTGTCAAAACCGAGCGAGGCGAGTTTGCCGTACAGCAAACCTTGCTTGCGGCTTACTTCTTCGAGTATTGCCGTAAGTTGGGATGCGTCCCATCTGAATGCCGTCCAGTTATCCCTCTCGTGTATATACATATTGCGTATATCAGTATGGTGCGACGTAAAACGCGGAATAACGTCGCAGAATTTGCGACAAATTTAGGAAAATTTCACCGCAACAGCAAACGGAAACGGTAATGCGGTGAAAATCCGAGGTGGCTTTGTCGTGGCAGAATGATAAATGGCATGGGTTATGGATAGGATTTCAATAAAAACAGGGACGTTTGCAGACGCTGCACATTGGGAGTTTTGCCATGTGTCCGCAAACGCCCCGAAAATTATATTTGATGTAGGAAAAACTATGTCCTATGCAGGAAAAATTATATCAGACATAATTCAAATTACATCAGACCTTTTTTTGCCGTTTGCTAACGTCTGAAAAACAAAACGTTACAAGGAATGTTGTTTGTGTGGGCATTTTCTTGAAATCCAATGGATTGCGCTTTTATGCGGCGTTTGTCATTCCAGGTCATACCATTCGCCATCGTTGCTGTCTTGGCTGTTGTCGTCGGGATAGCTGTTGTCGTCCTGCGGTTCGCTTTCGGCGTTTTCCTCGGCGTTTGAGGGCAGGTCGTCCTCTGACTGGTAGATGTCGGTTTGCTTGTCGAGTTGCAGTTCCGGCTTTATTTTAAGCGGCGCGAATGTCTTGTCGTAGAATTTCAGATAGTCGGCTATGCTGAAGTCTGTTCCGAGCTTCTCGAGGTTGCCTTTCGAGATTATTATAAGTTTGGCGTGGGCGAGATGCCGCTTTACCGAGGCGGTGTTGTATATCATTTGGGCGTAGGAGTGGGCTTCGTTAAAGTTGTTGAAGCCTTTCACAATTGTTTCGCCAAGTCCATCCTGCGTGGTCTGCTCAAGCTCGAAGTTGCGCACGGCGAAATTGGTGAAATTATACCGCGCCACGTCATACAGCAGCTGGTTTTCGTCAACCGAGTCGGCGGGGTAGGCGATAATCACGTTGAAGTCGGTGTTGCGCTCCGCCGACAGTTGGCGCGCAAGTTCTATGGAGTCCATCAGGGCTGCGTCGCCCTTGCTTCTGCGTGTCCACAGCGAGCCTATGTCATACATGCCGGTTCCCGGCACTCTGCCTTCCTTTATGCCTTTTAGCATCGATTGCGCCAGGGGTGTTATCTCGTCTTTTGGGTATGTATTTACCAGGGTGTCGAGTTCGTTGCGGAAAACGTCCCTGCGCCCTTCGGCGAGGTTTGACAGCGCGTTGAGGAACATGAATTTGGCGCGGTTTTCGCCTTCGGGGAAGCGTTTTTTCGAGAAAGCGGCGTTTTTAACCACGGTTGCGGGGTCTCCGGCGCGGAACGCATCGTAGGTGGCGGCGTAGAGCGAGTCTTCGAGATGTTTTCCGTATTTTGAGTCGTATTCGTAGTTAGGATCTGTAATAAGTTTCGTTAGTTTGTCTTCCGCATACTTTTGTGCGAGTTCCTCTTTGTAGCGTTGTGCGAGTTCGTGGTTGCCCATTTGCGATTCGAGCAGGAACAGTTGGTAAAGCACCTCGTTCATTTTCTCGTATGAGGGATATTCGGTGTAAACCCTCGTGAGGCTTTTTTCGGCGAGTGCGTAGTTGGCGAGATTGTCCTTTTCTATTACTCCGGCGGCATGGAGGTTCTCCATAATCTTCTTGTTGCTTGCCTCGATATCTGCCTCGCTCTTTGGCAGTTGTTCAAGGTAGTATTCCCTTGTAAGTTTTTCGTTGTCTTTGTCTTTGCCCGATAATTTTTCTTTCTTGCCATCCTTTTTTGCGGTGGCGGTGTCAGTGGCGGAGCTTGGCGTTTGGGCGGTGGAGTCTTGGGGCTGGGTGTTTTCTTCGCCGTCCCCGGTTTCGCTTTCCCCCATGTCGGTTTGCGCGGTCATCTCTTTGTTCGACCTTCGCCAGTTGTCGGCAAGCTCGCGTTCGCCCCATTGGCGTATGAATGCCTGTTTGCCGTTTTCAACAGCCTGCGGGTTGTAGAAATACCACGTTTTGTTGTCATTGCCTTTGTTGCTTGCAGACGCGGTTGCGGTTTGGGTGTCGTTATTTTTGTAGTTGTTGGCGTTTCTCGTGCCGGTGTTTCCCTTTTTTCCGGTAAGCGCGGCTTTTTTGCGCTCTTCGCGTATGCGCTTTTTTTCAAGTTCAATCATTTTGTCGAACACTGCATTCTGCTTGTCAGTGGGCATTTTTGCGAGAGCCTGCATGCTGTCTTGCGCAAACACTGCTGCAGTGTGCGGTTCGAGTTTGTCGATTACTTTGCTGAAAGCTTGTATGCTGTCGTAGTCTTTGCGTTCCTTGCTTATCATGCCCACGGCTTTTCCAAGGCAACGCCGGCACGAAGTGAAATCGTTGCGGCTGTAGTATATGGTGGCGAGTTTAAGCAGCAGCGCACCTTTTTCCACGCCGCTTCGCACCGATTTATAAACTCCTTGTTCGTATGCCGCCACAGCCTTTGTTGTGTCGTTCGCGGCAAGGTGTATATCTCCTATTGCGCGGTATATTTGTTCGCAGTATTTAAGGTTTTTTGCTTTTTTTGCCATGCGGTTCAGGCGTGAGAGCATTGCCTTTGATTTTCCTTTCGACACAACTTCGGCCTGCAGCACGCGGGCGTTGAGCTGAACCTCATAGGGCGGACTTAGTCTTACTACTTTCGACAGCGATTTGTATGCAAGTTTCTTGTTGCCTTTCAGGTTGTATATCTGTCCCAGCAAAAAGTGTATCCTTGCTTTGGCAAGTGCGCCCTTTGCGTGTTTGGCCATGCGCTGCAGGTAGGGCAGTGCCTCGTTGTATTTCTGCTGGCGCGTGTAAAAGTCGGCATACGAGGCATCGAGTGTTTTTTTTGCGGAATGTGGCACGCTGTCGCGTCCTATTTTGTTGCGGAAAATGTCTTCGGCATCATAAAACCAGTTCAGCTCGGAGTAGCAGGCGGCAAGCCATGCACGACTTTCGGCGAGAACATCGGGCTCGGCGGCGTAAAGCCTGTTGATGTACGCGAATGTGGATGCCGCCTCTATGAATTCGCCTTTGCGAAACTGTGAAACGCCCATCAGCAACCATGCGTTTTTGAGGAATGGGTTGTATTCCTTTTTTGCCAACATCCTCTTTTGCTTTGGGGTGCGCCTGCGTGTGCGGTTAATCTTGGGTTTGCGCTTTATGGAGTGGTTTTTTATAGCCTTTTCGCATTTTTCTATCGCAGTGTTGAAGTTGCTCTTGCCCAAGTCGGCGGTGCCCTTGTTGCTCACGGCAAAAACGGGCAACATTTCGGTGAAATTGTCTTTGTTGCCTTGGTTTTGGGCGAGAACGCCCTGCTTGTAAGCCTCGTGACCGTTGAAGTAGGTGTTATAGCGTGCCGTGAACGAGTGATAGAAGCGCGTAACGGGCGTGTTGTTGCTTGTGGTGCACGAACCGAGCATGACCACAAGCGACAAAGACATACATATTATATATATGGTGTACCGCTTCACGGGGAGTTTTTGAATAATGGCGGTGCGCCGCCTGCGGCTGCACACAATATATTGTTTAACGGCAAAGCGGCGGGTATTATTGCAGGAAAAGGAAACAAAAAAGCCTGGGTAATGTCATGGAATGGCGGCGGCTGTTGGGCGCGGTGTCAGTTTATGGGAGTGATAAGCCCGACGGTGCAGCCGAGGGCGGCGGCAATACGGTAGAACGTAGAAACTTTTGGCTCTATTTGCCCATTTTCGATGCGTGTAATGTAAGCGCGGTCGGTGCCTAATCTTCGCGCCAGTTCGGCTTTGCTTATCTTTGCTTTCTTGCGTGCGTCCTCAATTATCGCGCCTGTATAGAACGCGTAGGCGCGTTCCTCCGCTTCGGCTCTCTCTGGCGTTCCTTCCTTGCCAAAGCGTTCGTCTATCATAGCGTCAATGTCGTAAATGTCCTTTTTAATCTCCTTTGTTTGCATAATATTCATCCTTTAATTTTAATGCCCTCTTTATTTCGTTTACAGGTGTCTTTTGTGTTTTCTTTTGAAAACCGTTGAATAGTACCACTATCTTGTTACCGTCAAATACGAAGAATATGCGGTAGATATTGCTGTTGTACTCTATCCGTACTTCGAAGAGTCCATCGCGTATCGCCTTTATAAACTAGGTCGGCAGACGGTCTTGTGTACGTAGCAACATCAGAATGTATAACACCTTGTCTTGCGTCCCTTTGTCAAGTTCGGCAAAGAAAGTGCTGAAGTAGTCTTTATATGCTATTATTTTTCTTCTCATGTTGTGTAGGCTGCAAAGATAACGAAAGTTGTATTACTTTACAACAAAAATAAGGAATAGTTTTTCCAAAACATCTCGAAACCTGCATAGGACGTGGGAAAAACCACATAGGACGTGGGAAAAATTATGTCTGATATAATTCAAACTACATCAGACCTTTTTTTGACGCTTGCAAACCTCTGAAAAACAAATCGTTGAACGGAATATTTTCTTTGGGGATATTGTTTTGGGACTCAGCTCGTTACACGGTCTTTGCGCATCCCGGTTTCTTTGCCCCGGCAGGGGCGGCAAGCAAAAAGCCGGTGCACACGTGCGGCGCACCGGCTTGGGGGTATGTGTTGCCAACCTTGGTTAATGGTTGGTGATGACTGTCTGATACTTGAAGTCTTTCACTTTGCTGTCGTCTATTTTGCCATCGACAAACCAGCCCGCATGGTGGTCGGAGAAGATGTCGAGCGTCTCGTCAATGGTTGTGGAGCTTGCGGTTTCCCAGCGCGTGCAGATTACGGGGCGGCCGAACTTGTAAGCCCTGCTGTTGAGCCAGCCGAGTTCAGGGCTGTCCTGCGAGGAGTTGAATGACGCGATGTCGCTCAGCTGCCAGGTCAGGTAAACAAGGTTTATGCCGGCGTTTCCGAAGTTCAGCCTGTCCCAGCCTCCGCCTCCGGCATAGTGTTCCAGCTGCTTCTTGTAGTCAAAGTCGGCTGCAAATTTGTTTGTGCTCACTGCCGGCGTTGCAAACACAGGGCGGTTGGGCGATGCGCTGCGTGCCGCCTCAAAGAGCTTGGGCAGGAGGTCGAGCAGTTTTGATGTCAGCGAGGATGCAGCCCCGGGGCGGTTGTAGATTTCCCATGCCAGTATGCGCGGGTCGTTGTTGTAGGTCTTTATCATGTAGGCCACGTAGTTCTGCAACGCCGTTGCGTTGCGCTTTGCGTATGTGTCGTTTAGCAGCATAGGCACAACCGTCATGCCGTATTGGTCGGCGGTTTTCAGAAGCTCCTCGAACTGTTCTATGTAAGCGGCGTTGTTGCGGTTGTAAGTGTCGAAGTTCATCTGCACGCTCACGCTGTTGTAAATTCCCTTTGGCCCTTGTTCTTTTATGCCTGCAATGGCTGCTGCGGGTGTTTTGTAGTAAAGTCCCTTTATCGGGCCGCGGTTCATTTGCGCCCAGGCTTTCCACATGGGCATCTTGTATGTTTCGCCCGGCACGGTTGTTGTTAGTGGGCGGTTCTTGAAGTTTCTTACGTCATCGGCGTTCAGGTTGGCCGATGTAGCCCAGTTAACGTGGTAGTCGGCGAACTCGTTTTGCAGCTTGGCTGTGTTCATGAAGAACAGCGGGCGACCGTATTGCGCAAATATGTTGCCGAGCTGCTGAGTGCCAATCTCTGCGTTGCCGTCGGTGCTGAATGCCGTTATGTCGCTAAGTTGCCACATGTAGTTGGCGTAGTCGGTGGCGGTTGAGTCGGCCTGTTGCGTTGCGCTTATGAGCGGTGTGGCAAACATGGGCTGGTTGGGGAATGTGTAGCGCACATAGCTGAACAGATAGGAGAACGCTGCTTTGAAATTGGCAGGCTCGGTGGCTGATGTTTGTTCGAAAAGGCACCAACCGGCAAAGCGGCGGTCGTTGTAGAATTTGTTTATTACGTTGGTGGCGTATGTGGCGAGCGAGGGGCGCGGTGTTGAAAGGTTGTCGCTGGTGAGCAATACGGGCAGCACCCTCATGCCGGCGTTCTTAGCCTTGTCGGCAAGCGAACTTATGGTGGTGTAGTAGGCAGAAGCCCCACTGTTGTAGGCAGAATAGCTCAGGCGCACGGCAATGCAGTTGTAGGCTTTGTCGTCGGCGTGCCGGTCGAGATAGGAATTCGCCTCGTCAACAGAGTATGCGTAGCGTATCTTGAGCGGTTCGTCGCACATCCATTTCCACGCCCGCCTTTTTGTCCAGACTTCGGTTTCTTCAATACCGGGGTATATTTGCTCTGTAGTGTATTTGAACTTTTTCACATATTCTATCTCGCGCTCGTCCACGGGGTCGCCGCCGGCATAGTATATGCAGTGGAACATCGGCTCGTAGGCATAGAATGTGGATTTCCACCATGTAACGTCCCAGTTGGAGTCGCAGGAGTACAGCCCCCACGTGTAGAAACCAATCTTGTATTTGGCGCATTCGCGCAGCGATATGGCCATGCCCGAACCGTTGGGGCGGGTAAGTGCCTCTGTGCATATAATGGGGCGGTCGCTAATCTTCTTGAGCCTTTGCACCAATATGCCCACGTTTGTGCTGTGCGCCTCCTGCATTCCGTAGTCGTGGAAGTTGTGCACGTCCATTTCGGCTTCGGCGGCGTAGCGTTCATTTTTGTATTTGCCGCCGGTCGATCCTTTGCCTGAATCCCATATAATGGAGGAGGAGATTGCTTGTGTGCAGCCCTCCTCACGCGCCCATTGTCCCATGAGCCGTATTGTCTCCATTATCTTCGGCGTGTTTTCGTCCTCGATTGCCGGCTCGTTCCAAAGATCCCACATTATTATCCGCTCGTCGTTGCGGAAGTGGCGTATCACCTGCCTCACGGTGGCTTCGAGCTTAAGAGAATCTGCCGTTGATGACGGAACGCGGGCGAATGTGAACACGGGCGAGATTGTCATGCCGTATTTCCACGCGGCGGCTGCGGCATCCTCCACGCTCTTTATGTAGTCTGTCGCATTCCAGCCACCGAGAAACCAGCGCACGGAGTTGTAGCCCGACTTGTGTGCGAGGTTCAGGGCCTCGTCCTGGCTCACGGCGTTGCAGGGGGGCGCGGGGTGGTTTATGCCCTTTATCACCCCCACCTTGTCAAACCAGGCCTCGGCCTGCTCTTTAGACCATTGCGGGCGCTCGTTGGGGTACTGCGTGGAAGTGGATGCCACGATTAATTTTTTGGAGCTTACGCCTGTTTGGCCGAATGCCGAAAAGCATGCCGGCACCGCCGCCAAAAGGCACAGAAGCATTTTTTTGTTTAGTGTATTCATGGATTTCTGATGTTGTATTTGCGAATAATGTATGGTTGAATAAGAAATGCCGCAGGAAAATGCTAAAGCGAAATATGCTATCTGCTTACAAAGATAAGAAAAACGCGTGAAAGCGTAATTGTTGCAAGACGGCAAAATGCAACGTGTAACAAAAGTTTTTCCGCAGCGTTTTGCACACAGTCCACTGTGCATTGGTTTTACAATGCTGCGGTTTGGGTTTGCATTGTTTGTGGCGCGGCTTGTGCGGCGGCGTAAAGTCAATAAATTGCACCGCTGTAGGGGCGTATGGCATACGC
>DJQA01000017.1 GCA_002437495.1 Prevotellaceae bacterium UBA6398
GCAAAGCCGTATAACGTCAAATGTAGTTTTCGGCGTGTTTTGGAAGGAATGGCCGAATTTGGTCTTGCGGAAATTGTAGGGGCGTATGGCATACGCCCTGTACACCATCGCGTTAAACGCAGTGCAAACCATCGCCGCAACATCACGAAGACCGCGCAATTCAGGGCGTATGCCATACGCCCCTACAAGTTGCATTTTTAGGTTTACGTTTTCTTTACTATTCCGTGTGTGGCTGCAACCAAATTCTGCATTTCTGTATCACAAAAGGCAAACAAGCGGTAGGACACTTCTTTGTATAGAGCGCAAAACTTCCGCATATTTCACAAGAAACAAAAAACCGCAGACTTCGATGCCTGCGGTTTTTTTTGTTTTTCTAATGTGCGCTTTATCGTCCGCAACACGTTGAAGCAACAGCCGGGATGTCGATGCCGTAGCTGAGCGAGTCTACGGTGCCGTAAACGCAACTTGCTATACCGAGAAGCAGCACACCGGCAGTGCAAAGCACAAGGGCTATGCGGGTGCAGTTGTCGCTGCGGAAGGTTGCAATGGGGTTGTCGTTGGGATTGATGTACATGGCCTTAACAATAATCAGATAGTAGTAGAGGGAGATTATAGTGTTGACCAAGGCTATGAACACCAGCAAATGGAAGCCCGAATGGAACGCCGCCATGAAGACGAAGAACTTTGAGAAGAAACCGGCAAACGGCGGTATTCCCGCAAGCGAGAACAAACACAACGTCATTAGGAACGAGAGCTTTGGATTAGTCTTGTAAAGTCCGTTGTATTCGCTTATGCAAATCTTGCCGCTGTTCTGCTCCACCGCATTGATTACTGCGAATGCGCCAAGGTTGGCGGCAAGGTAAACAAGGAGGTAGAACACAAGCGATGTCATGCCCTGGGCCGTGCCGGGAATTACGCCAAGCACAAGATAGCCCGCCTGCGAAATTGCCGAGAACGCCATGAATCGCTTTATGTTGTTTTGGCGGAGGGCAAAGAGGTTGGCTATGGTTATTGACACGATGATAATCCAGAAGAGTATTTCCTGCCAATCGCTTATCATGGGTGCAAACACCTTTACGAGCGTGGTTAGAAGCACAAAGCCTGCCGCGCCCTTGGAGATGACACTAAGATAACTTGTGATAACCGTTGGCGAGCCTTCGTAAACATCGGCTGTCCATAGGTGGAACGGCACGAGAGAAATTTTGAAGCCCATGCCGGCAAAGAAGAACACCAAACCGAGAATGTTAAGCATTCCGCCATCGAGCTTGCCGGCCAGGTCGTCGAAATACATTGTGCCCGTGGCTCCGTAGATCATGGAAATTCCGTAAAGCAGGAGCGAGCTTGAGAACAGGGCAACGAGAATGTACTTTGCTCCGGCCTCGGCCGAGGTTGAACGCCATTTGTCGAAAGCCACGAGCGCCGTCATAGGTACGGATGCAAGCTCCAGCCCTATGAAGAACATTATGAAGTGTCCTGCGGAAATCATGAGATACATGCCGAGCAGCGTTGAAAGCGTCAGGATGTAGAATTCTCCTTGCTTGACATGGTTTTCTTCGCGGCGCATGTATGAGTTCGACATAAGGAAAACTATCAGTGTGCCCACGTTAAGCACGGTTTTCATTATTGTCATCATCGGGGTGTATTTGTACATCCCGCCGAAAGCCTCGGCAGCCCCTCCGCAAGGAACGGCGTTGACAACGGTGAGAACAGTCATAAGCACAATGGGTACTGCCGCATTAAACGCCGACTTGCCGCTCTTGCGGTCGGAACATACCACAAGGTCGTAGATGAACATAATTACAATGACCGCCAGCAGGGCGAGTTCCTCGTGCATATAAAGAAATTGTGTGTAGTCCATGTCTTTACGGAATCAAGAATGATGTTACTGATGTTAATTGCGTTGTGGCCGACTGAATGTGGTTCACAATCGGCTCAACGCTGTTGCTAATCATATCGCTCATCCACAGAGGGGCGAAACCGAGACCCGCAATGCAAACCACAAGGGTTGCTATGGCTACTTTCTCGTCCCACGAAGCATCGTGGAGTTTGAGATGAGCCTCGTTGGTGCAAACTCCATACATAACCTTGCCCACCATGCGCAATATGAATACGGCGGTAATTACAATGCTCGTAGTGGCAAGTATTGTAAGAACACGGTGAAGGGTGTCGGCCTGCTGAAACGAACCAACAAAGATTGTCATCTCGGCAACAAACCCGCTGAAACCGGGGAGACCGAGGTTTCCGAGACCGGCTATAACGAAGCAAACGCATATGAAAGGCATTATTCTGATAAGCCCGCTAAGTTCTCGCACATCGCGAGTATGGGCACGGTGATAAATCATGCCTATGCAGGCGAAGAACAAAGCCGTAAGCAAACCGTGGGACAGCATTTGGAGCACTGCGCCGGTAGCCGCCGTGCGGTTTATCATAAGAATGGCGAACAGCACAAGACCGCAGTGGGAAACCGAAGAATATGCGTTTATATACTTCAAGTCGGTTTGTACGCAGGCGGAGAACGCACCGTAAACAACGCCTATGCCTATTACTATAAGGAATATCCAGCCAAGAGTTTGCGCTGCCTCGGGCATTAGGAACATTGCCACACGGAAACAGCCGTATCCGCCGAGTTTCATAAGCACCCCGGCATGGAGCATCGACACCGCAGTGGGGGCGGAAGCGTGGCCATCGGGGCTCCAGGTGTGGAACGGGAACATTGCCCCAAGCACGCCGAAACCCACAAATGTAAGCGGGAACCATATGTACTGCTGTGCTATGGGAATTGCGTGCGCACCGTTTGTATGGTTGGCGAGGTCGAGAACGTTGAACGTCTGACCGCCGGCACCGTAGAATATTCCGAAAATGCCGCACATAAGGAACGCGGAAGCACCCATAAGCATAAGCGTAAGTTTCATTGCCGAATATTCTTTGTGGCCCGTGCCCCAATAGCCTATGAGAAGATACATTGGTATGAGAGCTATTTCATAGAACATGAACATCATGAACAAGTCAATCGACACAAAGAACCCGAAAACACCCAGCGAAAGGAGTGTGAACCATAGGAAATATTCCTTTGTAAGCGGCTTGAGTCGCCACGATGCGAAAGTACCTGTAAACACAATTACAGACGACAGCAGAAGCATTGCCACCGATATGCCGTCAACACCCACACTGTAGTTAATGTGGAGCGGGGCAAACCAAGTATGGTTGGTTGTGAACAGCATCTCCTCTGTTGCACCGGCACTGCGGGCGTTGAGATACATAACCACAAGAACAATCGAGCTTGCAAGCAGCGCGCTTGAACCTGCCACCATGACTCCCCTGACTGCATTCACCCCTTTGGCTATCCAAAGGAATAGAAGCATCAAGAGCGGTATTATTATAAATAAATGTAATGGAAACATATCTGTTTATTCGTTTTATCGGGTTAAAGTATTAATAGCAGCACAAGAACCAGCGCCCCGGCAAGGAACACGTATGCATACTGCTGTATCTCGCCGCTCTGGAACCCGCGAATGAGATAGCTCACACGGTGGGAACCCGAAGCGAGGCCGTTGAGAATGCCGTCAATGACATGTTTGTCGAACCACGCTGCCGGCTTTGAAATGCACCCAAAGATTATGCGGTGGGTTACAAACTGATAAACCTCGTCTATATAGAAACGATGGTAAGCCCATTTGTGAAGAGAAGAGAAGCGCGAAGCCAAAGCCACGGCCACAGGCTGTTTCTCGCCCTTGTATATAAACGTTGCAAGAGCTATGGAAGCCACCGCTATCACTATGCTTGTGCCGGCTACCGTCCAATCGAGATGAATATCATACGACATGCCGTCGGCACTAACAAAATGTCCGAACGGAATGAACCCGGCCACACAGGTTACGAGGGCAAGGAATATCAAAGGCAACGTCATTACTTTGGGAGCCTCGTGCATGTGAAGCTCGCCGTGGAGTTGCTTGTTCTCCGTTCCCCAGAATATACCATAGTAAAGGCGGAACATATAGAACGCCGTCATTGCGGCAATCACAGTCATTATCCAACCCATAACCGGACTGAAAGCGAAGCAACCGGCAAGTATTTCGTCCTTTGAAAAGAAACCCGAAAACGGCGGAATGCCCGATATGGCAAGGCAGGAAATAAGGAAGGTGATGTGCGTAAGGGGCATATATTTGCGCATGCCGCCCATGGCCGACATCTCATTGCTGTGAACAACATGAATAATGGCACCGGCGCAAAGGAAGAGGCAAGCCTTGAACATTGCGTGGGTGAACAAATGGAACATAGCAGCCATATAGCCCACACTTCCCGGATGTTCATGGCCGGTAACATATTCGGTGCATACACCGAGAGCCACCATCATAAAAGCTATCTGGGAAATTGTTGAAAAAGCGAGAACACGCTTTATGTCAGATTGAGCGCAAGCAACGGCGGCCGCATAGAACGCGGTAAACGCACCAACGTATGCCACTATATGCAAAGCCTCGGGTGCGTAGGTTATCCATAGCGGA
This sequence comes from Prevotellaceae bacterium UBA6398, assembly GCA_002437495.1. Lineage (GTDB taxonomy): Bacteria > Bacteroidota > Bacteroidia > Bacteroidales > Bacteroidaceae > UBA6398. The sequence continues at coordinate 4,503 of DJQA01000017.1, forward strand.
TACATACGCGCCACCTGGAACACACCGGCAACAACCATGGTAGCCGCATGTATCAGCGCGCTGACAGGCGTAGGACCTTCCATTGCATCGGGCAACCAAATGTGGAGCGGAAACATGGCACTCTTGCCTGCACCACCCACGAACATCAGCAGCAGGGCCGAAGGTAGCATGAACGCCCCGGCAGCTATCTTGTCGGCATTGCCGGTAAAGTCAAAGCTGAAAGTATGGCAATAATACCCATATATAAGAATACCGATAAGAAAGCCAAGGTCGGCAAAGCGAGTTACTATAAACGCCTTTTTTGACGCAGCAATAGCCGCCGGCTGGGTATAGTAGAAGCCGATAAGCAGATAAGAAGAGACACCCACAAGCTCCCAGAACAAATACATCTGGAAGATGTTTGTGGCAACCACAAGTCCGAGCATCGACATTGTAAACAAACTCAAATATGCGTAGAAACGCTGGAAGCCCCTCTCGCCGTGCATATATCCGAAAGAATAAATGTGTACTGCGAGAGACACCGTACCAACGACAACGAGCATAACCGCCGATATCGGGTCGATCAGGAACCCGATGTCAAACGTCAGACCGTTTACAAAGAACGGCAGCCATGGGAAATTGAATGCGGTAACTGCCTGGTAAATTCCTTCGGCTGTGCGCGGCGTTGTGAAGAACCGATAAGCCGTGTAGTAGCAGAGCGCCGCAACCACCGTGAGAGTTAACGTCCCAATAAGTCCTGCCACGCGGTGGCTCAGGTATTTGCCGAGCAAACCGATAAACAGGAACGAAAGAAACGGCAGCAATAAAATTAGGAATGTATATGAGTAATCCATGGGAATATTAATATGCTTTCAAATTAGTTACTACCATTTCAAGGTGTTGATATGATTTAGCTGTATGCTGCGCACATTGCGGTAGATTGCAATCATTATAGCAATTGCCACGGCAGTTTCGGCAGCCGAGATAGCTATTGAGAACAGGGCGAAGAAGTAGCCCTCATGGCCTGCAGGATATAGCAGGCGGTTGAAAACAGCAAAATTAATGTCGGATGCGTTGAGCATAAGCTCCACCGAGATAAGCACCGACAAAGTGCTGCGCCTCGTAAGAAAGCCGTAAATGCCTATAAAAAGCATTATGACCGAAAGGATGAGAAAGTATTCCAAATGTACCATGTTGTTCCTCCTTGTTATCTTTTGCGGGCTATTACCAATGCCCCAACGATGCATGCCAAAAGCAGGACACTTACAGCCTCGAAAGGCAGCACGTAGCCGTATTTGTCGAACGAGAGCATATTTTGTCCTATAGTTACTATTGATGTTGTGTTTTCATCGGGCACGAGATTTGTTATCGCTCCCTTGAAATTATGGGTGATGATTATGAAAAGCACTATTACCGCTCCGAGCAGGCTCGTTACGGCCGCCGCGAACATTTTGCCCGACTTGAGTCGCGCTATTTTTTCATTGTGTGCGCTTGTGAGCAATATCGAGAATACGAAAAGCACCACGATACCCCCGGCGTAAACCATCACCTGCACCGATCCGAGGAATGAGTATCCCAATAGGAAATACAGTCCTGCCGTACCCAAAAGGGTGAAGAACAAAAACATTGCCGAACGGATAATGCGCTTTGTTGTTACCGTGAGTACCGAGAAAGCGAGTATCGCGAAGGCAAGAATGTAAAATATTATTGATTCAGCATTCATGATCTTTATTTTTTAGCTGTTGGCTTCGGGTTTCTGATTGTTGCCGACCGGCTGTGCTGCGGGCTTTACCGGGGTTGCAGGGCGTGCAGGCGCTGCTTTTTCCACCACCTTGCTGCCTTCATGGTTCAGGCGAAGAATTAGCTTACTGCGATCGAACACGGCATTCTCAAAACTCTGATCGAATGTGATAGCACCGTGAGGGCAGGCGTTCACGCAAAGCATGCAGAACATACAGCTACCGAGATTATAGTTATACTCCTTGAGGACGCGCTTTTTCTTGCCATCGGGAGTTTCCACCATTTCGTGGATTACTTGTATAGAACCGTTGGGGCAGGCCATCTCGCAAAGGTGGCAGGCCACACACTTGTGTTCGTTGTTTTCATTATGGGGCATTGTAAGGCTGCCGCGAAAACGGTCGAACATCTTCAGTTCCTTGCGGTTCTCCGGATATTGTTCCGTGATTTTCTTGGTAAAAAGCTCTCTCATGGTGGTTTTCAAACCAACGCAGAGAGTTTTTACGCCCCATACAATTCCTCCTATATAACTTCTTTTTTGCATCATCTTAAATCGTTATTGAAATTAAAAATGAAGTCCGAACTGCGACACCAATGCCATAAGCACAAGGTTTGCCATTGAAATAGGAATTAAGTATTTCCACTCCAAATTGAGCAGTTGGTCTATACGCAGGCGCGGAAATGTCCAGCGCTCCCACATAAGGAGGAACGTAACAAACACAGCCTTTGCCACAAACCACACAGCCCCGGGAACCATATCCATTACGCTGTCAAAGCCTTCCACGCCGATATGCAACGGCATCCATCCGCCGAGGAAAATCGTGGCGGCCATGCAGGCGCATATAAACAGGTTGAGGTATTCTGCCAAATAGTAAAAGCCGAAGTTCATGCCCGAATACTCTGTATGATACCCGGCGGTAAGCTCGCTCTCGGCCTCCGGCTGGTCGAACGGACCACGGTTGCACTCGGCGTTGCCGGCAATCAAGTATATTATGAACGCTATTACAGCCGGCACATGTCCCTTTACTATGTTCCAACAGTCGGCCTGCCCCTCCACTATCCCGGAGAATTGCATTGTTCCCGTAAGGGCTATCATCGTAAGCATTGTCATGCCTATCGATATTTCGTAGCTTATAATCTGTGCTCCGGCACGCATTGCGCCAATCAGCGAATACTTGTTGCGACTGCCGATACCGGCCAAAAGGATACCCACTATGCCTATCGAGGAAGCGGCAAGGAAGAAGAACACGCCCACATTGAAATCAAGCACCTGCGCCCCTTTGTTCCAGGGAATGCAGGAGAAAGTGAGGAACGAGGCGAGAATCACCAACACCGGAGCAACCATATAAGCCACCCGGTCGGTATTTTTAAAGAATATTATTTCTTTTGTAAGCATTTTGAACACATCCGAGAATACCTGCAAAAGCCCCCATTTTCCCACGCGGTTTGGTCCGATGCGGCATTGGAAGAATGCGCATATTTTGCGTTCAAAATAAATCAGGAATATCGCGAAAAGAGCGTAGAGAGTTATAACTATCAACGCCACGGCGACGCACTCCACAAGAATAGCCCCCCATGCCGGAAGCACCGAGCGCAAGAGTTCGTCAAACCTGTTTGTTATTATACTAAAGTCAAACATATCCGTTTTGTATGGTTTAACATGTTAGCGATCGATGTCGGGCACGACATAGTCGAGTGTACCGCCTATTGAAATAAGGTCGGCTATTTTCTCTCCACGGCATGCCTCGTCCATTATTGCAACCAGCGGAAGCCCCGTGGCACGGTAGTGCAGACGGTAGGGCGACTTGTCGCCGTGGCTTTCGAGGAACACTCCGAAGCGTCCGCGCGAAGCCTCCACGGCATTATAATATGTACCCTCGGGCACCTTTATGATGGGTTTCATTTTCTCGCGGTAATTACCCTCGGGAATGTTGTCTATAAGTTGCTCTATTATCGACAGGCTTTCGAGAATCTCGCGCAAACGCACAATGAGACGCGCGTAGCTATCGCCATCCTCAAGTACTATTTCGTTGAAATTCACACGATCGTATGCGCCGTAGGGTTCGAGCTTGCGCACATCGTTGCTCCACCCTGCGGCGCGTCCGCTGCCGCCGGTGCAACCGTAGGATATCACCTGCTCTTTTGTGAGGGTACCCACCCCATCGAGACGGTTATGGGCTATCACGTTATCGGCAAATATGTCGTAGTATTCCTTGATGTTCTTGCGCATCAGCACAATGAAATCTTTCACGCGTTTTTGGAAATTGGGATGCAGGTCATACTGCACACCGCCTATCATGTTGTAGTTTATGATCAGGCGTCCGCCGCACGTTTCTTCGAAGATGTCAAGTATCTTCTCACGGTCGCGGAAAGCGTAAAGGAATGCGGTGGTTGCGCCCAAGTCTTGGCAAAGGCAGCCAAAGAACAGCAAGTGGGAGTCTATACGCTGAAGTTCGTCCATTATGGTGCGTATAACTTTAACGCGGTCGCTAACCTCTACGCCCATAGCCTGCTCTATGCAGGCGCAAAGCGCATGACGGCTCTGCTGTGCCGAAATATAGTCAAGACGGTCGGTCAAGGCAAGAGTCTGCGGATAAGTCAGCGACTCGTTCAGTTTCTCCACCCCACGGTGAATGTATCCGAGCACAGGGTCGATTCTCTTTATAATCTCGCCGTGTAACGCCACCCTGAAGTGCAATACTCCGTGGGTTGACGGATGCTGCGGACCTATGTTCACCACATAGTCGTCCTCGCCGAAAATAACATTCTCTTTGGTTTTCAGTGTCCCATCGGGCTGCAGCTCATATTCCTTTGTTTTATCGGCAAGCGGCTCGTTGGTCATGTTTTTCGCTTCGAACGGATTTTCCTTTATCGGGTCATCGTCTTTGCGCATGGGATAGCCCACCCAATCCTCGCGCAGAAAAATACGGCGCATGTCCGGGTGGCCGGCAAATATTATTCCGTAGAAATCGTAAACTTCGCGCTCGTAAATATTGGCTATATCCCAAAGATCGCTCGCCGTGGGAAGCACGGGGTTCACGCGGTCGGTTGTGGAACAGCGCAGATTCTCGCGCTTGCCGGTGGCTGTGGAATAAAGCATGTAAACCACACCGAGACCACCCTCTTCGCCCCAGTCCATACCAACGAGGTTCTCAAGGAAATCCATTTTCTCAGCATCGCGCAAGCGCAGCAATTCCGCCTTCAGTTGCGAAGGCTCTACAGTTCTTATGTCAAGTTTCATGCCTTGTCCTCCTTTGGTCTTTTTTGTTTGCGGTTGGTTGTTCCGAAGAAGTTCTCAACTTTTACTATGCGCTGTAGCTGCATCATTCCGTAGAGGAAACTTTCGGGGCGCGGCGGACATCCCGGCACATAAACGTCAACGGGTATCACCCGGTCCACTCCCTGTACAACATGATAGCTCTTTGTGAATGGGCCGCCCGAAATAGAGCAGCCGCCTATGGCAACCACATATTTAGGATCGGCCATTTCATCGTAAAGGCGCTTCAGCACCGGTGCCATCTTGGTGGTTATGGTGCCGCACACAAGTATAACATCGGCTTGACGAGGGCTGTTGCGCGTTACTTCAAAGCCAAAGCGGGCTATGTCGTAACGTGCGGCGCACACCGCCATAAATTCTATGCCGCAGCAGCTTGTGGCAAAAGTAAGCGGCCACAACGAGTTGCTGCGCCCCCAGTCTATGAGGTCGTCCAATGGCTTTACCAGAACATTTACTCCTCCGGCATTGAGCTCGGCAACCAATTTCTCGTAAGTTTCGTTGTCCTTGAAATCCTGATAGGGCACCGACTTGATTTTGGCACGTTTTCTTATTTCCATTCCAAAGCTCCTTTCCGCCAGGCGTAAGCCAGGCCTAATGCCAAAATGAACAAGAAAAACAAAACGCTGGCAATCCCCACTCCTCCGAGTGTACGCAGCACCACCGCCCATGGAAACAAGAACATGGTCTCCACGTCAAACATAAGAAAAAGAATGGCGTAAAGGTAGTAGCCAATGCGGAACTGCATCCAGGTTTTTCCGCGTGTGGGAATACCGCATTCGTAAGGCTCCTCCTTTTGGGCATTGTACGACCTCGGGGCGATAAGCACGGCTATCGTTACCACCAAAGGCACGAACAACAATCCCGTAAGGGCAGCCGTTACAAGCATGGTGAAGTTCATTTGTACAGTATATTAATTGATTATTTATTATTGTAAAAACCAGCTTTTAGCGAGTGCAAAGTTAATAATAATCCCTAAAAAACACTATACTCACATCCATGTTTATGCACATAGAGCTTGGCAAACGTTCCCTTTTGCAGCAAAACGCATACTATCCGCCCCGTTTTTGTAATTTTCGATTGTAAGAGTCAATGCGCTCCCCGGCATCGCCTTTACAAGGCAACCACATTTTCGCCCGCCAATGCCGTCAACCGCCGCAAACTTCGCAACCCGTTTATTCACAACACATTATCACAACTTTGTCGGATTTTGTAAGCTTTTGTGTTTCAGGCATTTGTAAGGCGAAAAAAAGGTCTGATGTAGTTTTTTCTACATCCGACATAATTTTTTCCACATGGGACATGGTTTTTCTTACATCCCATGTTTTTTAACGGCATCGAAAAGAACAGCCGTGCGGAAGGGTTGTGGAAATCACAGGAGCGGCAGCTCAACTCGATGATGCACATATATATTATATGAGTATGGCTTATCGAATGCGCCACGCACACAACCACCGCGAATTACCAATGCAAACCATAGCCGCAGTGATTGCGAGCCATTTTCTTTCCGCAACGTGCGCTTATCAAAACGCACGCTTTCGCAAATCTATACCCTGTTTTTATGGAAATTCGAAAGAAAAACGGAGTTTTACGCAAAAATTTAACGCCAACATGCGCTTTATAAAATCATTTGTGTACCTTTGCAATAGTTAAAGATATATATGAACGCAAAATTCACATACTACGCTTTGACATGGTTGCTTTCCACAACCACAGGTACAGTCACTACCACAACCCTTCGGGGTTGAGGCATTTTTTTGCGTTCCTACGCGGGACGCGCTTGCAAGAGCAAGCAAAACATAACCAAACAAACTTAAAAAACAAACAAATCGAGTGCGCCACATAACTCACGGGCGGCTCGCGAAATGCGCCAAGGCGCGTATGCAAGTCCATTCACGGGCTCGCGTACATAGTAACATTAAAAAAAATGAAACATATAATTATTTTGGGCGACGGTATGGCTGACTGGAAAATAGATTATCTCGGAAACAAAACACCGTTGCAATATGCCGATACGGCAAACATGGACAAACTTGCCTTGATGGGGCGCACGGGAATGCTGAAAACAGTGCCCGATGGCTTTCACCCGGGGAGCGAGGTGGCAAACTCGGCAATTTTGGGATACGACCAAAGAAAGGTTTACGAAGGCCGCGGCCCCCTGGAGGCAGCAAGCATGGGCATAGAGCTTTGCGATGACGATTTCGCGCTGCGCTGCAACCTCATTTGCGTGGATGGCAAAAACATAAAGAACCACTCGGCTGGCAGACTTGAAACCGAAGAGGGCGATGTGCTTATAAGATTTCTCGAGGAAAAACTCGGCAGCGACAGAATACACTTTCACACGGGAATACAATACCGCCACCTGCTCGTGATTAAGGGCGGAGACAAACATATAGAATGCGTGCCACCCCACGATGTACCGGGACAGCCTTTCATGCCGCTGCTCGTAAAGCCCACCGCACCCCGGGGAGAAGAAACCGCAAAACTTCTGAACAGCCTCATACTTAAATCGCAGGAACTACTGAAAAACCATCCGCTCAACCTGCAACGAATGAGCGAGGGCAAAGACCCCGCCAACAGCATATGGCCATGGAGCGGAGGCTTCCGCCCCAAAATGAAAACCTTGCAAGATGCTTTTCCGGGCAAAATAAACAGCGGGGCTGTTATAACGGCGGTGGACCTGATTCGCGGCATCGGAAAATACGCCGGGCTTGAGAGCATTAACGTTGAAGGCGCAACCGGACTTGCCGACACAAACTACGAGGGAAAAGCCAAAGCTGCAATAAAGGCACTGAAGCACACTGATTTTGTATACCTGCACGTTGAGGCAAGCGATGAAGCCGGCCACGACGGCGATGTGGAACTTAAACTGAAAACAATCGAAAATCTCGACAAAAAAATCGTTGGTCCGGTGATGAACGCCGCGAAACTTTTTGACGAGCCTGTTGCAATTGCAGTGCTTCCCGACCACCCAACCCCCTGCAAGCACCGCACACACACCAACGAGCCTGTGCCGTTCCTTATTTACTACCCCGGCATAAAACCCGACAGCGTGGAGAAATTCGACGAGTTTTCCTGCAAAAACGGGGACTATGGCATGATGATCGAGAACCAGTTCATAAAAGAATTCATGAAACACTAAATACACAATGAAATACTACAGCACAAACCATAACACTATCCCCGTTGATCTTTCCGAAGCCGTAACGCGCGGGCTCGCACCCGACGGCGGATTGTTCATGCCCGAAAGAATAACCGCGCTGCCGCAGGTGTTTTTCGACAACCTTGCCGACATGGGGTTCACGGAAATGTCGCAACGCGTGGCGCGTGCGCTTTTCCCCGAAGTAAGCTCGGAAACCATAAACCGTATAACAGCCGAAACGCTTGCCTTCGACACTCCCCTGAATAAAGTGGAGGACAACATATATGCCCTCGAGCTGTTCCACGGCCCTACCCTGGCGTTCAAAGACGTGGGAGCAAGATTCATGGCACGGCTTTTGGCGCATTTCGCAAAAAGCAGCGGTAAAACGCTGAACGTTCTCGTTGCCACCTCGGGCGACACCGGCTCGGCTGTGGCAAACGGATTTCTCGGCGTCGAGGGTATAAACGTGTATGTGCTTTATCCCAAAGGCAAAGTGAGCCGAGTGCAGGAAAGCCAGTTCACCACCCTGGGAAAAAACATAACCGCCATAGAAATTGACGGCACTTTCGACGACTGTCAGAGGCTTGTGAAACAGGCTTTCGTTGACACCGGGCTGAACGCCGCAATGAGCCTTACATCGGCAAACTCCATAAACATAGCGCGGCTGCTGCCGCAATCGTTCTATTATTTCCGCGCACTGGCGCAGCTGGAAGCCATAGGTGCCGACAAGAACGTGGTTGTGTGCGTGCCAAGCGGAAACTTCGGCAACATAACCGCCGGACTTATTGCCAGGCGCATGGGGCTTGGCATAAGCCGCTTCATAGCCGCCAACAATGAAAACGATGTGTTTCTTGAATACTTAAAAACAGGCAAATACAGCCCACGCCAATCTGTACAGACTTACGCAAACGCCATGGACGTTGGCGCACCGAGCAACTTTGCAAGAATATTGGAACTTTACAACAACAGCCACAACGCCGTTGCTGCCGAAATCTCAGGCTTCAAGGTTAGCGACAAAGAGATACTTGAAACCATAAAGGACGTTTACGAACGCGACAACTACATCCCCGACCCTCACGGAGCCTGCGCCTTTCGTGCACTGAAATCGCTGTTAAAACCGGGCGAAACGGGAATTTTCCTCGAAACCGCCCACCCGGCAAAATTCGGCGAGGTTATAAAAAAAGCCATAGGACGGGAAGCCGAAATGCCCGCACGACTCAAGGAGTTTCTGAAAGGCGAAAAGAAAAGCGAGGAACTGGGCAGGGATTTCCACGCATTCAAACAATTCCTGCTGGAACGAAAAGACAAGTAAAACCAAACAAAATCACTCTTCACACTTAATTATTCAGAGGGAGGACGGCGCAGGCGTGCGCATGGACCTCCCTCATTTTTTTCACATGGTTAAAGTGGCGGAACATAAAGCGCAAGCAAAATTCGCACAAAGTCCGAACCCGCAACCCTACTCAAAATTCCGTTAAAAATTCCTCAGACATCGGGAAAACAATGTCCCATGTAAGAAAAATTATATCAGACATAATTAAAACTACATCAGACCTTTTTTTGCCGCTTACAACCCGCTGCTATTCAAAAACTTGCGAAAAACCATTTTGTTCACCGTCAAACCGCTTTATTTCAGCCGTTTGTCACACTTGGTACATTTGCCGCCATTTTCTCATAATAACAATAAAAACCGCAACCTCGGCAAAAAGCCATGGCTGCGGTTTTGTTCGATTCACAAGGTATTTGCCATTCCGCAAAAGCGGAACGCCCATGCGCCGTATTAGAAAAGTTTTGAAGGATACACACCCTCATCGATAAGTTTCTGGATTTTATCCACTGTGCCCTGGCGGTCTTCGGGATAGGTTACGCCAAACCACTTGCTTGCAGTGTCGAGCACTTCCACAGTGGCGGTGCCTTCCTTTATGAGCTTGTCAACCATAAGCGGTATAAAGAACTCGCTCTTGAGGTTGGCCATGTTCTTGGGATCGGAAAGGAAAACCTTGAAATATTCCCTGCTGTAAGTGAAATAATCGGGTGTAAATCCCCAGAAGTTCATGCTAACGGGGGTCTTGTCGTCAATCGTAACCCATTTGCCGTTCTCATCGAGATACTGTACCTCGCCATTATGGCGTTCTATCTTTGTGCGCTCCACAACATCGGTAAGCAACTTTTCGGAATTTGTTGCACAAACGCCGCGCGAAACCGTGCCGCTGTCGCTCAAAGTGTTGCCCACTCTGAAGCCCACCATGGCGTATTTGTTCTTCGAGCCTTCGGGAAGGTTTGAAAGAAACTTGCCCATCACCTCGAACGAGTCGCGCCCGTAGAAATCATCGCAGTTTACTATGCCGAACGGCTCGTTGATTACACTCTCGCCCATCATAAGCGCGTGGTTCGTGCCCCAAGGCTTTGTTCGGCCTTCGGGCACCTTGAAGCCCTCGGGCAGCGCGTCAAGCGACTGGAACACCAGTTCGCATGGGATGTGGCCCTCGTATTTCGATATAATCTTCTTGCGGAAATCGTCCTCGAAGTCCTTGCGAATTACAAAAACCAACTTGCCAAACCCGGCGTGTATGGCATCATAAATGGAATAGTCCATGATGGTTTCGCCATTCGGGCCAAGCCCGTCAAGCTGTTTCAAACCACCATAGCGGCTGCCCATTCCGGCAGCAAGCAGAAACAATGTAGGTTTCATATTTTTATGCTTTTGTTTATATAAAATGTGTTGATCCTAACATCACGCAGGAAAACCCTGCTAAGAAAATGTAAAATTACTCCTTTTTCCACAAACGGTAAAATTTTGAGAGGGTTTTGTGTGCAAACACAGCCGAAAAGCGTTCTGTTTTTCCGCCACGGCTTTGCCATACCAATAAAAAATGGCAAATTTGCATTATACTACAAATTGGGAGAAGTTTGGCGCATTACTTATGCGCCGCGCAAACCCGGAACAAAAACGAGAGAATGAAAAATTTTATCATGACCATGGCGATATCCACAGCCGCCCTCGCTTCGGCGGCGCAAAACGCCGGCGGATTCAAGTATAGCGATGAGAAGTTCGCCGACATACAGATGCTGCGCTACAAAGTTGAGGGCTTCGAAAGCCTTTCGCTCAAAGAAAAAACACTTGTGTATTATCTGCAGCAGGCCGCACTTTGCGGACGCGACATCCTGTTTGACCAAAACTGCCGCTATAATCTGCGCATACGCAAAATGCTCGAAACGGTATACACCGACTATAAAGGCGACCGCAACGACAAAGAGTTCAAGGCGCTGGAAGTTTATCTCAAGAGAGTGTGGTTCAGCAACGGAATACACCACCATTACGGAAGCGAAAAGTTCAACCCGGGGTTCAGCGAAACGTTCTTCGACAAGGCGCTGAGAAATGTTGACAAGCGCAAACTGCCATTGGAAAAAGGGCAGACTGTAGATGAACTCGAAAAAGAGGTGTTCCCTGTGATTTTCGATCCCAATATAATGCCTATGCGTGTAAACCAGGCCGATGGGCAGGACCTTGTCTTGACTTCCGCCTGCAACTATTACGGCAAAGGCGTAACGCAAGCCGATGCCGAAGCTTTTTACGGCAAAATGAAAAAAACAAACGAAACCGAACCGGTAATGTACGGTCTCAACAGTCGGCTGGTAAAAGAAAACGGCAAGGTTTTTGAAAAAGTGTGGCGTTCGGGCGGACTTTACGGCAAAGCAATTGACAAAATAATATATTGGCTTGAAAAAGCCGAGCCGTATGCCGAGAACCCCCAACAGGCGAAAGCTATAAAAAAACTTGTGGAGTTTTACAGAACAGGCAACCTGAAGACCTTTGACGACTACGCAATACAGTGGGTGAAAGACACCGAAAGCCGTGTGGACTTCACCAACGGATTTACCGAAAGCTACGGCGACCCGCTTGGCATGAAAGCTTCGTGGGAGGCAATAGTGAACTTCAAAGACATTGCCGCCACAGAGCGCACAAAGAAACTAAGCTCGAACGCACAATGGTTTGAGGACCATTCGCCGGTTGACAGCCGCTTCAAAAAAGAAACCGTGAAAGGCATTTCGGCAAAAGTAATAACCGCAGCCATACTCGGCGGAGACCTATACCCATCAACGGCAATAGGAATAAACCTGCCAAACTCAAACTGGGTTAGAAAGGAATACGGTTCCAAGAGCGTTACCATAGGAAACATAACCGACGCTTACAACAAGGCAGCACATGGCAACGGTTTCCTTAACGAGTATGTAATCGACAAAGCCACGCTAGACAACATTGACAAATACGGGGATGCATGCGATGAACTTCACACCGACCTGCACGAATGCCTGGGCCACGGCAGCGGAAAGCTTCTACCGGGCGTTGATCCCGACTCGCTGAAAGCCTACGGCTCTACAATAGAAGAGGCACGCGCCGATTTGTTCGGACTGTACTATGTGGCCGACCCCAAGCTTGTGGAACTCGGGCTCACACCAAACCTCGAAGCATACAAGGCCGAATACTACACATACATGATGAACGGTCTCATGACCCAGCTTGTGCGCATACAACCCGGAAACAACATAGAGGAAGCGCACATGCGAAACCGCGCACTCATAGCCCGCTGGGCCTACGAACACGGAAAGCCGGAAAATGTCGTGGAGTTAGTTAAGCGCGATGGCAAAACGTACGTGAAAATAAACAACTATGCCAAGCTGCGCGGATTGTTCGGTGAACTTCTTGCCGAAATACAACGCGTCAAGAGCGAAGGCGACTTCAACGGCGCACGCAAGCTGGTGGAAAACTACGGCGTAAAGGTTGACCCGGAGCTGCACAAGGAAGTTCTCGCTCGCTACAAGAAACTTGACATATCCCCATACAAGGGTTTCATAAACCCGGAGTTCAAGGCTGTAACCGACATTAGCGGCAAAATAACGGACGTGAAGGTTGTTTACGGCGAAAGCTACGAACACCAAATGCTCCGCTACAGCAGCGACTACTCGTTCCTGCCTTATATAAACGACTGACAGCATGACTGCGCAGGAGGTTAGAGAAACCGTGGCGCGCCTAAAAAAGGATTTCCGCTCCATGATGAACGGCGTGGTAAGCAGTTCCATGCGGGACAAAGGGCTTTACTACGTAGTTAATTTCGGCGTAGAAGGGGTGAGACTTACGGAGCTTTCCAAAAGTTTGCCGCACGACGCCACACTCGCTCGCGCACTGTGGCAGGAAAGGGTTAGGGAGTGTAGACTGCTCGCGCCTATGACATACCCTGCCGAAGAGTTTGCGCAAGATATATGCGAGGCCTGGATAGACACTCTGCAAACCACCGAAGAGGCGCAATATATGTCAATGCATCTTTTGCAACACCTGCCCTACGCCGGCTCGAAAGTTATGGAATGGATGGCTTCGGAAAACGCCCTGCGCCAGCTTTGCGGCTTCTTAACGGCAGGAAAGCTGATTGGCGGCGGTGTAAGGTTTTACGGGCGCGAGCGCAACGAACTTCTCGACCAATGCGAAACGGCTTTGCACAGCAAAAACCCACAAGTGGCGCGGGCGGCATACAACGCCCTGCAACGGTTTGGTTCGCAAAACTCATATCAGGAAACCGAGGTGGAGAAAATTTTCTCCAAATTTGCAGAGAGTAAAGCACAGGATGGAAACAGAGGAACTGAAAGAGAATACTGCTGAGGAGGCATTCACCGAATATTTGGAGAATAACGGCCTGAAAAAAAGTCGGGAACGCTATGTAGTGCTCGAAGCCGCACGCAAAATAAACCATCTCTTCACGGCTGCCGAACTACATTCGTTCATCACCGAATGCATGAGCTTCCACATTAGTCTCACAACAGTTTACTCGTCGCTGTCGCTGCTGGGAAAATGCGGCATAACGGTCAGACATCTTCTGTCAGCTGATTCGGTTGTATTTGAATACGCCTACGGCAAAACATCCTTCAAATACGCAATATGCTCTATGTGCGGCAGAATGACCCACATAAACGACCGCACGCTCGACCGGGCGGTATCGGCCGTTAAAACTCCGCGACTGCATTTCAATTACTACAAAACATATATCTATGGCATCTGCGCCTCGTGCGCACGCAAAGAAAAATACAAACTACGCAAAATAAAAAACAAAAATAAAAAATGACACAAGGCAAAGTTGATACCCTCCTGGGTATAGTTTTCGGCGATGAAGGCAAGGGAAAAGTAGTCGACTTCTTCACACCCCACTATGACGTTGTGGCCCGTTTTGCCGGTGGCCCGAATGCGGGGCACACCATTATCTTCAACGGCAAAAAATTCGTGCTTCGCTCCATACCTTCAGGCATTTTCTGCGAGGACAAAGTCAACATCATAGGCAACGGTTGCGTTATAGCCCCCGACCTGTTCATGGCCGAAGCCAAGGAGCTCGAAGCCGCAGGCTATGAATTAACCAACCGTCTGCACATAAGCAAGCGCGCCCACCTGATACTTCCCACCCACAGGGTGCTCGACCGCGCATACGAAGCGGCGAAAGGCAAGAACAAAGTGGGCACAACCGGAAAAGGCATAGGCCCCACATACAGCGACAAGGCTTCGCGCATCGGCTTGCGAGTGGGCGACATTCTCAACAATTTCGAGGCTAAATACAACGCCCTGAAATCATATCACGAGAACATACTCCGCAACCTCAAATTCGAATACGACATAAAGGAGGACGAAGAAAAATGGATGGAAGGCATTGAATACATGCGTAAGTTCCGTCTATCCGACACAGAAATCGAACTGAACACCCTGCTAAGCGAGGGCAAGAGCGTGCTTGCCGAAGGGGCGCAAGGCACAATGCTCGACATCGACCACGGCACATACCCCTTTGTGAGCAGCTCGTCCACAACCTGCGGCGGAGTGTGCACAGGACTTGGCGTGGCACCATCGAAAATAGGCGAGGTTTTCGGAATATTCAAAGCCTATTCCACACGTGTAGGGGCAGGGCCGTTCCCCGTTGAGCTTTTCGATGATACGGGCGATGAAATACGCAAAATCGGAAACGAGTTCGGCGCGGTAACAGGCAGAAACCGACGCTGCGGATGGGTTGACCTCGTGGCACTTAAATATGCCGTAATGATTAACGGAGTTACGCAACTGGTAATGATGAAAAGCGATGTGCTCGACGGCTTTAAAACTATAAAGGCATGCACAGCCTATGAACTGCCAAACGGTGAAAAAACCGAAACAATGCCTTTCGATACCGAGGGCTGCAAACCTGTATATACCGAAATCAAGGGTTGGAACACCGACCTAACCAAAGTTAAGTCGGAAGACGGGTTCCCACAGGCTTTCAAGGACTACATAGCATTTTTGGAGCAACAACTGCAACGCCCCATCAAGATAATTTCGGTGGGACCCGACCGCGAGGCGACAATCATAAGAAAGTAATACCAAAGGCACAGAACCACGGCTTGCCACCCAAAGCGCTATATGATATGCGAGCCGATATGAAAAAACTACATCGGACATAGGAAAAACCAAGTCTGATGTAGTTTAAATTATGTCTGATGTAGTTTTTTCTACATAGCACATAGTTTTTCGCCTTTACAAGCCCATGGCTTACAACGCCTCACCAAATTCCCCCGAAAATCAGGTAATCCGCTTTGATACCCAGGGTTAAGAAAAACGGCCGCAATGCCGCCCTTGCCCTCTACCACACCCGATGAACAAAACCCTATACTCCCACGCAAGCTCACGCTCCGATGCGGCATACCCATATTTCATATTCCCATGCAAAGGCACTATGATATATCCGTATCGCCGCACGGGAATTCCCGCCACACCGGTGGAAAAACAGTTTGCAAAACTTCTTAAAAAGGTCCTCGCCGGCACTGCGATTGAAGTTATAACCGACGGCTGCTTCAAATTCACCGACGGCGGATATACCTACCCCACCTCGATACTCCTTTGCGACAGGGAAAACAAGGGCCTTGCCATCGACCTGGAAATCGATGAACCTTACGCGCTGCCCGACTTCACACCGCGCCACTATATCGAGGACAGCAGCGACTCCATGCGCGACTCCGTTCTCAACGCCAATGGATGGGCCGTGGTGCGCTTCGCCGAAAAACAAATAGTTGAATCCTGCGAAATATGCTGCAACTTTGTGCTGTCGCTCATAAACAGCCTGAAACTTCTCCCGCCCATACCATACGACCGCAGCATACGTGAAAAGCCATCCTCGTTAAGCAGATTTTCACGCGTCAGCGCAGAAATCGCCGCACGCACCGGCTTGCGCGAAGGTTATCTGGGGCGTGCGGGAATAGAGTGTTTCGATACCGCGCCCTATGCCGACCGGGAACCGCTAACGCTTGAAGAACGCGCCGGCCTGTGCGGAGCAAATGCCGATGCTTGCCAAGGCCGTGAAAGCAACAACAACGAGGGCTATAACGCCGAACATCATTTCGACCGCGATGACGACATCGTGTTCATTCCCGAAACCCACACCTACCTCTACAAAGGCTGCGATGCCATGAAGTCGGTAACAACCGTGGTTTCGGAACTGTTTCCGGCATTCGACGCCCACGCAACGGCAGAACGCAAGGCAAGAGAGGAGCAATGCTCGCCCAACGTGTTTCTCGACAAATGGGCATTCGCCTCACGCGAGGCAGCCGAAACCGGCACGCACATGCACGCACAGATAGAGAACCAACTCCTGGGGCGAAAGACAAACAGCTCGTTCCGCCTGCGCTTCGACTCGCCAACACTAAAGTGCGACAAATACGTGGACGTGGGCAGGGAATTTTCCTACTTTCTGGATTTCATCGGCCGTGCCGGCATAAAGCCCTACCGCACCGAATGGCCTATATACGATGCAGAGGCGCGCATTGCCGGCTCACCCGATTTGGTTGCCGAAAAAGACGGAAAACTCCTTATGTTCGACTGGAAACGCTCCGCCAAAGTAGTGGACGCCGGGGCAAGTACCGGAATAAACGGTAAGCCTAACATGAAATGCTGGAACCGCTACGGATTCGGTGCATACTCGCAACTGCCCGACTGCGCGTTTGTGCACTACTCCCTGCAACAGGCAATATACAGGCGCATTCTCGCCAAAAACTACGGCATAAGCATCGACCGCACATTCCTCGTGGTGTTGCACCCGCAATACAACCACTTCTACATCGTGGAAACAATGGACGTCGAAAAATACGTCGACCTCATCTTCAGCAGCGTGCATTGAATTTTACGGTTAAGGGTAAAAATGCGGATAACCGCAAAAAACAACATTGCCGCATATAACACAGCATCATCCCCGTTTCATACATTCATCCTGCCGTCTTATACAATAGCCTTAACAAGGCGGAGCGTTTTTTAAGGTGTTTGTGTATTTTTGCTGACAACAAAAACTACAGAATATGAAGAATGTCATAAAGATAATCGGTGTGCTGTTCGTTCTGGGAGCAGCTGTCGTTGGTGGATTTTGGTGGTATTCGCACACGAGCAATCCGTGGAAAGCACGCACCGTGGGCGACATACGCACCCCAAAGGGATACACCAGAGTGAATGGAAGCTATGCGGAGTTCATGCGCAGCCTTCCGCTTAAGAGGAAAGGGAGCAAGGTGCAGCTTTACATGGGAGGCGACGCGAAATACCAATGGCTGTCAACGGCGGTGATAGACCTGCCGTTGCTCAGCAACGCCGAGCAGTGCGCCGACATAACCATGCGGTTGAGGGCGGAATACCTTTTCGCGCAGGGGCGTTACTCGGAGATTTGCTTCACCGACGTGAACGGGAAAAGGCTGCAATATCGCGGCGGCGGTTCGCGAAAGGCGTTGGAGAAGTTCCTGCGCAAGGCTTACGGAATGTGCAGCACATTCTCCGTAAGCCGCGAAACCGAGCCAAGAAAAATAAGCGAGGTGCAACCGGGAGACATTCTGGTATATCCGGCAAGGAGACGGAAAAGGCTTGGCCATGCACTGATTGTGATTGACGTGGCGCGGAAAGGGAAGAAAGTGGCTGTGATGTGCGCCGAGGGCAACACGCCCGCCCGCGAGCCTCATGTAGTGAGAAACCTAAATCCGGTGGAAAATCCGTGGTTCTTCTTCAACGGCGATGAAAACACGCTTTGGGTTTCGGTATTCCACTTTGGTAAAGATGAGTTGAGGCATTATTAGCGATAGTGCACCACTTATTGACATAAATTCGCGAATTTATCGTAACACATTGAATTTCAGGAAAAATACCCGGGATATAATACGTTTTGCATAACGTTTTGCTTTTCAAATGTTTGCAAGCGGCAAAAAAAGGTCTGATGTGGTTTGAATTATGTCTGATGTAATTTTTTCTACATAGGACATAGTTTTTTCTATGTCCCATATAGTTTTCGGGATGTTTGAGGAAAGACGAGCGATTATGGTTTTGCAATAATTGTAGGGGCGTATGGCATACGCCATGTACACAGCCGCTCGAGCCGCATTGCACAATCCTCGCAATTCAGGGCGTATGCCATACGCCCCTACGGCGGCATAATTCTTCCTTTAATTGCGCATGGCTTTTTTGCAGGGTTATGATTCCCTCCGGGCCCTCGTTGAAAAGCAAATCGGCCACGCTCAAATTTGGTTTGAAGCCGTTGCGCCGTGCAAAAACCTGGTAATATTCCTGCGGAATAAAGTGCGGGTCTTTCGCCGGGTGCTTGGGGTTTATTGCATCGCGAAAGTCGTCTGCCCCAAGAGCCTCGGCGTTTGCGTATTCTTCGGTCATAACCACGCCATATTCCATATCCAAAAGCTCGCACAGCTTGGCGGTTAGTTCCTGATTGAAATCAATAAGAAACTCATACTCTTTTTCATAGAAAGGTTGCAGGTCGTCGGCGTAAAACTCGAAGAAAGGGCTGTTTTCGTATGCGCTTACCAGCGACTGCCAGTGAAGGTGTCGCCAGTTTCCGTGGTCGCTGATTCTGACATCGCGCATGGCGCATTTTGCGTAGGGCAGGGAAACAGGGATTGTAAGAGCCTGCACCCCGGCTTGTGTTGCTATGATGCAGCGGTTGCGGTATGTTTGCTTTATGTAATGGTCGTATTGCTCAACATAAACCTTGGGATATGCCACGAGTTTAGTGAACCATTGCACCGGCGGCATATAGGCTGACGACAGCAGGACGCTTTTTTTCATTTGCCCTTGTTTTATGGTATTTTGAAAAGTCTGTCCTTTCTGATGCTGCGATAAAAAGGCTCTTCCTGCTTTATGGAATACATAATGAGCATTACCCTGCCTATAAGGTGGCTTTGCGGCACAAGACCGTAATAGCGCGAATCTCCGGTGTTGCTCTGCTGCCCGGAATAAGCCCAGTAGTAGTCTTGGCTAAACACCACATACGGCGTGGTGTGCCCATCTATAAGCAGCGTGTCGCCTCGCAGTTCGGCACAGTGGCACGGCTCATGAAGGTTTATTGTGTTGCAAATAAGGCGGGCGTTCCATTTTGTAATGTAAACGCGGCGGCCCTTTGCGGGTATGGCAAAAGGGAACGAGCCTTTGCCCTGTTTCATGCCCACCTTCATGTCTTTCGTAAGCGCAACGGTGTCTCCCGGAAGAGCTAAGCACTGCGCAATGCACACAGTGCTACCCTTATGATTTTCATAACCATCGGTGGGCATATAAAAAGCCATCCAGTCGCCGCGCTGCGGCTTTCCGTCTCCCAGCCTACGCCACCCGGTATATTCGGTTAGCGGAAGCCTTATGCCGTAGCTTGTTTTAGAAACAAGCAAATGGTCGCCCTGCTCAAAGCAGCCCACAAACCGTTGTGAGGAAACGGTGTATTGACCAAAAACCAACAAACGTATGAGCCACAAAATCAGACAGGCTGCAAGAAAGACAGCCAGTGTACACAAAATTTCCCTTGTCCTGCCCGATATTTGCAAACCGTTGTTTTTAAGCCTTGCTACTTTATACCATCAACACTGAGAAAGAACCTGTCCGTGCGTATCTTTCCGCCAAATAGTCCTTTGTCTTTGTCAAGAGAGAGCCACACCAAAAGAGGTTTTCCCACAATGTGGTCTTCGGGCACGAAGCCCCAGAAGCGCGAATCGGCCGAGCGGTCGCGGTTGTCGCCCATCATCCAATAATAGTCCATCTTAAAAGTGTAGGTGTCGGTCCGCTTTCCGTTTATGTATATCTTGCCGTTGCGCAGTTCAAGCCTGTTGTTTTCGTAAATCCTTATTGGGCGTTCGTATATTGCGTAGTTGTCCTTGTTAAGGCGTATTGTAGCCCCCCGTTTGGGAATCCACACAGGCCCGTAGTCGCGAGTGGTCCAATTTTTCACCATGTCGAGCGGGTAAAGTCCCATTGAATACGGCTGACTTTCCGATATCGACTCCACGATGTCGGGGCGCGAGCGCAGCACTTTTAGAGCGCGGCGAGTTAGTGGCATTCTGTGCGTGGCCGGGTTGTATGCCGACACATCCTCAAGGTCTTCGTTGGTTATTTCGAGCTCGCTAATAAGTTCTTCGGGTAGGTTGGCCTTGAATGTAACCATGTAGTCGTATTGCACATTGTCGGGTTCTTTGTTGGGCTTGCCGTCAAGATATACAATCTTGTTTTTAATCTGCAAAGTCTGCCCCGGTAGCCCCACGCAGCGCTTCACATAGTTTTCCCTGTGGTCAACGGGGCGACTTATCACCTTTCCGAACACTTCGGGATGCTCATTGATATATTCGCGGCCGTATGAATACTGTTTTGCGAAAGCATTCATTTGCTCCTGCCACGGCATGGAGTCCATTCCTGCTACAGGGTAGAGTTCCTGCCCTGCCTGGTAGCACATTCCGTAAAAGTCCTGCTGGTTCTGGGCAAGGGCCACGGTATCGCCCGATGGATAATTGAACACAACGATGTCGTTTAGCTTTATTTTCCCGAACCCCTTAACGCGCTCATATTTCCATTGCGGCCACTCTATGTAGCTTTTCGTATGTATTATCGGAATTTCGTTGGCCACCAAAGGCAATGACAGCGGGGTCATGGGCTTTCTCGGTCCGTAGCTCATTTTGCTGACAAGAAGATAGTCGCCCGTAAGCAAACTCTTCTCCAACGACGAGGAGGGAATTACGTAGTTCTGAAAAAAATAGTTGTTTATGAAATACGCGGCAACGAGTGCGAACACAATTGCGTCCACCCAACTCATAATGCCGCGAATTTTCTTATCCTTTATGTTCTTCCACCAACCCCATTTCACCTTTTTGGTTATGTAGACATCGAATATCAGCGGGGCGAATATAACTCCCCACCAACATTTTATCCATATCAGAAACGCGAAATAGCACACCAGCCACAGGGCGCACACCGTGGCGCGCACCTTCAGCGGCGTTGTCTTTTTAACCCTCTGTTCCTGCTGCTTGTTGTCCTGACTCATGTGGCTGCCGGTTTAGAACGGAAACAAATCGTGCATGGTCAGAAAACCCTTGTGGTTTGCCGTGTATTCGGCAGCAAGCACCGCGCCGAGCGCGAAACCTTTGCGGCTGTGGGCATCGTGGGTAATCGTTATGCTGTCGGCATCGCTGTCGTATATAACAGAGTGTATTCCCGCCACTTCGCCGCGGCGTATGCTATCAATGGGGATGACATCGGGCGCAACGTTATCCGTGCCGCTCACAGTGCCATCGGGCGCGGTGAACACGCCCTTCTCCCAGCCGTTCTTGCGATCGAGGTTCTTTATTACTCCCTCAGCAAGGGTTATTGCCGTGCCGCTGGGCGCATCGAGCTTGTGTACGTGGTGGGTTTCCTCAATTCTCACATCGTATGACGGCTGCCCGTTCATAAGCTTGGCAAGGTAAGCGTTCAGGGCGTTGAACAATGCCACGCCAACACTGAAGTTGCTACTCCAAAACAGTGTGTGCGCCCCGCTTTCGCAGAGTTTCCTCATTTCGTCCTCGTGCTTGTTCATCCAGCCCGTGCTGCCCGACACCACCTTCACTCCCTGCGCAAAGGCGTCTTTGACATTCTCATATGCCGGAGCGGGAGCGGTGAACTCTATCGCCACATCCGCGCTGCGGAAAGCGCCGCTGTCTATGTCGCTGCGGTTGTCTTTGTCAACAACGCACACTATCTTGTGTCCACGCTCAAGGGCAATCTGCTCAATCATGTGCCCCATCTTGCCGTATCCTATCAAAGCTATCTTCATTTCCTTATAATTAATATGTTGTGCAAAGATACAAAAAAGCGTGAAACCATAATTTATTTGCACGGCGTTTGCCCGTCTCGCGGAAAATACCTACTTTTGAACTGCCGCCACGCGGATTGCAGGCAAAGAGATGTAGGCAAGCTGCATTATGCTGAAATTTCTTCCCCCTCCTTTGCCCCGAAAACTACATGGGACACAGGAAAAACTACATAGGACGTAGGAAAAATTATGTCTGATATAATCCAGACTACATCAGACCTTTTTTTGCCCACCTGCAACATGCAGGAAAACAACCGTTTACAAAATCTTTGCTATTTTACGTAAATTCCTCATAATCGATATTATACACAAATCCGTCTCTGCGCGGTTTTTGCCGGCGTTAAAGGGCGGTGAGGCAATGGGTTGGACAACGTGGTTAAAACGGCGGGGATTACATTCCGCTTAGACGATTGTTGATTCCGTTACAAGCCGCTGTTTGCAAAACAGGGCGTTACATCAGTCCTAAAACCCTAAGATACATTATTTAACAGCACCGTGTTGTTATAACTCGTAACTTTGCATATGTTAATGCGTAACATTGCATATTATGAATAAGAGGTTTTTGGCTACTTTGACCGCAGTTTTAACCGTTGCGCTCACTGCGGGCGCGGATGACGTTTATGACTTTTTCAAGGCACGACTTAAAGGTACGGCAAAGACATATGTAGGCAACAAAAAAAGGTTGTCGGCAAAGGATGTTCAACAAAGCTCTGCTGCCGTATGGAAATCGTGGTGCAGGGCATTGCGCAAGGTTGAGCCCGACACGCTCGGGCGAATGAACAAGGACAGCATGACGTATGTGGGCAAATGGAGGCTGCCGCCCGAGCTCGAGAACAACGCCACCATGAACTTCACATGGTTCAGCAAGGGGACGCGCCCTTCGGCGGGCTATCCCATGTTTCTATATCTTCACGGTTCGGGACCCAAGGAGCAGGAATATGCAAACGGCATAAAACTCACGCGCTCGTTCAAAGATGCGCCATCGGTTTACTTCGTTCCGCAAATACCCAACGAGGGGGGCTACTACCGTTGGTGGCAGCGTGCAAAGGTGTGGGCATGGCAAAAGCTGCTGCGTATAGTGTTGGCTTCGGGCGACATTAACCCCGACAAAATTTACATAACGGGGATTTCCGAAGGAGCATACGGCACGCAGCGCCTCACCTCGTTCTTTGCCGACTATTTGGCCGGCGGCGGTGCAATGGCAGGGGGCGAGCCGCTGAAAAACGCACCGGCAGAAAACCTTGCCAATACTCCGTTCTCGCTCCTCACAGGCGACCACGACACCGGCTTTTACCGCAACACGCTAACCAAGTATACAAAAGAGGCACTCGACAGTCTTTCGGCCGCACACGACAGTCTTTACAAACACAACATACAGATTATTTCCGGTCGCGGACATACCATAGACTACTCCACCACCACGCCATGGCTTGCCAAGCATTCAAGAAACCCCTACCCCAAGTATGTGGCGTGGGAGAATTTCGATATGGACGGATGCCGCAGAAACGGGTTCTACAACCTGTATGTAACCGAACAGCCGGCAACCAAGCCGAAGGAAAGGGTGTTTTACGAGGAAACCATAAAAGGCGACACCATAAACCTGAGGGTTGAAAAGGTGGATTACACCACTACGGAGAAAGACAATGTATGGGGAATAGAAATGAGGTTCAAACGTAAATACACGCCGGTAAGCAACGGCAGAATTACCGTGTATCTTAACCGCAGGCTCGTTGACCTTGGTCGCAGACTCACCGTTATTGTAAACGGCAAGCAGGCATTTTGCGGGAAGGTGCAGGAGAACATTTCGTCGATGGTGAACAGCTGTGCGGCGTTTGGCGACCCGCGCCGCATATACACGGCACAAATCGATGTGAACCTTGCAAACTGAAAAACAGTTTTGAGTTTTTGCGTAAAGCCCATGTAAACACATCGCGATTTATGAAACAACTGTATTTAACACTTGCCGCACTTTTGCTTACACTGCCCCGACTTTGCGCCGCAAACGATGACGGGACGGTGGAATATATAACCCCGGACAATGTGAGCATAGAGGACGTGTTCTTTACACGCTTTATGGAGCAGATATACTATGCAGACTCCACGATGAAGGCCAAGCCAACCGTGCTATCACACAATATTAACGAGGGGTTGTGGAGTGAGAACTTCAAAAAACTCACACTTTGGGGCGAGTCGAAAGAGGATGCCGTGAGCACATACAACGCCGCCAAGACGTTGTTTTTGAAAAACCCTAAAGCGCGCTATGCCGACATAGCCGAGCGCGCACTATACAACGGAGTGCTTGCCGAAATAGATTCTTCGCGCCAAGGGGAAAAAACGTGGAAAACAGCCGCACAGGCTGTACTCGATGCCCCCGCCACGGCATACGCCATGCGCGGGAGCGACCTTTGGGTGAACCTGTATTACAGAAACCGTGCATACATAAAAAACGATTCGCTCGACCTGGTAATTCTCCAAAACACGAGTGCGCCGTGGGTGTCGGACGTGTTCTTTTCCCTTAAATTCAACAACGCCAACCCCTACATGCGGCTTCATCTGCGGCTGCCCGCCTGGCTTAGGGGTGAGGTAACCCCCACGGGCGAGTATGCCTACAAGCCCATGAGGGAATACTACCAGGTGGTGTTGAACGGCAAAAGGCTGGCACTGCGCGCCTCGAACAACGGATACATAACAATAGACCGCGTGTGGCAAAACAACGATGTGATACGCCTTTCAATGCAAACGGCCGTTAGGAGAATACGCCATGCGCAAAATCCGGGCAATCGCTTTGCCGTGCAGGAAGGTCCTATTGTATATGCCCACGAAAGCAGAGGGGAGAAAGTGTATTTCGACCCAGATGCGGCCTACGGCAATAAATACGACAAAGATGTGCTTCACACCAATATGCTAACCACTGAAACCTATTCTTCGAGGAAGCCCGATGGCGACATGCCTTGGGGCGGCGTGTTGCTACCTTATTATATTGTGTATGGGCGAAACCTTAACAAGCCGCAATTATGGCTTGAAGCGGTGGAGAAGTAACCGCCACAAGCGGCCACAGCAAACAAAAAAGCCTAACTGTTTAAAAAAACATTTCTTTTTGTTTGGAGTGTTGGCGAAAATGTGTAATTTTGTCTCCGATAAACGAAATTATCAATAAAATTATATGAACAATTTCAGCGCAGCGTTTAGCTTTTACTTTTATTACTTTGCCGGAACAAAGCAAAGCGGGACGTTGTACGCATAAAAAGAAACCAAACAAACGAAACAAAATACAAAATCCCGCTTCAATATGATGCGGGATTTTTTGTTACAGCATAAACGGAATGAAGAAAATAGCAATACAGGGTATAAAAGGTTCTTTCCACGACATAGCGGCACACCAGTATTTTGCCGGCGAGGATATAGAGCTGATATGCTGCGATACTTTCGAGAAAGTTTTTGACGAAATGAAGCGCGAAGGCTCACTCTTTGCACTTGTGGCCATAGAGAACACCATTGCGGGAAGTTTGCTGCACAACTACGAACTGCTATTGGAAAGCGGACTTACTATCGTGGGCGAGCACAAGCTGCAGATAGAACACAGCATAATGTGCCTGCCCGAGGACAACTGGGACACCCTTTCGGAAGTCAACTCCCACCCCGTGGCACTTATGCAATGTTACCGTTTTTTGAAAAGCCACCCCCGGCTGCGAGTGGTGGAGGACGACGACACCGCCGGAGCTGCCGAGCACATAAGCAGCAGGCATTTAAGGGGACATGCCGCAATTTGCCACAAGGACGCCGCCCCACTCTACGGAATGAAAGTGCTCGAGGAGGGAATACAGGACAACAAGCACAATTTCACACGCTTTCTTATTCTTACCGACCCCTGGAACGCCGATCTTGTGAGAGACGCCAGGCTTTGCAACAAATGCAGCCTTGTTTTCTCGCTACCCGATGACGAGGGAAGTCTGTCGCAGGTGCTTTCCATCTTCTCGTTCTACAAAATAAACCTAACTAAAATACAGTCGCTCCCGATAATAGGGCGCGAGTGGGAATATCTGTTCTACATAGATGTAACCTACAACGACTACGTGCGCTTCCACCAAAGCATGAACGCCATAAAACCCCTTACACGCGAACTGAAAAATCTTGGAGAATATGTTGCAAAAAAGTAATTCCGACATCATGCCGGCCGAACGCCTCGGCGCGGTGAGCGAATACTATTTCAGCCGCAAGCTGAAAGAGGTTGCCAAAATGAACGCCGAAGGCAAAAACGTAATAAGCCTGGCTATAGGAAGCCCCGACATGCCGCCGTCAAAAGCCACGGTGGACGAACTGTGTCGGGTGGCGCAACTGCCCGAAGCCCACGGATACCAACCCACAATGGGCACGCCGGAATTAAGAAACGCAATGTCGCGGTGGTACAAGCGTTGGTTCGACGTTGATTTGAACCCCGACACAGAGATACAACCTTTGATTGGATCGAAAGAGGGCATACTGCACATAACCCTGGCTTTTGTTAATCCCGGCGACAAGGTACTTGTGCCCAACCCGGGCTACCCAACCTACACATCGCTCAGCAAACTTCTCGGAGCACAGGTGGTGAATTACAACCTGCGCCCGGAAAACAACTGGCAGCCAAACTTTGAAGAACTCGAAAGCATGGACCTGTCAGGAGTAAAACTGCTCTGGAGCAATTACCCAAATATGCCCACAGGGGCAAACGCATGCCGCAGCACATACGAAAAACTCGTGGACTTTGCAAAACGCCACAATATTGTCGTGGTAAACGACAACCCCTACAGCTTCATACTTAACGAGCATCCCATAAGCCTTTTGCAGGTTGCGGGGGCAAAGAACTACTGCATAGAGCTGAACTCGATGAGCAAAAGCCACAACATGCCTGGCTGGCGGGTGGGGCTTGCCGCAAGCAACGCCGGGTTCATACAGTGGATTCTTAAAGTTAAGAGCAACATAGACAGCGGCACGTTTCGCGCCATACAGCTTGCAGCAGTAAAAGCATATGATAACGATGAGCAATGGCACCGCATGGCAAACATAGAAACCTACTCTCACCGCCGCGTTTATGCTGAAAAGATTATGCGGGCTTTGGGCTGCGAATACGAAAAATCTCAAGTGGGAATGTTTCTGTGGGGCAGGATACCCGACAAATACAAGGATGCAGAAGAACTAACCGAAAAAGTTTTACAAGAAGGCAGAGTGTTCATAACCCCGGGCTTCATATTCGGCACAAACGGCACAAGGTATGTAAGGATTTCCCTGTGTGCCAAGGAAGAAAAGCTGAAAGAGGCTTTGAAAAGGATAGAAAACATGAAATTATAAATTAAAACACATACGAAAATGGAACTCAAGTTAGAAAAACTCAACTTTCCCGGCGTTGAGCCGAAACGCCCGCTTGTAATTGCGGGACCATGCAGTGCGGAAACCGAAGAACAGGTAATGGAAACCGCAAGGCAGCTTAGCAAAATAGGCATTAAAATATTCCGCGCCGGAATATGGAAACCGCGCACAAAACCCGGAAGTTTCGAGGGCATTGGCGAGAAAGGTCTTCCATGGATGCAACGAGTACAGAAAGAATGCGGAATGCTGGTGGGAACCGAGGTGGCAAACAAGTCCCACGTTGAGGCTGCCCTAAAGGCCGGCATTGACTTGCTGTGGATTGGGGCGCGCACTTCGGCCAACCCTTTTGCCATGCAGGAGATTGCCGATGCGCTCAAAGGCGTTGACATTCCCGTTTTGGTAAAAAACCCCGTTAACCCCGACCTTGAACTTTGGATCGGGGCGCTTGAACGTCTAAACAATGCCGGAATAAAGCGTCTCGGGGCAATACACCGCGGCTTTTCCACATACGAAAAGCGCATTTACCGCAACCTGCCCATGTGGCACATTGCCATAGAGCTTCACCGCCGCATTCCCAACCTGCCTATGATTTGCGACCCGAGTCATATCGGCGGTAAGCGCGAACTTATAGCTCCGCTTTGCCAGCAGGCTATGGACCTCGGCTTTGACGGACTTATAATAGAAAGCCATTGCAAGCCCGACGAGGCTTGGAGCGACGCAAGCCAGCAGGTTACCCCCGAAGTGCTCGACTTTATTCTCGACCGCCTTGTGGTGCGTTCAACAACCCAGTCAACCGAAAGCCTGCACGCCTTGCGCTACCAAATAGACGAATGCGACAACAACATTCTTGACATACTTGCCAAGCGCATGAGGATTTCGCGCGAAATAGCCATATACAAGCGCGAGCACAATATGACAGTGGTGCAACCGGGGCGTTACAACGAAATTCTCGACAAACGCGTGGCGCAAGGCATGCTGTGCGGAATGAGCGCGGATTTTCTGAAAACAATCTTCGAAGCCATACACGAGGAAAGCGTACACCAGCAACTTGAACTGATAAACAGGTAAACAGATGAGAATACTTATTCTCGGTGCGGGCAAGATGGGCTCGTTTTTCGTTGACCTGCTTAGTTTCGACCACGAGACGGCGGTTTACGACACCGACCCCAAACGCCTGCGCTTTATGTACAACACACAGCGTTTCACAAGGCTTGATGAGGTAGACGCATTCCGACCCGAAATGGTTATAAACGCTGTTACGCTGAAAGCCACCATTCCTGCATTCGAAAAGATTATTCCGCATATCCCGGAAAGCTGTATACTCAGCGACATAGCTTCGGTGAAAACGGGCATGAAAGATTTCTACGACAAATGCGGCTTCAAGTTTGTATCAACCCACCCCATGTTCGGCCCCACGTTTGCCAATCTCGGGTCGCTTAGTTCCGAAAACGCCATAATTATAAAGGAGGGCGACTATATGGGGCGCATTTTCTTCCGCGACCTCTACAACCGCCTTGGGCTTAATGTGCGCGAATACTCGTTCGGAGAGCACGATGAGACTGTGGCATATTCGCTTAGCATACCCTTTGTTTCCACTTTTGTGTTCGCCGCAGTAATGAAGCATCAGGACGCGCCCGGAACAACTTTCAAACGCCACATGGCCATTGCCCGCGGGGTGCTTGGCGAAGACGACACACTGCTGCGCGAAATTCTTTTCAACCCGCTTACTTCGGGACAGGTGGGAAAGATACGCACGGAGCTTACCGAGCTTATTGACATTATCGACAAAAAGGATGAGGCAAAACTTGGGGCATATCTTTCCAAAATCAGAAAGAACATAGAGTAGCCGCCACATTGCCCGGGCCATATAAAAATGCGGGGAGCTTCAAAGGTGCTCCCCGCATTTTTATGTTTTGTTGCTGCCACGTGCGCAATTACATGTGTCAGCAGTTTTATTATTTCTTTTCTTTCGCTTTTTCCTCGGCGGGAGCTTCAGCGGACTTTTCATCCTCAAAGTCGCTTACTCCGCCCTTAACCAACAGGTCATACCATACGAGCAGCTTGCGTATGTCGCTGTCGTGCACACGGTCGGTGTCATACTCCGGCAATATCTCCGCAAAATACGTGCGCAGCTCTTCTGCCGAAATTTTTCGCGGGTTGAATTTAAGGCATTCGCCGTTTTCGTGCGCTTTCACTTTGTTGAAAACGTTCATAAGCGGTTCGTCGTCGTCCTCGCAATAAATGGATATGTCGTTGAGCGAAACGACCTTGTCGTGCATTCCCACCGAAAATCTCTGGCGTTTCTCGTCAACGCTCTCAACGATGAGCATTCCGCGGCCTTGTTTGATTAGCTTGAAAAGACCGGGTTTGCCGGATATCGAAATTATTCTTTCCTTCATTTTTGTGTTCTGTTTTATTGTTCGTTTCTTATTGTTGTCTGACTTTTATATTGGCACATGGTTGCCTTGGATTTCTATTTTGCTGTTGCTGCAAGCGCACATTTTTCCACCCATTGCCTTATGTATTCCACGCTCTGTGAAATTGCCATTTCCCGGCAAAGGTAAAATAATTATGCTTATCTTAGTGCTGCGGCCGGATTAAAATTTATTGCTGCGGCACATTTGGGAAAGACTTCAGAAACCGCGTTTTTTATATGCTTCGGCAAGCCGATGCATGGCTTTTTCGATTATGCAGCGCGGCTGCCCCACGTTCATACGCATAAACCCGCAACCGGGTTTGCCGAACATTTCGCCATCGTTCAGATAAAGCTTCGCATCGTTAATATAAAAGTCGGTAAGCTCCTTTTGTGTGGCGAAACCCAGGGCGCGGTTGTCAAGAAATAGCAGAAACGAAGCCTCGGGTCTTATGAATGTTATCCTTGGGCAGTTTTCCGCCAAAAAGGCGCATACATACTCAATGTTGCCCTTAACATAGTTGAGCATTTGGGCGAGCCACTCCTCGCCCTCGGGGCTGTAGCACGCCTCAACACAGTCGTAGCCGAACACGTTTCCGTTTCCTATGTCGTTGTTGTCAAGGTATGAGAAAAACCTGCGGCGCAGTGAGTCGTTTAGAATGATGGCATGGGATGCTATAACGCCGGGCAGATTGAAAGCCTTGGTTGGTGCCATAAACGTAACTGTTATGTCTACGGCCTCGGGGCATGAAAGCACTGCCGGCACATGGCTGTCGGTTTTGTATGTCATATCGGCGTGTATCTCATCGCTCACCATAAGCACACCATGCTTTTTGCACAGCTTTGCCACATTAGCAATCTCGTCTTTTGTCCACGATGTGCCGCCCGGGTTGTGGGGGTTGCACAGTATGAACAGTTTGCATTCCGAAAGGCGTCGGTCTATCTCGTCATAGTCCATGCGGTAACGCCCGTTATCCAATATAAGCGGCACTTCAACCAATTTTCTTCCGCTTCCGCGTGTTACGTTTCCGAATGGGTGGTAAACCGGGGTTTCAATCATAACGCCATCGCCCTTTTCGGTAAGGCAGTTCACGGCAAAGTATATGCCCGGCACGATGCCCGGCACATAATGTATCTCCTTGGGCTGGACATTGAAATTGTAGCGGCGTTTGTTCCAGTTAACAATGCTTTGGTAATAGGACACTGTGGCGCACGTGTAGCCGAGAATGCGCTGCTTAAGCTTGTTCTCTATCGCCTTTACCGCAAACGGCGGCGTGGGGAAATCCATGTCGGCCACCCACAGCGGCATCAGGTCGTCGCGCCCCGTGGCCCGCCTCATAACCTCAATGCTCACGCATCCTGTGCCGGCACGTTCCACCGGCGTATCGAAATCATAAATCATGTCTGTACCTTATTACTTATATTCACATGCAAAGTTAGTCAAAATATTTAGTGCGCCGCAATTACTTGTTACAACAAACACGGTTGGCAACGCAGTATTCGATTGCCCATGTGCCTGCAAGCTCATGTACCCTTTTGCCACAAACTCACAACCACCGTAAACAAGACTGTTGCAGCTATTATACACAAACCACACAACCTTATGTTTTTCTGTTTGTTGCAAAGGCTGAAAACTACGTCCTATGTAGAAAAAAATACATCAGACATAATTCATGCTACATCAGACATTGTTTTTCCTATATACGATGTGGTTTTTGCTGTTTAGCATATTACCTGCAAAACACTCCGCGCCATGGCTATTGCAACAACACCGCCATAATATTTCAGGCTTTCCGCAATACCTGTATCACACGTATGTGCATAAAAAAGCCACACCGCAAACAGGCGTGGCTTTTTATTCTCATACATACTTGTGCCTTTTTATCCGTGCACGGTTATGGCATATTTGTTTTCGGAGTCCCTGCTCCCGGAATTCATTTCACAAGCTTTTTCTTGCCATCGATAATATAAATTCCTTTGGGAATACTTTCCACGTCCCTATCGCCGCCTTCACGCCTGATAAGCGTGCCATCGGTGGCATATATGCCTTTGCTCCCTTTGCCTGCCACGTTGCTGCGCACATTGTCAACGCCCACCAAATCGTCAACCAAATCCATTTGGTCCGTGCGGAAAGGAAGCACCGGCAGATTGTTCTCGCCGTAGATGTTGCCTATAGGATAGTCGGCCCAGTTGTAATATATTGCGTACGGGCGCAAAGGACGAGTAACGGAAATCTCAAGAGTTTTGTCGCCAACAACCTTTGTTGTCGTTTCGTAGAACTTCTTGTATGTCTTGTCCTGCAACACGAAGCCCACGGGTACGGAGTCGTTGCGCACATGGATTTTTTTGTCGAATGTTATGTAAGCCTTCTTGTACTCAAAGCGGTAGCTTACAGGTTTTGGCGCATCGGCAACGACATCAAATCCGTAGGTGTTTTTAAGCGCGAGCAAGGCAAGGCGACGGCCCACCTCCTGCTTGTTCTTGGGATGAATGTCGGTGGGATTGCCTACATCCACAGCGGTTGCCATGCCCGTGCTGTCCATTTGCATAGAGGTTTTCCATTGGTCCCAGCGCAATTTGGCCCAATTGGAACCTTCCTGGAACACCGCCGGGGTCTGATATGCCGCAAGCTGCACGGTGTAGAACGGGAACTTGTATCCCCAATCCTTGCGCCAGCCCGAAATAAGGCTGTCCATAAGTGTCGTGTAATAGCTGCTGCCCCAAGCGTTAGCCTCTCCCTGATACCAAATCGCGCCGCGAATGGGATAGGAAACCATCGGGTGAACCATTGTGTTGTAAAGAAGCGTGGGCACTTGAAACTCGTCTTTCATGCCCAGGTATTTTTTTACGGAATCGCGGTTGAAGTCATACTTTGCGCATTTGTCAAGAGTGGCCTTCAAAGCGGGAATTGTGCGTGCCGTCTCAAGGCTCACCCACGCCTCGGCGTTCGAGCCGCCATAAGCACACTGTATCAAGCCTATCGGGATGTTGAGTTCCTTGTAAAGCTCGCGCCCGAAGCAATAAGCCAAAGCCGAAAATTCGGGAACGCTCGATGGCGAGCAGGAAACCCAGTTCGACCAAAGCGCGGTGTCGTCGGCAGGATGGTTGCTTTTGCCCGAAGCGGCAACGCTCAGCAACTTTATCATGGGATAGTTCGCATTCTTAATCTCCTCCTGATAATTGTTCATCAAGCCCCATGAGCCTTGCACAGGCATCTGCATATTTGACTGTCCGGAGCAGAACCAAACCTCGCCGGCGTAAACAGGATTTATAATTCTGGAGTCAACAACCACGTCCCTGCCGCCTTTTTTCTCAAGCTCGTAAATGCGGATGACATACGACTTTGTGGAAGCCTCGGGCACAGTTACCTTGAAAGAAAAATTTCCGCATCCGTCTGCATGCCCATACACTCTTTTGCCATCCCATGTTGCATTGAACATCATGTAGGCGTTTGGAGAGGCCTTTCCCTTGAAATGGAACACCGACTTCTGCTGCAAAACCATTTCTTTTGCATAATACGAAGGCAGAGTTATCTTTGCGCTTGCGGCTGTTGCCGCAAGCGCAACAAGCAATGCTGCAACTTTTGTCCCTGTGACGGTGGGGCGGCTCATTTCTTTTTGTCCGTATTTACAAGTTGCATTTCATCGGTGCGGAACGGAAGCACAGGCAAATTGGTGTCGCCATAAATGTTTCCTATCGGATAATCGGCCCAATCGTAGCGCACGGCGGTAATCTTTCCGAGCCCGGCGCCTGTTATGCTTATTGTTGTGGGATTTTCGAGTTTTGCCTTGCCCTCAACAAATTTGTTGTTGGCATCGCAAAGAATGAAACCGCAGGCCACGGAGTCGTTTCTCACATGGATTTTTTTGTTGAATGTGAGTGTTGCCTTGCCATCCGAGAACTTGTATTTTACGGGAACCGGAGCCTCGTACACAAGATCTTTAAACCCATATGTCTTGTTGAGAGCGATAAGAGCCATGCGCCTTGCCACTTCCTGCTTGTTCTTTGGATGAATGTCTTTTTGGTTTCCCACATCAACGGCAGTCGCCATGCCTGTGCGCGGAAGCTTCAAAGTTTTCCATTGAGACCATCTTAGGGCGGCCCATGTGGATTCGGGCTGAAGATTTACCTGATTCTGAAAGCCTGCGAGCTGTACATAATAAAACGGGAAATTATATCCCCATAGCTTTCTCCAGCTGGTAATAAGATTGTTCATGAGGCTCGTGTAGTCTCCGTAGCCCACGTTTGCGCAGCCCTGGTACCATATTGCACCCTTAATAGGAAGAACATGGATTGGGTAAAGCATCGTGTTGTAAAGCAAAGTGGGTATTTGCTGCTCGGGACGCTTTGCATATTTCTGTATTGTGTCGTTAACAAAACCGTATTTCTTGTACTTCTCCAAATCGCTTTTATACTCGGGCATTGTCTGCAAAGTTTCATACCCAACCCAGGCCTCTGCGTTTGCACCGCCGTATGCCGACTGCACAAGACCTATTGGCACTCTCAGCCTGTCATATAGTTCCTTACCGAATAGGTATGCCAGTGCCGAGAATTGCTCCACGCTCTTGGGCGAACAAATCTCCCATGTTTTCCAAAGTTCGGTGTCATCGGCGGGCTTGGGCTGTTTTGCAGACATCTTAACCTGCAAAAAGCGTATCATGGGATAATTTGCGGCATCGGCCACTTCACGCGCATTGTCGTTTATCATACCCCAACCGCGCACCGGCATTTCCATATTCGACTGCCCGGAGCAAAGCCAAACTTCGCCGGAATACACATCGGATAGCACTTTCTCGCCATCGCCATCGTTAAAACTCAGCTTGTATGGTTTCATCGATGCAGCAGGCACGTGGAACTTAACAGTGAAATTCCCTTGCGCATCGGCTTTGGTGCTTACAGCTTTTTTGTTCCACGAAGCTGTGAACTTGACAACGGAGTTAGGCAATGCCTTGCCCTTTATTGTCATCAGTGCCTTTTGCTGAAGTACCATATTGTCGGCATAAAACGAGGGCAGCACCACCTTGGAGCTTGCGCCGACAAACATTCCCGCCGCCAGTGCGGCAGTAATTGCCTTATAAATATTTTTCATTTGTTTCAATACTTTATTTGTTGCATTCCTTTATTTCACTAATACCTTATACGACACTCCCTTTGCGCACACGAAATAAACTCCCGGGTCAAGCGCGCTGCCATTGTTAAGAAGCATGCCATCATCGTTGTACAGGCTGTAAACATCAACGCCCTCAACCTTGATAACGCGGTTTTCTACGGCAATCTTCACATTGTTTTCCTTTAAAATTTTCGTTACCGACACGGGAACGCCGCTTGCATTGCAAACTTTCCACGCCCACACGGTATTTTCAAGGTTGAAAATATTGAACCCCGGTATAACGCCTGCCGAGTCTGCAGCGAAAAGGTAACGGTCATCACCGCCGATATTGTACTTTATGGTAATCTGACCGTCTTTTATGTCTTGAACAATGAAAGGCTTAATGTTGGCTTTGGTTGCTTCTGCCCTGGGAACATAATAGTTTTCCTTCCACGCGCCCGAACTGCTTATATACCGGCGCGAACTGCGGTTGCGAAAGTAATATGCGCCACTATTGTCGTTTGCTGCAGCAACAAGTTCCCACTCCTGCTTTGCATTATCAGACATTTCATTCACCAAAAAGCTGTAACCCGTGGTGGAAGCCTTGAATGAGTTGTCCTCTATGCACATTTGCGAGTACTCGGGGTATGCGCTGGCTATTTTATAATACACTTTGTTGCCCGAAGTGTCTGTTGAAGGGTAGTTTTGCGCTGACATGCGACTAACGCCGCAAAATGCCAGGACCGATACAAGCACTAAGCTTTTTTTCATGATATAAATTTGCATATGGTTTAACTTTGACTACAAAGTTACACTTTTTCAAGCCGCAAAGTGCCTTATCCATGTATTTTTTTTGCAAACCGCATTTTTCACATGTATACTACATTTCCACCGGCTTTTTGTTTACCCCGCAACAAACATTCTGCTTCATTCGCCACTGATATAAATAAAAATCGTAACTTTGAATTTCAAAATGACATATGGTCTGATTATTTACGAATTTAAGCTTTTACTAAAACCATGCTGACTCAGATACTCAATGGTAGGATTCTCACTCCCCAGGGTTGGATGAGGGGAGGTTCGGTTATCATCGATGGCAACAAGATAATCGAAGTGTCAAACAATGAGCTTCACATAGAAAGCGCACGTTTTTTTGACGCAAACGGCTGCTACATAGTTCCCGGCGGAATAGACATCCACGTGCACGGCGGTGGCGGAAGAGACTTCATGGAAGGCACGGAAGAGGCTTTCCGCAAAGCAATAAACGCCCACATGTTCTATGGAACAACCTCTATTCTGCCCACGCTTTCATCCTCGACCGTGCCCATGATAAAGGCCGCTGCAAAAACCACAGAAAAAATCATGGCGCAGCCCGACAGCCCGGTATTGGGTCTGCATCTCGAAGGTCCGTATTTCAACAAACTGATGGCAGGAGGGCAGCTTCCCGAAAACATAAAAAATCCTTCGCCAATGGAATATCGCCCGCTGCTCGATTCCACCAACTGCATCAAGCGATGGGACGAAGCACCGGAACTTCCGGGTACTATCGAGTTCGGACGTACCTGTGTCGAGCACGGTGTTCTGCCTTGCGTGGGGCACACGCAGGCCAACTACCATGACGTGCGCACGGCATACGAAGTGGGGTTCACACACACAACACATTTCTACAATGCAATGCCCGGCTTCCACAAAAACCACGAATACAAATACGAGGGGACCGTGGAAAGTGTTTATCTCATTGACGACATGACCGTGGAGGTGATTGCCGACGGCAAACACGTGCCCCCCACAATTCTCGGCCTTGTTTACAAAATAAAAGGTCCCGACCGCACGGCACTTATAACCGATGCGCTTGCATGCGCTGCAAGCGATTCGAAAAAGGCTTTCGACCCGCGTGTGATTATAGAAGACGGCGTGTGCAAGCTCGCCGACCATTCCGCACTCGCCGGAAGCATAGCAACCATGGACAGGCTTATACGCACAATGGTGCAAAAGGTTGAGATACCACTCGGCGAAGTGTGCCGAATGGCATCGGAAACACCTGCAAGGATTATTGGTGTTGACAAGCGCAAGGGCACACTCGAAAAAGGCAAAGACGCAGACATCATGATGTTCGACCCCGAACTTAACCTCAAATGCGTGATTGCAATGGGGCGGGTCATACGCAACGAACTGCCAAACCATGTTGTAATCTGAACAAGGCGCAAAAGCACAGTAAACCACAGCAGACTATACAGATACTCCGCGCAACCCTCATAGGGCAACGCGGAGTTTTTTATATGGCAACCGTTGCGCACGCCATACACAGCCTTGAAACGCACCGCGCCTGCAATGCTGCGGCACAGGGGGTTGCGATACGATTTTAAGTTATGGCATTCACGACGCATGCCTTACGCCTATGCAAATGGCGCAAAAGCAAAGCCCGCCATTTCTACCGGAACTTTACGAAAACACTTGATGTAGAAAAAACTATGTCCCATGTAGAAAAAACTACGTCAGACATAGAAAAAACTACATCAGACCTTTTTCCGCCCATTGCAAACACATAATAACCACCTCGTTGTAAAAAAATACCCATACAGGGTCTTTTTACCAAATATCAAGCCATTGCGCAATTTTGCGATATTCTCGCTCTCAAGCCGCGGGCATAACCGTGGCGCATAGGCGGGGATTCATTATTTCAAACCTATCGCTTCTTTGAATTTTCCCTACCCGATCCTGCCAAAAAGGGCTGCGCCAAACTTTCGTCCCGGCACAGCCCCCTTGTATTGCCTCAGCGATAACTATGACTTATTTAGCCTTCCAATCACTGAGATCCTGCGGATTTTTTATGTACGAAGGAATTTTCTCAAATATGCTCTTTATGCGCGCCACGTCGAACTTCGGGGTTCGGTCGTAGTAGTATATGCCGTTTTTCTCCTGCTCCACGTCGGTGAGCTGAGTGTAGCATATTCCCACAACGTGCTTGCAGGCCTTGAAAGCGTCGATCTGGGCTTCAAGGATTTTGTAGAAGTCCTCCATCTTGTCGATGTTTGCCCCGTAGCCCCATGATGAGGAGCGTTCCGACTCCTTTATCCAGGGCAGTCCGCCCATTTCGTCAACCATATAGGGTTGTCCGTTGTATTTCGCGAGGAACGTCTTCTTGGGTTCGTTGCGGTAGGGCTCCACTCCGGGTTTGAAGGTGTGGTTCGCCACGAGCTTGTCGTACTCGCGCGTGTAGTCGTGCACTGCCCAGATGTCTGTCTTTACGTGTCCGTCGCCGCTGGCGTCGTTCACGGGGCGTGTTGGGTCGATTGCCTTTGTGAGGTCGTAGATGTCGTTCATGAGGCGCACGTAAACGCCGTCGCGGCTTGCCCATGTCTCGTTAAACGGTGTCCATGTAACTATGGAGGGGTGGTTGAGGTCGCGCTCCACGACGTCAGCCCATTCCGTTAGGCAGTTGCGCACCGCCAGCTCATCGTTCACGTCCGGCCCCCAGCTCGGGAACTCACCCCATGTGAGGTAGCCCAGCTTGTCTGCCCAGTAGTGGTAGCGCTCCTCGAAAACTTTCTGGTGGAGGCGCGCGCCGTTGAAGCCCACAGCCTTGCTCATTTCGATGTCGTGCTTCAGGGCCTCGTCGGAAGGCGCGGTCCACACTCCGTCGGGGTAGAAGCCTTGGTCGAGTACCAGGCGCTGGAAGTAGGGCTTGTTGTTGAGGTAGAAATATCCGTTTGCGGTGTGAACCTTGCGCATTCCTGCGTACGACTTCACCTCGTCAACCACATTGCCCGCCTTGTCCTTTACGGTATATACAAGGTCGTAGAGGAAAGGCGACTCGGGGCTCCACAGCTTCATATTCTTTACGGGAAGAACAACTATGCTCTGGTTGCACGCGCTGACGGTTTTCTGAGCTACAACCTTTTTGCCATCAAGCAACTTAACGGTCAGAGTGTTGTCTTCCGACTCGTTGTAGAACTGCGGGCGTACCACGAGCTGCTTCTGGTCTATATCGGGGGTTGCAATAGCCTTTTTCAACGCCCCGGGGGCTACCGGCTCCATCCACACTGTCTGCCAGATGCCCGTGGTGCGGGTGTAGTCGCACCCTCTGGAGTAGAAAGCTTTGCACTGCTTGCCTCCGGGCTGCCTGCCTCCGCGCAGGTCGTCCTTAACCTCGACAACAAGATTCACGGTCTGCCCGGGTTTTGCAAACTTGGTTATGTCGGCCGCAAACGACGAACTGCTGCCGTAGTGCCTCATCACGAAGTTTCCGTCGATGTATATGGACGCGTCGTAGTCCACCGCCCCGAAGTGGAGCAGGATGTTCTTGCCCTGCCAGCCGGAGGGGACTGTGATTGTGCGCTGATACCACATACCGTTTATGAAGTCGGTGTGGGCCACGCCGCTCAGCTTGCTTTCGGGGCAGAAAGGCACGGTTATCTTGCCGTCGAAGCCTTTGGATTTCTGATAGCCGCGCTCACCACCCGTAAGACCGAAGTCAAAGGTGTAAGTCCATGTTCCGTTAAGATTCTGCCACGCTGAACGCTCGAATTGCGGACGCGGATATTCCGGACGCGGAGTTTGCGCAGCGGTGCTACCGATGCCGAGCGCAAACAGCGCAAAGACAGCGGCAATAAATTTTGTTACTGGAGATTTTTTCATTATTTGTTTTTTAGGGTTTTTGAATGAGTTGGTAAAGTTACGATATTTTTGCGATTATACATTCCCGGAAAAACTTTTTTTTCGTTTTTACGTAAAAAAAACACTTTTCTACCCTGCCCGGCGACTAAAAAACGGCATAAGAAACAATAAAACGGCAGCAGTTTAGTTATACAATACGGAGTGGTGCATTTTGCGCCGCACATTCAGTATGAGCGGCAAGGCATATACATTTATATATATAGTTTTGGTGGCAGTGTTTTGGCTTGCCGCCTCGTGCAGCACGCCCGAAAAACACCACAAGAAAGGCGATATGTTTTTCTCACGCGGTGAATATTACGATGCCGCCGCCGAATACAAGACCGCTTATTCCG
The DNA here is from genome assembly GCA_002437495.1 of Prevotellaceae bacterium UBA6398. Lineage (GTDB taxonomy): Bacteria > Bacteroidota > Bacteroidia > Bacteroidales > Bacteroidaceae > UBA6398. The sequence goes on from DJQA01000017.1 coordinate 44,633, forward strand.
CCACGCCGCGCAGCGACCGCGAGGCGCGTGGCATGAGAGCGTTCCTCATGGGAGAATGCTACCGCAGGATAAACTCAGTATCAAAGGCGGAGGGAGCATACAGAAACGCCGTGAGGTATAACTACGTTGACACCACCACATATTTCCGACTTGCGGAAACGCAGAGAATGCTGGGCAACTACAAGGCGGCGCAAAAAAACTACGAACTATTCCTTGGCACACATCCAGATGACGTGCGAGCGCAAAACGGCATAAAGTCGTGCGCCCTCGGACCGGAGATGAAAGAAAAGGGTTCGAACTATTCCGTGCGCTCCGCAGCCTTGCTCACATCGCGCCGGGCAGACTACTGCCCAGTGCTGTTTGGCGAAAAATACGACCAACTTATATTTTCATCCACCCGCCCTCAGGCCACAGGCGATGACGACAGCGGAATAACGGGAATGAAAAACGGCGACCTTTTTTATACGGAAAAAAACGACAAGGGCAAATGGAAACCCGTCGAGCCGTTGCAGGGAAGCGTTAACACCGCCTTTGACGAAGGAGCGGCGGCATTAACCCCCGACGGGCAGACTATGTATTTCACCCTTTGCACTGTTGATCCCGAATATCCGCGATATGCCGAAATATACTCTTCATCGCGTTCAGACGCAACATGGAGCAAGCCGCAAAAAGTGGAAATCTCGTCAGACACGCTTTCATCATACGCCCACCCCGCCGTTTCGCCCGATGGCAAGTGGCTTTACTTTGTGTCGGACATGCCGGGGGGAATCGGCGGTCTCGATATATGGCGCGCACGGCTCGACGACCACGGAATAGGGATGATAGAAAATCTTGGCGGGCCGGTGAACACTCCGGGCGATGAGATGTTCCCTACGTTCCGCTTTAACGGCGATATGTATTTTTCCTCAAACGGGCATCCGGGCATGGGAGGTCTTGACATATACCGCGCACATCCCGACACGGTCAACAACACATGGAGCGTTGAAATACTTCCTTCTCCGGTTAACTCTACAGGCGACGACTTCGGCATGACTTTCGAGGGCGTACACAACCGTGGCTTTTTCAGCAGCAACCGCAAGAACGGGCGCGGTTGGGATCACATTTACTCTTTTGAGCGTCCCGAAGTGGTGCACACCGTAATGGGGTGGGTTTACGAACAAGACGGCTACGAGCTTCCGCAGTCAACCGTGTACATGGTTGGCAACGATGGTACCTATCTGAAATTCGGACCAAGGAGCGATGGCAGCTTCGAACAGCTTGTGAAGCCCGGAGTGAAATATGTGTTCCTTGCCACGTGCAACGGCTTTTTGAACTACAAGCAGGAACTTGCAATAGATTCGGCAGAGGTTTCCACATGCGACACAGTTTACTTCCCCTTGCCATCGATAAACTCCCCGGTGCTTGTAAGAAACGTTTTCTATGAGTTCAACAGCGCACGGCTTACTGACGATTCGCGCCAGGCTCTCGACAAACTCGCGCAGCTGCTGAACGACAACGCCAACATTACCATAGAACTGAGCTCACATTGCGACTACAGGGGCAACGAACTTTACAACCGCAAGCTCTCACAGCATCGCGCCGAGTCGGTGGTGAACTACTTGATTGAGCACGGAATAAACGCCAACAGACTTACGGCGGTTGGCTATGGAAAGCTGCGCCCCAAGGTTGTAACAAAACGTCTTGCTGCCTCGTACAAATTCCTTCATGAGGGCGACACGCTCACCGAAAGCTACATAAAGAAACTAAAGAAAAGTCAGCAGGACACATGCAACGCCCTTAACCGCAGAACAGAGTTCCGAGTGTTGAAAACCACATACGGGCTGTTTGACGACAGCGGCAAACTCGACACTAAGGCATTGCTTGGCAAAAAAGCCCCGAAAAAGGCGGGAAAAGCCGAACCAATTGTGAAAGTTTACATTCCCACCCCCGCCGAGGCGGCAGCCGCCGACGGCAAAAAGCCGCCCAAAAAGAAAAAAGCGCCAAAAGCCACCGCCAAGGCAGCCAACGTGCCGAAGAAAAACATCCCCGGCAATAAAAAACCGACTCTCAAAGAGCGCCGGGCCATTAAGGACTCCATTATTGCAAAAGCCAAGCGAGACGCCGAAGCCTCAAAAAGCAAAGCAACGAAATAACTTCCCGCCGCAGTTGCATAAATCTGGACTGCGCCCGTTTGCAATGCTGCCGCAAAGTTTTTGCAGCGGGGACTATTTTGGCAGATTTCGCACGACAGCCATTGCCCCGCAAAAAATCCTATACCAAAAAGCCGTTCTTCGTTAAAACAGCAAATACCATATTTGATGTCGGAAAAAATATGTCCCATGTAGAAAAAACTACATCGGACGTAGAAAAAACTACATCAGACCTTTTTTCAGGGCTTTTGCATACCAACGAAAAAAGCTGTTACAATAAACTTAATTTACACGTTTATCTTTCTATAAACCAAAGCATTGCCCGTTTTTACACAAACACCGCGCCCTGCACCTTGATTTGCGCCGCCGCAAGGGGCTTTTGCGATTATACGCAGCACATTGCGCCGCACCACAAAAACTATCACTAATTTTGCACGCATAAAGGTAAAGAAATGATTTCCCCGCAAAACATAAAGATAGAAGACTATAACTATAATTTGCCCGAAGAACGCATAGCCAAATACCCCGTTAAGGAAAGAGACACCTCAAAGCTTCTCGTGTATAACCATGGCGAAATCTGCGACGACAAATTCTACGATTTGCCCAACTACATAAGCAAAGGCGAACTGCTCGTGTTCAACAACACAAAGGTAATTCGCGCACGCCTTCATTTCCACAAGGATACAGGGGCACTGATAGAGATTTTCTGTCTCGAGCCCCACTCTCCGCGCGATTATGAGCAAATGTTTCAAACAACGGGCAGGTGCGAGTGGGTGTGCCTTGTGGGCAACCGCAAAAAATGGAAAGAGGGCAGCCTTTGCCGCACACTTAGCGTGAAAGGAGAAAAAGTTGAGCTGAAAGCCACAATCAAGAACCCTGAGCACGACATAATAGAATTTTCGTGGAATGGGAGCGGCCTATCGTTTGCTGAAATCCTTGACGCGGCAGGCGAATTGCCCATACCGCCATATCTTAACAGGAAAACCGAACAAAGCGACCTTCAAACATACCAAACGGTATATTCCAAAATCAAAGGCTCGGTTGCCGCACCTACCGCCGGACTGCATTTCACGCCCCGCGTGCTCGAAACACTCGATGCAAAAGGAGTGGAGCGCAACGAGATTACGCTTCATGTGGGTGCAGGCACTTTCAAACCGGTGAAAACGGAAACGATGAAAGGTCATGTTATGCACCACGAGTTCATAAGCGTAAAACGCAGCAGCATAGAAAGACTTTTAGCCCACGGCGGACGGTGCGTGGCGGTTGGCACCACATCGGTGCGCACCCTCGAAAGCCTTTATTATATAGGCGTGATCATTTCGCGCAACCCCGATGCCGATGAAAGAGACCTTGCTGTGGGACAATGGTTCCCTTACGAATATGCGGCAAGCGATGAAAAACCGCTAACCACAACAGAGGCTCTTGAAAAAATATTGTCATACCTTGACCGCAACAAGCTGAACGCACTAACGGCCAACACGCAGATAATAATAGCGCCGGGATACAAATTTCATGTGGTAAAAGCCATAATAACAAATTTCCACCAGCCTAAAAGCACACTGCTCCTGCTTGTATCGGCGTTGGTGGGAGAAGACTGGCACAAGATTTACCGCCATGCCATGAACAACGGATACCGTTTCCTGAGCTACGGCGACAGCTCGCTGCTCATTCCCTGACAATAAGCACAACCCCGCTTGCGAATTGCCGCAAGGCGGGATTTTTTATAACGGAAAACTTATACAAACAAAAATGCGCGACAACCAAAACGAACTGCTGCCCCTGGTAACCCCGGACGGAAAGGTTACGGGCTGCGCCACACGCGGAGAATGCCACGGCGGAAGCCGACTGCTACACCCGGTGGTTCATCTTCACGTGTTCAACAGCCACGGACAGCTTTACCTGCAACTCCGCCCCAAATGGAAGGACATACAGCCGGGCAAATGGGACACCGCCGTGGGAGGACACATGGATTACGGCGAAAAAACCGAGGACGCGCTAAGGCGTGAGGTGAGAGAGGAACTTGGAATAGAGAATTTCTCCCCGAATTTCGAGATGCGCTACGTGTTTGAGTGCGAACGCGAGCGCGAACTGGTCAACGTGTTCGCAACCGTGTATGACGGCACAATAACCCCGAGCCGCGAAACCGACGGAGGGCGTTTTTTCGACACGGAGGAAATTAAACTGCTTTCGGGAAAAAACCTTTTCACACCCAATTTCGAGAGCGAGTACAAACGCCTGAGCGAAAACGGCGTATTGTCAAAATACTCAACAACCTATTGTCCGTAAAAGGAAAATGAGTAACTTTGCAAATTGTAAGTAAACGAAATATCAAAATTAGTATTATGAGTTTGAAAATAGTAGTACTTGCCAAGCAAGTGCCCGACACGCGAAACGTGGGCAAAGATGCCATGACTCCCGAGGGGACAGTCAACCGCGCCGCCCTGCCCGCAATCTTCAACCCCGAAGATCTCAACGCGCTTGAACAAGCCCTGCGCTTGAAAGACAAAAACCCCGGCTCAACGGTTACGGTGGTTACAATGGGACCGCCGCGTGCAACCGAGATAATTCGCGAGGCTCTCTATCGCGGGGCCGATGACGGAGTGCTTCTCACCGACAGGGCTTTTGCAGGCGCCGACACCTTGGCTACGTCATACGCTCTTTCAATGGCCATACGCAAAATCGGAAACTGCGACCTTATAATCGGCGGCCGTCAGGCTATCGATGGCGACACCGCACAGGTAGGGCCCCAGGTGGCAGAGAAACTTGGTCTGAACCAGGTTACCTATGTAAACAACATAAACGAATGCAACGGCAAGGAAATAACAATAACACGCCACATTGACGGCGGCACAGAAATTGTTAAAGCACCCCTGCCCATAATGCTTACAGTAAACGGCGACGCAGCTCCATGCCGCCCCCGCAATGCCAAGAGGGTTATGAAATACAAACGCGCCATGACCCCCATAGAGCGCCCCGCAAACGGCGAGCTGCCCTACGCAGAAGAATATGAAAAGAAACCCTATCTGAACATCACGCAGTGGACTGTGGCAGATGTAAACGGTGATTTGCAGCAATGCGGCCTTGCCGGCTCGCCCACAAAGGTGAAAGCCGTGCAGAACATCGTGTTCAAAACCAAAGAGAGCCATACCCTCGGTGCAAGCGACAACGAAATCAACGGGCTCATTAAGGAATTACTCGCAAACCACACAATAGGATAAAGAAAGACCGATATGAACAACGTATTTGTATATTGCGAAATAGAAAAGACTACCGTAGAAGAGGTAAGCCTTGAACTTCTCACCAAAGGGCGCAAGCTCGCCAACCGTCTCGGAGTGAAACTCGAGGCTGTATGCGCCGGCACGGGCATTAAGGGCCATGTTGAAAAACAGGTGCTGCCTTACGGAGTGGATGTTCTACATGTTTTCGACCACGAGGGACTTTATCCTTACACTTCAAAGCCCCACACTTCGGTGCTTGTAAACCTTTTCAAGCGCGAAAAGCCGCAAATTTGCCTAATGGGCGCAACCGTAATAGGGCGCGACCTCGGTCCAAGAGTTTCCTCAAGCCTTCACAGCGGTCTTACAGCCGACTGCACCGCTCTTGAAATAGGAGATTACGATGACAAAAAAACCGGCAAATCATATAAAGACCTTCTTTTCCAAATCCGTCCCGCTTTCGGTGGCAATATAGTTGCCACGATTGTAAACCCCGAAAACCGTCCACAGATGGCTACGGTACGCAGCGGCGTTATGAAGGCCGAAGTGCTCGACAAGAACTACAAAGGCGAGGTGGTTTACGAAAACACCGACGACTTTGTTCCCGCATCCGACTACGTGGTAAAAGTAATCGAACGCCATGTCGAGAAAGCCAAGAACAATCTCAAGGGAGCTTCCATCATAGTAGCCGGCGGCTACGGTGTGGGAAGTGCCGACGGTTTCAAGCTTCTTTACGAGTTTGCAAACGAAATCCACGCGGAAGTAGGCGCAAGCCGTGCCGCCGTCGATGCCGGTTTCTGCGCTTCCGACCTTCAAATAGGCCAAACAGGCGTTACCGTGCGCCCGAAGGTTTACATCGCATGCGGCATTTCGGGTGCCATTCAGCACGTGGCAGGCATGAAGGAAAGCGGCATTGTTATTTCCATCAACACCGACCCCGATGCGCCCATCAACAAAATAGCCGATTACGTAATCCTGGGTTCGGTAGAGGAAGTACTGCCCAAGATGATCAAGTATTACAAAGAAAACAGCAAGTAAAGGAACTTGACAAAATCATAAAAAGCAATGGCAAATTTCTATTCAGATAAGCCGGAACTGAAGTTCCATCTAAATAACGCCCTGATGAAAAAAATAGTCGCTCTTCGCGAAGGCGACTACTCAGACGCAGCAAAATACGATTATGCGCCGGTTGACTTCAACGACGCAATGGACAGCTACGACCGTGTGCTTGAAATCGTGGGCGATGTTACGGCAAATATCGTGGCCCCCAACGCCGAGAGCGTTGATGCCGAAGGACCACACCTCAAGGACGGACGCGTCAGCTACGCCGAAGGCACAAAGCAGAACCTCGCAAACACCATAGCTGCGGGAATGAACGGGATGACAATGCCGCGCAGGTATGGCGGTCTTAATTTCCCAATTACGACATACACCCTCGCTAACGAAATTGTTTCTGCGGGCGACGCCGGGTTTGAAAACATATGGAGCCTTCAAGACTGCATCGAAACTCTATACGAGTTCGGCAACGAGGAGCAGAGGGAGAAATACATTCCGCGCGTTTGCGCCGGCGAAACGATGTCCATGGACCTCACCGAGCCGGATGCCGGAAGCGACTTGCAGAGCGTTATGCTCCGCGCAACATATTCCGAAAAAGACGGCTGCTGGCTGCTAAACGGCGTAAAGCGTTTCATAACCAACGGCGACTCGGACATACACCTTGTGCTTGCGCGTTCCGAAGAGGGCACACGTGACGGTCGCGGTCTTTCGATGTTCATCTACGACAAGCGTCAGGGCGGAGTTGATGTGCGACGCATAGAAAACAAGCTCGGCATTCATGGCTCACCAACCTGCGAACTTGTATACAAAAACGCACATGCCGAACTTTGCGGCGAACGCCGACTCGGACTCATAAAATATGTGATGGCTCTGATGAACGGTGCACGCCTTGGCATAGCAGCACAGAGCGTGGGCATAAGCCAGGCTGCATATGATGAGGCTCTTGCATACGCAAAAGACCGTTGCCAGTTCGGCAAAGCAATCGTTGATATGCCCCCTGTGTATAATATGCTTGCAACAATCAAGGCAAAGCTTGACGCAGGTCGTGCACTTCTTTACGAAACATCGCGCTACGTTGACATATATAAGTCATACGATGACATAGCACGCAGTCGCAAGCTCACTCCCGAGGAACGCATAGAGCAGAAGAAATACACCCGCCTTGCAGACAGCTTCACACCGCTTGCAAAGGGCATGAATTCGGAATATGCAAACCAAAACTCCTACGACTGCATTCAGGTTCACGGCGGTTCGGGTTTCATGCTCGAATACGCGTGCCAGCGCCTGTACCGCGATGCCCGAATAACAAGCATATACGAAGGCACAACGCAGCTTCAAACCGTTGCCGCAATACGCTACGTAACCAACGGCACATACATGAACGTAATACGCGAGTTCGAGAATATCGAAGTTCCCGAGGCTTATGCCGGCATTAAAGCACGCATCCACGCAATGGCCGATGCTTGCGAGGCTGCCGTGAACAAGGTGAAGGAAGCCGCCAACCAAGATTACCACGACCTCGTGGCACGCAATCTTTATGAGATGACTGCCGACGTTATCATGTCCCAGCTCTTGTTGCGCGACACAGTGGAAGCCCCCGAACTCTTTGAAAAGAGCCTACATGTTTACGTTAATCTTGCAGAGGCCGAAATTGCAAAGCACGCTGCAATTGTAAACAACACCAACGTGGAGGACATTGCAAACTACGTTCAGGTTACAGCAAAGACCGAAGAGGAATAACACAAGTTTCCGGCTGTGCCGGACAACGCCACAACACATATGGGGTGCGTCAAAAGCCGAAAGGCTAAGGCGCACCCCTGTTTTGTATGCCACATGGCTTTTGCCAAAGGGACGGAAATGCTTTTAAGTGCTTTGGCAGTGATTGAACAGCTGCGTATTGTGCTTATAAGAATATCGACAACGATTAATCGACACATTCCACCGCCGTAGGGGCGTATGGCATACGCCCGAAGTGCGCCTGCTTTGCATTTACGCAACAACACA
>DJQA01000018.1:0-107844 GCA_002437495.1 Prevotellaceae bacterium UBA6398
ATGGAAGGTTATATGCTTCTTGATGCCAGCAGCCTCTATCCATTTCTTCAATGGTTTCGAAATCCATGCCGCATTCTGCAACCCTGCAAACACAAGGAGTTCTTCATCATCGGGGCGATTGCCACACATGGCATATGCCTGGTCGGAGATTGGAAGGTATGCACCAACCTTTGTCTTTATCTGTGAAATGTCTATGCGCCAACTGCCGTTACTCGTCTGTGTGATTTGTTTCCACTTCAAGTTTTTGATGTCTATATGGCGCAAGCCTGTCAAGATAGAGAAAAAAGATGCACGTCTTAGTACATCACTCTCGCAAGGAGTGTCTGCCAAGCGCTTCACTTCGTCAAGAGTGAGTGAGGCTCGCAGCTTGTCTTCCGAAGGAATGCCTTTCACCTTGGCACTCACATCCACCGTGAGGTATTCGTCAATGAAAGCTTGTTTCACCCCAGCCTTGACAATGGCAAAATAGGTAGAGGCAGTATTGCGTGACACCGTCCCTTTCTTGTTTCCTCCCAAAGGAGCGCGAAGCAGAAACATCTTGATGTCTTCCAACAATTTTACAGATATAGCCTTGAAAGGTATTGGTTTTCCTTCTGAATATATCTTCAGCAATTCTCCCACACGGTTCCAATTCACGATGATGGCATTGGAACTGTTGGGATGACGTTTGTCTATGATGTCAATGAAATATTTAATGAAGTCTTGCGCACTACGTTCATTCTGTTCAATGATTTCTTCCTCACGGTCGGAATACAGAGCGGCATTGTCATATTCGTGTTGACGGAGTTTGCGCACGTTGTCCGCATAGATGCAAGCCTCTTGGTCAATGCGCGACTTGCACTGGATAATACCATTTACGTCACGTTTAGGCTTGTAGTTGAATGAGCCGTCGGGCAACACACGGGCTATGGATGACAAGTCCCATTGTGGGGTTGAGATGGTTCGGTTTACAGACTCCACCACACGGCTTGGCTTGTCGACTCCTTTCTTGAACACTGGGTATGACTCAATGAACAGATACCACTCATTGTCATGGTGAATGGACTTGCGTAGCTTCACGGTCACCTTCGTATTTGATAATGCTTTCTTCATATTCGGTTTATTCTATTTCAGATTTATACAAATTGTCTATTTCTTCCTTGGGTACATACACATAGTTGCCTATCTGCCGTGACGGAATGGAATATTTGCGGATATGCGCCCATACAGAGCTGTCGTTGATGTGGTAGAGGTTACATATCTCGCCGATGGTATAACAGTCCTCGGGTTCCATACTGTATCTTTTGGGTATAGGCTTCTCTCTTTCTGCAATACTTTCTTTTCTGGTGAGAAACATCGTTTCCAAGGCAGAGCGTTTTATTCGGGTGAGCCGCTTGCCAACGTTGATGGCAGGAATAACACCTGTCTTTATCAGCCGATAGAGTGTAGTACGTTCCACTCCGAACATCGCCACCGCCTCCTTCACCGACACATATTCCCTAATGTCAGGAATGTGTTGTGCCAAGCGATTCAACTTCTCGTTCTTCTCCTTTGCGTCCTTCTTTCGTTTCCAAGCCACCTTGCTGCACTTAGGCGAACAATACTGGCTGTCAAGAGTCTTGGCGAGGAACACTTCTCCACAGACTTTGCACTTGCGCTTGATTTCAAATCCTATTGCCGGCATATTATCTACTTTTAAGTATGCATTAGTATGTATAGGTAGGAACAAGTCCCACATTATCTACTTTTTCGTTGTGTTGCAAATGTGCTGCAAATAAGCGGTAAACAAGCGCATAACAAAGGCATAAGAAACAAGACCCCTATAAACGCAAAAAGCGTGCAACTCATTGAGCTGCACGCTTTTGCTTATTGTTTATTATGTGTTTTCTTCTTGGCACTACTTAACCTCCTCGAAGTCGGCGTCTTGGATATCGTCATCCTTTTTGCTGTCGCTCGAAGATGTGTTCGATTGCTGGTTTCCTGTGGAGCTTGCGCCTCCGGCTGCACCTGCTCCCGGGTTAGCGCCCGTTTGCTGGTACATCTGTGCGCTGGCTGCCTGCCAAGCCTCGTTCAGTTCTTTTATTGCGGCATCTATGGCTGCAACATCGCCGTTCTTGTGAGCGTCTTTCAACGTTTGGAGAGCTTTTTCTATCGCAGGTTTCTTGTCGGCAGGAAGTTTGTCGCCCAATTCCTTCAGCTGATTCTCTGTCTGGAATATCATGCTGTCGGCTTCGTTCAACTTGTCTATACGCTCTTTCTGCTTCTTGTCAGCCTCTGCATTCTGCTCCGCCTCGTTCTTCATGCGGTCTATTTCTTCTTTGCTCAAACCGCTCGATGCTTCAATACGTATTTCCTGCTCCTTTCCGGTGGCTTTATCCTTTGCAGATACTTTCAATATGCCGTTTGCATCGATATCGAACGAGACTTCTATCTGTGGAACTCCACGGCGAGCCGGTGATATGCCTGTAAGGTTGAACTGGCCTATGCTCTTGTTCTGAGCCGCCATCGGACGCTCACCCTGCAGCACATGAATTGTTACTTCGGTTTGGTTATCGGCTGCAGTAGAGAATGTCTGAGTCTTCTTGCAAGGTATGGTGGTATTTGCGTCTATGAGTTTTGTCATCACTCCGCCAAGCGTCTCTATACCAAGAGACAGCGGCGTTACATCAAGAAGTACTATATCACCTACTCCACTCTCCTTGTTAAGGATGGCACCTTGGATGCTTGCGCCCACGGCAACAACCTCATCGGGATTGACTCCTTTCGAAGGTACTTTGCCAAAGAAATCTTGAACAGCCTTCTGCACGGCAGGTATACGGCTTGAACCACCTACCAAAATAACTTCATCGATGTCGGAAGTGCTGATATTTGCATCTGCAATTGCCTTTTGACAAGGTTCGAGACAGCTTTGTATCAAGTCGTGGCACAGGCTCTCGAATTTTGCACGCGTCAAGGTCTTTACCAAGTGTTTAGGTGTTCCGTCAACCACCGTTATATATGGCAGGTTGATTTCCGTGGAAGCCGAAGACGAAAGTTCTATCTTTGCCTTTTCGGCAGCCTCCTTAACACGCTGCATTGCCATAGGATCCTTTGTTAGGTCGGCTCCTTCTTCGTTCTTGAACTCGCCTACCAGCCAATCCATTATTTTTTGGTCGAAGTCATCGCCACCCAGATGGGTGTTACCGTTGGTGGAAAGCACTTCAAACACGCCGCCACCGAATTCAAGGATAGATATATCAAATGTACCACCACCAAGGTCGAACACTGCTATCTTCATATCCTTTTTAGCCTTGTCAAGACCGTATGCGAGCGCAGCCGCAGTAGGTTCGTTAACTATACGTTTAACGTTAAGACCTGCTATTTCGCCGGCCTCCTTTGTTGCTTGACGCTGCGAGTCGGAGAAGTATGCAGGTACGGTGATAACGGCATCGGTTACCTTCTGACCAAGATAATCTTCAGCGGTTTTCTTCATTTTCTGCAATATCATTGCCGAAATCTCCTGCGGGGTGTACAGCCTTCCGTCAATGTCAACACGCGGAGTGTTGTTTTCGCCACGCTCTACTTTATAAGGCACGCGGCTTATTTCCTGTTGCACCTGGTCGTAGGTTTCGCCCATGAATCTCTTTATGGAGTATATTGTGTTTTTAGGATTGGTTACTGCCTGACGTTTGGCAGGGTCGCCCACCTTTCTCTCACCGTCTTTTGTGAATGCCACCACACTCGGAGTGGTGCGTTTGCCTTCACTGTTTGCTATTACAACCGGCTCGTTGCCTTCAAATACGGCAACACAGGAATTGGTTGTACCTAAGTCGATTCCAATAATCTTTCCCATAATTTATTTTACTTTTTATTGTTGTTTTCGTTTATGTTATGCCGCCCGCTCTTTCGGGCAGCTGCTTATACAAAAGCAATGAGTGTGCCAAAACTTTTTTGCCGCCGCTGTTTTTTGAATGTTTTGCGTTGCAACGCCGCCGCATGACATTTTGGCACGCCTGCCAAAGCACTGTTGGCAATATGCTGACCGAAATTCTCGCGCTCTAACGGCATCCTGCGCACACCCGTTCGGGACCGGATACCGCAAACGACATACAAGCCGCACAAGACATTGAGTTTCAAAGCAATGCACCCATAAACACAAACCAATATAACGCTTTGTCTTTCAAGGGTTTGAAATGGGCAAAAAAAGGTCTGATGTAGTTTGAATTACATCAGACATAATTTTTTCTGCATCAGACATAGTTTTTCCTGTGTCCCATGTAGTTTTTTGCAGGTGCTTGGAAAAGGGCTGCTCTGGCGGCAATACGGCAAAACCGCGCAAACCTGCGCGGTTTTCAGAACTTCAGCCCCGGCAGCGAGTTAACGATGTCAACAGTCCGGACTGAGAGATTTATCACCGAGAGCAGGAGGTCGTAAATGTAAGAGGGATTCTTGTGTTCACGGCCCCATTCGTTGGGGTCGTTGATGATGAGGGATTTTGAATCCTGTGAAACCGCATACCGCTCCATAACCCACTCGATGGCGGATTTTCCGTTGACGACATACTCATAGGCTTTCGCCGGTATGTTCTCTATGGTTATGCTTTCATTGTAAACTATGCGCGACTTGTCGGGAACGAGTTTCCCCGATTCATCCCTTACCTTGGGGAATGTCATCTTATCGACATGATAACGGGTATATGCGGGACCGCCCTCTTCTGCCTCCCTTTTAAGCATCTTCGTAACCACACACGCACATGGAGGAACTTGCTCGTAATTCAAATGCAGTCCGGCAAGAGCCTTTCCCGCCTTATAGAAAGCCATGAAGTCTTCCACATTATCAACAACAGGGATACGTGGCAGGGACTTCCTCAGGTCTGCGGCAAAGCGTTCACGCCACTGCGGCGAATGCAACACGCCATATACGTAATAGAATATGTGCTCTTTTGTGACAGCCTTGGAGTTGCCGAAGCGCTTGCGCACTTCATTCAAGATCCAGTCTGATATCCCATCGTGGCGGACGTAATCTTCAGCGCCGCTCCCGTCATCGAACAGCGACCGCTGCACCACATCCTTTTTCTCATACCAGTATAGCGGGAAGCACTGGCTTTTCCCCACATATTCGAGGTCTGGCAAAGTGTCAGTAATCAGGCATGAGAAATCCTTGTTCACTCCCGTGCCGCTTACGCAAATAACAATGTTTTCCGCCTCCCGGCAAGGGAAGAGATGCGGTACTCTGTACCGCATCTCGACAAGGGGGGGTGTACCACAAAAGGTTTTGCCTGAAAAACGGACGGTAAGAGGCGGTGCGTATTTCGGCTTAGGCAAAATCATAGGTTCTGCCTTTTTCCAGGTCATTCGTTACGGCGCGCGTCCAGCTCAACTTGCGGGAATTGAAATCGGGCCCTCCGGCTTTGCCCGAAGCGACGGCCTCGCGGGTGGCGTTGTAAAAATCAATGCTTTCGCGGGCAACTTTTTCCACAGTCTTTGCCGACGAGTTATAAGACCACGAGTCGCGCTGTGTCTTGGCCCCGTTGCTGTTTGCCGTGAAGAACGACCGGCACGAAAGGTTGAACTTACTGTCGGGCGCAAGAGGCAGCAGCGTGTCGAAAAGCCCGTCCCGCTGGTTAATCCAGTCATGCTTTTCCGTGGGGGTGACGGTTTGCCATTCAAGCTCCCCGCTTTCCACCGACTTGAACTTCTTCACCAAGCCGAGCTTCTGCTCACGGGTGAGATAGTCGCCGATGTCGTGGTAGTGGATGATGGCCTTCTCACCAGCTTTCTTAGGATTCTTGACAAGGAAGGTAATGGAGATTGGAGTACGGGTTCCCTGACCAAATACGTTGTCCTTTTCCTTTTGACGCAGCTCACCGCTTGTACGGGCGTTTCCACGGAGGTTCAGCACGTAAATGTCAGAAAATTCCGTTTCAAGGCAGGCGCGGAAGCCGTCCTGCGCATTGCCGTCAATCCACGAGCCGTTGCTGATGAACGCCACTATTCCTCCGTCGGGGTTGCCGGCAATGCGGTCTGACGCCCAGCGGAAAGCCTTAATGTAGCTGTCGTAAAGGGAGTTCTTGTTGGTTGCGCCGGTCTTCTTCGCATAAGTGGCGGCGATGCGGCTGTCCAAAACGGGGTATGACAGATTGGCCGCATTGTCATTGGCAGACTTCTGCCCCACGGAATAAGGCGGGTTGCCGATTATCACACGTATCGGGGCTTTCTTCTGCTTCTCCACCTCCTCGGAATTTTCCCTGAAAAATTCAGAGGAAAAAGGTTGCTCCCCTGTTTCTGCCAGTTGGAATGTGTCCGTGAGGCAAATGCCGTCATAACTCACGTAACGGCCGGGCTTCATAAGATAATGGTACACGGCCTCTATGTTGACATCGGCAATATAATACGCAAGCAATACTATTTCATTGCAATGTATCTCATGGCGGTATTTGCGTTCCATGTCTTCGGGCTTGATAAGTCCAGACTGGAGCAGGCGCGTGATGAATGTGCCTGTTCCCGCAAACGGGTCAAGGATGTGCACATTCTCGTCCGAAAGCGTTGTGTTGAATTCGCGTTTCAGAATGCCATTTACGGAGTGGATTATAAAGTCAACACATTCGACAGGCGTATATACGATGCCAAGTTTTTCGACAGTAAGGGGGAACGCCCCCTTGAAAAACTTCTCATAAAGGTTCTTGATAATTGTTTGCTTTCCCTCCAGGTTGTCTATATTGCCTACATTGACGCGCACGGACTCGTAAAAGGATTCCAGTCCGGCAGTGTCTTTGTCAAAACCGCCGAAAGTTTCCAGTTGCTCTATCATTTTGTGCATGGAGCGGCTTACCGCATTGTTGTTTACAAAGTCATAGTCTGCAAACAAAGCATCAAACACAGGTTGGGATATAAGATGCTGGGCCAGCATTTCGACAGCCTGCCCTTCGTCAACGGACGGATTAAGGTTGGTCTGCAATCCTTTGACGAATATGTCAAATTCTGATTTAAGCGCGGGAACTGCCGACACGAGTTTGGCAATTCTCTCCATGAACTTCTTTGCTATAAGACCAACTTTCTTTGACCAGTTTTCCCAATAAAGCCTGTCTCCGCATTTTTCAACAAGTTTGGCATATATGCCCGACTGCATTTCCCCGAACCGAAGTTGTAACTGCCGTGCAACTTCCGCGTTTTCTATGTGCCGGGCATCTTGCTGGTCCTGCTTGTCTGATATGGCGTTGTGTCCTATGCCCGGCCCTCCGACGACAACTTTTGATGACTTGTTCCTGTTGAGTGCAATCTTGTTGACTTCCGCGTTAAAATGATCGTCATGCGAACGAAGTGCATTGAGAATGCTCCATACCGTCGCAAAATAAGTGTTTTTGCTCAAGGCATCTTCGGGCTTCACGTCCGAAGGCACTACCACGGGAATGATAATGTAACCATATTTCTTTTCGTCAGGCTGTCCCTTTCGGAAATTCCGCATTACGCGACCCACCGACTGCACCACATCAACTTGCGAATTTCTGGAGGAAAGAAACAAGACGGCATCGAGCGCCGGAACATCGATACCCTCGGAAAGGCAACGGACATTTGTCAATATGCGGCATTCATTTTCGCCTATATTCTCATCAGCGAGCCACGCCAGTTGCTCATTGCGAACTTGTGAGTTCATAGAGCCGTCAATATGCCTGGCTTGCACTTCCACGACTTTCCTTCTTTCTTCCTCACTAATGGAATCGCGATATTTCTCACAAATGGCCGGCAATACTTCAGCGGTATTTACAGAAGTGCCGGGCGATTGGCTGTCCCCTATGGCGGAACAGAAGGCGATGGCCCTGTGCATTACGGTCGGGTCTGCATCCCAGGTGGCGTTTTTGTCGCCACGGATAATTTTGGAAAGGCCATTCACAATGCCGATTAGCTTTGAGGTGTCGTCAAAATTCAATTCTGCCTTGCCGGGGTCTTTAATTTCTTTAATGATTTTCTCAGGCAAATCATTTTCGTTCACAGTAAGCACGAGGACTTTGTAGTCGGTGAGAAGCCCATGCTCTACCGCGTATGAGAAATTGACACGGAAAAATTCCTCCCCGTAAAGTTTAGGGTCATCCATGGAGCAAAGAACCGCATCTTTCTCGGAAGCCTTAATCTTTGCGGATTGTCCGTACAGGCGGGGGGTTGCCGTCATGTAGAGACGTTTGCAGCCCTTGATATATTCCGCATCGTGTATCTTGGTAAAATTACTTTCATCCCTGTCTGAAAGCTTCACTCCGGTTGTCCTGTGCGCTTCATCGCAAACTATCAGGTCGAACTTTCCATACGCCCCGGCTGTTTGTTTAAGCATTTCAATTTGCGCAGTATGTATGGCCTCTATGGACTGATACGTTGAAAACACAACTGTCAGTCCGTCATGGTTTTTATATAAGTTCAACTGCCTTGCAATGCTCTTTGGATTTGTGGTTGCAGGAACAGCGAGGTCAACAACACTTTCCTGCGCATCGTCAAAATCTTTCTTTATCTTGCGTGAGGCGCGGCTGTCCGAGCAAATGCAAATGCCCTTGATCGGATTTGACGCATCTGCACACCACGCATTAAGACTTTGCCCCAAAAGAGAAATGGAAGGCACCATGAAAAGCACCAAACCCTTATTGTGCAGCAAATCCTCGGCAATTTTCAGTGCCGTATATGTCTTTCCCGTACCGCAAGCCATGATAAGCTTGCCCCTGTCATGGCTTTGGAAATAACCGTGTGCGGCAGAAACCGCCCTGAGCTGGTGCTCACGCGGCTATTTGCCCGGCAGCACGGCTTCCTTTCCCTTAAGGCCGTCCATGAGCAGTTGCCAGTCAACCGGGGAGTTTTGCAAATCGGCGACACCCACGCGGTTGAACGGCGGATTTTGGTTTTGTATTGCATCCTCGGCATTTTTTCCCCAATGGTTCGTAGTTGAAATCCACATCCGTTTTGCAAACGGAGTAGTTTGCAAAGTCTCCGAATCTTTGAATTGGCGGCTTGATGTTGCAAGGAAAGAATCTACAGCCGACTTGTCAATAACCGAATCTTCCTGATAGCATTTACATTGAACCGCCCAATAATCGCCCTCTTCGGTACGTGCAACAAGATCTATGCCTGTATCATTTCCTCCAAGATCCGCACGGCTTGGAAAATCCTCCCACAACCACACTTCTGTAAGGTTAGAATACCGAGGGTCTGAAAGCAACCATGAGCGCATCAAACGCTCGAACTGTGTACCCTTGTCTTTTTGCGTAAAGGACTCCGTTCTGAATTTACGTAGTATATCGTTAAAAGTCATAGCTGTCAAAAAAAATCCTACTGCTGTTGAAGGTTAGCCACCCCATTGCGACAGCAATAAAGAACATCCTTTTTATTCCTGCGCCTAATCTGTTTTTGCCAGTTTTGCAGAGCTTTTCGATTTATTCCACAAAGATAGAAAATATACTTGGAAAACACATCTAATACTTGATATTAAAAGTATTATTCACCAGTTTGGGACAAGTAAACCGCAAACAGCATCCAAGCCGCACAAGACATTGAGTTTCAGAACAATGCACCTGCAAGCACAAACCAATATAACACTTTGTCTTTCAGGGGGTTGAAATAGGCAAAAAAGGTCTGATGTAGTTTTAATTATGTCTGATATAATTTTTCCTGCATAGGACATAATTTTTCACATGTCCTATGTAGTTTTCGGGGCATTTGCGGGTGCGTGATTGCGCTTGAAGGAAAATTCCCTTTGGTCGCATTTGCAAATAGCGTAATCCTGTTTTGTTTTTTAGAGGTTTCTTACCACAAATTCTATTATTAGCATCATTTCGCATTTACAAAAAAGAAAATTATATGTTGGCATAAGTCCGTGTAATCCATACGTGGATTGATTATAAACTTCAGATATTAGGGTGTAATTGTTTTCGAGGAGGTGAAGCAATTATATGTTGGCGTGTATATAAACACTGAAAAAAAACGAAGTCATGCGACCGAAACTTGCAGATTTTCGGTTGTACGGCTTTTGTGCATTCGGCAGATATATGTACCTTTGAAACAAATTAAATGCGTTGGCGATTGTTTCATGGCATATTATTCAAAGACGATACAGGAGGAAGAACTAAAAAACAAGGTTCGTGAAGAATGGTTTGTTGGTTATGACAACTCGGAAATCCCAGGCAGGGTGGATTTCTGTGTCGGACATGACGGCACGACATACCTTTGGGCAGAAGCAAAGAGGGGTGTAAAGCGCGACATTTACGAGCTGTTCGTACAGCTTATTCTCACTATAGGCAAAGACCGCCGCTTTGCAGAGCTTGATGCTCCCGATTATCTCGGCTCTTTTGATGCCGAAAAAATAGGCTTTGTGCATTATGACACGATCTCTGAAATATTTGAACAAAATGACTTTAACTGGAATGTCGCGCCGTCAGACCATGCCACTAAGGAGTTTAGGTTGCTTTACGAGATAGTGCACGACAGATTGAAAGAATCTGTTTCCGTCTTTAACTTTGAGCAGCAGGGAGACAGTTTGCGGTTTTTCATCAGAGACAAATTTTCGCTAACAGGAAGGCGTGCATCCCAAACCAATGTAAATAAGAACAACTTTCCCCACATCTACCGCCGCTGGTTGAAAGAAGTGAAAGAAACCCTTGCCGTAAATTGGAACGACTTGGCAGAAGCAGGCATCTACGATTGCGATTTTTTCTTGGCAGATCTTATTTCGAGCGACAATAACACACTGCTGCAAAATCTCACGGTATTGCTTAAAAGAGATCATTACAAAGTCAATACGGGGAAGCTGCAAGGCAGCAACACGCAATTGTTTGCCCAGATTGACTTTAATGACAATCAGATGGCTCACCGCCTGTTTTGGCAGAGATATAGGCGTCCACCACGCGAGGAATATCAGGATTATATTTTGGAAAGAAGAGACAGATTGCGTCCGCAAGATATTCGTGAACGACACGGTTCTTACTTTACGCCAATGATTTGGGTTGAAAAATCGCAGGAATACCTTGCAAACGTGCTCGGAGAGAATTGGCAAGATGAATATTACGTGTGGGATTGCGCGGCAGGTACAGGAAACTTGCTGGCAGGACTGACCAACCGTCATAACCTGTGGGCTTCTACATTGGAGCAAGCTGACGTTGACACGATAAAGGAACGCATTCAGAATGGTGCCAACCTCTTTGGAAACCATGTTTTCCAATTGGATTTTTTGAATGACCCTTTGACTGATTACACGAAAGAAGATGGCACATTGGCAAAAAGCAAAGTTCCTGCGGAACTGCAAAACATTATCAAAGACCCGGAAAGAAGAAAAAAATTAGTCATATATATCAACCCGCCATACGCAGAGGGAGACAACCGCAAGGGAGAGGGGAGAAGTGGCGTCGCCGCCAATACACACATAGCCAAGGCTTATGGGGGGTCTATGGGATATGCCAAGAGAGAGTTGTACATACAGTTTTTGACAAGGGTGTATCGCGAAATCCCCACGGCGGTGCTTGCAGATTTTTCAACTTTGAAAAATCTGCAAGCACCCAAATTTTCGGATTTCCGGCGTATGTTCAAGGCAACTCCAAAGGCTATGTTCATTGTGCCTGCAAACACTTTCGACAACGTAAAGGGTGATTTCCCCATTGGCTTTAAAGTTTGGCGTACAGAGGATGTTGAGCCATTCAACGGAGTTATGTCGGATGTGTACAACGAGAAAGGTGAGGCTATGCCGCAGAAGAAGATTTTTTGCTATGAGGGGCTTAAGCTGATCAACGATTGGACTGCAACATTTATTGACGACACTGTCCAGGATTCTGTTGCAACCATCATAGGCATTGCAAATGATTTTCAAAACCAAAGAACTGTGAGAATAGAACGCCCTCACAGACCTTGGAATCATCAGTACCAATGGCAAATAACCAAGTACAATCTTATAGAGTCAAGTGTTTATCTTGCCGTCCGTTTGGTTATAGAAGCGACTTGGGAGAACGACCGCGACCAGTTCTTGTATCCCAAAGAAACGTGGAGGGATGATAAGGTTTTTCAAACAGACTGTTTGACCTTTGCCATTTTCACGAACAAGAACAACGTCCAGTCAAAGGATGGCATTAATCATTGGCAACCATTTACCGAAGAAGATTTAGGCGTCACAAATGAATACCCGAGCCATTTCCTTACCGATTACATCTCTGGCAAGAGCAGACCCACTCAAACTTCCCAAGGAGGTTTTTTCAGCAGTGGGGATAACAAGAAACACACATCATTCATATTTTCAAAAGAAGCGCAAGCTGTATTTGATGCAGGGCGTGAGCTGTGGAGGTATTACCACAAACAACCGAATGCCGACCTGAATGCCTCATATTATGACATACGAAAATATTTCCAAGGAACGAAATTTGATAAAAAAGGCAAAGATGTAATGAAATCAACAAGTGAGGACGAAACTTATGTCAAACTTCATGCAGATTTGCGCAAAGCACATAAGCATCTGTCTGAAAAAATAGTACCCAAGGTTTACGAGCATGGTTTCTTAAAATAGAGAGATTTAGTTTTATTGTATTTTATAATTTCAGGAGGTCAAAACATGGATAAGCAGAAGTAAATAGTAAGCAAAAAGGGTTGGATGGTGAAACATTCATGCCCTTTTGTTTTTTGCCCCTTATGTATCTGTGCCGCTGGCAAATTTTATACGAAATCGCAGATGTCGCGAAAAACACATAAGATGTTGGATTGCAAAAGAATAGCCACACAAACGCTTTTTCTTGCAACGATTTACTTTTCATGCCTTTGCAAAAGCAAGAAAAAGGTCTGATGTAGTTTTAATTATGTCTGATATAATTTTTTCTACATCAGACATAGCTTTTCCTATGTGTTTTTTTGCAGGTGCTTAACAAGAATGTGCGGGTTTCAACAGTACAAATGCCCTATCGCTTATTGATGAAATGCCCACAAACAAGGCGAGAACGAGCGACAACACACAGAAGCAGATGTTCCATATTATCCTATTTTTAATCTTTCAAACAAGCAAGCGGTATGACCTTTACTCCGTCTGGGCGTGTGTAAGCCATACTGCCCCCTGTCATAACTATCATCAAATCGGGTTCACGAAGCGGAACTTGTTTCTCTGTTTTGTTGTGCTCCTGAACAAGTCGTTTAATTTCCAAAAGATGTTTCGCACCTTCTTCAATTCCACGACTGCCAAGCTTACATTCTACGAGAGCGTATCGCCCATCGTCAAGATGAAGCACAAGGTCGGCTTCCAGTCCGTAGCGGTCGCGGTAGTAAGATAAATGGTTGCCAAAGCCTGGAGTATAAGCCCGAAGGTCGCGTGCACACATCTGTTCAAATATGAAACCAAAGGTCTTGAGCTGAATCATCAATGCTTCAGGAGAAAGTCCTAAGGCAGCAATTGCAATAGACGGGTCCACGAAAGCACGTTTTATTCCGCTGCGAATTGCTGTCTTGCTTCGGACGGCAGGACACCAAGCTTCTATGTTGTCGATAACGAACAATCTGTTGAGGGAGGTTACATAATCCTCAAACGCACTCATAGAAAGTGAAACTTCTCCAGAGGTTGTTACATCAGCTAACAGAGCCGTATTCTTTGCCAATGTTGATATGTTACGGGCATACGAACGCAATATTGCACGAGTTGTCCGTTCATCCCTCTGTACGCCATCCACTCTTGAGATATCGTCACGACAGATGGCATCAACATAGTTGCGTGCAATAAGTAGCTTTGCCTTATCACTCTTCATATTAAGAAATGCAGGCCATCCGCCACGACAAGCAGCATAAATCAAGTCTTCAATCTTCATTTCTGAAGTGAGGCCGTCTATGTCTAAGTCTTTATTATCAAACAATTCTTTAAGTGAAATCTTTCCATTAGACTCTCCTGACTCCCATAGACTCATTGGCAACATCTTCATTCGTGAAATCCTACCCGTACCAGAATGATGTATTTTACTTCTGTCTACAACAGTAGATCCGGTAAGAATGAATTGTCCTGGAACCTGACGCTTGTCTACCATAGTACGCACGGCATCCCAAAGAACAGGAGCATCCTGCCATTCATCTATAAGGCGAGGTGTCTCACCCATCAACAATAATGATGGTTTTGAAGCGGCGGTTGCAGCGTATTCTTCCTGCATCTCCGTATCCTGCATCTTTATGACACTTTTGCTCATTTGCTCTGCAGTTGTTGTCTTTCCGCACCACTTAGGGCCCTCTATTAGTACTGCCCCAAAAGCCTCAAGACGATTTGCCAATTGAATGTCTGCAATTCTATGTGAATAACTCATATTGTAACCGCGATTTGATTATATGTGCAAAGTTAGTGGTATTCAGTTGTATTTGCAAGTAAAAACTAATATTTGTGGGTATTTGGCGTTATGAATTGTGCTATTTTGGAACTAACTATTGTGGTAGTTTACAACTAACTTTTGTGGCGTTTCATTTGTGATTTTCGCTGTATTTTATTTGTAGTTTTTGCTGTAAAACACCGCCTTTTAACAATACAGGTGACACCTCTACAATAAAAAAATAAACGTGATATATTTTTGTGTTTCTATCATTTTGCACAATCTTTACACTCGTTGAGTGCGTGTTTGCTTATCGTTGCTTATTTACAAATTTGCAGCGCGCTCACGCAAATAGTTTGTTTATCGGCGATGTGCATTTCTAAGGAGTCAAGCAGGAATAACTGAAGCAAAATAATAGACAAAAGGGGTTGGATGATAAAACATTCGCACCCTTTTGTTTTTGTCTCCTTATGTTCTTACGCCTCTGCCAAACTCCCCACGAAATTGCGGGTGTCATCCAAATTGCGTAAGATGTTGATTTGCAGCAAAATAACCATACAAAATACTTTTACTATAACAATTTGTCTTTCAAAGGTTTGAAATGGGCAAAAAAAGGTCTGATGTAGTTTTAATTATGTCTGATATAATTTTTCCTACATAGGACATAATTTTTCACATGTCCTATGTAGTTTTCGGGGCGCTTGGAAAAGGGAGGCCTGTTTCGCGCCAAGCCGGTTTTCTTTATACATTTTATCGCCGCTATCAGCCTGCCGCTTTCATTTCTTCGTTTTTCCGCGCTTTTTTGAAACATAAAGTTTGCTTTCCCACGTCAACCCTTTCTTTTTAGCTACGGTCCACCTTTTTTACCGCCCTGTTTGGATGTTCCCGCAAGCCGG
The DNA here is from genome assembly GCA_002437495.1 of Prevotellaceae bacterium UBA6398. Lineage (GTDB taxonomy): Bacteria > Bacteroidota > Bacteroidia > Bacteroidales > Bacteroidaceae > UBA6398. Next base: position 15,136 of record DJQA01000018.1, read on the forward strand.
GGTATGCTTATATTTGCTATATTTGCATGAACAATACGCAATATATTTAAGACCACTTCAAACAGATGTCCACTGCCATTCTGAAATATCCCGCCGGAAACATCTTTTCCGTAAAATCCGCCCTTGCACGGTTGGGCGCGGACTGCATTGTTACCGATGATGTTTCAGAGCTGTCGAGGGCAGACCATATAGTGATACCCGGTCAGGGCGAGGCGGCCGTAACGATGAACTACCTGCGCAAAACCGGTTTGGACAATGTGATACGTTCCTTGAAGCAGCCGGTTTTGGGTATCTGCATCGGAATGCAGCTGATGTGTTCTTACTCCGAAGAGGGCGGCGGGGCCGAATGTCTCGGCATTTTCCCGGATACCAAAGTAATCCGCTTCTCCCCCGCCAACAAAGAGAAAATCCCGCACATGGGTTGGAACTCACTCTGCAACATGAACAGCAAGCTTTTCAACGGCATTGCCGAGGGGAGTTACGTGTATTTCGTGCACAGCTATTTCGTTCCGTGCAACGGGTTCACCACTTCGCAATGCAACTACGCCGGCAACTTCAGCGCATCTATGGAGCGCGGCAATTTCATGGCTGTTCAGTTCCACCCGGAAAAAAGCGGCAGCACGGGAGAAGCCATACTCAAAAATTTTCTTGAAATATAAGAACGATGATAAAGCCCATTCCAGCCATAGACCTGATAGAGGGCAGCTGCGTTAGACTGTCGCAAGGCGACTTTTCAAAGAAAACAGCCTATTCCTCCACTCCTGCCGACTTGGCGCGGGAGTTTGAGAAATCGGGGTACACAAGGCTGCACCTTGTTGACCTTGACGGAGCAAAGCAAGGCAAGCCTGCCAATATTTCCGTTCTTGAAAGCATAACGCGAAACACAGGTTTGGATGTGGACTTTGGCGGAGGCATAAAGACAGACGAAGACCTTGCCAACGCATTCAAGAGCGGGGCAAAAGCCGTGAGCATAGGCAGCATGGCGGTGAGCAGTTTTGAAAAAGTTGCAAAGTGGATAGAGGATTACGGAGCCGACAAATTCATAATATCGGCAGACGTGCGCAACGGCAAGGTGCGCACCAAAGGCTGGGCTGAAGATTCCGGAATGGGCATAAGCGACCTGCTGAAAAGGTATTGGCCCTTGGGAGTGCGCCGTGTGCTTTGCACCGACATTTCACGCGACGGAATGCTGTGCGGTCCGAACATCGCGCTTTACAAAGACATTATGTCAGCATTCCCCGACTGCCGGCTGATTGCAAGCGGAGGTGTGGGAAGCATCAACGATATAGCCGCACTGAACGAGGCGGGAATACCCGCCGTGGTGTTCGGGCGGGCAATTTACGAGGGCAAAATAAACTTGATACAGGTTGCCAAAGAATTCGGGCTTAACAAACAACGGAAACCATGTTAGCGAAACGCATTATACCATGTCTCGATGTGAAGGACGGAAGAACCGTAAAGGGTGTAAACTTCGTAGGACTACGCGATGCGGGAGACCCCGTTGAGATGGGAAAAGTATATTCCGCGCAAATGGCCGACGAACTCGTTTTTCTCGACATAACAGCGAGCGTGGAGGGAAGAAAAACGTTCACCGAAATGGTGCGCAGGGTTGCTGCCGAACTGTCAATCCCGTTCACCGTGGGCGGAGGCGTGAGTTCGCTTGCCGATGTGGAACGCCTTCTCGAAGCCGGAGCCGACAAAGTGGCGGTAAATTCCGCAGCGCTGCGCAAACCGTTGCTTATTGACGAAATAGCCAAGCACTTCGGCTCGCAGATATGCGTGCTTGCCATAGACGCCAAGCTTGAAGAAAGCGGAGAATGGCAATGTTACCTTAACGGCGGCAGAACACCAACAGAACAAAACTTATTCGACTGGGCGCGGGAAGGCTACAACCGGGGCGCGGGGGAAATTCTGTTCACCAGCATGAACAACGATGGCACAAAGAAAGGCTTTGCAAACAACGCGCTGCGCCGCATAAGCGAAAGCGTGGGCATTCCGCTCATAGCCTCGGGGGGAGCCGGGGATAAAGAGGACTTTCGCGACGCGTTCACAAAAGGATGCGCCGATGCCGCCCTTGCCGCCAGCGTGTTCCATTATGGAGAAATAAAAATCCCGGAACTGAAGCAATATCTGCGCAAGGAGAAAATAGATGTAAGATTATAATAACTATGAACATAGATTTCAAAAAAATGAACGGTCTTGTGCCGGCTGTAATACAAGACAGCGTTACACTAAACGTGCTTATGCTCGGCTTTATGAACGAGGAGGCATACAAAAAGACCCTCGCCACAAAGCGCGTTACTTTCTACAGCCGCTCACGGCAGTGCCTGTGGACAAAAGGCGAAACAAGCGGCAATTATCTGGAACTTGTGAGCATGAAGCCCGACTGCGACAACGACACCCTGCTGGTGAAAGTAATTCCCCACGGACCCATCTGCCACAACGGAACAGATACATGCTGGGGCGAGGAAAACAAACGCAACTCTATTCTGTTCCTTTCCGAGCTGCAGGAATTCATAAACAAGCGCTATAAGGATATGCCCGAGAAATCGTATACCACCAGCCTTTTCAAAGACGGCACAAACCGCATGGCGCAAAAAGTGGGCGAAGAGGCCCTCGAAGCCGTAATAGAAGCAGTAAGCGGAAACAACGAAAGACTTATTTACGAATGCTCCGACCTGTTCTACCACCTAATAGTGCTGCTAACGTCCAAAGGTCTGCGTATAGAACAAGTGGCGGCAGAACTCGCAGAACGCCACCAACCGGGCTGGCACAAACACTAAACCCACAATAATAACATCATGAACAATCCAGAACAAAGTGCAGGAGAAGAAAAAGCTTTGATATCATATCAAGGCGTATCCATAAGCCACAATGGCCATGAGGTAGTGAAAAACGTTACATTTACCGTTTTTCCAAAAGAATTCATTTTTCTGACAGGATGCGTTGGCTCGGGCAAAAGCTCAATATTGCGCACAATATACAAAGACTTGGACTTTTCGGCAGGAAAAGGCACTGTGCTGGGCTACAACCTTTCCAAAATACGTCGCAAACAAATTCCCGACCTAAGGAAACAGCTTGGCATTATATTTCAGGACTACAAACTTTTGGGCGACCTTACAGTTTGGAAAAACCTGGCTTTCGTGCTAAAAGCTACAGGAATAAAGCAAAAAAGCGAAATAGAAAAAAGAATAGACGACACGCTGAAACTCGTGGGGCTCGAGGGTAAAGAGGACAAATATCCTAACGAACTTTCCGGGGGCGAACAGCAACGGGCGGCAATTGCACGGGCAATTATCAACAACCCCAAGATTATTCTTGCCGATGAGCCCACGGGAAACCTCGACAAAAAAGCTGCCATGGACATAACCCAACTTTTGGAAACTATCAGCGAAAACGGAGCCGTAGTTATAATGAGCACCCACAACCAAGACCTTGTAAAGACTTTCACAGGAAAAGTGTTCCAATGCAAAGACGGTGAGTTCCGCGATATAACAGACGAATACAACAACAAAAGCGAATTACAGGAAAACCAATGAAAATAATGAAGTTCGGCGGCACTTCGGTTGGGTCGCCACAAAGAATTAAAAACGTAGCAAAGCTTATCTCTTCTGACGAGCAGAAGTTTGTTGTACTTTCCGCAATGTCGGGAACTACAAACACGCTTGTGGAAATAACCGACTACCTTAACAAAGAGAACCCTCTCGGGGCCAACAACGTAATAAGCCAACTTGAAAGCGTTTACCACAAACATGTTGACGAGCTATATTCAACCGAAGAATACCGAAAGCTTACAAACAAATTCATAACAGAGGAATTTACGCACCTTCACAAACTCACGCAAAAGAAGCACGACGAAAACGTTGACAAGGAAATCCTTGCGCAGGGCGAAATAATAAGCACCAACATGATGACAAACTACCTTAAGGAGCTTGGCAAAAATGTTGTTCTGCTTCCGGCTCTCGACTTCATGAGCATAAACAAGGACAAAGAGCCCGACGAGCTGCAAATATCCAAACGCCTTGCCGAAATCCTCGAAAAGCATAAGGGACACACAATATATATAACGCAGGGATTCATATGCCGCAACGCAGAAGGGAATATCGACAACCTGCAACGTGGAGGCTCAGACTATACTGCATCGCTGATTGGCGCGGCAATAAAAGCCGAGGAAATACAAATATGGACCGACATAGACGGAATGCACAACAACGACCCGCGCTTTGTGGAGGGAACAAAACCCGTTGACCAGCTAAACTTCGAGGAAGCTGCCGAGCTTGCCTATTTCGGAGCAAAGATACTCCACCCCACCTGCATTCTGCCCGCAAAGTTCGCAGGAATACCGGTAAGACTTCTAAACACCCTTGATCCCTCGGCAAAAGGCACGATTATAAACAACGAGATGGAAAGCGGCAAAATAAAGGCCATAGCCGCAAAAGACGGAATAACCGCCATTAGAATTGTTTCATCGCGAATGCTGCTCGCCACCGGGTTTATGAGCAAGGTTTTCAACATATTCGACACGTTCAACACGAGCATCGACATGATAACCACCTCGGAAGTGGGAGTTTCAATGAGCATTGACAACCCTGCCCATTTGAACGAAATCATCGGGGAACTTAAAAAATACGGTACCGTTGATATCGACCGCGATATGTGCATTATATGTGTTGTCGGCGATTTGCGCTGGGGAAACGTGGGCTACGAAAGTCTCACAACCGATGCCATGGCCTCCGTACCTGTAAGGATGATTTCCTACGGGGGAAGCCTGCACAATATTTCTTTCCTGATACGCTCATGCGACAAGGCGAAAGCACTCCGCGAACTTAGCAAGAAACTGTTTAACGACAAAAAAGCAGACTGACAATGTCGGAAACATTAAAAGGCGTGCCGAATTTCCGCACGCCATATTATCTGTACCACAAGGACAAACTAAGGAACACGCTCGAAACACTGAAACAAACCGTTGAAAAAGACGACAACTTCGTTGTTCATTACGCCATAAAGGCAAACGACAACCCGGATGTAATGAAATTCATCAGCTCATACAATCTGGGGGCAGACTGCGTGAGCGGCGGAGAAATCGAGAAAGCCGTGAAATACGGTTTCAACCCCTCAAAAATTGTTTTTGCCGGCGTGGGGAAAAGAGACGATGAAATAGAAACCGCCATTAAAAACAGCATTTTCTGCTTTAACGTAGAGAGTTTGCAAGAAATTGAGGTTATTAACGAAATAGCCTTGAAAATGAACACTGTTGCACCTGTAGCGATACGCGTTAACCCCAACATCGATGCCCACACACACGAAAAAATAACAACGGGCACCGAGGAAAACAAGTTCGGCATAGCCCTCGAAGACGTTATGTCAACGGCAAAGGCCATAATCGCCATGAAAGGTTTGAAGTTTCGCGGCCTGCAATTCCACATAGGTTCGCAAATCACGGAATACACCTGCTTTGAGAAACTATGCGATGTTGCCAACAAGCTCGCGGGCGAACTCGAAGCGCAAGGCATAAAATGCGAAATGATTGACATGGGCGGAGGACTCGGCGTAGACTACGATAATCCAAAGGAAAATCCGATTCCCGATTTCCGGGGATATTTCAGCACATTCCGCAACCGTCTTAAATTGCCCACAGGCACAAAAGTGCACTTCGAGCTCGGACGCTCAATTGTTGCGCAATGCGGAGATTTGATAACCAAGGTTCTCTACACCAAGCAAACAGCCCATAAGAAATTCGCCATTGTCGATGCCGGTTTCACCGACCTTATACGCCCCGCCCTATACGGAGCTTACCACTACATTGAGAACTTGTCAAACAATTGCGCGGAGAAAGAGGCATACGACATCGTAGGCCCGATATGCGAGAGCAGCGATGTTTTTGCAAAAGACCGCGCCATTTCTCCCGCCAAACGCGGAGATATTCTCGCAATACATTCCGCAGGGGCGTATGGCGAAGTAATGGCCTCCACATACAATTCGCGCCCGCTCATAAAAGGGTATCTGGTATAAGCGGCAGTTAAAAACAATGGGCAGGCTGTTTTTTATTTCCGCAAACAACCGACTAACGAAATATTATCGGTATTATAGAGCAATAGTACAAGTTTTTGTTTCCCAAAGGTTTGCAAAAGAAGAAAAAAAGGTCTGATGTAGTTTGAATTATGTCTGATGTAATTTTTTCTACATCAGACATGGTTTTTCCTACGTCAAATGTATTTTTAGCGGTATTTGTTTTGCCATAAATGTAGGGGCGCATGGCATACGCCCTGTACGCCACCGCATAAACCGCACCGCAAACCACCGCCGCAACATTGCAAATCGGCGCAATTCAGGGCGTATGCCATACGCCCCTACGGCGGCACAAATCACTGAATAAATGGTTATTGTGCATTTGTGCGGCGTATGGCCATACATACTGACGCAACCTGATGCTTCATCATGCCACGTCTCACGCTCCATACACCTTATTGTATATGCGCGCAACAATGTCGTCATAAACATCATTGAGGTTCCCGGCATTGCACCACATTATTTTCATCTCCAGTTCGTTTCCGCCGGCCCTGTATGGCGGCTGCACATATTTCCTTTCGCAAAGTTTGAAACCGTGCCTTTCGTAAAAGGCAACTCTGCGCCTTGAAATGTCATCGGAAGGAAGCTCCACCTCCAAAACAACAGGCTTCCCCGCCGAGCGGCGCAGTGCCTCAATCGCCATGCCGCCAAGTCCCCTGCCACGCACACAGACATCCATGGCAAAATGCTCCACGTAAATAAAATCGCCAAAATCCCAAAACGATATAAAGCCCGTTTTACATCCGCCATGCTCTATTATGTTATTATAAAACTCCGGTTTCGACCACGTATAAGTTAACCAGTCCGAAACCTCGCGCCTTTCGTCCTCCGGGAAGCTCGACAGGTAAAGCCTTTCGGCATACCACAAGTCCTCCTCGCCATCAACACGCCTTATTGTTATTTGGCTTTCCTCCACTTCATTCAACTTTAATTGTCCTGTCAAGCCGTTCGCAAAAATCGGGGACAAGCGATTTTCTCATGCTTACCTTTAGAATGCAGCCATTGTCATAAGCGTTTTCCACAATCCTCACATTCGTTTCCCTTACAACCTTCATAACCGCGCTCATCCGCTCGTATCCGAAACGCAACGTAAGTGTCTGCTCCACGAAACACCTTTTCACCTCAGCCTTATCAAGCGCATCTGCTGCGGCAACCTTATATGCCTCGCCCAAACGGCTCGCGCCCAATTTAACGCCGCCAAAGTATCTTACAACCGCCACAAACGTGTCAGTCAGTCCCTTTGACTTTATCTGCCCCAATATCGGTCTACCCGCCGTGCCCGACGGCTCACCGTCATCGTTGGCACGGAAACATTCTCCGTCAACACCTATAATATATGCGTATGCCACATGGCGCGCGTCGTGAAACTTTCGCCTCAATTCTGCCACATGTTTTTTTGCTTCCTGCTCATCGCACACAGGGAATACGTAAGATAGAAACTTGCTGCGTAGTTCGGTATAATACCCTTCGGTTGGTGCCGACACCGTCAGAAATTCATCCTTTTCCATGAATGCAAAGATAAAGCATTTCCCACAAACAGCCGTTTCGTTACAAATATCGAAAACAGAACCGACAACAAAGCTGAATTTTTCGTTTGGCGACAGATTATTCATACCTTTGCAGATGGTTGTTACAATAAATTTCGGCGCGAAATAAAAAAAACTGCTTTTTCTTGTCACAAACAAGCGGGTCGTGCGTAATAAGGGTAAGAACATCAAATTTTATACTGACATGAAAAAGAATGTATTCATCGCAACCCTGTTACTGGGATTTGCACTCACGGCAAACACAGGATGCGCCGACTCAAAAACCACATCAAAAAAGAATGGTCTTGAATCCCTTGACAACCTTTCCGAACTCAGCAACCTTTCGGAACTCGCGGGAACCAATCAGGTTGAAAGCGGCAAGCTTGACAAAACGGCTAAAAAGACTTTCGCACTGAAAGGCTTCAACAAGATTAATGCCGGAGGCATTGTAAAAGTCCACTTCACCCAGGCAAGCGACTACGAGGTGAAGGCTGTGGGAACTCCGAAACTCATGAGCGCAATGACAGCCTACGTGGAAGACGAAACCCTTAACATCACACTCAAAAAAAACGTCAACACAAACGGGGGAAACGAGCGCGTTGACTTTTACGTCAAGACACCCGACCTCACCTTCGTTGATATAGGCGGCGCGTGCAGCTTCACCGCAGGAAGCATCAAAACGGAAAACTTCGGTTACGACCTTTCGGGGGCTGTGAAATGCCGCATAGGCAAGCTGAAATGCAAGAAAGCCGACCTCGAAGCCAGCGGCGCGGTGAATGTCGAACTCATCGCGGAAGCCGACGAACTGAAAATGGACAATTCGGGAGCGTGCAAGACAAACCTAAAATTCAAGGGCGGAACTCTCGACATAGAAAACAGCGGCGCGGGAAACATTAACGCCGAAGTTGACTGCAAGGTGCTTAAATCCGACAACTCGGGCGCGTCAAAAGTTACATACACGGGCACTGCCGACAAGACAACGATTGAAAACAGCGGCGTTGCCAAGACAAACACAAAACTTCTAAACAACCTCTGATTTCCCGCACCCATGACCGGAGAGGACTTCAAAAGAACCGCATCCGCCCTGCGCCGCGAACTTCTTGCCACGGCACGACGGTATATCCCCGACATAGAAAAATCGGAGGACGTGGTTCAGGACACTCTCCTGCGCCTGTGGGAAATAAGGGAAAGCCTACGCGAGCCAATCAACGGCATAGCGAACGTAATGGCGAAAAACCTGGCCATAGACCGTCTGCGCCGCGAAAAGCCCACTGTTGACATTGAGGAGATTGACATAGGCGCACCGCCCGAAAACGAAACCCACGAAAGATACCAAAGGGTTATGGGAATTATAGACACGCTACCCGAAATGCAGCAAACACTGATACGCCTGAGGCTTGTGGAGGAAATGGAGTACAAGGACATATCAAAGCTCACAGGCATAAGCGAAACCACAATAAGGCAGAACATAAGCAGAGCCAGAATGGCAATACGACAACGATACATAAAACGGAACAGATGAAAAAAGAAGAAATACAAACACTGATTGACCGGTACTTCGAGGGCGACACGACCATTGAAGAGGAGCGCAGGCTGTACGCCTTCTTCAAGCAGGACCGCATACCGGCAGAATTTGCGGAATACACCGGAATGTTCCGCGATTTGGCGGCAGTGGGCGACGTTCCTGCGCCGGCCGTGCAAAAAAAGCAGGCATTCCGTATGCCCATTATATGGCTGCGGGCGGCGGCAAGCGCGGCGGCTGTTGTGGCGATAGTTTTCGGTGTGCGCCTTGCAGCCAACATTAGCGAGGAAAACGCGCTTGCGAAACTGTACGAGGGAAGCTACATAATTGTTGACGGACAGCGCATAGACGACCTGAGCGAAATAAAAGACTCCATAAGGACTACCTTGCAAGGCGCCTCACGCATTGAGCGCAAAATAGCAAAACTGCAAACCGTGGAAGGAGCCGAAAAGGACGTATTGAAAAACGTGAGCGACCCGAAAATGAAAAAGGAAATCGAACAACTTCTAAATTAGGACGAAAATGGCAAAAAAGACAATATATATGCTGGCGCTGATGCTAATGCCGCTGTTTGCAGCGGCGCAAAACAGCATCGACCACATGGTTGACGAACTTTCAACCATCGGAGGGGCGAAGTTCACCTCCGTTGTGCAGCGCAACCCAAAGACAAGAGCCATTGAAAAGGTTGTGAAGAAACTTGAGATTGGCGGCATTAACAGCAAAAAATTCATTAACGCCTTCAAGAGCGAAACCAAACGCAACAAGACAACCACCACTACGTACTCGGATGGGGAGGTTACAACAATCATAACCACGAGCAACCCAAAAACCAACCGCATCTACATGATAAAATATGAGGATGAGCAGTATTACCCCGACGTGAGCGTAACCATAATCATAAAGGTGAAGTGAAAGTTGCAAAAAGCCACACGCCATGCAAGCTGCACCGCCCGCAATGGGCAGTGCGGCTTTTTGTTTGCGCCTTCACGGCACAACCCACCCCCCAATGTCAATTATTATTGCTAATATTGCATATTAAGTTATAATCGAAACAAACTTGACTATGGAAAAGGTTAAAGTAGTGCGCCACATAGGCCTTGTGGCCCACGATGCAAAGAAGAAAGACCTAATTGAATGGGTGCTTTGGAACTCCGAACGCCTCATGGGACACAAATTCTATTGCACCGGTACCACGGGAACGCTCATTCTTGAAGCGCTTAAGGCAAAGCACCCGGATGTGGAATGGGATTTCACAATACTGAAAAGCGGTCCGTTGGGCGGAGACCAGCAAATGGGCTCGCGCATTGTGGAAGGAATGATTGACTACCTGTTTTTCTTCACCGACCCGCTGACAGTGCAGCCTCACGATACCGACATAAAAGCTCTCACACGTCTTGCCGGAGTAGAGAACATCGTGTTCTGTTGCAACCGCAGCACAGCCGACCATATAATAACCAGTCCGCTGTTCACCGACCCCGAATACAAGCACTCCATTCCCGACTACTCGTTCTACACCAACCGTTTCAAAGACAAACCGGTGGTTACAGAAGCCATGGAACAGGAACGCCGCCGCAGGGAAAAACTGCAAGGCAAAGACGAAAGCGAGAAATAGGCACAAGACCGGCTGACACGAAAACCCGCTCGGAATTGCGGATTTTGCGTAAATTTGCAGTATATCCGCAATTTATATGAGTGCATACGTTGTAATACTGATAATGGCGGGCTATTTCGGTCTGCTGCTTATGATCTCCCATCTCACATCGCGAAACAACGACAACAACGCTTTCTTTCGCGGCAACCGGCAAAGCCCATGGTGGCTCGTTGCCTTCGGAATGATTGGCACTTCAATCTCGGGCGTATCGGTGGTGAGCGTGCCGGGAATGGTGGGAACCGTAAACATGTCATACCTCCAGATGTGTCTCGGCTTTGTGCCGGGATACCTTTTGGTGGCGTATGTGCTGCTACCGGTATATTACAAATTACGACTCACAAGCATATATGACTATCTGAGCAAGCGATTCGGCAACACAAGCCACAAGACAGGCGCTGCGTTCTTCCTAATAAGCAAACTTTGCGGTGCGGCGGCAAGGTTGTTCATGGCTTGTCTCGTGCTGCAAAAATTCGTGTTCGACCAATTCGGCATACCTTTTGAGATTACAGCCGTGTCAACACTTCTGCTTACATGGGCATACACACGCAAAAGCGGTGTGAGAACACTTGTGTGGACCGATGCGCTGCAAACTCTCGCCCTTATAGCCGCAGTGGTTACGATATGGATAACCGTTTCAAACGCCATGCACCTTGACATTAAGGGGGCTGTTGATTTTGTGGCGCAAAGTCCCATGGGGCGTATCTTCGTGTTCGACGACTGGAAAAGCGGGCAGTTTTTCTGGAAAGAGTTCATTGCCGGAATATTCATAGTTATAGTTATGACCGGGCTCGACCAAGACATGATGCAGAAAAACCTATCGTGCAAAAACCTGCGCGATGCACAAAAAGACATGACCGCTTACGGGCTTGCTTTTCTGCCTATGAACCTGCTTTTTCTCTCCCTTGGTGTGCTGCTATATGGTTTCTGCGCCCAAAACTCCATTGCAACGCCGGCGCAAACCGATAACCTGCTGCCCATGCTCGCCTCGGGGGGATACCTTGGCACCCTCGTACCCATAATGTTCGTGATAGGAATAATAGCCGCCGCTTTCTCAAGCGCAGACTCGGCACTCACAGCTCTCACAACCAGTTTCTGCATCGACATTCTTGGAGTGGAACGAAAAAACACCGACTCCCGAAAAGCCGCCGCAATACGCAAAAAAGTGCATGCCGGCGTAACGACCGTATTTATACTGTTCATTCTCGCGTTCAAGGCACTCAATTCCACAAGTGTCATCGATGCCGTTTACGTAATGGCATCCTACACCTACGGTCCGCTACTCGGGCTCTTCGCATTCGGACTGTTCACACGACGCACCCCAACCGACAGGTTTGTGCCTTATGTGGCGGTTGCCGCCCCCCTGTTGTGCTATGCCGCAAACATATCAGCGGCAAGATTGTGGGACTATCATTTTGGCTACGAACTGTTGCTGCTGAACGGCGCACTGACATTCATAGGACTGTTGGCGATGTCAGAAAAACAAAAGGCTGTTTGAAGAAACCGCGAATATCGTCCAAACAGCATAAAAAGCTGGTTTACAAAACAATAGCCCAAAAACAAATATCCGTTATAACTATTTGTTTTTCATAGACTTGCAGCGGAAGAAAAAAGGTCTGATGTAGTTTGAATTATGTCTGATATAATTTTTCCTACATCAGACATGGTTTTTCCTACGTCAAATGCAGTTTTGCCGGCTTTGGTTTTGCCATAATTGTAGGGGCGTATGGCATACGCCCTGTACGCCACCGCATGAACTGCATGGCAAACCATCGCCACGACATTGCAAACCCACGCAATTCAGGGCGTATGCCATACGCCCCTACGGAGGCGCAAATCACAGAATGAATGGTTTTTGTGTATTTGTGCGGCTTATGGCATACGCCCTGTACGCCACCGCATGAATCGCACCACAAACCGCCGCCACGACATCGTAAACCCGCGCAATTCAGGGCGTACGCCATACGCCCCTACGGAGGCGCAAATCACTGAATAAATGTTTTTTGTGTATTTGTGCGGCTTATGGCATACGCCCTGTACGCCACCGCATGAACCGCATGGCAAACCGCCGCCACGACATCGTAAATCCGCGCAATTCAGGGCGTATGCCATACGCCCCTACAAAAACCCGATTTACTGATTGCAAGCATAATAAAAACTCCACGCGGCGTTTTGCCGCGTGGAGTTCTCTTTGGTTTTATTAAACCTAAACAAACTGCGTTTTACTTGTCCTCTTTCACAACGCTTATCTTCAATTCATCGAGCTGCGATTGGTCAAGCTCGGCCGGCGCATCAAGCATCACATCGCGTCCCGAATTGTTCTTGGGGAAGGCTATGCAGTCGCGTATGCTGTCGAGACCAGCAAAAAGCGACACCCACCGATCAAGTCCGTAAGCCAATCCTCCGTGGGGCGGCGCACCATACTTGAAGGCATTCATAAGAAAGCCGAATTGCTGCTGCGCCCTCTCGGGGGTGAAGCCGAGAACGCTGAAAATCTTAGCCTGCAACTTGCTGTCGTGTATTCTTATTGAGCCTCCGCCCACCTCTACACCGTTGCATACCATGTCGTAGGCATTTGCACGAACTTTCGCTGGTTCGGTGTCGAGCATGGGTATATCCTCGGGCTTTGGCATAGTAAACGGATGGTGCATGGCAAGCAAACGGTTTTCCTCATCGCTCCACTCGAACATGGGAAAGTCAACAACCCACAACAGGGCAAACTTGTTCTTGTCCCTCAGTCCAAGGCGGTCTGCCATTTCAAGGCGCAAAATGCCAAGTTGCTTGCGTGTCTTCATGGCGTTATCCCCGCTCAAAATCAGTATGAGGTCGCCCGGTTCTGCCCCCATCTTGTCTTTAAGGCTTTGCAGAACCTCCTGCGAATAAAACTTGTCAACCGAACTCTTCACACTGCCATCGGCGTTAACCTTTGCATGAACCAAGCCCTTTGCGCCTATCTGCGGACTCTTAACAAAGTCCGTGAGCTGGTCGAGCTGTTTGCGCGTGTAAGCGGCGCAACCCTTGGCGCAAATGCCGCCGATGTATTCTGCGGAATTGAAAACCGAAAACTCTCCCGTGCCTTTCAGCGTGTCCATTAACTCCACGAATTCCATACCGAAACGCATATCGGGCTTGTCGCTTCCGAAGCGGCGCATGGCATCTATCCACGGCAGGCGCAGGAAAGGCTTGTCGCCAAGATCGTAATTGCGCACATTCTTGAACAGATACTTTGCCATTTCCTCGAACATGGATATGATGTCGTCCTGCTCAACGAAGCTCATCTCGCAGTCAATCTGCGTGAACTCCGGCTGGCGGTCCGCGCGAAGATCCTCATCGCGGAAACATTTCACAATCTGGAAATACCTGTCCATTCCAGCAACCATTAGCAGCTGTTTCAGCGTCTGCGGACTTTGGGGCAGGGCGTAGAATTGTCCCGGGTTCATGCGCGAAGGCACAACAAAGTCTCTTGCACCCTCGGGAGTGGAGCCCACAAGCACCGGCGTCTCAATCTCGAGAAATCCCTTTGAGTCGAGAAATTGGCGTATGGCAATGCACATTCTGTGGCGAAGCTCAAGGTTGCGGCGCACACAAGCGCGGCGCAAATCAAGATAGCGGTATTTCATCCTAAGGTCATCACCGCCATCGGTGTTTTCCTCTATGGTAAACGGAGGTACGAGACTTTCGTTCAATATAGTAAGCTCGCTTACTATAATTTCGATCTCGCCTGTTTCTATCTTATCGTTTTTTGAGCTGCGTTCGTTCACCGTTCCCGTGGCCTGCACCACATACTCGCGACCAAGCGAATTGGCTTTGTCAAAAAGTTCCTTGCCAACGTTTTCGTTGAATACGAGCTGTGTTATTCCGTATCTGTCCCTAAGGTCAACGAACGTGAGCACACCCATTTTCCTTATGCGTTGCACCCAGCCGGCAAGCGTAACAACTTTTCCGGCATCGCAAAGGCGCAATTCTCCGCATGTGTTTGTTCTGTACATATTAATATTTTGTGTTGTTTGTTTCAGTCAAGTTTCAATACCGCCAAAAAGGCCTTCTGCGGCACCTGTACGTTGCCAATCTGCTTCATTCGCTTCTTTCCCTTCTTTTGTTTTTCGAGCAGCTTGCGTTTTCGCGATATGTCGCCGCCATAGCATTTTGCCGTTACATCCTTGCGCACCTGCTTAACGGTTTCGCGTGCTATTATCTTCGCACCTATTGCCGCCTGTATGGCTATATCAAACTGCTGTCGCGGCAGCAGGTCCTTCAACTTCTCGCACATTCTGCGCCCAAACGTAACTGCATTATCGGCGTGGGTGAGCGTTGAAAGCGCATCCACGGGCTGGCCGTTAAGCAGTATGTCGAGTTTAACAAGCTTTGAGGGGCGGAAACCTATGCCATGATAGTCGAACGAGGCATATCCCTTCGATATGCTCTTCAGCTTATCGTAGAAGTCAATCACTATCTCGCCAAGCGGCATATCGAAGTTTATCTCCACACGGTTTCCGGCAATGAAGTTCTGGCTCACAAGCTCGCCGCGTTTTGATAGGCAAAGAGTCATAATAGGCCCTATATACGCCGTATCGGTTATTATAGTGGCGCGAATGTAGGGTTCTTCCACATGGTCAATCTCCGAAACATCGGGCATGCTTGCCGGGTTGTGCACCTCCTTTGCCTCGCCGTGCTTGTCGTATACCATGTAAGAAACGTTAGGCACGGTGGTTATTACGTCCATGTTGAACTCGCGGTCGAGCCTTTCCTGTATGATTTCCATGTGGAGCAGACCGAGGAAACCGCAGCGGAAGCCGAAACCGAGCGCAACGGAACTTTCTGCCGAGAATGTGAGCGATGCATCGTTGAGCTGCAGTTTCTCGAGAGACGAGCGCAGGTTCTCAAAGTCTTCGGGCGATATTGGGTAAACCCCGGCAAATACCATAGGCTTTACTTCTTCAAATCCCTCTATAGCCTTGCTGCACGGATTATCGACCTTGGTTATTGTGTCGCCCACTTTAACTTCGGTAGCTGTTTTTATTCCGCTTACAATGTATCCCACATCGCCGCAATGCAAAGTTTTTCTCGGAGAGAGGCTCATTTCGAGCACCCCCACCTCGTCGGCCACATAGTCTTGTTTGGTATTGACAAATACAACATGGTCGCCCCGGCTTATGGAGCCGTTTACAATTTTGAAATATGCAATGATACCACGAAAGCTGTTGAACACCGAGTCGAATATCAACGCCTGAAGGGGCGCGTTCTCATCGCCCGTTGGCGCCGGAACACGCTCAACTATGGCATTGAGAATTTCGTCTATGCCCATGCCCGTGCGAGCCGAGGCTCGGATTATGTCTTCGCGCTTGCATCCCACGAGGTCTACTATTTCGTCCTCCACCTTGTCGGGCATGGCGTTGACCATGTCGCACTTGTTTATAACAGGGATAATCTCAAGGTCGTTCTCTATGGCCATGTACAGGTTGGATATTGTTTGCGCCTGCACGCCCTGCGTGGCATCGACAACCAGAAGCGCACCCTCGCAAGCCGATATGGAACGGCTCACCTCGTACGAAAAATCAACATGCCCCGGAGTGTCGATAAGGTTGAGGGTGAATATCTCGCCACCATGCTCATACTTCATCTGTATGGCGTGGCTTTTTATGGTTATGCCACGCTCGCGCTCAAGATCCATGTCATCGAGCATCTGCCCTTCGGTTATCTTGATTGTCTTTGTGCGCTCAAGAAGTCTGTCGGCCAAGGTTGACTTGCCGTGATCAATATGGGCTATTATGCAGAAATTGCGTATATGCTTCATCGCAGAATGTACGTTCGTTTCAAATATAAATGCTTCCACCCTATACGGGCTATGCAAAGATAACAAATATAAGCGGCACAATAAAATTCGCAACGATGTAAATGAATAACAGCGCCAAACACCGGCATGTTGTTTGCTTACCGCACAAACTGTTGCTTCGAGGACGGACTTGCCTTTCTGCTTTCCACCAAAACATATCGGATATAAAAAAAACTATGTCTGACGTAGAAAAAAAAACATCCGACATAGTCAAAAAGATATCAGACATAGTTTTTGCCGTTTGCAAACACCTGAAAAGCACAATATTACAACCTTCAAAAAACGCACTGCGCTCTCTATGTTTTGCCGCTCTTTGCAAAAACATGCCAAACGGTTGAGCGCAACCGGTTATGTTTGGGGAATATAAAAACCGCATCTGTTTTAAGACACGGTTTTAACGAAAGAGCCGATACCCGGACTTGAACCGAGGACCTACGCATTACGAATGCGTCGCTCTACCAACTGAGCTATATCGGCAAGCGAATGCAAAATTAGTATTTTCCGCCGAAAGGGCAAAGCGTCATTCCATATTTTTTAGAATACCGACCGTAACCGTTGCGTTCATGCCATCGCCACCGACAGGCGGATTCTTTTTCGTTACCGACACTTCAACCCCGCATATTCCCTGCATTCCGAGTATGGCCTCCCCTATTTCGCAGGCAAGCCTTTCGAGCAGTTTCACCGGCCGACTCACAACCTCGGATATCTTGGCGTAAACCTCGGAATAGTCGGGAGCAGCCATAAAGTCGTCGCCGTAAAATGCCTCCCGGCGCACATCTGCCGTAATTTTTGCGCACACTCTGATTGCCACTCCGGCTTTTCTTTCGTCCTCGCCCACACCCACATGGGCGAAGAAGTTCATGTTTCCGAGGGTTATGGTATACGTTTCGGGCAGCCTCATTTCACGCCTCTTTCATTAAGAGCCTTTGAATAACGGGCTGCGTTTACAAGATGCTCCGAATATGTGTGGGCAAAGTTGTGAGTGCCCGAAAAATCCTCCTTGGCACACATGTACATAAAATTATGGTGCACGTAATTTAGAACGGCATTTATACCTTCGATGCTCGCCACCCTGATCGGTCCGGGAGGAAGTCCTATGTTGCGGTATGTGTTATAGGGACTGCGTATGTCGAGAAGTCCGTGATATATGCGTCGCAGCGTAAAGTTGCGCCATGCGAACTTTATAGTGGGATCGGCTTGAAGCGGCATTCCGGCTTTCAAGCGGTTTATATACATTCCCGCAATTAAAGGTTTCTCGGCATTGTTTGCCGTTTCCTCGTCAACAATCGATGCGAGGGTATATACCTCGTTAGGGGTTAGCGGTATGGATTTTGCCTTTGCCTGACGTATGTCGGTCCAAAACGCCCGCGACTCTTTCTTCATTCGCAACAGCAGGTCGTTTAGCGTTATGTTCCAATAAACCTCATAGGTGTCGGGAATGAAAAGGCAATAGGCATTTGCAGTGTCAACGCCAAGCGAGGCCATCTTGGCAGAGTCTCTCACAGCTTTCACGAATGCTGCCGAATCTATCATGAGCTTTTTTGAAAGGAAACCGCCCATATCCTCCATTGTACGAACCGAAGGTATTGTAAGCTCCACCGGAGACTGCCGCCCGCCGCGCAAAGCACGGAAAAAGTGCAACGCGCCCTCGCCCTTGCACAATGCATAGCGGCCGGTGCGCGGATGACTGTCGTAGCGCGTAAGTGTTGCCAAAATTGTAACGCCCCACCGCTGCGGCCAGCGTGCAACAGAAGCTAGCTGCCGCGCAACGGAATCGCGAGTGTCATCGCCGTCAACATAAACATAGGCGGTGTTGCCGCCTTTAAGCATCGGGGCGAACATCGTGTAAGCCCCTAACAGCAAAAGAACAGCCACCGCAGTGCCTGCATAAACTGTTTTTCGTTTCATATCATTTATGATTTTCAATTCGAATTGGTGTTGTTCTCCGCCTTGTCAACCCGGCGGAAGTACAAATAGTACCAATATGTGTTGGCATACTCTCCCAACGCCTGCTTTTGCTTTGCCTTTGACACGAAATCGGCAAAATATTTGTCAAGGTCGGGATTGTAGCCCTTTATGGAGCGTGCTCTCGGGTCGCGGGAAACCAGCGCGGTGAGAGCCTCGGAATAGGTACGTGGCACTTCGCCATCCTTATAAAGGTTGAAGCGCGAGAAAACCATGCCGAACTTTTCCACCTCCTTGTTGAGCAACAGGCTGCAAAGCAAATAGTCGAGCAGTTTACGGCTCTTGGTGTTGCGTTCGAAAAGCCTTATCATTTCCGAAGCCATGGGGTACGCCCCAACAAACGTGTCGCTGCGATATGGCGGGAGCTTTGTTTTGTTTTTTGCACGTTCGAGAGCCGCAAGTCTGTTTTTTCGTTCCCTTACGAAAGAGGCGTTGTTGCAACTTTTGCCAAGCAGGTTAAGGTAGAAACGCGCCACGCCAAGATCGCCTGAATTTAGGGCATAGTCGGTTTTGAAGCGCATGGCGCGGAAGCAGTCGTTCTCGCGCTGGTTCACGCCATACTCAAACGCCTGGTGGAAAGCTTCGTCCCATATTCCGATGTTATCATAAAACTGCCTGTTGAAATTCATGTAAAAATTGCGTTTGTCGTGCCTGAACAGAAAAGCCTCGGAGGTGTTCACCTGATAGGAGAAAAGCGCCTGGGGCAGGTTTTCGGTCGCACTCATTGCCAAAAGCACATATTTTGTGAGTACCACACTCCCTGCCGCATCATCGTATGGCACTTCTGTAATTATACCATACCAATCCTTTTGGTCGGCAAGGAGCGAAAGTTTGTTAGTTTTTTCGCCGAAAAGCAGATCCTCGCTTGTAAGCATTATTGCCGCAAAACCTGCAATAATAAGCGGAGCAACGATGCAGCCAATCCAGCCTTTGAGTTTTAATTTTGCTGGAATGGCAACCGCAAGGCAGGCTACAAAATACGCCGCAAAGCACTTCCACGAGAAATATGTTTCAATTCCGGTAAGCGGGCGCCTGTCAAAAGGCACGAAATCAACAAAACCGGACCACAGGCGCGGGACAACAAAACCGAAAGCGAGGGCGGCAACCATAACAGCCGCCATAACGCGGTCTTTGCGGCAAAGCAGCTCAACCGCCGCAAAAACGGCGAACAGCATGGCGGCCTCGTACCATGTAACAAGGCAAAACGCCGGTATAGGAAGCAGCATAGCGTAAACGCACCTCCACACCCGCGGCTTTATTGCCGTGAAAACATAAAGCAATAGCGAGAAGAACATAAAGTTCATCTGCATATCAAAAAACGGGAATGAGAACGGCACAATGGCAAGCGGAGGAAAGAACGCAAGCCAATACAGATTTTGCTTTCCGAGATTACGCAATGCAAGAAACAATAGCCACTGCGCCAGCGTTATAACGAGCGAATAAACAAGTGCCCCCGCCCACGCAACGGAAAAATACTGCTCCAAGAAATCAACTATCAAAAAACAAAATCCCTGAGGCCTGCTTATAACCCCGGTAACAAATTCCTTGGTGAGCAAAAACAAATCCTCTCCCTCCCGTATTTGTATTGTGTACGGATAAACCAGGAACAAAACCAGAAAGCAGACTATTTCCGATAGAAGCAGGAATATATAGAAACGTTTCATCTTTGTTTTCATTTTACACGGAACAATTCTGCCGTCTTTTCCCTGTCAAGCCTTACGGGGGACTTTATAAACTCGGGGATGTTGTAGGCGTAAAGCAATTCGCCGTTTTGCTCAGGGTTCTTTTGGGGAAGCATGAAAGGCTTTGTAAACCTTCCGGCGGCATCGCAGTGCGAAAAAAACAGGCGGGTGTATTTTCCGTCAACGCGGCGTGAGCTGAACACTACCCACCTGCCGTTTGAACTCCAAGAATGGTAACTGTCCGAATATGGGCTGTTGATAACATCTGTGTTCACGAACTTCATAGAGTTCAGATCTATCATCTTCAAATCAGCCTCAACATGCTGTATGGGGAACGTGGCGCAATCGGCCTTTGTGAACATCACGTATCTTCCATCGGGAGAAATACGCGGTAGGGAAACGCTGCCACCATGGCGTGAAGGGCTGTAAACAGTGTCAACCCTGTCCCCAAGTTTACCGGTATTGGCATCAAAAGGCACGCGTATCAGGGCATATTTCATTTTCTCAAAATGCGCCTGCATCATTTGGCGTTGCTGCTCGTCAAGCCCCAGATGGGCCACACACATATAAAGATATTTTCCATCCGGAGAAAAAGCGGGAAAAGTCTCCCAATCGGCACTTCCGCAAAACCTCGGATCGGTAAGCACGCTGTTGGCCTTGACATCATATATGATAAGGTCGGAATTCATATCGAACACTTCGATTTTGTCCCTACTGATTCCATAAAAAGTCTGACGCGTTAGGTTTGAGGAAAAAGCCACAAACTTTCCCGAGGGATGCCAAAACGGATATGTCGCACTCTTTTTTGGCCCGAGCTTTTCTATCGGCAGTTTCCTCGTGTCGCCGTCAAGCGTTATAACCGTACTTCCACCCTTGCCACGAGCGTGGAACAGCCAGTTCTTGGGGCTGTAATTACAAAAACTGTGGCAGTTAACGCAACCGCCGTGATTCTGCGAATTCTTTATTATTGTTTCTTGCTTGAAATTCTCAATGTTCCGCTGGTATATGCCCATTCTGTTCCAAAGCTCATATCCCGGGGGAACGAGGCGGTAGGCTATCCAAGTGTCAATGCTATCTTTCGACACTGAAACGGAAAACGGTCTGTATGAAATTCCGCCCGGATGTTTTTTCGACCATTCCGAAACTTTCACATCCAAAGTCTTTCCTGCGGCTTTCCCCAGCAAACTTTTCCACTCCTTTTCAGGAAATTCCACAGCTTTTTCACCCACAACCTCCATTACCTGCTTTCCGTCAAGCTCCACAACGGCTTCTACGTGTTCTGCGCCCTTTATATCAAAATTAAGCGGCGCAATATTTACCGGTACAGTTACACCGGCATAATCGGGGAAAATGTTGGGATATTCGTTTGTGGTTTCTGCACAATCGCTGTATTTCCCGCCGCATGAAAGCAAAACCATGCTGAAAGCGACCAAGACAATCGCTTGCATAGGCAATTTCACACTAAGCTTGAACACGGCCATAATCATTCCTTTGCAGTTGAAGTTTTTTTGGAATACCGCGCCTTCCATACGAAGAACCATACCACTGCAACCAGCGCTGTGATTGCGCCAATGGAATATGATATACTCTTAGAGAGAGCCAGTGCCTCGGGAGCCACACACAGATATGTTACACTCACCGTTGTCATGAAGAGGGCGGGGATAAGAGTCATCGGGTATATCTTCTTTTTTCTTACCAAATAAACCGTAATCGCCCAAAGCGTGAACACCGAAAGAGTTTGATTTGCCCAGGCGAAATATCCCCAAATCACAGCAAATCCCGACTTGTCGGAAAGGTTGTACCATATAATAAGCGCCACAACGGCAAAGATAGGTATCGATATGTAAAGGCGCGACAACAGGCTTTTTTGCTTTATTTTCAAAGAGTCGGCTATTATAAGCCTTGCAGAGCGCAAAGACGTATCGCCCGAGGTTATCGGCGCGGCAACCACCCCTAAGATTGCGAGCACCCCGCCCACTACGCCAAGCCAACGGCGGCTCATTATGTTAACCACATTAGGGGCCTGCACGGTCATGTCGGAATTTCCGCTTGCGGGATCAAAGAAAAAGTAGCCGGCCACCGCCGCCCATACAAGGGCAACCACGCCTTCGGTTATCATGGCTCCGTAAAACACGGGTCTGCCATACTTCTCGCTTTTTATGCACCGTGCCATAAGCGGACTTTGCGTGGCATGAAATCCGGAAATCGCCCCACAGGCTATGGTTATGAACAAACACGGGAATATGGGTTGCACGGCTTTGCGGGGGTTTAGGTTCTGCAATCCGTCGGTTATCTCGGGAATTGATGGCCAGTTTACATACAAAGCCACCATAAGTCCAAGCGCCATAAACAGCAAAGCGAACGCAAACACCGGATATATTTTTCCTATCACCTTGTCAATAGGCAAAAGGGTGGCTATTATATAATAAACGAAAATAATTGCCATCCAAAAATACATATTCATAAAAGGCACACCCGAAGTAAGTTCCTCAAGTAAAAGCGCAGGAGAGCTTACAAACACTGCCCCCACCAAAATAAGCAGCAGCACGGTGAACACCATCATTATTTTCTTTGTTGTGTTCCCCAGGTATTTTCCTATGATTTCCGTTAGCGAACATCCGTTCAGCCTTACCGAAATCATACCGCTCAAATAGTCGTGCACGGCACCGGCGAATATACAGCCGAAAACTATCCACAAAAATGCCGAAGGCCCATAAAGAGCCCCCATTATCGCGCCGAAGATTGGCCCTGTACCGGCTATGTTTAGAAACTGTATCATGAAAATTTTCCACGTCGGCATGGGAATGTAGTCCATTCCGTCCTGCATTCTGTAAGCCGGTGTGGGGCGGTTGTCGGGTCCGAACACTTTTGACACGAAACGCCCATAAATAATATAGCCCAATACAAGGGCCACCAAACTGACTGTGAAAGATACCATATCTCTGTTCTATTTCATAAAAAGCCGTGCGCCGAAAGCTTTTAGCTTCAGCGCATTTGCAAAGTTACTGTTTTTCCGAAAAAAACGCAATGTGCCATCGCACTTTATTATTGCTGCACAACAAGCGGTGCAAACTTCAAAAGCAGGTCTTTCGTGCCGCAAGTATCAAACTCAATGCTAGCCTTGGCGGTATCGCCTGCATCGACTATGCGTCTTACCACTCCCTTGCCGAAACGGCGGTGTTCAACAACACTCCCCACCTTAATTGTTTCGCCGGCCTGGGTCTTTGCGCTTGCAAGCGTATTTTCATCGGACAAACCTTTTTCTTCCGTCCTGACATCCCTTCTGCCAACAGGTTGCACAAAGCGTGAAACCAAACGGTTTTCGCCAAATGTTCTGTTGCCGCTGCCGCCACCAAATTCACGCATGTTTTTTCGGTTGAAATGTACACACGATTCGTCTATCTCCTTTATAAAGCGGCTCGGGTCTGATTCTGTAATGCTGCCATACGAAAAGCGGAAACGTGCGTAGCTTATATGACAGAATTTCTTTGCCCTCGTAAGTGCCACATAAAACAGGCGGCGCTCCTCTTCCACCTCGCGCGGGCTGTACTTAGCCTGGTGGCCCGGGAATATCTCCTCTTCAAGCCCCACGATGCACACTGTTTCGAACTCGAGGCCCTTTGCCGAGTGTATGGTCATAAGAGACACTTTTTCCTTGTCGCCATCGTTTTTGTCGGCGTCGGTAAGCAAAGCCACTTCGGCCAGGTAGTTTCCCAATGTCGCATCTCCGCCGGCATCAAGCGTTTCAGCCACAAAGCTTCCTAAGGCGTTCACGAGTTCGTCCAAATTCTCCTTGCGGCTCAAGTCGCTTGTATCGGCCAAAATATCCTTCTTTACACCGCTCGTTTCAAGTATCTCGTTGCCAAGCACAAAAGCGTCATGTTCCTCTGCCTTTCCGGAAAAATCGTTTATCATGGCAACAAACTTTGAAATTCTTCCATACGCAGCAGAAGACAGTCCCAATTCCTTTGCCGGCAATGTGCATGCTGTTTCCCAAAGACTTGTTCCGTTGTTTGTTGCCGCCAGCATGAGTCTTTCCATAGTGGTGTTTCCTATGCCGCGTGCGGGATAGTTCACAACCCTTCTGAAAGCCTCGTCATCGTTATGGTTCACGGTCAGTCTGAAATAGGCGATTGCGTCCTTAACCTCCTTGCGCTCGTAAAACGACAGTCCGCCATAAACCCTGTAAGGCACTCCCGCCTTTCTCAACGCTTCTTCGATAACACGGCTTTGCGCATTCTTACGATACAGCACCGCCATGCTGCTATACGGCACTCCGTCTGCACTTTTGGCCCTGCACAAGGTTTTCACAACCATGTCGGCCTCCTCCAAGTCGCTCGCGGCGGGGGTTATCTCTATTTTCCTTCCCTCGCCGGCAAGACTGTAAACTTCTTTGGGTATGCGGTTGAGGTTGTGCGATATAACACTGTTTGCGGCATCCACTATGCTTTTGGTTGAGCGGTAGTTGCGTTCGAGTTTGAACAACCGCGCTTCGGGAAAAATCTTGGTAAAATTAAGTATGTTGCCTATATCTGCACCGCGAAAAGCGTATATGCTCTGCGCGTCATCCCCAACAGCACACAGCATCTGCCTTTCGCGCGTTAGGAGCCAAAGTATTTTCGCCTGCGTGCGATTGGTGTCCTGGTACTCGTCAACGAGCACGAACTTGAATTGCTCCACATACTTTCTGCGCACATCCTCATTGCCGGTAAGCAACACATACATCTCAACAAGCAGGTCATCGAAATCCATTGCGTCCGAAGCCTTCAACCTTTGTTGGTACTGCATATATATATGGCATGTTTCGGGAACGTTGTCGGAACCATCGCGCCGCCTTTGTTCGGTGTCGTTGCAGTAATCCTCAGGCATGACAAGGTTGTTTTTTGCCTGCGAGATTTTTGAAAGCACCACCCCCGGCTTGTAAACCTTGGGGTCGAGCCCCATGCCTTTCACTATGCTTTTCACCAGGCTCGCAGAATCGGTGCGGTCGTATATGGTGAACCTCGACGTATATCCGAGCAAATGGGCTTCCCTGCGCAATATTTTAGCAAACACACTATGGAATGTGCCCATTACAAGGTATTTGGCCACATTTTCGCCCACAATGGCGGCTACACGCCCGCGCATTTCGCGAGCGGCCTTGTTGGTGAACGTCAAAGCCAGTATATTCCACGGCTTCAGCCCGCAGGCAGTTAAATATGCTATTTTGGCGGTTAACACACGCGTTTTGCCCGCCCCCGCGCCGGCTATTACAAGCGATGGACCATCTACATACTCCACGGCTTTTCGCTGGCTTTCGTCAAGATTATCGAGATATTCCGTTTGCTGCATCAGGTGTTGTTTTTGCATTCCAAGACCGTGCGGCCTTACACAAAAAAAGAAAGGAGAACACTGACGCGATACGCGATGAAAACTCCTATATGATAAGATTTGAGGGCCCGCAAATCTTTGTAATCTGTATTGCTACAGCGCGCCATCAACTTGCGAAGCTGTCTCGGTTTTCATTTTTTATTGATGAGCATCCCGGTCTGCCGTCAGCGGAACTCCTTTGTGAGAGCAAAGGTATAATATATATTTGAATCCGTCAAACATCACGGAAGAATTATTTTGAGCCTTTGGTTAAGCCACGACTTTACCCGCTGCTGCTCATTGTTTTATGCCGCATCGGCCCGGGTTTTCATGACACACCGACACTACGACTCCTGTCTCCTTCTTTGCGAAAATCCACAACGTTTTGTTTTTCAAAAAAATGCAAGCACAAAAAAAAATTGTCTGATATAATTTTTCTTACGTCCTATGTAGAAAAAACCACATCGGACATAGTTTTTCCTATGTCCCATGTAGTTTTCCACGCTTTGGCATTCTGCAAAAAAACAGTAATTTTGCACCCGAAAAAAAAATCAAAGCGTATAACAATGGAGGTAATAAAAACCCGAAAGGAACTGGGCAGGCGCATTGCAGCCCTGCACAATGAAGGCAAAACCGTGGGGCTCGTTCCCACCATGGGTGCGCTCCATGCAGGACACGCCTCGCTTGTAAAACGTTCGGTTGAAGAAAACGATGCCACTGTGGTTAGCGTATTTGTGAACCCAACGCAATTCAACGACAAGCGCGACCTTGAAAACTATCCTCGCGACATAGAGGCAGACAAAAAGCTGCTCGCATCGCTCGGCACAACAATAATGTTCGCCCCCGAGGTAGAGGAGATGTATCCCGAACCCGACACACGCAAATTCTCATCCCCCCCCATCGACACCGTGATGGAAGGCGCACGCCGCCCGGGACACTTTAACGGAGTATGCCAGATTGTAAGCAAACTCTTTTACGCCGCAAGTCCCGACAGGGCGTACTTCGGCGAAAAAGACTTCCAGCAGATAGCCGTTATAAAGGCAATGATTAAAGACCTGGGCATACGCGTGGAATTGCGCCCCTGCCCCATCGTAAGGCAGAACGACGGACTCGCGCTTAGCAGCCGTAACGCCCTGCTCGACACAAAGGAACGCAACACAGCACTCAACATATCGAAAACATTATTTGAAAGCCTTGAATTCGCAAAAAACCACAGCGTGAACGAAACACGCAACTTTGTGGTAAACACAATTAACGCCATAGAAGGACTCGAGGTGCAATATTTCGAGATAGTTGACGGCACAACCCTGCAAAACGTAAGCAGCTGGGACGACAGCAACTATATAGTAGGGTGCATAACAGTATTCTGCGGGCATATTCCCGTAAGACTTATCGACAACATAAAATACAAGGAGAATATCTGAGCCGAAAATGTATATACAGATACTGAAATCGAAAATACACTGTGCCACCGTAACCGAGGCAAACCTTGAATACGTGGGCAGCATAACCATAGACAGTAACTTGATGGAAGCCGCAGGCATATACCCGGGAGAACGAGTGTGCATAGCCAACAAAAACAACGGCGAAAGATTTGAAACATACGTGATATCGGGACCTGCCGAAAGCGGAATGATATGCCTTAACGGTGCCGCCGCACGCAAGGCGCAGGTTGGCGATGTGGTAATAATAATGTCATACGCAATGATGACACCGGAGGAAGCAAAAACATTCAAACCGTCAATAGTATTTCCCGACAAAAACAACAAATTAAAACAGAATTAGCGAAATCACACTTTTCGTAATACAGAATAAACTCCGCCGCCGCGTTGCAAACGCTGTGGCGGAGTTCGTTTTGCAACCACACACACATACACAAACACCACGACATACGAAATACAGAGAAAAAACAAAGAAAAACACAGCCACATAAAAATAAATTATTAATTTTGCACGCCGATTATTATCAACAGGCATGTTATAAGCCTGTAACCCCGCGTGTTAATAGCTGCATCTAATGATAAGAATTTGGCCTGATGCAGTGGTTAGTGAATCGTGGTGCGCCGACTATAGGCGCGAAACTCTATGGCAAGCCCGAAGAAAAACTTAGAACGGAAGGCCGCCAGATGTTTAATCATTAAAAAAAGACACGAAAGTGGATACATTAAGTTACAAGACTGTTTCAATCAACAAACAGAATGCAAATAAAGAGTGGGTTGTAGTCGATGCCACCGACCAAGTACTCGGTCGTCTCTGCACACGCGTTGCAAAACTGCTGCGCGGCAAATACAAGCCCACATTCACTCCCAACGCCGACTGTGGCGACAATGTGATAATAATCAACGCAGACAAAGTGCGTCTAACAGGTAAAAAGTGGACAGACCGAATATATCTTACATACTCCCTCTATCCCGGCGGACAGCGCGAACACACCCCGCAAAGCATTTTCAACAAGCCCAACGGTCCTGAAAGACTGGTGCGCAAGGTGGTGCGCGGCATGCTCCCCAAAAACCGTCTCGGACGCCAAATACTAAAGAACCTTTATGTTTACGAGGGTGGTGAACATAAGCAGGAAGCACAGAAACCCAGACAAATCGATATTAACCAGTATAAATAAAATAGTAAATGGACGTAGTTAATGCATTAGGCCGTCGCAAAAGCTCAGTGGCACGTGTTTACGTAAGCGAGGGCACAGGAAAGATAACTATCAATAAAAAAGATTTGACCGAATACTTTCCATCTTCTATTTTACAATTCGTGGTTAAGCAACCCCTACAGTTGTTGGAAGCTGTTGAGAAATACGACATCAAGGCAAACCTTGCCGGCGGCGGCTTTACCGGACAGTCGCAGGCTCTCCGTCTCGCCATTGCGCGCGCACTCATAAAGATTAATCCCGAAGACAAAGCCGCACTACGCAAGGAAGGCTTCGTAACACGCGACTCCCGCGCCGTGGAGCGCAAAAAACCGGGACGTCCCAAGGCACGCCGTCGCTTCCAGTTCTCCAAGCGTTAATACACATACATTATTTGGACATATTGGTAATATATACAGTTTAGTATCTAAACCGCAAGGATTCCTTTGCCGCCCAAACATATCATGGCACACGGCAGCAAAAGACTACCTTGAGGTTGGTGCTTGAAACGCAAACAAAAAGAAAGTAAACAAAAACAAAACAACAATGTCACGTACAGATTTTGAAACCCTGCTTAAAGCCGGATGTCATTTCGGCCACTTGAAACGCAAATGGAATCCCGCAATGGCTCCCTACATATTCATGGAGCGTAACGGAATTCACATTATAGACCTCAACAAAACCGTAGCAATGATTGACACGGCCGCAGAAGCCCTCAAGCAAATTGCAAAATCCGGAAAGAGAATACTATTCGTTGCAACAAAAAAACAGGCTAAGGATATAGTTGCCGAGAAAGCAAAAGCCCTCGACATGCCCTATGTTATTGAACGCTGGCCGGGCGGAATGCTCACCAACTTCCCCACAATCCGCAAGGCTGTTAAGAAAATGGCAAACATCGACAAGCTAACCGCAGACGGCACTTTCTCAAACCTTTCAAAGCGAGAGATACTGCAAATCAGCCGCCAGCGCGCCAAGCTTGAAAAGAACCTTGGCTCAATAGCCGACCTTAACCGCCTTCCCGCAGCCCTATTCGTTGTTGACGTAAACAAGGAGAACATCGCCGTTCGCGAAGCTGTTCGCCTTGGTATCCCCGTGTTCGGCATCGTTGACACAAACAGCGACCCCACAAACATTGACTACGTAATCCCCGCCAACGATGACGCGGCTACAAGCATTGAAGTAATACTCGATGCCTGCTGCGCAGCAATAAACGAAGGACTGGAGGAGCGCAAGGTTGAAAAAGCCGATGCCGATGCAGCCGCTGCACAGCAAGAAGCTGAAAACGCAGAAGCAGCACCAAAGGCAATGCGCCACCGCACACGCAAGGCACGCGTTGAAGCTCCCGCCGCAAAACCGGCAGAGGGCGAAGCTGAGACAGAAGCAGAGGAAAAGCCGACAGAAGAGGCTGAACAAACAAAATAAACATTAAAAAAGAAACAACTATTATGGCTGTTACAATAGCAGAAATCCAGAAATTGCGCAAACTTACGGGCGCGGGCATGATGGATTGCAAGAAAGCCCTTGAGGCATCCGAAGGAGATACCCAGAAAGCCATCGAGATAATCCGTGAGAAAGGACAGGCCGTTGCTGCAAAACGTTCCGACCGCGAAGCTTCCGAAGGATGCGTTCTCGTTAAATATGCAGATGGTTTTGCTGCGATTATCGCCCTTAAATGCGAAACCGACTTCGTTGCAAACAACGCCGACTTTGTAAAGCTAACGCAGGACATAATCGACGCAGCAGTTGCTGCCAAGGCAAAGACTTTAGATGAGGTTAAAGCCCTTACCATAGGTAACGAAACCGTAGAGGATGCAATCATTGCACGCAGCGGCATAACCGGCGAAAAAACAGAACTCGACGGTTACACATACCTTGAAGGCGAAAACATTTCAACCTACGACCACATGGGCAGGCACTCACTTTGCACCATGGTTCAACTCAACAAAAACAACGAGGATGCCGCGCACAAGCTTGCTATGCAGGTTGCGGCAATGAAACCCATAGCGCTTGACGAAGCATCCGTACCCGAAGAAGTAAAGAAATCGGAGTTTGATGTTGCAATACAAAAAACCAAGGACGAACAGGTTGAAAAAGCAGTTGTAAACGCATTGAAGAAAGCCGGCATCAACGCAAACCTTGTTGACAGCGATGAACACATAGAATCGAATATGGCAAAAGGCTGGCTAAGCAAGGAAGACGCAGAAAAAGCCAAGGAAATAAAACAGACTGTTGCAGCAGAAAAGGCCGCAAATCTGCCAGAGCAAATGATACAGAACATTGCAAAGGGACGTTTGGCGAAGTTCTTCAAGGAGAATTGCCTTATCGACCAGGAATTCCAGTTTGGCGATGAAAAAGAAAGTGTTTCCGACTGGCTCAAGAAACAAGACAAGGATCTTAAAATTGTTGCCTACCGCCGCTTCACACTCGCCGCAGAATAAATTTTGCAGTACACATACAAACAAGAGGGTAATTCAAGCTGGATTACCCTCTTATTTTTTATGCCGCCCATACTAACCAAGTCCCTAACGAGGGAGGCTGTGGCGTGATTTACTACATCAGACATAATTTTTTCTACGTCCTATGTAGTTTTTTTTACATCAAATATAATTTTCGCGATGTTTGGAAAAAGTTGCAATTTCTAATTTACGCATTTTCAGGGGTGTATTGCATACTCTCTGTACTACACGCCAAAAGCACTCTTTCGGCGCTAAAAAAATCAGCGGGATGCAGTTTTTTTCGCATAAAGCCACAATGGTCTGCCCGAACTGCTCTTATGCCTAAACAAAAAACTAAAACTTTCTAAGCGTCAGCTTTGCAAAGCCGGATTTCAATACCATTATATCCCCATTCATTTTTAGTATCGAAAAATCTGCATACAGACCGTCTATTCCAAAAGGACGCAACATAACAGTTGAAGAGTCTTTTAGCAAAATTTCCTCTGTGCGCCTTTCTGTGCCTATAGGACCCACCGTTTCATAAAAAGCATAGAAGTCATACATACGTAGATTACCACCTTTTTTTTCAAAACGCATCATTATTTGCCTTCCCATAGAGTCTGTACGTAATGCTCCCGGAGTAATCTGCGCCAAATTCGACTGAAATTGCAGGTAAACCCTGTCGTCTTTAACATTTACAACAGAATCGCCTCCCGCATTTCTCGAATAAGAAACAGACATAAGCTGCCACATTCCGTCAAGTCTTCCATTGTCTGTCATCCTATCACAAGCAAGAAGAAGTAAACAGGTTGCTGCTGCAAAAAATATTCTTTTCATTTTTTCCATTTATTATTTTTCATAGTGAGAAAAAACCTTTTCTACTGAATGTTATCTGAAATCCCGTATTGTTCCCCAGATAAGACCCACGGTCAAAAGCAAACGCTGCGCCTGCGCTCCATCCGCTCGCTTTTCTTCCGAACAAACGAGACGGTGAATATGTAAGCTCTGCCAGGAAAGAACGTTGGTATTTAACATCATCCAAAGGTCGCGCGTACATTCCGAACTGTTGTGAAAAAGTGAAAAGCATCCTGTAGCGCAAATCCTTTGACGGACTTCCGCACAATCCAACGTGGTGTGCCACAAATCTATTGCTCTCAAACCCTAACTGCTTGTCTTTATTGTAAATCGGAGAAAGGAACAGCGGATTTCCGATTGCCATTCCCCAATGCTGCCAACCCGCATAAAGATTATGGTTGTAGTAATTGTCCTGTCCGCATATTTTGTCGGGTATCACAGATGTCTCGTCATGATATATGGCTCCACTCTGATATTTTGTGTACACATACTCGTATACTACGTTGTCTGCAATCGGGTTTTTGGGCAGTCTGAATTCCAAACCGTACATCCCGTCGTAATCCATATATTTGTAAAACAATCCCGAATGATCCTCGAAAAAATGGTCATAATAAGCTCTCACACCCCAACCTTTCCCATGATAGTCGAGACTCAAGAGCCAAGAGCCTAATGTATTTCCTTTTGTGTTTTTGTAAACCGCCTCGCCGGGATCACTGCTCAGCCCGAAAAGTATGTCTATAAAATCACGCATTCCGGAGAACATATTATATGAAAAGCCTGTTCCGCTATAGTATTTTCCGCCAAAAGTGCCTGCCATCTCCAATCCTCCTTCAAAAGTAACTGGGAAAATCTGTTCATTACCAATTTTGAGGAAACCCGATTTACTGTGATACAATGCTTTTTTGGCATAATGGCTCGCACTTTTCTTAGCAAACGTCTCCTCCCAGTTGCCATCGGTCAGCATTCCATATCCTATGTGTGCGCGAATGGAGAAGAGTTTTTTTCCGCCAAACAAAGATATGTAATGCGGTACCTCAAAACGTATTTCCGGCACCGGACGTGCATTTATACCAAACGTTTGACTACCGCTACTCAGTTCCGCATTCTTTAAATTTGCCGGTCGTTCCTTGGCTCCCGCAGACACGAGAATGTTCTTGTATCCCAAATCGACATAAAGCTGTTGCACTATAAAGTCGCTCGTATAATTGTGCGCTATCGCTATATCTGCTCCATAGCCCATACGCCATTTGGCAGAGTCCTTACTTTGGTCTTTGAAAACGCCAAAACGTAAATGACCGTTATTGTGTTCCACTCCACCCAAACCGTATTTATTCGATGTGAGCCAAAAGGGAGTCCTGCCTCCTGCGTCCGAAAAGACAGCCGTACCCTCTACTTTGTACTCAACGCTGTCTGCAAGGCGCCCGAGTGCATTTTGCGCGTAAACCTTTCCATGCATAGTGGCGAATACTGTGCATAGAACAACATATGCGCACTTTTTCAAGTGCGCATATAAATATTGTGCATATCTTTCAGAAAGACGGTTCCTAAATTTAATATATTCCATCGTTTTTTATTTGGCATAGCTCACGGCTCTCGTTTCACGTATCACTGTTATCTTAACCTGCCCGGGATATGTCATCTCGTCCTGAATGCGTTTTGCAATCTCGTTGCTAAGAGTTTCCGACTGCTTGTCATCAATCTTGTCGGCCCCTACAATAACACGCAGCTCGCGCCCGGCCTGTATGGCATATGTCTTTGTTACTCCCGGGTAGCTCATGGCTATATTTTCCAGGTCATTTAGACGCTTTATGTATGCCTCGACCACCTCGCGTCGAGCACCGGGACGAGCTCCGCTTATTGCATCGCAAACTTGCACTATCGGGGCAATAAGACTGGTCATTTCAACCTCGTCGTGATGGGCTGCGATTGCATTTACAATGTCGGGTTTTTCCTTATATTGCTCGGCAAGCTTGGCCCCATATATTGCGTGCGGCAACTCGGGTTCCTCATCGGGCACTTTTCCTATGTCGTGCAGCAAACCGGCGCGCTTTGCTTTTTTGGGGTTTAGTCCAAGCTCTGCAGCCATAACCGCACAAAGGTTTGCTGTCTCTCTGGCGTGCTGCAAAAGGTTTTGGCCGTACGACGAACGATATTTCATTTTTCCTATAAGTCTTACGAGTTCCGAGTGCAAGCCGTGTATGCCAAGGTCGATAGCGGTACGTTTGCCGGTCTCGATTATCTCGTCTTCCACTTGTTTTTTTACCTTAGCCACAACTTCTTCTATGCGCGCCGGATGTATTCTGCCATCTGTTATAAGCTGATGCAGCGCGAGCCGACATATTTCGCGACGCACGGGGTCGAATGCCGAAATAACTATAGCCTCCGGTGTGTCGTCAACCACAAGTTCCACACCTGTCGCAGCCTCAAGTGCACGTATGTTGCGACCCTCCCTGCCTATTATACGTCCTTTCACCTCGTCGTTGTCTATGTGGAACACTGTTACGCTGTTTTCAATTGCCGTTTCGGTGGCCACACGCTGAATTGTTTGTATAACGATTTTCTTTGCCTCTTTTGTCGCGGTGAGCTTGGCATCGTCCATTATGTCGTTTATGTAGCTTTGCGCATCGGTTTTTGCCTCGTCTTTAAGCGACTCCACGAGACGCGACTTTGCCTCTTCGGCAGAAAGTCCGCTCAGTTCTTCGAGTTTTCCACGTTCCTGTGCCTGCAGCTTCTGCAATTCCTCACGTTCGGCGTGCAACGCGTTCTGCGACTGTTCCAAACGCTGCATTTGGTTTTCAAGCTCGGTTTTTTTGCGTCCCAAATCATCCTGCTTTTGGTTCAGGCTTATTTCGCGCTGTTTCAGTCGGTTTTCGGTCTGCAACAGCTTTTGGTTACGCTGCTGCATATCCTTGTCGAGCTCGGTTTTCTTGCTCAAAAATTTTTCTTTTACTTCCAGGAGTTTCTTTTCCTTGATAACCTCTGCCTCTTTTTCTGCTTCGGATATTCTCTTTTTATATTGTCCTGCCGCCACGTAGCGCATCACGAGATAGCCTATGCCGCATCCGGCAACAAGTGCAACCACTATAAATATTATTTCCATTTGTTGTGTTTGTTTTTAATTTGTTCGTTGTTGTCTGTTTCTTAACCCCTGCCTCTTTGGCTTGGGAAAATTGCGGTTGGACAGCACACGAAACAATGTGAGATGTTTTGTTCAGCTCTTCTCGCCGAGCGTTGATAAAATCTCCGCCGTTAGCTTGCTCATCACCGATTTGTAAGGTTCGGTGTCGTTACGCCTTTCCGACTGTATAAGCCTTACGCCCAGGTCGAGCAACGTCATGTAAAGATACTGTTCCTTTTCTTGGTTCGGAAACTTTTCCTTGTAAAGGTTCAGCTTGTCGTTTATCCTGCGTTCCGCCTCCCGGTATATTTCTTCCTGGTCGCGGCGTATATTAACCGGATAGATTTGGTTGTCTATCCTGAGCTGTATTAAAAAAAACTCACTTGCCTCTGCCATGATGCTTTTATTTATACATTAAGCAGTGCTATGCATCTGTCCACCTGCCTGATTAACGATTCGATACGGCTTTTCGACTTGGCCACATCTCCGTCGTATATCTCAAGCATCTTTGCGGTTTTCAACGACTGGCACGTTTCCTGCAACTCACTGACTTCGGATTTCAAACGGTTTATTTCGTTTTCTTTTTCTTCCAACTCCAAACGCATATGCTCCCTTTGTCCGCACAAGCTTTCGTATTCGTACATAAGCTGCCGAACTCTTGTTTGGAAGATTTCCATCGTTTTCCTGTCGGTTGTTTCCTCTGCCATTGCTTTCCGCCGTGTCGCTTTCTGCAAATTTATTTATTTTGCTCCTTATCGCAAAATCATGCTGTTACTTTTTGTCTGTATCCGTAACATCCTTAGGACGCGGCTCCTTCTTCGCAAGCATCACAAGATGATACACATACTCGGTCATCCACTGCGGCGAATAACCAAGGTATTGGCGGTATTTTCTTATTCCCGCGCACGTTCTCATAACTCCGGCGTCCTTCCAATCGTTTTTGGTAAGCACATCGTTAATCGACTTTTCTATAACGGCCCTTATCGTTTTCTTAAAAAACGAAGGCAAACGGAATTTCCATTTAAGCACATTGCCCATGAGCATTAGCAAGTCTTGCGAAAATCCTTGAAACTGGTATAGATAGTTGGAAACTTCGTTTACCTTGCGGCAACGCGCCTTCAAACTCGCGTCTATCTCGTGAAAGAACGAGTCGGGCATTCCATATATCTCCCCGAGCATCTTGCGGCACTTTGCCTTTTCCCCCAGTCCGAGTCTGTTGTTAACCGTTGGCACATGGAGCGTTTGCTTGAACACTCTAAGGTCGGGAAGCATCGAAATGTTTGTTATACCTATATTGGCAGCCATGGAAGCCTGAAAATAAACCCTTATAAGGGTCATGAAATCCTCCATGCCTCCAACCCGGCCGCCTTCGGAATCCTGTGCTTTCTTTCTGAAAATATTTGATATTAAGCCCATTCTTGTAGTTTTTAACTTTCTTAATATGCAAAGATAACAAACTCCGGCGAATATTTCCGCATTTATACCGCATAATAACGCACAACGCCCCGCCACACAAGGTCGCAAAAAGCTCCGGGCTTAATTTCGTTCAAACACCATACCATGCGCTAAAAAACGTTTGCGGGAAACGCAAAAACCACATAGGACATAGGAAAAACCACATAGGACATAGGAAAAACTACATCAGACATAGGGGAAATTACGTCAGACATAGTTTTTGCCCTATACAACCCGCTGAAAAACAACAATCGGCATTTTCACGCCCGACACACAACAATTCTTTTGCTATCAAACACTCGCGTTTACAACGGCAAAACATCCGCCTGCCGCTGCATTACACGGATTTTTGCAAACCGCTGCACCTGCACGTTTTTCGCGCAACGAACGCCCCACACTATTGCCATATACGGGGAAATAACTATTTTTGCAGATGTTATGGGAAACTGCGATATCAAACATAAAGTTGAACGCGCCTCACGCAAAAAGCTTATAGTACACGTAGGAATATGGGGCATAGTGGTGAACTTTATATATGCCCTTCTAAAGGGTGCAATAGGTTTTGCCTCAGGGTCGATAGCAATTTTGCTCGATGCCGTAAACAACCTGAGCGATGCCATATCGTCTGTCATTGCCGTGGGCGGCACCAAGCTTGCCATGAAACCGGCCGACAAACGCCACCCATTCGGACACGGCAGGATAGAATACGTAAGTGCCTTTGTTATAGCCGCCATAATTGTAAGCGTGGGAACCATGTCGTTTCTAAGCGCCGTCGACAAGATAATACACCCCACAGCAACCCACTACACCACCCCGATGTTGCTCGTAATGGGCACCGGCGTGATAGCAAAACTATGGCTCGGGCTATACACTTTGCGCGTTGGAAAGCGCGAAGACTCCGATTCCCTTAACGGTTCGGGCACAGAAAACCTATTCGATGCCATAATAACATTAGCCACAATAATCTCCGCGCTGTTGCTCATATTGTGGAACATAGACCTTGACGGATGGTTCGGGGCCGCCATTTCGCTTGTTCTCGTAAAAGCGGGGGGTGATATTCTTAAAGACACATTCAACGACCTGTTGGGACACAGAGCCGACAGCAAATTGTCGAAGCAGTTGAAAAGCCGCATAATTTCGCACGAAGGAGTTTATGGGGTATACGACCTGATACTGAACAGCTACGGTCCAGGCAGCATGGTGGGCTCGGTAAACATCGAAGTTCCCGGACAAATGACAGCCAAGCAGCTTCACCTGCTTACACTGGGAATACAGCGCGACATATACAACAACTACGGAATATACCTTGCCGTGGGAATATATGCCCACGACGACAACCCCGAACACGTTGCGTTCAGGGAAAGCGTGCGCAAAAAAGTTATGGAATGCCAAGGGGCCATCCAACTTCACGGGTTCATCATCGATGAAGACCACAAAATCGTGTCTTTCGATGTGGTAACCGACTTTTCGGTGAAAGACCGCAAAGCATTCAGCCGCAAAATCGAGGAAGAACTCTCTGCTGCACACCCGGAATACAAGTTCCTTGTAAACACCGACCCTGACTATTGCGATTGAACACGCCGTAGCAGCGCCCGGCACCTGCGGCTTGCTTTTTCCCTTTTTTAATACAACCACCCGCCATAATAGAAAAGATAATTATATTTTTGCATATGCAAGAAACCAACTATATACAAGCAAAATGAACAGCAACATCGACATCCGCGCCCTTAACGAGCAAATAGAAATAGAAAGCGGCTTTATTTCCGGTCTCACAGCCGGCATGGGGCGCACCATTGTGGGGCAGAAACATTTGGTAGACTCCCTGCTTGTGGGACTTCTGTCAAACGGGCACATACTGCTTGAAGGCGTGCCGGGGCTTGCCAAGACTCTAGCAATAAAGACCCTCGCCTCGCTTATCGACGCTAAATTCAACCGTGTGCAGTTCACCCCCGACCTTCTGCCTGCCGACATTATCGGAACCTTGATATACAGTCAAAAAACAGAAACGTTCGTGGTGAAAAAAGGTCCGGTATTTGCCAACTTCATACTTGCCGACGAAATTAACCGTGCCCCAGCAAAGGTGCAAAGCGCACTTCTTGAAGCCATGCAGGAAAGACAAGTTACAATAGGAGGAGAAACATTCCCCCTACCCGAACCGTTCCTCGTGCTTGCCACCGAAAACCCCATTGAGCAAGAAGGAACATACAACCTGCCCGAAGCACAAACCGACCGCTTCATGATGAAAGTTATAATCGACTACCCAACCATGGAAGAGGAAAAAGCCATAATACGCGCAAAATTGGCGGAGAAAGAACCCGAGAAAATCGAACCTGTGGTAGGGGCAGACAAGATTATGCACGCACGCGAGGTGGTGAAAAACATATACCTTGACGAAAAAATAGAACAGTATATAGCCGACATCGTGTTTGCCACACGCTACCCCGAGCGCTACAAGCTAAAGGAAATGAAAGACTACATATCATTCGGCGGCAGCCCAAGGGCATCGATAAACCTCGCATACGCAAGCCGCGCATACGCCTTTCTGAAGCACAGAGGGTATGTAATTCCGGAGGACATACGCGCCGTGGCCCACGATGTGCTACGCCACAGAATAGGACTTTCGTACGAAGCCGAGGCGGCAAACATAACAAGCGACAACATAATAGACGAAATAATAAACAAGGTTGCCGTACCCTGAAACCACATCGGGAATTCCCATTTATGAACACCACGGAACTTCTGCGCCGGGTAAGGCGCATCGAAATAAAGTCGCGCCGGCTTAGCAACAATATTTTTGCCGGCGAATACCACTCAGCTTTCAAAGGAAAGGGAATGAGCTTCTCCGAAGTGAGAGAATACCAATACGGCGACGATGTGCGCGACATCGATTGGAACGTAACGGCACGCTTCAACCGCCCATACGTAAAAGTGTATGAGGAAGAGCGCGAGCTCACAGTCATGCTGCTCATTGATGTATCTGCATCCGTGGATTTCGGCACAAAAACCCGCTCCGAAAGAGAACTGATTACCGAAATAGCCGCAACATTGTCTTTTTCCGCAATACAGAACAACGACAAAATAGGAGTGATATTTTTCAGCGACAAGGTGGAAAAATACATACCGCCACAAAAAGGGCGCAAGCACATACTCTACATAATACGCGAGCTGCTGACATTCGCCCCGCAAGGAAAGAAAACCGACATTCCGCAAGCACTCGAATTTTTGATGAAAATACAAAGAAAACAGTGCGCCGCATTCGTGATAAGCGACTTCATAGACCGCCACGACCTTACCGACAAGCTGAAAATAGCAGGACACCGCTACGACCTCAATGCCATAGAAGTGTACGACATAAGAATGAAAGAACTACCGGATGTGGGAATAATCGAATTCCGCGATGCAGAGACAGGACACATTGAATATGTTGACACATCGAGCAAGCGAGTGCGCAACCAACACCGTCGCGCATGGCAGGAACACGAAGATGCCACACGCCTGCAATTCACAAAGGCGGGAGTGAGAAACGTTGCCATACCAACCGATGGGAACTACGTGAAGAAACTAATGCAACTTTTCAACACAAAAGCGGCCGGCGTATCCTAAGAAGGCCGACACAACAATGACGAAGAAAGCACATATATTATTAATAGTAACGGCACTTATCTTTGCTGCACTAACGGCAAAGGCACAGGTAAGGGTAAGCGCAACCATTGACTCTACCGAAATACTAATTGGCGAACAAACCGATGTACACATAACCGTGGAACATCCGCAAAACGTACAGCCTACGTTCCCCAAGCTCATTCAGCAACTTATGAAAGAAGGAATTGAAGTTGTGAAAGAGGGAGTGGTCGACACAAAGAAAGACAAACCCTCCAATGGCATAAACACATCGGTTTTCAGTTTCACTATAACAAGTTTCGACCCCGCGCTTTACAGCATTCCGCCAATGAACGTTAAGGTGGGTGGCAAAATATATTCCACCGACCAGCTTGCACTAAAAGTTAACGATGTAAAAGTTGACACCGCCCACGTTGACAAGTTCTTCGGACCGAAAGAAATCATAGAACCGACATATACCTGGCGCGACTGGATGCCGCTTTTCCTGCTGTCGCTGCTGCTTATCGCCTGCGGTATTGCCGTTTGGATTTCGGCACAACGCCTGATGTCAGCCCCAAAAGCAAAAATTGTCAAAGCCGGAAAGAAAACGCCCATACTGCCCCACAAGGAAGCACAAAAAGAAATTGCAAAACTTAAGGGCGAATACGAATCGGAAGAACTATCCTCGAAAGACTACTACACCAGCCTCGTACATATTCTTCGCCGCTATGTGAGCAAACGCTACGGTTTCAATGCCGGCGAAATGACATCGCATGAGCTCGTGGAGCATCTTATAGAACTCGGAGAAAAGCAAAGGCTTTTGGCAAAAAAGGAAGCCGACGGAGAAAACGTGCAACCGCAACCGCACGAAGAACCCGACTATGCCGAATTACGGGAAATACTCGCCACCGCCGACCTGACCAAATTCGCGAAACTAAAAACAGACACCGGCGAAGACGAGCGCAACCTCATACGCCTGTCATCATACATAGAAAGCACCAAAAGCGACAAGCTGCCCGAAACCGTTGCCGAAGAAGGAAATGAAAAGCCCGAGACAAAGGTGAAGAACCCGCGCACTAAAAAGAAAGTCATTCTATGCGCAGCAATTGCAGCCACAGTTGCCGTTGCAGTGTTCATGATAAACGAGATTTTTGACTTATTGCTATAAAATATCAGCAAATGGTTACATTCGCAAACAAAGAAGTTCTCCTGCTGCTGTTGCTGCTCATACCATACGCCGTATGGCACTTCTTGCGCCACAGCAAACGCGAGGCATCAATAACCATATCCGACACCCACGCATACAGGCACATCCGCCCCACGCTGAAAGTGCGACTGATGCACACTCCATTTATCCTGCGACTTATCACAATAGCACTTATAATTCTGATAATAGCCCGCCCGCAGGGGAAAAACTCTTGGAAAAACTCGCAGGTGGAAGGCATAGACATAATGCTCGCCATAGACGCAAGCACAAGCATGCTGGCAGAAGATTTGCAACCAAACAGAATACAGGCAGCCAAAAACGTAGCCACAGAATTCATTTCGGCACGCCCCAACGACAACATAGGTCTTACGGTATTCGCCGCCGAGGCATACACGCAATGCCCCATGACAACCGACCACGCAACACTGCTGAACCTTATGCAACAGGTGAGCTGCGACCTTGCTATGCACGGAGTGATAAACGATGGCACCGCAATAGGAATGGGAATAACCAACGCCGTGTCGCGCCTAAAAGAAAGCAAGGCCAAAAGCAAGGTAATAATACTGCTAACCGACGGTTCAAACAACTCCGGGGAAATATCCCCGCTCACAGCCGCCGACATAGCCGCCACATACGGAATAAGAATTTACACTATCGGCGTGGGCACTAACGGCACGGCACCTTTCCCATACCCGCTTCCGGGCGGAGGGGTTCACTACGTGCAGATGCCATGCGAAATCGACACACAGACGCTCAGCGGCATCGCCAGCGCAACGGGCGGTCAGTTTTACCAGGCAAATTCTACCAGCCAGCTGAAAAAAGTGTACCACGACATTGACAATTTGGAGCGCACCAAATTCAGCGTGCGCAAATACTCCAAGCGCTACGACCTGTACCAACCGCTCGCGCTGTTGGCAATTATCTCACTGCTTCTGGAAATACTTATGAGGACTACGATTTACCGGCGGCTGCCATAAACTAAACACGCACCATGTTCAGATTCGAAGACCCAAAATATCTGTATTTGCTGCTGCTGCTCGCACTGTGGGGCATAATATATATATTGTCCTGCATATCCGCCGGACGCAAAATGCGCCGTTTCGGCGATCCGCAGCTCGTGAAGGCACTTACCCCCGATGCTTCCGCAAAAAGGCGGCATCTGAAATTCCTTATCACTTTGTTTGCCGCGGCTATGCTTATAATCGCTTTTGCCCGCCCGCAAATGGGAATGACTGTTGACAACGAAAAAAAACAGGGAATTGAAGTCGTTATCGCCCTTGACATTTCCAATAGTATGCTGGCCGAAGACGTGCCGCCAAACCGCCTTGAATGCGCCAAGCAGCTTATTTCTTCTGCAATCGACCGAATGGACAATGATAAAGTTGGAATTATCGTTTTTGCGGGCGATGCTTTCTGCCAACTGCCCATCACGAGCGACAACATTTCAGCCAATATGTTCCTGGACGCAATAAGTCCCTCGCTCATAACCCGTCAGGGAACGGCTATCGGACAGGCCATAAACCTTGCTACCAAAAGCTTTACACAGAAAGAGGGCGTTGGGCGTGCTATAATTGTGATTACCGATGGCGAAGACCACGAAGGCGGTGCAGAAGAAGCGGCGAAAGAAGCGGCCCAAAAAGGAATGCGCGTATTTATGATTGGCGTGGGAAAGGAAAGCGGAGCACCCGTGCCCGACCCGGTAAACAAGAACAAATATCTGACAGACCAAAACGGGCAGACAGTGATTTCGCGGCTAAACAAGGACATGTGCCGCAAGATAGCCGAAGCGGGAAAAGGAACATTCATATATCTCACAAACGCTTCAACAGCAAGGGAACGACTGTTCGGCGATCTTGACAAGATCAAAAAGAGCGAAATGTCCTCGGCCGTTTACTCCTCATACGCCGAGCAATTCCAATGGGTGGCTCTGCTCGCCCTTATAGCCCTTGTTATTGACGCTATTATTATGGAACGCAAAAACCGAGTGCTACGCAAACTAAACCTTTTCAAGAAAAGATGATGATTTCCCCAAAATACATAATATTAGTTCTTGCACTATTGTGTGCCGCCAAGGCTTTTCCACAAGGCGACAACCGGCGGCTAATACGCCAAGGCAACTCACTTTATCTTGACAGCCTGTTCAGCGATGCCGAAACTTTATACCGCAAAGCAATAAAGAAAAACGGGAAAGACGCGGTGGCGCATTTCAATCTGGGCAACGCTCTGCTGCGCCAGCGCAACCCCAAAGACGCTGCCGCGCAATACGAGACTGCAATAAAAAACACCAAAAATCCGCTCCGGCTTGCCAAGGCAAACCATAACCTCGGCGTGATAATGCAAAGCCAAAAACAATACGGCGAAGCGATAAAATGCTACGAGAACGCCCTACGAAATAACCCACGCGACAATGAAAGCAGATATAACCTTGCACTATGCAAGCACCTTTTGAAAAACCAAAAGCAGAACCCAAAGCAGAACGATAAAAACAAGCAGGAAAAAAACAACAAAAAAAAGCAGAACAAACCGCAGCAAAACAAAGAAAAGCAACAGCAGAAACAACAGCAGAACAACAACCAGATGTCAAAAGACAATGCCGAACGGCTGCTTGATGCGGCAAAGCAGGAAGAACAGAAAACGCAGGACAAGCTGCGCAAGGGGCAGCGTTACGCAAGTCCGCGAAGTCTTGACAAGAACTGGTGAAAAGAATACATACCACATGAAAAAAAGATTATACAGCATCATATTCTCCCTTGCGCTCATAGCCCTACCCCTTTCAGGCGCAATACACATAAAGGTTAACGCGCCCGGAAGCGTGGCAACGGGAGAGGATTTCAGAATAGAATACTACGTTTCAACGCGAGATGTTGACAATTTCACCGGTCCGAAGTTTCCTGCCGGTATAAACGTGCTATACGGTCCCAGCCGCTCCGAAATGTCGAGCTACCAAATAATAAACGGCAAAAGTTCAGGCTCAAGTTCCGTAACATTTACATACACATGCACCATCGACAAGGCCGGAAGCGTTAGAATACCGCCGGCAACGATTAAAATAGGAGGCAAGACATACAAGACTAATTCGGTTACCATACGCGCGAGCGGCTCCACACGTCGCTCTGCAAGCGGCAATTCACAGCAGGGACAAAGCGTAACACAGCCCTC
Organism: Prevotellaceae bacterium UBA6398; assembly: GCA_002437495.1. Lineage (GTDB taxonomy): Bacteria > Bacteroidota > Bacteroidia > Bacteroidales > Bacteroidaceae > UBA6398. Next base: position 59,191 of record DJQA01000018.1, read on the forward strand.
AAACGGCAAAATAACCGCAAAAGACCTTTTCATAACCGTTTCGGCAAACAAGACAAGAGTTTACGAGCAGGAGCCTATTGTGCTGACTTACAAAATATACACTCGCGTAAACCTCACACAGCTTTCCGGAAAAATGCCCGACCTCAAAGGGTTTCTCATACAGGAAGTGCCACTTCCAAAAAACAAGACATTCAGCGTGGAAAGCTATAAAGGCGAAAACTACCAAACCACCAAATGGTGTCAATACGTAATGTTCCCTCAGCAAACCGGCAAACTCAAAATTCCATCAATAAAATTCGATGGCATTGTAGCCGTGTCCAATCCCAACATCGATCCTTTCGATGCGTTCTTCAATGGGAACCCCAATTTTGCTGAAGTAAAGAAATCAATCATCGCGCCATCGCTCACACTGAATGTTGCGAAATTGCCCACACCCAAGCCTACGGATTTTTCAGGTGCTGCGGGCAACTTCAAAATATCCTCCGCAATTCTCACCCCCAAGCCGCGCACAAACGAAAACCTTTCGGTGCGCCTTGCCATAAGCGGCACAGGAAACATGAAACTTATAACAGCCCCCAAGCTAAATCTTGGCGCAGACTTCGAGGTGTTCCCCGCAAAACTCACAGACAAAACCACGCTCACAGCCAACGGCATGAGCGGAACCATGTATTACGACTACGTGGTAGTGCCCCACCAAAAGGGCAACTACACGCTTCCGGCTATCAACCTCGTATACTTCAGCACAGCCAGCAACTCATACGAAACTGCCGCCACGCAACCCATAGCCTTCCGCGTGGAACAGGGCGCAAGCATGCCTTCGGATGACGATGACCTTCTGAGCAAGGATATAAACGATATACACCGCGGAAAATACGCCACCCCGTCAAGTTTCCTTACACCAACAAATTTGTGGTACTATGCCGCATATGCTGTGCTTCTCGCACTGTTCGGCATTGCGTTCACCATACTCAAACGCTCTGAAAAATTCAAAAACAATACAAGCCTTAGGTTGCAGCACGGCGCAAAGCGCACCGCCGCAAAGCACCTGCGCAAGGCCGAAAAACTTATGAAGGCAGGAAAATCCGCAGAATTCTACGATGAAATCGCAAATGCAATCACATCCTACGCCTCCCATCGCCTGGCAATTCCGATGTCAGAGTTCAAGACCGATGAAATAGAAAGCACGCTCATAAAAAGAAATGTGAGCCAAAAGCTCGCCGCAGAGTTCACCGACCTCATGAAACAATGCGAATTTGCACGCTACGCGCCGGGAAATCCGCAAGAGAACATGGAAAATCTCTACCATCGTTCCGCCAATGCAATAGTCGGGATCGAGGACTCATTAAGAAAAGTAAAATGAAACATACACTATTCATAATTTCACTGATATGCTTCGGTGCTTTGCACACAAGCATACTATGCGCCGCAACACCGCAGGAAAGTTACGAAAACGGTTGCGCACTATACTCCAAAAACGAGTTCCGCGCCGCCGCAATGGAATTTGAAAAAGCTGCCAAAACCATAAGCAGCACCGACATACAATACAACCTTGGCAACTGCTACTACCGCTTGAACGACTACGCGCGCGCACGCCTCGCTTTCGAGCGGGCTGTGCAGGAAGACCCTTCAAACTCAGATGCCAAGTATAACCTTAAAATAACCGTAGCGAAAATAAAATATGCAGGAGCGCAACCCCAGTCGTTCATCTCCTCGTGGTGGCACGAGCTGCTTCGGGCTCGCAACATTGCCCAATGGGTGTCATATGCCATGGTATGCTTCGCGCTAATGCTTGTCTGCGTACTGCTCTACTTTTTCGGCAATGCCCTGTGGATTAGAAAAAGCGCGTTCTTCACAGGCTTGGCCATGGCGTTCATTATGGTCGTCTCCCTTATATGCGCCGGCATACTGACAAGCCGTGGAGACACACCGACCGAAGCCATAGTGCTGCAACAAAGCGATGTACGCCAATCGCCCTCCGATAATTCCAAAACCTTGCAGCACATGCTTCCCGGAACAAAGATAAAACTCGTAACGGAAAGCTACGTAAAAGGTTGGCAGCAAGTGTCGCTCGGCGGAGGGCAGAAAGGGTGGATTTTCTCAAAAAACATAGGCCTGATATAACTTTATTTCATTATTCATCAACAACTTGCTCCGAAAGCCATGCTGGAAAAAGTATTATCACTCGACCAAGCCATAACCTTCGCCCTAAATGGCAGCAATTCTTTGTATGCCGATGGGCTGATGATGACAATAACATCAACGCTTACATGGATTCCGGTGGGGATGGTTATGCTATATGTTGTAATAAAAAACAACGAACTACCCCGGCTCATAACAATAGTGGCAATGCTTGTGGCGTGCGTGGCAGTTTGCACAACACTCTCCGAAATAAGCAAGGCTGTGTTTGAGAGATTGCGACCATCGAACGACATGCTTATAATGCACACCGTTAACATTGTTGAAGGCTACCGCGAAAACAGCTTCGGTTTTTTTTCCGCCCACTCAGCCAACACCATGTCGCTGGCCATATTCCTTTCACTCCTTTTCAAAAACACACGCCTGTCGCTGCTTATGCTTCTGTGGTCGCTGCTCAACGGATGGTCGCGCATATATCTCGGGGTACACTACTTCGGCGATGTTGTTGTGGGCTTTGCCATAGGAGCCTTGATAGGTGGAACACTGTTTTTTCTATACAGCAGGATATCATCACACTTTGCAAACCCAACACGGGTAATTTCGTCCGAATACACACGCGGAGGATACCTCACGGCAGACATAAATTTACTCTCCCTTTCCCTTTTGCTTACGTATTCCGTTATTACGATTGCAGCCTGCGTCAGCTGCATTTGACATCAAATAACCGTTTTTGCGCAACATGCAGAAAAGCAATAACTTGTGCCTTACCATTGTATAAATCCAAGTTCTTGCTTTACAACTCTTTGCAGAGGCAATAAAAAGGTCTGATGTAGTTTTTCCTACGTCCTATGTGGTTTTTTCTACATCGGACATAATTTTTCCCATGTCCCATGTGGCTTTCGGAGTGTTTACGATAACCGCCTGTTTGGGGTTTCAAGAGAAATCTTAAACCCCATGAGAACAGCCGTAGCCGCACATATGTATTTCAACCGAATATGAAATTAAGCACAAATAGCAGCGACAACACCAGCAAAGTGGGTGTTATATGCCTGAATTTACCGGTGCACAGCTTAACCAGCACATAGCTCAGAATGCCAAGGCAAATGCCATCGGAAATGCTGTAGCAAAGCACCATTGTTATCATTATTATAAAAGCCGGAAAGGCCTCGGATATGTCATTAAACTCTATTTTCTTCACCGACCCAATCATAAGCACACCCACCATTACGAGCGCACCGCTTGTTGCCGCTCCGGGAATCAACAGGAACAGTGGCGAAAGAAACAGCGATACAATAAACAACACCCCCACCACAAAGGCTGTAAGTCCGCTCCTGCCGCCCTCGGCCATTCCCGACGCACTCTCCACATATGTTGTGATAGTGGAGCTGCCAAGACACGCGCCACACATTGTGCCTATGGCATCGCTCATCATAGCCTCCTTAACCCGCGGAATAGTGCCGTCGGGGCGGGTTATGCCCGACTTGTCGGCAAGTCCGACAAGAGTACCCACGGTATCAAATATGTTCACAAGCAGCAAGGAGAATATAACTACAAACATTTTGAAATTGAAAAGTGCCGAAAAATCGAATTTGCAGAAAACCGGGGCAAGTGAGTTTGGCGCACTAACAGGCAGCCAGCCTTCGTAAACATGCGTAACGCCAAAGGGAATGCCTATGGCGGTGGCCACGACAATCCCTAAAAAAAGCGCACCCTTTACCTTTCGCGCCATAAGCACACCACTAAGCACAATGGCTATGATGCCCAATACCGAAGTCGGAGTGAACTTTCCAAGCCCCACATATGTGGCGGGATTGGCAACTATGATGCCGGCATTTTTCAAACCTATAAATGCTATAAACATACCTATCCCAACCGATATTGCATAACGCAGGTTTATTGGTATGCTCTTCATAATCAACTCGCGCACATTGAAAAACGTGATTAAAAGAAACAGTAAGCCTTCAATTAGCAATGCCGCCAGCGACTGCTGCCAAGTGAACCCCATGCCCTGGCACAGCGTGAACGCAAAAAACGCATTCAAGCCCATGCTGGGGGCTTGCGCAAAAGGCAGCTTGGCCATAAAAGCGAGCAACAGGGTGGCAATTGCCGAAGCTACGGCAGTTGCCGTGAAAACACCCGCCTTGTCCATTCCCGTTGCACCAAGAACCATCGGATTTACGGCAAGTATATAACTCATGGTGAAAAAGGTTGTTGCACCGGCAACAATCTCCGTTTTAATCTTCATTTTATCAGGATCAAATCCCAAAAATCTTTTCAAAAACATACTCATTTCTCGCTACCAATTAATGGGCAAAACTGTTTCGCCGCCGCGAAATTACACAAAATCGCTATTTTTGTAACAGCAAACCATGCACAAATGAAAATAATTGTAGCAGAACCAACGACCAACTGCAATAATGCAACAGCCCACACGTTAGATATCATAGATAAAAGCGGGCGCATAACAACGCTTGCAGACACTGCGCTTCTAACACACGGCAAACCCGTATTCGTGCCCGACTGGGGCGGGGAATGCACCGCCACGGTGTGCATTGCGCTAAGAATAAGCCGCCTTGGCAAAAGCATTCCGCAGCGCTTTGCACAAAGATACTACGATGCCATAAGCCTTGCCTTGAAGTTTGAAATGAGCGGCATGAAAGCCGAGCTAAAAAAGGCGGGGATGCCGTGGAACATGGCGGAAAACTTTGACGGAGCCGTGGAGTGCGGAAATTTTGAGGAAACTACGGGCGAAAGCCCCACGAACATCGGCATAATTATGAAATGCGGCGAAAAGGAATACAGCTTCAAGACAGAAAATTTCGGCCACACTGCCAATGAGGCCATAGCCACCGCAAGCCTATTCCTCTCAATAAGGCAGGGAGACATAATGCTGCTACCAATATGCGGCGCAAATTTCACCGCAGTGCCCAACACCCACATAACGGGATTTGCAAACGGCAGTAAGCTGCTTGAATTCAACATAAAATAAAGCCTCGGCAATAAGGCTGCATACGAAAAAGATTTATAAATGATCCAAAAATGCGTCTGCCTTTTGGCAACAACTATCATAGGGCTGCTAAGTCTTACGGCTTCCGCCTCGCAATACGGCGAGCCGGTGGCCACCGTGGGAGAAGGCAAATTCGTAACAATACCCCACGAAAACATCTCAAAGAAAAGCGGTCTGCCTATATACACCACCCGGATAAGCGTTGGCGCAAACTACGCAAACACAGTCTTTGATGTCAGGATTGAATATCCGGAATACGAAAAGCTCAACGCACAGGAGGCTGCACTCGTGTCAAAAAGCAAGACCCCAATAGGCAGCGAAGTGAAAGCCAACTGCGTTGTTACGGTACAGCGCAAGGAGGGTGTGCTCGACATCTCGTTCCACCCCTATGTAAAGCGCAAAGGCAATCATTACAGACTTAAAAGCTGCAAAGTGGCGATATACAGAAAAACCGCAGCAAAGGCACGCGCAGCAAAAGCCCCCTCGAAAGAAAACGAGCGATACGCCCGGCATTCGGTACTTTCAAGCGGCAAATGGGTTAAAATCCGCGTGAACAAGGAAGGGGTCTACCAACTCACAAAGGCATTTTTGGCATCCGCCGGATTTGCAAACCCCGCCAAAGTGAAACTATACGGTTACGGCGGACTGGTGCAAGATTCCGTAATCAATTACTCCGGCAACAACGGCAACTATGACGACCTTGAGGAAATACCGCTGTATCGCGATGGCTCAAAAATACTTTTCTATGCCAACGGCACAACAAAATGGACCTTTGTGCGCAACAAATGGCGGCACACTAACAATCCCTATTCATTATATTCATACTATTTTCTAACCGAGGGCGACAACCCCGCCACAATGCAAAACGCCGCCACGGCAACCGCTGCAAACGAAGCACGAAAAACAATTCCGGCACATTCACTTTACGAAGAAGATTCCTACAGCTGGTATGCCGGAGGTCAACAGTTCTTTGACAGCTACGACTTTGCCAACGGAAACTCAAAAACCTACCGTCTTTCCGCTCCCGAAATAGCAAGCGGGGGTGAACAATATGTAACCATTGCGTTCTCCGCGTCTGATGCATCTTCCGCAACAAACGTTACCAGCAGCCTTAACTCCGAAAACCTCGGGAAAATGACAATTCCACGGCTCAACAACACCAATGTGGGCGAGCAGGGAAACAGGGCTAAGTTGCTTGAAAAAACTTACACAACCACTGCGCTCAACACGTCAAACAACATTCAATTCACCACCACGTCGGGACATTCGGCAAGGCTTGACTACATACGTTTCAACTACACAAGAAACCTAAACCTGTCCACACCGTATTTTGAACTGTGCGACCCTGCCAACAGCGGAGCCGGGAACTATGCAATTTCGTCTGCCGACAAAAACACCAAAGTTTGGCGGTTGGGCGTTGCCGGACGGGCTCAACAAAACGTGGAGGGTACGCTGTCGGGCAACACGCTAAACATTACCCTGCCCGAAGCAAAAGACAGATACGTTGTAGTTAATACGGCTGAAACTTTCCCACAGCCATCCATCGACAAGAAAATAGACAACCAAGACCTGCACGCCGACTCGGTGTACGACATGATTATAATCGTCCCCGCAAGCGGCAAACTCACAAAACAGGCCGAGCGCCTTGCCGCCGCACACAAGGAGCACGACAATCTTAAGGTTAGAATTGTTGAGGCCGACAAAATATACAACGAATTCTCATCCGGAACGCCCGATGCAATGGCCTACCGCCGCTACATAAAAATGCTATACGACCGGGCTTCATCCCCAGCCGACTTGCCGCGCTATCTGCTGCTTTTCGGCGATGCCGCATGGGACAACAGAATGATTACCAAAGACTGGCAAAACAGCTCGCCCGATGACTTTCTACTATGCTACGAATCGTGGAACTCCACTAACGAAATAAGCTGCTATGTAAGCGATGATTTCTTCGGATTCCTTGACGACGGTGAAGGAAGAAACATGACCGCCGAAAAAACAGACATTGCAATAGGACGCTTTCCGGCACACAGAGAGGAGGAAGCCGAGACTCTTGTTGACAAAACCATTAACTATATGTACAACAACAGCGTGGGCTCATGGAAAAACCTTATATGCATCATGGGAGATGACGACAAAACAAGCAACTCCCTTATGGGGGACGCCGAAACAATTGCAAAACAAGTGGAGTTCAACCACAAAGAATATAATGTTAGCAGGGTTTATTGGGACGCGTACACTGTGGTTAAGACATCTACCGGAAACTCCTATCCGGAAATAACCAAATTGCTTAAAGGCTACATGACAAACGGCGCACTGCTGATGAACTACACCGGACATGGCGCTCCAACTTCGCTCTCTCACGAAAAAGTACTGCTACTTAACGATTTCAAGGAAAACAAAACCAACAACCATTCTGTGTGGATAACTTCTTCGTGCGAAACGGTGCCTTTCGATTCCAACGAGGAAACCATCGGCGAAAGTGCCGTGCTCAACGACAAAGGCGGTTCTGTGGCATTCATCGGAGCAACACGCTCGGTTTTCTCGCAAAGAAACCTAAGCCTGAATACTCATCTGATGAAATATATCCTTACTGAGGAAAAAGGTAAACTCATGACCATGGGCGAAGCTCTGATGAAAACAAAATGCGACCTCGTTGCCACATCGGGAGGAAACACCGACTTCACCATTAACAAGATGAAATACGTGCTGATGGGAGACCCCGCGCTGCGCCTCGCCGCACCCGTGGGAAAAGTAGTAATCGACAGCATAAACGGGCTAAGGGCAACCGGGGCTGTTGTAAACCTTGCCGCCGGCAGCGTGGCACGTATAAAAGGGCACATAACCTCACAAAACGGAATAAACATGCCCGAATTCAACGGCACCGTTACAGCCACCATTTTCGATAAGCTCGAAACAATAACCTGCCACGACAACGCCGGCAACGGACAAGACCCTTACGTGTTCAACAGCCGTACACGCCGTCTTTTTGAAGGCACAGACTCTGTAAGCAACGGCGTGTTCGAGTTCGAATTCCCCGTTTCGGTTGACGCAAGTTATTCCGACGAAACCTGCCTAATGAACCTTTACGCCGTAAGCAACGACCACTCCACCGAATGCCACGGAGTGAACGATAATTTCGCGATAAATTCATCCGCCGAACTTAAAAACGACTCTACAGGTCCCGCACTGTTCGTTTACCTAAACAACCCCGACTTCCGCAACGGCGACAAAACCAACACCACTCCATATTTCGTAGCCATGCTGCGCGACAGCGATGGCATTAACGCCACAGGAAGCGGCGTTGGACATGACATCGAACTTATCATCGATGGCAACGCCGCCACATCATACGTGCTGAACAATTACTTCAAAAACGATTTCGGCACATTCACAAGCGGCAGCGTGGGCTATTCCATTCCCGAACTGTCGCCCGGCAACCACCGCCTTGTTTTCCGCGCATGGGATATGCTTGGCAACTCATCCTCGGCCGCGCTCGACTTTGTTGCGGTGAGAAACCTCAGGCCCAACGTCCTCGATGTTACGTGCAGCCCCAACCCGGCCACCGAAACGGCAGTGTTCAATGTGTCATACGATCGCCCGCTTACCGACGTAAAGTTCACCGTTAGGGTTTACGACTCTTATGGTCAGCTTATATGGCAAACCACAACAAACGGCGAGAGCGACTATGGGCATTACCCGATAACATGGAACCTCACAAACTCCTCGGGTGCGAGAGTCAGTGGCGGCGTTTACCTTTATCGCGTGTCTGTGTCCGAGGGCAACGGGGCTGCAAGCACAAAAACCAAGAAATTGATTATACTGAACAATAAATAAAGCCACACACAGTTTTATATAATGTGCAATACACATACAATCAGACAATGAGATACAAGACAGCAATAATACTGATATCGTTCATGGCGTTTGCCACGACTACCCGGGCCGATGGCGAAAAGGACAAATTCAACCCCGTAAGCACGGCAGTAAATTCCTTGAAGATAGGAGCAGACGCTCGTGCGGGAGGCTTGGGAGATATAGGCGCGGCAACCGACCCCGATGTGAACTCACAGGCGTGGAACCCCGCCAAATACCCATTCTGCATAAGCCGTGCGGGAATTGCCGTGAACTACACCCCATGGCTGCGAAAAATAGTCAACGACATCGACCTTGCATATGTGGCAGGATATATGCGCCTCGGCGACTACACCGCACTGTCATCATCGCTCCGCTATTTCTCGCTCGGCGAAGTTGACGCCGGCGACAACATGAGCATAAAGCCCTACGAAATGGCGTTTGATGTAGGCGTGTCGCGAATGCTGAGCGAAAACTTCTCGGCAGCGATAGCTCTGCGCTACATCCGCTCCGACCTTAGCGGAAACTACTCGGACGACACAAAGCCGGGAAACGCATTTGCCGCCGACATAGCCATGTACTACAACAAATACGTGGTAATGGGAAGCCGCGAATGCCAGTTCGCATTAGGAGTGAACATAAGCAACATAGGAAGCAAAATGAAATTCGGGGACGAAAACACATATTTCATCCCTACAAACCTGCGCCTTGGCGTGAACTACCTTGTGCCTATAAACGAATACAACAAGATAGCCTTCGGCGTTGACCTCAACAAGTTGCTCGTACCCACAATGCCGCGCCAAAAAGACGATGAAAGCGGAGAAGCATACCAGGAGCGCCTGCAAAAGGACTATTACGACATGTCGCCGATAACCGGCATTTTCAAAAGCTTTGGCGATGCGCCCGGCGGATTCAGCGAGGAGCTGAAAGAGATACAGTGGAGCGCAGGCGTGGAATATACCTACAACGACAAGTTCATACTGCGCGCCGGCTATCACGATGAAAACAAAGACAAGGGCAACCGAAAATACTTTACCGTAGGTGCGGGTTTCCGCATGAACGTGTTCTCAATCGATGCCGGCTACGTGCTTTCCACGGCAGCAAGCAACCCGCTCGACCAAACATTGAGAGTGTCCCTCGCATTCGACTTTGACGGAATAAAAGACCTTTTCTCAAGTAGAAGATAACGCCACCCCGCAAACAATACAAACAACCTGAAATGAAACCGCGCATAGGATTAGGATTCGATGTCCACCGCCTTGTGGAAAACCGCGAGTTGTGGCTCGGGGGCATCAAGATCCCCCACTCCCTCGGGCTTCTCGGGCACAGCGATGCCGATGTGGCTCTGCACGCGCTAATCGACTCACTTCTCGGAGCTGCCGCACTGCGCGACATAGGCTACCACTTTCCCGACACCGACGAACGCTATCACGGAGCCGACAGCAAGCTGCTGCTCAAAGCCACCGTCGCCATTCTAAAAGAACACAACTTCACTATAGGAAACGTTGACATCACTATATGCCTTGAGCAGCCCAAACTGAAAAACTTCATCCCGCAAATGCAGGAGTGCATAGCCACATGTTTGGAAATCCCTCAAAAAGACGTATCGGTAAAAGCCACAACAACCGAACGCCTCGGTTTCACCGGACGCGGGGAAGGCATCGCCGCATACGCCACAGCCATGGTTTTCGAGGATTGACATCAACCGACAGCCGCCGCATCCCCCTTTTTCAGAAAACACCGCAACGCCGCCACACGGCTTTGCGTTTTTCTTCAAAAATTCCAAAACGCCGAAAATTCAACTGCCCACAAATTCCACTGGAATGCACTTTTTGGCGGTTTTGCAAGTATCTGAAAATCAACAACACTTTACATGGCATAAACTATGTCCCATATAGGAAAAACTACATCAGACCTTTTTTGAATTATGTCTGACATAATTCCGACAAAATCCCACACAGTTTTTTGCGTCCCCAAATCCGCCAAAACTTTTTGCCGCGTTCCCACGGTTATGCCTGATATTTTTCCCCGCAAACCGCCCCATCGACAAACGAATGAGGTTACAAAGTTCGGGCGTGCGTACTTAGAAAATGCAAAATCCCAAAAACATCCGCCTGCTTGCTCCGCAACAGGCTAAAACGCAATTAACAAGAAAACCATTTCCGTCATCGCCCGCCATTGTCAGGGATTTGTTTTATTTTTGTATGCGGCAACAAAGCCGGTACTGATAACAAGCAAAAGCCGGATTAAAGTGCCGCCTTTTACATGAATTATCTTCGAGCAGGCATTTAATATTTAGTGACGCAAAATGACGACAAAAGAAATTGACGAACGCTCTTTGGCTAATGCCCTCCGCCTTTTTGAGTCGGGCGACATAAGCAATATGCCTGTTGGCACAACATCGGGACTTCAACAGATACACCGTTACCTGTTTGACGGGCTGTATCCGTTTGCAGGCGTTATCCGTAACAAGAACATTGCAAAGGGCGGCTTCCGTTTTGCCAATTCGCTCTATCTTGACGCAGCCCTTTCTGCCGTAGAAAAAATGCCCGAAGACACTTTCGAACAAATCATTGAAAAGTATGTCGAAATGAACGTGTGCCATCCTTTCATGGAGGGTAACGGCCGCTCCACCCGCATCTGGCTCGACATGATGCTGAAACGCTCGCTTGGCAAAGTCGTTAACTGGCAGTATGTGGACAAGTACAAATATCTCGCGGCCATGGAACGTTCCCCAATCAATGACCTCGAGCTACGCTACCTGCTCAATCAAAACCTTACCACAGACACAGAGAACCGCGAATTGATATTCAAGGGCATTGAGCAGAGTTATTATTACGAGGGATATGAGAAACAAACAAAAACAGGATATTCTATGATCTGATTGAGCATACAAATGACCCATCAAAGAACCATAGCAACGTAATTACGATTTTGGGGTTAAACAACAAACTGCGGCAGACAGGCGCTTTGGCGCAATGTCTGCCGCTGATTTTTTACCCTACCATGTCAGTCGAGCACCATGTCGAATTGGTCGCATTCGCCTGTGCGGTGCGCGAATTGCTTTGTTGTTGGCGATATTCCGAAGAGGGCGGAATATGTGCTCACCTTTACGGTCTTGCCGTCGGGCATGAACTCGAGTATTCTCAGCCAGCCGTCGCCGCCGTTGCCTTCCCCGCCGCCGCCAAGCACCTGCACGTTGAACATCATCTGGTGGACGGTTTTTCCCGCATCGTTCTTGTCCTTGCGGTATGCCACGCTTTCCTCGAACGAGCCGGGGACGCCCGTATGGCCGCAAAGCACGAAACGGATGTTGGGAGTGCATTTAACAAGCTTGTCCCAAATGGCCTGCCCGCCATTATTGGGCTTTATTTTGTATTTTTCATTGTTTGTTCGTTCTGCCGACTTTGCGTGCAAAAACGAATGGGTAATCAGAATAACCTTGTGGTTTTGGTATTTTTTGCTGTCGCAAAGCTTTTTCGCCCAGCTCAGCACGGTGTCGCGGGGAGCCCATTCTACGGCAATCACAAGCAGGTCGCCCCAGTTCTTGTCCTTGAAGGCGTATGCCGAGTTTTCGAGCGAAGCCTTCCCTTCCCTGTTGGGGAAAGCCGCCACAAGGCAGTCCGTCCACTTGGAGTTTCTCTCCACGGGGAAATATTCGGGAAAATGGGTAAACGCCTCATCGCCGCGCACATACCCGTATTCGTGGTTTCCCGTGGCTATGATATACGGCACCTTGTTGTCGAGGCGCGCCAAGCTGCGTGAGGCACTCTCCCACATTTGGCGGCTCGTTTGGTTAAGCATCTTGCGGTTAAGCACAATGTTCTCGTTTTGCTCCACAAGGTCTCCCGTAACAAGCACAGCCTTTATGTTGAGGTTTTCAATGTTGTCGGCACACCACAACGTCGTTAGCTCGAAAAGCGGCTGGTTTATGTCATACTTTGTGTAGCCCTGCGGGTCGCCGAGCAAAATCATGCTGAAAGAGTTCTTGTCGTTGAGATGCTGGCGGTCGGCGCGGTTTTGCGCCCCAGCCGTTACGCCCGCCACAAGGCAGAGCGGGATTAGAATTTTTTTTAAGTCCATTGCATTGTGTTTTATGGTTTATTTTGTGTTATTTTTTGAAGCACAGCCGATGGTAATCGCAAAAAGCGCAAACCTTGTCGTTGCAGCAAGGAGCAAAAGGCTTTGCCATATCGAAAATGTCATCGACTATGCGCTGCACTTCCCCTCGCACCTCATCGCGCACTTCGTGGAAACAGTCCAACCGCGTCTTGTTTATGCTTATGCACGGTTCAAAATCGTCTTTTGCCATTGCCGTTATGAAATATAGTTCGGGCCTTATAACCGCAGCCTTTATTTCGTTGTCGAGCGCGAGCGAATATACCAAAGTCTGCAACATATAATTGTAATGCTTCTGCGAATCAGGTTTTGAGAACACATCGTGCAGATTTGCAGCCTTTACTGCCCCTCCCCACTTTCCGGTTTTGTAATCAACCACCACGTACACCCCATCCTTAATATGCACACGGTCGAACTTTCCTCCCACCTTAACAGTATATCCGTTTTTTGAGGTAAAAGGCACGTAAAGGAATTTCTCTATATACTGCGGCTTAATTTCGAGCGGGGCGTGTTTGGCATCGTAGCGCAACACATCTTTCAGGTATTTCATTACTATGCCACGCATAACGCTGTTGTCCTCCACCTTTGAATCTTCGAAAGCCTTTCTGACACACTCCGACAGATGCGCAAACTTTTTATCCGACAAATCCTGCTCTATGGTGGAAGACTCAATATGCGCGCTTGGTTTGTTTTCGTAATACCGCTGTATAGAGTCATGAAAGATTGTACCGAAAAGGTTTTGCGGCATTTTTTCCGCATCCGGCTCGGGAGCTCGCAAACGTGCCACCTTATTATAGTAGAACTTCAAAGGACATTCGACATACATATATAACGGCGTAGCCTCAAGCGATTTAATGTTTTGAAGCATCTTGGGAGACTTTATCACCGCCTGTGGCACAAATTCGCGCAGCACCGTTTTCCCCGCAATGGTTTTCACTCTGCAGCCACGCCTTATCTGCCCTGCAAGCATCTGCAACAGATATCGCGACATTTCACGGCTTCCTATTGCCGTCGACGAAGAAGAATACGCCACGGAAATATTAGGTGTGCGTTTCAACAACCGGAAAAAATTGTAAGCCGCCACACTACCATTATTCAGCAAGGGCAAGCCGTATGCCGAGCGCACCGCATTTGGGAGCATTGTGGGACGACGCCTTGTTTGCGGAAGCGAACCCTCATTGCAGTCGAGCAAAAGAACATTATCGAAATCTATGGTGCGGGTATCTTGAAGGTTTATGACATCCACGCGCCGTTTGCCTCCCGACATGGGGTTGTTTACGCATGCATCGTTATCTTCATCTCCCGCGCTATATTGCGACTTGAATATCATGGCTGCAACACGAGGCGACACATTAATGTCTTTGTTCTTTTCAAGCAGTTTCCACACAGTGTTGACAGCCACCACGGCTGTATTCAGCGAAATTTCCTCATCATGGCTGTTATCACCCAAATCTTCCGCTTTCCATACTTCCACCTCTTTTTTCAATGCCTCAATCAGCGCTCGTCCGTCGTATTCCGCCACACTATCATGGTCTTTCATTTCGGCATCTATAAAGCGCATCAACTTTGCATACACAGATGTTTGTGCCGGCACACATGGAATTCTGAAGTCATAATCTCCGCAAGGCAGAAAATGGTGCAGCATTCCCAAAATACTATTGTCCATTGGAATTATAGCCGTAAAATCGTCCTTTGCAGGTTTTACGGCATCAAGCCATTCCACCGCGTAAGCAGCCTCGCCGCTTTGCGTGGAACTCTCCACTATTTCCACATCCGGCATGTCCACTGTTTCACACGGCGGTGTCCATCCGCCGAAAACTTTAATATTTGCGCGGATATCCGAAATTGCGATATTGTCATCGTCAACAAATCCCGGGGTATAGTCCCAAAAGAAATCGGCGAGTCCTTTCTCTTTCAAGTGCATCATAACGCGCCTTTCGGCTCCGCTAAGCACATTGAAGCCCACAAATTCATATTTTTTATCTCCGCAGTTCTTTAGCATGCTTTCGCAACCCTTGCGATAAACGGCCCCTTCGTATATTGTTTTCTCATGCATTGATTTCAGATGTGCGTATATTGTCGACAGCATATTCCACACTTCATGATACCTGCCGCGCATATTATCTCCGCATGCTTGATAAAACGTAGAGAAATATTCTTTGAGCTGCCTCACACTCTCTGCATCTGCGAATTTTATGCTCTCAATGTCGTGCAGGTTATTAACTTCCTTAAACACAGACGGCGCATCGGCTAAACTTTTGTCCACATCGTCAAAATCGCCAAGCATCATCTCGCCCCACGGCAGGAACTCCTCAAGTGTCATTACGTCAGAATTTCCGCGCTCGGCACACACAGCAAGATAAGCGCTGTATATCCGAAAAAGCATATCGCTTGTGTCGGCCTTTTTCAAGCCCGAACTGTTTCGGAACAACCCGCTCATGGTGAACAGCCTTGGAGAACGCCCTGCCGTCGCGGAGCTTTTTTTAGCCCAAATACCGCCGAACACCTCTATGGCCCTATGCTGCGGAAACACTATGTTCAAGGTGGAATAATCGCCGCCACGCCTAACCAACTCTTGCGCCACCATTGCCAAAAAAGAAGTATTCACGCCAAATCCTCCAATTTAATGTCCATTTCCACAACTTTGCCTTTGGGTGAAAACCTGCTGCCGCCGTTATTTTCGGTCTTTTCTCCCGGCACAATGGTCTTACCGTATTTTTTCATATCCATATTGCTCAAGGCATAAACAAGAAAATCTGATATTCTCATGCTGTTTATGGTGTTTTTGGTGTCGTCCGTTTTTTTTCTTTCGGCAAACTGCACGAAAAGGTTTGCTTTAGCTCTGGTGAACGCCACATACAACATGTTAAGGTTGTCAACCTCCACATTAAAGGTCTCCTCGTCATAATCGCTGTCATAAATGCTTTCCTTTGCCTTTTTAACAAAGCTCACCGGAACAAGGGGAATGCCGTCATAGTTTTCGCCGTGCGGGCTGCACCACATCTTGGCATTGTTTGCCGGCACGAATTTCCAGTCGCAGTAGGGAATGAACACCGTATGAAACTCCAGTCCCTTGGCCTTGTGTATTGTCATCGCCTTTATGCCGTTCTCCGTTCCCATGGCAATATATTGCTTCGCTCCTTCCGCATCCCAATCGTCAAAAAAACGTTTCAGATCATAGGCGTTGCGCTGAGAGTAAGCATTTATATAGTCCATGAACGTAAGCAGGTACTGGCTCTCGCCCTTTATTTTCGAAACACACAGCATACGCGCCAGTCTCATTGCCATTTCGGCAACAGGAAGTTCGGCAATGCTGCTTTTTGTTTTTGCCAGTTTCGGTGGCAATGATTTTTCAATATACTCGCGCACCGCGTTCTCGTTTGCATCTTCAAATACCGGCTCTGCAAAAAAAGTCCCGTCGCATATACGCCGATATTCGCGCGCAACAAATAAACCGCTTACATCGTCAGGCTTGCCACAAACCTCAGCATAAACATATTTCATTGCATCAACAACCATTTCCACCGCCACGGAATTTGTAAGATTATACGCCTCGCGAGTGTTTATCTTGAAAGGAGCGTTTTTTGACTTAACATAATCGGCTATGGCGTAAATCTCGTCGTTCTTTCGTGTGAGTATTGCCATTTCGCTATAATCCACTCCTGAGTTATGGGCCATTTCTATGTTGTCGAGCAAAGTTTCGAGCCTTTCCTCCTCCACGTCATCGCTGTCCGACGGTATTTCGTATATTCTTACGCATCCCTCCGTCGGTTCTCGCTTCGCGCGCTGCCTCACATCCGAATAAATTCTGTCAATGCCGTTGGAGCGCTGTTTTCTCACATTTTCGAAAAACTCGTTGTTGAAAGCCACCACGTTCCCATAGCTGCGATAATTGTCCCCAAGCACATAGCGTCCTTCGGCATCGTATTTTTCCCCAAGTCGTTGAAGTATGTTCCAGTCTCCGCCGCGCCAACGGTATATGCTCTGCTTCACATCGCCCACCACCACGCATTGGTTTCCTTCGGCTGCCAACAGGTTCGACATTAGTTTCCAAAGGCTGTCAAACTGCATCCGCGATGTGTCTTGGGCCTCATCGAGCATAACATGGCGGTATCTGCGCCCTGCGCGCTCAAACACAAAAGATATATTGCCGCCTTCGCGCAATTGCTCGCTCACAAGCTCCTGGCTTTTGGAAAGGAGTATCCGGTTTTCATCCCTGCTTTCCTTTTTCACCTCGCGGTCTATTGCATCGAGCATTCTCATCTCGTTAAAGTTCTTGAGCGTTAGCACGGCGCTATTGAGTCGGCTGAAAAGTTGGGCGCGGTCTTTCTCAAACGCAACAAACTGCGAATGCCACATATCCATCTCCTCGGGCGAAGCCTTTGTTTTGCCGTAGTTGCCTTCATAGAAAGCCAAAACCGAGTTGTTCATTCCGTTGCACTCGCATTTCAACGCCTTGGTAACATAATTCTTAACGTATCTCCCCTTGGGAATCTTGTCATAGTCAATCGTCAAGCTGTCGGCAAGATGAGAAATAAGGTTCTCTGCCTTTTTCTTATCCTGCGAGAGCCAATTGTATATTTTCGAAAAAGTGTTGCCATCGCCGAACACACGGTTTATCTCCGTTTCATTGCGCATATAGTCCTCACGGCACACGTTTAGTCCGAAACGTTTCAGCGCACGCCGGAAATCCCATGAAGAGCTTTCCTCGAGATTTTTCTCAATATAATCTCCCAACAACCCCGACAGCACGCGGTTCTTTCCCTCCGCCGCTTGGGCCACAAGGTTCTCCACCGCAGAATCCACAGCTTCGTCATCATTCAGAAACACCTCAAGAGTGGAATCATAGCCAATCATGGCGGCTATGTCCCCAACTATACCTTGAAAAAAGGAGTCTATCGTTTTTACATCAAAAAAATCATAATTGTTCAGTATGTGCCGCAGCGTGGTGGCGCATCGTTCCCTTATCTCCTCCGCGCCGAACTTTCCGCCGAGTATTCCGCCTATTTTTTCCACATAGGCATTCCCCTGCGGAAGTCCGTTGCCAATATTCCAAAGTGTGTTTAGAATGCGCATCTTCATTTCCCACGTGGCCTTGTTGGTGAATGTTATGGCAAGAATGCCGGCAAACGCCGATGAGCCTGCATGGGAGGAAATTGCAAGAGCTATATATTCCGAAACAAGCGTGAACGTTTTGCCACTGCCTGCGGAAGCACGGTAAACTTTTATGTTGCTACTCTCAATCATAATTAACCGAAAACACTATCAATACCCACCCCACAAAATTAACTATTATCCCAAACTACGCAAAATCGCATACCCAAAAGATTTATGTAATTCCTTTGGCACAGGCTTTGCTATACATTTTAATGAATTAATTAATACCTTTGCACGAAAGGAATGTCTTCAAACATGAACAATCAATTTTCACCAAGAGTAAACCAAATTCTCATATACAGCAAGGAAGAAGCCGAGCGCCTGCAATCCAGCACAATCGAACCCGGGCATATTTTTCTCGGACTTTTGCGCGAAAATTCAGGCAAGGCAATAGACATACTAAACAAGTTCCACCTGCGGCTTGACACCATAAAGCGCAAAATCGAGGAAAAGCTGAGCGAAGAAACGGGCAACACCCGCACCGACATTTTCAGCGAGATTGTGCTCTCTCCTGCATCAGCCAAAATACTCCGTGGCGGCACACTCGAAATGCGTCTGCTCCACAGCCGTTACCTCGACACTGAACACCTGTTGCTGGCGTTGCTAAAAGACAACGACAACATTGTATGCAAAACACTTAACGACAACGATGTTACATACGCGTCTGTACACAAGATGCTCGCCATGAAGCCCGATGTGAATGCCGGCTTCGGATTCAGTGACGATGAAGAAGAGGAAGATGTAGAAGATAACGGCAAAAACGGCACTACGCGCTCTGCAGAGTTCAAGCAATCGCCCGGCAACGAAACACCGGTGATAAACAATTTCGGCTACGACCTAACCGATGCCGCCGCCAAGGGCAAACTCGATCCCGTTGTAGGCCGCGAAAAGGAAATAGGGCACATAGCGCAAATACTTAACCGGCGCAAGAAAAACAACCCTGTGCTGATAGGCGAACCGGGAGTTGGCAAAAGTGCTATAGTTGAAGGACTTGCCATAAGGATAAAAGAGCATAAGGTGCCGCGCGCTTTTCTGCACAAGCGCGTTATTGCGCTCGACATGGTTTCGCTCGTGGCCGGCACCAAATACCGCGGCCAGTTTGAGGAACGCATTCGCGGACTTCTTGAAGAACTGCGCAAAAACCCCGACATCATCCTGTTTATAGACGAGATACACACCATTGTCGGCGCGGGCTCGGCAGCGGGTTCCATGGATGCCGCCAACATATTGAAACCTGCCCTTGCACGCGGCGAAATACAATGCATTGGCGCAACAACAATGGACGAATACCGAAAGTCGATAGAAAAAGACGGCGCACTCGAAAGGCGTTTCCAAAAAGTTATTGTGGAACCTACATCATACGAGGAGACGCTGCAAATTCTGCACAACATCAAGGACAAGTACGAAGACCATCACAATGTGCGATATACCGATGAAGCCCTTGAAGCCTGCGTTTCGCTCACCGACCGATATATTTCCGACCGTTGCCAGCCCGACAAAGCCATAGATGCCCTTGACGAGGCGGGATCGCATGCACACATAGTAAACCTTAAAGTACCCAAGGAACTTGAGGAATGCGAAAAAAACATAGCGCAACTGAAAGCCGGCAAAAACGAAGCCGTAAAAAAACAAGACTTTGAACGCGCCGCCGAATTGCGCGACAGGGAAATTGCGTTGACCCGCCAATACGAGCAGATGCAAAAACAATGGGAGGATTCGCTAAGCGAAAACCGCGAACCCGTTGACCGCGCACAAATAGAAGAGGTGGTTTCGCACATGTCGGGAGTGCCCGTGCAAAAAATGGTACAGGCGGAAAACATAAGGCTGAAAGGCATGTACCAAAAGCTTTCCGAAGAAGTTATAGCCCAAGACAGTGCCGTGCAAAAGCTCACAAAGGCAATTATGCGCAGCCGCATCGGACTTAAAGACCCCAAACGCCCCATAGGGACGTTCATGTTTCTCGGTCCTACGGGCGTGGGCAAAACACTTCTCGCAAAAAAACTTGCCGACTTCATGTTCGGCTCCGAAGACGCGCTAATACGCATTGACATGAGCGAATATATGGAAAAATACTCCGTTTCGCGACTCATTGGCGCACCTCCGGGATATGTGGGATACGAGGAGGGCGGACAGCTCACGGAAAAAGTGCGCCGCCACCCATACTCAATCATCCTGCTCGACGAAATCGAAAAGGCCAACAGCGATGTGTTCAACCTGCTGCTGCAGGTTATGGACGAGGGAAGGCTGACCGACAGCAATGGGCGCACCGTAGACTTTAAGAACACCGTAATAATAATGACATCCAACAGCGGCACAAAGCAGCTGCGCGAGTTCGGCCAAGGCATAGGCTTCAACGCCCCCGGGGCCGGCGACAAGAGTCAGAACGATTCAATAATACGCAAATCGCTCAACCGCACATTCGCCCCCGAGTTCCTCAACCGCATCGATGAGATTATAATGTTCGAGCCGCTTACAAAAGAGGCTGTCAGAAAGATTGCAGACACGGAAATCGACAAACTCATTGAACGCACCAAGAACATTGGCTATACAATGAACATAACTCCCGAAGCGAGAGACTTTATTGCGGAAAAAGGCTTCGACCCGCAATATGGAGCCCGCCCGCTAAGACGCGCAATACAGAGCAATATAGAGGACGCTGCGTGCGAGCTGCTTATGGAGGAAGACGCCGACAAACACAAAGCAATAAACGTGTCGCTGTGCAAGGAGGGCGGAAAACTCAACGTTGAATGGGCGGAAAACCCGGATACACAAGCTGATACAAACAGCTGACAATTGCCACACCGCAGGTAGTTATATAAATGCCGCATCGGGTTAAACCGGGTGCGGCATTTGTGTATTTGTAAATAAACGCCAAGCCCGCCACACGGCACCGCACTCACGGCATTACATCCACACAAACAAAAGCTGCGAAATCCACATCAGACATGAGAAAAACCATGTCCCATGTAGAAAAAATTACATCAGACATAATTCAAACTACATCAGACCTTTTTTCTGCCATTCATAACCACCTTACTTCCAAAACCTTACAGTGTTTTCGTGTTTCCATTGCAAACGCCTTGTTACCCGGCACTTATACAAACATTCCGATTTCCGCGCCCGGTGGTTCGCAATTTGGCATGCGTTATGTGGCATACAGGTAATTTACCGCAGTTAAAATTAGCACCGCAGTTAAGTAAATAAGCACGGAAATTCGTAATTTTGCAACAATTTAGGTATGTTGCAACCAACATCACGCCACCACAAGATTGAAAAAAAAAGACAAAACACATATGGAACTTGCAAGCAAGTACAGCCCCAAAGACATCGAGGCAAAGTGGTATCAGTATTGGATTGACCACAAACTGTTCAGTTCGAAACCCGACGGTCGCGAACCATACACCATAGTGATTCCGCCGCCAAACGTAACAGGCGTGCTCCACATGGGGCATATGCTAAACGAAACCATACAAGACATTCTTGTGCGACGCGCAAGAATGGAGGGGAAAAACGCCTGCTGGGTTCCGGGAACAGACCATGCATCGATTGCCACGGAGGCTAAGGTGGTGGGGCGGCTTGCCGAGAAAGGCATAAAAAAAACCGACCTCACACGCGAGGAGTTCCTAAAACACGCATGGGATTGGACCGATGAGCATGGCGGCATAATATTGAAGCAGCTGCGCAAGCTCGGCGCATCGTGCGACTGGGACCGCACGGCGTTCACCATGGACGAAACACGCTCAAAAAGTGTGATACGCGTGTTTGTTGACCTATACAACAAAGGGCTTATATACCGCGGGGTGAGAATGGTGAACTGGGACCCGAAGGCACAAACCGCGCTCAGCGATGAGGAAGTAGTATACAAGGAAGAGCACAGCAAGCTCTACTACCTGCGCTATTATGTTGTCGACCCCGTGGAGGGTGGTAAAAAGTATGCCGTGGTTGCCACCACGCGCCCCGAGACAATAATGGGCGACACCGCCATGTGCATAAACCCCAACGACGAAAAAAACGCCTGGCTCAAGGGCAAGCGCGTCATAGTGCCGCTTGTGGGCAGAGAGATACCCGTGATAGAAGACGAATATGTTGACACGGAGTTTGGCACCGGTTGCCTGAAAGTAACCCCATGCCACGACCCCAACGACTACATGCTGGGCGAGAAGCACAACCTTGAGAGCATCGATATATTCAACGACAACGGAACCATTTCGGAAGCCGCAGGAATGTATGTGGGCATGGACCGCTTTGATGTCAGAAAGCAGATTGCCGAAGACCTTGAAAAGGCCGGGCTCATGGAAAAGGTTGAGGACTACACCAACAAGGTGGGATTCTCGGAGCGCACACATGTTGCCATAGAACCTAAGCTTTCTATGCAATGGTTCTTGAAAATGAAGCACTTTGCCGACCTGGCTCTCCCGCCGGTGATGAACGATGAAATAAAATTCTATCCCGCAAAATACAAAAACACCTACCGCCACTGGCTTGAAAACATAAAAGACTGGTGCATAAGCCGCCAGCTTTGGTGGGGACACAGAATTCCCGCCTACTACCTTCCGCAGGGCGGATTTGTGGTGGCCGAAAGCGTAGAGGAAGCCGTTAAACTTGCCCGCGAAAAGAGCGGCAACCCAAGCCTCGAGGCCAAAGACCTTCGCCAAGACGAAGAAGCGCTCGACACATGGTTCTCATCGTGGCTGTGGCCGATTTCTCTTTTCAACGGCATTATGCAGCCCGAGAACAACAAGGAATTCGACTACTACTACCCAACCAACGACCTTGTAACCGGTCCCGACATTATATTCTTTTGGGTGGCACGCATGATAATGGCGGGATACGAGTTCACCGGCAAAATGCCTTTCCGCAACGTTTACTTCACCGGCATAGTGCGCGACAAGTTAGGACGCAAGATGTCAAAATCGCTCGGCAACTCGCCCGACCCGCTCAAGCTAATCGATGAATACGGAGCCGACGGCGTGAGAATGGGAATGATGCTTTCCGCCCCCGCCGGCAACGACATTCTGTTTGACGAAAGCCTTTGCGAACAGGGACGCAACTTCTGCAACAAGATATGGAACGCATTCCGCCTTGTTGAGGGATGGAACGTTGACAACGGCGCAAAGCAGCCCGACACCGCAAAGACAGCCATTGACTGGTTTGGCGCGGAACTGCGCAAAAGCGATGCCGCACTAAAAGACCTGTTCTCGAAATACAGGATAAGCGAAGCACTCATGGAGGTTTACCACCTGTTTTGGGACGAGTTCTCAAGCTGGTATCTCGAAATGATAAAACCAGCATACGGCGAGCCCATAGACGGCAAAACCCTTGAAGCCACGTTGGGAATATTCGAAAAACTAATGCAAATGCTCCACCCGTTCATGCCGTTCATAACAGAAGAGATATGGCAGCACATACGCAGTCGCAAAGACGGCGAAAGCATAATGTACAGCGCAAACGGCAACGATACATTCACGGAGCAAGACCAAAAACTGCTTGACGAAATCGAAACCGTAAAGCAAATTGTGGTGGGCATACGCGCCGTGAGGGCGGAAAAGAACATTGCACCGCGCGAAGAATTGCAGCTCAACGTTGTCAACTCGGATGTAAACGAAAAATTCACCTCAACCATAAAAAAGATGGCTAAGGTGAACAATATAAACACCGTAAGCGAGAAAGACGGACTTTCGGCATCGTTCATAGTAGGCACAACCGAATATGCCGTTCCGCTTGGCAAACTCATCAACGTTGATGCAGAAAAGGCAAAAGCCAACGCCGAGCTTGAACACCTCGAAAAGTTCCTCGCCTCAATCGAGAAAAAGCTCTCGAATGAGAAGTTTACAGCCCACGCCCCGGCAAAGGTGGTGGAAATGGAACGCAAGAAACTCAGCGACACACAAAGCAAAATTGCCACCATAAAGGAAACGCTTAAAAACCTCGGATAACCGACCTGCACATTGAAAGTATTGAGGCTCGTATTAATATTGACGTTGGCTGCGACCATACAAACGGCCGCTTGGCCGGCAGGCAGGGAAAGTATCGGCGAAACTCTTAACACAGACACCCTGACCGTGAGTTTCATGACCTGCGAACCGGGAACGGAAATATACGAACTCTACGGACATTCTGCAATCAGAATACGCACCGTCTCGGGAGCAGATTGGGTGTTCAACTATGGGATGTTCGATTTCAACACCCCAAACTTCGTTGCACGTTTCGTTCTTGGCAAAACCGACTATTACATGGCGGCATATCCTTTCGGGAATTTCATAAGCGAATACGAATATCGCGGTTCGGCGGTTATTGAACAGACTCTTAACCTTACCAAAGAGGAGAAAGAATTGCTGCTGTCCCGACTCGCAAAAACCGCAAGCCATAAAGATTGGACTTACAGGTATAACTTTCTGTATGACAACTGCACAACAAGAGCGCGAGACGAGATAGAAAATTGCATAAACGGCAAAATAGAATACCCGCAGGATAACACCAAGGAAAGCTACCGCCAAATAATCCACCACTACACAAAAAACGACCCGTGGTCGGAGTTCGGGCAGGACTTGCTGCTTGGTGCAACCGCCGACAGGAATATAAGCGAACGCCAAAAAATGTTCGCGCCTTTGTACATGGAAAAATACAACGCCAAGGCGATTATCGTTGACAGTGCAGGAAACAGGCGCAATTTGGTGTCGGAAACAAAAGTTTACCCTCCCATTAAAGCACGGAAAGAAACAAAAGGCTTTCCGGTGCCACCTATCGGAGTATTCGGCTCACTGCTCGCAATTACAGCAGCAGCATGCGCCATGGAAATAAGGAAACGTAGAATTTTCTGGGGATTCGAAGCCGCGCTAATGACCATACAAGGTTTGGCAGGATGCCTTATCGCCCTGCTGTTTTTCTTTTCAGAACACCCAACAGTAAACACCAACTGGCTGTTAGCGATACTTAACCCCATACCACTTGTATATATACCCGCCAGAATTATCAACATACGCAGACACAGACACGACACATACGCCACAATCGCAACTACGGTTATTTGTGTGTTTCTTGTGCTTACATTATTTATTTCACAAACTTTCAGCGCATCGGTTTATTGTTTTGCACTATCTTTGTGCCTGCAAACGGCAACGGGAGCATATATACAGCATAAGGCGAAATGGAAAAGAAAAAAATAATAACAACCCTTATAGCGGGACTATATCTTACAACAGGCGGAGCACAGTCTCTGCCGGCAGTACCGCGCCTTGTGGTGAACATTACGATAGACCAGTTGCGCACCGATTACATGGAGGCATTCTCGCCCCTTTACGGAAACGGCGGCTTCAAGAAACTTTTTGAAAACAGCCGCATATACACTCAGGCGCAATATCCCTCGTCCCATCTTGACCGCGCATCGGCTGTGGCCACAATATCGACAGGCGCCCCACCCTACGACAACGGCATAGTGGGAATACAATGGTTAGACCGCGAGACACTGCGCCCCATAATGGCTGTTGACGATGACAGCTGCGAGGGAGTAATGACCCTTGACAAATATTCCCCACGCCGACTTGCAGTCTCAACCATAGGAGATGAGCTAAAAGTTGCCACAAGCGGCAAATCCATAGTATATGCCATTGCACCATTTGGCGATGAAGCCCTTTTGGGAGCGGGGCACGCCGCAGACGGCGCGTTTTGGATTGACAACCTTACAGGGCTGTGGTGTTCTTCTTCATACTATGCCGCCGAACTGCCGGCCTGGCTCAGGTCGCTCAACTCAGGCAACTCCCTTTCGCAGAAACTCAAAAGCTACTCATGGACTCCATCGTCCGACATTGTGGGAAATTTCAACTATTTCCTATCGGGAGCTGTTTCAAAACCATTCAAGCACAAATTTGAAGGCACGGGGCGCTATCGCCAGTTCAAGGAATGCGGGGCTATAAACGATGAAATAGCCAATGTAGCAATGGCCTGCATAAGCAGAACGCTAATAGGCACAGACGAAATAACCGATTACCTTTCAATAACCCTCCACGCGGGAAACTACAAAAACCTTTCAGGGCCGGAAAGCCCCATGGAATTGCAGGACACATACGTAAGGATAGACAACGCGCTCGGCAATTTAATATCGGCCGTTGAAGGAAAAACCGGCGCAGGCAACGCACTGTTCGTGATAACCTCTACCGGATACACAAACTATGCGCCGCAAAACCTGAGCAAATACCGCATACCCGGTGGAACATTCAACATAAGCCGCGCCTCGGCACTGCTCAATATGTATCTGTCAGCCCTTTTCGGACAGGGACAGTATGTGGAGGCTTGCCACGGAGCGGAAATCTACCTCAACCATAAACTTATTGAGGAAAAGCAACTAAGTCTTTCCCAGGTGCTACAGCATTGCGAGGGTTTCCTCATCGACATATCAGGCATCAAAGACGTATACACCTCCACACGGCTGCAACTCGGCGCATGGACACCGGGCATAAGCAAAATACGCAACAGCTACAATCCTAAATGCTCCGGCGACATTCTTCTTGAGATAGCTCCCGGATGGAACCTTGTTAACGACAATACCCAAGAGGTTAGCTTTTGCAGCGAGGCATACGCCAACTTTCCCATTTTTCTATACGGATACAACATAAAAGCGGAAAAAATAACAACGCCGGCAAGTGTGGAGAGCATAGCCCCCACCTTAGCATCGTGCATGAGAATCCGCGCCCCAAACGCCTGCTCTGCCGCACCCCTCGAAGGGGTAAAATGATATTCAAAGCAGACAACCACCTAATTATTCAACAACATCAAAATGGACATAAACAAACTTCTAAGTAAAATATTCGGAAACAAATCAACCCGCGACATGAAGGAAATACAGCCGTGGGTCGAGAAAATAAAAAAAGCAGAACCGGCAATACAGGCTCTAGACAACGATGCGCTTCGCGCAAAGACACAGGAACTTAAAAATGCCATACAAAGTTCTGCCAACGACATAAAGGATAAGATTGCCGAACTCAAAGGCAAGATAGAGGAAACGCCAATCGAGGACCGCGAGCCCATTTTCAGCCAAATAGACAAGCTTGAAAAGGAAGTGCTGGAACGCTATGACAAAAAACTTGACGAGGTATTGCCTGAAGCCTTTGCCATTATGCGCGATACCGCACGCCGTTTTGCGCAAAATGAAGAAATAATCGTAACAGCCACCGACTTTGACCGTGAACTCGCCGCCAAACACGACTTTGTGCGCATTGATGGCGACAAGGCTATATACCAAAACCATTGGATTGCCGGCGGAAACGAGGTTACGTGGAACATGGTGCACTATGACGTGCAGCTATTCGGCGGAGTTGTGCTCCACCAAGGGAAAATAGCCGAAATGGCTACCGGCGAGGGAAAGACACTCGTGGCAACACTGCCTGTTTTCCTAAATGCCCTAACCGGCAACGGCGTTCACGTTGTAACAGTAAACGACTACCTTGCAAAGCGCGACTCGGAATGGATGGGACCAATGTATATGTTCCACGGACTCAGTGTTGACTGCATCGACAAGCACCAGCCCAACAGCGCGGCACGCCGCAAGGCTTATCAGGCAGACATAACATTCGGAACGAACAACGAGTTTGGTTTCGACTACCTTCGCGACAACATGGCTATAAGCCCTGAAGACCTCGTGCAGCGCGCCCACAACTACGCCATTGTCGATGAGGTTGACTCTGTGCTTATCGATGATGCCCGCACGCCTCTGATAATTTCAGGTCCGGTGCCAAAGGGCGACGACCAGATGTTCGAACAATACCAGCCGCTGGTTGAACAGCTTGTAAACGTGCAACGCCAGCTCGCCACCAAATATCTTGCCGAGGCAAAGCAGCTCATCACCGAAAACAAGGACAAAGATTCCGTAACCAAAGGCTACTTGCAACTGTTCCGCTCACACAAGGCTCTTCCTAAGAACAAACCCCTAATAAAATACCTTTCCGAAACCGGAATAAAAGCGGGAATGCTAAAAACCGAGGCATATTACATGGAGAACAACAACAAGCTGATGCCCGAAGCCACCGACCCGCTGTATTTTGTAGTCGACGAAAAGCAGAAAAGCGTTGACTTAACCGACAAGGGCAACGAATGGCTCGCAAAGCAGGTTTCCGACCCCGACCTATTCGTGCTACCCGACATCACCACGCAGCTGTCAGCACTCGAAGCCGAAACAGACATTAGCGATGAGGAGAAACTCAATAAAAAAGATGAGCTGCTAACAAACTACGCCATAAAGAGTGAGCGAGTTCACACGCTGCAACAGTTGCTCAAAGCATACACCATGTTCAACCGCGACGATGATTACGTTGTAATTGACGGACAGGTGAAGATAGTTGATGAGCAGACAGGGCGTATAATGGAGGGCCGCCGTTGGAGCGACGGACTCCACCAAGCCGTTGAAGCCAAGGAACACGTCAAGATTGAAGCCGCCACACAGACATTCGCAACCATCACACTACAGAACTATTTCAGAATGTACCACAAGCTCGCCGGCATGACAGGTACGGCAAGCACCGAGGCCGGAGAGTTTTGGGACATCTACAAGCTTGATGTTGTTGAAATCCCCACCAACCGCCCGGTAATCCGCAACGACATGAACGACCGCGTTTACAAAACGCAGCGCGAAAAATATAAGGCCGTAATCGAGGAAATCGAGAAAATGATCAAGGCGGGACGCCCTGTTCTGGTGGGCACAACAAGCGTGGAAATTTCCGAGATGCTGAGCAAGATGCTCGATATGCGCAAAATCAAACACAATGTGCTAAATGCAAAACTCCACCAGAAAGAGGCCGACATTGTGGCCCACGCCGGAGAAAGCAGCATCGTTACAATAGCCACCAATATGGCCGGTCGCGGAACCGACATCAAGCTCTCGCCCGAAGTGCGCGCAGCCGGAGGTCTTGCCATAATAGGCACCGAACGCCACGAAAGCCGCCGCGTCGACCGCCAGTTGCGCGGACGTGCCGGCCGCCAAGGCGACCCGGGATCGTCTGTGTTCTTCGTGTCGCTGGAGGATAAACTCATGCGTCTCTTCGCCTCCGAAAAAATTGCCCGCGTAATGGATCATCTCGGCTTCAAAGAAGGCGAAATGATCGAGTCGCCTATGATAAACCACAGCATAGAGCGCGCACAGAAAAAGGTAGAGGAAAACAATTTCGGCATACGTAAGCACCTGCTTGAATACGATGACGTGATGAACAAGCAGCGCACCGTGATTTATGAGAAACGCCGCCACGCACTGATGGGCGAGCGCATAGGCATGGACATATCAAACATGATTTGGGACCGCTGCATAAACATAATCGACAACAACGACTACGAAGGCTGCAAAGAGGCATTCTTCAAGATATTCGCAATGGAAATACCGTTTACAGAGGAAGAATTCGACAGCATTAAGCACGAAGACCTTTACGAACGCTCATTCCAAGAGGCAATGAAGAACTTCAACCGCCGCACGGAGCGCATGTCGCAGGTGGCAAACCCTGTAATCAAAAAAGTATACGAGGAACAGGGCGACATGTACAAGCGAATACAAATACCCGTTACCGACGGCAAACGCCAGTTCCTTATAACAAGCGACCTGGAGGAAGCCTACAACACCGACTGCAAGAGCGTGGTGAAAGACTTCGAGAAATCAATACTGCTACACGACATTGACGATGCCTGGAAAGAAAACCTGCGCGAACTTGATGAGCTGAAACAATCTGTTCAGAACGCAAGCTACGAGCAGAAAGACCCGCTCGTTATATTCAAGCTCGAAAGCGTAAAGCTGTTCGACTCAATGATTAACGACATAAACAACAACACCGTCTCAATACTAATGCGCGGGCAAATCCCCCTTCAAGCGCCCGATGACGTTCAAGAGGCCGACGACACACCCGCGCCCAGAAGGCCGCAATACACGGAAAGCCGCACCGACCTTGTTGACGAAAACCAGCAGGCGGCAGCCAACCGCGACACCCGCGAGTCCCATAAACAGCAGCCCATACACGTTGACAAACTTCCGGGCCGCAACGATCCTTGCCCTTGCGGAAGCGGCAAAAAGTTCAAGAACTGCCACGGCAGGGGATTGGTGTAAACAAACAACACACAGGCGGGAATTCCCCACCCACCTCGCCTGTGCCGGCAGGGAGCTTTTCCGAAAGGAAATCTCCCTGCCGTTTTTTTTACCACTGCCAATAGCGCGGCAAACAATCAAGGGCTTAAACAGCAGCCTATGCAAAGACAAAAGAGCAAGCCTTTAACACAAAGGCGTTTCAGCCCTTTTTCCACACACAGCCAAGCATCTGTTTTACAACACGTTGCAAATAGCAAAAAAAACTTCTGATATAATTTTTCCTAAGTCCGATGTAGAAAAAACCACATCGGACTTAGTTTTTTTTATTTCCCACGCAGATTTTCGTAACTTTGCATGCGGAAAGCAAACTGCTTTCTAAGGGGTGTCCGTCTTTTTGGGCGGTCTGAGATCATACCCTATAACCTGATCCGGATAATGCCGGCGTAGGTAGGTTCAAGGATTACAATCCCTTCTTTATTTTATTATTAAAAAAAGGCATCAAATGAAGAATTTGATTTTAACCTCTTCTCTCGCCATTGCGGCTGCGGGAATTTTGCCCGCAAACGCCGACGATTCGATACACAGCGAGAAATTGCAGGAAGTGGTGGTGAAAAGCGTGCGCGCACAAAAAAATGCGCCGTTTGCGGTGGCAAACGTAAAACAGGCCGAACTCCACAATTTTTCAAAAAGCGGCAAGGAACTTCCGTTCCTCTTTGCAAACACACCCGGCATAACGGCGTGGAGCGAAAACGGCCTGGGCACAGGCACAACCTACATGAGAATACGCGGTGCGGCAGGAAGCCGCATAAACGTTACTCTCGACGGCGTGCCTCTCAACTCGCCCGAAGACCAAACCGTATTCTGGGTAAACATGAACTCATACGGCTCGCTACTCAAATCGGTGCAAATACAGCGCGGAATAGGTACGAGCACAAACGGCGATGGCGCATTTGGCGGAACCATATCCCTGCTCACAAATATGCCGAGCCGCAAGAAAATGCTCGAAATCACAGGCTCATACGGAAGCTACAACACATACAACGTTGGCGCAAACTTTTCGAGCGGACTGCTTGGAAATCACCTTATTTTTGACGGCGCATACCACGAAACGGGGACAGACGGCTACATTCACGGCACAAATGGGCGCTCTGGCTCATATTATGGCGGGCTTACTTGGTTTGGCGATAATTTTACACTGCGATACAAAAACATAGGCAACTTCGAAAAAACCGGACAGGCATGGAACGGCATCATTGCCGGAAACGACGATGCAAGCCTCATGTTTCAGGGAATACACTCGTACAAGGATATGTACAAGCACGGCCTTGGCAGGTTCAACTCCCTGTATGAAGGTTTGGTTTTCGATTCCAAAAACTGGACATTCCCACAAGACGAAAAAGGAAACTTCCAAACCTACCGCTACAAGCTCGACAACGGCAAATACTGGGACAGGACAACCGACAACTTCTATCAGAACCACAACATACTCTCGGGCACATGGATGCCAAACGAACACTGGAGCCACAACGCCGCGCTCCACTACACCTACGGCTATGGCTACTACCTTGAGTTCCGCCCCCAGAACAAATTCAAGAAATTCGGACTCACCGCAACCGACGCCGAGGGCAATTCCATCGCGAAAGCCGACTTCGTGAGAAAGAAAGGGCTTACGCAAAACAACTACGGCGCACTCTACAACGTGAACTTCAAGAACGACAAATGGGACGTCATAGGCGGAATGAACATGACGCAGTTCCGCTGCAACCACTTCGGCAAGCTGAAATACGTATCAAATGTGGGACAGGTTGAAAACTTCACCGGCTACAAGTATTACGATTCCGATGCACGCAAAGACGACTATTCGGCCTTCGCAAAGGCAACATACCATGTGTTTGACTTTCTCGATGTTTTCGGCGACCTGCAATACCGCCACGTATTCTACAAAACAAGCGGCCTTAACGACAGATTCTACGAGAACGACAACAGCAAGCAGTTCCTCGACATTCACAAAAAGTATGATTTCTGGAACCCCAAAGCCGGATTCAGCTTCCACCAAAGCGGACACAACGCATATTTCTCAGTGGCTTACGCAGGCCGCGAGCCCGAGCGCAACAACTTCACCGACAACGGCAGCTATCCCGCGCCAAAGGCAGAACACATGATCGACTATGAGCTGGGCTACAACTACGATGGCGACAACTGGCACGCGGGAGTGAATTTCTATTATATGAACTACAAAGACCAGTTTGTGCAAACCGGCCAGCAGAGCGACATAGGCGAAAACCTAACAACAAACATAGACAAGAGCTACCGCCGGGGCGTTGAGATTTCGGCAGACTGGAGTCCGCTTTCATGGCTCACCGTTGCCGGCAACGCCGCACTCTCGCAAAACAAAATCAAGGACTTCACCGAATATGTGGACAACTGGGACGGCGATGCCGTAACGAAGCACTACAGCAAATCCACCCTGTCGTTCTCGCCGTCGGTTATCCTAAACGGTTTCCTCAACTTCCGCTACGCCGGCTTTGACGCAACATGGCACACTAACTTTGTGGGACGGCAGTATCTTGACAACACCGAGAACAAAGACCGCTCGCTGCCATGCTATTCCCAAACAAACGTGAACATGAACTACACCCTCGACACCAAAAAGCTTTCCATGGGCGTAAAGCAGGTTGTGTTCGGCCTCGGCCTCAACAACATTTTCAATCGCCGCTATGCAAGCAGCGGTTGGGTTTACAGCGCGGTGGGCAAAAGCAGCGGCTACGACCTCGACAACCGTTACTACCAAATAGGCTTCATTCCCATGGCGGGCTTCACGGCAATGGGCAACATAACTTTGAGGTTCTGACATGGATTTCCTTGCCGCACACTGGCTTGACATACTCACCACAATCCTCGGGCTTGCCTACGTCGCGCTCGAATACCGCGCAAGCATCGCGCTTTGGATTGTGGGTATAATAATGCCCGCCCTCGATGTTTACCTATACTACAGCCACGGGCTTTACGGCGATGCCGGGATGGCGGTTTACTACACGGTGGCAGCCGTGTATGGTTACGCCGCATGGAAGTTTGGCAACAAAGGCAATAAAAAAGACGGTGAAATGCCCATAACGCATTTCCCGGGAAAACTTGTGCTTCCGGCGTTCATTTTCTTTGCTGCTGCCATGTGGGCTACCTATTATGTGCTTGCCAACTACACAAACTCCACCGTCCCGGTGCTCGACAGTTTCACCAATGCCTTGAGTTTTGTGGGATTGTGGGCGTTGGCGCGCAAATACATCGAGCAATGGTTCGTTTGGATTGTGGTTGACATAATTTCGTGCTACCTCTACATCGACAAAGGAATACCATTCAAAGCGGGGCTTTACGGTTTGTATGTTGTGATTGCCGTAATGGGATACATGAAATGGCGAAAAATGATGCAGGCAAGGCAATGACAAAAAGCTCCACGGCATTTGTGCCGTGGAGCTTTTTGTTTTTTACGGAGCATCTGCTTCATAGCCTGCCAAGCTCGCCCAGATAGCTATCTTTGAAGCCAAGGAAATAAAGCACCCCGTCGAGCCCTATGTTGCTTATCGCCTGCCGGGCGTTGGCTATCACTTTCGGCTTGGCGTGGAAAGCAATTCCGAGCCCCGCTTCCGAAATCATGGGCAAATCGTTAGCCCCATCGCCCACGGCAATAGTCTGTGCAAGATTTATCTTCTCAACCTGCGCGATTATCCTAAGCAGCTCGGCCTTTCGCACACCGTCAACAATTTCGCCCACATACCGTCCTGTGAGTTTTCCGTCTCCACCTATTTCAAGTTCATTGGCATAAACATAGTCTATATTGTATTTGCGTTGCAGATATTCGCCGAAATAGGTGAACCCGCCGCTGAGTATTGCTATTTTGTAACCACACTTTTTAAGCACCGACATGAGCCTGTCTGTGCCTTCGGTAATGGGCAGGTTTTCGGCTATGTCTCTCATAACGCTCACATCAAGTCCTTTAAGCAGGGCCACGCGTCGCGTGAAACTCTCCTTGAAGTCAATCTCGCCGCGCATGGCTCGCGCCGTGATTTCCGCCACCTTGTCGCCCACGCCGTTGCGTTTCGCCAGCTCGTCTATACACTCCGTCTGTATCAGCGTGCTGTCCATGTCGAAGCATATAAGCCTGCGCATACGGCGGTACATATCATCGTTCTGAAACGAGAAATCTATTCCGAACTCCGATGAGAGCTCCATAAGTTCCTTTTGCATTCCGGGGTAATTTCTTGGCGTTCCGCGCAACGAGAACTCGATGCACGCCCTTACATTGCGCTCCGGATGCACAATGCTAATGCGTCCCGTAAGGCGCAATATGGAGTCAATGTTCAGCCCCTGCGCCGCTACCACCTTTGCCGCCGCCGCAATTTGGCGGGCCGAAAGGCTGCGCCCTATCAGTGTTAGAATGTAACGGTTTTTGCCCTGCTGGTTAACCCAATTCTCGTATTCCTCATCGGTAACGGGCTCGAAACCTACCTGGACATTGAGCTCCGAAGCCTTGAACAGCATTTCCTTCATCACCTGCCCCGCCGAAAGGTCGTCTATCCTTATCAATATTCCGAGCGAAAGCGTGCTGTGTATGTCGGCCTGACCTATATCAAGAATATTCGCGCCGTATCGCGAAAGAATATCCATTGCCGATGCCGTAAGCCCCGGCCGGTCCTTGCCTGTAATCCTTATAAGTATTTGCTCCTCCTTTTTAGATTTGTCCTGCATGATAAAACAATATATATGCGCGAATTTAGTGTTTTATCATAACACGTGCAAATTATGCCGCCGCGCCCATACTCAAAAAAAGGTCTGATGTAGTTTTTCCTACGTCTGATGTAGTTTTTTTTACATCAGACATGTTTTTTTCTATGTCCCATGCTGTTTTTGCGCCATAGCGAAAACGCAACTTTGCCGGCAACTGCCGTTGCACTGCAAGCACACTCTCGCGTTGTTTGCCACACGTGTTGCATCTTTTATATATTGTGCCACAAATGAAAGAGAAAAAAGTAGTACTTTTGCACATAATGCATAATCCGACAGCTGATGAAAGCAAGCGAGCATACACAGGAACAAATAAAAAATGTCATATTGCAGGCAATAGGGACGTTCCAGCCCTCGGGTGAAGCAATGCCCATGACCGACATACTTATACATGCCACCCCCGACACCGGAGAGATAACCGTATGCGATGACGACGGCAACGAGCTTGCACGCACCGTGGCGGAAGATTTGGCAGAAAACGCGGAAGGCGACTTTTACGAAGAATTGCAACCCGTGCTGCGCCGCTGCATAGCCGCACTGCATACGCAATTGCTAAACGCGCCCATAATGAAGCCATACGACATACTGCTCGTGAACGATGACGGAGAAACCGTGGCAAACCTATACTGTGTGGAGGATGACACCGTGGTGCTTGACGAGGAAATGATAAGGAAAATTGACGAAGACCTTGACAATTTCCTGGAAAAACTAATGGAAAAACCGTGAGCCGCCGCAGCAAAAGCATTCTCGTACGCAATTCACAATGGAACTGATTATAGACATAGGTAACTCATCCGCAAAGATAGCCATTTTCGCAGAAGGCAAAATAGTGTTCCAAGACTCATGCCGCAATGACTTTCTGAAGCCTCTCGACAGCATTTTGGAGAAATACCCGATAAGCCGCAGCATAGTGTCAACCGTGGCAGGACTTAAAGGAAAGGTAGGACCGCAATTGCGCCGGGCCGGGCTTCCCGACATACTGCTCAACGACGCAACCACCCCCGAATACAACAAACGCTACGGATTGCCATCCACAATGGGCAGCGACCGACTGGGAGCCATTGTGGCGGCAAAAACAAAGTTCCCCAACCGCAACATTCTGGTTGTTGACAACGGCAGCTGCATAACATACGAATTTATATCGGCAAGCGGTAAATATCTTGGCGGAAACATATCGCCGGGCATATATATGCGCCTACAGGCAATGCACACGTGGACCTCACTACTGCCCCTCGTCGACACAGACGGGCCGATACCCGAAATCGGATACGACACCTACACGGCCATGCGCTCGGGAGCAGTGAACGGGGTGAACCACGAAGTGGAAGGGTACATAAGGCACACGCTTACAAAGCACCCCGACCTCATAACAATAGTTACCGGCGGGGCAGAGACATACCTGTCGGTGAAAGGAGCGGAGATTATATTCGACAAGCACCTTGTGTTTGAGGGGCTGCGCGAAATACTGCTCAACGCAACCGAATGCAAAATATAAAAAAAGAGACAACACATTCGACAAATATGAACAAAAGAACAAAAATACTATCCGGAATAGCAGTTGCCGCAGCAATGTCGATTTTTCCCATGTCAACAAATGCGCAAAACGGCACAAACTCGCCCTACTCGCGGTATGGCTTCGGCACCATCAACGACCGCGCACAGGGTTTCAACAAGGGCATGGCCGGGGTTGCGCAAGGTTTTCGCGATGCCACATCGGTGAATTTCCAAAATCCGGCATCATATTCCGCTGTTGACTCTCTGACACTGCTTTTCGACATAGGCGTTTCGCTGCAATACGCCAACTTCAAACAGGACAACCTAAAGAAAAACGCCAAAAACTCCGCAGTTGACTACGTAAGCGCACAATTCAGGGCGTGGCGCAACGTGGGCATGTCGTTCGGGCTGCTGCCGCTCACCTCTGTGGGCTACAACATCGAAAACAAACAGACACTTCCCAACATAGACGGAAGCGGAGAGAAAACCGAAACAACATCATATACCGGCGATGGCGGGCTGCACGAAGTTTACCTGGGAGCGGGATGGAACATATTCAAAAATTTTTCCATAGGCGCAAACGCCGGATTTGTGTGGGGCGACTACACCCACTCGATACAGGCGAAATTCAGCGATAACAACGTAAACCAGTTCAGACGCGTATATTCTGCCGACATATCGACCTACAAAATAGACTTCGGCGCGCAATACAGTAGGCTTGTGTCAAAGAAAGACCTCATAACCCTTGGTGCAACCTACACGCTGGGGCATCAAATAAATTCAGATGCAGAGTTCATAAACCAAACAACCAACTATTCCGGCTCTGCTACAACAGGCGACACCGTAAAGGTGGCCAACGCCTTCGAATTGCCACACGCAATAGCCGCCGGAATGGCATGGAACCACAACAACAAATGGAAAGTGGGGGTTGATTACTCAATTGAATTGTGGAAAAACGCCAAATTCCCGCAGCTCACCTCAAACGGCGGCGAAAACAAATACATATCGTCCACAGGCGCATTCGACAACCGCCAGCGAGTGTCGCTGGGCGGCGAATACATACACAACAGCCTCGGAATAAAGTATCGCGACCACATACGCTACCGCGCCGGAGTATCATACGGCTCAGCATACGCAAAAGCCAATGGACAGGGTGGCACAAAAGACCTCATGGTTACCGTGGGCGTGGGGCTTCCGATAGCCAACATTATAAACAACCGCTCCACACTGAACCTTTCGGCGCAATGGGAGAACATAAAGCCAAAAGGCCCCGGAGCAGTAACCGAAAATTATTTGCGACTGTGCGTTGGCATCACATTTAACGAGAAATGGTTCCAAAAGTGGAAGGCAGAATAAAAGCCACACTCCTAACCGTGGGAGCAGCCATAATTACAATCGCATGCAGCAACGACAAAGAACCCACGGCACCGGCTCTGCACAACAGAGATAAACTTCCCATAATGTCAACCACGGGAGTATCGAAGCTTATATCCGATTCCGGCGTAATAAGATACAAACTGATAGCTGAAGACTGGAAAGTTTACGACCGCACAAAGCCACAAAAACAAACCTTCGTGAACGGCATCTTCATGGAGAAGTTCAACGACAGGTTCAAAGTATCCATGTTCCTTACCGCCGACACGGCTTACTGGTACGACCAAAACCTGTGGGAACTGCGCGGACGCGTGGAGATAAGAAAGGAAAACGGCACGGTGTTCAATACAAACGAGCTTTTTTGGGACATGGGCAAACACATTGTATATTCCAGTAAATACGTACACATAGTAACGCCGCAACAGGAACTGCAAGGCGTGGGCTTCCGCTCTGACGAAGAACTGACCAACTACGAAATAACAAACTCTGCCGGCTCGTTCCCATTGCCCGACGAGAAGAAACAAGAAGACTCCGTT
Organism: Prevotellaceae bacterium UBA6398; assembly: GCA_002437495.1. Classification (GTDB taxonomy): domain Bacteria; phylum Bacteroidota; class Bacteroidia; order Bacteroidales; family Bacteroidaceae; genus UBA6398. Next base: position 97,703 of record DJQA01000018.1, read on the forward strand.
AAACGCGAACCCGACATCCCGGGAAACAATACCACAATAATAGGCGCGCCTAAGGACATTTCGGAAAAAAACAACGGCAAAGCAAAAAAACACGAAACTCAGGCAGACAGCCGCAAAAGCAAGATTTTACCGAAAAAAAACAAGTAACAATCGGCAACGCATGACAGCACCCCGAATTTTTGCGGCACAAATGCCCGCAGTTTTACTGATTTTTATATCTTTGCACGTATTTAAGTAAAAATCGTGCAGGCTACGCTTTGACGTTCTCGACGGAAACGCCGCCGACAAGTACCCGCAAAACATTAAAATCGAAATAAAAAATATTACATAATGGCAGCAATTCAAACTATTAGAAAATGGGGCGTGGCCCTGTTGGTAGTAATAGGCCTCGGTCTTTTTGCATTTATCGCAGAAGACTTTTTCCGCGTTTTCGACACGCTCTTCGGCGAGGACAAACGCCACGTAGGCCAGGTTTACGGCGAAAAACTCGCCATAAACGATTACCAATCTTTAATTGACGAATACACCGAAGCGATTAAGTTCACACGCGGTGAAAGTTCGCTGAGCGATGAGGAGCAAAACCAACTCAAAGATCAGGTTTGGCAAACCTTCGTAAACAATGAGCTTGTTAAACACGAGGCAGACAAACTCGGTCTCACTGTTACCGATGCAGAGCTTAACAACGTTATAAGCACAGGAACAAACCCCATGCTTATGCAGACACCGTTCGTCAACAAACAAACAGGGCGCTTTGACGCAACGCAACTCAAGCAGTTCCTTGAGCAATACAATCAGATGACAGCAAAGCCCGACCAGGTTCCGCAGGAATACATAGAATACTATCAGCGTCTTTACAAATACTGGAGCTTCATAGAGAAAACGCTTCGCTCAACCCTTCTTAACGAAAAATATCAAGCTCTCGTGGGGCGTTGCATTCTTTCTAACCCCATTTCGGCAAAACTCGCGTACGAAGGCGTTTCCAGCAAGAGCAGCGCAGTTGTTGCCTCAATCCCCTACACTTCTGTTCCCGACAACGAGGTAAAAGTATCGGATGAGGATATTGACAAACTCTATGCACAATACAAGGAAATGTTCCGCCAGTTCAATGAAAGCCGAGACATAAAGTACATAAGCGTACAGGTTAAGGCTTCCGCAGGCGACAAGCAGGCTCTTGAGAAAGAGATGAAAGGCTACGCCAAAGAACTTGCAGAGGGAGATAACGTAGCTTCGACTGTAAACCAAAGCAGCTCGCTTGTTCCATACTCAAACGTGCCGTTCTCCAAAAACGCTTTCCCCAACGACATACAGAGCAAATTAGATTCTCTGAGCGTTGGCGTTGTCAAGGGTCCTTACTACAACGCATACGACAACACGCAGAACATACTCAAACTTGTTTCCGTTGCCGAACTTCCAGACTCAGTTGAATACCGTGCCATCAACTGCGCAAACACATCGCTCGATGCCGCCAAGGCCACAGCCGACAGCGTTATCAAAGCTATAAATGCCGGAGCGAAGTTCGAAGACGTGGCAAAGAAATACAATCAGCCGGCCCAAACCGTATGGCTCACTGCAAACCAGTACGAGGGTCAGTCGATTGATGCCGACAACGCAAACTTCATTAACACAATCACCACAAGCGCAATCAACTCCTTAAAGAAGATTGAGCTCGCGCAAAACGTTGTTGTGGTACAAATAACGAAGCGACAGGCAATGAAGAAAAAATACAACCTTGCCGTAATCAAGCGCACCGTTGACTTCAGCAAAGATACCTACACCAAGGAATACAACAAGTTCAGCCACTTCATTGCAAGCAACTCCACTTTTGCAAAGATGGAAGCAAACGCAGCAAAGAACGGCTATACCGTGCAGGAACGCAAAGACCAATTCTGCAACGAGCACTATGTTGCAAACATCCCCGGAACAAAAGACGCTCTGCGCTGGCTTTTCGAGGCCAAAGTGGGCGACATGTCGCAACTTTACGAATGCGGCAACAACGACAATCTGCTAATCATATATGTAACGGGCAAACACAAGACCGGATACCGTCCCGCATCCGATCCTGATGTTAGGAAAGCTTTAATGCAGCTCGCTCTCCGCGACAAGAAAGCCGAGAAGATCATGGCGCAGCTCAAAGGCAAAAACATGCAGCAGGCTCTCGCACTCCCGGCTGCGTCAAAAGACACTCTTAACAACCTAACATTCTCCATGCCCGCCTTCGTAGCATCCACCGGTGGCAATGAGCCCATACTTACCGGCGGCATTTGCTATGGTAAACCCAACAAAACCTACGGTCCGGTGAAAGGAAACAACGGAGTTTATATGTTCCAAGTAACAGGACGTACAAAAACCGGCGAAAAATTCAACGAGAAAATGTATGAACAGAGCGTGGCGGAAAGTTACCTTAGAAACGTAGGTCAATATACAAACGACCTTTATTCAAAGGCAAAGGTTAAAGACCGTCGCTACCTCTACTTCTAAAAAAGCAGACAACAAAAAGCAGTGTGTGTATTATCAGTGCAAAAACGCCCTACGCAAAACAATAAAACTCGCGGCTTGAAAATTTCACAAGTCGCGAGTTTTTTATGCATTCATACCGCAGCATGGCGCATGCGCGATTTCTTTTCATAACCCAATGGTTTACAAAACAACATTCTGTTTAAAAAATTACGAGATCAGCTCTAATCTTTCAGACATTTGCCTATGGTCAAAAATATTCTGATGTAATTTGAACTACGTCTGATATAATTTTTTCTACATAGGACATTGTTTTTTCAACGTCGCGCAAGGTTTACGGTGTATCTTGAACAGAGCATACGGTTTGGGGGCGGCAACATTTGTAGAGGTGTATGACATAGCCCTATACGGCAGCACAAATCACCTAACTTTTGGAAAACACGGCGTATTACCATGCCATAAGACGAAACCTCCGAATAATGCGTATAAAAGCGCATCCTAAAACGGCGGCATTACGTTTCATGCCTGCCAAATCGCAAAGGCGTGCAAAATTATTTATTCTGAACTTTTGAAACAATTATCTTTTCAAAAGCATTTTATTTTCAGACATTTTGCCATTAAACAACCTTTTTGTACATTTGCATAACGATATGGAGTATTAACAAATGAGTAATTTAAGATGAAATCAAGCGAAGTAATTGAAAACCTAAAACACCGTTACCCGGGACAACCCGAATACATTCAGGCAGTGTCGCAGGTGCTCCCCACAATTGAGGAAACCTACAACCAGCACCCGGAATTCGAGAAGACGAACCTTATCGAGCGTCTCTGCATTCCCGATCGCATATACCAGTTCCGTGTAACATGGGTTGACGACAAGGGTAAGGTACATACAAACAACGGCTACCGTGTGCAGCACAACAACGCCATCGGCCCATACAAAGGCGGCATCCGTTTCCACTCCTCTGTGAACCTTGGCATTTTGAAATTCCTTGCTTTTGAGCAGACTTTCAAAAACTCGCTAACCACACTTCCCATGGGTGGGGCCAAGGGCGGCAGCGACTTCAGCCCACGAGGCAAAAGCAATGCCGAAATAATGCGCTTCTGCCAGGCATTCATTACCGAGCTTTGGAGGAACATAGGTCCCAACACCGATGTTCCCGCCGGCGACATAGGCGTAGGCGGACGCGAAGTGGGATATATGTTTGGTATGTACAAGAAACTCACCCACGAGTTCACCGGCACATTCACGGGCAAAGGACTTGAATTTGGCGGTTCGCTCATCCGCCCCGAGGCAACAGGCTACGGAAACGTTTACTTCATGCTCGAAATGCTCAAAACAAGGGGCATAGACGTTAAGGGCAAAACCGTATGCGTTAGCGGCTCGGGAAACGTGGCACAATACACCGTAGACAAACTCATCGACCTGGGTGCGAAAGTTGTTACCCTATCCGACTCCGATGGCTACATATACGACCCCGATGGCATTGACCGCGAAAAGTGGAACTATGTAATGGAATTAAAGAACATAGAACGCGGCAGAATTCGCGAATACGCCGAGAAATATGGCGTCAAGTATGTTGCCGGCGCACGTCCTTGGGGCGAAAAGTGCGATATAGCCCTCCCCTCCGCAACACAAAACGAAATAGATGGCGATGATGCACGCAAATTGGTTGAAAACGGCGTGATTGCAGTGAGCGAAGGCGCAAACATGCCAAGCACCCCCGAAGCCATAAAAGTGTTCCAGGATGCCAAGATACTCTACTCCCCGGGCAAGGCTGCAAACGCCGGCGGCGTTTCGGTTTCGGGACTCGAGATGACACAGAACTCCGAACGTCTGAACTGGACGGCAGAGGAAGTTGACAAAAAGCTCCACGACATAATGTGCGACATCCACGCAGCCTGCGTTAAATACGGCACAGAACCCGACGGCTATATCAACTACGTGAAAGGCGCAAACATTGCCGGCTTCATAAAAGTTGCAAAAGCCATGATGGCACAGGGCATTCTTTAACAACCGCCCCTAAAAAACACAAAGCCTCGCGGTGGCAAACAGCTTCCGCGAGGCTTTACATTTAAGAGCCGGAAAAATTATCTTAACGCGATACCGCAAAAGCCGCAATCACATGCGGCATGTCTTGCTCAAAAGGTAATAATCAAGCGCTACCATAGCCGCCATAGCCTCCACTATTGGCACGGCACGCGGCACTACGCAAGGATCATGCCTTCCTCGCGCCGCAATAACAGTCGGGGCTCCGTTGATGTCAACCGTGCGCTGTTCCACCTTAAGCGTTGGCACCGGCTTGAATGCCACACGGAATTCCACATCGCATCCGTTGGTTATTCCACCAAGCACACCACCATTATGGTTTGTCTCCGTTGTTACCCCACCTTTTCCATCGGGAACAAAAGCATCGTTGAACTGCGTACCGCGCATTGCCGCCGCACCGAAACCGCTGCCGAGCTCAAAACCCCTTGCCGCATTTATCGACATGCACGCCGAGGCAAGAGCGGCATGGAACTTTCCAAACACAGGTTCGCCAAGCCCAACGGGCAAACCTTTTATAATGCAGCTCACAACGCCACCCACCGTGTCGCCATCGCTCAACGCGCCTTTTATCTCGCTTTCCATTCTTGCCGCAGCCTCTGCATTAGGGCAACGAACGGCATTTTTTTCTATATCTTCAACAGAATACCATTTGTAATCACCGCCAAGAGCCACCTTACCTATCTGCGAGGTGTACGCCCTCACTTCCACGCCAATCTTGCACAGGGCGAGTTTCGCAAAAGCCCCGGCAACGACACGCGCTATGGTTTCGCGCGCACTCTGTCTGCCGCCTCCACGATAATCGCGCAAACCGTATTTTTGCCGGTACGTAAAATCGGCATGCGAAGGGCGGTAGACGTCCTTCAGTTCCGAATAGTCTTTTGAGCGTTGGTTTTCGTTTCTCACCTCAAAGCCTATCGGCGTGCCGGTTGTACAGTCTTCGAATATTCCCGAAAGAAACTCCACCTTGTCAGCCTCTTTTCGCGGAGTTGTCAAGCTGTTCTGCCCCGGACGACGGCGGTCAAGCTCACTCTGAACAAAGTCCAAGTCAACCCCTATACCAGCAGGCATTCCGTCGATCACTCCGCCCACCGCAACGCCATGGCTTTCGCCGAAAGACGTAAGACGATAAACATTTCCAAACGTATTCATTGTGTTATAATGGTATCTTATACTGCAAATTTAAGCAAAAAGCACTTGCCGTACGCCCTTACGCATCCACCGCAAGTCTATTTGAACATTATATCGGTAATAACATCTGCTTTTACATAAGCGTTTATCTTCTCAACAAGCCGTTTGCGCTGCATGAAAAGGTTATTACGCAGTGCAGGCGACCCAACCTCGACAAACATAACCTGATTGTAAATTCTTATGTTTTGCGTTGCTCGCGCCACACTCTGCCCCACAATTTCCGGCCACGCATTCACTGCCCTTGCCTCGTTGAGCGGAGTTTCCAAGCCCTGAACCCGCAAAAACATAGACACCACATCGCCGATTTGCTCTATATTCTTTCTCCTCATAGGCTTATTTCACCATGCTTTACATTGAACACACGGTAGTCGCGATCTGTTGACGCGAGAATCGGAGCAAGTCTTCCGCGATCTGTGTCGGTTATGAAAATTTGCCCGAAATCACTGCCCGCAACCATATTCACTATCTGCGAAACTCGCGAGGCATCAAGTTTGTCAAACAAATCGTCAAGCAGCAAAAGCGGCACTTTACCGCTGCCCGAATGACGCAACAAATCATACTGCGCGAACTTGAGCGCAAGCAGAAAAGATTTAGTCTGCCCCTGCGAACCCTCGTTTCGTATAGGATAATCGCCAATGCACATCTGCAGTTCGTCGCGATGCACACCATGAAGCGAATGGCCAACAATGCGATCTTTTGCGCGCCCCGCACGTATGGTTTCCAAAAGCGGACCCCTTTGGCAATGAGATACATACGAGAGAGACGGTTTCTCGGCATCGGCGGAAATCAGCGAATAATATTTACGGAAAAGCGGAGTTAACTTATCTGTGAGAACCGAACGCGCCATGAAGATTTTCTCTCCCTCCCGAGCCATTTCTTCTTCGTATATGTCAAGCATAGAAGGGTCCGGCTCCGACTCGGAGCGCAAAAGAGTGTTGCGCTGTTTGAGGGCACGGTTGTATTTTATGAGCGAATCGAGATAAAGTCTGTCGTATTGCGAAATTACAATGTCCATGAACTTTCTTCGTGCCTCGCCGCCACCCGTAACAAGCTCTCCATCGTTGGGCGACACCATAACCAAAGGCACAAGTCCTATGTGCCGGGCAAGGCGCGTGTATGCTTTTTTGTCCAAACAGAACTTTTTGCTTTTATGCTGCCTAACACCACATGAAACCTCGAATTTTCTGCCGTCTTCATCTTCATATCCGCCAACGGCAACCATACAGTCCTCACCATGCCTTACCGTCAGCGCATCAATCAAAGATGTGGCACTATGGCAAAAAGACAAATAATATATTGCATCAAGCACATTTGTCTTACCCTCGCCGTTTTTACCTATCAGGCAGTTTATCTTGGGCGAGAATTCCATATCGGCGGCTGCAATATTTTTGTAGTTTATCAAAGAAAGCCTGTGCAGTATCATGTCATGCTGTTTTCACATGCGAAGTTAGCTGTTTTATTGCGTATGATACATTCCAAAAGAAGAATTTAGCCCTTTACAGAAAAAAAAAGGGATAAAATTTCACCATTTAATGCGAAAAGACTAATTTTGTCCCCGCCTAACAGCAACAAACAACAAAAGAACAAATACAAATGGCTAACATAAAGACAAACGGTACTACGGAAATGGCTGAAGTTATCAGCCGTTCGGAAGCATTTCTCACAAAGCAAAAAAAGCCGATACTGATAGTATTGGTGTCATTGATAGTAGTAATAGGCGGAGGATTGCTTTATCACAATTTTGTTTCCGTCCCAAAAGAGAACAAGGCCTCTACCGCTCTTGCAAAAGGTCAGGAATATTTTTCGCAGGGCGATTGGCAGAAAGCCTTAAACGGCGATGGTGCAGGATTTGTCGGTTTCATAAGCATAGCAAAGCAATATAGCGGAACAGACGCAGCAAACCTTGCTAAACTTTATGCAGGCATTTCACTCTACAATACAGGCAAAGCCCAAGAGGCCCTCAAATATCTTAAAGACTACAGTACCGCCGGCGATGCCATGATTGAGGCTGAAGCCACAGGAGCAATAGGAGACTGCTATGCCACACTTGGACAGAAAGACAAAGCTGTGGAAGCATTCAAAAAGGCGGCATCCAAGGCCGACAACAACTCTCTAAGCCCGATATATCTTGTAAAGGCGGGCGAGGTGCTCGAGTCTGAAAACAAGTTTGACGAAGCCGTAAAACTATACCAAGAGGTAAAGGACAAATATGTGCAAAGCGCGATGCAGCAAGAAATTGACAAATATATAGAACGCGCAACAGTTAAAAAACAACAGTAAAAAATGTCAAGCAACGCATTCCAACTCAGCGACAGCGACATGTCATCTGTTCCCTCTGGAAAGGGAATGAAGGTGGGTATTGTTGTGGCAGAATGGAACGACTGCATAACCAAAGCACTTCTCAAAGGGGCAGAAAATACCCTGACAGCCAACGGCGTGCTACCCGAAGACATTGTGGTAGAGGTTGTTCCGGGAAGTTTTGAACTGATTTTCGGGTGTTCGCAAATGGTAAAAAAACATACCGTTGACGCAGTAATAGCAATAGGATGCGTTATTCGGGGCGACACTCCACACTTCGACTACATATGCCAGGCTGTTAGCGGAGGCATATCCAACATCAACGCAGAAGGAGATATTCCCGTGGTGTTCGGACTTCTTACAACAAACAGCCAGGAGCAAGCCGAAGAGCGTTCGGGAGGAATGCTCGGAAACAAAGGTGATGAATATGCCGTTACGGCATTGAAGATGGTAGCTTTCGCAAAGAAGTATAAATAAAATCCGGTTAAATAAGGGCAAATTCCAGAGTGGCCAAATGGGGCAGACTGTAAATCTGCTGACGTTCGTCTTCGGTGGTTCGAATCCATCTTTGCCCACAAAACGTTCCGTTGAGAAGTAAATCTCAGCGGAATGTTTGTTTTTATATCCCAACACAAACCACCATATTTAATATATATATTGTACCTTTGATATTGCATATAAAATACAGCCTATGAATTGCTACGCATCACATAACTACCGCAACTTCTCGAATGCCGGAAACATTTCAAAAAATTTCAACGAACACATAATGCAGGATATGGGGTTTAAGAATGTTGCCATAAAGCAAACGCATTTCCACAACAAAGTCATAGGCTTTTTCGCCACCCTTGCGGGCGTGTGCGCCATACCGTTTCGTCTGCACAAGGGTGACCGCCTCGTGCTACAATATCCAATAAAAAAGTACTACACGCTAATATGCAAAATGGCCCACCTGCGCGGCGCAAAAGTAATAACGCTTATTCACGACCTTGGATGCTGCCGACGCAAGAGGCTCACGCCCGAAAAAGAAATGAAACGCTTGGGCAATTCCGATGCAATCATTGTTCACAACAACAACATGAAGCGTTGGATTGAGGAACACGGCTACAAGGGAGGCATTGCAGTACATAAAATGACCGACTATACCGCCGATGCAACAGCAACCATTCACAAATACAGCGGTGGCAAACCAAAAGTTCTGTATGCCGGTGCACTATACAAGAAAAAGAACGCCTTTCTATACGAACTTGCCTCACAAAGCCTCAATTATGACATTGAACTTTACGGCAGAGGATTTGACGAGACGCAAATAAAAAACAACAGCGTTCACTACCACGGATTTGTTAGCGACACGGTTCTCATATCGCAAAACAACTGCGATTTCGGTCTCGTGTGGGACGGTAATTCTCTTGATGCCTGCGAAGGTCCATACGGAAGCTATCTGAAACTTAACAACCCGATAAAAACGTCGCTATACATACGCTGCCACCTACCCGTGATTGTGTGGGAACAGGCTGCCATAGCCGAAGTTGTGAAAGAGAAAGGAATAGGCATTTGCATATCCACATTGCGCGATCTTGACAAAACGCTCGCGGAAATCACACCCGAAGAATACGACAAGCTCGAACGCAACGTGGTTGAGTGGAGCAATGAGCTGAAAAACGGCAACTGCACAAGGAACGCCATAAACGAATGCCTGGCATACCTGCAAGGGAAATAGGGGTAATAGGGCTGCATCATAAGACATTTGCAGCATTTCCTCACATACGCCAAGCAAATATATAATACACAAGCAGCCAATAAACAGCGCCGCCGTAGGGGCGTATGGCATACGCCCTGAATTGCACCGGTTGGTGATATCACGGCGGCGGATTGCAATGCGGTTTGCGCGGTTGCGTACAGGGCGTATGCAACACGCCCCTACAATTTCCGCAAAACTTGTTCAGACACTCCGCATTCTCTCCTTCCGAAAACTGCATCGGACATGGGAAAAACCATGTCTGATATAGTATGAATTATGTCTGATATAATTTTTTCTACATAGGAAATAGTTTTTTCCACATTTGAAGTAGTTTTCGCGACTTTTGTTTTGCGCCGTTTGTAGGGGCGTATGGCATACGCCCTGTACACCGCCGCACAAGCCGCGCCGCAA
>DJQA01000018.1:107893-147869 GCA_002437495.1 Prevotellaceae bacterium UBA6398
CGCAATTCGGGCGTATGCCATACGCTCCTACGACGGCAGCAGTTATGCTGATACGCATTGCACGCCAAAGGAATTGGAAATGCGGAAATTGTAGGAGGGTGTGTCAAAACGATGCATCCTCTTTTTGTATAACGAAGCCCCGACTTTCACAAGCCGGGGCTTTGCCATGTCTGAAAGAATTAGTAACTTTAGACATTGAAATTTCACATATGGCAAAGATACATTATCGTTCTTACAATCCCAACCAAATCATTCTTTTTCCACAAAGAATAGATGAAGATATAGCAGAAAATGACCCTGTACGAATCATTTCGGCCGTAATAGACATGCTTGACTTGAGCAAGTGGACGAAGCTATTGCCCAAGACAAATGCAACGTTGGTGAAAAGGTGGAATTCACTCCAAATCAACTTTCACAGATGTCAGCAGAACTAAATGCAGCCCTTTCATCCTTGCCGGCTACAACGGACAAGAAAGAAAAGAAACGGAGGAAGGAACTTCAAAAGAATCCGAAGAATTAGACAAGCATTCAACCTATTAACTTCAGATGAAGGATTGAAACAACGAGGGCGTAGGTGTATAGAACCGGAAGCGGTTTTCGGACAAATGAAATTTGACATGGCTTATCGTCGCTTTCGTCATTTTGGTAAAGACAAGGTCATAATGGACTTTACCTTATTTGCCATAGCCTTTAATCTGAAAAAACTGATTGCAAAAATAAAAATAGGAGGATTAAAGCACTATTTAGATTATATCGGTTCCTATTTTGCCCTTGTAGAACGCTTTTGGCTAAATCTCCGAGTATTTGACAATCAAAAACAAATAAAACTCGCAGCTTAAGTGTGTATCACTAAAGTTGCGAGTTCTGATTTATATTGAGAAAGGGTGAGCTTTTGACACACCCTCAATACTTTCATCGAAATGTTTATTTGTCAAAAAAAATCAACACGCAGACGCATTAAATTACGGCAACCGTTCCGCACAATAACCGCCACTGAGCCTGCTACGACCGTTTTATGCCAGAAGTTTTTTTACAATCTCGGAAATTTTCCTGCCATCGGCCTTGCCGGCAAGCGTTTTCGATGCAATTCCCATAACCTTGCCCATGTCGCGCATTGATGTGGCACCAACGTTTGCTATTATTGCTGCAACCTCTTTCTCAACTTCCTCGTCTGATAGTTGTTTGGGTAAATACATCTCAATTATCCTAACTTGCGCCTCCTCTTCTTCGGCAAGGTCGGCACGGTTCTGCCCGCGATACAAAGCCGCCGTGTCCTTTCCCTGCTTGGCCATTTTTGCAAGGATTTTCAATGCCGCGTCGTCCGAGAGCTCATCGTTTGCGCCCGGGGCGGTCTTGGCCTCAATGAAATTTTTCTTGATGTTGCGCAATGCTTCCAAACCCACTTTGTCGTGCGCCTTCATTGCAGCCATTATGTCTTTGCTTATTTGTTCGAATAATGCCATTTTATTTTGTTTTTTAGAATTTTATCGTGCCTGTGTCAGCCGGTTCGTCAGCTCCATTGGGATGCTCCGGTGTAGGACCTCCATAGTTTTTCTCGTATATTCTCCTCAACATAGCGCTGCTTCGATGCGCCGTGGGGGTTTGTTCCACCATTGAAATTATGTCGTCGTTGTCGATATCAGCATCATTGAACCGGAAAACATGGTGAGGTCGCCGATAAGCTCCTACGCGGCTCTTTTCCTCGTAGCCGAACTTCTTTCGCCGCTCGGCCTTTCTTTCTTCTTCCTCTGCGGCCTGTGCTGCCCTTTCAGAGTCATCTCCGCCATTTCGTATAAGGTATTCCTCCATGTAAGGAACATTTGCCAACCCGAACCCCGAAGCCAGCACCGTTACCTTAACCTGCTTGCCTAGGGAGGGATCGAAAGCAATGCCCCACTTCACTTCGAAATCTCTGCCGAATTTGCTCATGAAATCATGAACCTCGTTCATTTCCTCCATCGTTATGGTGTCGCCGTCCTTATCGGAGCAATATATGTAAAGCAGCACTTTCTTGGCATCGAATATGTCGTTGTTGTTGAGCAACGGAGAGTTTAGTGCATCGTCTATGGCGCTTTTAACACGGAGTTCGCCTTCACCCGTGCCTGTACTCATTATTGCAACCCCCCCATTGCGTAGCACCGTGCACACATCGTTAAAGTCGAGGTTTATTTTTCCATGGGTTGTTATTATCTCGGCTATGCTCCTTGCCGCGAGGGTCAATGTATCGTCAGCCCGCCCGAAAGCATCGCTTATTGTAAGCTCGGGATATATCTCGCGCAAACGCTCGTTGTTTACCACAAGCAGAGCGTCTACGTTTTTTGATATGGCCTCAACGCCGTCCAGGGCCTGATCTATTTTGCGGTTTCCTTCAAACTGGAAAGGAATTGTAACGATTCCTATCGTAAGGATGTTCTTGCTTTTAGCCTCTCGCGCTATTATAGGTGCCGCACCGGTGCCTGTTCCGCCGCCCATTCCGGCTGTTATGAAAACCATTTTCGTTCCATCGGAGAGCATCTTGTCGATTGACTCTATACTCTCCTCTGCCGCATTGCGTGCCTTTTCAGGAATGTTTCCGGCTCCAAGACCCTCGCTTCCCAGCTGCACCTTGAACTGCACGGGAGAATCGTCCAACGCCTGGGCATCGGTGTTACAAACCACAAAACTCACATCGTGTATTCCTGTTTGATACATATGGTTTACGGCGTTCCCGCCGCCGCCGCCAACACCGATTACCTTTATTATATGTGGGTTGCCTGTTCTGAAGGCAAAATCTACTATTTGATTGTCATCCATTTTTCTTTGGTTTTATTGTCAGTTGCCGAAATATATTTTGCCGTTGACAGCATTCGTACTCGCCTCCTCGGCGCATTCACGTTTTCCTGTCCCTACATAATCGTCAGACTGCCGCTGTATATTTTTCAAAGTCTCGTACTTGCGCAATTGTGTATTGCTATCCGAAACCATATTTATTATGTTGTCGTTGTCGAGATCGCTGTCCGAAAATCTGTAAACAGGGTAGGAACGTCTCTGCTTGCTCATAACCTTGGGATAGAATATCTCGCGTCGACGGTTGCGAACCTCCTGCTCCTCGGGAGAATCAACGTCCGTTCCCACTGCTTCCACATGCTGCTCCCCCCTCATGTCGTCAGAAACATAGGGCTGTGTAGCCAATCCGAAACCGGAAGCTAGAATAGTTACCCTTATCTTGCCTCCCATATCGGGCACATATGCCAATCCCAACTTAGTGTCAAACTCCCGGTTCACAAACTTATCCATAAACTCATGAAGTTCTCCCGTTTCACGCATTGTTATAGATTCCTCGTTTTTGTCTGACGTGTATATTGCTATAGTTGCCCTGCGGGCATTGAATATATCGTTATCGTTAAGCAAAGGCGACTCTATGGCATTCTTAATTGCCTCCGAAACACGGTTCTCGCCCTCGGCCTCGCCGGTGCTTATCAACGCAATGCCGCCATTTTTCAACACAGTGCTTACATCGTTGAAATCCACATTCCAGTGCATGGGAGTGGTTATTATGTCGGCAATGCTTTTTACCGCCACAAACAACGTGTCATCGGACATGCGCAAAGCCTCTATCCATGTTTTAAACGCGCATATTTCGCAAAGGCGCTCATTGTTTATCACAAGCAATGAGTCAACGTATTTTGACAATTCGTAAACACCGTCGAGTGCACGATCGATTCTCAATTCGCGCTCCATGGCAAACGGGATGGTTACTATGCCTACGGTAAGCATACCGGCTTTTTTTGCTTCGCGCGCAATTACGGGGGCAGCTCCGGTGCCGGTGCCTCCGCCCATACCCGCCGTAATGAACACCATACGCGTGCCATCGCAAAACATCTTGTTTATCTCGTCAAGGCTCTCTTCGGCAATCTTGCGCGCCTTTTCGGGATTGCTTCCTGTACCAAGTCCCTCTGTTCCTAACTGGCGTCGGATTGGCACGGGGTTTCTTTCAAGATCCATGCGGTCGGTGTTGCAAACCTCGAAGCGAACATTGTGAAGTCCCTCCTCATACATGCGGGCAACAGCGTTGCCACCGCCGCCACCAACCCCTATCACCTTTATAATGCGGGGGTCGCTAGCTGACACGACATCGCTTTCTTTTGGCAGGTTAAAATCTATGGTAGAGCTATCTTCTGATAAGGTCATAATTATTACGCTTTATTGCATATAAACAATGAGCCAAATAATTATTTGTCACTATTCATCGGGGCTTACCACCTTGTCGGCGGTCTCTTTCACCCTTTCGCCCACTCTTTTAAGCCACGAACGAAATTTCCCCGGTTTTTTCGGCTTTTTTTCTTCGTCCTCTTTTTTTTCTTTATCCTTGTTGTTCAAGTCTACAACATTATCCTCCGGTTGTTCCTTTTCCGCACCCTGTTCACCTTCATCTGCCGGGAACAGACCTTTGTCTTCGGAAATTGCATCACCGCCACAATCCTCCTTGCCTTGTGAAAGCAAAGAAAGAATGGCATTTAAAGAGCCGTTGGCACGTTTGGCTTCCTGGAACTTTGCATTAACTTGAAAATTCACAAACTTTGCAAACCTTATTTTCTCCTCTCCGATTTTGGTGAACTGCTTGAACGCCTTACCCAAATCACGGAGATTTGAGCCGCCGCCCGTTAGTATGGCACCGCTTATCAAATCCTCGTTAACCTTCAAGCCGGAACGGCGTATCTGCTCCTCAACATTAACAAGTATCTCCTCTATGCGTGCCTCGATTATTTCATTAAGTTCGCGCGCCTTTATTTCTCGCCCGTCGCTCAGTTTGTATGTTGTATCGCCAGCTTCTTCGGCAACTTCCCTGTCGGAAAAAGCGGAACCATAATCGCACTTCAGCTTTTCGGCTTCAGACCCCTCTATTCTGAAAACGGAGGCTATGTCTTTAGTAATGTTTCCCGAGCCTAGCGGAATAACGGCAAGGCGGCGCAATAACTTGGAGGAATAAACGGCCACAGTTGTGGTGTCCATTCCGAAATCCACAAGAACACAACCTGTGCGCTTGGCATCCATGCTAAGCAAGCCATCGCCCAATACTATGGGAGTCATCATATATTCCACCTTCTTAAAACCGGCTCGCATAAGGCAGTCTTTTATTTTCTCATAAAAGTCATGCCTGTAAAAAACATTAAGGAAGCATCCTTCCAATCTGTCGGTAACGACACCCACCACCGATGAGGACGTTGCCTGACGCTGCTTGCCAAGGTAATAGTCTTGTGGAATTATTTTTGTGAGCCAATATCTTTTCAGGTCCTGCTCACGGTCTTCTTCATACAGAGCGTCCACTATATCCTGCGTTATTTTTACTTCCGCATCAAACTCGCGCGCCACACTGTTCAGTTCTGAATGTAGACTCTGACCGCCTATGCAAACATAAACCTTGGATATGTTTCTTTTGACAGTTTCCTGAAGGCGCAACTTTATATTCTTAAGGCATTCTGCGGCCTGATCCAAATTATGCGCATAGCCTCTTTTAATGCAGCCATTGGAATCTTCTTGGGCATACGCCATTATCTGAATGCTACTATCCGCCATTCTCCGGCCTATCATTCCAGTTATCTTTGACGAGCCTATCTCTATAGCAGCTATAAAATTGTCTGATGAAGCCATATCTTAATCTTGTTTCTTACATATTATCTGATTGTCGTACTCTAAATCTATCCTGCAATATTTGTTCCAACCCACCTGCGCCAGAACCTGGGAATAAAATGCCTTGAGCCTCTTAAGCTTCTGCGGCATTCCGTACGGCTGCCCCACGTA
Organism: Prevotellaceae bacterium UBA6398; assembly: GCA_002437495.1. GTDB lineage: Bacteria > Bacteroidota > Bacteroidia > Bacteroidales > Bacteroidaceae > UBA6398. Next base: position 113,675 of record DJQA01000018.1, read on the forward strand.
AACCACATGGTTGCCTATTCTTGGGTATAGTTCCACATTTCCTGCAGAATCCACATTTATCTGTTCTATCTGGCTGTCCCAAAACTTATCGTATTTAAGCAAGCGTCCTATCGGCAAAAGCTTTGAATGGGCATATCGTCTTGATATGTGCCCCGTGGCAACAACCAAGTCTGCGGAATAGTGCATATGTGGCATAATTTTCCCGCGGCTGTCCATATAGTAATTGTCGCCGTTGTCGCTTATCACCCTCATTACCGGCAGTCTCTGCGTAACAGTTACATACACGCGGTCTCCCGCAGTTTTGTAGCTTGTGATATTGTCGATGAAAGGATTTCTGGCAAGCACGCTCTCGATATCGCCACAGTTGATTGCACTCATTTTTTTGCCGATGGGATACATATTTGCCTCCTTGAGTATTGCGCGTATCTCGGATGGAGTAACGAACCCTGCCACATCGCTGTCTTTCACTATCACTTCCACCCGAGAGCAGCGTTGCCGCGCCTCGGGGTTGTTAAGAACAGTAACTGCCAAGCCCAAGTATACGGCCAGGACCAGCAGCAACAACAATTTCAGCAGGTTTTTCATTTTCTCAGCTGCGCGGAAGCAGGATTTTCGTTATCTCCGGAGTCATATTATCCAAATCCCCGGCTCCCAAAATCAAAAGCACGTCAACATCCATGCTGCGTACAACGTCAAGCACTTCTTCCTTACGTATGAGACGCTTCTCAATGCCGGGACGCAGGTTGTCGTAAATAAGTCGGCTCGTTACACCGGGTATAAGTCGCTCGCGCGCAGGATATATTTCGGTAAGTACCACCTCATCGAGCAATGACAAACTCTTTGCAAATTCCTTATAAAAATCGCGTGTACGAGAATACAGGTGGGGCTGAAATATTGCAGCAATCTTACGTCCCTTAAACACCTTGCGCACCGAGTTTATGCATTGCTCTATTTCCTTGGGATGATGGGCGTAATCGCTTATAAGCACTATCTTATCTGTATTTATCTTTATGTCGAAACGGCGTTCTACTCCGGCGAAGGTTCGCATACCCTCACGAATGTCATCTGCAGAAACCCCGGCTATTTGGGCAAGAGCCATGGCCGCCACGCCATTCTCTATGTTTACGTATACCGGGACACCCAACTCTATGTTGGCTATGTTGCCAAACGGGGAAACCAAGTCAAACATTATTCTCCCATTGCCTGTACGTATATTCTCTGCATGGAAATCGCCCGCATCCAAGCCGTAGTCGTAAAAACGCACACCGTCCTTAAGCTGCGGTTTCAAATCTATGTCCTTGTGCATTATAAGCGCGCCGCCCTTTCGAATAAGCGACGTGTATTTCTCAAAGCTCTCTATATATGCCTCGAGAGTGCCGTATATATCAAGGTGGTCTGCATCAACTGCGGTTATTACCGAAGCATAAGGCGTGAGCTGATGGAACGAGCGGTCGAACTCGTCTGCCTCTATAACCACGTATGGGCTTGAGGAATTTAGCAGGTAGTTGGTACCGTAGTTCTTTGAAATTCCGCCAAGGAACGCGTTGCAGCCCACATGACTTTGCTGTATTATGTGAGCCGCCATTGTCGAGGTTGTCGTCTTGCCGTGGGTTCCCGCCACACACAGTCCGCGATATGCGCGTGTGAGAGCTCCAAGCACCTGTGCTCGCTTAACCACGTCATAAGCCATATTTCTGAAAAATCCCAACACTTTGTTATCGGCAGGGATTGCCGGAGTATATACAACCAACGTGTTCCTGGGGTTTTTGAACTCGGGGGATATTTCATCAGGATCATCGTCATACAGCACCTTTGCACCCTCCGCTTTCAAGCGTTCTGTTAGCACCGATGGGGTTTTGTCATATCCTCCCACCGGAGTTCCTCTTGAAAGGAAATAGCGTGCAATGGCACTCATTCCTATGCCTCCGATTCCTATAAAATACACTGCTTTTATATCATTCAAATCCATTTCTGTCTTTTTTATTTTGGGTTTTACTTTTTCTTTTTGTTCATTTCCATGCAAGCGCCATAACTTCCTTTGCTATTATTTTTGCAGAATCCGGAAGAGCGAGCGCCTTTATGTTTTTTCCGAGACTTGCCAAAAGCGCGTCATCAGCCACAGCATTAAGCGCACGCGGAATTAGCGTACGTACGGCATCCGCGTCTTTAACATAGAGCGCGGCATCGCGCGTGGTCAGTGCCAGCGTGTTTTTAGTCTGATGGTCTTCGGCCACATTGGGCGATGGAACGAGTATTGCCGGCTTGCCCAAAAGTTGCAGTTCCGAAATGCTGCCTGCCCCCGAGCGCGACACCACCAAGTCGGCAGCCCGGTAGGCAGTCGCCATGTCTGATATAAATTCCATAACGGCAAGATTTTCGGGTTTTCCTCTTTTTGCAAGTTCCTCTTGCACATGTGCACTATAATACTTTCCCGTCTGCCACACAAATTGCGCTCCGCTCTGTTTTATAAGCACCAAATTATTCAGCACTGCCTCGTTCATTGTTCTAGCGCCCAAGCTGCCGCCTATTATCATTATCGTCTTCTTTGCCGGGTCGAGACCGAAAGTCTTTATAGCATCTTCACGGCTCAATTTGCAGTTGAGCAAACTCTGTCTCACCGGATTTCCGGTCAGAATGATTTTGTCTTTCGGAAAAAAACGTTCCATGCCATCGTATGCCACGCATATCTTGTCGGCTTTTTTCGCGAGCAGCTTGTTAGTAACACCGGCATAAGAGTTTTGCTCCTGTATGAGCGTGGGTATGCCCATAGCCTGCGCCTCATCGAGCGTTGGACCGCTGGCATAGCCACCCACTCCAACGGCAACCATTGGGCGAAACTCCTTAATTATACGCTTTGCCAAGCTGCGACTGCGCATTATCTTGAAAAGAGTTTTTATGTTGTTTAGAATGTGTTTTCTGTCGAAGCCGCAAATTGGCAGCCCTTTTATTTCATATCCGGCTGCCGGCACCCGCTGCATTTCCATTCTTCCCTCGGCACCCACAAACAAAATCTTCACTCCGGGACAAAGTTCCCTCAGGGCATTTGCTATTGATACTGCAGGAAATATATGTCCTCCCGTACCGCCGCCGCTTATTATAACTCTCAGTTCCTTATCCATTATTTTTCAAAGTTTTATTTCGCCCGCAAATTCCGAAGCACACTCTTTTGCGGATATTGCAAAATTAATAAATTATATTTGCATTACATGTAAAAACAAATAAAAAGAACAAACCGCATTCTCCATTATTTCCATAATGGGGAACACGGCCTTGCTTATGCTGTTACCGAACTTATTTTGCCACTTCCTCGCAAACCACGGGCTGGTTGGTTGTAATATAGTCAACGCCTGCGTCCACGAGTTCCTTCATTTGTTTCGGATCATCGATTGTCCAAATATTAACTTTCAAACCCAATTTATGGGCTTCGTCAATCCAATCCCAATGTTTTTTAATGGTGCCCCACGAATAGTCCAAACCGGCTGCACCCATCTCCTTCAACTGGCTCGGTGTAAGATCGCCGCTGAGATAATAAACTTCCGTGCCCTTGGGTACATCGGAAAGCAACTTTATAAATGCCGGCAGAGAGAACGTTATATAAGTTACGCGCTTCGTAAGCTTGTATTCCTTGAACATTTTCAAAGTCTGCTCCACACACTTCAACGTGCGCGCCACATCCTTGTGGGGCTTTATCTCACAAACGAGCTGTGTCTTCAACTTTTTGCCCAAGCTCAAATATTCCTCCAATGTCGGAATCTTTTCTCCGTTGGACAAGGGATGCTTAATCAGCTCATCGTAATTAACATTCTCGATAATGAGGTCTTTCACATTTGGATCATGGTGAAGAACAACCTTGTTATCCTTGGTGAGCCAAAGATCAAACTCACATCCGTAACACTTAACCGAATCCGCCTTGACAAGCGAAGCCAAACTGTTTTGCGCCGAGCCCTCGGTTGTCCAAAAACCGCGATGGGCCACTACTTTTGTCTGTGCCATGGCAAACCCCGACACCAAAAGCGAAAGCGATACTGCCAATACTCTATTTTTCATTTCTTATATTTTTTAGCACCCGCAAAAGTAACCATTTTTGATTGAACACCCAACGCCACCTACCCTTTATTCCGAAAATTCACTGTTTCTTCACAACCCTTTGAATTCCCGTTTTTGTACAACATTTTTCTCCCCTCGTATTTTTTATATTTCATTCTTATGCAAAGAAAAACGTACCGGGAATGTTTTTACAAATACGGCCTTTGAATATATCGCATACAATAAAAGGAACTTCGCATTGAAGCTCCTTTTGATTTTGAGGTGCCAAGCAGATTCGAACTGCTGTACACGGTTTTGCAGACCGTTACCTAGCCACTCGGTCATGGCACCATTTTTTGCATGTGAGTGCAAAAGTAAGAAATTAAGCCGAAACAGCCAAACGCCACCTAAAATTTCTTTCCCGCAAATATCATTTTAGCCGTGAGGAGAATTATTTTCACATCTCCCAATAGTGAGCGTGTCTTCAGATATTCAAGGTCCATGTTGAGGCGTTGCAGCATCTTTTCCATTGTGTCGGTATATCCGTTGAATAGCGTTGCCATCGATGTAAGTCCCGGGCGCATAAGGTATATAAAGCGGCATCTTGAGTCGTGCTCCATTATTTTGTCAACAAAAACTTTCCTTTCGGGACGCGGGCCCACAATGCTCATGTCGCCTTTCAACACATTCAAAAGCTGAGGAAGTTCGTCAAGATGGTGAACCCGCAGAAACTTGCCGAAACCTGTTACGTGGGCCTTGTCCTCGCACGGTGTAAGCCGCGGACCGTTGTCCTCAAAATCCTCGCTCAGTGTGCGGAACTTATAAATCATAAACGGTTTGCCGCCGAGCCCTATACGCTCCTGCTTGAAAATAACGCTTCCTTTTTCGGTAAGTTTCAGCCGCAACGCTATGTACAAATACAGCGGCGATGACAGCAAAATTAACAAAGCTGCTCCGACAAAGTCGCACAATCTCTTCACAGCCCTTGCCGTAGCGCACATATTGTCAGCTATTTCTGCCGATGCATTGTCTGTTTTGTTTATTTTCGTATTTTGCACTTTTCTTAAACGTTCCCTTTAATAATATTATAACCTTGCGTTACTATGTTTATTGTGCCACCACCCTTTATTTCGGTTGTTTTAATGGCTTAAATACTATTTCGGAACGCCATAAGTCATGCGAGGAATAAGTAACCGAGGCGTATTTGCACAGCAACCCATTCAGCTTTCCGCCAAACAAACTTTCTATAAACGATGCTTTCGCTAACGAGCGCGGAAAAGCTTTTGCATAGCAAGTTCTGCCCTTTGCATCGTGGGGACTTATGGGTTGTTCGCCAATTCCTGCTTTCCCTTGCGCTTTAGTGCCGTAGCGACACACAAGTCGACCGTCTTTCCTAACGCCAATCTCCAAACTTTTACCATTGAACGAACACCTGTAACCTCCGTCAGCAGTTTTCTCCACCCTACCCTGCGGGTTGTCTGCCTTCCATTGAGAAATGCCGTCGGTAAACGAGCCATCCTTTATGTCGGCCACAAGCGAAAAAATCATATTGCCCTTTCCATCAATGCCGTCAAGCGACAAAAGGGCATCGCCATCAATACCGCCTATTATTTTGTTGAAATCTGCCATGGCATTCATTGCAGTCCAAATTCCCTTTGCTGATTTGCCGGCACGAAGACGGTCGGCAAGTTTCCGCCCATCGATACCCATTAGCATATAAGCCATTGTGCCGTTTGCTATCCGCTCGTTGTCCATTCCGCCATTATATGGTTTTAACTCCGAGGCTTTTGACAATTCACCGCCATTCGCCGCCGTCAGCTCGTTACTCATTATGATTTCTCCATCCGAACCCAATGAGCACGATGATTCCAGTAAAACAGAATCCGCGTCAGCATCTCCCGAAACTTGCATGGAAAGCATCGCGCGCAGCACAGACGGCAGAGCCGAAAGCCGCGCCACTAGTTTTACGCCGCCTTTCATTTTCTCCAGTCTGCCAAACAAATCGCTGTTTCCAATGCCGCCACTGCTTTTGAACATTGCACTTACCGTGCGGCGCATTAAAGGCTGCTCGCCCGCAACCACAGGCCCCATAACAAGCAAAGCATTATTGTTCCACGCTACCTGCCAACTTGAGTTCCACACTGCCCAATGCAATCCCGAACTGTTGTCTCTCTGCGTGAAATTCTTAGATGCCGCCGCTGCTTTCTGAAGCTTTTTCTCATCATCCACCGCCACAACAATGCCGTAGTATCCGCCGGGTGATACGAAAGCGTATGCCGGATCGGCAAAGTCGATGCCGGATGTGAACGGCAGTACATTCTTTATGCCTTCCAAACCGTTCTCCGCCTGTATTTGCGCAAAATCAACCGCGGCAACGGCCGGAGACGTTTCGGGAATGACATCATAATAATCCTTGGCGCACGATGACAAAGCCATTATAAATGCCATGGCAAGCATAGTTCTTAAAAGCCGACACAAAACTTTCATTCCAATGCCTCCCACATTTTTGAGTTTTTCAAATTCATAAGCATAACTGAATAAAGTGCCGCTGTTTCCGTGCGCAACCTACTTTCGCCCAAGCTAACGGGAACGAAACCTTGTTGTATGGCCATTTCCACTTCATCGGGCGCGAAATCGCCCTCCGGACCTATGGCAACAGTTTTGTCTCCGCCACCCATCACCGATGGCAAGAAGCAGCGCGGCGAAGTTACCTTGATTTCAGCCGGAGCCTTCCGGCAAACATCATCGTTAAGGCAATGGGCTATGTATTTTTCTCCCGATATGTCGGAACGCACAACAAAATCCTTAAAATCCGTTAGTACGTTCAGTTTTGGCATTTGCGCCTTATGGCTCTGTTTCATTGCCGAAACAACGATACGCTCTATTCTTTCGGGTTTCAACATCCTGCGTTCCGAAAAGCGACAGTCTATGAAAGAAATTTCGTCGACACCTATCTCCACGGCCTTCTCCACAAGCCACTCCGTGCGCTCCATGTTTTTTGTAGGGGCTACGGCAAGATGAAGATGTCCGCTCCAAGGATTTCCCACTTTCCTTGTGTCAACAATGCTGTAGCGGCATGTGCGCGAGGAAACGTCTGAAACCTCGGCATCATAAAGGCTGCCGCTGCCGTCGGTTATCACAATGCGGTCGCCAACGCCCAAGCGCAAAACCTTCACTGCGTGCCGGGCTTCCTCTTCGGGAAGTTCGTTATTCACTCCTGCGTTTGGCACATAGAAATAGTGTATCTCTTTCATCGCTGCATAAACATTTATGCAAAGTTACTCAAAACTTTCCTTTTTCCATACGCAAAAAGGGGATTGAAGTCTTTGTTCTTCAATCCCCCTTGCATGTCATTTTGTCATCAGTTGCCGGCAGCCCGCATTTGCTCAAGAAGTTCGCGTTGACGGTCGTTGAGCGAAGTCGGCATGGTTACATTGTAAGTTATTATAAGGTCGCCGTATGTGCCATCGCCTTTGTCATAGCCTTTGCCTTTGAGACGAACCCTGGCTCCCTGCTGCGTGCCGGGTTTTATGCGAAGCCGCAGTTTGGAATTTTGCGTCTGCAATATAATTTCCCCGCCAAGCATAGCAGTGTACATATCTATGTTTACGGTTGCATGCGCATCGGCACCGGGCTGTGAGCCGAAACCGGAACTGCCTGCGCCAAACCCGCTGTACGAGCGGGAACTTCTGCGCCTTCCGCCGCCAAAAAGCTGTTCGAAGAAGCTTGAGAAACCACTTCCGCCGCCACCTTCGAACTGACTGAAATCAAATCCGCCGAAATCGGAGGAATCTCCTCCACCCGTTCCAAAGCCGCCGGCTTTTTCGTAGTTATCGGCCTGTTCCCAGTTTTCGCCGTATTTGTCATACTTCCTGCGTTTTTCCGGGTCGCTAAGCACATTATTGGCCTCGTTCAAAGCCTGGAACTTGGCTTTTGCCTTAGGATCATCGGGATGAAGGTCGGGATGGAACTGTTTGGCGCGGCGCATATAAGCCGCACGTATATCTTTTTGAGGAGTATCCTTTGGGATACCCATTATTTTGTAGTAGTCTATGAATGCCATATTTTCTGAACTCCTTTTAAGTATGTTACAGCAAAAGAAATGCCACAAGAACAAACACGGCAACTAATCTTCGCCGGCCACCCCGGTAAATGCACAGAACACGACAAATCATCAAGCTCCGCCACCTTTCAGGACGTATGCAATACACACGAGAAACACACGTACAACAATCATCCTACATTTTGCGCCGCCGTAGGGCCGTATGGCATACGCCCAAAATTGCGTCGCTTTGCGATGTAGCGGCAAAGGGTGCGGGTATGGTTCATGCGGTGGCGTGCAGCGCGTATGCCATACGCCCCTACAATTAAAGCAAAACCTTTATCGCCGGTTCTTTCCCAAACATCCCGATAACTACATTTGATGTAGGAAAAACCATGTCTGATGTAGAAAAAATTACATCAGACATTATTCAAACTACATCAGACATTTTTTTGTCTGTTTGTAACGCTTTGAAAAGCAAATCGTTACAAAGCGCAAAAATAAACCTTCAACTCTTTATAAATCAAGAGATTGGCTTTTGAATACACAAGCGCTATTTGCCGGAACCTGCTACCGCGTAAGCGACACCTTTATGCTTACGCCGAAGTCCTGCGTGGTGGTGGGATATGACGATGAGGAAAGGAGCGGCGTGTTTGTCTGCCTGTCGTAATATGCCGAGAGGGTTATGAGCTTGGACAATGTATAATCTGCCGAGAACGAAATTTTGAACGCATTGTTTCCCGACGTAGCCTGCGAAAGCATGGTGAGTATGTTGCGCTGTATGGAGCTTTGGTTGCGCAGCGAGATGTCGAGACGCAAATTGAGGTCATTGCTTATGGTGCCGGAATTGGAATTGCGGCTGCTGCGCGAGGAATCGTCATCTGCCCGGTTTTCACTGTCATCGTTGCTCTTTCTGCGCGAGTTTGCAGCGCGTCCCCTTCCGCCACGGCGTTTGGGGCGCCGTGTGGGCGAAAATATTTTCAAGTCGTCAACCTTGTATCCCACGCCTATGACATAGTCGTTTGAGCGTGCCTCGGAAATAATCTGCGATGTTAGCGATAGCGAGAGCATACGGGTGCGGTTGTATTCTATCTTCGCTGTGAGGTTGTTGTCGAACGTCATGTCGAAGCCTATGAACGGCGAGAATGTTTCGTTTATCGATACAGAAGAAACGTCGTACATTGACGATGGCACGGGATTGCCTGTGGATACATCGTTAACAAATCCGCGGTCGCCGGCGAGCTTCATGAACGAGGAGAATGTGTTGTACGACCCCACGGAATACACCGACTGGTAGGAGTGGTTCACGTTGAACGCCTTGAATATCGGTTTCATGAAGCGTAGCTTGCCAAGTCCGGAATATGTTACCCTCCAGTTTGGCAGCATGCGCGCTATGGAAGGAAATATGCCCAAACTTTTCGTTCCTCCGCAATACGCGGAAAGGAATGCGGGTATCATAACATCTGAGGAGTACTTCGAAACCGTGCCGTTGGCAGGATCGAATGTCTTTCCCGCCAGTGTGCTGTTAACGGGATACCGGCTTCCGCTGTATTGTGCCTCTACCCGGTTGCGGAATGCAGGAAGGGAATTGACGAACTTTGTGAATGTTTTGTTCTCGTAGTTGTTTTTTGCACTTCCTATGGATACGAATGCCGATGACAGGGAAATGGTGGTTATGTTGAACGAACCGGTTTCGGTGGCGGGCATACCATCGAACATATACTGTATGCTGCGCGATTTGTTTACCGTGCGCGAGGCCGTGAGGTCTATCTTGAAATCGCGCAACGGCTCGATTGTTGCACTAAGCTGCAAGGATTCGTTTTTGCTTGTGGAAGCCGGTGTTGTTACACTGTCGTTTGAAAGCAGCCAACCTTTGCGCTGCGCCTTATATATATAGCTCTCGTCAACCATGCCGAAGGCGAAATCGAGCCCGGGCTGCAAGCCTCCTGCCGAACGCTGTCCGAACATGTCGCCTACATCGGGCAGGAAACCGGGCAGCGACATGCTGTATGTGTTCTTATAGGAAACGTTTACGTTTCTCACCGACATGGCAAGGCGGGCTGTGGTTTGGAGCGCCTTGTACCATAGTCGCTTTTCGGGATTTACGCGGGGGCTTACGGTTATCTTCACCTTGGCCGTGTCGCGCGAGGTTACGATTATGTGGTTGTTATCAACAACTTTGTATCGTATGGGGTATCTCGTGCCGTCCCGGCGAAAAGCCCTTACACGAAGGTTCTTGGAGCGGCGGTTGTGGGCAACATTCACCGTGGTGTCTTTAAGAAGCTGTATTTCGGAGGCAAAGAACTCATTTTTTTCCTTGTCCTTGTCATTCTTTTTTCTTGCAGCGTTTGACGTTGAGCTTGCAAATTTGCGGTTAACCTTTTTAAGGAAAGGCACATTGTTATATAGCGTGAGCATATTTAAGCGCAGGTTGCCGTTTATGTCGCGCGTGTTGTTTATTGTGTTTCCGAGCGTGGAGCCGTCCTCGAGATATGCGCCCCTGTTCCAACCGTAGGTGGAGCGATAGGTGATATCGGGGCTTAGCCAGTTGAACACTGGAATCTTGTTCAAGGGTATTTTCCAAGAAAAGTCTAACGACTGCTGATAGGTGAGCGGCGTTCCGAAATGCTTAACGCTGCGCCACACGGAGTCTTTCCATGCCTCGTATTCATTGGGATATAGCGATTTGTCCACCGGCACGTTGGGCTGCTCTATCTCAGCATTTGTACCGGATGAGAACGAGGAGTGTATGTTTGAAGTCAAGTCCCATTGCAAATTGAATTGGCGGTTCCAAAAAAAGTCGCTCGCCCACGTGAGGGGAAGGGACGAATTTTCAAGTTGCTGCATATCCCTTTCCTTAAGCTCGTAGTACGAGCGCGTGATATCGGAATTAATCGATAGGTTCTGGGGTGCAAAGCTTATTTTTTCGTCTTTCAGAAGTTTGAGCCACGGACTGTTGCTCTTCATCTTGGCAAACGGCGCAAGCGGTTTGAAATTGGGCGAATACGAATAATTGCCGCTTAGTTTCCAACTGTCGTCCTTTTCCCATACTATTGTCTGCCCCTCGCTCTGCTTGTGACTATGGGAATAGCTGAACGAGAAATTTGCAGGATCATAAGGCATTGGATTGGACTTGGTGGAGATATTGAACTTAACGTTTGAAAGGCTGAAGTTGGAGTTTGTCACGGTTGTTTCGCAAATGCGGCGCAAGGAGTCGCGCTCGTGCTTTGTGGTAAGCGCGTCTATGGCATCGTCCATTTCCATGTCGGTGTCGAGCGGGTTGTATTTCGGCTTTACCCTTTCCTTGCTATAGGAATAGTAAAGCGGCGCCTTGAATTTTATTTTTTCCGGCAGGAAACGTCCAAGGTCAACGTTAAGCGACATGTCGTACTCATAAAGATTGTCATCGCGCCGCTGGTCAACGCGGTCTTCCACGCCTCCAAAGCCGTCGGTCTCGACATGTCCCCCCAAGTTGAGTGCACCAAGGTCGGAAAGTTGCAAATTAAGATTGCCTTTCGCCGCCCAACCGCCTTTGTTGGTATAGTGCTGCAGGCGAAGCTCGTTGACCCACACTTCTACATTTGAAATTTGGCGGGAATTGTTGCGCACCCCAATCATCATGGTGTGTATTTCGCCAAGCGAGGGATTACCCACAACTGTAATCTTGTTCTTGGGGCGGTCGGTGTCGTATGACGAGAACTGCTGCGCAAACGATGCCTGGCCCGCACTTTTCCTGCGGTTTCGCTCGCGCTTCAAGTCGGTGAACTTGGAAAGGTTTATGTCAAGCATATTCTCATCGGGCCAAACATTAAGGCGCGCCGAAGTTGAATATCTGTCGTATTGCCCTTCTTCCGTGAGTTTCAAAGGTATCTCGTATTCATAGAAATTACTTTTGTAGTCAGAGCCCAAGCGTATGAAAAGCGACGTTGCGCCATCGGCAAGCGTTTTGTCGCCCACAAGGGCGTTTGCGTGTACAAACATCTGTATATGCTTGTACTTGCGAAGGTCGAGCGACATGTTTTTGTAAACTGCGCGTGCATCGCCGCTTGCAAGGTTTTTTATCACGAGTTGCAAAGCCTGCTCGTTCTGCTCCAAAAGTTGCGACTCGTTAGGATCAACCACACGCGAAATCCCGGGAGGTATAACATAGTTCACAGGCTTCTTCTCGTTGTTCTCCTCATAGTTCACCGCCGCAACGTCCATTGTACCGCTAACCGATGGAGCCTGGCCGTTGTAGAGGTTTTGATCGTAGCTTCTCCACTCTCCTCGCGAAAGTTCGAGAGTGGCAAAACGAAGTACCACCGGTTTTTCAAAGTTCGTGAGATACATTCTCATGAACCTTATGCTGTTGAAATCGTTTATACTTCCCACTTTTCCCGTATAGTTCTTTATGGGCACACGAAACAAATACCATGATACATTTGCCTTGCTGCCGTTGCGCAACGACACTGCGGCCGTTCTTTGGTCAACGATGTTATTTTGTCCCACTTGCATTCCGTCGGGGGAAAGGTGTATCTTATACTGGAAATACTTCTCGTATTCGTTAAGGGTGTAGTCCTGGTTTATATCCTCTACGTCGGGTGTGGACTTGTAAGCCGTTGCATACCGTTCGGGAGAGTCTTTGGATTCCGGAGAGTTGCCCTCGGGACCGTTTATATGCTTGTAGCGGTTTAGAATGGAAGTCTTGTTCCTGTCAAAATCCGACCCTCTGAAATAATGATAGTCATCGCCTGCCGGGTCGGCGGCAATAGAGTCATATACCGCAGTGTTCACCTTGGCACGTACCTCGTCAAGATAACTTTTGTAAGTGGGAAACGCAGCCTCGTCTGCACTGGAAAGTCCGTTAAGTCCTATATCCTGCCTGTCGCGCGCGCCGCTGCTTGTATTAAAGGCATAGGTTACGCTGTTCTGCACAGGTATGCGCCCCCAAACCGTCTCGGTATATTTTGATGCATCCCCGTCAATGGGCATTCCGCTTTCGTAGTATTTTTTACCGTCTTTCAGTATATCCTCGCTAACCTCGCCTAAATTTATGCAAAGGTCTCCCGCATAGTTGCCTGTCTGCTCGCGCGTGTAAATGAATGGGTCCATCATCCAAAACTCCACGTACTCAATGTTCGCCTGTTCAAAGTCGCTCGTGTTGAGCTTGCGCATCATTCCTCCCCAGTGGCTGCGCGGATTTGCGAGGTTGCCGTTTTCGTCAAGGTCGGGATTGAGATTGTACGGGCCGCGTTCGTTCGGGTAATAAGCCAGATTAAGTACGGAAAGCGTGGAACTTTCCCCAAAACGTTGTTCCTTGTTCGGGAAAAGCTCGCGACTGTAAACTTCCCTCACATAGTGATTGGAAAGCTGGTCAAGGTCGCTCTTAATATGGCTCGGGGTGAGCGAGGAACTGCGCCGGGTGAAAAGCGGGTCTATCTTATACCATGCCAATAGCGAACGGTTGTAGCCATATCGCACATCGTTGCTAAGCCGGCTTTCGGGGAACTCCGACGGCGTGGAAGCAAGCTGCCAGTCGGTGGGCGTGCTTATGTCTATCTTGCTTTGCGTCTGTTCGAAGTCATCTATATAAGAAGAGTTTCCCTGCGAACCTTTGTTGTTGCCGGCCATAAGCTGTGCGAACTCCGCCGAAAAGTTTATGCTCGAAGGTTTGTCGAGCGACAGGAAAGGCAACCTATCAAGCATATCGGTGAGCCACTGGCTCTGCTTTTTCCAGTTAAGGCTCAAGCCCCAAACCGTGTTATTGAGCGGCTCGCTTCCCATAGAAACTTTTGTTGTGAGAGGCTGCTCCGAAAGGTGCATCAAAGTTCCGCCGAGACGCAAATCCTTGTTGAACTCATATTCCCAGTTCAGTCCCAAAAGCGTTTTTCGCTCAAGTCCATAATCGGTGTTGCTTTCAAGACTGACGTTTACAGGCGTACCTGCGTCTATTATGCTTTGGTTTATTATAACCACCGTTCCCTCGCTGTAGTTCACAGTATAGTCCACGCCCTCGGTCAGGGTTACTCCTCCGGCTGTAACAACAACGCTTCCCTGCGGCACATCAGTTGCGCCGAGGCTAATTTCGCCGCTCTTCTGCGAAGCCTTGAACTGCCCAGAAATGATATACTTGTTTTTCTCCGCAATCTGACGCGCCACTGTTTTCGTGGAGTCATAAAGTTCCTGAAAGCAATATTTGTCAGCCACAGTTCCGCTTCCTATCTTTCCCCTAAGAAACTGCCCGAAAGGCTCTGCTGCCGGGAAGAACACGCGCCCGGTCGAAGCATCTATGGTGTATCCGTCAACAAAGTCGAAATATCCGTTGGGATTGGCTTTGTTGTTATTGTCAAGTCGGTCGAGGTTCATAAGGCGCACAAGCGGCGTGTTCTTCAGTCCGGGTTCGGGAATATATGTAAGGTAAACGCCCGTGGTGTCGCTCAAAATTTTAACGTCAAGACGGAAGCGTTCTTTTTGCACTCTCGTGGCGTTGAGCGAATACACGTTTTTCATCATCAACTTCCAGTTTGGCATAGCCGGCACATTCGATGTGTTCTTTATCGCTTTTACAAACAGAGCCTGCGTGTTGTCTTTTACATCGGTCGAAAACTCGCCCACTTGGAAGTTCTGCCCGCGATAGGTGTATTCGTATGCAACAGCAAGCACTTGGTCGGTCTGCAAGGCCGACTTCAGCGAGATATATCCCAAAGCATTGTTCACCGTATATTCCGAAGAACTCAACATGCGCGCACTCTCAAGCTTCTCATAGTCTGTTCCGCCGATAAAGTTTCCTATGCCATCGAGCGTGGCCGAAGTCTGACTTATGTCCCTTGCGGCTGCATAGCTCCCCGTTATCGTTGCATACAGTGAGTTAGATGTGTTCTGCGGCTGGTCTTGCCCATTGCCGCGCCACAGGGCGTTGGATATATGTCGGCTTTCGCCAAGGTCGGCAAAGGCAACAATGTTGCGTGTGTTGTTTGTTGCGCCTGTTTTGTTTGTTACCCACACCTCGACTCGGTTAATCTTTATGCCCGATGTGATGTTGGGCAACTGCGCCATTGAGTGGTCATAGTTGTCGCGAAAAAAGTGCGAGAGGAAAAAGTGGCGGTTCTCCTCATAGTCGGCTGCCGAAATTTCGAAGGGCGTAAGCTGGTTGCCGCCGCTCGACTTCACCGATGAGCTTGACGAGTTCTTGCGCGAAATCACACTTTGCAGCTTGAGCTTTCCGAACTGCATGTCGGCCCTAAGACCGAACAATGACGATGCGCCCCTGACCAGCGACACATTTGATGGCATTGACACATTGCCGGCTTCGAGCAGTTTTATTATTTCGTCTTCTTTGCCTTGATATGTCAGCTTCAAGTCTTTCGAGTCTACATCAAACGTGGCTTCGGTGTTATAATTTAGCGTCATGTCCATTTTATCGCCTATTCTGCCGTTAACGCTAAGGTTAACCTTTTCGTCAAAATCAAAGCCGAAAGTTTTGCGAAAGCGCAGCGGCAGCGTGGGGTTGTCAACGCTTGTGGTGTTCGCCCCGATTTTCAGCTCTGCCGAGCCCTGCGTTTTTATCTGCACGCCGCCGGGACCGAAAATCTTCTCCGCCGGACCGAGACTGAAGTGCATATCGGTGAAATCGAACTTTTCCTTTCCCTCGTTCTTGAAAAGTTCGTCGTTCTTGCTTGCATAGTATTTCTGCATCGACTGCCTCAAACTCCAGCGCATATATTCATCGCGCGTGAGCAGCACCGGTGTGTTGAGATATGAGTCGCCTATCTTTGTGCCAAGGCGATAGCCACCGCTTTCGTCAAGTTCTGCTTCTTCCTTGATATTTTTGGGATTGGCAAGGTCAACCGGGCGCTTTTTTATGTCGTCCTCATTCAGGGGTGATGTCCTGCTCACATTGGCGCGTGTGTGCCCCACGCTGTCGCCCGCCTCAACGTCGCTCTGGGCTTCAGCCCCAACGCCAAAGCCGACAAGTGCCGATAAAAGCAGCACACATCTTAACAGCATATTGCGAAACAACGTTCTTTCCACACCTTTTACTTCAAGAACAAGTGTCAAAGCATTTTCAACGCACGCTTTATAATATCCTCCACGGCTATCTCTCCCCCTTCGGTATTCAATATTGCGTTCACCGCCTTTTGCGCCAGCGGCGCGGGATAGCCGAGTGTGGCGAGCGCGCCCAACGCCTCGTCGGCGTTCTCCCGGCGTGTGGAACGCTCAACCGCCCCAAGGCCTTCGGATATCGCGGTGTCTCCTGCGCCAAGCTTGTCCTTCAAATCGACAATTATGCGCTGCGCGGTTTTAAGCCCTATGCCTTTAACCGACTTCAACGCTCTTGAATCCTCGTTTGCCACCACGTTGCGCAGCTCTCCGGGAGCAAAGGCCGAAAGAATGGTGCGCGCCGTGTTGCCGCCCACGCCCGACACGGAAAGCAGGGCCTCGAACACCTCGCGCTCCTCACGCGAGGCAAAGCCCCAGAGCACGTATGCGTCCTCCCTTATGCTTTCGTAAACATAAAGCCTTACGTCCTTTTTTCCTTTCAGCGAGTCGTATGTGGTAAGCGATATATTCAGGCCGTAACCCACCCCGCCGGCCTCTACAACCGCCATTGTGGGGAAAAGCTCCGCCAGTTCGCCGTGAATGTATTCTATCATCGGTTTTTTCTTTTCTGCATAATAAGACTTAATTTATAACGCACGCTTTTATTACATATTGCATCCGCAGGGAACATATAACACCAAAAATCCCGCAACGCACAGGCATTGCGGGATTAAGCATTCAATAAGCAGCCGGATTAAAATTGAAACTTCACGTCTTTAAGAATAAACGCACCGCCACAAAACACACAATACAATATCATCCAAAGGATTGCGTTGCAGTAGGGGCGTATGGCATACGCCCGGAATTGCGCCGATTTGCGATATAGCAACGGTGGCTTGCGATGCGGTTCATGCGGTGGTGTACTGGGCATATGCCATACGCCCCTACATATATACTGTAACCTATTAACCAATAATTTGCACCGTTCGGCAAATGACGCAAAACCAAAGCCCCGAAAACTACATCGGACATAAGAAAAACCATGTCCTATGTAGAAAAAACTACATGGGACGTAGGAAAAATTATATCAGACCTTTTTTCGGCTGTTGCAGGTAACGGCAATCAGAACAGCGGCCACCCGTCGGCGAGAGCCTGCATTGAGGGGAACACAAGGTTTGCGCCCGCATCGCGGAGCGTCTGCGGGGAAAGCGGGCCGGTGTTCACGGCTATGGTGAATATTCCCGCCGCCACGGCAGCCTCAACGCCCAGCGGGGCATTCTCAACTACAACCGCCTCGTAGGGTTTCAGTCCACCCTTTTCCAGCCCTTTCAAATAAGGATCGGGGTAAGGTTTGCCGTGAACGGTGTCGTGGCTCGAAACAACAAGCTCCTTTTTGAAGAAACCATGGTAGCCGTGTTCCAGGCGCGAAAGCAGGGATTCCTGTCCGCTACCCGTTACAACAATTATTTTCAAGCCTTGCGAGCGAACCTTTTCAAGCAGTTCCCTTGCACCGGGCATCTTCGGTGCTTCGTCGGTGTAGGAGTTGAACAGGCGGCATTTCTCCTCGTATATCTTGCGCTTCTCCTCAGCCGTGGCATGGCGCCCCCAAAAGCGTTGGGCAAAAATGTCTATGGTGTCGTCGCCCGTGCGCCCCTCGTGCATATACAGTTCATCCCTACTAATGTTCAACCCATACTTTCTGCACACAGTTTCCCACGATTCGGCGTGGCGGGGCATGGAGTCGAACAGCACTCCGTCCATGTCAAACAACACGGCTTTAAGGCTCAAAGCCTTAAAGCCGTGGTTGGTGAGATATTCGTTAAGTTGTTTTGCGTACATGATTACTCTTTGTCAAGACGTGCGCGAATGGCTTCGCTCTCCTTTTCGTAGCCCGGTTTGTTTAGCAGGGCGAACATGTTCTTTTTGTAAGCCTCAACGCCCGGCTGGTTGAACGGATTGACACCTATGATGTTTCCGCTCACACCGCAGGCACGCTCAAAGAAGTAGATTAGCTGTCCGATGTAACGCTCCGACAGTTTCGGTACGATTACGCGGATGTTTGGCACCCCGCCGTCAACATGGGCAAGGCGCGTGCCGAGCTCCGCCATTTTATTAACTTCGTCAACCCTGCGGCCCTCAAGGAAGTTAAGTCCGTCAAGGTTTTCGTCATCGTGGGGGAAGAGCACCTTGTGGTCAACCTCTTCAACGCTCAATACGGTCTCGAATATGGTGCGCTCGCCTTCCTGAATCCACTGTCCCATCGAATGGAGGTCGGTGGTGAAGTCAACCGAAGCGGGGAAGATGCCCTTATGGTCCTTACCCTCGCTCTCGCCGTAGAGCTGCTTCCACCACTCAGCCATATAGTGGAGTTTTGGCTGGAAGTCGGCAAGAATTTCTATCTTCTTGCCCTCGCTATATAGCGCGTTGCGCACTGCCGCATACTGAAGGCAGATGTTTTGGTCGAAAGGCACATCGGCTGCAGCGGCTTTTTCGATGTCGCACGCGCCGGCCACGAGTTCGTCAATGTCGAACCCTGCACACGCAATGGGAAGAAGACCAACCGGAGTGAGCACAGAGAAGCGTCCGCCCACATTGTCGGGAATAACGAATGAGGTATAACCTTCCTTATCGGCTGCTGTACGCGCCGCGCCCTTATGCGCATCGGTAACGGCTACTATCACCTTGCGAGCGGTGTCCTTGCCCCTTTGGTCCTCGCACTGCTTTTTCAGCAAACGGAATGTGAGGGCTGTTTCAGTTGTTGTGCCCGACTTGGATATGTTGATTACGCCGAATTTCTTGTCCTTCAGATATTCGGTGAGCTCGTAAAGATAGTCTTCGCTAATGCTGTTGCCGGCAAAAAGCACAGTGGGGTTCTTCTTGTCGTTCACAAGCCATGAAAGGGTGTTTGAAAGAGCCTCGATTACAGCCCTTGCGCCAAGATAGCTGCCGCCGATGCCTGCCACGACAATGGTGTCGCATTCCTTGCGGAGCGTTGCGGCGCAATCCTTGATAGCTTTAAGGTCTGCCCCGCTTATTGACGATGGCAGGTGGAGCCAACCAAGAAAATCATTGCCCGGGCAAATGCCGGCTTCAAGCTTCTTTTGTGCCTCAACAGCCTTTTCACGCATTTCGGCAAGAGTGGAATCCTTGACGAACTGACTTGCCTTTGAAAAATCCAAACCTATAGTTTTCATATCACTTATATGTTTTGTTGTTTTATGTTCATCTTAAAGAGTCGGTGAGCAGCCCTATCTCGAGCGCAGGCGACACGTGATTGTATAGAATATCGTAAACGGCATAGAGTATAGGCATGTTAACACCGAACTGGCGGTTTATTACATAAAGGCACCTTGTACCATAATATCCCTCCGCAACCATCTCCATTTCTATCTGCGCACTTTTAACGCTGTAACCCTTGCCAATCATCGTGCCGAACTCGCGGTTGCGGCTGAAGTTGGAATATCCCGTAACAAGCAGGTCGCCAAGATAGGCCGTTGCGTAAACATCGCGCTTTATTGGGTAAACGGCTTTCAGAAAGCGGGTCATCTCTTTTACGGCGTTGGATATAAGCACAGCTTGAAAATTGTCGCCATAGCCAAGTCCGTTGCAAATTCCGGCGGCTATGGCATATACATTCTTGAGTACGGCGGCATATTCTATTCCCACCACATCGGTGTTTACCGAAGTCTTTATGTAGGAATTTGAAAGGAAATCGGCAAGCGCCCCGCCCATTTTTTTGTCAATGCACCCTATCGTGAGATACGTAAGACGCCCGAGAGCCACCTCTTCTGCATGGCTCGGCCCGCTTATTACGGCAAGCCGGTCGTCAGGCACATTGTACATTTGCCGGAAATACTCGGTAACAACCAAGTCCTCGTCGGGTACTATTCCCTTTATGGCAGTAACCACAAACTTGTTTACAAGCGGAATTCTCAGCTTCTTTAGACTGTTCTTAAGGTAGGGCGATGGAGTTACGAAAATAACCGTGTCGCTTTTTGACACAACTTCGTTAATGTCGCTGCTGAAATTTATTGTGTCAACATCAAACCTTGCCATCGTGAGATATTGGGGATTGTGGCCCAAACGCTTAAACTCCCCGATGGTTTCCTTTGAACGCACAAACCAATTGAGTGCACCGCAATTCTCCGTTACTATCTTGGCGATTGCAGTGGCCCAGCTTCCGCTGCCCACAAGTCCTATACTTCCGCAGTCTAACATTTTATGCCCTGCTATTGTTTGGCGGTGTTCATGCCAGCTTTGCCACCCAGGTTGCCACCTCGTCAACCGAAGGCTTAACCGTGGCGAGCTTGTACTTCTTTATTATTTCGCCTATCTGCATCTGGATTTTCTGCGGATTTACGTCCTTCATGTCAGCCACTGTGTTGTAGCCGGCTTTTTGCAGTATGGGCACAAGCTCTTCAGCCACACCGATAGCCGTATATTTGTCGGAAGAATCGCGCTGCGGCTTTGCCTCGGGGCGCATTTGAGGGAACAGCAGCACTTCTTGAATTGCGGTCTTGCCCGTCATGAGCATAACGAGACGATCTATTCCTATGCCGATTCCGCTTGTCGGGGGCATTCCGTATTGCAAGGCGCGGAGGAAATCCTGGTCTATTACCATTGCCTCGTCATCGCCCTTGTCGGCAAGGCGCATCTGCTCCTTGAAGCGTTCCTCCTGGTCTATCGGGTCGTTAAGCTCGGAGTAGGCGTTGGCAAGTTCTTTTCCGTTTACCATAAGTTCGAACCTTTCGGTTAGCCCGGCCTTTGAGCGGTGCATTTTGGTAAGCGGCGACATTTCCACGGGATAGTCGGTGATGAACGTGGGCTGTATGTAAGTGCCTTCGCAAAATTCGCCGAAAATCTCGTCTATCATCTTTCCCTTGCCATAGGTTTCGTCAACTTCTTCGAGATTGAGCTTTTTGCACACTTCGCGTATTTCGTCCTCGCTCTTTCCCTCGAGGTCGTAGCCGGTTTTCTCCTTTATCGCCTCAAGGATGGGCAGACGGCGGTAAGGGGCTTTGAAGCTAACGATATTGCCATCGATTTCGCGTTCGGGCTTGCCGTTGACCGCGATGCATACCTTTTCGAGCAGCTTTTCGGTGAACGACATCATCCAATTGTAGTCTTTGTAGGCTATATAGAATTCAAGGCAGGTGAACTCGGGGTTGTGGTTGCGGTCCATACCCTCGTTGCGAAAGTTCTTGCCTATCTCGTAAACGCCCTCAAAGCCGCCAACTATTAAACGCTTCAAGTAAAGCTCGGTGGCTATACGCATATACATATCCACATTAAGCGCGTTGTAATGAGTAATAAAGGGGCGTGCACTTGCACCGCCGGGTATACTCTGCAGCGTGGGGGTTTCAACCTCGGTAGCACCGATGGCATTAAGTTCCTTGCGGATTGTGTTTATAACCTCAGCCCTCTGCATAAATGTTTCCTTTACGCCCTTGTTTACTATTAAGTCAACATAGCGTTGGCGGTAGCGCAATTCCGCATCGTCAAAGCTGTCGTATGTTTTGCCGTCCTTTTCCTTTACCACAGGCAGGGGTTTCAAACTTTTTGCAAGCAGCTTCAGTTCCTCGGCATGAACGGAGACCTCGCCCGTCTGCGTACGGAACACATAGCCTTTCACTCCCACAAAATCGCCGAAATCGAGCAGGCGCTTGAAGACAACGTTGTAAAGGTCCTTGTTTTCACCGGGGCAGATGCCGTCGCGGGTAACATAAACCTGCACCCTGCCCTTGGAGTCCTGAAGCTCGATGAAGCTCGCCTTGCCCATTATGCGGCGGCTCATCATACGGCCGGCTATGCACACGCGGCGCGGCTCGGCTTTTTCGTCAAAGTTTTCCTTTATATCTGTTGAGAAAGCGTTCGTGGGATATTCTTCGGCAGGATAAGGGTCTATGCCCATTTTCCTCAATTCCGCCAAACTCTCGCGGCGGTTGATTTCCTGTTCGCTCAAATCTAATACGTTCATTTTTGCACTATAATGTGATTTTACCTGCAAAAATACTAATTTCTTTCCGATACTTCCCAATTTGGCGCCATACATCTGACAATTGCAATTGCCGCCCCTTGTTACATATGACTCATCGTGGGAAGCGCATTTCAAGGGGCAAAAATTATGTCTGATATAATTTTTTCTACGTCCTATGTAGTTTTTTCCACATAGGACATAGTTTTTTCTACATCCGATGTATTTTTCCGGGTGTTCGGCAAAGGGCAATTGACTTGCGTTTTGCGCCATTTGCCGAACGGTGCAAATTATTGGTTAATGGGCGGCAATATATATGTAGGAGGGTATGGTAAAATCTCACCCTCTTAAGGGACGACTAATTACTGTGGCTGATTAATAGATGTCATTACGCTGCAGCATAATGCGTGAATTATTAGTCGGTATGACTACAAACCTTTTGGGATTAACATTGCATTTCTTAAATCCACAAAAAGTGATTTATATGCAGCGTAATTGAATTTATTTCACTATATTTGTAACTGTAATGAAAAATACATGAAAGATATAAATAGAATCAAACTTGTACTCGTAGAAAAGAAACGTACAAACAAATGGCTTTCTGAGCAGATGGGAGTGACACCTTCCACGGTATCAAAGTGGTGTACAAACTCATCACAACCAGATCTGAGTAGTCTGTTAAAGATTGCAGATTTGCTCGAGGTTGATTTAAGAGAGTTGATAGTACGTGAATACAAATCCCATATATTATCACAAGATAATAGTAAATAAGCAATGTTGGTCAATGGTATCGAAATAGAAGTTGAGCACAAGCCCATCAAAAACTTACATTTGTCGGTATATCCGCCAAATGGTAGGGTTCATGTGTCTGCTCCAAACGAATATACAGAAGAACAAATAAAGCTGTTCATCCTCAAAAAATGGGTGTGGATAACCTTGAAACGAAAGGAAACTATGTCTTATACAATACAAGACGAAAGGGAATATATTTCTGGAGAAGCGCATTTCTTTAAAGGGGAGCTTTATCGTTTGAAAGTTATTAGGGGCAAGGCTTGTACTCATCATGTAGAGATACGGGGAGACTACATTATTATAAAAGTGTCAGAACGCACTTCCAAGGAGGGTATTGCCAACGTATTATGGATTTGGTATAAAGAACAATTGACACCTATAATAGAACGACTTGTTGATAAATGGGAGAATATACTTGAAGTGAAAGCTACAAACTGGACTATCCAACAAATGCAGTCCAGTTGGGGGAAGTGTCATAAGGACTGTGGAAAAATCATGTTCAATCTACAACTGGCAAAGAAGCCATTAAACTGCATAGAATATGTGGTAGTCCATGAACTCACTCACCTCATTGAGCAGAACCACACAGACAAGTTCAAACACATTCTTGGAACATACCTTCCTGGATGGCAAATAATAAAAGAACAATTAAACGAATTTCCTCTATAGAGTATGGCAAACTATCAAGAACAAAGAGAGCGAGAATACCAAAACGCTCTTATCGAGCGTTTCCAAGAAGAACTTGGATATACTTACCTTGGCAACTGGCAGTATGCCAAAGGCTCAACAGTAAACAATATGGGCGTATCAAATTCGCCAATATTGGATAAAGAAGTACGCTCTTTCCTCAAAGAACAAGGCCGTACGGAAATGCAAATAGAGGATGTTTTGGTGAAATTGAAGGACATGGCACGTCTTGGCGACTCAAAAATGAGTAGTCTGATGCAATGCAACAATGAATTGTATGAGACTCTGATAATGGGCATCAAGTCTCAGCCATCACCGGAGAAAAACCACGAAGATGTAATGCTTTTCGATTTCGACCATCCACAAAACAATCACTTTGCGATTGCAGAAGAGGTAAGTTTTATAGACCCTCTCCTCGGCAAGAACAAACGTCCTGATATTGTGGTTTATGTAAACGGTATTGCTCTTGCTGTCATTGAGCTGAAACGAAGTCTTGTCAATTATGAGGAAGGTATCAAGCAACATCTCAGCAATGAACGTGACTTTATACCTTCATTCTTCACCACAACACAGTTCACCATTGCCTCAAATGATGGTGTGGAATTTCGTTACGGAACTATTAGTACGCCTCTTTCGTTTTGGTGCAAATGGAAAAGAGATACAAATAAAGTTGGTGACACCATTACAGAGGAAGAAGCATATCGTCTGTTTTTCGACAAAGAGAACTTCATGTTCTTTTTCCACTATGGTGTATTGAATGATGGTGGTGTTAAAAAGGTATTGCGCCCTCACCAGATATATGCCATAAAAGCAGCCGCCGCAAGGATGCCTAAAAAGGAAAGTGGGGTTATATGGCATTCACAAGGCTCAGGTAAAAGTCTAACAATGGTGACTTTAGCCTCCTATATTTGCAAGAATTTTCCAAATCCTCGTGTTGTAGTTATCACAGACCGCAAAGAACTTGACTTACAGCTTGCTGCTACTTTCGTGAAAGGAGGCAATAAGCTTCATCACGCAGAGTCATGCAGCGACCTTCTTGATACGTTGAATAAGGGAGACGAATGGCTTATATGCTCATTGATACATAAGTTCGGCGCACATAACCACAATGACGAAGCAGAAAAGGACAAGTCAGGTACAAAAGTCAGCCTTGATGAATATCTGAACGAGTTACAAGCTATTATTGCACAGAAATATGGTAATAATTTCAGTGTTAAGGGCGACAATATCTTCGTTTTTGTTGATGAATGTCATCGAACCCAGAGCGGACGTCTCCATGAAGCGATGCGTGCTATCATGGGAAAGGAAGTCATGCTCATCGGTTTTACAGGTACACCGTTATTGAAGAAAGATAAAGGAGACCAATACAATGCCGTCAAAAGTATGTCTGAACGTACTTTCGGGCCATATATTCATAAATATCTTCACAAACAAGCGGTTGAGGACAAGGTTATCCTCGATTTGCAATATGAATACCGTAACGTAGAGCAACAACTCACAAGCAAAGAAAAGGTTGACCAAAAACTTGCCGCACTTACAGCAGGACGTGAGCTTACGCCAGAGCAAAAGCAAATGGTGGAAGAACGTTGGGCAACGATGGAGCGTATTTATTCCACAAAAGAACGCATCGAACGCATCGGCTATAGTATTCTTGATGATTTGAACTACGGTTTACTGAAACATAACTGGTGTAATGCTATGCTCATAGCTGGCTCTATTTTCCAAGCATACCGTTATTATAAGTTTTTCTCAAATAGCGATTTGAAAGGCAGATGTGCTGTCGTGACAAGTTATGATCCCATGGACAGCGATATAGCAAACGATTCACCTGACAACAACAAGACTACGGAAGCTAAGTTCAAGTACGACTGGGCAAAGAAATCTTTTGCAGAAGCAGGTGTAAAGAATGCTGACGAGTATGAAAAATGGGCAAAGGAGCTTTTTGTGAAGCGTCCGGCCCAGATGAAACTTCTAATTGTTGTCAATAAGTTGCTTACTGGATTTGATGCCCCTTGTGCCACCATTCTCTATATTGATAATGAGATTAAAGACCATACATTATTCCAAGCAGTATGTCGTGTCAATCGGCTTGGTGAGGATATTAAAGACGAGAACGGCAATGTCATTGTCAAAACCCACAAAGAATTTGGACGCATCGTAGATTTCAAAAATCTCTTTAATAGCATTGAAGATGTTGTCACTATGTTCAATGATGGATGTGGTTTTGAAGGACTTGACGATGTGGATGTTGAAGGGCTTCTCGGTAATGCCGTGAATAAATGTAAGGAGAAGCTTCTTGCTGCTACTGAAGCATATGAAGGATTGAAAGCCATTTGGGAAAGCAAGAACTTGAATAATATGGAAGATTTAGCTGAATATTATATCAAGAAATATGATAACGAAGAACCTGCACAGGCTCGCCGCAACATCATGTATAGCATTACAGGAAGTATGGTCACGGCATACAATAATATGTCTGACTATTTCTCAAAAACAGATTTCACGGTAGAACAAATAAACCATTTCGCCTCACTTTCACGAGAAGCGGGAACTGTTCAGCGAAAAGTCAAGCAAAAATCAGGTGATGACTTTGACCCAAAGACGCTTGACCCAGATATGCGTCAACTCCTTGACCAACATATTAGGGCGGAGGATGCAGAAACATTCATTCCATCAACGGCAGATTTCTCATTTCTCGACCTCATCGAAGACTCTACTGATACCGAAGAAATGGTAGAAAAAGCTATCCATGAAGCAGGTGGTAATGCCAATGGAGCAGCAGAAGCTATAGAAGGTAAGGCTCGACGAGTAAACACAGACTGGAACAGTGGTGACGCGGAGGAATATAAACTTTTCAGTGACAAATTGCAGGCACTCCTTGAAGAACTTAAGGCTCGCAATGCTACGGCAAAAGAAAAGATAGAAGCTCTCATAGAACATATAAAAGCCATCAAACATGGCAATGACGCACCATCCGACTTGGCTAACAAGCGCAGTAAAGCCTTATGGAACAATCGTGCCACATGGCATGCTCCTGAAGACAAGGATGAGACTATCCGCATCATCAAGACAATAGATGAATTCATATACAAGAATGCTGGACGTAATTGGCAAGATCCAGACAGCAATGCAAGTTGGGACTTGCGTGATGACTTGCAGGCTTTGTTCCCTACAATGACTGAGCAAGACATTTACGAAATCTATCGCCTTGCCTCACAGAACTCATAAATAATATACAACAACATAATATGGCTATAAAAAAATCACAATTATACAGTGCACTTTGGGAGTCATGCAATGCTTTGCGTGGTTCTATGGATGCCAGTCAATACAAAGACTACGTACTGATCGTTCTCTTCATCAAATATTTGTCTGACAAAGCAGGACAACCAGGCTTCCGCCTGAAAGTTCCAGAAGGTTGCTACTTCAAAGATTTTGTCGCACTCAAACAGAATGCCAAAATAGGAGAACTTATCAACCAAAAGTTGGAGGCTATCAAGGAAATGAACGCCAGACAAATAGGCGACCTCGCTCTTCCAAACTTCAATGATCCCAATAAATTGGGCAGTGGAAAGACTATGGTCGATACCTTGTCACGATTGATTGCTGTTTTTGAGAACGATGCACTTGATTTTTCACGTAACCGTGCAGCTGACGATGATTTGCTGGGCGATGCTTACGAATACTTAATGAAAAACTTTGCTGCAGAGAGCGGTAAGAGCAAAGGGCAGTTCTATACCCCTGCCGAGGTGAGTCGTGTCATAGCGAAGGTGCTACGCATCAACGAACTTGACCGTGCCGAGCAAACCATTTACGACCCTACATGCGGTTCTGGCTCTCTCTTGCTTCGTGCTTTGGCAGAAGCAAGCAACCCTCGAGTGTCTATCTGTGGACAGGAAAAGGATAGTAGCACGGCTGCATTGGCAAAGCTCAATATGCTTCTCCATGGAGTAAGCAATGCAGAGATAAAGGTGGGAGATACTTTGGGGAATCCTCAGTTCACTCAACATGGTATGTTGAGCACCTTTGATGTTTGTGTGGCAAACCCTCCTTTTTCACAGAAGAATTGGCTTGCCTCTGATATGCTTCCTGACCAATATAATCGCTGGACAGCCAACCTGTTACCACCAGCAAAATGTGGAGACTATGCTTTTTTACTGCACCTCATCTGTTCCATGAAAGCTGATGTTGGGCGTGGAGCTTGCATCTTGCCTCACGGCGTACTGTTTCGTGGAAATGCAGAGTATGACATCCGCAAGGAGATTATTGAAAAGCATTACATCAAGGGTATAATCGGTTTACCTCCAAATATTTTCTTTGGTACAGGTATTCCTGCATCCATCATTATCATCGACAAAAAAAACAAGGATAACCGTAAGGGTATCTTTGTCATTGATGCCAAAGACGGATATACGAAAGATGGTGCAAAGAACCGTCTGCGTGAACAGGACATCAAACGCATCGTAGATGCATGGGATGCCCAGCAAGCTATACCACATTATTGCCGATTGATAGAATGGAGTGAGATTGAGAAGAATGACTACAATTTGAATATTTCTCGTTACATCCAACCTATAGACACTGAGATTCAGCACGACATAGAAGCTCATCTGCATGGTGGACTTCCAGCTACCGATATTGAAAACATGGAAATCTTTTGGAAGGCTTGCCCAACTTTGAAGGATAAACTTTTCTGTGATGCCAACAATGGGTATTATTCTTTAAAGCCTAAAAAAGACGAAATCAATGAGGTAATAGACAATGATGCTTCTTACAAGGCACAAGGAGAGGCTTTTGCCAAAGTATTAAATGGATGGAAAGAAGATGTAGAACCTAAGATGAAGGCTATAAATCAGGGTGTCCATCCAAAAGAATTGATTGCCGACTGGTCTGAAAGCCTGTTAGCCAAGACTATGGAGCATAGTGGACTCGTAGATGCTTATGATACCTATGATGTCCTGCTAAACTACTGGGCAGATACCATGCAGGATGACTGCTATATGATTTCCAACGATGGTTGGACTTATCCAGAAGTGAAAGCCATCAAAATTAAGGAAGTCAAGGAAAAGAAAAACAAGAAAGATAATGGCATCGATAACGATACTAGCAAGAAACCTCAAATTAAAGAGATACCTTGCATGTATGACGAGATAGTATGCGACCTTCTTCCTGTAAATATCGTACTTGATGAATATTTTTCAAACGAGAAGCATCATATTGATACCCTAAAGGCAAAACAGGAAGAAACAGAATCATTGATGCAAGAAATGACAGAAGAGCATGAGGATGATTTCAATGGCTATGACAAAGTTAATGAAATTAGAACAGCATATAAATCTGCAACTTGCAAGAAACCGATAAAAGGAGAAAAGGAAATTTTGTTAGCTTTGGTAGAAATGCCAAGCAACAACAAGAATGCAAAACTTGCAAAAAACTCCTTTATTGCAGAGCATCAAGACGTTTTTGCTGGTTGGGAAAAATTCAACAAAACAGACATCAAGAGACGAATTGGCGAAATTGAGAATTATCGTCCTCTTCTTTCTGACACACTTGCAGTGTTTAAAGAGTTTCTTGATAAAAATGATGAGTTGACTTCTCTGAAAGCTCAAATCAAGGAGCTGACGACAACACTGACGAATAAGGTGGTAGAGAAATATGCCTCTCTCTCTGAAGATGAAATTAGAACACTTGTTGTTGAACGCAAGTGGCTCGACACTGTCATTGGTGGTTGTATGGCATTGATGCAGTATGTCACTCATCGTATTGGTACAGAAGTTGTTTCACTTGTAGAACGGTACGAGAACACGTTGTCAGAATTGACAAAAGAGGTAAGCGAGTACGAAAGTGAGGTAAACGGCTACCTTACCGAAATGGGTTTTACACTTTAAGGAAGAAACAACATGCTTAGTGAAAGTCAAAACATAGAATACAAAGAATCTTGGCGAGATGAATACCTGAAATGGATATGCGGTTTCGCCAATGCACAGGGTGGTCGCATTTTTATTGGTGTGAACGATGAAAAGCAAGTGATAGGTCTCCCTGATGCCAAGAAACTGATGGAAGACATTCCCAACAAGATTGTCAATTATCTTGGCATCGTAGAGGATGTAAACTTGCTCACAGAAGGAGAAAAAGAATACATTGAGATTGTGGTGATGCCAAGTAATGTGCCAATAGCTTACAAGGGAACATACCATTATCGCAGCGGTTCTACCAAACAGGAATTGAAAGGATTGGCTTTACAACAATTCATTATGCGGAAAATGGGACACTCATGGGATGACATTCCGGTGTATGGCGCAACTATTGACGACATTGACCGAAAAGCCATCGATTACTTTTTACATTGCAGCATAAAAGCTGGACGCATGGATGAGGACGAGGCTGATGCAAGCACAGAGGATGTGTTGCGCAACTTGGGATTGTTCACCAAAGACGGAGAACTGAAAAATGCCGCTATTTTGCTTTTTGGCAAACACGTGGGGCAGTTCTTTCCCTCCGCCATCTTCAAAATTGGACGTTTCCATACTGATGAAAGCGACTTGATAGTACAAGATATGTTGGAGGGCAATATCATTCAGATGGCAAGCCGCGTGGTTGATACGCTTCGTACAAAATATCTGCTATCTCCTATCCATTACGAGGGATTGCAGCGTGTGGAACAACTGGAAATACCAGAGACAGCTTTGCGTGAGTTGATATACAACTCCTTGGCCCACAAAGACTACACAGGTCCGGCTATCCAGATGCGAGTGTATGACCGCAGCATCGAATTGTGGAATTATGGTCTACTTCCTAAGGAATTGACTCCTGCCGACTTGATGAAGAAGCATTCTTCTTTTCCTCGAAACCACAACATTGCCAACGTGTTCTATAAAGCAGGCTTCGTGGAGACATGGGGACGTGGTTTCAAGAAAATAAAAGAGGAATTTGAACGTGTTAACCTGCCTTTACCCATAATGGAAGAAAATTGTGGCGGTGTATTGGCTACCATCCAACGAAAGACTATAGAGGATGTTATTGCTGAACGTGGCAATAACAATGTCGGTGTAAATGTCGGTGTAAATGTCGGTGTAAATGTCGGAAACTTATCGGAAACAAATCTTACTGATCGTCAGAGGGTTATTATCTCTATAATCAAGTCAAATCCATCAATAACCGCCAAGCAAATGTCGGTAACTTTGTCGGTGGCTTTAAGAACGATAGAGAGGGATTTGTCGGTGATGCAAAAGGCACACGTTATAAGGCATGAAGGAAGCGATAAATCTGGCGTGTGGGTAGTACTTGAAGAAACAAAAAAGTAAAGACTGGGCTGGGCAGTATGAAAGAAATAAAATTCAAAGATACGGAGATAGGAAAGATTCCTGAGGATTGGGAAGCTACTACTATTGGGAAAGTATGTGATGTGAAACGAGGTGTTCGAGTTACACGTGAACAATTATCAGATGAAGGGAAATACCCTGTTTATCAAAACACCAATTATCCAATGGGCCATTTTGACAAATATAATGTGGATGCCAACACACCATTTGTTATAGTTGGAGGTTCTGCAGGACTAATTGGTTTATGTAAGGAGAGGTATTGGGCTGCAGATGATTGCGCTTATTTCGGACAAAGCAACAAGTTGGATAAAGTATTCTTATATTATGAATTGGCGCATAGACAATGGGAAATACAAAGATTTGTAAGAACTGCAAGTGTGCCAAGACTAGATAGAAAAGTAATAGAAAATTTCACATCTCCCATACCACCTCTATCCGAGCAACGGCGCATAGCCTCTGCTCTCACGAGTATTGACAACTTGATTTTTTCTCTCAGCAAACTGATTGAAAAGAAGAAAAACATAAAGCAAGGTACAATGCAGCAACTCCTTTCTGGCAAAATCCGTCTCAAAGGGTTTGATGAGCCGTGGGTTGAACATACAATAGAAGAATTATTTGATTTAGGCAATGGATACACGCCATCAAAAAGTAATCCTGCATATTGGACAAATGGCACAATCCCATGGTTTAGAATGGAAGACATACGTACCAACGGGCGAATTCTAAAAGACTCCATTCAGCATGTTACTCCTGAAGCGGTGAAAGGCAATGGTCCATATCCTAAATATAGCATAATACTCTCTACTACAGCGACTATTGGCGAGCACGCATTGCTAATTGCTGATTCGCTTGCGAATCAGCGATTCACTTTTCTTAACAGAAAAGTGAATCGCCGTGACATGATTGACATCATATTCTTCTACCATTATTGTTTCATCCTCGGTAAGTGGTGTAGAGACAATATCAATGCAGGTGGATTACTGGCAGTAAATATGGAAGACTTGAAGAACCATTCCATCTATATACCTAAAAGTATAGCCGAACAGCAAGCCATTGCCACCATCCTAACCAAGATGGACAATGAAATCATCGCCCTCGAAGCCAAGAAAGCGAAATACGAGGCAATCAAGCAAGGTATGATGCAGCAACTCCTCACAGGAAAGATCAGATTAATCAGTTAATTTATGGAACAAAACATAGAAAAATTATATTGTCGCAGACCTCATGTAGTGATAGTAGGCGCAGGAGCTTCAAGAGCCGTCATGGGAAAATCTTGCCCTACCATGAACGAAGCCGTTGAACAGGTAGGACTAGATAAAATGCTTAGCGGAATCACACTGCAAACGAAAAGCAAAAACCTTGATGATATTTATAGTGAACTATTTGATAGAGGTGATGAATGTAAGGAGCTGAGAAAAAATATGGAAACAGCTCTTTACAATTATTTCTCCAATGTGTATCTTCCTAACACGTTGACTATATATGATCAATTGATTCTTGCACTGACAAAGAAAGACTGTATAATATCTTTCAATTGGGATAGTATGTTGATTCAGGCATATAATAGAGTTTCATATATTACCGAAAATAAGCCTGAATTGGTTTTCCTTCATGGTAATGTTGGTGCTGGAGTTTGTGAAGACTGTTATACCTTTGGTCCGATACAGAATCATTGTAATAGATGTGGAAAACTATATAAAAGAGTTCCCTTATTATATCCTGTCAAACAAAAGGATTACAGCAGTAATATCTTTATTCGTGACCAATGGGGCGGTGCAAAAGATTATATCTCAAGGGCAGG
Organism: Prevotellaceae bacterium UBA6398; assembly: GCA_002437495.1. Classification (GTDB taxonomy): domain Bacteria; phylum Bacteroidota; class Bacteroidia; order Bacteroidales; family Bacteroidaceae; genus UBA6398. The sequence continues at coordinate 146,338 of DJQA01000018.1, forward strand.
TAAAGTGACTATTTTTGGTTACAGTGCTCCATCTTCTGATGAAGAAGCAAGTGAAATTCTAAAATCCGCATTCTCAACGTATAAAGAAGCCCACAAATATGACACTGTTGAGGTAATAGAACGACCTGGCTTTAGTAACAGCGAATTATCAGATACTTGGAGGTATTTCTTTGCAATAACAAACGAGCATTTTAATATTGTAAATAATTTCTATAATAGTAGTTTGTCTAAAGCACCTCGCCGTACTTTACAAAATCAATACTCGCGTTTAATTCAGGGATGGTGGGGACGGCCAAAAATAAATCTGACAAAACAAGACTCGTTTGAGTCTATTGAAAAGAAGCTAAATCCACTTCTTGAAAATGAGGAACAAGGTGATTATAGCATAATATAAAAAGAGGCACCGGTAACTTAAACATAGCGTGTTCTGTTCCAGATTCAATTCCAACTGGAAAATACCAGTCATGCCTTGTCTATAAGCTTCCAGACACAGAGGGCTGGAACGAGGTGTATTCAAATTCTGCGCCTTTTGTCAAGATAACAAAAAACAAGGAGGATGTGGCTGCCACGGAAGAATGGACGCAAATGGGATGCTCCGAAGTGGAATTGTCGGAGGGCGGTGAACGGAATGTGATTGTTGCCAACGTATATGAGGCGATGAATTTACAGACTGTGTATTTTGAGGGAACAATGTTTTTTACAATCACAGACGAAAGCGGCTCTCCTCTGTTCTCTTTCGGAGAAAGTTCTTATATCCCCGAATTGGCTTACATGGACTGTCTCTACACCCCGGTGAAGATAACGGAAAGTATGGACAAGGAAATCCCAGACGGACAATACCGTTTGTACATTTCCGCCAGAAAGACCAATCAGCAAACTTCATCGTTTGTTGTGCAAAGCAACGCAGAAATACCCGAAGCGCCGACTAAGGAATTGTACTACCGGGTGATTGTAAAGAAAGGCGTTGCATATATTGACAACAAGGAGTATGAAATCACGCCTACAGGTATCGGCAGTGTCCTGTTATCCCCAAATGACGAGCCTACATACTATACTTTGGATGGCCGCATGGTATATGAATTAAATTCATCGCACAAGGGCATATACATAATGCTTCTGAATGGTAAAAAGCGAAAGATATGTCATTGACAATGGGTGTGTACCTTTAATGCGTTGAATTTCAGAAAAATGTCCCACGTAAAATCGTCCGCCGTAACGACTTATTTTCCAGCATGTTGCAAACAGGCGAAAAAAGGTCTGACGTAGTTAGAATTATATCAGACATAATTTTTTCCACATAGGACATAGTTTTTCCTACATCCGATGTATTTTTCCGGGTGTTCGGCAAAGGGCAACTGACTTGCGTTTTGTGCCATTTGCCGAACGGTGCAAATTATTGGTTAATGGGCGGCAATATATATAGGAGGGTGTGTCATACGCCCTGCACTCCACCGTATGAACCGCATAGGCAAACCGTTTTCGTTTTTATATGGCAAATCGGCGCAATTCTGGGCGTATGCCATACGCCCCTA
>DJQA01000018.1:147910-249514 GCA_002437495.1 Prevotellaceae bacterium UBA6398
TATGCGGAAACGCGTTGCACGCCAAAGAAACTGGAAATGCGCCAATTGTAGGGGCGTATGGCATACGCCCTGCACTCCACCGTATGAACCGCATAGGCAAACCGCAACTGCTATATCGCAAAAAAAATCCCGCAGCCCGGAAGGGCCGCAGGATTTAGTTTTATTCCCTGCCGGGAATTAGTTGTTTTCGGGGCGTAGCTTGCGCACGGTCTCGCCGGTGCGCCACATTTCGCTGTTGTGCATTGCGTCGAGTTCTTTGTTGAGCTTTTCGCGATAGTCGGGCTTAGAGTTGCTATCGATTGAAATCTGAGCCTCGTTGCCGGAAGCCACACTTTCGTAAAGTTTCTCCATAACAGGCTTGATGGCATCGTGGAACGGGCCCATCCAGTCAAGCGCACCGCGCTGTGCAGTGGTGGAGCAGTTTGCGTACATCCAGTCCATGCCGTTCTTGCCCACCATCGGAAGCAGACTTTGGGTGAATTCCTCTACTGTTTCGTTGAATGCCTCTGATGGGGTGTGCCCGTGGCTGCGAAGGGTTTCATACTGCGCAAGGAACATTCCCTGTATTGCGCCCATAAGCGCGCCGCGCTCGCCGGTAAGGTCGCTGTAGGTTTCGCGGGTGAACGTTGTCTTGAACATATATCCCGAGCCAATACCTATGCCCATTGCCATGGTGCGCTCCTCAGCCCTGCCGGTTGCGTCCTGGAATATGGCGTACGAGCTGTTGATGCCGCGTCCTTCGAGGAACAGCGAACGGAGGGATGTCCCAGACCCCTTGGGGGCAACCATGATTACGTCAACATCGGTTGGAGGCACAACGTTTGTGCGGTCTTTGTAGGTGATGGCAAAACCGTGGGAGAAATAAAGAGCTTTGCCCTTGGTTACATATTGCTTTATTTTGGGCCACAACTCTATCTGTGCGGCATCGCTCAAAAGCATGCAGATGATTGTACCTTTTTCGGCCGCCTCCTCGATTGAGAAAAGCGTTTTGCCGGGCACCCATCCATCGGCCACGCACTTATCATAAGTTTTGCTCTTGCGTTGGCCAACGATTACATTGAAACCGTTGTCGCGAAGGTTCAAAGCCTGGCCCGGACCTTGAATGCCATAACCAAGAACTGCAATTGTTTCGTCTTTCAGAACCTCACGAGCCTTGCTCAAAGGAAATTCCTCACGCGTTGCAACATCCTCTACAACGCCGCCAAAGTTAATCTTTGCCATTTTGTTTTTGTTTTTTACGTCTCGCCATGCCCTTGGGCGGGAGACTGCGTTATACATGTTTTTTCTACTTAAAAGTTACGCGGCAGGAGCACACTTTTTTCTCTTTCCTCTCCTCGCTTTCGGGCTGCAGGCGCACTTCGACATTGTAAATGTTTTCCGAAACGCACTCTTTGTACAATGCCAACCGGTCGCCAAAGTGAGCCTCGCCGTGATAGGCAATCTCCATGCAGGAAACACGCCGCGTGGAATACACCTCTTGAGGAAACAAATCGAGTATGTGCTCTATGTATCTTATGCTGTTGAAATGCCCATTAATGTCAATGTCGCTGTAATAGGCCGTTATTATACGCTGCGGTTTTTCGGCAGTAACTCTTATTCGCGAAAAATCCTCGACCTTGCATGGTTTTTCCGCATCAACCCACCCTGTTATACCGCCGCCAGGCAGCGTTTCAAGGTTAATGGGCATACGAGTTTGAGTATTTATCAAAGCCCACGTGGTGTATGCATAGCCGCAAGCCGTGTTGTCGGGGCGCAAAATAGCAAAACATCTGTCTGTAAACGTGCGGTAAACATTGCGTATCCACGTCTCGATTGCATAATGCTCGTTCACCCCTGGCATTTCGTCCATGCTGATTATCATGCGCGACAGCACCCACGCCCGCTTTTGCGGCATGAGCTGCCTCATTCCGAACCCGCGGCTGTCGGCATGTGTCCCCGCTGTGGCAAGAATTCTCTTTCCCAATTCCTGCCATGCGAGAACTCCCGTGAAATCCTCGGTGAAAGGCTCAACAGCGAACTCGTACCTGCCCGACTTTTCCATTGTTCCCATTTTATCTTACAGTAGTTTCCTGCCGTGTGCGGTTGCGGTGCAACAGATACTCTGTAACAAACTCGCGCCGGCTTTTTGTTACGGCTATGGAGCCCGAATGCACAAACTGCAATATGCAGCCAAGCACCTTCAGGTGTTTGTAAAGGCTGTTTATCTCCTCAGTCTGCCCCTCCATAGAAACTATGGAATAAGTGGAATTTACTTCCACGATCTTTGCTCCATACTTGCGGATTTCTCTTGATATTTGGCGGTTTTCAAGCACTGCCGGAGTAGATAGCTTGAACAGCGCGGTTTCAAGAGTGAATATCTCGTCTTCAGTAAAGTAGTTTGCCGACACTACGTCTATTATTTTCTCAATCTGCTTCGCTATCTTGTCTATTATCAGCTCGGTTGAATAGCAGGTGATAGTATATCTGTGAAGGCCCTCTATGCTCGAAGCCGACACGTTGAGACTCTCTATGTTAACCTGTCTGCGCGTGAACACCGTTGTTATATGATTAAGAACGCCCGGAAGGTTCTCGGAGAATATTATGAGTGTATATAATGTTTCGTCTGGTTGCATTGTCGTAAGCTTTGTGCGTTTAACTCAATTCGAGCAGCATATCGTCCACATCATGTCCGGGGCAGCACATAGGCAGAACATTTTCCTCCTCAGCCACCGCCGCCTGTAAAAGGAACGGACCTTCGGTCTCCACCATTTCCCTTACCGCTGCCGCAAGGTCTTTGCGGTCGATAACAGTGCGGCTCGGTATGCTGTATGCCGACGCTATCTTTTCGTAATCGGGGTTTTTCATCCGCGTGAACGAATAGCGCGACTCAAAAAACAGCTGCTGCCACTGCCGCACATTGCCAAGGAAATTATTATTTAGCAGTATAATCTTCACCGGTGAGTGTTGCTCCATTATTGTGCCGAACTCCTCTATTGTCATCTGCAGCCCGCCATCGCCCGTAAAGAAACAAACTGTCCTGTCCGGTGCAGCAAACGTTGCGCCTATTGCGGCAGGAAGGCCGAAGCCCATAGTGCCCATGCCGCCCGAAGTTACAATACTGTTATTTTTTGAGAACTTGAAATAGCGTGCCGACATCATTTGATTCTGCCCCACATCGGTTACAAGTATCGCCTTGTTTTTTGTGGCCACGGTAACAGCGTTAATAACCTCGCCCATACGAAGCGGACCTGTTGTGGGATGGATTTCGGGGTCTATCACTTTCTCGTGCTCTATATTTTTGAACTGTTCGAAACTTTCACGCCAAGCCTTGTGGTTGCCCTGCCTAAGAAGTCCGGTTACCTCGGCAAGAGTTTCTTTGCAGTTACCAAGCACAGGCACATCAACCGCCACATTCTTGTTAATCTCCGATGAGTCTATGTCAAAATGTATTTTCTTGGCGCGACCCGCATATGTGCTCAGTTTGCCAGTTATCCTGTCGTCAAAGCGCATTCCCACGGCAATAAGCAAGTCGCACTCTTGTGTTTTGACGTTCACGGCATAGCTTCCATGCATGCCAAGCATTCCCATATTCAGCGGATGGCTGCTTGGAAGTGCAGAAAGTCCTAACAACGTGCAGCCGGCGGGAGCATCTATGCGTTCTATAAACTCGCGCAATTCCTTCTGTGCATTTCCCAATTGCACCCCCTGCCCCACAAGCACAAGTGGCTTGCAACTTTCGTTTATAAGCTGCGCCGCCTCTGCAATCGACTCCGGAGTATGTTCGGGTACCGGTTGATAACTGCGTATGAAGTCGATATTTCGCTTTTCGTATTCCGCCATCTCTACTTGCGCATTTCTTGTGAAATCGAGAACCACAGGACCAGGACGCCCGCTGCGCGCTATATAAAAAGCTCGGCTCACGGCCCATGCCACATTCTCTGCGCTTCTTATCTGATACGCCCATTTTGATATGGGCTGCGCTATGTCCACAACATCGCATTCTTGAAAAGCATCCGTTCCGAGTGCGTTAACACCTACCTGCCCTGTAATTACAACCATAGGCGTGCTGTCCATCATAGCATCGGCTATGCCTGTAATAGTATTTGTGGCTCCCGGGCCGCTTGTGGCTATCGCCACTCCTACTTTGCCGCTAACACGCGCATAACCTTCAGCCGCGTGTGCCGCCGCCTGTTCATGGCGCACAAGTATATGGTTAATTTGCTTGCCCTGGTAATCGTATAGTTTGTCGTACACAGGCATAATGGCTCCGCCCGGATATCCAAACACGGTTGTTACGCCTTCGTCTATAAGAGAGCGTATGAGTATTTCTGCGCCGGAAATCAATTCATTTCCCATTTCATTCGTCTTTTAGGATTCTCACACCACCTTTATCGGCAGAGCTTACCATTGCCGCATAGGCACGCAAAGCCTTCGACACGGTGCGGTTCCGCTTCAGAGGCACTTGCGGACGAGCCTCAAGTTCTTCGTCCGAAAGATGCACATTTATTGTGCGCTCGGGGATGTTTATTTCAATGATGTCCCCATCAACAATTTTACCTATGGCCCCGCCCGAAGCTGCCTCGGGCGATATATGTCCTATGCTGAGGCCCGAAGTCCCGCCGCTGAAACGTCCATCGGTTATAAGGGCGCACTCCTTGCCAAGATGTATACTCTTTATATAGGATGTGGGGTAAAGCATTTCCTGCATACCGGGACCTCCCTTGGGACCTTCGTGTGTTATCACAACCACATCGCCGCTCTTGACCTTTCCGCCGAGAATGCCTTGGCATGCATCTTCCTGCGAGTCGAAAACTTTTGCAGGGCCCCGGAAATGCCATATTGACTCGTCCACGCCGGCGGTTTTGACAACACAGCCATCTTTGGCAATGTTGCCGAAAAGCACAGCCAACCCACCGTCTTTTGAATAAGCGTGGGCAAGGTCGCGAATGCAACCCTCGGCACGGTCGGTGTCGAGCGTATCCCATTGCGCATTCTGCGAGCCCATTGTTGTGGTGAATTTTCTGCCGGGAGCACTGTGGTATATTCGGGAAGCCTCGGAGTCTATGTTTTCTTTTGTTATGTCGTATTTTGTTATTGCCTCTCCAAGCGTCATTCCGTCAACGCGCCTTACAGATGTATCGAGCAAGCCCCCCTTAGCCAACTCGCCGAGAATGCCAAGAATGCCGCCCGCACGGTTGCAGTTTTCCACAGAGTATTTCTGCGTATTGGGGGCAAGCTTGCAAAGGCAAGGCACTTTGCGGCTTAAAGCGTCAATGTCTTTCATCTTGAAATCAACGCCGCCTTCGTTTGCCACGGCAAGCAGGTGCAATATTGTGTTTGTTGAGCCGCCCATGGCTATGTCAAGAGACATTGCGTTCAAAAAAGCCTCCCTTGTGGCAATGTTGCGCGGCAACACGCTTTCATCGCCGTCGCCATAATATTTATATGCGTTCTCAACTATCAGTTTGGCTGCGTCTTTGAACAATTGCAAACGGTTAACATGCGATGCAAGTATGGTTCCGTTTCCCGGCAACCCGAGACCTATAGCCTCGGTGAGCGAATTCATGGAGTTTGCCGTAAACATACCGGAGCAGCAACCGCATCCGGGACACGCGTGTTCCTCTATTTGGTTAAGCTCCTCCTGCGAAACGCTTTTGTCTGCTCCTTTAATCATGGCAGTTATAAGGTCTATGTTCCGGTTATTCCATCTTCCGGCCTCCATTGGCCCTCCCGACACAAAAACGGTGGGGATATTAAGTCTCATTGCCGCCATGAGCATTCCCGGGGTTATTTTGTCGCAATTGCTTATGCAAACAAGCGCATCTGCCTTGTGGGCGTTAACCATATACTCCACTGAGTCGGCTATCAAGTCGCGCGAGGGGAGCGAATAAAGCATCCCGTCATGCCCCATGGCAATACCGTCGTCAATGGCTATGGTGTTGAATTCGGCCGCATAGCAACCGAATTTTTCTATTTCTTTCTTTACCAGTTGACCTGCGTCATGAAGGTGCGTATGCCCCGGAACAAACTGCGTGAACGAATTGGCTATTGCTATTATCGGCTTACCGAACTGCTCGCGCTTCATTCCCGTGGCCACCCACAGGGCCCGCGAGCCTGCCATTTTCCGTCCTTCGGTGGAGAATGCGCTCCGTAGTTTTATTTTCATCTTTTCTGTCATCACCTTATACTATTCGGAGTGTATTTGCTATTTCTATGTCATTAGCAAAAGTAGGCATTTGAGAGCGAAAAAACAAGCAAAAGCTAATGATTTAACCACTTTCAGCCACATTAACTGACAAAATAACACACTATCACGGTAAATGTGCAAACTTTTGCAAGATAGTATAAACAGCACTTGGCAAAATTTACGTACCACATAATTTTCACCGCCCGCCATTTTCATTTCCTGCCATCCTGTTTCCGCGTATGCAAAACTTTCAATATTTTTGTCTCAAAATTTTTCTAATCATGACGCTCGCAGATGCAATTCCAATTCGCCATTCAGTAAGGAGCTACACAAGCAAACCGATTGAAGCCGACAAACTCGCCATACTGGAGGAAGAAATCAAAAGATGCAACGCCCGGAGCGGAATATGCCTTAAACTTGTGCAAAACGACCCATCTGTTTTCGATAGTTTCCTGGCACGCTACGGCAAGTTCCGCAACGTATTCAATTGTATTGTTGCCTCATATCCATCCACGGCCGAAAACGGCGAGGAGCTTTGCGGTTTTTACGGCGAGCGGCTTGTGCTGCTTGCGCAAAATTTGGGACTGAACACATGCTGGGTTGGCATGACATTCAACAAAAAGGCGGCAAGAAAGCACATTCCACAGGATTATTGCCTTGCGGCGGTGATTGCCTTGGGCTATGGCGAGTCGCAGGGCAAGCCTCACAGGTCGAAGAGTTATTCCGATGTGTGCGATGTGCCAAACCCGTCCTACCGATTCAGGCGTGGCGTTGAAGCCGCGCTGCTCGCGCCAACTGGTCTTAACAGACAGAACTTCCACATATCGCTCGACAACGTCGGCAAGCCCGTGTTAACCGCCGGCAAAGGTGAATATTCAAATATCGACTTGGGTATAGTAAAATGCCATTTTGAGCTGGTATACGGATGCAATTAAAGCAAAACCGGGAGCAGGCATGGCTGCTCCCGGTTTTGCTTTGGTTAAGCTCACATTCACTTTGCCTTATCCAGCAGATATGTTACAAACGGTGTGAGGTGCTTCTTTGCAAACTGTACGTTATACACCTGTTTGCCTATGCCGCTGCCCATTCCCTCGAGGGCGGTTACGCTGTATTCGGGGGCTTCGTTCAAAGCTTTAGCCTTTGCTGCGGCAGCCTCGTAGCGAGATTTCTTTGCAGCGTCCGCACTCGGCATTGCAGCAATGTCGATAAGTTCGTTAGCGACATTTGCCGTTGCCTTAAGTTTGAGCAACCAAGGGCGTATGTCATCGTAAAAAAGCGATTGCGCCTTTATTGATGAAAACATCAACCCGCCGAGAGTCTTACAGTTGCTTTCGATATTTTTAAGTACGGACTTCAGCTGTGCCGCATCACCGCCGTTCTTGTATGCGTCAATCATCGCCCCGAGTTCATCGGGGTCGTTCATGCGCAAATAGGGTATTATTTCACTAAGAGCCTTGGCGTAATCCATTCTCCCGATTACTGCCGGCAGTGCCGCCTTCCAGCTTTCAACGCTGTTGAACCCGCTGTTGTTCCACGCATAGTCGGCCACGCTGAACAGTGGTATCTTGGCAATTTCGCCCTGTTGCATGGGGTTGCTGAGCAGCGAAGCACAATTGTCGAGGCTTTTGGGAAGAGTTGACTTGCTGTCAATCTCGGGCATGTCAACAAAGTTCGAATACATGTCGGCCGGAAAAGTCCACGCATCGGCATTATCGTTGCATGGGTAGTTCCACCACCATGCCACGCCTCTCCCGAAGTCGGTTTCCACAACATTGAGATCGTGGTTGTTCGGAACAGTCCAAACCTGCTCGCCCGTTATGTAAACCTGCGTTTTGTGGGGAGTGTTTGAGAGAGCCTTGTAGAAGTCAGTCCTTACCTGGGGTTTCTCCCACCCATATGCGTATAGCTGCGGCACGAAATGCAGCGGCTTCAACGTATCGGCGGGATTTGCGCCCTTGCTGTTCCATTTGCCGTCCATGGCGTTCTGCAAGTCGGTAAGACGTTTTGCATTTAGCGCAAGCGTGGGTGCATCGGTAGGCACGCCCACATCGTCAACAAACACGGCAAACTGGCGCACGCCTAAACCGTGCATTAGTTCAAATTTGCCCATTATGCGCTCTATAACGCTGTTGTCTTTTCCGGTGAAAGCCTTTCCCGGATGTATTGCCCAAATGAAATTAACTTTTGTGGCAGCCGACACTTTGCAGATTTCCTCCATGTCGCCGGCGGTGAAGCATCCCATCGATTTTTGCTCCTCTGTAAGGGCTGTGGGGTATGGTTTGTCCCAATATTGCGAATGGTATGCATCGCTCTTCGCACCATACATATAGGAATTCATTTTATATCGCATCATGAAATGCAGCAAATCCTTGGTAACATCCAATGAATAAGGCATCCCGTAGTACCCTTCGATAACGCCACGGTCTTTTATGTCGGCATAATCATATATGGTTGCGCATGGCAGGTTTTCATTGCCGCCATCGAGCATCTGTTCCAAACTTGCAAGGCCGAAGAACACCGCGTTTGTGTTTTCGCCAAGCACCACAAGATTTGCCAATCCGCCTTTGGCTGTAAGGGAAAGTATGTAGCGGTCGTATTTTTTGTTGCCGAAAATATCGCGCTTAAGCGCGAGTTTCTTCGCCATTTTGTCAGCAACGCCCTTCGAGCCGTTGACACCAAGATATATGGCGGCGTTGCCCCTGACTGCTTTTTTGGCGAACACGGCCCTGAGCCCGTGCTCACGCAACACCTCTGCCGCTCTGGCTTTCGTGGGGTCGTCTATGCCTTTCTCGGTCACAACGGTAACGGTGGGGGTGAACCGGCACGAGCCTTCAACCCTCACCTGCTCCTGCGGCACGGGGTAAATGTTGTAAACCTTTTGCGCCGAGGCTCCAAGACCCGCAGCCATCAGGCACGTCAAAATAACAATTCTTCGCAAATTCCGTATATACATATGTATGTTCTGTTTTGTTTCGTTAGATAATGCAAATATAGTGATAATCCCAAACAAACATACTGCATGGCTCTTCAAAACGGCCAACAAGGGATTACCCGTTCCCGTCTAACAGCGCAAACGGGCAACGCATCGGTTTGGCGCAATTTACGCAAACAACTCCACTTCTTTGCAAGTTTTTGTTTTACTGGAGCTTGCGATAAGCAAAAAATAATCCGATGTAGTTTTTCCCATGTCCGATGTAGTTTTTTCTACATAGGACATGTTTTTTTCTACGTCCCATGTAGTTTTCGGGCGTTTTGCAAAGGTGCACATTACTGTGCCGCGAACCTCTTTTTCGAAGCCCCGCCTCTTTGCAATCTCCGCTTATTCCCGCACGAGCTTGTGCAGCTTGTCTTCGGTAAGGCGATAGGTTTTCCAATCGTCCATTGACACAGCCCCCATGGAATGATAAAAATCTATGCTCGGCTTATTCCAATTAAGGCACACCCATTCCATTCTGCCACAACCACGCTCCACCGCCGTTTTTACAAGCTCCAGAAACAATGCCTTGCCATAGCCTTTTCCCCTATGCTCGGGATACACATAAAGGTCTTCGAGATAAAGTCCTGCCTTGCCAACAAAGGTTGAAAAGTTATGGAAATACAAAGCAAAACCCACTTCCTTGCCATTCTCCATTGCAAATATCACCTCGGCCACACCTTTATCGAACAGCCATTCTTCAAGGAGCTCTTCGGTTGCAAGCACCTCGTTCTCCATCTTCTCGTATTTGGCTATGCCTTTGATGAACGAAAGTACCAAAGGCACATCTTTCTTTTCGGCTTTCCTTATTGTCATATTAATATTGTGTTGATTGAAACCACACGGTCTTAAACCAAAACCGCCCGCTGACAAACCAGCAGGCGATTTATTGTTGGGATACCCGGACTCGAACCAGGAAAGGCAGGACCAGAATCTGCAGTGTTACCATTACACCATATCCCATCCGAATTATCGAACTCGTCCCGAATTCACATGCAAAAGTAAGGACTTTTTTTTTAACCGCAAAATTTCGTTGTTTTTTTCTTGCAAATATTTTACGCCGTTCGCGTTTTCAAACATTATTTAAGTGCTTTCAATACGGTATATGGGTAAAAACTCATACCTTTGCAGACAATACACATATAGATTAGATGGATAATACAAAAGAATTAATCAAGAACATAATCGAAGGCATTAAAGACAAGAAAGGAAGCAAAATAACCGTGGCAGACTTAACAGGCATAGACACGAGCATCTGCCGGTATTTTATTATATGTCAGGGAAATTCGGCAAACCAAACAACAGCCATAACCAAGTCGGTGGGCGACAAGCTGCGCGAAAACTGCGCAACCAAGCCTTTTGCCGTTTCGGGAGTTGAAAACGGAGTGTGGATTGTTATGGACTACAACGACATATTCGTACACATATTCCAGCCCGAAGAAAGGGATTTCTACGACCTTGAACATCTATGGGCCGATGCAAAGCTTACAAACATACCCGACATTGATTAACGAGAATACAAGATGATCCCGCAAAATCAAAGACCCAAGCAAAACATGCCCAAGTTCAATCTGAATTGGGTTTACATTCTTATATTAGGCGTACTCGCCTTTCTATGGTTCTCCGGAGTGGGCAGCGGAGTAAGCATGGACCGCGAAGTGGACTACACCGTCTTCAAAAAATACGTGGCGAAAGGCTATGCCAAACGCCTGGAGGTTAACAAAAGCGACGGCACGCTTAAAATGTTTGTCGATGGCAAATACATTCGCGATGTGTTTGGAAAAAGCTCCGAAGAAACGGGCAAAGCCCCAACCGTAACCACAAAATACCCCTCGGTAGACAAGGTGGAGGATTTCGTAGATGCCGAAACTAAGGCTAAGCATTTCAAGGGCAACATTTCCTACATCCAAGACTCCAATATGTTTTTTAACATTATTATAAACATACTGCCCATATTGCTGCTTGTGGCCCTGTGGATGTTCTTCATGCGCAAAATGGGCGGCGGAGGCGGAAACGGAGGCGTGTTCAACGTTGGCAAAAGCAAGGCGCAACTATTCGAAAAAAAGCAGGGCAAGCACATAACGTTCAAGGATGTTGCAGGACAGGAAGGCGCAAAACGCGAAGTGCAGGAAATTGTCGACTTCCTTAAAAACCCCAAAAAGTACACCGACCTCGGCGGAAAAATCCCAAGAGGCGCACTGCTTGTGGGTCCTCCGGGTACAGGAAAAACCCTTTTGGCAAAAGCTGTTGCCGGTGAGGCGGATGTGCCGTTTTTCTCGATTTCGGGAAGCGACTTTGTTGAAATGTTCGTGGGCGTGGGCGCAAGCCGCGTGCGCGACCTGTTCAGGCAGGCAAAAGAAAAAGCCCCATCAATAATATTTATAGACGAAATAGACGCCGTTGGCCGCGCACGAGGCAAAAACCCCGCAATGGGCGGAAACGATGAACGCGAAAACACCCTGAACCAACTGCTGACAGAAATGGACGGCTTCAGCCCAAACTCGGGTGTTATCGTAATGGCAGCCACAAACCGCGTTGACATTCTCGACAAAGCCCTGTTGAGGGCAGGACGCTTTGACAGGCAGATACACGTTGACCTGCCCGACCTTAGCGAAAGAAAAGCCATATTCCTTGTACACATGAAGCCGTTGAAGATGGACAACACCGTTGACGTGGACCTAATGGCAAGGCAGACTCCGGGATTTTCGGGGGCCGACATAGCAAACGTATGCAACGAAGCAGCACTTATCGCAGCACGCAACAACAAAAAAGCCGTGGGAATGCAGGACTTCCTTGATGCAGTGGACAGAATAATTGGCGGACTGGAAAAGAAGACAAAGGTTATGACCCAGGAAGAGAAACACACAATAGCCCTGCACGAGGCGGGACACGCCACCATTTCATGGTTCCTGCAATATGCAAGCCCGCTTGTAAAAGTTACAATAGTGCCGCGCGGACAAGCTCTCGGGGCAGCATGGTATCTTCCCGAAGAACGCAACATCACAACCAAGGAGCAAATGGAAGACGAAATGTGCGCCACACTCGGAGGACGCGCAGCCGAAGAACTGTTTACAGGACACATATCCACCGGAGCACTGAACGACCTTGAAACAGTAACAAAACGCGCATACGGAATGGTGGCATATCTTGGCATGAGCGACAAACTCTACAACCTGTGCTATTACAACAACCAGGAATACCAATTCGAAAAGCCATACTCCGACAAAACAGCCGAAACCATCGACAGCGAAGTATCAGCCTTGATTTCACGCCAATACGAAAGGGCCAAACAACTGCTTGAGGAACATAAAGCGGGACACGCAAAACTTGCCGCCCTGCTCGAAGAGCGCGAGGTTATTTTCGCAAAAGACGTTGAGGAGATTTTCGGAAAACGCCCGTGGGCAAGTCGCGCAGATGAGATTTTGCAGGAAGAGGAAGAGCAACTGGCAAAAAAATCCGAAAAAAGCGAAGGCAATACCCAAGCGGATAAATCAGCCGACAAAAACAACAAAGAAGTCAAGCCATGAGCAATCTCGCCACACGCACCATATCGGGCACGCTGTTCGTAATCGTTACCGTTGTCGCCATATACTGCGGCGCAGTGTCATTCGTAGCGCTTTATGCCGCAATCTCGGCCGTGTGCGTGTGGGAGTTCTGCACCTTGGTTAACAAAAGAAAAGGTCTGCAGGTTAACCGCATGATATGCACCGTTGCTGCTGTATACCTTTTCCTTGCCGTAATGGCATTCACCACAGCCACCGCAGGTGCAATGATTTTCGTGCCATACATACTGACCACCGTTTACCTGCTTATAAGCGAGCTATACATGAAACGCCCCAATCCATTAGAGAATTGGGCCATGGCATTTGCCTCGCAGCTATACATAGCTCTGCCGGTGGCACTAATCAACGTCATTGCTTTCCGTACTGACCCATATTATGCAAGCGTAAAGTATGTTTACGCCCTCCCCCTCGCCGTAATGGTGTTTTTGTGGATGAACGACATGGGAGCTTACTGCTTCGGCTCGATGTTGCATAAATACATACCGCTAAAACTCTTCCCCTCGGTAAGTCCGCACAAATCGTGGATAGGAAGCGCAGGCGGCGCAATGCTTACACTCGCTTCATCTCTCGTTTTCGCACACGTGTTCCCAATCATGTCTCTTTCTAAATGGGTTGGGATGGCAGCCGTTGTTGTGGTGTTCGGAACATGGGGCGATTTGGTGGAAAGCCAGCTTAAACGAACTCTCGGTGTTAAAGACAGCGGAAAATTCTTGCCGGGACATGGCGGCGCACTCGACCGTTTCGACAGTTCACTGCTCGCAATACCATGCGTGGTTATTTATTTCTACACACTGGAACTATTTTAGAAACACATGAAAAAAGCCATCACACTAATTTGCATCATTGCATCGGCGGTTTCGATGAAAGCACAAGTTGCGGAAAGTGTCGAAGCGGAATGGCCACGCCAAATAGTTTCCAACAAAAATATTATAAG
Source organism: Prevotellaceae bacterium UBA6398 (assembly GCA_002437495.1). Lineage (GTDB taxonomy): Bacteria > Bacteroidota > Bacteroidia > Bacteroidales > Bacteroidaceae > UBA6398. The sequence continues at coordinate 161,548 of DJQA01000018.1, forward strand.
CAAGAAAGCTCTCGGAAAAAGTCAGATACGCATAGCCACATACAGCATACTGCCTGAGACAACTCCGCCGCCAATAATGCTGAAACGGTGGGACATCAGGATAAATCAAATAACACATATTATTAATGACTGCAACATTGACATTGTGGGAACACAAAGGGCCTTTTCACGGCAAATCTCACAACTTGCCAAACAATGCGGTTATCACACGGTTTCAAATCAAGACAGCATTCCCAACGCTATTATATACAACCCGCAAAGGCTGGAAATTAAAGCATGGGGGCATATAAACCTCACTCAAAAAAAACTTTACGACATAACGCCGCATTCATGCACGTGGGCAAAGTTCAAGGAAACCGAAAGCAAAAAGACTTTCTATGTGTTCAACACATATCTTCGCACGGCAAAAGAGGCAGAAACACTATTGCTGCAAATAAAGAAAATAGCAAAAAACAAGCCGGCAATAATAACAGCCGACCTCTTCGCTCAGCAATACAAGCCTGCCCCCGCTGCAATAAGAGCAAAGATGAAAGACGCATACGACATTGCACTGCACATTACAGGAAAAGACGGAACTTTCCACAACTACAAAACACTCAACCCAATACGCAGGATGGACTACATATTCCTAACACCCAACTTCATTGTAAACGAATATGACACGGTTGACGAAGAATTAACGACTCTGCGCCCGGGTTCTGACCACCTGCCCGTGGTTGCAGACCTAACCCTACGCTGAAAAGAAAACTTTTTGCCGATTCACGGTAAACATGCGTGATTTCTTACATCGGCCACGGTTTTTTCATACCAGATTTTAGTTTTGCCGGAGTTAAGGAAAAACCATAAATAAGCGAGAATTCGAAATAATAGTTTATTAAAAGTCAAAACGATATTTCATCGTTTACCAAATCGGTTCAACTCGTACGCATACGTCATAAGTTTACGTGCGCTAAACATCCGCAAAACCACATGGGACCTTCGATAAACTATGTCCTATGTAGAAAAAACTACATCGGACATAGAAAAAACCACATCAGACCTTTTTTCACCACTTGCAAACCTTGGATAAAAAACGGTTAATCAGGAGCAACAATCAGCCGGAATACGCAATAAAATAAGGAAAGCGGTCCATTGGTTATTTTAGGGCCCATAGCCCACCAGCGGACGGCATAAAACATGCTCTATTCCTTGAACTTGTCGCGGGAACAGCCGGCCACCTCTATTATGTGCCACAAGCTTTTCTTCAGATCGTCCCCGGGTTTCAAGCCAAGTTTCCTTCGCACATTCGAGCGGATTGTAGTTATGTTCGACTCGTTCTTATGCAAAATACGACTTATGTCTCCAAGCTTCCTGTCTTGCATCACCAGCCGACAAACTTCCTTTTCAGACGGAGTCAGATTTGGCACTGCTTTTCCTATAGCCTCTTCGCTGAACCTTTTGGCATAGAAATAACGCTTCATATTTACCATAACGTTTTTTTGCGCATTCTTTCCAAGAATATCAAACACGGCAGCCACCTTGTCGTCCGACATTTCTTGCTCTGCCAGCTTGACATAAGCCTTAACCTGCTCCCTGCTAAGACCGAATATCGCAAAAAGTTCTTCGTCCTCCTTCTTCAAGGCTATGTTTTCGTTCTCTATTTTTCTCGTGCTCCACACAAGACTGCTACCTAAAAGCCCAAGCAACAGAAAAGTTATCGTAACCACAGCCGCCAGGATTTCAAACCACCGATCGTGCGTAATAAAGGCGCACGCGGCGTAAACCACCAACGACAACAAACTTAGCACCAAAGGGTCGTGCCTTTGGCAGGCTATGATCGACAAAACCACATTGAGAACCATTAACGTTATATTGGCCATCATGAATGTTTTGTGCAGCCCCGTGAGCAAATCTACGTTGGCTGCAGATATATAAATCATCTGCAACGAGATAACCAAGTGTACCGAATATATTATGAAGCGCAGGGAAACCGACAACCTGACCCACCTCTTCAAATAACCTAAAAACGAAAAAATCGCCACAGCCTGCAACAAAAACATCACAACAACAAAGAATACACGCGAGGAGGCTATGGCTTTGGGCAGAAACACCACAGTAACAAGCGTTATATGCAACGTATAATATATAAGTGAAAGCAATTGCTGCCTGCCTAAAAATGTATGCTCCCTATATATGAAACGAGATACCGAATTCTTCTTTTCCAAAGGTTTATTTGGCGAAAACACAGTGTTTCTTAATTATTTCGTGATGTGTTGACTTTATTTGATGTACAAAAATAAGAAAGAAAAACAATATTGACTATTTTTGATTATAACAAAATTTGGTCGCAATGTCATTCATTAATAATTTTGCAATGGTTTTTCTAACCGCTCGGATGCCACAACACAAAAATGGCACACATAAGTAAACAGGTTAGACTGATTTTCACATTTTCAACTCTTATTTATTATGTTCAGCCCCCACGAGTGAATCGCCGGGGCTGTTTTTTGTTTGCACGAAAACATCGCGCCGAAAACCTGCAAACATTTGAAATATAAATTCACTGCAAGCGCACCATGAATTTACAGAAACACAGCTGCTGTTAAGCAATAAGCACCCCTGCCACGCATTTCATGGAGTGTTGCGTTTGCGATACTCCGAAGGCGTTACTCCGAAGCGTTTCTTGAACGCTTTGCTCATAGCAGGCAAATCCATATACCCGGTACTTATGGCTATTTCGCTTATCTTACGGTCGGTTGTGGATATAAGGTGAGCACAGCGCAGAAGCTTCTTTTCGCACACCCACGCCGCGAAATTCGAACCCAACTCGCGGTATATATATTCGCTCAATTCATCACGTCCAACCTGCAAGGCATCGGAAATATCATCAATGCATACGTTGCTTTTGTATATGGGATTGTCTTTTTCGATTTCAAGCATTTTATCTATCTTTTCGCTAAATTCGTAATAAAGCTTTCTCGCGCGAATGTCTCCCCCCACAGCACTTACATATCGGTTGAACGTTACGCAAGAACGAACTGCCATTGCCATGAGCAACACATTGCATATTATATGAGGAATAACGCTCGGTAAAAAGAAACTGGCCATCGAGGCAGTAATCACCAAAACATACAACAATATATTCAGACTTTCTGCTCCAAATTGCGGACGAGCGTAATGCTCGGTCGGTTCAAACTTTCTACGCATACGACTACTCACATACGTTTCCACCAAAACGGCGAGCATAAGAAAATACACGGCAAGCATTATGACTATAAAATAAATCTTACCGTAAGCTATAAATCGATTTTGTGCGGCAAACATACCATCTATCGAAAACATCGGCTCGTAAAGTCCGAAAAGTCTGCAAAGCACGCTAAGGCCTACGAGCATAAAGCCATGCTGCATAACCAAGAACCATATAAACACATTACGATAGTAATCCCTGCCAAAATGCGCCGTGGACATCATGACAAACACAGAAAACGCGAAATAAAGCGCACATATAGGAAGGGTGCAGTAAACTTCCACTCCCTGCGGATGAACTATGGAAAGGGAAAGAACCTCGCTCACCACAAGTATGATATAGAACGCAAGGAACGACTTGCGGCGAACTTGAAACGGCACATCATCCAAATCACGCCCAACGACCGCAAATTTCAACAAAGCATAAATGAGTGCAATTATTAGCAAGGCACATGATATATAGAAGGATGTTATCATGAATATATATTTTATTTCGGCAAATATAGTTAAATTTTATTTCGTAGCATATATTTTTCTAACAGATTAGCGTTTTCGCAATAATATGCAGTCCCACGCTCTTTATAAATGCACGCATAAAAAAATATCCGGGAAGACAGACCAGTCGCCTCCCCGGAAATCGCCTCCATCAATGTTTTTCAAGTAAAGATTTTAGCTTTTATGCCATTTTCTCCCAAAAGTCGCACCATCGCCCCTTTCGTACCAACATGTGGCTAAGCGCTTACGTCCCATCGGGATTGCATTCTTACGTTTTCTTGCGAACAACCCACCGGCATCCGCCATTTTGCAACTTCCCACTCTGCAACTCGTGCTTTTGAAATACGATGCAAAAATATCATTGTCAAAACCTGCCACGCTTGTCATGCAACGATTTTCGCCTGTTATATTATGATTTTTTCCTGTAATGCCTTTTTGCCCCATGGTTTCCATATTATAAAGTATGTTATGAAGAATAGAATTATTTTCGCTTGAATAATTTGTATATCAATATATAATTTATACTTTTGTATGTACTGAAACATACTTAATAAACAACAAGGAAAATATTATCACATAATAAAGAAAAATGAGCAAGGCTGCAAATAAAAACATATTACACAAATTTCTTTTGCGTGAAGTATCTTTCATAGGGCGGCAGCGCCTTACGACGCTTGTTTTCTACGACCTGATACTTGTCATGGGGTTTGTTTTCAACATAACAGGCATCACAGGTATTGAAAACCAATTGTTTATAGGGGCCAACACTTTGTTTTTACTCGCGGTGGGCGTATTGTTCGTATTGTACATATTCGGGCGCATGCAACTAAAGGTTTGCTTGTATGCAACAACCATATCGACACACATCTTCCTGACGGCAGAAACAGTGATGATTGCCTGCGAAAATTCCGCATTAAACAACCAAATTGCCCTCGCAAGCATTATTCTGCTTGCACTGAACTGCCTGTATTCCACATTGTCATACCTTAAATGGAATCCGCTGCTGCTTGGCGGTATTACCGTTGCCGTGTGTGCGTTATACATGTGCAGAATGAACGATGGGGCGATGCGCGATTTCATGGTGCTTATAACCGTTTCGCTCATAGTGATGTCGATATGCGGCGAAAGACTTGTGGCCAATTCGGCACTGCTAAGCAGCGAAAACGCCAAATATCGGCAAGACGAGCAGGAACTGCTTTTACTTTTCCGTATGAACAGAACGCAGATGAGGGCATACATTCATCTGGGAATAAACACATACGCCACGGCTGTCGTGGAGAAATTGTTTGCCGAGTTGGACCCGGAAACGGCAAGGAACATCATGACTAATGTGATGTTGCACGCCAACGAAAAGAAATCCACGGTAAAAAAAATCAAAAAGGCACTGCCATGCCTCACACCGTCGGAACGCGAGATATGCACGCTCATAATTCAGGGGAAGAAGCAGGGAGAAATATGCCGACTGCTCAACAAGAGCAAAAGCAACGTTAACTCACAACGAGTGCACATTCGCAAAAAACTTTCGCTGCTTCCACAGGACAACCTGCGCGATGCGCTTAAAAACCGGATAGGGCAAGAAAGAGAATGACATGCTCCTCGAAACGGCACCATACAAACGGGAAACTGCGCACGGCATAATGCACGCCTGAGAACGCCAACCTTGCGTAAAATATTGGTGGAAAAAATAAGCGCCCTCTATGTTATAAGACAAAACCGTACTTACGCTGCCTTGAAAATTCACTTACGGGAAAAAACATCAGACGTAGGAAAAACCATGTCCTATGTAGAAAAAATTATATCAGACGTAGAAAAAATTATATCAGACCTTTTTTCGTACATTTACATCTTGCTGATGTACAAAAGGATGGCAATCATAGCCGAAAGCGAAACAGCCCCCGGCATCCAAACGGTTAATCAAAAACGGTCTGCATGCGCCATACTCCGCATACAGACCATTATACCTACAGGTAGAGTTTGCCGCTAAGGCGGCGTTATTTTTTTCGTTGTCGTACAGCTCGGGTTACCAGGGCACAGCCTCACCAAAAACAATGCAAGCAGGGTGGCTCAACTTTATGTCGTTCCCCGTGTTGGTTAGAGCACCTGTTTCGGCGTTGCGTGCGTAAACCTGAATTACATTATCATCCTTGCACGCCACGAGCAGATATTTACCGTTTGGAGAAATCTTGAACATTCGCGGGTGCCTGCCCGTTTTCTGATAACCGGTTTTTTTCAGCGTTCCATCGCGATTTATTTTAAATATAGCCACACCATCGTTTTTAAGTCTTACGCTTGCATACAGAAACTTGCCATCGGGACTTACTTCTACTTCCGCGCCCCCTTTGGCATTGGCATTGCTCGCCTTTACAACTTGCTTCTGCGTCAATTTGCCGCTTTCGGCGTTATAATCGAATGCTATCACATCATCGCTAAGTTCTGTAATAACATAGGCGTGCATGCCATCGGGCGAAAAAGTAATGTGTCGCGGCCCGCTGCCTTGCGGCAGATCGGTTTTGAAAGGTTCTCCCTCCTTGAATTTGGGGCGCAGCTCATATTTATATATGCAGTCGCCTCCAAGGTCAACGGCAAACAGATACTTACCATCGGGCGATTTCTGAACCTGGTGTATGTGTGAGCCGCTTTGCCTTTCAGGATCAACGTTTGTGCCGTTGTTGAACTTTATGGTCTCCCCGCTGTCAAAAAGAGTTGCATCGCGCTCTATGTCAGCCACGCTTATGCTGCCCGAGGAATAGTTTGCCACGTAAAGTTTGCGTGCGTATGTGGCAAGATGGCATGGGTCATCACCGTGGGCAAGCACACGGTTTAGAAGTGCCATGCGCCCGCTGCTCATACCCACACGATATGCGCTTATAATTGCATCATCGCCCTTGTTTTCGCTCACGCAATACATAAACGAATCGTTGGGGGCTATTACAAGGTAGCTCGGATTTGATATTTTAGCACTGTGCTGTGCCTTGGCCTTACCGCTTTCCTGGTCAAACGAGAAAGAGTAAATGCCGTCTGAACCGCCGTCTGTGTACGTACCTACAAACATGGGGATCGGGTCGCTTTTGCCGCAACTTACGAGCAGAGCGCCGAGAAAAATTGCAGTAATGATTTTCTTGATTTTCATATCAGCCTTGTTTTTAAGTGTGTGCTAAACTTAGTTGTGCACGAGCGTACCTATTGTCTCGCCTTTAAGCACTTTGGCGAGGTTTCCGTTAACGTCCATGTTGAACACATACACCGGCAGATTGTTTTCCTTGCAAAGAGCAGTTGCGGTGAGGTCCATTATTCTTAGTCCGCGTGTGTAAACCTCGTCAAATGATATTTCGTTGAACTTGGTGGCGGTTTTGTCTTTTTCGGGATCGGCGGTGTAAACTCCGTCAACGCGTGTGCCTTTAAGCATCACATCGGCCTCTATTTCTATTCCGCGCAGTGCAGAACCCGTATCGGTGGTAAAATATGGGTTGCCCGTTCCGGCCGACATAATAGCCACCTTGCCTTGAGTCATGTATTCAATAGCTTTCCATTTGCTGTAGAATTCTCCTATGGGTTCCATTCTGACGGCGGTAAGCACGCGCGCATCAACCCCGATGGCACCGAGCGCACTGCTTAGCGCCAAAGAGTTGATTACCGTTGCGCACATCCCCATTTGGTCGCCCTTTACACGGTCGAAGCCTTTGCCTGCACCGCTGAGCCCACGGAAAATATTGCCTCCTCCTATCACTATTCCTATTTCCACTCCGCTTTCGAGCGCATCCTTTATTTGTTGTGCATACTCGTTAAGGCGGTTCGTGTCAATCCCATAATGTTGTTTTCCCATGAGGCTTTCGCCGCTGAGTTTTAGTAGTATTCTTCTGAATCTTGCCATAGCCTTAATATATTATCGCGCTAATTTACGGAATTTCTGCGGAAGCAGCGGATATATGCAAATAAAAAACCGCTGTGTAAAATCACGGCGGTTTTGTTTTGAGTCAAGTCGGCGGCTGTTGCGGGTTGTTATTATTCGGCAAGCGGGTTCCATCCCTGTGCTTTCAATTCAAACTCAGCCCCATCGCGCGTTACCAGCATTCGGCCCATTCCCGCCGCAGTGATGTTGCCTATTATGTGCACGTCCTCAACCTCGGCTATCTTTTCGTGGCACGAAAGCGGCACGGTGAACAGCAGTTCGTAGTCCTCACCGCCATTGAGGGCGGCCGTTGTAGGGCTGATGCGGAATTCCTCTGCAAGCGAGGATGTTTGGTAGTCGATGGGGATTCTTTCTTCATACACGCGGCAGCCCACTTTACTCTGCTCGCATATGTGCATTAGTTCCGATGACAGCCCATCGGAGATATCAATCATGGCAGTAGGTTTTATTCCGGCCCCCCTCAGTCTGTCGATTATGTCTTTGCGCGCCTCAGGCTTCAGTTGGCGTTCCAGCAAGTACTCGTACCCGGAAAAATCGGGTTGTTGTATTGCCATTTTCTTTTCGGCGGTATCTGCCCTTGCGCTTTGCTCTTCAAAAACGGTCTTTTCCCGTTCGAGTAGCTGCAATCCCATATATGCCGCGCCAAGGTTGCCACTTACGCAAATCAGATCGTTCTCCACGGCTCCGCTGCGATATACTATTTCATCGCGTTTGCAGCTCCCTATGCAAGTAATTGCGATACTCAGGCCGGTGTATGACGATGTGGTGTCGCCGCCAACGATGTCCACGCCGTAACGTTCGCACGCCAGGCGAATTCCGCTGTAAAGCTCATCAATGTTCTCTATGCAGAATCTGCGTCCTATGCCTATGTCAACTATCATCTGCTGCGGCGTTCCGTTCATGGCGAATATGTCGGATATATTCTCTATCGCAGCCTTGTAGCCGAGGTGCTTCAGCGGCACATAGGTTAGGTCGAAATGCACACCCTCCAAAAGCATATCTGAGGTTACAAGCACCCGGCTGTCAGGATAGTGCAACACGGCGCAGTCATCACCTATGCCTTTCTCGGTTGTGGTATTTTTGGGGGTTATGCCTTTGGAGAGCCGCTTAATAAGCCCGAATTCTCCAAGCGTTGATATTTCTGTTCTTGTCATTATATATAGATGTTTTTTGCGCCTGCGCATATTGCGCCGCACATTCTGAAGTCAATCGTTTATCATCTGTTTAAGAAGTTCCGACATTTTGGGTTCCGCTCCCGCCGCCGCCCGCTGCACTTCATCGTGTGAGGTTTCGGATGTCGAATTCGACGGAACGTTTGTTATAACGCTTATGCCGAACACGCGCATTCCCTGGTGGCGCGCCACGATTACCTCGGGAACCGTGCTCATGCCCACGGCGTCCGCTCCCAAAAGGCGGTACATTCTGTATTCTGCCGGAGTTTCGTAGGTAGGTCCCGAATTGGCGAGATAAACGCCGTGTCTTAGTTTGAAGCCGAGCTTTCCGGCAATGCGGTCTGCCTTTTCGGCAAGTTTGCGATCATAAGCCTCGCTCATGTCGGGGAAGCGCGGGCCGCAGGGAAGGTTTCTACCTCGCAACGGATGCTCGGGCATGAAGTTTATGTGGTCGGTGATTACCATCAAGTCGCCTGCGCGAAAATCGGGGTTTGTTCCTCCGGCGGCGTTGCTCACATACAGGGTTGAAATTCCCAAAGCCCCGAAAACCCTTATGGGAAACGTAACTTCTTTCATGGAATATCCCTCGTAATAATGAAATCTTCCGTCCATTGCCACCACAGGCGTTTTGCCGAGCGTGCCTAATATCAATTTCCCGGCGTGGCCCTCGACGGTTGATATCGGAAAATTCGGGACATCCCTGTGGTTCCATTCCATCGCGGTCTTGATTTCGGCGGCCAGCTTACCCAGTCCGGACCCAAGTATTATTGCCGTTGTAACTTTTCCACTGATATGTGGGGCGAGAAATTCCGCTGTTTCATTTATCTTGTCCTGCATAGTCTGAAATTATCTTGTTAAACATTTCCCCTTCTCCGAAAAGGAATTCCACAGTTATTGGTAGCGCAAATATACGTGCTTTTTGTTCTTCGCTCCAATGTGCGCCTGCCGACAACAACCGCGCTGCATCCTTTTCGGTAGTTATTATCGCCGTATTGGGAACGGAGACGAATTCTCCGAAAGCAGCCAATTCTTCACGCGAAAAGTTGTGGTGGTCGTCAAAAGACATCGTAGTTATATTGTCGGCATATTCCGCTATTTTTTCAAAGAACGGCCGAGGGCGGGCAATGCCTGCAAGCGCGAGTATGCGCCTACTGTTTTCCGCTATGTATTTAAGCCGAACCGGCTTTTGCGTGAACACATTGTATGTTGTGCCATATGTCATTGTTGAGAAGAACAACTTTTGGCACAGCAGCAGAGCGAGTTTTTTCTCTATTACTTTACTTTCTGCACGTGATAGGTCGGGAGGGCATTTACTTACTATTACGATGTCGGCACGCCGCCGCTGGCTGAAATTTTCCCGCAGCATGCCCGCCGGCATAAGCCTGTCGCCGTAAATGGGGCGATTATAGTCGGAGAGCATAATGCTTATTCCCGCACTTACACGCCTGTGCTGAAAAGCGTCATCAAGCACAATGGCGCTTACCGCAGGGTGTATGCCACTCTGCGTCAGATACAAGATTGCCTCGGTGCGATTTGCATCGGCCACGAGTCGTATTGCGGGAAAATGCGCTTTTATCTGGAATGGTTCGTCGCCTATATCTTCTGCTGTTGAGGTGCATGTTGCAACAACCATGCCCTTAGTCTTTCTTCTGTATCCTCTACTGATTACCGCCGTGTTCGGTTTGTTTCCGAGCAGCCTGAGCAAATATTCCACGTGTGGGGTTTTGCCGGTACCGCCAACCGTGAGATTTCCGACGCATATTATCGGTACGCGGAATTTGCGAGACTTCAAAATTCTGCGGTCATACAGAAAATTGCGCACACCAATCGCCGCACCGTATATCCACGATGCGGGGATGAGCAGCCTGCGCGTTTTCTTTCCGGGAAGTTTCATCCGGCTTGTTTACCTTATAACCGGGGTGAACGGCATTAGGGCCTGAACCCTGTCGCGCTTGTCTACGTTCTTAAGCAGTGAAATTATGGGATAAAGTTCGCCAAGATAGCTGCGAAGCTGTGCATCGGTGTAGTTCTGCATCTTTGAATCGAGCATCTCCTCCCACCATTCTTTTGTAGCCGGATAGTGTACGGAGTGATATTTTTCGATACCTGCGCGTTTGGCGGCTATCGCAACTGCATCGCCAAGGGTTCCCAGCTTGTCAACAAGATTTATTTTCAATGCATCCTCGCCGGTCCACACTCTGCCCTGGGCTATTGCATCAACCTGCCGCTTTGTCATTTTCCTTCCCTCTGCCACACGTGATGTAAAAAGGTCGTAGCCACGGTCGACATAGCTTTGCAGCATTGCCCTTTCTTCGGAGTTGAATGGGCGCGAAGTTGAGAAAAAGTCGGAGTGCGCATTGGTTTTCACGCCATCAAACTTAATTCCGAGCTTGTCTTTCATAAGTCCGCTCACATCGGGTATCATTCCGAATATTCCTATGCTGCCCGTAAGGGTTGTGGGCTCGGCTACAATATATTGTGCCGCGCTACTCATGTAGTATGCGCCCGAAGCCGCCATATCGCCCATCGACACCACTACCGGTTTCTTTGCGGCGAGTTTCTTTATCGAATGCCATATCTGCTCCGAGGCGTACGCGCTGCCTCCACCCGAATTTATGCGCAGAACCACGGCTTTAACATTCTCATCCTTTGCAAGGTCGTTGAGGTCGGGTATTATGTTGTCGGCAACAATTGCCTGGTCGAACAGCCCGCCCTCGGTTTCGCCACTCACAATGTTACCGCAGGCGTAATACACGGCAATTTCTCCGCCATCGGTTTTGCTTTCGGCTATCGGCGCTATAATTGCGGGCTGAACGAACTTCAAGTCGTCAATATCTTTCTTTCCGGATAGTTTTGCCACCTCGGCAAGAGCCTCATCCTCATATGCCAGTTTATCTATCAGCTTTGAGGCAAGCACTTCTTTTGGGCTTTTCATAGCCATATACATATCGGCAAGGGCATTGAGCTTTTCTACCGGGATTTTTCTCGAAGCCGACACCTCTTTCTTTATGTTGCCCCATATGCTGTTTATATATTGCGTAACCTGCTCGCGATTGGCGGGAGACATCTCGGTTGCGGTGTATGGCTCAACCGCACTTTTGTACGACCCCACCTTAACAACCTGCATTTCCACGCCTATTTTTTTCAGCAGGTCTTTGTAGAACATCATTTCCCCGCCAAGCCCGCGCCATTCAAGCTCGCCAATGGGATTGAGTATCACATCGGATGCCGCCGAACATACATAATATGCACCTTGGGTATATGTGCCGCCGTAGCTTACAACAAACTTGCCCGACTTGCGGAAGTCAACAATGGCGCGGCGCATTTCCTGCAAACTTGCGGGATTTGCCGACACTGCGCCAGCATTTATATATATGCCGTCTATATTCTTGTTGTCTTTGGCCACGTATATGGCGCGCACAATGTCCTCAAGACCGTTTTCAATGCCATCGTTCATTCCAAACGTGGCAAGCGGTGTGCTCTTCGCACGCTCCGAAAGTATGCCTTTAAGGTCGATGCGCAGAACAGAGTGTGGCTCTATGTTCGCGGATTTCTGCCCGCCCATGTTTACGCTCGCAGACACTATAACTACAATAAACACTATTACCATGGCCGAAACGGCAAGAAAAACGCCGGCCGCCGAGCTTAGCACATTCAATAAAAACTTTTTCATTTTGATATACTGTTTGACGCTGGTGCAAATTTAAGATTTTTGCACAAAGCAGACATTGTACGGAACGTTTTTTGGAACAAAAACAAAAAAAGGGCTGATATAGCCAAGCCTATCTTTCACAGACCAACTTTGTTATTCAGCCCTAAAGTACTAAATAAAACAAAAAAATTATTCTCTAATCCTCATAATAATATAGGACCTTATACTCACCAAGTTTTTGGTTGGAAAAGCCAACACATGCAAATACAGCACCACCGCCCGAAAGCTCACGCAGCCTACTGACACGAATGCAACGCCATGCCTTTACCATCGGCTAAGATACAAAACAAATAATTAAACTCCAAACAAGAACAAAAAAAACCTTGGAAAGTGTTTGTTTTGAAATATGATTGCAGATTTACCATTGCGGACGGCAAACCACAAAAATACAAAGAAGCAGTGCCTGTTAACCGCACAGCGAAAACAGAATAGGACAAGAGAAAAACTATGTCTGATGTAGAAAAAATTACATCAGACATAAAAAAAACTACATCAGACCTTGTTTTTGCCCTTTGTAAGCCCCTAAATTCCAAAGCGCGGCAAAAAGCAAGTAGAAAGCAAACAACACTCTACAAATCAACCCGTTGTGGTTTTTTAGTCTCGAACGGCTTTTTGCGTCAAATCATGGCAACTTATGTCGCCGAGTGTCGTGTTTTTTTGTAAATTTGCAAACTGTTTATGACAAACGTCAAAGGCATACCGGGAAAACGAAATATCAAAGAATATATAAGGCAATGAATAAAACCATCATCACGGCACTCCTTGCGGGAGTGTTTGCTTTTGCAAACGCCCAAAAAAAACTACCCTCATGGGTGGGTAACATAAAGTTCAGCGGATATGCGCTCACACAATATCAGGCGAGCTTCCAAAAGGGCAAAGAGTCCAACTCATTTAATATACGTATGTTGCGCCTTGCGCTCGATGGGCGCATAGCGGGGAACTTTTACTGGAAGGCGCAATTGCAATTCAACGGCAATACAAGCAACCTTGGAAGCAGCCCGAGAGTGGTTGACCTGTTTGCCGAGTGGCAGAAATACGATTTCTTCCGTGTTAAAGCCGGGCAGTTCAAGCGGGCTTTCACTTTCGAGAACCCCATGAACCCAATCGACCAGGGCTTTATGAGCTATTCGCAGAATATAACCAGACTTGCGGGCTTCAACGATCGCAATGGCTCTCACGCAAGCAACGGCAGAGACATCGGCGTGCAGTTTCAGGGAGATTTTCTGAAAAACGCATCGGGCAGAAACATATTGCATTATCAGGTGGGCGTTTACAACGGACAAGGAATAAACGTGAAAGATGTTGACCAACAGAAAGACATAATCGGAGGCCTGTGGGTGATGCCGGTGAAGGGCATGAGAATTGGCGCGTTTGGCTGGACAGGCTCGTATGCCCGCAAGGGGAATGTCGATGCAAACGACCCGGAAAACAACCGGATGAGAACCCGCCGCCTGCAGCAGAGACGATATGCCCTTTCGGCAGAATACAAGGTGAACGACTGGACAATGCGCACCGAATATATCCATTCAACAGGCTACGGATTCACAACCACTTATCAAAAAGAGAGCGACGCAAAGGACATCACCGTGAACCTTGCCAACGGCAACAAGGCCGATGGTTACTATGCTCTTGTCATAGCCCCGATTGTAAAGGAAAAACTTCACGCCAAGGCACGCTATGACCTTTACCGCCCGGCGGCAGACTGGGGCAAGGCAAAGACACTGTATGAGGCGGGGCTCAACTACAAATTCTCCAAAAACATACAGGTAAACGCCGAGTATGCCTATGTGAACGATCGCTCCTTGTCGGGCAAGCAAAACTATTCCATGGCAGACGTGCAGCTTGACTTCAGATTTTAACGTTCTTCCCTCTGAATTGAATGCCGCCGAATTACGGGTCGGCTGCAAAAGCACAAAAAAAGTGTGCAGGAAACAGTTTAGCTGTTTTAGCCTGCACACTTTTTTTTGTGTACCCTACCTCAATCTTCCGCTTCCTTTTCGCTGTCCTTCGGCCGTGGATGGTGGCGCACAAGCAGCGTGTCGATTCGCGTACCGTCCATTTTCATTATGCGAAACTCGAACGTTTCCCACTCAAGTGTTTCGCCGGCTGAAGGGATACGCTCCAAAAGATCCAAAATCAGCCCGCCCACGGTGTTGTAGTCGGGGGTGTAAAGATCTTCTTCGTCGAAAAATTCAAGAAAATCGTAGAATTGGCATTGACCGCTGACAGACCATGAACTGTGGTCGGCATTTTCCACAATGTCAAGCGTCTCGTCCTCATCGGGTATCTGCCCGACGAGCCCTTCCATTATGTCGCGCAAAACTATTATGCCCTGTACGATGCCGAACTCGTCAACCACGAGCGCACGATTGAATTTGTTGCGTTTAAGTTCCTCAAGAGCCTTGTAAACAGTCATGTTCTCCGGGAAATAAAGCGGTTTGTGCAAAACTTTGCGCAACGAGAAATCTTTTCTCCAAAGGTGCGAAACGAGGTCTTTGAGCGTAACCACACCTATTACCTCATCGGGGTCATCGCCAACAACAGGATATGCGGCATAGGTGTCTTCTGTTACAATGTTCTGCACTTCCTGCGAAGTCATGTCGGCCTCCATGAAAACCATGTCGCTTCTGTGTGTCATCACCTGCTCCACGGTTTGGTCGCCAAGTGCGAGTGCGCGTTCCATGATGTCTTGTTCCACCTGCTGCACCTCGCCCGAATCGGTACCCTCCTGGATTATTGACTTAATTTCTTCTTCTGTAACACTGTGGTCCTCAGGATTAAGATTGAAGCAACGTGCGAAAAACTCCGTGTTCTTAGACAGAAGCCACACCACCGGCATTGAAAGGCGCGAAAAGAATGTCATAAGTGGGGCTGCAAACTTTGCCATGCTTTCGGCACGGTCAATTCCTATTTTCTTAGGGAACAACTCGCCGAGTTCGCATGACATGTATGTTACCACCACGAGAATAAGAATTTGCGCCACGGGCTTTGCGTAAACCTCGCTCATCCCGAACGAAGCGAGCAGACTTCCGAAACGCCCGGCAAACTCTTCGCCGGAAAAAAGTCCCGTAAGTATTGCCACGATTGTTATCCCCACCTGTGCGGTTGAAAGGAATCGGTCGGGGTCGTTCATAAGTTTTAGCGCGGAGGCCGCCGAGCGGCTTCCGGCTTTTGCCATTGCCTCGATGCGGTTTTTGCGAGCGGATATGAGTGCCACCTCGGCCAGCGAGAAAAACCCGTTTAGAAATATTAGAAGGAGTATTACAAGTATGTCTGTCATCAGTGCTGTGTTGTTATTTCACCACCACCACAAGATATTTGCTCACGCTCCAAAATGTTGCGGGGTTGGTTATGCGCAATGTGTACATGCCGTTGGCGTCTTTGATGAGCGAATATGAGCCTGCGGGATGGTTTGTAAGCAGTTTTGCGCTTTTTGAATAGAGCTTTATTACTTTGTCGACTCTTATGTCTATTTCTGTGAAGTAGTCTTTGTTGAAGTCGTTTCCCTTAAGCACCTTGCTCGAGCCTTTGAGTATGCGCTGTTCGCGCAGTTCTTTTTTGGTTCCGAACACATACCATGCCGTGTTGAGCTGCCTGTCCTGCCTTTCCATGACGCGTGCTTTTGCGGCATTGTCGGCTGTAAGTGAGTTTACATTTGTATTGAGTTCGTATATTTGCTTGCTCTGATGGGCTATGTGGGCGTTTTTGGTGTCTAGTTCCGCTTGCAGTTCCTCTATGCGTGCTGTTTTTGCATCGAGTTCCTTGGTAAGGTTTTCAATGGTGCTTTGCAGCTTGGAGGTGTTGAAGCTGCTTTCCTTTAGTTGTTCCTTAAGCTTGGCTATGCGCTCCTTGTTGAGCTGCATGGTGCGCTTTATGAACGAGATGCTTTCCATTATTTCGGCCTTGGCGTTGCTTTCGCCACTGCTGCGGGCTATGTTTACGCGACCCTCTGCTTCGTTTATCTCGCGGAAGCCTTCCTGGATGTCGTTGAACGTGCTCATTATGTCGTTCAGCTCGTTGTTTTTTTGGTTTACAATGTCGGTTAGCGAGTCGATGGTGTTTTGTGAAGCCAGGTTTTTCTCTTCTTTCTTATTGCTGCAAGCCGCCAGCAATGCCACGGCCAGCAGTGAAATCACAATCTTTTTCATGAGATTTTATTTTTTGGTTTCATTGTTCTTTATTTTACGGTTCAGCCCTTCCACAACAATCACAAATTCTCCTTTGGGCTCGGTTACGGCAAAATGGTCTGCCAATTCCGCGAGGGTGCCGCGCAGGGTTTCCTCGTGCAGCTTTGATATTTCGCGTGTAACTGAAGCGCGCCGTTCCGCCCCAAACGTTTCGATGAACTGCTGCAAGGTTTTAGCCACACGGTGGGGCGATTCATAGAACACCATTGTTCTTTCCTCCTCGGCAAGTGCGGAAAGGCGTGTGGCCCTGCCTTTCTTTTGCGGCAGAAAACCTTCAAAAGCGAACCTTTCGCATGGCAGCCCGCTGTCTACGAGAGCGGGGACGAATGCTGTGGCACCTGGCAGACACTGCACCTCTACTCCTTTGTCGGCGCAGGCTTTCACGAGCATATAGCCGGGGTCGCTTATCCCGGGCGTGCCTGCATCGGTTACGAGGGCCATGTTTTCGCCCGCAGCCATGCGCGAGGCAAAAGCTCCGGCTGTTTGGTGCTCGTTGAACTTGTGGTGGGCGCACAGCTTTGCGCTTATACCGTAGTGCTTAAGGAGCATCCCGGATGTACGGGTGTCCTCGGCAAGCACCAAATCAACATCTTTCAGCACTTTCAGCGCGCGCTCGGTGATGTCTTCAAGGTTGCCCACCGGAGTGGGCACTACATAGAGCATTCCCATGGTGCAAAGATATGGAAATTTCGATAATTGTGCGTATTGTTGCTTCTTAATTGCTGCATTACAGGGCAGAAACATTGAATATTCTGCAATCCCGATGCCATGCATATAGGGCGGGCTTGTGGCTCAATTCCTTATATACGCCGTTTTTCTCATTGCCTTTCATACCACTTCCGATATAGAAAAAATTATGTCTGACGTAGAAAAAAATATGTCTGACGTAGAAAAAACTACATCAGACATATTTTTTTGCCTTTGCAATATACTGAATACCGGATAATTACATCATTGCACAAAAAGCGTTATGGCTAACTGTTCATCAAAAAGCAGGGTAAAGCATGCAATAAGCCGAACCACACCTTGCCGTCTTAGCTTATTCTTACGGCTTTCACTATGCCCTTTATGCCGAGAAGAGAGCTGCATATACGCTTCACATCGCCCGTATCGTGGAGGTTTATCGTTATTTCGCTTTCGAATATTCCGGCATCCGTTGTAACCGAGAGTTTCTTGATATCGAGGTTTAGCTGCTTGTATATAACCTCGCTTATGGCCATAAGTATGCCCTGCACGTCTATGCCCTTTACATATATTGTTGCCGGGTAAAGGTTTATGTGGTGCATTTGCCAGTCAACAGCCACTACCCTGTTGCCGTAATTGCTTTTGAGTTTTTCTGCCACAGGACAGTCGCGCCTGTGTATTATGAACTCGTTCGATGGGTCTATGTACCCCAATGCGTCATCGCCCGGTATCGGATGGCAGCATTCCGCTATTTTGCAGTGTTTTATCGAGTCCTCGTTCAGTATGAACGTTTTTTTGCGGTCTATGCCCTCTATGAATACTTTTTTTATGTCCCCGTTTTCAGTGTTTTGGGGCTTGCTGCTTATGAATGGTATGAACTTTCTCCACGAGGATGCTTTGCGTTGGCGTCCTTGTATGAAATCGGCATCCGCATCGCCGGGCACTATGCTCTTTTCGCCTATTGCCAGATACAATGCATCGCGTGTGGGCGTTTCATGAAAGCGGCACAGCTTGTCGATTACCGCGCTGTTCATTTCCAGGTCTCTTTCCTTAAGAAACTTGCGCAGCGTTTCTTCGCCTGCGGCCCTTTTTTCGCGCTCGTCGCGGCGCAACAGTGCACGTATCTTGCCTTTGGCCTTGGCCGTGTTGGCGTATTGTATCCACTCGGGCTGTACGTGCTGCGAGCGCGATGTAAGTATTTCCACCTGGTCTCCGCTTTGCAGTTTGTGGCTGAGCGGCACAAGCTTGTGGTTCACCTTTGCTCCTATGCAGTGGCTGCCGAGAAACGAGTGTATGGAAAAAGCAAAGTCGAGCGCGGTGGCCCCGGCAGGCATTGTCTTTATTTCTCCTTTGGGAGTGAATATAAGTATTTCGTTGGCGAACAGGTTTAGCTTTATGGTATCGAGAAAATCGAGGGTATCGGGCTGCGGGTCGTCAAGGATTTCCTTTATGGTGTGCAGCCACTTTGAAAGTTCGTCATCGCTGTAGTCTTCACCCGGGGACTTGTATTTCCAATGCGCGGCAACGCCCTGCTCGTCAATGTCGTCCATACGCTTTGAGCGTATTTGCACTTCTATCCATTCGCCCCTGTTGCTCATAAGCGTAACATGCAGTGCCTGGTAGCCGTTTGCCTTGGGGTGCGATATCCAATCGCGCAAACGGTCGGGCTGGGGTTTATATATGCCGCAAAGAGCCACATATATGTTGAAACATTCGCTCACTTCCTTGTCGGGCGCACTCGGTTCGAATATTATCCTTATGGCGAGTATGTCGTATATTTCCTCAAAGGTTATGTGCTTGTTCTGCATCTTCTGCCAAATGGAATATGGCGTTTTGATGCGTGCAAGTATGTTGTATTTCAGTCCTATCTTGTCGAGTGCCTTGCGTATAGGGGCTGTGAACTCCTTAAATATCTCATCGCGTTCGGCTTGTGTCTTGGCGAGTTTCGACTTTATGTCCTCGTATTCCTGCGGGTGTTCGTAGTGAAAGCTTAAGTCTTCAAGCTCATTTTTTATTTTGTTTAGCCCAAGACGGTCGGCGAGCGGAGCGTATATATAAAGAGTTTCCCCCGCCACCTTGTATTGCTTCCGCGGAAGCATGGAGCTAAGGGTGCGCATATTGTGAAGCCTGTCGGCAATCTTGATGAGTATAACCCTTATATCATCGCTCATTGTAAGCAGCAGCTTCTTGAATGTTTCTGCCTGAAGCGATGCCCTTTCCCCGAAAATACCTCCCGAGATTTTTGTGAGTCCCTCAACAATGTTAGCGACCTTGGGGCCGAACAGATTTGCTATGTCTTCGTTGGTGTAGTCGGTGTCCTCCTCTACATCGTGTAACAGCGCGGCGCAAATAGACGTGGACCCAAGTCCTATCTCCTCACAAACTATTTGCGCCACAGCTATCGGGTGCATAATGTATGGCTCTCCGGAAAGCCGCCGCACCCCGCTATGGGCTTTCTTTGCAAAGTTGAAAGCCTTGGTTATGATTTCGGTTTTCTTGCGGTGGTTCGAGGCAAGGTAGGTGTCGAGCAAATGACGGAATGCATCATTTATCATCTGCTCGTCTTTTGCCGGGTCTGGAGGGGCAGGACTTGCGTTCATTGTTCTATTTCACTCTTAATTTCTTTCCGGCCCTTATGCTTGAGCCCTTTATACCGTTTAGTCTGCGCAACTTGCTTACGCTTGTGCCGTATTTCTCGGCTATCTCCGACAGTGTCTGCCCGTTTCTTATGGTTACGCTTTTGCGCGACCGCCTGCGGCTTCTGCGCCGGGTTGACGAAGAGCGCTTTTTCTTTGAAGTGAGTTTTGCAAGCTCCTCCTCATCAATTTCCACGGTTTTGCGTTTTGTAAACAGCTCGTCGCTCCGATAGTTGTAAACAGAGTCGCCGAGATCTATGAACTTCAAAGCTGCCTCGGAAGGCAGGCGCAAAACACACTCATATGAGTTGCCGGGCACAAGCGATGTTTTGTATTGCGGGTTGAAAGCCTTAATTCTCTCCATTTCCACTCCGCACACTGCGGCAACCTGTTCCAAATGCAGATCTTTGCTAACGGCTACGGTGTCGTTGCTTTCAATTTGCTTTGCGCGCATTGGGCAAATGTTGTGGTCGCAGTAATAGTTCATAACATAGTTTGCCGCTATGAATGCCGGCACATATCCGCGCGTTTCCTTGGGAAGGTACGGATATATTGTCCAATAGTCCTTGCTTCCCCCGGCGCGGTGTATGGCCTTGTTGAGCGAAGTGGGCCCACAGTTGTATGCTGCGATCACGAGATTCCAGTCGCCGTAAACCTTGTGTAGGTCGCTCAGGTATTTTGCTGCGGCGAACGATGACCTTATCGGGTCGCGCCGTTCGTCAACAAGGCTGTTTATTTTCAGATCGTAGCGTTTTGCGGTCGACAACATGAACTGCCACAGCCCCGTTGCGCCTTTGCGACTTACCGCCGTGGGGTCGAGCGCACTTTCTATAACGGGAAGATACTTTAGTTCCAGCGGAAGATTGTATAGAGCGAGAGCTTCCTCGAAAATGGGTATGTAGAAGTTTGACGCGCCCAGCATATAGGATACCGAATGGCGCAGTCTGCCCGTGTACTGGTCTATGAACTTCCTCACGATGTTGTTGTAGGGCATTTCCATTATGGTGGGAATTCTCGACAGGCGGTCTATGTATATGCTGTCGGGGAAAACCGGGTTCACGTCCTGCATATTGCAGTTTGTGTCTGCTTCAAGATACTGCGAGGCGTTCCATTGGCTCAAAAGGGTGTCTATGTCGAGCGTCATTGCTTCGGGAATGCCGATTTCCTCATCTTTCCCGGTTTTGTCATCGCGGATTGTGATGTCGTTTTGTGCTTTTGCCGTGATTGCGGCAAACAGCACCAGTGCTATTATATATATTTTATTCATGATCGTTGTTTAGAAGTTCAGCCCGCAGCCTATTCCCACGGCAGCGGAACTTTTTTGGCTTTGTACAGGTATAACCGTAGGTCTTACGTTTAGGCTTAGGTCTCTTGATATGTCGAATACAGACAGCTGCGCGTCAACGTATGCATCGATTACCGACAGTAGGTAAACGCCCACGAACGAGAATGCGGCATAGTCTCTCCAGCGGCGATAGCGGTCTTTTTTGTTTTTGAACACTGTTTTGAACCTGTCCTCCATTCCCGTTATGTCGTAGTTTGGCGGCAGCATGCTCATGTAGCTTTTCGTGCCGGGGTCATCGTCCATTATATCGATGTAGGCTTGGGCGTAGTCTTTGTACATTTGCTGGTTCCACATCAGTGCATACGTACATCCCAGAAAGCCTCCGTAGAATATGGGGAGTTTCCAATACTTCCTGTTGTATATCTGCCCTGCCCCGGGTATTACAAGCGCGAGCCAAAGCGCACGCTCGGGATCGGGTACGAATTTTGGCTTGGGCAGTTTCTGTTTCAACGCCGCATTCATTACCGAATCCACCTTTACTGCCATTTTGGCTGAATCGCCCGCCGAAGTTACCGACACCGCGCTGCTGTCGACCGATGTTTGCGGCTGCATGCAGTCGATGCTTATTGCAACTATGCTGCATGGCACGGCACACATATTTGATGCCGGCAGCAAAATTGCTATTGCCGGCATTATTGCACGCAAAAGGCGGAGTGGCACGCGTGTGAGGCTATGGGATGCGGTTTTCACTTGCCTTTGTCAAGCATGGCTATTATGCGCTCCATTTCCTCCTGGTTGCGGAACGGTATTGTTATTCTACCCTTTCCCTCGGGCGAGCAGGTCATTTTCACCTTTGTGCCGAAATAATCGGAAAGGTGCTTTTGCAGGGCGTTGTATTCATCGGAATTGTCCTTGTCGCGGCGCGCACGTATTCTTTTGCCCGAATTGTTCACGTCTTCGCCGCTGTTAAGGCGGTTCACTATTTCCTCAACTTTTCTAACCGAGAGCCCTTGGGTTTTTATCTCCTCAAACACTCTAAGCTGCGTTGCCGCGCTTGGCAGTCCGAGCAATGCCCGGGCGTGTCCTTGGTCAATCTCCTTGTTCTTCAAGGCCATTTGCACCTGTGCCGGCAGTTTGAGCAGGCGAAGGTAGTTGGTTACGGTGGCACGCTTTTTACCTACTTTTGCCGACAGCTCCTCCTGCTTCAACCCATATTGTTCAATCAGCCCCTGGTATGCCAGGGCTATTTCTATCGGGTTGAGGTCTTCGCGCTGTATGTTTTCCACCAGCGCCATTTGCATAGTCTTTTCGTCATCGGCCGTGCGAATGTATGCCGGCACGGTTTCGAGCCCCGCTCTTTGGGCTGCTCTCCAGCGTCGTTCGCCGGCTATTATCTGGTATGTGCCATCGCCCATGTTTCTCAGCGTTACAGGCTGCACTATTCCCAATTCCCTTATGGAGTCGGCAAGTTCGTCAAGCGAGCGGTCGCTGAAATCGCGTCTTGGTTGGTTAGGGTTGGGTACAATCTGACTTACGGGTATTTCGCCTATCGATGAGCTTCCCGATGTTTTCACCTCCCCTGTGGCTATCAGCGCATCAAGCCCGCGCCCCAAAACCTGGTATTTCTTTTTTACTGCCATAAATACTGCTTTTGTAAATAAGTACAGGGTATGTTACTTCCTGTCTTTTTCAATCACATCGCGTGCCAGTTCAAGATAGCTTTTCGCGCCTATCGACGTGGCATCGTAAAGTATCGCGGGCACACCGTGGCTCGGTGCTTCGCTTAGTTTCACGTTTCGCTGTATAACCGTCTTAAACACCAGTTCCTGGAAGTGGCGGCGCACCTCGTCGTTTATCTGGTTTGCCAGTCTGAGACGCGAATCGTACATTGTGAGCAAAAAGCCCTCTATTTCCAACCCGGGGTTCAACTTTTTCTTGATGATTTTTATTGTGTTGAGCAGTTTGCTTATGCCCTCAAGCGCAAAATACTCGCATTGCACCGGTATGATTACACTGTCTGCCGCCACAAGCGAGTTAACCGTTATAAGGCCGAGCGATGGGCTGCAGTCAATCAGGATGTAGTCGTATTCGGGGCGCAACGGGTCGAGCGTCTTCTTTATAAGTTTTTCCCGCTCGTCAAAGTTGAGCATCTCCACTTCGGCCCCCACGAGATCTATGTGGGACGGCAGTATGTCAAGCCCATCGATGTCGGTGGTGTATATTGCCTCGCGTACATCGTGCCCACCCACTATACACTCGTAAATGGAGCAGTCCACTTTTCTTACGTCCACGCCGAGCCCCGACGACGCATTTGCCTGGGGGTCTGCATCAACCAAAAGAACCGACTTTTCCAAGGTTGCGAGCGAGGCGGCGAGATTCATCGCCGTGGTTGTTTTTCCAACTCCGCCTTTCTGATTTGCTAAAGCTATAATTTTTCCCATATAATTTCATTCTGCCCATTAGGCTGAGATTATGCAAAAATAAAAAAAATCCCACACTCCCAAAACCTTTGCCGTGCTAAATATTCCTCAATACGGGATAAGAAATCATAAATGGCAAACTACCCCTGCGTCTTTCATTACGTATTCGGCTGACTCGTTGCGGAAGAAGCAATATGCCCTCTGTGTAAGCCTTGCTCGCGTTTGCTTGTAATGGCAAATCCACGTTTCGTGCGAAACAGCGAACACCTTCCGAATTGCTTAACACTTTGAGTTACAAAGATATAGTTACGCAAAGATTGTTCTTTGTAACGGTTTGTTTTTCACGGGGTTGAGAAAGACGGAAAAATGTCCGATGTAGTTTGAATTATATCTGATGTAATTTTTTCTACGTCAAACATGGTTTTTCTTATGTCCCAAGTAGACAGCCCCCTGTTTCCGAAGGTACGATTTCCGGCTAATAATGGTATGCAAAAAGTAACATTGCGTCTTTCGGTTCAAAGCGCTTGTACGCGCCGTGCCGTTAGGGGATTTTTACGTATATTTGCATAGAAAGAATAAACAGGCTATATGGAACAGCAATCCAAACTCATACTTTTATCAAACGATGACGGCTATCTTGCTCCGGGCATAAATCTTCTCATAGAGTGGTTGCGGCCGCTGGCACACATTATTGTTGTGGCTCCCGATGGTCCGCGTTCCGGGGCAGCCGGCTCCATAACGGCCACGGTGCCAATCACCTCCACCCTTGTGCGCCATGAAAACAACCTTGAGGTTTATGCATGCTCGGGAACGCCGGTTGATTGCGTTAAGCTCGCTCTTCACGCCATTGTGCCACGCGAGCCCGACCTCGTGGTAAGCGGAATAAACCACGGCGACAACGCCTCGATAAACGCACACTATTCCGGCACTTTGGGCGCGGCAATCGAGGGAGCTTTGCATGGGCTGAAGAGCGTGGCTTTTTCATCGTGCAACCATAATCCCCAAGCCAACCTAACCCCCTTGCGCCCATACGTGGAGAATGTGGTGAAAGCTGCCCTCGACAACGAAATGCCGCCACTAACCTGCCTTAACGTAAACTTTCCCGCACTACAGGAATTCAAAGGCGTGAGAATTTGCAGAATGGGCCACTGTCGCTGGTTTAACGAATTTGAAAAGTGCGAAATTCCCGAACGCGGCACTTTCTATTTTCTCACGGGCAATTACACCGACACCGACCCGGAGGCGAAAGACACCGACAGTCATGCCCTTGCCGAGGGATATGTGGCAGTAACCCCGACAACCCTCGATGTTACTTCGCACGAATTGTTCAAAGACGTCAAAGGCTGGGGGATAGAGCAATGAAATATTTTGTAATAGCCGGCGAAGCAAGCGGCGACCTACATGCCGCCAACCTTATAAAAGCATTGCGCGAGCACGACAGCGGAGCTTGCTTTTACGCCTACGGCGGCGAACTTATGGAGGCTGCGGGAGCAAGAATGTTGCGCTACTATCGCGACATTGCATATATGGGCGTGGTTAGCGTGGCAATGCACGCCGGCACAATACTACGCGCCATGGCAAGATGCAAAAGGGAAATATTGAAAATCAAACCCGATGTGGTTGTACTTGTTGACTATCCGGGCTTCAATCTCGCCATTGCAAAATACGTGAAAACAAAAACACAAATCCCGGTATATTATTACATAGCCCCGAAAGTGTGGGCATGGAAAGAGAATCGCATAAAACTTCTCAAGGCATACGTTGACGAGATATTTTCGATACTACCCTTCGAGACCGAGTTTTTCAAGCAGCGCGGCATTGACGTTCACTATGTGGGAAATCCTACGGTTGACGAGGTGGACGATTATCGCAGATTGCACTATGCCGATTTGCCGGAAGAATTTGCCGGACAAAACGGTTTGAACCCGGCAAAGAAAATCATCGCCGTCCTTGCCGGCAGCCGCAAACAGGAAATAAACTATAACCTGCGGCGCATGCTTATTGCCGCACGACCGCTTGTAAAAAAAGGATACCAGCTTGTTGTTGCGGGTGCTCCGAACATAGACGACAATATATATATGCGTAACATCCCGGCCGCAATGCTCGAAAGCGGGGAAGCGAGAATAGTGTCATGCAAAACCTACGCCCTGCTCGGCTTTGCAACGTCAGCCCTTGTAACCTCGGGCACTGCCACGCTCGAAACTGCATTGTTCAAAGTTCCGCAGGTGGTGTGCTACTACATTCCTATGGGCAGAATAATTGCCTTTTTGAGAAAAAAACTACTAAAGGTCAAATATATTTCGCTTGTAAACCTTATAGCAGGACACAAAATTGTAAGGGAACTTGTAGCCGATGGCATGACTGTGAAAAACGTACGTGCCGAACTTGAAAGGATAACCCTTGACGAAACATGCCGCGCCGAAATGACGAAAGGCTACGAGGAGCTCGCGTGCATACTGGGAGGCGTGGGCGCATCGGCACGCGCGGCGCAGGAAATCACGGCATGCCTGCAAAAGAGAATGGAAGCCAAGTGAAATAAGCGCATCCCGCTCTATACTGCAGATATGTAGCTCAGAAAAAACGTTAAGCCATATTTATGTTCCCCATATTTTAAGCGGTAATGGCGAACATTGAAAACACGAAATAAAGCGCACATACTGGTAGGGTGCACTAAACTTACACTCCTGCGGATGAACTATGGAGAGGAAAGAACCCCGCTCACCACAAGTATGATATAGAACGCAAGGAACCGACTTGCGGCGAACTTGAAACGGCACATCGTCCGGATAACGCCCAACGACAGCAATCACATGCAGCCGCTTGTTTTTTATACATGCATGCATAAAAACATATCCGGGAAGACAAACCTGTTATCTCCCCGGAAATCACCTCCATCAATGTTTTTCAAGTAAAGATTTTAGCTTTCATGCCATTTTCTCCCGAAAGTCGCACCGCCGCCACTTTCGTGCCAATATACGGCTAAGCGCTTACGCCCCATCGGGATTGCATTTTTACGCTTTCTTGCGAACCACCCACCGGCATTCGCCATTTTGCAACTTCCCACTCTGCAATTCGCGCTTTTGAAATACGATGCAAAAATATCATTGTCAAAACCTGCCGCGCTTGTCATGCAACGATTTTCGCCTGTTATATTATGATTTTTCCCTGTAATGCCTTTTTGCCCCACGATTTCCATATTATAAAGCATATTATGAAGAATAGAATTATTTTCGCTTGAATTATTTGTATATCAACATATAACTTATATTTTCATATATACTGAAATATACTTAATAAGCAACAAAGAAAATATTATCACATAACAAAGAAAAATGAGCAAGGGTGCAATTAAAAACATATTACACAAATTTCTTTTGCATGAAGTATCATTCATAAGGCGGCAGTGCCTTATGACGCTTGTCCACTACGATCTGGTACTTGTCATGGGGCTTGCTTTCAACATAACAGGCATTACAGGCACTTATAACCAATTGTTTATACGGGCTAACGTAATGTTTTTGCTCGCGGTGGTCGCATTGTTCGCACTATACATAATAAAGAGCATGCAACCAAAGTTATGCCGATATACAACAGCAATCTCATTGCACATATTCCTGCCGGCAGAAATTGCGGCACTTTTGTTAAACGGTTAAACCGATTGTTGCCGCTTTCAAACAACTTACGCCAAAACCACATACGACATAGGAAAAACTACGTCCTATGTAGAAAAAATTATGTCTGACATAATTCAAATTACATCAGACCTTTTTTCGTCCATTTGCAACACACTGAAAACCACAACGTTGCCAGACAAAACCACATCACTCTTTATTTATTGGCTTTCAATAAGTTAAACAAAAACGGTTCGTATGGGCTTAATGCCGCATACGGACCGTTATGATTACAAAACGCGACTGTCTGTAACAGTGCCGTTATTTTGTCTCGTTGTCGTAAGCCTCGGGAAGCCACACGCGATAGCGTTCGCCGTGCTCCCACGAGTTTCCCGCCGATGCGAAGTCGCAGAAATCCACTTCCACAGGCTTGCCGTAGTCTATATAGTCCACGCCGAGAATTACTGGGATTTTGAAGCTCATCCACGCCCATCCGGGGGCTGCTGACGGCTTGGCGTCCACAATTCCGTTATTGTTTGGTATGTTCACAACCTCGTCAATGTCGCCGGTGTTGAAGCGGCTGTCGCGTGCAAGCACTATCGGCCCGCGCACAATGGCATCGCAATCGTTCTTCCTTACAAGCCGCGCCGGCATATCAAACTTGATTTTCACTACATCGCCGGCGTTCCATTTGCGGCTGAGCGTAAGATAGCCTTTATCCACAGCCCCTTCTGCCTTTGCGCTGTTCACGCTCACGAGCGTGGCTTTCCCCCACGAGGGAATGCGCAGACGCAGGGCAAATTCTGCGGAAGCCTTGGGAGTTACCCTGATTTCCATCTCGTCGGTGCGCGGATAGTCGCCGCTCTGCGCGATTGCCACATCGCCAGCCTTGCCTCCGAGAGAAACCACCGCCTCCGAAGGCATATAGAAATTAACGTCCACCCTGCCGTCGCCCACATTGTATATTGTCTGCGGAATGGCGGCAAACCCACGCGGGCCGTTGGCGTTGCAGCAGTTTATCGGCAGGCCGCACTGATCCTCGCCCCTTGTGCGCTCGCCCTCGAGCGGGGTGTATTTGTCTATCTGCGACGCGTCGCCCTTAAGAGAGGCGAACAGGGCATTATATATTGCCTGTTCCATAAGGTCGGCATAACGTGCGTCTCCGCTTATGAGCAGCATACGGCGCAGGAGGTTGAGCCACGTAACCGTTACGCAGGTCTCGTTTTCGTATATCGCCGGACGTGTCTGCACCCGCTCGCCGCCATACCAGCACTCCTTCGCGCTTCCGGAGCCTGCTATGTTTATCTCCTGCGCGATAATCATGTCCACAGCCTTGCCAACACCGTCAAGAAGCCTCTTGTCTCCATTCACGCGGTATAGGTCGAGCATTCCTTGAAGGCACGACATCATTTCATAGGCTTTCTGCCCGTTTGAATAGTTGTACCACGAACCTTCGTGGGGGAAGCGGTTTGCCATGGGTATTCCCTGCAAGGTCTTAGACAATATCTGCGGACCTTTGGGGGATTCTATCTCATTGGCCATGCTTTCGGAGAGCTGCAGGTATTTTTTGTTGCCGGTTATGTTATACAGTTTCACCACGGCATTGAGTATCGATGCGCTCGGCATACCGCGATAGTTGCCGGTCTCCACAAGCAAGAGGTTTTTCTCCTTGAGCTGCGCCGTGAGGAAGTCGAGCTGTCGGCAAGCCGCCGCAACAGCCTTCTTGTCCTTCGATATGTCATACCACGAAAGCAGCCCGAGGATAACGTATTTGCGTCCCCAGATGTCCCACTCCTTGAGCTGCCTTTCGGGGGAGTAGTTGCCTATGTACCCGCTCTTTTCCTGAAGCTTCATCAGGTCTTGCACCGATTTCCTTATGCGTTCGTACAAAGCCGCATCGTGGTTGTATTCGTAAAATGCGCACGCGCCCAACGCCCACTTTCCCCAAAACTCCGACTGCCACGCCGATGACTCCTTTTTTGTGGCGAACACGTCCACAAGCATCTTGACGTCCTCCTTCATGACGCGCTCCGAGACAACGCGGTCTATAACCATGCCCGGATGTCCTGTAATCCTCACGCTTTTCACAACAGGGGTTTTGGATGCCGCATGGGCGTTAATCCCTGCTGCAAGCGCAAGCGCGGCGGCGAATATCATTCTCGTTTTCATTTTTCGGATATTTATGTCTGTTTGTCATTGCAATGGCGCTAATATGCCTCGCGATACTTTGCTTCATCCCCATCTTCGAGCATGCTGAGATAGGAAGCATAGCGCGAAGGTGCCACGCGGCCTTCCTCCAGAGCCTTTTTCACGGCACAGCCGGGCTCTCCGGTGTGCGTGCAGTTTGCAAAGCGGCAATCCCTGCCAATACTGAACATTTCGCGGAAGTAGTGGCTGATTTCCTCGCGTTTCATGTTGAAAGTTCCGAAGCCCTTTATGCCGGGCACATCGATAACCGCCCCGCCCTGCGGCAGGAAATACATTCGGCTGTCGGTTGTGGTGTGCATTCCCGTAAGATGGCTTTCTGATATTTCTGAAGTGCGCGCCCCCGCGCCGGGGACAAGGGCGTTGACAAGCGTTGACTTTCCCGTGCCGGAGTTTCCTGCGATAAGAGTAACCTTTCCCTTCAAAATTTCAAGCACATTGGCGGGTGCTCCATTGAGGGCGCAGAACTTTACCGTGCGGTAGCCTATGCCCTCGTACAAAGCCGCGAGGGCGTTCATCTTTTCGGTTTCCTGCTTAGTGTATATGTCGGTTTTACTGAAAGCCAACGCCACTTCCACGCCATAGGCCTCAGCCGAGGCTATGAAGCGGTCTATGAAAGTGGTGAGCGTTTCGGGGCGCGCTACGGTTACAAAAAGCAAAGCCATGTCGATGTTCGCCCCGAGAATCTGGCTCTGCTTTGAAAGATTTGTGGACTTGCGTATTATGTAGTTCTTTCTGTCCTCCAAACCCACAATCATGCCGCCTCCTTCGGGCGACACGGTTATCTCCACTCTGTCGCCCACGGCCACGGGGTTGGTGGTGCGGATGCCCTTCAGGCGGAATTTTCCCCGCACAGTGCATTCCACATCACCACCACCGTCCGTGCGCACAAGGCAGGAGCTTCCGGCGGTACGGATAACCGTCCCCTGCATAGTTTCAGACGGTCATTATTTCTTTGTCCTTTATTGCAAGAAGTTCTTCAACCTGCTTGATGTATTTGTCGTGCAGTTTTTGCAGAGTCTGCTCCGCATCCTTTTCAATGTCCTCGCTTACTCCGTCCTTCACCGACTTCTTTAGTTTTTCGATGGTCTCGCGGCGTACATTTCGTATGCTCACCCTGGCTGTCTCGCCCTCCTTGTTACATTGCTTTGCAAGCTCCTTGCGGCGTTCTTCTGTCAATGGCGGAATGGTAAGGCGTATTATCTCACCGTTGTTATCGGGTGTTATTCCCACGTTCGAGTTTATGATGGCCTTTTCTATGGGGCGCATCATGCTCTTGTCCCACGGTTTTATTGCAATGGTGCGTGCATCGGGTGTGGTGATTGCCGAAACCTGATTGAGCGGCATCATTGCGCCGTAGCTCTCCACCCTAACTTCGTCAAGGATTTCCACATTAGCTTTTCCGGCGCGTATGCGCGCCAGGGTTTCCTCAAGATGATTTACAGCCTGGGACATTTTTTTTTCGCTGTCGTTGAGACATTGCTTAACATCAAACATATACTAAGGATTTTTCAATTTAACTTATCTGCAAACTTACGGAAAGTTTTTCAATTATACGTTGGCATTCTGCGGTTATGTCCCTTTTTACAGGCAACGGCAAACCGCGCTGTCCGCGTCAGTCGTTCACCTTAACGGTTCTGCTTCCGTTGTCATCCTCCGAAATCTCCACTTTCACGGTCTCATCGGGCAGCAGAGGTTCAACAAGTTCCGGCCATTCCAAGAAGTTCAGTCCGCCG
This sequence comes from Prevotellaceae bacterium UBA6398, assembly GCA_002437495.1. Taxonomy (GTDB): domain Bacteria; phylum Bacteroidota; class Bacteroidia; order Bacteroidales; family Bacteroidaceae; genus UBA6398. Next base: position 192,826 of record DJQA01000018.1, read on the forward strand.
CCGTAAAAGTAATCCTCATAGCCAAGGTCGTAAACTTCCTCGATTCTCTTTATGCGGTAAAAGTCGAAATGGTATATGCTCCTGCCTGATGTCTCGCTCTTGTATTCATTCACAATTGCAAACGAGGGGGATGTAACTTCCTCCTCAACTCCGAGCTTTCGGCACACGGCGCGTATAAAGGTTGTTTTTCCGACTCCCATTTTGCCGTAAAAAGCGAAAATTCTGTGGTTGCCCATGTTTTCAACAAACTGCGCGGCAGCCGCATCGATGCTGTTCAAATCGGGTATTTTTATTTCCATTTTCTGTTTCTTATTATTTTTCTCTCGTTGCGTTCAGCGGCGTTTGGGGTGCAGGGTTACAAAAGGCACTATCATCTCCTCCATCGATATGCCGCCGTGCTGGAATGTGTTGTTGTAGTATCGGGCATAGTGGTTGAAATCGTTGGGATAGGCGAAAAATCTGCTACCTGTGGCGAATATGTATGAAGTTGATAGGTTGGGCGAAGGCAGTCCCGCCTCTGCCGGACGGCGCACCTCAAACACTTCCTTTGCGTTGTATTTAAGGTTTTTCCCCAGCTTGTAGCGCAAATTGGCGTTCACCTCTCTGTCGCCTACAACCTTTGACGGTTGCCCCACGCGTATGCTTCCATGGTCGGTTGTTACAACCACGGTAAAGCCCTTGTCGGAAAGTTTTTCAAACAGTTCTTTCATCGCGCTGTGCCTGAACCACGAGAGTGTTATGCTGCGGTATGCCGCCTCGTCAGCCGCAAGTTCCCTTACGGTTTTCTGCTCGGTGCGGGCGTGGGAAAGTATGTCGATGAAATTAACCACCAGCACGTTCAAGTCGTTTCTTTCAAGCTGAGAAAACTGCGAAAGCAACTTGTCTACCGCCTGCGAATCGTTCACCTTGCTGTAGGAAAAGCTGTTTTTGCGGCGGAACCTTGCAAACTGCGTGGCTATTAGTTCTTTTTCTTTAAGGTTCTTGCCCTCGTCCTCATTTTCATCCACCCAGAGTCCGGGGAATATTTCCTCTATCTGCAAGGGCATGAGCCCTGCGAATATTGCGTTGCGGGCATACTGCGTGGCTGTGGGCAGAATGCTGAAGTAAAGCTCATCGTCTGTGGTAAACAGCCCCGCTATGTCGCGGCTGAACATTCGCCACTGGTCGTACCTAAGGTTGTCAAACACTATCATGAACACCTTTTTTCCCTCGTCTAAAAGCGGGAACACCCTTTTGCGGAACAGGTCGTTGCTCATCATGGGGCGTTTGTCGGGATTGCCTATCCACGACATATAGTTTTTTCTCACGAATTTGGCAAACGCAACATCGGCCTCCTCCTTCTGCATACGCAGCACCTCGTCCATCGCCCCTCCGGTGTCCTGCAGCTCAAGCTCCCAATACACAAGCTTGCGGTAAACCTCCATCCAGTCGTCGGGCGACATGGAGTCGCTTATCTGCGCACTAATCCTGCCAAACTCCTGCCGGTAGCCGGTGAGCGTAACCTCGTCAACAATCTCGCGCTTGTGTATGTTCTTTTTTAGCGCGAGCAATATTTGGTTCGGATTCACCGGCTTTATAAGGTAATCCGCAATCTTCTGCCCCACGGCCTGGTTCATTATGTCCTCCTCCTCGCTTTTCGTAACCATAACCACAGGAGTTGCGGGGAGTGCCTCCTTTATGCGCGTCAGCACCTCGAGCCCGCTAAGCCCCGGCATATTCTCGTCGAGCATAATAAGGTCATAACCGCCGCGCTCGCACATCTCCAGCGCGTCCACGCCGTTTGTCGCCGTGTCCACGCTGTAGCCCTTGTTTTCAAGAAAGATTATGTGGGCGCGCAGCAGGTCTATCTCATCGTCCACCCAAAGCAGTTTGCCGTTTTGCATTGACAGGTATATTTCCATGTGCGAATATAGCCATTTTTGGCGGGACACCGGTCTTTGCAACCGGGTTTATTTCCGCAATAGCCGGTGCCACGGCAGTGCGCCATTTTATGCAAACTGCATAACACGCAACACAGCAGCATTTTATACGCTTCTCCGTATATCCACATAAGTATTTGTACTTCAAATTGTTGTATGTGGCAAAAAAAGGTCTGATGTAGTTTTTTCTACGTCTGATGTATTTTTTCCTACATAGGACATGGTTTTTTTTATATCTCATGTAGATTTTAAAACTTCATAAAGTGGCGCAACCACGGCTTTAATGTATGGTATAAGATGAGAAGCTGCAAATATCACGGCATGCTTTTCTCCAATTCCAGCAAAAAGCGTTTGGTCTCCAAGCCTCCGGCAAAACCTGTAAGCGAAAAGTCGGAGCCTATCACGCGGTGGCATGGCACCAATATACTTATTGCGTTTGCGCCCACCGCCTGCGCAACGGCCCTAACGCCTTTCGGGTTTCCAACCTGCCGCGCAATTTCCATATAGCTGCGCGTTTCGCCATACGGAATGCCGTACAGGGCGTTCCACACGCTGCGCTGAAACTCCGTTCCCGCAAAAAGCAGCGGAATATCGAACTCCTTGCGCATGCCTGCGAAATACTCGTCAAGCTCCTTTGCCGCACGTACCAAGACATCGGATTTTCTTTCGACATATTCCGCATTCAGAAAACGCATTATGCGGTTGTCGTTGCGCCCGCGGTGCTTTATGCTTTTCCAGTCGCAAAGGCACAGCCTCCCATAATTCTCTCCCAGCAGCAACTCGCCGCAGGGAGATTGATAACTGCAAATGTTTACCGTATGTGCGTTCATTTGTACTGAAAATGTTTTGTATTTGCAAATGTAAAGTTAGCTTGTTTCGCCTAAACGCCGGCACTGTGGCAACATTCTCTTCACAAAAATGCGCCGAAATACCTGTGTTACGGAATAAAATGCTAATTTTGATTTTGCAACGCCACCAACCGGCATGCACGCTTTCCCGCATGAACGATATACTTGCAATTATTTCAAACAACCTGCCTTTCGCCCCCAACGAGGAGCAGCGCCACCTTCTCGCCGTTCTTGCGCGGTTTGCGGAAACGCGGGTGAGCCGCGCCGCCCTCATAATGCGCGGGTATGCCGGCACAGGCAAAACTTCGCTCGTTAGCGCACTGGTAAAAAGTCTTAAACAAACAGGCACGGAACCGGTGTTGCTCGCCCCCACCGGGCGCGCCGCAAAGGTTTTCGCAAAATATTCGGGCGAAAAAGCCTATACCATACACAAGGTGATATACCGCCAAAAGACATTCGACGGAGAAGACACAAAATTCACCCTTAACTTCAATAAAAGAAAGAATGCCATATTTATTGTTGACGAGGCCTCGATGATTTCCAACGAAAGCGGCAACAGTCTGTTCGGCTCGGGATGCCTGCTCGACGACCTTGTGGAATACGTTTACAACGGCACGGGATGCAAACTGCTTATAGTTGGCGACACGGCCCAGCTCCCGCCCGTAGGCGAGCCGGAAAGCCCCGCACTATCGCTGGAACACATGTCAAACTATGGGCTGAAGGTTGCGGCGGTGGAGCTGCGCCAGGTTATGCGCCAGGGAAAGGACACCGGAGTGCTTACAAACGCCACAATGCTGCGCAACATGATATTGCAGGGCGAACCTTCGGATTTCCCGGTTATAAAACAACAAGGCTTTGACGATTTGCGCTATATGCCCGGCGGGGAATTTGTTGAAGAACTCGAAAGCTGCTACAGCGACGTGGGAAGCGATGAAACAATTGTTATAACACGCTCGAACAAACGCGCAAACGAATACAACATGGGCATAAGAGCGCGGCTATACGAACGCAACGAACGGATAACCGTGGGCGACCGCATAATGGTGGCGAAAAACAATTATTACTGGGCCGAGAAGGCCGCTGTTTCCAACAGTTCGAGAGAGGCCGCCGAAGTGGACTTCATAGCCAACGGCGATATTGCCGAGGTTGAAAGCCTATCGAACTTTCACGAATTCGGAGGCTTCAGCTTTGCCAACGCCACGCTGCGTTTTCCCGACTACAACGGTATGGAACTCGACACATGCCTGCTGCTCGACACCCTTACAAGCGAATCGCCGGCACTTACGCGCGAAGAGTCTGTGAGGCTATACAACGCCGTGCTCGAAAAATACGCAATCTATCGCACAAGGCGCACAAAGCTGAAACACCTGCGCGAAGACCCCCACTACAACGCCATGCAAATAAAATACGCCTACGCCGTAACCTGCCACAAGGCGCAAGGCGGACAATGGAGCCGGGTGTTCCTCGACCAGGGGTTCACACCGCCCGACATGCTCTCGACAAACTACTTGCGATGGCTCTACACAGCTTTCACCCGAACCACGGAAAAGCTATACCTCATAAACTGGCCGCAAAATCAGCGGGCAGAAAAGGACGATTGGGACTTTTAGCCCCCGGCAAATGCTTTTTAAGACACAAAAACGGCGGCGTATGGTTTATTTTGGCTAAGTTTGTATCCGAAATCAAGAATATAGCAAAACAAAATGATACAGCCAATGCTAATAGGCGGTCTGGGAACGCCCGAAATACTTATTATCGCCCTTGTAGTGCTGCTGCTTTTCGGCGGCAGAAAGATACCCGAACTCATGAAAGGTGTGGGCAAGGGAATACGCAGCTTCAAGAAAGGCATGAACGAGGACGACGATAACACCAACGGAAAAATAACCTCAGACAGCAACAAAAAAGACGGCGAAGAAGTAAAGTAAACCGCAACTTTTTTCAAATTCCAAACACACACATATTCAGAACGGGCATAGAGTTCGTTCGTGTGTCGTTTTACTGGCATACGAAACGAAGCGTCAGAATACGGAGCATTTCACCCCAAGCGAAATGTTAACAATATCCCATAAGGATATGTGCCTGTTTGTGGAAAACGAAACTATGTCAAGGTCGCACGTATTGAAGCCGTAATAAAAAATCACATCACGGAAACTATTTCGCAAAGAACCCGGGATTTTCAGCCTCGCGCGCTGCCCCATTGAAAGTCCTACACGCACCCCGGGCGAGAAACCATAGTACTTTCTCGGATATCGAGATGGCGCACCCGCCCAAAACTCGCGTCCCGTAATGGCTCCCACATACACCGCCACAGCCAAAGGCTGGCAGCTTATGCCACCACACACCTTGATATCAAAAGGAACATAAGTTTCGCGGGCTGTAATAGTGAATTTTCCCCTGCCGCCGGAATAAGGAGGCACATAGCCGAGCATAAAATCAGTTTCCCAAGAATGTTTTTTTCCATACATCCATCCCAAGCCCGCCGACAAAAGTCCCGTTCCCCCAGCATACTGCACAACAACACGCCTTGGCTTAACGGATTGCCAAAAAGACACGGATTTTTCAACACTTCTTTCATAACACACAGTCTTAGCGGTGTCTCCCGCAACAAAACCGGCACCCATACCTTTTTTTGGCAAAACCGCGCCAACAATTACAGAGACGAAAATCGCAAATGCCCGCGCATGTTTACTATAGTTCAACCACATTGCGCGAATATCCTCCCCTGTATATTTTGAAAACAAGATAGGTGCGTTTAGCAGCGTTGCCGCAACCGTAATAAACCGTACCATCGCCGAAAATGTCGTTGGCTGTAGTGTGATGGGTGTGTCCGTGAAGACAGAAAAGCAAACCGGGAAACTTTCTTATTTCGTTTTCAAAAAACCTGCTTATGTTGTTATCAAACTGTTCCGACCCCGGAGGAGCATGCATCGCCACCACCGTATTATATACGCCGTCCGGAAAGGAATCAGCCTCGTTTTTAATAAATGCGAAATCAGGCACCGCCGTTGTGTGGTCATACTCACGGCTGTTCGTATTTATGCACACAAATCTCACAAAGCCTGCGGTGAAGGCAAAGTTCTCCTCTCCGTAAATTTCCCTGTAAACCTTTTCTCCCGTACCAAGGCAATCATGATTCCCTATCAGGCAAACACAAGGCTTACTAAGCTGTTCAAGCACATCTCGCATCCACACAAATTCCTTTGTCTCGCCAAAGTCCGTGAGGTCGCCAAGATTTATGGTAAAGTCCACCTCATCGCGCAAATTTATACTCCTCACAAGTTTGCGCGTATCATCATAACTACGTTGCGTGTCGCTGATTACAGCAAAGCAAATCGTATCGCGACCGGCACACAGCTTTTCTATAATACCTATGTTCTTTCGATTCAAGTTCTTGTTGCCATAAACTCTGCCGTCGTAAGGATGGTATTCGAACTTGCTACAGCCAAACAATGCAACTAAAAGTAACGCACCGCAAACACACAGCCCCGATACTTTCATTTCAACAGCTTATACTATTTTGAAAGGCGCAAACCTATGTTCGACACTCCCGGTATTATTTCACGCCGCATTATGTGGTGCACAGAAAATTTCCCCGTCTGTCCTTTTTCAAGCACAACACTGCCCAGGCTGAAATCATACTGGTACATATTCGTTCCGCTCCCGCTCCTCACTCCGCTTTTGTCGGCAAACACACAATCTACAGTGTCGGTGAATACCGTATCGGGATTAGAAAGTTCGGCATCAACGGCAAGCCACAACTTTTGATAAGGATATTCGTTGGTGGTGCGCACCCCGATATCCAAATTATAAATGCCGCCCTCGCCTACCGTATCAAGCGGAAAAGCAAGCACATCACTTTGGTCCCAGCCTTCAACCGGAACATTGCAGTAAAAATGCATTATAGTGGAGCGTTTGCACGATGAAACCGCCATGCAAACGGCCAACAGCAACATTATTTCAAGACTAATCGTCCTCATTTTTCCTTACATCCTGTCCATTCCCTTGCTGTGTCCGGTTGTTTTTTTGCGGGCGGTTTTTGCGGCGTTTCTTTTTGCGCGATTTTGCTTTGTCAAAACGCGTGAGACTATCCTGTTCCGCCAAGTCGGCGGGTGCAGACATTACAGCAGCGTTTCCATCCTCGAGCTTGTCGGGTTTCTCTCCGCGGCGGTTCATGGCCAGTACTTCGAAAGCGCGTTTTGCCGTAATGGTAACAAGGTTTGAAGCCGTATTCTTGTCGGTTGTGTATGTTACAAGCCCCGCAAGCGGGTCGCTTTTTAACAGATGGAACGTTCCGGTTATGGTGTCGAGCGTTATGTCCCTGCCGGGTAGCTTCTTCATTGCTTCTATGTAAGTGGCAGCCTCATAGTTCATGCAGCACTTCAGCTTTGCACACTGCCCCGCGAGCTTCTGCGGGTTAAGCGATATATTCTGCACCCTTGCCGCGCCGGTTGACACCGAGGCAAAATTCTTCATCCATGTGGCACAGCAAAGCTCCCTGCCGCAAGGTCCTATGCCGCCTATGCGCCCCGCTTCCTGCCGCGCCCCAATTTGGCGCATCTCTATCCTTACGCGGAATTCCTCGGCGAACACTTTTATAAGCTGACGGAAATCCACCCTTTGGTCGGCTATGTAATAGAATATTGCCTTGTTGCCGTCGCCCTGATATTCCACATCGCCAATCTTCATTTGCAGCCCGAGTTCCTTTGCTATTTGGCGTGAGCGTATCATGGTTTCATGTTCAAGGGCTTTTGCCTCGCGGTATTTCTCCATGTCTATCTCGCGCACTTTACGATATATGCGCCTAACCTCTGTACCCGCCTTCAATCCTGCATTTTTCATCTGCAGCGGCACAAGCAGTCCGGTAAGCGTAACAGTACCTACGTCGTGCCCCGGCGATGCTTCCACCGCAACCATGTCGCCCTTTACCAACGGCAGTTTGTTGCTGTTGTGAAAATATGCCTTGCGCGTGTTCTTGAACTGAACCTCCACCAAATCGGTGGTATCGTTGTTTCCGGGCACATCGGCAAGATAGTCGTATGTATTGAGTTGCTTGTCCTGCGGTCCAACTCCGGCGGCACACAGTCCGCGAAGCTTTCCGCAGGGAAGGAAGTTTGATGATTCTGTATTTTCGTGCATTATATATAGTCGTAAATTGTTTCTATTTTCGTATCAGTATGATGATTTTCATTGCGAAGTCAAACAACACTATGCCCGCGTTGGCATTCTGCCCTATGTCCCTGCAAGCCCTTTCAAGCTCGTCCATTATTCCTATAACGTTGCGCTCGTTTATGAAGCGGGCAAAGCGCGTGGCGAAATTTCCTTCCGCATCGCTCATGTAATTAAGCTGAGGAATGCGGAAATTGTACATAAAGTTCTCTCTCACCAGCCTTAAAGAGTATGCCAAAAAACTTTTCTGCCGCTCCCTGCCCCAGCCTGCAATCTCTGTGCTCCATTCCAAAAGCCCCTTTACATCGCGTGAATAAGCCTTGCGCATAAGCAAAACGAACTCATCGAAAAACAGCTGCTCGTTGTTGTCAGCCTTCAACACGGAAAGGGCTTCGGCATAGCTGCCGCGTGCGTGCCTTGCAATTCTCTCGGCCTCCTGTCCGTCAACTCCGTGAAGTTTCACCAAGGCATCCCTCATGTCGGAATCGCTTATCGGGGGAACTTCAAAACGCTGCATACGGCTGACGACTGTCGGCAGGAGCATTTCCGGCGCGTCGCTCACAAGCAGGAACACCGTGCCTTGGGGAGGTTCTTCAAACATCTTCAGCATCTTGTTGGACATGACGTCGTTCATGCGCTCGGGCAGCCAGATAATCACCACCTTTCTGCCGCCCTCGCTCGAATGCAGCATCAACGCCTGCTGTATGGCATCGCTCTCCTTGGAATAGATTAAGGGCTGCTGGTTTTCTGCGCCCATTTCTTCCAACCACGTGTCAAGCGTGAAATACGGCGTTTCCTCTATCATGCCCTTCCACAGTTTGAAAAGACTGCTGCAACTTTTACTGTTCACCGTGGGAAATATGAAGTGAAGGTCGGGATGCTCGAGAATACGCGTCTTTGCGCACGCGGGACAAACGCCGCAAACATCATGGTCTGACGGATTTTCGCAAAGCAGATATGAGGCGTAAGCTAGGGCAATGGCGAATTTTCCGCTCCCTTCCGCGCCGCAAAACAGCTGCGCGTGGGCCACACGGTTTTCTTTCACCTGCATCAAAAGCCTTCTGCATGTGTCGCGCTGCCCCACCACTTCACTGAACCTCATAGTCTCGCGCTTTTTTCAATATATTTTTTCGGCTATGCGGCGTATGCTGTCAACCGCGCCCATCGTGTAAAAGTGTATGCTCGGCACGCCGTGGGCCATTAGCTCCTTGCATTGCGCCACGCCCCACTCCACGCCAAGTTCCCTCATGTCGTCATCGGTTTTGCATTTGGTCGCCTCTTTCACGAGCTCTTCGGGAAGGTCGCAACGAAACGTCTTGGGTATTACGGTTAGCTGCGACAGCTTGGTCAAAGGCTTTATGCCCGGAATTATCGGCACTTTTATTCCCGCCTTGCGCGCCTCGTCAACAAAATCGAAATATTTGGAATTGTCGAAAAACATTTGGGTTACGCCATAATCCGCCCCAAGCTCTATCTTGCGCTTGAAGTATTCCATGTCGCTCTTCATGTTCGACGCCTCCTCGTGCTTCTCCGGATAGCACGCCACTCCGTATGTGAACTTCTCGCCTATAAATTCGATTTTCTCCCCATTCAGAAACTTTCCCGCGTTATAGTTGTTAACCTGCTGCTCAAGCTCGGTGGTGTGCGCATACCCGCCCTCCGTGGGACGGAAACGCTTTTCTTCCTTGGCCTTGTCGCCACGCAGAAGCAAAAGGTTGGTTATCCCCAAAAACTGCAGGTCTATAAGCACATACTCAGTCTCCTCTTTCGTAAACCCGCTGCACAAAATATGCGGCACAACGGGAATGCCGTATTTGTTCTGTATAGCCGCAGCCACCGCTACCGTGCCGGGACGGCGGCGCAAACGTTCGGCCCGGTAAAGACCGTTTCCCGCGTCGCGAAAATACACTTCGCTGTGATGTGTGGTTATGTTTATATATTTCGGGGCGAACTCCCGCAACGTCTCTATCGTCCTGTTTATGGTGTCGAGCCCCTTACCTTTCAAGGGGGGCAGCACCTCGAACGAAAAAGCCGTGGAGGCGTTGTTTTTTAACAGGTCGCTTACGTTCATACGTCTTTATATGTTCCGCACATTGCTCACCGCGTTGCCCATGGGCAGCACCTTGCGCAACGCGCTTACTGTTCCTAATTTAATATTCCCACAAAAGTACGATTTTTTCGGCAATCACTTTCCTCAAAAATGGGTATTTTGCGGGCGGCGGCGCATATTTCAGCCCCCGCATAGAGCCTATGTGTTTTGGAAAAAGTATTTTCGTATTTTGAAACTTAAACCAAACAACGCTATACAATGGAAAAAATCAGAGCAGCCGTAGTGGGATACGGAAACATAGGGCATTATGTTTTGGAGGCCCTCGAAGCCGCGCCCGACTTTGAGATTGCCGGCGTGGTGCGCCGCAACATAGGGGAGAACAAGCCCGCAAGCCTCGCTAACTGCAAGGTGGTTAAAGACATAAAGGAACTCGGCAAGGTGGATGTGGCAATCCTCGCCACGCCCTCGCGCAAGGTGGAGGAGAACGCGAGGAAATACCTTACGATGGGCATACGCACGGTTGACAGCTTCGACATACACACGCAGGTGCCGGCACTGCGCCGCACACTCGATGAAGTGGCGAAAGCCAACAACTCCGTCAGCATAATTTCGGCAGGTTGGGATCCGGGCACCGACAGCATGGTGCGCGCCATGTTGCAGGCTGTTGCCCCCAAAGGCCTGACCTACACCAATTTCGGCCCGGGAATGAGCATGGGGCATACCGTTGCCGTGAAAGCCATAGACGGTGTGAAAGACGCCCTATCGATGACAATTCCCATAGGCACCGGACTGCACCGCCGCATGGTGTACGTGGAGCTGGAAAAGGGCGCGGATTTCAAAACCGTTGAAAACGCCATAAAAACCGACCCGTATTTCGCCAACGACGAAACCCATGTGCAGCAGGTGGCGTGCGTGGACTATGTTATCGACATGGGGCACGGCGTGAACCTCACCCGCAAGGGAGTGAGCGGAAAAACGCAAAACCAGCTGTTCGAGTTCAATATGCGCATAAACAACCCCGCACTCACGGGGCAGATACTCGTATGCACCGCACGAGCCGCGATGCGCCGGCAGCCGGGATGCTACACGCTCATAGAAGTACCGGTAATCGACCTCCTGTATGGGGAGCGCGAAGACTTGGTGGCGCATCTTGTATGACAAACGCGCCCGATTGAAAGAAGAAAGCCGCAACCAGGGCAGACTTGCCCAAGTTGCGGCTTTGTTTATATTATTGCCTTATGTTTTGCAAAGCTACAGGAAATCCACAACACATTGATTTGCAAAAGATTGCCCTCTTTGAGAGATATTCCATAAGTCGTTGTTTTCCAACGATTTGAAAAGGATGAAAAAAGGTCTGACGTAGTTTGGATTATATCAGACATAATTTTTCCCACATAGGACATAGTTTTTCCAATGTCCCATGCAGTTTTCGCGGTGTTTGCGAAAAGCGGCATATTGTTGACAGGCTATTCACTTTTCTTGTATTCCTTCTCTTTCTTCTTATACTTATCCGCTATATCCATCCATCTGGGTATATTTAATTCAACACCATAGAAATCTTTATAACTCTTTATAAGGTCTTTTTTCCAAGTAGCACCCTTAGAATGAGTGTCGGGATAAGTGTAGATAACTTCCTCTAAAGCAGACAAGAAGTCTTCCAAACTTTCAAAAGTCGGGTAGTCTGTCTTTTCAGAATACCAAACAGAAGGTCTTATATTAAAGATTATTCCTTTCTTGTCTTGCACTTTGACACTCCATTTTTCAGAAGGGCCGCTAATCTCCCAAATCTTCTTTAACCAGCAGTTTTCTATTATTACCTTGCCGCCATCCATCTTATACTTTATTAGCATATATGATGATTGTAACTTATAGGGCTTCTGCAGGATAAGGTTAATGAAACTGTTATAGGCTGCTATATCAAAGTTAGGACTGCCAGTGAAGGACTTAATTTCAAGCCAATCTTTGTTTTCGTCTTCCAGATTTAGCCAGAAGTCCGGGCTGGATTGTCCTTCATTGTGCTTGTGCGGTACACCGTTTTCCGTCATCCACTTATCCAGCCATTCTTCTAATATATTACCTACTACATTATTCTGGCTTACTACTATTGCTATATCCTTTAATGTGAAGGTAATTTCACCAGTGGAACCCTTAAAGCCAAAGCCCACCATCAGTTTATTATAGATTTCTTGTGCCTTATCCATATATTGCAGTTAAAAGACGCTTACAAACAGCTTCTATTACCGGAACTACTACTGTATTACCAAGCAAATCAAAACCTTCTTTCTCTCTGACATCAAACAGGTAGTCTTCCGGATAGCCAAACATTCTTAACCCTTCTCTTAATGTCAGCCTCCTTACACCGTTTCCGTCCGGCACTACTAATTTGACCATATCCATAGCCACTAAAGTAGGCGCTATCCGAGCCGGGTCCAGAACCTTGTTTATCTCAAAGCTAAGTTTGCCTGTAACTATATTATACCCTTTAGGCAATGTTTCATCCTGTTCTCTATGTGAGGATGCCACACCAGCTTCATTCACCGTTACAATTTTCTTCTTTGGATGCTCATAGACCAAATAGCCCTTAATTACCAAACCATCCAGCAAACTGTCTAATTCTTTATCTGAACAGAAAGTAGCTATCATATCCCTGGTAAGGGGCATGCCATCCATCCAATCTATTTTATATTCTTCCGCCCACTTCTTTTTCCTTCTTTCTGTAAGAATGAGGTTAAGCAGTTTCTTTTCCTTCTGTGTCGTTTCCCCTTTGATACCCAAATCCCAACTATGGATATTGTTAGCGCCTCCTCTCTTGTCCTTTATAGATTTGCCGTACAAGTCAGCTATAGGATATTTAGAAAGAAGTAATTTTGTAAGTTTTGTGTCTAAAGTGGGTTTGCCAACCTCCAGAATATCTCCCAAAGTCTTTTCCTCTATCGGAAACCCGTCTAAGTTTGGCGCTTCAGTAAAAGTTCCAACTATGTAAATGCGCTTTCTTTCTTGTGGGACACCAAAGTTTTTAGAGTTCAAAACCCTATAACTAACCCTATACCCTAGTGCATCTAAATGCTCCAAGATAGTTTTAAGTGTTTTCCCTTTATCGTGGTTTGCCAGCCCTTCTACATTTTCAAGAATGAAACCCTTTGGTTTTTTTTCTTTAAGAATACGCTCTACATCAAAGAACAATGTTCCTCTGGTATCTGCAAAACCTTCCCGCTTACCGGCAGCAGAAAAGGCTTGACACGGAAAACCGGCACATAATATGTCAAAGTTAGGTATGTTCTTTTCGTCCACCTTAGTAATATCTCCGAATATTTCCTCTCCAGGATGATTCTGTTTTAGTACGGATATTGCATAAGGCTTTATTTCCGAAGTAAAAACGCACTGCGGGGTATCACCATTAGCTATAATGGCCCGCTCCAATCCTTTTCGGATTCCTCCTATTCCAGCAAACAAATCTATGAATCTAATCATTGTAGCGTTATATGGGCAACAACTCCATTAAAGGTTTTCGATACAAAACTACACAAATAAAGCAAAAATCCAGCTTTCCGGAAAGGATTTTATGGTTATTTATAATTATAGGGCTTCATTGTGTATTCCACCTTCCTCCTCCACAAATGCCGGTATCTCTATACACGGGATGAACCGCAGAACAGACTCCGCGTTTTTGCCTTTTGGATGTATTACGACGCAAGCCCACCTGTTTTTCACAAGACGCTGATTTGCAGCACTTTGTCCTCTTCCAACAGTTCCTTGTATGTTTTTGTTTTTCAATATGTTGCAATCGGGCAAAAAAGGTCCGATGTAGTTTGAATTATGTCTGATGTAATTTTTTCTATGTCCTATGTAGTTTTTCCTACATACGATGTAGTTTTGGCGGTATTGGTTTTGCGGAAATTGTAGGGGCGTATGGCATACGCCCTGTACGCAACCGTATGAGCCACGCCGCAAACACCGCATATCATTGCTGCATCTTCACAAAATCGGCGCAATCAGGGCGTATGCCATACGCCCCTACGGCGGCACAAATCATTGACTAATCACACTTTATTTATTCGCCGTTACCACTTTTCACTTGAACTTCGCCAAAACCAAAGGCACGCCCAACGTAAACTCCGTGAAATCGGCCTTGAACTTGTGGGCTTTCACGTTAAGCCCCACCTGCATTCCCGCAAGGCGCGGAAAGGCGTAGCGCACGCCTATGCGCTCGTAAAACGGAAACTCTTTTCTCACCTCATTGTCATCCCTGCCCAAATGGCGATATAGGTAACGCCCTATTTCCATTGATGCAGAAATGCGGCGGTAGAACACCTCGTGCTTCAGAGCTATTCCGTACGAAACGTTGTCGTGCTTCAAGTCCCAACCGTCAGCCTTGTCGACTTGCGCAACGCGGTTGGCGTAGGTTGCGCAAAACAGGTCGAAGCCCACACCCGTGGCCCACCGCCGGGCATAGCGGCACATAATATCCGCCTGAAAAGACCACGCGGCATACATGCGGAAACGCCCGGTGCGGTAACGAGGTTCTCCGGGCGGGGTGTAGTACTGCGTCTTCATCCAATCTTCGTTAAGGGTTTTCGCCCCTATACCGCCGGTGAAATTCATGTACAAATATTTCCGGAAATCCCTGTGCGAAACCTTTTTGTGCCGTGCAAGAGTTTCATGGTAAGGCTCGTAAACCACGCCAAGGAACGGTCCCAGCATATTAGCCCCTTTGTTAGGACGGTTGAGCGCACCGTTGCTGTGATGGAAGAACCTCAGCCCGCCGCGCACGCCCCATTTGCGGTCAAAGTGCCATGTGGCATAAAGCGAGGCGCTGAAGTAAACGAGCCACCTCGAACCTATAAGTTCGTTGTCGGCATTGTTATGCGGGTTGTATTTGGTGCGGCTGTAGCCAATGCCTATTCCGAGCGCGTAGCCGGCGTCCCATTTCGCTGAACGCGCCACCGGGCGCAAAAACTTGGAATAGAGCGTGAGAATGTTTCCCATGCGCGATGTGTAGTCCACAGCCTGCGCCAATCCCCATGCCGGGTCGGGCGAACGGCGCATGGTCACTCCGTGGTCGAAGTCGTATTGCAGCCCCACGGCAAACTGGGGGAAATTATAGTCCTCGGCATATCCGCAACTGTCTGAGGGCAACGGTGAATAAAGCACCTCGGCACTTACCGAAAATGCGTCCTTGCCCTTGAGCCACATACGCTCGTAGCGGTCGACGGCAAGGGCACGCGCCGGCATAAGCGAAATACTCGCGCCGAAATGTGGCACACTATCCTGCCCGCGAGCCTTTTCGCCCGCAAGGCATACGGCAAGCACCGCCGCACATAGCACAGCAAGCCTCATTCCACCTGTCTTTTTATCCATTCCACTATCAAATCCACGGCAAATTCCTGCTCCGCCGCCGAAAGCCGCCGCCCTTTCGGAATGCCATGCCATTTCTCAAAACAACCGCGGCAACAACAGGCCGTGGCGTGCTGCGCGATGAAAACGGGGTGCAGGCCGTGGCGCATCGGAGTCTGTTTGCCGTCATTGGGAATCACCGCCGGAGCAAGCCGCTTTGCCACAATCTCTGCGGCATGAAGCCTTATAAGCGCAAAGCCTTTGCTGCGAACGTAATCTTTCTCTCCGCCGTTAAGCGCAAAGCTACTGCGAAAACGCGACCTTGCAAGTCTTTCAAGGGCGTTGCCCACACTTTCAAACTCACGCACACAATCGTTTTCCTTCGCTTCGGTTTCCCAAAACGTGGAGAACAAATCACCACAATATTCCCCTTCGTTTTTTTTCATTGCACTACCTAAAAACACAACAGCCCCACTTTGCCACACCCATAGGCGGACAAGCGAGACTGTTTTCTGTTTACACCCACAAAAGGCCTTGCTGTTTTATCTTACAGCGAAGAAATATCCGCCCTGAGTTGCAAGACGCGCCTTGTAAACGCCCTCGTCGTTGAGCGCAAAGTCCATCACATTGCCCTTTACCTTGGCTTTTATGCTGCCGTCGCCGTTGAAACGGAACAACTCCTTGCTCTCGCCGTCCTTAACCTGCATCCACGAATCGTCTTTTTCGTTGTGGATAAGCTCGGTTACCTCACCATCGGGGGCAGTTATGCGGTAGCCGTCTTTTAGGTACGTAACGGCATAATACTTGCCATCCTTGCCCATAATGCTCTCGGTATGCCCGGTTTTGTAAGCCACAGGATTGCTGCCGCTCCAAAACTCGATTGTATTCAGTACCAGCGCGTCAGCCACGGCGCACACAGCGTAGGCGGGAGATATGAGAATGAAGATTATCTCGTTGAGAAACTTTATGTCTGTTGCATCTTTGTTCCACCGTGCTAGCTTGTTGAACAGGCTGAAACTGCCCACGCACGAAGATGTTATCACGCTTGCCGCCATAAACAGCGCGGCCACTTTAAGATGTCTGATTTTCATGAAGCTATTTCTTTTTACAGTTAATGTGTATTTATTTCCGGTGTAAAAATAAGAAAATGCCGGCACGCACACGCACTGCCATTCGTTTTTAACACAAAATAAAATTGAGCTACATCCCCGATCACATGCACATCGGCAAACCACGAAAAAAAACGCACAACTCAATTTGCACAACAACCGCCAATTGCCGGCATAATCAAAAAGCAAATCCCGCGCACATCGAAAACATGCCGGGATTTTACTTTGTACACCTGATAGGACTCGAACCTACACATCGCAAGACACCAGATCCTAAGTCTGGCGCGTCTACCAATTCCGCCACAGGTGCGTTGCGTTTGGAGTTGCAAAGTTAGCAATATGGCGGCAAATAACAAAGTCAAGCGGAGGTTATTTGCTATTTAAAGTTTTTATTGCGGTTTCAATTATCGTGTCCGTTCCGCGTTGGTAGTCTTCTGTTGTAATGTTCACCTTTACGTCCGGCTCTATCCCTTCTTCGTTTGCGCGCATTTTCGCGTCATACATGGGGCATGCCGAGAACCTCACGCCCCATCCGTTGGGCAGTTCTGAACTGAACGGCATCCCCGCCCCGCCGCCCGTCTTGTCGCCAACGGTTTTCACGTGGGCAAGTTCCTTCATGAACATCACGAACGTGTTGGCCGCGCTGTATGTTTGGCGGTTGGTGAGTATGACTACCGGCTTAAGCCACCGTATTCCCGCTGCGG
Source organism: Prevotellaceae bacterium UBA6398 (assembly GCA_002437495.1). Lineage (GTDB taxonomy): Bacteria > Bacteroidota > Bacteroidia > Bacteroidales > Bacteroidaceae > UBA6398. Next base: position 209,956 of record DJQA01000018.1, read on the forward strand.
GACTTAGGTAAACGGCTTTGGGCGAAGAGAAGTCATTGTGCCCTTTTCCGTTTTTGTGGCGGATATACCCCACAAGGGTCTTGGCGTTCACAAAGTGCGAGGCGAGTTTCTCGGCAGACGTTATCATGCCTCCGCCATTGTTCCTCACGTCTATGATCAAAGTTTTGCACAGTGCAAAGTGGCGCAGTATTTCGCTAACGTTGCCGCCGCCTATTGCGTTCTCGAACGTAGCAACCCTCATGTAGCCGATATCCTTGCCTAACTTGCGATATTTTATTCCTGCGGCAATGCGGTAGTCTGTACCCATGTATATGCGCAGTATGGAGTCGCTGAAATTTGTTGGGTAGTCCTCAAACCATTTCCAGTAGCGTGCCATGTCGTGCGAGGCGGTGAGGTTCACGTGTCCGTCGCGAAGCTCGGCGAGCATTTGCGCGCAAAGTCTGAAAAGCTGCTCGCTCGTCATGTTTGGCTTAACCTGTGGCTTGTAGCGCGAATAAACCTCGCTCCAATCAACGCCATACTGCTCCTTTTTCTCATTGAAGAAGCAATAGCGGCTGTCGAGAATTTTCCACAGAAAGTCGAAGTTACCGCCGGGCGTATCGGGCGGCGTGTCTTCGGTTATGCAGGAGGCGAGTGCTATGCAGAGCGTTGCCAGATATATTGCAAGGCGTTTCATGTTGCTACAATATGTATTTGTGCGAGTCGCCGTCTTTTTGTTTCACAAGGCGAAAGTGTTTCACATAGCCTATCATGAACACATTGCTCCATGCGTGGCTTTTCAGATGGTTCACGTGGCTCTGGCGTATGTCGCAACGCCATCCTATACGCAATATGCCCGCCCCGATAGGGGCATCGAGCGTGAGCAGGTTGCGAAACGTTGGCGCGTTTCCCAACCATGTGCCACAGATGTTGTGGTCGTAGTGTCCGAGCGAGAACATTTCATAGTACGACTGCCCATAGGCGGGAGAGAACATAAGTCCCAGCAGCGGCGTGTCGAACTGGTAGCGTGCCGAAAACGTGCGTCTTAGGAGCCTGAACCTATATATCGCCATTGCCGAGGCGGCTATGTCGGCAGACAGTTTTGCCTGGGCGGGGTTGTTGCCGTTGCGTGTGTTGTAAACCGCGCCAATGCTTGCACCGGTCTGCACGCCGGCAAGAACGCGCAGGTTTTGCAACGGTTTCCAATTATAATGCCACGCTATACGCCAGTCGAAATCGCCGGCAAGGTAATTGGCGTCGTGGCCCGGACTGTGCGAAACACTGAAGTTCCCCTCGAAAAATTGCTGGGTGCTGACCCTGCCGTTCATTTTTTTCGTCAAGCGCATGGACTCGTGGAGAAAGCGCAGCTCCGTTCCCGTGTATTCAAAAGGCGAAAGGTATGTCTCGAGCCTGTTTACGCCGCCAATGCCAATCATGTTCGAGCGCATGGTATAGCGGTTTGCATCGCTTTGCGCAACGGCGTTCGGCGCAACATGCAAACTTGCGAATGCGGCACACAGGGCAAATAATATGCTTTTTGCTTTCAACGGCATAGATGCCTACAAAGTTAAGAAAAAACGCGCATCCGCATATATTTTGCACAAAATAAGTGTTATATAAAAAATCTCTTGATTTACAACTCCTTATTCAAATAATAAAAGTTTTTGCCGGCTTCTGTTTTTCTGTGGGTTATAAAGCAGAGAAAAAAGGTCTGATGTAGTTTTTCCTATGTCTGATGTAATTTTTTCTACATAGGACATTGTTTTTCTTATATCCCATGTGGTTTTTATGGCATTTGTCGGAATTACCTTTTACCGATTATTTGTATTTTCGCGTATTGATATGAAACGGATTGTATTTTTCATTTTCGCGCTTGCAATATTCATTGCAGCAAACGCGCAGGAATACGGATACAGGCGAATACCTGTGGCAGCCGACGGGAACACCGCCACGGCCGAAGACACGGGGAGTGTTGCAACCCTTATGCCGCGCCTTTGGATGCCCGAGCCTTTTTACATGAGTCCCTGGCAACTGCACGAGGGTTTCAACGCGCAACTTGGCATGAGTGTCAGTGTAGGCTTAGGCAAACATTCTCCACGCGGCGTGGGCTTTGGCAGCAACGCCGCCTTTGTTTACGCCATGCCGTTTGGCGAGAAACTTGCCTTTGCCGGAGGAGTGAAAATGCAAACGCTCGATTGGGGCGGATGGAAAATGCGCAACGCCTCGGCTTTTGGTGTGGCAGCCTATAAGCTTAACGAACGCATGAACATTTACGCTTTTGGCGAGAAAAGTCTCGTGCCCTACAAACAGAGATTTCACAATTGCCCGGACTTTGGCGAAGACCGCTGGGGCGGAGCCGTGGACTTCAAGCTTGGCAACCATGTGTTTGTGCAATTCGGCGTTTCGCAAAGCAGAATGAACTATTAGCCGGCAGCAAGCCATGGCAAAATCCACGGACTTTCTGATGAATAACCGCCGTATGCTCGAGACGGAATACAAATACGAGCAAGAGACCTTTAGGCGCGAGACAACCGTTATGCCTTTAGGCAGAAAGATTAAGCGCGGAATTTGCTGGTTTCCGCTAAGGGTGGGACGCAGTTACTACAATTCGCTAAACCAGCTTTCGATAGAGATTTTCCGCACCGCCGACACCGACATCGACCACAATTTCGAGTACGGCAAACCCGTGTGCTTTTTCACGCTCGATGCAAACGAAACCCCGCATTTCATGAAATTCACCGCCACGGTAAGCTATGCCGAGGGCGACCGCATGGTGGTTGTTGTGTCGGCAACGGACGCTGTTATTGCCATAGAGAACGCCGAACGGCTTGGTGTGCAGCTTTTTTTCGACGAAACAACATACCGTCTCATGTTCCGTGCGCTCGACAACGCCATCGCCGCAAAAGACAACCGCCTTGCCGAACTGCGCGAGATATTCCACGGAACACAGAAGCCGGCAAAATCAACCCCATTCCCAACACCAATACCGTGGCTCAACCCTTCGCAACGCCAAGCCGTGAACGAGGTGTTGAGAGCAAAGGATGTGGCAGTGGTGCACGGACCTCCGGGAACGGGAAAAACCACAACGCTTGTAGAAGCTGTATATGAAATTCTGCGCCGTGAGAGCCAGGTTATGGTGTGCGCACAAAGCAACATGGCGGTTGACTGGATTAGCGAGAAACTTTCAGACAGGGGCGTTAACGTGTTGCGCATAGGAAATCCCACGCGGGTGAACGACAAAATGCTTTCGTTCACCTATGAGCGGCGCTTCGAGGCCCATCCCTGCTATCCGCAGCTTTGGGCAGTGAGGCGGGCAATAAGGCAGCTCTATTCGCAGAAGGGCGATGCCGAGCGAAGGCACCAAAAAATTTCACGTTTGCGCGACAAGGCAACAGAACTTGAACTTTCCATTCATTCCTCGCTCATGAACACGGCAAGGGTTGTTGCGTGCACGCTGGCAGGGGCGGCAAACCGCGTGCTCGACGGCATGAAGTTTCACACTCTTGTTGTTGACGAGGCGGCACAGGCTTTGGAAGCGGCGGTGTGGATTCCGCTGCAAAAATGCCACCGCCTTATCCTCGCCGGCGACCACCGCCAACTGCCGCCTACCGTTAAAAGCGCCGCGGCTGCAAAGGGAGGACTTGGCAAAACACTCATGGAAATCCTTGCAGAGGAGAAGCCGGAGTGTGTGTCGCTTCTCAATGTGCAGTATCGCATGAACGAAGCCATAGCCCGCTTTTCGAGTGAAATGTTTTACGGCGGACAGCTTGAAAGCGCGCCCGAGGTGAAAACGCGCGGCATTCTCGACTTCGACACACCGGTAAGTTGGATCGACTCTTCGGCGGTTGACAGCAAGGAAGAGTTCGTTGGCGACACCTATGGCAGGATAAATCGCGCCGAAGCCGTGTTAACGCTCAACACACTGAAGAAATACATAGCCGACATAGGAAAGGAAAGGCTGCTCGACGAAAATATAGACATGGGAGTTATATCTCCCTACAAAGCGCAAGTGCAGCTGCTGCGACGTATGTTCGGACGCGACGCATTTCTTCGCCCGTTCAAAAGCAGGATAACGGTGAACACCGTAGACGGTTTTCAGGGACAGGAGCGCGACATAATTGTAATAAGTCTTGTAAGGGCAAACGAAGACGGAAACATAGGTTTCCTTTCCGACATTCGCAGAATGAACGTGGCAATAACACGGGCGAGAATGAAACTTTTTATTCTCGGAAACGCCGAAACCCTAAGGAAACATCCGTTCTACCACAAGCTTTACGAATATGTGTACAAGTTAGGGACAAGCAGCCTGTAAAATTCGGCCATGATTGCGCAACTTTGCCATATTGCCGCCATTTTATTTTGTTCGTGCAATGCGGTTCGTGCGGCGACGTAAAGGGCGTATGGCATACGCTCCTACAAATGGTGCAAAACCAATATCGCTAAAACTATATTTGATGTAAGAAAAACTACATAGGACATAGAAAAAATTATATCGGACATAATTCAAACTACATCAAACCTTTTTTCTCCGTTCTCAAGCTGCGTAAAAACAACTTGTTACAACAGGCGCTCTTTACACGGTTGTTTTTCCGGTAACCGGCATCTTACACAATAACATGGTTTAACCGAACTTTTAGGAAAGCATAAAAGCCTGCACCTTTCAATGCAAAAGGCGCAGGCTTTTATTTTGGAATTACTTTTGAAAGCTAAAGAATCGACTTAATGCGCAGCATGGCTTCTTTCGCATCGTCGTGGCTTCCGAAGGCCGTGAGGCGTATGAAGCCCTCACCGCTCGGTCCGAAACCCACGCCGGGGGTTGTAACCAATGCCGCATTGTTGAGCAATTTGTCGAAAAACGACCATGAAGTTTCCCCATGCGGTATTTTCACCCAAAGGTATGGCGAGCAAACGCCACCGTAAACAGTGAACCCGATGGCTTCGAGCGACTGTTTCATATGCGAGGCGTTTTTATGATAGTAGTTTATGTTATTCTCTATTTCCGCCCTGCCCTGTGGTGTGTATATTGCCTCAGCCCCACGCTGCGATATGTATGATGCGCCATTGAACTTCGTTGTCTGCCTGCGTCTCCACATTTGGTTCAGCACCGATTCTCCCGCGCCATCACCTTTTACCGTTATATCTTTTGGCACTACCGTATATCCGAGTCGCACACCCGTGAAACCGGCTGTCTTGGAGTAGCTGCGAAATTCTATGGCGCATTTTTTTGCACCCTCTATCTCGTAGATGGAATGCGGCGTGTCGTCGGTGATAAACGCTTCGTATGCCGCATCGAAAAGGATGAGCGAACCGTTTGCAAGGGCATAGTTCACCCACGCCGTAAGCTGCATTTTCGTAAGTGTGGTTCCGGTGGGATTGTTGGGGTAACAAAGGTAAATAAGGTCAAGTGTACGGTCGGGTATCTCGGGCGAAAAGCCGTTTGCCTCCGTACACGGAAGAGTTACGATATTCTCGTGCGAGCTACCTAAAAGCCTGCCGGCGTGTCCGCTCATCACATTGCTGTCCATGTAAACCGGATAAACGGGGTCGGTAAGCCCTATTACGTTGCCATTGCCAAAGAGATCTACTATGTTTCCCGTGTCGCTTTTTGCGCCGTCGCTAATGAAAATCTCGTCAGGCTCGATGTTCATGCCACGGCGTTTGTAGTCGAATTCCGAAATCTTGCTGCGCAGGAAGTCATATCCCTGCTCCGGGCCGTAGCCGTGGAAAGTGGCGGCGTTTGCCTCATCGTCCACCGCCTTGTGCATGGCTTTCACCACCTCGGGCACGAGGGGAAGCGTAACATCGCCTATGCCAAGACTTATCACTCGCTTCTCAGGATTGCTTTCCTTGTATTGCGCCACCCTGCGGGATATTTCCGCAAAAAGATAGTTTTGCGACAGTTGTTTGAAATTGTTGTTTGCCTTTATCATTTCTGTGTCGTGTTTTTGTTTCAGATTTCAATTTGTCCCTCATACACCGTTTCGGCAGGGCCTGTCATTATCACGTCTCCGTTTGCGGGCGAGTTTTCTATTTGCAGCTCTCCCCCATCGAGAACCAACGAAACCTTGCCGTCAACCAACCCGCATTCTTTGGCAGCGGCAAACGTTGCGCACGCTCCTGTTCCACACGCCATTGTTATGCCCGAGCCACGTTCCCAAACGCGCATTCTTATTTTTGACGGCGACAAAACTTGCGCAAATTCCACGTTTGTACGGTTTTCAAACCATGGATGATGCTCGAAGAGCGGTCCTATCGCGGCTACATTAAACTTGTCGGCGTTATCAACGAAAAACACGAGATGGGGGTTGCCCATTGATACTGCTGTGCCGTTCATCGTTATGTTGCCGGCGTTTATCGGGCGGTTCACAAAAGGCGTAGGGTCTCCGCCGAGCGCAAGGATTTCAGACTTGCCCATGTCAACGCTAACGCTGTTCACCTTGCCGTTTTCAACGTGCAGATTTAGTGTTTTTATTCCCGAAAGCGTTTCGAGCGTAACCTTGGTTTTGGCTGTAAGTCCTTTGTCGTAAACGTATTTTCCCACGCAACGGCTTCCGTTTCCACACATCATGGCCTCGCTTCCATCGGCGTTGAATATTCGCATGCGGAAATCAGCCTTTTCCGAGCGGCTTATAAGAATCAGCCCATCGCTCCCTATCCCGGTGTGAAAGCGACTCCATTTTACGGCAAGCCTTTCGGGATACTCTATTGGAAACCTGTCGGTATCGACATATATATAATCGTTGCCGGCACCATGCATTTTTGTAAATTCAACTATTCTTCCCATGGCACATTCAAGCATTTATATGCACATCTTTCACCGCGCGTCCCGAAGGCTCGTTTTGGTTTTTGAACGATGCGTCCCATGCAAGCGCCTCTGCGGTGGAACAAGCCACGCTTGGCACACTCGGCACACTCTTGGCTGCGCTCTCGCTCGGGAAATGGCTCTCGAATATAGTGCGATAAAAGTACTCCTCCTTGTTGCGCGGCGGATTTATCGGGAAACGCTCTGCGGCGTGCGCCATCTCCTCATCGGAAACGGAATTTGAGGTAATTTCTCTAAGAGTGTCTATCCAGTTATATCCCACTCCGTCGCTGAACTGTTCCTTCTGCCTCCACGCCACCTGCTCGGGCAGCATGTCAGAAAACGCCTCGCGCAAAATCTTTTTCTCTATGGTGTTTCCGGGACACATCTTAGCCTCGGGATTAATGCGCATGGCAACATCGAGAAAGTCCTTATCGAGAAACGGCACACGCCCCTCCACGCCCCACGCTGCAAGGCTCTTGTTGGCGCGGAGACAATCGTAGAGATACAACTTTTCGAGCTTGCGCACGGTTTCTTCGTGGAAGGCTCTTGCATTCGGGGCTTTGTGGAAATACAGATAACCTCCGAACACCTCGTCTGCCCCTTCGCCGCTCAGAACCATCTTAATGCCCATGCTCTTTATTACCCTCGCCAAAAGATACATGGGCGTTGAGGCGCGCACTGTGGTAACATCATATGTCTCTATGTGGTAAATCACATCGGAAAGTGCATCGAGTCCCTCTTGCAGAGTGTAGTTTATCTCATGATGCACGGTGCCAATGTAGTCTGCCACAAGTTTTGCCTTGACAAGGTCGGGCGCGCCCTTGAGTCCTATCGCGAACGAGTGAAGCTGCGGCCACCATGCCTCAGACTTACCGCTTTCCTCTATTCGCCTCGAAGCATATTTTTTTGCCACCGCCGAAATCACGGAACTGTCAAGTCCTCCACTAAGAAGAACGCCGTATGGCACATCGCTCATCAGCTGCCGTCTCACCGCCGCCTCGAGCGAATTGCGCAATTCCAAAACCGATGCGCCGTTGTCCTTTACGTTGTCATAGTCGGTCCAATCTCTTTTGTACCATCTATGGAATTGCCCATCGCGGCTGTCGTAGTAATGTCCCGGAGGAAATGTTTTGTATTCATCACAAAAGCCCTCGAGGGCCTTAAGTTCGGAGCCGAAATAAACACGTCCCTCTTTGTCGCGCCCTATATATAATGGTATTATGCCTATATGGTCGCGCCCTATCATGAAACAGTTTTTTTCCTCGTCATAAAGCACAAAGGCGAAAATTCCGTTTATATCCTCGAGAAAGTTCATGCCTTTGTCGCGATATAGCGGCAGTATAACCTCACAGTCGGAACCTGTTTGGAAATCGTACTTACCCTTGTATTTCTCGCGTATTTCCTGATGGTTGTATATTTCGCCGTTCACCGCCAGAACCTGCTTGCCATCGGGGGCGAACAACGGCTGCTTGCCCGACTGCGGGTCAACTATCGACAATCGTTCATGGGCAAGTATGGCTGTCTTTCCGCAATATATGCCCGACCAGTCGGGCCCGCGATGGCGCAGGCGCGATGACATTTTCAAAACTTTTGAGCGAAGCGACTTGTCATGCCCCTCGCAATTCAGAATACCTGAAATTCCACACATAGCACTTTGTTTTTTGCTCACGCCGCCCACCGTTGCACTGGGGCGGTTTGTAACTTTATAACGCAAAAATACAAAGAAGAGATGCAAGTTTCCATGTTTTCGCTCAAAAAAATATGATTTTTCTTCGCCCAAACCTTTTTTGCTGCCTAAAGTTGCGTTTTAACGGCATAAAATGCGCTTTCGCATTTTTGGCATACCTTTTACCGGCGCACCTTAGTAATTGTCGCCAACCGGGAACGGATAACTAAAAATTCTATTGCTGTCAGCTAAAACTCTAAATAGCATACAACGCCTTTCCGCAATGCACATAAGCAGGCGTTGCGGATGAATTTTTGAAAAAGAAAGCCCCCTTAGTCAAAAAAAGTCGGTTCAGGAGGCCTTTTCTTTGCAATACAGGCGTATGAACATGAATATACCGTTGAAACGGAGTTTTTAAGGGATGGCTGAGTGCTTGAAATTCTTGCAGTGGCGAGGTTTGCGGTAAGGTTTGTAAGTTAATGCTTTATACAACGTTATGGCGGACGAAAAAGGTCTGATGTCGTTTTTTCTATGTCTGATGTAGTTTTTCCTATGTCCTATGTAGTTTTTTCTACATCCCATGTGGTTTTATGGTGCCGGAGAGTGGACATGCGATTATGGTTTTGTGTTATTTGCAGGGGCACATGGCATTAATCTCTGCGGCGGCGCAATTTTTGGTTGGTTACGTGTTGCACGTTTATTAAAGCTCTGTGTACGGCTCAATGCGCTTTATATCCTGCGGCGTAAATATGCTGTCGGCTTCAAGTGCTTTTATGGAGGTTATGCGTCCCCACTCGCGGCGCAGCCTCATAATGTGGTTTGTTTGGCGTTTGTTGAAATACGGGTGGCGTATTATCTGTGCATATCCGGCCGTGTTCAGGTTTATACGCTTTGGCTTTGGCGTTTTAACACAAAACCATTTTGCGGCATCCGCGTCAAGCCCGAACACTTCCGCAACCTGTGTCGGTGAAACATATCCGCCGAGTAGCCTGCCGTAGCTTACAATGCGTCTTGCCAGCACGCTCCCCACTCCCGGCACACGCTTTAGTATGGCTGTGTCGCCGCAATTCAGGTCGACGGTTTCGCCGCTTTTAAGTTTGTTGCTTACGTATTTTCGTTCTTCAAAAGTCCTTGTCCGCTCTTTTTCGCTTTGCGGAATGCTGATATACGGAGCGAGCCTTGCGTAGTCGGCCTCTGTTATGGTGTATATTCGTTTTAAATCCTCTTTTTTGCGAAAGCGGCCGCCCGCCTTTCGGTAATTCACAATGGCCTTTGCCTGTACGGGGCGCAGACCGAGTGTGGTGAGGGTTGCGCTGTCGGCTGTGTTGGGGTTGAATTGCGAAAGTCGTGCGGCGGCAGTGTTTTGTACGTATTGATGGTACCGACTGTTTTTGCCACCCTGCCTTGAAACCTTGAAGTTGCGGTATTGCTCTAGTTGCTTTTCTGTTGGCTGCCGTATTGCGTCCGTGCTGCCGTTACGAAGAAATAGCACCACTGCCACGGCTGCAAGTGTCGATATTGCGACAAGGGCTATTGCCGCTCCTTCGAGCCGGCTTACTCGCAAACGCACCATTCCGCACGCTTAAAACAGGTTAAGTATTCCCAGGCCATCGAGGAACACAAGTCCTATTCCCGCAGGCACCACGTATCTGAGTGCGAAAACCAAAAGCCCGAGGCAGCGCAGTTTGAGCGCTCCGCCGTTTGACAACTCGTATTCAATTACCTTTTTGCCAACAATCCAACCTGTGAATATAGAGGTGAGGAAACCCGCCACAAGAAGCAGGATTTTTGCCGTTATAAAGTCGAAGAGGTCGAATATGCTCATCCCGGCAATTTTAAAGTCTGACAGTACGCCCATCGAAAGAGAGCACAGCACCCCAAGTGCAAGGCAGCCGCCGGTAACAAAGCACGCCGCCTTGCGACGGCTTATTTTGCGGGTTTCCGAGAGATATGCCGTTATCACTTCGTGCAGTGAGATTGTCGACGTGAGCGTTGCCACCACAAGCAGGGCATAGAACGCCAGCGAGCAGATGTATGCCATTACCGGCATGTTGCCCAAAGCGAGCTGAAACACGTTTGGCAGAGCAATGAACACGAGCGAAGGACCGGCATCGGGGCTCAGCCCGGCCACGCTGAACACAGCAGGAAATATCACAATGCCTGCCATTACGGCCACAAGCGTGTCAATAATGCTAACGGTAATTGCCGTTTGCGTAATGTTTGTCTTTGGCGAAAAATATGAGGCGTATGTGCACATGCAACCCATTCCAAGGCTCAGTGAATAGAAAGCCTGTGCCATTGCGGCCATTATCACTTCGGAATTTATCTTGGAAAAGTCGGGAGCAAACAGGAACTGCAGCCCTTTTGACGCTCCTGCCGTTGACAGGGAGCAGGCCATAAGCACTACAAGCAGCACAAACAAAATGGGCATAAGCAGCTTGGCCGACTTTTCTATGCCGCTCTTCACTCCTTTTACGATTACAAAATGCGTAACAAGCATGAAAATCAAAAGACACAGCAACGGCTGCCACGGGTTGCTTACGAATTTGGTAAAGTTTTCCGAGAATATTTCATCACTACCGCTTTGCCGCGCCATTACATTGAAGCGGTTTAGCAGCGACTGGAATGTGTAGAAAAGCGTCCACCCCGCAACCACCGAATAATACGACAGTATCAGGAACGGTGTTATAATTTCGATTTTGCCAATAAAGCCCCAATGTTTTTTGGGTGAAAGAATGGCGTATGCAGAACCGGTGTTGGCGTGGGAGTGCCGCCCTATAAGAAATTCGGCAAGGAGCAGCGGTATGCATATTACAAGCACGCACAATATATATACGATGAGAAAAGCGCCGCCCCCGTTGTTTCCCGCCTCGGTTGGGAAGCGCCAGATATTTCCCAGCCCTACGGCCGAACCTGCCGCAGCGAGTATAGCTCCAAAGCGGCTACTGAAATTGCTTCTTGCTTTCATTTTTTTGTTTTAGTCATATTATCGTGATTTGCTTGCAAAATTACAATTTCTCACGCTATAAATATTCACTTTTATATGTTTTAGACACCGAATACTGAAATACGACGGAATTTTGCCGTCAGAATTGATACTTTGTACATTGGGAGTTGCAAAAAAGCGATAAATTCATTATTTTCGCGGCGTAATAATATGAAAATAACGCAGTGATGAAATTCAAGGTCTTTCCTTTTACAACCGTCTTTGTTGTTGCTATTTTTGTACTATGCCTGGTTCATGTTCCCAAAACGCCATTGAGCAATGTGGGGTTTATTGACAAGTGGACTCACATGGTGCTATTTTTTGCGCTTGGAATTGTATTCTGGGCGGAATACTGCCGTTCGCATGCAAGATTGAAGCCACTCGCGCTTTTCGCCGTCAGTGTGCTGCTCCCGATGCTTATTGGCGGGCTTATAGAGGTTATGCAGGATAAGCTCACAACCTGCCGCAGTGGAGAGTGGATGGACTTTGCCGCCGATACGGTGGGAATTATAGCGGGTGCGCTGGTGGGGCGTTGCGCCATGGTGCCGTTGTTTGCGAAAATACGAAAAGCAAAACGATGATGCCGCGGTATTACGCATCTGCCATGTGCCGAACCTTGGAAAACCGCAAACCCCCGAAAAAGCCACATAGGATATTGAAAAAACCATGTCCTATGTAGAAAAAACCACATCAGACGTAGGAAAAACTACATCAGACCTTTTTTCGCTCCATGCAAATCATTGAAAAACAACAATATACACAAAAAACTCAAAAACTTTTAACTTGCTGTAAGCCAACGACATACAAAACGCAACAAAGTTTCTCGCATTTTCAAAAAAAAGAAAGCGTCAAAAAAAATGCTTCCTCGCAAAAATGCGGGAAAGCATTGCCATGATTGTTACAGGGCTTATTTTCTTCTTGCGGTTTTTTTTGTTGTCTTAGTTTTTTTCTTCGATGAGAAATGTATCGTCTTGATTGCCGAGGTACTTGCACGGTTTGTGGATATACCGGCAAATTCGGATAGCGGCCGGTAGTTTTTCATCACATCCGGCAGTTCCTTCTCAATGTCGGCAATGCGGCGTGCATCGCTCGGGTGGGTGCTTGCAATTTCCGGCACACTCGATGTTGACGAGGAGGCCATTTTTTTCCAAAATTCAACCGCCACTTCGGGGTTGTAGCCCGCAAGGCGCATAAACACAAGCCCTATCCTGTCGGCTTCGCTTTCATGTTTGCGCGAGAAAGGCAGAATAACACCGTAGTTTGCACCGAGACCATAAACCTGCCCCGCAATCTGCTGCACTGCCTCGCTTTTTCCCGAAAGAGCCTGTCCGAGAATTCCAGCGCCGTATTGCGCGAGAACCTGCTGGCTCATGCGTTCGTTGCTGTGCTTTGCCACGGCATGGGCCACCTCATGCCCGAGAACCACGGCCAGCTCGTCATCGCTTGATATGATTTTCATAAGCCCCTCATAAACCACTATTTTTCCACCCGGCATGCAAAAGGCGTTAAGTTCGTTGCTTTGCACAAGGTTGAACTCCCACGAAAAGTTCTTTATCTCGTTTTCGGCCCCATGACTTTTAAGATAGGCTTCGGTTGCGGCTGCTATGCGCCTGCCAACACGCTCCACCTGAGCCGTCTTTGCGGCGTTTACGCTTTTTTTTGCCGTCTTCATGTAGTTTTGGTATTCTGTCAGGCTTGAGCTAAGCACCTCGCTGTCGCTTACAATGTTGAGCTGTTTGCGCCCGGTAACCGGCACAGATGAGCAACTTCCGAGTAGCATTAGTGCCGATGCTGTTAAAAAGAGGAACTTCTTCATCTTCTTATGTCTTGTTTGTTAGATTCCGTTTTTTCGTAATTTGCTTGCGTTGCAAAATTGCTAATATTTTTCGGAACAAGTATACGTTTGCCCGCAAAACTCAGAATTCTAACGTCAGGTCGGCGCCAAAACGGCACGGGGCGGCATGCTGCGCAAATCCGCGGTTCATTGTTTCAAAGTAGAACACGTTGTATTTCGAGCCGGTAATATTCTTGCCCCAAACATTCAGTTTTGCTCTTTTTGTTTCGGCTGTGATGTGCGCTCCCACAGCAGCGTAGAAGTTCTGCAGGGAGTTGTTGTCCTCGGTCCAGTATATCCTTCCTGCCCCGGTAATATCCGCACCAACAGACAGGGCACTTAGAAAATCTCCACCCGGTTCAAACCGATAGTTTGCCGCCGCGCTCATGTTGTGCATAGGCACAAAAGGCACGGTTTTACCTTTATAGTCGTTTTTGCCATCGTTGTATTTCCGAAATTCCGAATGGGTGAAACCGTAAGATGCCGAAACACCGAGTTTTCCGTCAATTGCCGATAATCGCAGTCCGAGTTCCGCACCGCAACACGAGCTTTTGCCCGCATTTGCCATTTGCCTTCCAAGCCCGTTGGCGGAGAAGCGGGATATTTGCTGGTTTCTCGTGGACATGTAGAATGCGGCAGCGTCAATCAGCAACGCGCGACCAAGCAAACTAAGGTGCGTGCCTATTTCGTAGTTTAGCGAATACTCCGGCTTGTATCGCAGTGTTTTTGCCCCTGGTGCGTTTATGTCGGGAATGCTTTTGTCAACTTTTTCCTTTATGCCTATGAACATTTCGCGCAAGGCATCGTTGCGGGCATTGTCAATAAGTTCCCGGAAAAGGTTGTCGCAATAATTTTTCACACCGCGCATCATGTCCCCCTGCATCTGGGTTTGCGCAAGTTCCGAACACATTTGTATGTTGTAGCCCCCCGAGCGGTATCCTTTCGAGAACGAGAAATATATGTTTCCCATACGTTTGCCAAGATCGTATTGCAGGGCGGCTTTTGGCAGTAGTTGTATGTAGTCGTCTTTTCTTGCGCCTTTAACCTCGGGGCATACGCTGAGGTTTGCCGGCCTACTCATGGAAGTGGAAAATGTGTAGTTAACGTCGGTGGACCTCATGTTGTAGTCAAGGCTTTGATGCTCCATGTCAAGTCTAAGTCCCAGCACAAGCGAAAGGTTCTTGACAAAAACATCCTTTATGGTGCTTTGGTGGAACACGGCATAGTTGCTCACGGGCGTTGTGTAGTGTCCGCCGAATGTCATGGAGGGAGATGTCAGGGCTATACTCATGTCAACGTTCATCGGCTTGTTGGTGTAGGGATTCTCGTACGACACGGATGGAATTGCTCTTGCAATATTGGAGTTGAGCATTGCCATACCGTCCTTATAGAAAGAGACGGGCGATTTTGTGCGTAGGTTTTGGTGCATAACGAAAAGCCCGCTCACACTCTGCCAACGGCTTGCGCCTGTGGTTTTGTATGTCAGCTCTTCGCTTATGGCATGGCTCAGTTGGCGTTGTGTCAGAGAGTAGATGTCGGCAGCCAAAAAGTCTTGGTCCATGAACATTCGGTCTTTCGTGAATTGCCATGATGTTATCGACGAAAGCGTACCTTGGGCAAATTTGTAATACGCTCCAAGCCCTGTGGTAATGGAGTTTCGACGATAACTGCCTTTGCGGTTTGCCGTTAACTTACCGATGTATTGCTGGTAAGCCTCGGCAGAATTCGAGGACTTGGCCTTGCCTGTGTAATAATATGGATACGCTCCTTGGTCGGTGTAGCCATAGTTAAGTTGCAGGTCGAGCGACAGGCGGCTCGTCGGCCGGTAAATCACGCGTGCCTTGGCTCCGGCCTCGTGTGAGCCATCGGCTTTACGTTTGGTGGAGTCGTTGCGAAAGAATCCGTTTTCGGCGGAATAATACCCCCCAACAGTAAAAGCAACCTTGTTGTTAAGTTTTTGGCGTGTTATTACCGATACGCGTCTTCCCGATGTCCTTCCGGTTGCACCCAAGCTAACTGTTGTGCCTTGTGTATGCATGGGGTTTGTGGTGAATGCGCGTATAAGCCCGCCCATTGTGTTTCGTCCGTATAGCGTGGCCTGAGGACCGTTGAGCACATCAATTCGGTCAATGTCGAGCATAAAAAAATCGAATGAGCTTTTGTCCATCACAGGCATATTGTCAACATACAGCCCCACGGCGGGAGTGTTTATTCGCGACCCTATGCCGCGTATGTAAATTGCGCTCGTCATGCGGCTGCCATAGTCGGGGATAAACAGGTTGCGGGCGTAGCTTGTGAGGTTTTTTATTGATTTCACCCCGAGCCTTTCCAAATTCTCGCGCGAAAAGAGTGAAACCGATGAAGGCTGCTCACGCAGTTTGGAATTCTCTTTGGGCGATGCCACAACCACCACCTCCTCTATGTCAATCACACGGGAAGTGTCGGCGGGTATGGGATGTGTGAAATGCGGCGCGGCGGTTGCACACAGCGCAATGCTGCTTGTCACCACGAAAAGTATTATGTTTTTGCCCATAAATATTCTGTTTTGAATTCCGGCTGCAAAATTATCGCGAATTTCCCTTGTCGGCAATCCTCATTTATTATGAAATAATACAGAGATGCATGCAGTATCGAACACTTTTCGAGTAGCGAAGAAGAAAATTAGAGAATTTCCTTTGGAAAATTTGTTTGTTTCAAAAAAACTCCCTACTTTTGCACTCGCAATTCGGAAATAAAACCGATAAACATCGCGGAGTGGAGCAGTTGGTAGCTCGCCAGGCTCATAACCTGGAGGTCGCTCGTTCGAGTCGGGTCTCCGCCACTACGTAATAGAGTTCTATTTTTATGGTGTGTTAGTTCAGTTGGTTAGAATACATGCCTGTCACGCATGGGGTCACGAGTTCGAGTCTCGTACACACCGCAAAACTCCACAGTTAACGCTGTGGAGTTTTTGTTTTCCCAAAATCAAGTTTGCCGTGCACCGTTGAAGCGTTGCGGTTTGCGTTGTGGTTTGTGCGATGATGTACAGGGCGTATGCAATAAGCCCCTGCAAAGGACGCAAAACAATAACTTCTAAAACCGCATGGGACATTGGAAAAACTATGTCCTATGTAGGAAAAATTATGTCTGATGTAATTCAAACTACATCAGACCTTTTTTCGGACACTTGCAACAAACTGAAAACCACAAGCTTGAAAACACAACCCTAAAAGCCTGCAAGCAGCTGCGTGTCGGGAACATTATGTCGCTTTTAGACTTTTCGGGAAAAACCGATGGAACAAAAAAATCCCCGCAAAGTTGACATACTTGCCAAAATTGCGAGGAGATTTGCTTTGTCGGAGGGCATTTTGTCGTAACCGCCCCCTTTTATTTTTGCCTGCGCACAGTGGCTATTCCACAATCCATGTATTGTTTGTGTCAACGAGTTCCGCAAAATTGTGGTAGGGCTTCTTTGCCTTTATTTCCTCAATTTGGCGATGTACTTCCTCATTGTATGCCGGTGCATCCACATCGCGTATAACGCCGAGAGCCACCGGGAAATCCGGTCCTTCCATAAGAGCGAGTTTCAGGTGCAGTGTCGGGTCGGCTATGTGCGGGTCGTGAACCAGCAGGTCTTTTTCGGTAATTCCGTTTTCCCCTATTTTTACTACTTTTATGCCGAAACCGTCCTGCATAAGTCCTAATTCGTTGTTTGCGCCAAACACCATGGGCTGCCCTTCACGCAGGTATATTGCGTTGGTCTTGCGTGTTTCCTTCGAGTAAACATCATCGTATGACTGTGGGTTGAATATCACGCAGTGTTGCAGCACTTCCACCACCGAAGCCCCTTTATGGCGGGCTGCGGCAAGCAACACGTCAACAGTTTCCTCGGTGTCTGATGCCACCGTGCGTGCAAAGAAGCGTCCGCGTGCGCCGAAACAGAGTTCTGCCGGGCGAAACGGGTCTTCCACCGTGCCGTAGGGCGACGATTTGCTCACGAAACCGCGAAGCGAGGTGGGAGAATATTGTCCTTTGGTAAGTCCGTATATGCGGTTGTTGAGCAACACCATGTTGAGATCTATGTTGCGGCGCACAGCGTGTATGAAGTGGTTTCCTCCTATTGCGAGTCCGTCTCCATCACCGCTTATCTGCCACACCGTTGTATCGGGCGATGCGATTTTCAAGCCTGTTGCCACGGCGGCGGCGCGACCGTGGATTGTGTGCATTCCGTATGTGTTTACATAATATGGCAGACGGCTCGAGCAGCCTATGCCCGAAATTACGGCTGTTTTGTATGGCGGCACTCCGAGCTTTGCCATGGCCTTGTGGAGCGAGGCAAGAAAAAAATGGTCGCCGCAGCCCGGACACCACCGTGGGCGCCCTTTCTTGAAATCGTTTACTGTATATTCGCTCATTATTTTTTCTTTTTTCCTATTAATATTTGCGCGTTGCGGGCTTTCAGTCGTGGAGCATCTTTTCAAAGGCCTCAACGAGTTTGCCTACGTTGAACGGCTGACCTGTTACCTGATTGTACCGGCTTATCTTCACTCCCTCGACTTTCATACGCAGGTAAGCCGCAAGTTGCCCGCTGTTTTGCTCGGCAACCACAACCTTTTTGTGGCTGCGCAACACCTCTGCGGTGTTTTTGGGCAGCGGGTTGAGATAAGAAAGGTGGGCAAACGCCACTTTCTTGCCCTTGGCCGTTAGTTCATCGAAGGCGGAGTGCAGGTGTCCGTATGTGCCGCCAAAACCTACGATAAGCAGGTCGGCATCTCGTTGCACGCCCTCCGTTTTCAAGTCGGGAACCGGTATGCGAGCCACCTTTTCCGCCCTAAGTTTTGTCATCAGCCGATGGTTTTCGGGGTCTCCGCTTATTTCTCCGGTAGTGCTGCTCTTTTCCAAGCCACCTATCACGTGCTCAAAGCCTTCTGTACCGGGCAATGCAAGATAGCGTGCGCCTGTTTCGGGATTTCGGGCGTAGGGCATCCAGTTTCCCTTCATTTCCTGTGTTACATAGGGAGGGGTTATGGCTTCCAATCGCGCCATATCGGGAACTCTGAATGCCCCTGTGCCGTTGGCTATGAAAGCATCGGTTAGCAATACCACCGGCGTTGTATGTTCGAGCGCGATTTTAGCAGCCTCGTATGCCTTGTAAAAGCAGTCGGTAGGCGAAGACGCTGCAATTACCGGCATTGGGCTTTCGCCATTGCGCCCGAAAAGAGCCTGCAACAAATCGCTCTGCTCGCTTTTTGTTGGAAGTCCTGTCGAAGGTCCGCCGCGCTGCACATTGATGATAACGAGTGGAAGTTCTGTCATCACTGCAAGGTTCATGGCCTCGCTCTTTAGGCACACGCCCGGACCGGAAGTTGACGTAACCGCCAAAGCTCCGCCGAACGAAGCTCCCACTGCCGATGCACAACCGGCTATCTCATCTTCGCACTGCACCGTAACCACTCCGAGCGATTTGTGCTTTGCAAGTTCGTGGAGTATGTCGGTTGCGGGCGTTATGGGATACGAGCCAAGATATAGTGTCTTGCCTGTTTTTTCGGCTGCGGCTATGAGTCCGTAGGCTGTTGCCTTGTTGCCGCTTATGTCCATGTATTTGCCTTTCTCCTTTTGGCCGGTGGTTTCTATGCGATATGTGTGGTCTATCGAGCAGTGGGTGTTGTGGCCGTAGTCATATCCCGCCTCGATCACCTTGATGTTGGCTTCTGCCACTTCGGGTTTGCGGGCGAATTTCTCGCGCAGCATCTGCTTTGCCGCTTCAAGGTTGCGGTTGAAAAGCCAGCATACAAGGCCGAGCGCAAACATATTGCGGCTTTTCAGTATGGCTTTGTTGTCCATGCCGCTTTCGGAAAGGCAATCTTTCACCATTGTGGTTATCGGCACGGAAACTATTTCGTTTTTTATGCCAAGCTCCTTTATGGGGTCGAGGGTGGAATATCCCGCTTTTTTAAGGTCTGATTCCTTGAAGCCGTCAGAGTCGGTTATTATTGCGGCCGTTGGTTTGCAGAATTTGTATTGTGTGGCGAGCGCGGCGGCATTCATTGCCACCAGCACATCGCACATGTCTCCGGGAGTGTAGACTTTGCTGTTGCCTATGTGTACCTGAAATGCCGACACTCCGCTTCGTGTGCCTTGCGGGGCGCGTATATCGGCGGGATAGTTGGGAAATGTGCATATATCGTTTCCCACTATGGCTGAAACGGTTGAAAAAATGTTCCCCGCAAGCTGCATGCCGTCGCCCGAGTCGCCACTGAAACGTACGGTAACGTTGTCTTTTTCAATGACGCCTTGGACCTTTGGGGCGTTGGAGTTGTTTTTGCTGTCCATGTTTCTGTAGATGTTCTTGTGATTTGCGCCTACCACACGGGGTGCAGTTGTACGCAAGTAGCTTTCCTTGCAAATTTAGTGTTTTTATGAATATGCGCTTTCAAATTACGCGCATATTTGCCATGAAACGCCTTTTTGTGTTGTTGGCTAAAGCCGTGCATACGCAAACGGTCTGCTTTGCGTGCCGAAAACTGCAAAATTTGCCGAAAGCTTCTCAGTGCGTTTTAGTGATGTAATTGTTGTGGCAATGTATTTTCACCATTTTACGCCGGCAAGCCGGGCCATCATCTCGGCTGCCCCGCATTCGCCGAGCAGCCAATAGGCGCAGTTTTTGCCCGAGGTGCGCGAAAAGTCGATAAGTCCCGCGCCGTTTCGAGAAGTGTTCCACAATTCCTCAAGTGTGTTGCGGTAAACCTCGATATAATGGGTGCCGGGGCGCAATTTCGAGTACTCCAAAAATCCCCGCAGCAGCACTGCATCGAACCATACATCGTGCATTCTTACTCTTGTTTCTCCGCATTCGTTTTTTGTGAAGAACTTTTCGGCGCAGGCCTCGGCAAGGGTGTCGGCCTCGTGCATGTATCTGTCATCGAGCGTGAGCCTGTATAGCATTGAGGCGGCCTGCAGCATCTGTCCCGAGTTATAGGAGAATTTTGCGCGACTTATTTTGCCGCCAAGGCTTATGTTGTCGGAATAGGTTCTTTCTGCGCTGTCGTAAAGGTTTTTACGCGTCCAATCGTAAAGTTCCTTGCCGGCTGACAGGTATTTTTTGTTCAGTGTGGCTGTGTAGAGTTTCAGTGCAAACACTGCGGCGGGGGCGTTTGAGCAGGTGTTTTTCGATTTCTTGCGCTGCTCGCACCAGTAAATTCCGTCTCCCAAAATGCTGTCGCGCCCGGAAACCACGAAATTCCATACCATTTCGGCCCGTTTCAAGAACTCCATATCTTTGGAGGCAATATATAGGTTTACAAAGTCAATTCCAATCCATACGTTGTCGTCATAGAAGCGGTCGGGTGCGGGATTGCATGGTGTGTATGAGGCATAGCCCGCCGGTTTTCTCACGGTATCAAGGTATTGGTCTACTCCTTGGGCCACAAGCCGCTTTATGAATTTTAGGCTTTTGCGCGAGGGCCAAATCTCATACTTTGCGGTTTCTGCCGACAGTGCGCCGCTGTATGGCCAAAGAAAGGCATGGCTGCGTGCGTTTTGCGGTTTTGCAAGATAGTCGACCTTGGCATTCCGTGCATTGTTGAAATTTTCCCTAAGGAATAATGTGCCGTCTTCGCGGTAATGCTTCCATATCGAATCGCAAAGCTCTGTGCTGCGATGCAGCCATTCGGGATGCCACACCTTTTGAGCAAGGCATTGCACAAATGCGCCTGCCATGACGATTGCTGCGACCAAATTTTTTGACTTTGTGTTCATGCGGCAAATTTAACGAAATTCAAGTGTTTGGCAGGTTGCGGAATTGTATGCCCGAAACACCCCGAAATTTATATAGGACATGGGAAAAACTACGTCCTATGTAGAAAAAACTACATCAGACATAGAAAAAACTACATCAGACCTTATTTTCCTGTTACGCAACATGCTGAAAAACAAAACGCTGCACAGCAAAACCCTTACAAGAGCATTCTTTTGAAAATCTGCGCTTTATGCGTTTTTCAGCATTGACGGTTGTTATTGCCTTAGTCTGTTATGATTTTAAGCTTTCGCATTTTCCCGAGTATTGAGGAAACGTCCTTTTGCGCCTGCTCCTCGTCAACATCGTAGGCATCTGTCAAAGCCTTTACCAAATCGGCAATTTCGAAGTCGCCTTCGTTCATACGTTTCCAAACCACTGTTGCCGACTCGTTTAGCGTTAGCAAATGCGTAAAATCAACATTGTCAACGTTGTGTGGTACAACAATATTCTCTCCGGCAAACGTGTGCATTTCAAAACTCTTGTCTAATTTCATTTCTTGTTGGTTTTTTTGTCTATTACCATCCATTCGGGCTTGAATACGAGCCAAAGAATTTTAAGATACACATGGCGGTGGAACGCAAGCAGTATGCGCCGCGCCCGGGGGCTGCCGGGCCACATTTTGGAATAAAGTCTCCACTTCCACGAGTACAAGTTCTTGAAATTCTTTTTTCCTTTTTTTCGGTATGCCGTTATTCTGCCTATTATGTTTTTGTGCCTCGCTTGTTCCGTTCCGTAAACATTGCCGTCTCCGCGCATGGTGAATTTTTCGTCATCGGCCGCAATAACGCGGTGAGCAACAAATCGTCCGTCTTCCGTTAGCGCAAGCACCAAATCGTCGACCCCTGCCTTTTCGCACTTTTCCAATTTCAGTTGATCGCGGAAACTTTCAAAAAAAGGCTCCATGCTGCATCCCACGGCGGTTATAGTGGCATTGCCAACATCGTCCCTGTTTTCAAGAAGCTGTTTAACGTAAGGATAGCACAGCTTGTAAATGTCGGGGGAGCTCATGTATGCACAATTGTGGAGTTACAAAGTTTGGCGGCATCATCGTCGGGCAGGTTTTCAAGCCTGTAAATCGGCACATTCTCGGCTACGCGCAGCATTGTGTCAAGAATTGCGTCGTATGATTCCTTGTGGCACAAAAGCGTGCTTGCTGCCGAAAACACGTTGGCAAATCCGCTTACTTTACCAAGCTTTGCTATACTGTTGTGTTGCGCCTGGGCAAGGGCCACCATGGCACCTACGGGGGCACAAAGCTGCTTGTAGCAAGGGGTTTTTCCGCTCCAAGGCGAACCGTAAACCACCACTCTGCCGTCTATGATGCGAATTATTGGGTTGTCGTCGTTCATAAGTTCGCACCCATCGAAGTTTCTGAGCCACGACTGCGAATGAGTGCTCTTCCCAGTGCCACTCTTTCCGAGGAACATATATCCCTTGCCTTTGTAGAGCACGGTTGAGGAATGAACCGCCACCGTGGCGAGGTGGCTTGTTGCGAATGTGTAGGAAATCATTATGGCACTCGACAACGCGCCGGCGTAACGTGCGTCCTGCGGCAGCACCGCTATGCGCACATTCCCGAATCCGGGGCTCATGTCAATGACAGCAATCGGCCTTTGACTGTAATCGCGTAACGCCACAACAAGACTTTTGTCTTTGCGTTCGAACATACTGTACTCAAAGCCGCCCGATGTGAATTTTTTCGTCAGTTCAAGTTCCGTAATTTCGGGACGGTATTCATCGTCAACGGTTATATGGAGCACGGCACCTTGTTCCGCGCTTTTTACAAGGAACGGCCGGAATGACGGAACTATTTCCGCCGCTTTTCGCGGGGTGCACACATAGTCTGCCCTTACAATGTGTCCGGCAATATTATATGTCTCCGTTTCCATCATCCGTGTATTTTTGCTATTCCACCCCGAAAGCCTCGTCTATTTTCTCATTACTTTCCTGGTGTACCGCATTGGAAACCGGATTAAACTTGAATTCCTCAATTGGCAGCTGTTTGAGCAAAGCTCCTTCGTCAAGATAGTTTCTGCGCACCTGTTGGAGTTTTTTGTTGGCTTTCTTCTCGCTTTTGGAATAGTATATTATGCAAAGGCGATTGTGATCGTTGAGTGTCTTTATGAAATGTGCCTTTAGCTGTTGAGAGAAAAACGGTCGGTCGAGTAGAAACTTTGTGTGTTTCTGAAAATTCGCTCCCTCGATTTTTTGCACGGGGGTTACGTAAACGGTGGAGTCCCTCATGGAGTCGCCTACGCCAAAAACATAAACCGTGCCTTTCGTTGCGAGACTTTTGGTTTGCGCCCCTGCCCATGTGGCAAACAAGGCGATTATGGCTGTTAAAAGAGCTTTTCCTATATTGTTCATAAGCAGTAATATTCTATTGCAAAGGTAGAACTTTTTTGCCAATTTCCTGTAGGTCCGATGCTTATTTTGCGTGGCTCCGGTTTGGGCGGTAAAGCTGCCGCGATTGACGCAAAACCTAAAACGACTGCTTTTCACAAACACCGCGAAAAAAAACATTTGATGTGAGAAAAACCATGTACTATGTAGAAAAAATTATCTCAGACATAATTCAAACTATATCGGACATATTTTTTACCGTTGCAATAACATGAAAAACAATTAGTTGCAGTGCATAGATTTCATGTCGGCATTTTTGTGATACTCAGTATGATATACAATTTGTGCTGCGTTTGCTGTTTTGCGGAACTTTTGGCGGCATGTGTCAGCGCAAAAAAAAGCCGTGGCCGCAGGCGATATGCCCGCAAGCCACGGCTTTGCCATGAAAACCTTGTGATGTTATTTTTTGTTGCCCTTGTTCTTCGCGTCTTTGCCGGCAAGGTCAACAGTGAAACTCTTCTTTATGCCGCTCTTTGTAATTGCACGGATCCACAGAGTGCGGTCGCTCGACATGTTTGCATCCTTCACGGCATCGTCAAAGTCGGAACGTGTGCGCATCTGCTTGTCGTTAACCTGCAATATTATCAAGCCTTTCGTTATGCCGGCTTTCTGCATTGCTCCGCTGCGTATTGCGCTGACTTCAAGTCCGTATCCCAAATCAAGTTGTTGCTTCAGCTCATCGGAAAGCGGAGTCAGGCTCACTCCCATCTCGTCGATGTCAACCTCTTTCACCACCGTGGTTGTGCCCTGGGCGTTTTTCAATGTTACGGTCTTTGTATGGCTTTTCTTGTCGCGCAGATATGTTATCTGAACTTTGTCGCCGGGTTTGTGGAGCGAGATATTTTCTTGCAGCTCTGCCATTTTCTGCACTTTTTTGCCATTTATGGCAGTTATAACATCGCCTTTCTTTAGTCCGGCTGTCGAGGCTGCGCTGCCATCTTCCACTTCGTCAACATACACGCCGTTAACTGTTCCAAGGTCGGGGGAGTTGCCTTTGTCCTTTTCGCTGTCAATGTAGTTTGATACATCGGTGCCGCGTATGCCGATAATGGCACGCTGCACGGTTCCAAACTTCTTTATGTCGTCAACAACCTTGTTCATTATCGATGTCGGGATTGCGAAACCGTAGCCTGCATACGAGCCCGTCTGCGATATAATCATGTCGTTTATGCCCACAAGCTCACCTTTGGTGTTTACGAGTGCACCGCCGGAGTTCCCCGGGTTTATTGCCGCATCGGTTTGTATGAACGATTCAATACCGTTAGCTCCGACTGTGCGCGCCTTTGCACTAACAATGCCGGCGGTTACCGTCGATGTTAGGTTGAACGGATTTCCCACGGCAAGCACCCATTCACCGAGTTTGAGATTATCGCTCGACCCTATGGTTATTGCCGGGAAGTTTTTGCCCTCTATCTTGATGAGCGCAAGGTCGGTTGTTTTGTCAGTGCCTATTATGCGAGCCTTGAACTCGCGGTTGTCATTGAGCTTAACGTTTATCTCGTCCGCTCCATCAACCACGTGGTTGTTCGTAACAATATATCCATCGGCAGAAATTATCACGCCCGAGCCCGAAGCCTTGCGCTGCGGGGTTTGAAACTGCCGTTTCTGCATTCCGCCGTTTCCGCGCCCGAATATATCGCCGAAGAAATCTTCGAATGGGTCGTAGTAGTCGTATGTCTGGGTTTTGGAGTTTTGCGTAACCTTGATGTAAACCACAGAGTTTACTGCTTTTTCCGCAGCTGCGGTAAGGTCGGGCGTAACGTTGCTTGCTACTGTTTCCGAGTTGGCGCGTCCCGTGCTGTTTGCGGCAAACACAGCCGTTGTGGCAAGGGCTGCCGAAAACACGAGCGAATAGCTTAGTAATCTGTTTGCTTTCATTTCAATATTTTTTTGTTAAGTTCAATTATCTATCTATGGCAAAAATAATGCCGAAAGTTGCTACGAAACACGAAAAAACATAGGAAAAGGGTGTTCTGTTACTATCTTTTAACCGTATGGGTGCCTTACTTAACAGACTAACGCATAAATTCCGCGTTGGTTTCACAGTTTTTATGCATGTCGCCAATAAGTTCTTTGTTTCATTAAAAAAAAGCGAACCCATTGTTACCGACTTGCATTGCGGGCTGTAGCGTTGGCGGTTTGCATGTTTGCGGGCTTGATTATTTTATTAGAATTCTCTTTGATACGTTTCTGCCTTTAATTATATACACCCCTTTGGGCTGCGTTGCGTGTATGTTTTCCGGGCTGACGTTTTCGTCCACTTTCACTCCCGATGTCGTGAATATGCTATATGTATCGGCGTCTATGCCACCTATCGTGCTTTCCACGCCAACGGGGTTGGCAAAGGCTATGCGCGATGCTTCCGAATCTATATAGTTGTCTGCCGTTGCCGAGACTGCCACCGTTAGGTTTTTCACGTTATCAAAGCCGCCTATTTCCATTTTTTTCTCTTCCGTATGTTGCGAAAATATCACCTTATCGCCGTCAAGCACCTCAACCATGTATGCCGTGGCGTTCACAACGGCATCCCATTCCACATTGAGCGAGGTTACGGTTTCGTTGGGCTTTACGTTTATGTTTTTCGGCGTTTCAAGAAAACCCTCGGCCATGTAAACAAACGACACAGTTCCATTGGTATCGGAAATGCATGTAAGGTATTTTCCCATGCTTCCGCCATTGTATTGCCGAAAGCCGGGAGCGGCGTTGTCCCTGAGTTCGCGGTTTTCCGTGAGTCCGGGGAAAAGGTCGCCTTGATAGTCTGCCGGCGTTGACAAGTTCTCGGCTTTTATGCTGTTGTCGGCAGGCACAAACGACATGCGCCTACGGTCTTTTACGGTGTTAACCATGTTTTCCGCCCATGCGGTCGCATTGTAGTCCACATGGGTTACAAACATTCCCGAGCCGAGCCTTTCGGGGTACCACGCCGACGGCTGCCGGTTTTCGAGTATGTAGTATTCGTTGCCCGATGCATCGTTGTCATTCAATATATAATACGCATTCTCGCGGCTCGAGCCGAGCGCGTTTATTCTTACAACCTGCTTTTCCGTTTTCAGAGTGTCTATTCTCAACCATCCCATGAAATTTTTCTCGTATGCCGAATAACCCATGGGCACGGCCCCGTTTTTCCAATACTGTCCGTAGTCCATTATCGACCACCACGACATTCCTACCAGGCTTGAAGAGTCGAAAGTGTTATAAAAGTCGGGCAGCCCGAGGAAATGCGAGAATTCGTGGCAGAAAGTGCCTATTCCCTCTGTTTGGTATGTTGTATCGTTTTGCGTGCCGTTGCTCTGCAGGCTTGCGATTAGTTCGTTCACCACGAGAAACGAGGCTATGCTTCCTTCGCTGAAGGCTGTCGGTGCGGTATAGAAGCTTGGCCACACGGCATCGTCATCCCACGAGGTGTTTTCGCCAACTCCGGCGAATACCACCCCTACAAGCGGCACGCTGCCAAATGAGTTTTTGTATTTTTTGAAGTCCGCTCCCTGTTTTTCGGCGAGCGAAACTGCACTTTTCACCATTTCTCTTACATGGGCATCGGTTGAACTTGCAGTGTGCGCACCGTAATATGCACGTGGCTTGGGCAGCGTAACCATACCTACCACATCGAATTCCGGGGAATAAATGCCTTTGCTCTGTGCCTTGAAATAGTCGCTTACGCTCCCTACCGCGCCGCCTTCGGAATATCCCTTTTCGTTGAAATGCCTTTTGAAATATTCAATGGGGTTGACTGTTGAAAAAGCCATGTCGCTGAAGTTCACCAACACAATGGGATAGGTGTGCCTGCCATGCGGCCTCTCGCTTTTGCCAATCAAACGTGTGGAAATGCGTGTCCGCTTTCCGGCATTCTGCGCCACAACCGCCGAATGTGTAATTCCGTTTGCGCTTAACCAATGTTGCTCGGAAATTCCGCGCCCCTGTTCGTTGTGTGCACACATCTCCGAGACTTTGGATGTACCGTCAACAAGCCGCTGCACATAACAATAACCTTTTGTTCCTTTTGCAACAACATATCCATCGGTCGTGGTAAGGAACGACATATGTTCGTCTCCGCATTTTACTATTATTAGTTCGGTACCGTCGGGTTGCACAACGGTGGTACGCAAGCGCAATGCCGGAGAAGCCCAAAGAACCGTACCGACTAAGGCAAGCATTAAAGCATGGAGTAACCTTTTCATACAAAATGTTTTATTTGCAAAGATATTCAAATTAACCGAAAATACGTGTATCGGTTTCAACCTCGCCGCCCCATACTTTGAGTTTGCTTTTTATTCCGCAAACCGACATGAGACGCTATTAGCGTTCTATTGTTTTTATTGTTGTCAGCTAAAACTCAAAATAGCATAGAATCCCTCTCCGCAATACCCGTAAGCAGGCGTTGCGGATGTTTTTTAAAAGTAAGCCCACTTAGTCAAAAAAGGTCTGATGTAGTTTTTTCTATGTCTGATGTAATTTTTCCTATGTCCTATGTGGTTTTTCCTACATCCCATGTGGTTTTATGGTGCCGGAGAGTGGACATGCGATTATGGTTTTGCGTTATTTGTAGGGGAGCATGGCATACTCCCTGTATACCATCGCGCTAAACAATGTGCATTTATTATTATTGCTTTTTCGGCTGCAAGGCAGTCAAGCGGATATGCCTTATAAAACTCTGCCCGGCTTTTTTTGATTTCCTTGCACCAACAGAACTAAAACTTAAAGCCAAAACAAACAAGTCGGGTCGCACACCTTACGGCACACGACCCGACCTGCTCTTCAACATGTGTTAAACGTCTATCATATATTTTTGTCGAACGTGTAGCCATCGTTCGTAGTAACCAACGCCGCCGCGCCCTTCGATGAAACGCCGTCAACCTTTATCGTTGCGCTTTTCTTTCCGGTGGCGTTTGCTTTGATGGTGCCCGCAGTAATCGTAAAGTCGCCGTCAACCTTTATGCAACGCGTCTTGCTGGTTTCGCCTGTGGCAGGATCTGTATATACGCCGCCCGAAACGGCTATATCGATATTCGTTGTCCCGTTGTCCTGATTAACATCCAGGTTGCCGTCTGTTGAGATGCCCTTTATGCCGTCGCCTTTGCCTTTGATTACAATATTTCCGCCGCTTATTGTCATAAGGCTGTCGCAGCACAGCAACTTTGCATCGGCCGAACCTGACTCTATGTCTATATTGCCGCCGCTAACAATCAGCTGCCCGTTTAGCTCGTCTTCAGGATCCTTGGTTGCATCGGCCTGTATTCCGTCGCCTTTGGCATTTCGAACCGTAACCGAACCGCCCTTTATCTTGAAATACTGCCCGGCATGTATTCCATCGTTTGCTGCGGACAGAATGTTTATGTTGCCCGACTTGACATACATATACTCCCCTGTTCCTATGGCGTGAGAAGTGTTTCCGGTAACATTCAGCGTGCCGCCGCCCTCAAACTCGGGATGCCCTTTCACATAAAGGCAGGCTTTCTGGGTGCCGCCGGCGAGGTCGGAGAGTGTGTTAACCGAGCCATCGGCTAGTTTGAACTTAATGCGTTTGCCATTTGCGATGTTTATCGCCGCGCCTCGTTTCGACTCGAGACTAAGTCCTTCGAGACTAACAGTACATTTGTATTCGCCCGTCTGAGTAAAAGCTCCGTCATTGCTCTCGCCGTAAAGCGAATATACTATATCGCCCCCATCAACGGCGGTGGAGACGGCATCAACATAAGCCCCATCGATACTCACGGCCACCCTGCGCGAAAGGGCAAAAGGAACCACCGCCCACGCCCCGTTTGCGCCATAAACAACCTTGACCGTGGATGCGTCAACAGGTGCGCCTATCGTAATACTGTCAATGTTCTGCAAATTCATAACGGAGTCAACAACAGTGAGAGCCGTACCGCTTTGCGAATATTCCATAACGCCCAAAGCCGAAGCCTCCGCCGCAAGAGCCACATTGCCTTTCCAAAAATATATTGTTTGGGCCTTTGAAAATACGAAGCAAAGAAACAGGGCGGAAATTAGTGCAGCTTTTTTCATTTTTTCTCGAATTTAACAGATTGTCCGTTTATAGTTAACACATATATTCCTCGTGGCAGAGAGGAAAGGTCGGTAATATTTTCGCCTGCCGCCATTTTCTCGGAACGCACCAAAGAGCCCTCGGCAGAATAAACTCGCAGCACGGCATCTTGAGTAAGATTTACAGTAAACGTGCCTCCATTTTTCACAACCACGGCCGTATTCACCCCGAGGGCAGATATCGCCGTGGGCATATCTGAGAAAAACATATTCACGAGGTTCGCCGTTGAAAGAGTGAACTTTTCGCCGGCACTTTCAACATACATATTGCCATCCCCATAGGTTATGCGGAAGCTTTCGAGCGGATAGCTCACCTCTGCCCCGCCGGCTTTTGTTATGGTGAGGTATTTAGCCTCACCGCCGGCCTGCGCCGCAAACGGCGCAAGCGTTGCCACCACAACGGCAGCCAGTGTAAGTAAAATTCTTTTCATAAAAGTTGCTTTTAATATTGTTAGAACTTGTAGCTGTAAGATATGTCTATGACATGTTCCCTGCCATCGAAATCGTCATCCCTGGAATCTTGATAAACATATCCCACGTCTATATAATTATTCTTGTTTATTTTTATTTCCGCACCCACCCCCACGCGGGTTTTATCAAGCATCATGCCGCTGCACATATTGTTGGCTATCTCAATATAGGCGTATGGGGAAAGTGGGCTGTGATGTATATTGTATTCGACCATAATGCGGGAACGAAGACGGGAATGGTTGCCCGCATTTCGCACTTTGACTTCGGTTTTATCATACTGCGGCGTTTCACCCGCAGATGGGATGCGATACTTATCAACAAGCGAGCTTACGGAATTTTCGCGGGTGAACTGATAACGCTCGCGTAGCGAAAATGTAAACCGTCCAAGCGGCAACTTGCCTGTAAGGTCGAAATTCAGTCGGTTCTTGCATCGCCAATAAGGCTTCTTGATATTGTAGCCTTCGTACTCGCTTTTCACTATATCACTTCCGCCCGCACCATTGTCAAGTCGGGTTTCATACCGGTCCTCCCTGCTTTCGTGCTTGTAGTTGTATATGAAATCATACGACACTCCTGCCGAAAAATATGCCGACGGCTTATAGTCCACGCCTATTCCTGCATTCCACCTGTCTACGCTTCTCATGCGGTTCTGGGTACGAAACCCTCCATCGATCGTTATGCTGAACATTCCAAGTTTTTTTGTTGCCCCGGCCTCGGTCCACACGCCGAAGTCTGAAGCGTTTGCCGACATGCACACCAAGGCTGCCGCCGCCGAGACAAGCAGGGTTTTAGTAGCTCTCATTCAATAGATTTTATTTTGTTTCATAATTAGAGTTCCCCCATTATTTTTGGGCATCTTGGTCATGATATCAGCTTCGTTGTTTACCGCAGAATGCGATGTTTAATAATAAGTGCGGTGTAGTTCATTAAGACAACACAACGCAATGCAAAGTGGCAATCGCGCCTGTTGCTTAGCGGATAGTAGAAACAATGAATTATGGCAAACACAAACGCAGAGTTGAGCGCAAAACGCACAAGCATTTCGGCAAGCCCACCAACGTTGATGAGCCGCACGCCCCAAAACGTGATTTCTGCCATACTATTGAGCAATGTCATCATTTATGCGATATTACGGTTTTGCAATTTTTTGGTCACTTAATTCACCTCAGTCTTTTCAACTCAACTTCCTTTTTCTTGAACTTGTTGTATTTCACTCCGGGGTTGGTAAGATATGTGCCTACGCAATATTTGCTGAACCCTTGCGGCTTTATGCGCAGCTTTTTAATGGCATCGAGCGCAGGCGAGTTGGTTTTAATCGAACGCTTCAGTTCCATTATAACGATGTCTCCCAATTCAGCCTGCCGCCGCGTTTCGAGGTTGCTGAAACTTACGTCAAAATCGATAGTCAACCTCTCGGTGAACGCTCTGTCCACAAGAATGATTCGACTGAAACGGTTTTCCAGGCACGGGTGTATGTCGCCGGGCGATACTTCAGCCTTTTCTTCAAGAAACATTTCTTCATCGTCCGAGTTCATCTCCTCGGGCGATGCAAGCCTTACACGGCTTTTGCATGTCTTGTCGTGGTTGTCCTTGCTCTCAACCTCAAGAAACGTGGTGTCGGCATCAATGTATGTCTTAACCCTCACCTTTATGCAGGGCCGCCGCTCATCGTGATGATGAATGTAGAAACGATGATCGTCAGTGTCCCAGTAGGTTGTTGAGTAAACCGACACAGGACTTTCGGAAACAGCAAGCACACTGTATTCATCCTTTATAAGCTCCAAAAACCTAAGGAGCAGACTCTTGTTGGCAAGATATTTACGGTCGGTGTGGTTCGTAAGCCCCACCTTTTCTGTCTCCTCAAGCCCCGTTTGGGGCATGCCGGAAATAACACTCTGCAGTTTCTTGTAGAAGTCCATCGCATTTACACTTAGGCAAAACATCGTTCAAAGTTAAGAATATTTTTCATTATTGCAAAAATGCGATAACAAAACACGCACACTAAGCAAAAAGCAGCAGGCATATTTTATGTTTTCAGCCAAGCTGTTGATACACACGCGGTTGAGAAAAAACCGCATCCCGCATAATATATTGTTCTTCAATTTGTTACAACAGAGAAAAATATATCTGATATAGTTTTAACCATGTCCTATGTAGTTTTTTCTACATAGGACATGGTTTTTCTTTTGTCTGACATAATATTTCCCGCCACGCGGCGCTCGCACATTCTGCTGCAACAAAACCAAAAACACAGCATGCAGCCACAAACCGTACGCAAGCCACAAATAGCATCGCCCACAACCATTTTTCCGCGCGGGTATAACCTATAAATGAAAGGAAAACACTAATTTTGCAAGCAATTTGGCGTCTTTGGGTCAAACACGACCCATGGGCTGCCACCTGCACCAAAACGGGAAATTTCCCGCAACTGCAAAGCAACAATATAATTACACAATACATAAAAATGGACATCAAATTCGAGAATATTGACAAGGTGAGCGGCAAGCTCACGGTAAAAGTTGCTCCCGAAGACTATCAGGAAGGACTTGAAAAGTCTCTCAAAGATTTCCGCCGCAAAGCCAACATGAAAGGCTTTCGCCCGGGATGTGTGCCTATGGGCCTGGTAAAGAAACTATATGGCCCCGAAGCAAAGGCTGAGGAAGTTTCAAAGGTTGTAAACAAGGCCATATCCGACTATTTCAAAGAAAATAACATCAACGTGCTGGGTCATGTGCTGCCCGACAGCGAGCAGAAGGAACAGGACTACAAGGAACGCGATGAATTTGAATACGTGATGGACGTTGCCATAGAACCCGAAATCAACGTTTCGCTCGATAAGAAAGACAAGTTGCCTTATTACGACATCGAGGTGAGCGACAAGTTCGTTGACGAGAGAATAAACGAAATGCTCATGGCACACGGCACATTCGAGCAGGTTGACGAATACCAAAAGGGCGACTACATGAAGGGCGACCTTGTTGAGGTTGAAGCTGCCGAAGGCGCTGAACCGCTTAAAGTGGAAGGCGTGCTGATATCGCCGGAATACGTAAAAGACGAGGAACAGAAAAAACTCTTTGACGGCTCAAAGAAAGATGACGTGATTACATTGAAGCCGGCAAGTCTTTATGGCGATGGAACACAGGCTGCAGCCATGTTGAAGATAAAAAAAGACGAACTTAAAGACCACGAGGGGAACTTTACCTACACTATAACGGAAATCAACCGTCGCAAGCCGGCAGAATTGAACCGGGAATTCTTTGACAGCATACTCGGCAAGGATGTTGTAAAAGACGAAAAAGAATTCCGCGAAAAAATACACGAGGAATACAACAAGGCGCAGACAGGCAGTTCCGACTACAAATTCTTTGAGGACTTGCGCACGTATTCGCTAAAAAAAGCCGGCGACATGGAGTTTTCCGAGCCGCTGCTGAAACGCCTTATGAAGGAGAACAATCCCGACAAAGACGACAAATACATTGACGACAACTATGCCGGCGCAACCGAGCAATTGAAATGGCAGCTTGTACGCGACCACCTTGCTGTAGCGGCAGGAATAAAGGTGGAGGACTCTGACATGCGTCAAATGGCAAAGACACACACACGCCGCCAATTTTCTGCCTATGGTATGCAGCTCCCCGATGAGCTTGTTGAAAAGTATGCAGAAAAGTCGCTAAAGGACGAGAAGCAAATTGAGGAGCTCTTCTACGAGGTTCTGAGCGAAAAGCTGATAGCGGCATACAAGAATATTGTAACCCTGGAACACAAAAAAATATCACTCGAAGACTTTGAAAAGCTCGTAAAAGAAGAGCAGAAGAACAAATAAGTACGCAGGGCGTAAAAGTTATAATGAAAGGTGTGTGCCTGAACAATTGTTTTGGCACACACTTTTTTTATTCTCGTACCTTTTCGTCAATCAACCTCTTAAGCGATTTTTTCTCCCCAACAAGCCACACAAGGTCGCCATCGCGGAACACGCGCGAGGGTGAAGGCAACCCGAGAGTTTCCCTACCCTCCTCAAAGCCCACAACCATGCAACGGTAAACCTCGCGCAAACCGCTTTCGCTTACGGTTTTTCCACAAAGCGGCGAATCAGCCGCCACCGAAATGCACTTCAACTGCATGAGTCTCTGCCCCGGCACGGCATCAGCATGAACTACAGCCTCAGACATTCTGGACGCAAAAGCTTTCATCTGCTCATCGTTGCCGATAACCTCAAGTCGGTCGCCGGGATAAATCTGTTCCTTTGCCGTGGGTATGTTATGGCGCACCCCGCCACGCAATATAGACGACACCATTATGCCATACCTGCGGCTTAAGTCGAGCTCGGCAAGCGACTTCCCCGCCCATGCCGTATTTTCGGGCACATCAAGGTCGGCAATGTGAATATCGCGTGAAAGAAGATGGTCGGCATAAAGCGGCTTCACTTTGCCATGCACCTCCGCCTGCAAATCGCGCGAACGCAGGTTCTGAAAAAACACCCTCTCTATTGCTATGCTGTAAAGCTTTATGCGCCTTGAGCGCATCATAACCGCCACCAAAACCATTGCCAACGCAAAGTGTATCCAACTTGCAAAAGGCGACACATAGTTTATTATGTAAAACACGTACACACTGGCAAGCAGAAACCTAACAAGTATGGTAACTGAAAGCAACAAACGCCCGCCGGGCATATTCTTGCGCCATATCAGACGGAACTCCTCCGAGTGGTTCTTGCGCATAACTATGGCACGCAAAAACGGAGAAAGGAGCGCGATGGTAAGGATAGCACATACAGCGTTTCCCACCCAATGGCTCAAGGTGTGACGAAAAAACGGCAGAAAGAAACTCAACATTATGGCAGTTATCGCCACACACAAAACAGAGTATGCCCCAACCTGCCTAAGCAAAGCCACTACAAGCCGCTTCCATGCGTTTCCGGCCCGTGCTGATTTGTGCCGGAACGGAGTTTTGTCAAGCACAGCCATCAGCCTTGCCGGCACCACTCTGCGCACCAGCCCATATGCCGCCGGCGCGCTTTTTATCATATAGGGCGTGAGAAACGTTGTAATTACGGAAACAGCCACCACTATCGGATAAATAAAGCCGCTTATAACATGGAGCGACATTCCGAGCGAGGCTATGATAAAGGCAAACTCGCCTATCTGCGCCATGCAGAAACCGCTCTGCATGGCACCCTTTAGCGGCTGCCCGGAAAGAATAAAACCGAAAGTGCCAAAAACGGCCTGTCCCACAAGAATGGCAAGCGTAATCAATAATATGGGAAGCCAATACTGCGTAAGTATTGCCGGGTCGACCAACATTCCCACGGAAACGAAAAAAACCGCCCCGAAAAGGTCTTTCACAGGCCCTACAATCTTCTCTATCGTTTCGGCTTCAACAGTCTCGGCAAATATGCTGCCCATCATAAACGCTCCAAACGCCGCACTGTATCCCAGCTTTGCCGCTAAAACAACCATGGCAAAGCAAAAACCCACGGAAACCACGAGTAGGGTTTCCTTGCCTATCCACTTGCGGTTTTTACGCAATATCAGAGGCACCACGAATACGCCAACCAAAAAAAGCAGGGCAAGGTAAAACAACAGCCTCATAAGACTGTCAACAACTGCCACGCCATCGAAATCCCTACTCACCGCAAGCGTGGAAAGTATTACCATCAGCAAAATTCCGAGAATGTCCTCAAGTACCAGCACACTCAACACATTAGGCGCAAATTTCTGGCTGCGCAAACCCAGGTCGTCAAAAGCCTTGTATATGATTGTGGTGGAACTCATGGCAAGCATTCCGCCGAGAAAAAGGCTGTCCATGCGTCCCCAACCGAACGCGTGGCCCAAAAACGAACCCAGCATGCTCATGGCAGAGATTATTGTTACAGCCGCTATTATGGGCGAAATTCCCATTTTCATTATTTTCTTGAAGCTGAACTCTATTCCCAACGTAAACATTAGAAATATCACGCCTATGTTTCCCCATGTCTCCACCGAACTTAAGTCGCTAACCGTGGGCATATACGGCATATGAGGACCGGCAAGAAAGCCGGCAACAATGTAGCCTAGCACCAGGGGCTGCCTAAGGCGTTTGAAAACAAGCGTTACCGCCCCCGCCAACACAAGAATGAGCGCCAGGTCGTAAATAATCTTCGGCAGATGTTCCATTACGGTTTGCTGATTAAGAGCGTGGGCGGCACGGGCATTCGCTACCCGACACCGCCCACGCGTTTTGCTTTTTATTGTTTGCCAAACTCAATCGTTGTATTGCGCCGTGAGCTCGCAAATCTTAACTATTGTATTCATTGCCTTTTCCATCGACTGTATGGGAACGAACTCATAAGGCCCGTGGAAATTTATGCCGCCGGCAAAAATATTGGGGCAAGGAAGACCTTTGAATGAAAGCTGCGCCCCATCGGTGCCTCCCCTTATGGCGCGCACCTTGGGCGAAAGTCCAACCTCCTGCATGGCCTTTATTACGATGTCGATTATGTGGATTACGGGCTCTATCTTTTCAAGCATATTATAGTACGAGTCGGAAATTTCCACAGTCGCCGTGCCTTTGCCATACTTTTCGTTGAGCTTTTCCACAAGTTTGCGGAAGAAATCCTTGCGCGCCTCAAATTTTTTGCGGTCGTGGTCGCGTATGATATAGTTTACCGTTGCACCCTCAACGCATCCTTCCACGCCCGTAAGATGGTAAAATCCTTCATAGTCTTGTGTTGTCTCCGGGGTTTCGGCATCCGGCACCGACTGTATCAGTTCGGCAGCAATGCGTCCGGCATTTTTCATTTTACCCTTTGCATATCCGGGATGCACGCTCACACCTGTTATTTTCACCTTTGCCGAAGCAGCATTGAAGTTTTCGTATTCAATTTCCCCCACTTCGCCACCGTCCATGGTGTACGCCCAGTCGCAGCCAAAGCGCTTAACATCGAAGAGGTGTGCCCCCATGCCTATTTCCTCGTCGGGGTTGAAGCCCATGCGTATTTTGCCATGCTTTACCTCGGGGTGCTTCTTTAGCCACACCATTGCCTGCACTATTTCGGCTATGCCGGCCTTGTCGTCAGCCCCAAGCAGAGTATTACCGTCCGTAACAATCAAATCCTCGCCCTTGTGCGGCAACAACTCGGGGAACATTTTGGGAGAAAGCACACGCCCGCTGCTTTCGGAAAGCAGTATGTCGCCCCCGTCATAATTTTTTATTATGCGCGGCTTTATTCCCGCCCCACTGCAATCGGGACTTGTGTCGTAGTGGGATATAAACCCTATCGTGGGAGTTTTCTTATCGGTATTGGCGGGCAAAGTGGCGTATAGGTAACCGTGTTCGTCAAGATATACATCGTCAAACCCGAGTTCATCCAATTGTTCCTTCAAATGCTCCGCAAACACAAGCTGTTTCGGCGTACTGGGAGTGGTGTCGCCCGTTTCGCTCGACTGAGTGTCGTAGCCCACATAATCTAAAAAGCGTTCTGTTAAGTTCATTTCTTGTTCCTTTAATTCCCCAAAGTTATGAATTTATTGCCAATTTACCGCACTGCCCCGATTATTTCGTCAACAGACTTGCAGCCGTGATTGTCGAGCCAGCGGTTTATGCCTTCCGCCATTTCGCCAGCTATAGCCGGGTTCAGAAAGTTTGCCGTGCCTATTTCAATGGCTTTTGCCCCTGCCATGAGAAACTCCACTGCATCTTCGGGCGAGCTTATTCCGCCAAGACCTATTACCGGAATTTTCACAGCCTGCGCCACTTCCCACACCATTCTCACCGCCACCGGCTTCACCGCCGGTCCCGAAAGTCCGCCGGTCTTTATGCTCAGCTTCATTTTGCGGCGTTCTATGTCTATGGCCATGCCCATAAGGGTGTTTATCAGCGAAACCGCATCGGCCCCTGCCGCCTCCACGGCTCGGGCTATTTCGGAGATGTCGGTTACGTTGGGCGACAGTTTTACGATAATAGGCTTGGCATATGCCTTGCGCACAGCCGAAACCACGCTTGCCGCGCCCTCGGGCGTTACCCCGAAAGCCATGCCGCCGTTTTTAACGTTGGGACATGATATGTTCAA
The DNA here is from genome assembly GCA_002437495.1 of Prevotellaceae bacterium UBA6398. Taxonomy (GTDB): domain Bacteria; phylum Bacteroidota; class Bacteroidia; order Bacteroidales; family Bacteroidaceae; genus UBA6398. The sequence goes on from DJQA01000018.1 coordinate 247,969, forward strand.
CTCTATGCAGGGGATTTTGTCAAGCCCGGCAAGGCGCGAAGCACATTCGGCATAGTTCCCGGGCGATGAGCCCGCCACATTCACAATAACATTTGTGTTGAGTTTTTCTATGCCGGGGTATATCTTTTCCACAAAATAGTCAACCCCTTTGTTTTGAAGCCCGACACAGTTTAGCATACCCGCCGGCGTTTCGGCCATGCGCGGATAAGGGTTGCCCTCTCGCGGAGCAAGCGTTGTGCCCTTAACTATTATACCGCCGAGTTTCGAGAAATCCACGAAATCGGCAAACTCCGGCCCGTAGCCGAATGTGCCCGAAGCCGTAAGCACCGGGTTGCGAAACTCAATGCCCGCTATGTTGGTTGTTAGTTGAGCCATGACAATTTGTTTATATCGAATATGGGACCTTCTTTGCACACACATACGTTATGGCCTTCGGCGTTCTGCTCCACGCAGCACAGGCACGCGCCCAAGCCGCACGCCATAAGGTTTTCGAGCGATGCCTCACACGGTGTGCCGCTCTGAGCCGCATACTTCGCCACGGCAATCATCATTGGTTTGGGCCCGCAAGTGGCAATAAGGTCAAACTTCTCGCGCTGCAGCAAACTGTGCCGGGTTACAAACCCTTGCTCTCCCGCCGAGCCGTCCTCGGTGGTTATGAACACGCGTCCGTATTTTGCGAACTCGTCAAGCTGCAAAATATCCTTTGCCGAGCGTCCGCCAAGAAGGAATACCGGCTCTATGTCGCGCTTCAACAATTCCTTCCCCAAATAAAGCAGCGGAGCGGTGCCTACGCCCCCGCCCACAAGCAGCTCGCGCCCCACCTTGCCGCCACGCTGTGGCAGCGTGAAGCCGTTTCCCAAGGGCAATACAACATTGGCTATGTCGCCCGCGTTGAGCGAGCAGATGTAAGCTGTGCCTTTGCCCACATTGTGAACGAGAAGCCACAGTTCGTTCCTCTCCCGGTCTACGAAATTCACGGAAATTGGTCTGCGCAGCAAAGGCAGCCCGCCCTCGGCGCAGGCACGCACCTGCACAAACTGTCCGGGTAATATCTCGGGCAGAGCCTTACGCTCGTCACTGAGCTTAAGCAGCGAATATCCCGAAGCAAACCTCTCGTTGGAAACAACTTTAAGGTTGAGTATGTATTTCTTCATTTTGCATGTATATATCACATACAAAGGTAGTCATTTCCCTCCAAACCCGAAACACTTTACGCCCAACCGTCTTTCTGCCAATATCAGCCTTGTAAAAACGTTTTGAAACATTTCCAAAGCTATATGGGAAACAAGAAAAACCATGTCCGATGTAGAAAAAAACATGTCAGACATAGATAAAATTATATCAGACCTTTTTTTCTCCACTTACAAACACCTAATAAGCAAAACGTTACGAAAAACGCCCATAACAAGGATATTCCACCGATATTTTGAGTATGGCACATTTTCTGCGATACTGCCATTTTTATGAAATTCGGTAAATTTTTGCAGTAAAAGAAAAGCGGAAACCGTTATCGGTTTCCGCTTTTGTGGGCGTTGACGGATTCGAA
>DJQA01000014.1:0-27317 GCA_002437495.1 Prevotellaceae bacterium UBA6398
TCAAACAACCAAACTTTTTACAAACTTTTTTCTGACTTTTTTCCCACAAATCTTCTTATTGGCACAACAACACTCTTTCACACAGATGTTTGCACAAACTCTTTTTTTTCAAACAAAATTTCTGATATAACAAGAATGTTTACACACAACACAAAATTATCAACGTGCAAAGGGGGTCTTACCGGGTTCTCGAAATTAGGCATAAAATATTTTCCGTGTGAGGCGAGATGCGCACACGGTTGTCTACTCTGCGCCCCACAAGCCACACGATTTTCTCGTCATCGCAAACCACTAGCTGTCGCAGTCTCTCCTCAATTGGTACTTTGCAGTCTTTCAAATAATCGCTGACAAGCTTGCTCCCTTTCATGCCAAACGGCATAAAGCGATCGCCCTCAACCACACGGCGTATAACAAGCGGGAACTTTATTGCATCGTCATTTATATACGCGTAAAACGGACTGATGAGTTTTTCCTTTGGCGGAAAACCCTGCGCTTCTGAAATTTCAAGCTCCGTAATCCCGACAGTCGCCTTTTTGTTCCGTTCCAAAAGCACAACGCCGCATTCCTGCAAGGACTCCCTGCTCATGAGAACATACCTCTGCCTGTTAAAATAAAGAACATGGCTTTCGCTTTCCAACCGTCTTGTTTCGGTTTCTTTGTTTTGCGAAGCAATGGCAACCTGCGTTTCATTGAAACCTTTCGCAGACAGCCACTCAAAAAGCACCGCCTCGGCTGAGGCACAACTACTCAAAACCGCCGCATCAAGAATTTCATCGCCATAGGCATTAGTTTTCATTTTGCCCAAGATATTTTCCACTGCCCCTTTATATATATTGTATGCCTCGGTAAATTTTGTGATATTTCTTTGCAGCGTTTCACATACCGAAGGGTTTATTTTTTCGAGCATCGGCATTACATCAAGGCGTATGCGATTTCTTTTCACATCTGCCACAAGGTTGCTGCTGTCGGTAACGAAATCCTGTCCCATGGTGTCAAGATATTCACTTATCTCCTTGCGCGAGACATCGAGCAACGGACGTATCACCAACAGTCTGCCGCCGCCATGAGAAGCCCTATAGCTTTTGTAAGCCATTCCGCACAAGCCGCGAAGCCCTGTGCCCCTCAACAAGTTAAGTAAAAGCGTCTCTGCGTTGTCATCCCTATGATGAGCCACGGCAACAGGCGCGCCAAGTTCCTTTGAAATCGATGCAAAGAAATCATAGCGCAAATTCCTCGCAGCCATTTCCACGCTAATTCCTCTTTCTGTCGCGTAAGCTATGGTGTCGGCCTCGGCAACTCTGATCGGAACTTTCATTTTGCGGCAAAGATTGCGCACAAAAAGTTCATCGCGCATAGATTCCCCGCCGCGCAAATGAAAATTGAAGTGAGCCGCCGTGCACTTGTAGCCCAATTCGACATACACGCGCAGCAACGCCACGGAATCCGCACCTCCGCTTAGCGCAACGATAACCTCCGTTTCCGGTGGCGGCATACTATTGCGCCGTACCGTATCAAGCACTTTTTCGGCAAACGTCATTTCTCCGGATATTTTCTGCCCCACAGTCTTTCCATGCGTTCGCGCAAGTTGTCTTCCTGGCGGTTGCGCTGCGGAGTCCAAAAACTTTCATCATTCAAACCATCGGGCAAATATTGTTGCCTTACAAAGTTTTCCTTGTAATCGTGGGCGTATTTGTAGCCCTCGTGATAGCCAAGTTGCTGCATGAGTTGCGTTGGTGCATTGCGCAAGTGGAGCGGTACAGGGCGGTTGCCGCTCTTTTTCACTTCGGCAATAGCCTTGTCTAGGGCCTTATAGCTTGAATTGCTCTTGGGCGATGCCGCAAGATACACCGTTGCCTCGGCAAGAGGTATTCTCCCCTCCGGCCAGCCAATCTTCACAACAGCCTCGAAAGCCGCATTGGCAAGCAGCAAAGCGTTGGGGTTGGCAAGCCCTACGTCTTCGCTCGCCGAGATTACAAGGCGTCGGGCTATGAAAGCCGGGTCCTCGCCTCCCTCCACCATACGCGCAAGCCAATATAGGGCCGCATCGGGGTCGCTGCCGCGAATGCTTTTTATGAAAGCCGAAACGATGTCGTAGTGCATCTCGCCGTTCTTGTCGTAAGCCAAAGGGTTCTGCTGCAAACGCTCCTCAACCTTTTTGTCGGTTATAACCACCTTTCCCTCCGGCTCGGCATCGACCACGAGTTCAAGAATATTGAGCAGTTTGCGGGCATCGCCGCCGCTATATCGCAAAATTGCATCTGTTTCCTGCACTTCAATGTCGCGCTTTTTCAATTCAGCGTCATCGTTTACGGCGTGGTTCATCAGCTTTATCAAGTCCTCATTTCCAAGCGGGTTGAGCGTATAAACCTGACAGCGCGAAAGCAAGGGGCGTATTACCTCAAACGAAGGGTTCTCGGTTGTTGCGCCGATAAGCGTTACCGTGCCGTCCTCAACCGCACCGAGCAAAGAATCCTGCTGCGACTTCGAGAACCTGTGAATTTCATCAATGAATAAAATCGGACTGCCGCCTGAATTGAAAAGCGTTTTCTTTTTAGCCTTTTCAATTACATCGCGCACATCTTTCACTCCGCTCGTTACCGCGCTCAACGTGTAAAAGGGCACATCAAGGCGATTGGCTATTATTTTGGCAAGCGTTGTCTTGCCAACGCCCGGCGGTCCCCAAAGTATGAACGAACTTATTCGTCCGCCCTCTATCATGCGGCGTATTACACCGCCTTCGCCCACTAGGTGCTGCTGCCCCACATATTCGTCAAGGGTTTTCGGGCGCATTCGTTCTGCCAAAGGTGTATCCATTTGCTGTTTTCTATGTTTTTTGCAAAGATACTTATTTCATTCCTATGCCGGGCAACGCTAACGCAAACGTTGTGCCGCCAACGCGGAGACGCAAAAAATTATATCTGAAATAAGAAAAACTACGTCCGATGTAGAAAAAACCACATAGGACATAGAAAAAATTATATCAGACCTTTTTGTGGCATTAAAAAGCCTATGAAAAAGCCAACCTTCACCATAGGTTTTCACGCAAGATATTTCCCCCGAAAAGCAGCATGTTAGGCAAGCAACGTTTAATTTTACGACCTACGCAAATATCCCCGCAGTTCCGAGACTTTTACCATTATTTTTTGTGCGCATACATTTTTATATTGATAATAATTGTTAACTTTGGAGACCAAAATAAACGTAACAAACAAACTTTTGTAATGAACACAAGCATATTCAAAACACTATGCCTTGCCGCATTCACCATTGCGGTGCAGTCGGCAACTGCCCAGCGCAGGGCCTGGGAACAAGTGGAGCTCAAGCAATGGGACTTCAGCAAGGACAAAACCGAGTGGCAGCAAGTGAGCATACCCCACAGCTGCAACGCCATCGACGGACATTCCAAAAAGTATTATCGCGGAAAGGCGTATTACAGAAAACAACTGGAATTCAGCAAAGACGACCTGAAGAACCCCGCATACATACTGTTTGAAGGCGCGGCACAGGCGGCAACCGTAAGCGTGAACGGCAAGCAGCTTATTGAACATCGCGGAGGATACACACCGTTTGTGGTTGCGCTCTCCAAGCATATACACGAGGGGAAAAACGACATAGAGGTATGCACCGACAACACGCATGACGTGAACCTTATTCCCGTAAGCTCCGACTTCAACAAAAACAACGGACTGCACAACCCCGTATATCTGCTTAAGATGAGCAGAGTATCCTTCCTGCCCGAAAAACACGGAATGTACCGCATGCATGTTAGCACGCCGTTCGTCAGCCACGAAACGGCAAACGGAAAGGTAGAGACAACCATCGTAAACACCAGCGGCAAAAAGCAAAAAATTAAAATACGCTTTACGCTAAAAGGGCATGACCGCGAAATCCCTGCGTATAAAACAGAGCGCGAAATAACCGTCGAAAACGGCAAGACATACGAATACCTGCAAAACTTCGACATACAGAACCCACACCTGTGGGACGGACTCGAAGACCCCTACCTGTATGACGCGCAACTATCCATTCTCGACTCCAAAGGCAAGGAAATTGACAAAGCCGAAACAAAAGTTGGTTTCCGCTATTACAACATAACATACGGTAAAGGCTTCTACCTAAACGGACGCAGTTACCCCTTGCGCGGAGTTTCCGAACACCAGGACTGGGACGGCGAAGCATCTGCCGTTACAAAAGAACACACCGATGCAGACTACAAAATAATAAAGGAACTCGGCGCGAACTTCGTGCGTCTGGCCCACTACCCTCACAACGATTACGAATTCCGCGTTTGCGACTCGCTGGGAATAATCGTACAGACCGAAATTCCCTGGGTTAACGTTTGCGGCATAAATGCCAAGCCGGAATACTTTACCAACATAAACCAGCAGATGAAGGAAATGATTGTAAACCTTTACAACCATCCGAGCATTGTGTTCTGGGGAATGTGGAACGAGGTGAACGTATGGGGCAACAACGACAAGCTGCAAGGAAAATTCGACGGCAGGAGAGTTGTTGTCGAGTCTACAAAACTTTACCACTACGCAAAAAGTCTCGACCCTTACAGATATGTGGGACTTACGGAGTGCAGCATTTTCTGCGATGACCATTATACCGAACTCTGCGCCGACTTCTATTCCGAAAACCGCTATCCCGGCTGGTACCAGCTGGGAGGCATTGACCGCCTGACCAACGAAATTACCGAGACGCACAGGAAAATGGGCATCACAAATCTATCTGAATACGGCGGAGGCTCAAACCCGTTCTGCCACACACTCGACTCTGTCGCGATGAAAGACCGCAGCGATGACAGCAAGCACTATGAGGAATACGGATGCTACCTGCACGAAAGCGATGTTAGGCAAATACTCAAAATGCCGTGGCTTAACTTCACATCGCTATGGATTATGTTCGACTTCCCTGTGGCCGACCGCAAAGAGGGATACATGGACAGCGGCGACGGCGTGAACTTCACTGCCAACGAAAACCGAAAATACATGAACGACAAGGGACTCGTTACACGCGACCGCAAAACAAAGAAAGACCATTTTTATCTCTACAAATCGCTTTGGAACAAAAAAGAGACCACAGTATATATTACAGGGCGCAGACGCACAGGAAGCCCCAAGGACAAACCGTTTAACGTAAAGGTTTACAGCAACGCAAAGAGTCTGACATTATATCAGAACGGCGAAAAAGTGCAGACACTCGAAAAGTGCCCCGACAGCACCGGAGTTATATGGCTGTTCGCCCCCGTGAAATACAAAACTGCAAACGACAAGTTCAAAGTTGTTTCCGATGGTGGCATTTCAGATGAAGTGGAATGGAAAGCCCTGTAAACCGCAACCTGTAAAATAGGACACATAAAGCAAGTCCGCCTTTCCCTTTGCCGGGAAATGCGGACTTTTTTATTTCCTGCACATTTCCCAAAAGGCTACGGCCGAGGCAGCCGCAACGTTAAGCGAATCCACTCCGTGCTTCATGGGAATTTTCACCACATAATCGGCAGAGACTATGGTTTCGGCAGGAAGTCCCTCGCCTTCCGTTCCCATTATCACCGCCAGTTTTTCCTCTGCTTTCAGCCGCCTGTCATCAAGCGGCACCGATTTATCCGACAACGCCATTGCGGCGGTTTTGAACCCCAATGCGCGTAGTTCACGCATAGGGTTGCAAATCCATGTCCACGGCACAAGAAACACCGAGCCCATTGATACCCTGACCGCGCGGCGTGTCATAGGGTCGCAAGAATTTTCGGTAAGCAAAACAGCATCAACTCCCATTGCTGCCGCAGAGCGGAATATAGCCCCTATGTTTGTGGAGTCGACAACATTGTCGATAACGGCAACCCTTTTCGCCCCCTTGCAAACCTCGGCAAGGCTCTTGTAAGGCTTGCGGCGCATTGCGCAAAGCACACCCCGGGTAAGTTCGTAGCCCGTAAGCCGCGACAACAATTCGCGCGCACCCGTATATACCGGCACACCGCCACAGCGGGATATTATATCGGCGGCATCTCCGTCGATATGCCTACGCTCGCACAAAAACGATACAGGTTCGTACCCCGCCCCGAGTGCAACACGTATCACCTTGGGGCTTTCGGCGATGAACAACCCTTCTTCACCCGCACCGCCACGGCGCAATTGCCGCTCCGTGAGACGGCTGAAAACCTCCACCCCCGGAAAGTCAAGCGACGATATTTCAACTACAGGCATTTCCTATCTTTTTATTGTCTGCAAAAGTAATCATTTGCACCATCGGTACAAAACAATTGCTCAACGCCAATTCCGAAAACAACATGAGACATAGGAAAAACTACGTCCGATGTAGAAAAAATTATGTCTGACGTAGGAAAAACTACATCAGACATAGTTTTGCCACCTTTCAGCCCACTGAATGACAATGCGTTGCAAAATTTTTCAGGGATACAGCAAAAACCATGTTTCAGCGTATTGTGTTTTCCGCCCGTAAACGCGTGGTGCGTAAGCGGTATAAGTTCACAAAAAATCTATGTGATAATTTGTTTGCCTTGGAAAATAAATCACATATACTCATAATACCACATCGCATACAGGGAAACAATGTCTGATGTAATTCTAATTGCTTAAGACCTTGCAATACAGACGGGAAACTACTCCTTGTTTCATGAATAATATGTAATTTTGCAAGCTGAAACCAAGGCTTAAACCTTTTCATATACAATTTTTGTTTGAATGTCAAACTTTTAGCTACATATGAACATAAAAAGACTATTTACAGCATTGGTGGTTTTTACACTTACATGCGCGGTTATGGCGCAAGTTCGCCCATTCCGCTTTGCCCAAATCACCGACACGCACCTTAATCCCCAAAACCCAAATCCCACCGAGGGGCTTTTGCGCACAATTGCACAAATCAACGCCACCGACAGCATTGACTTTGTACTTGTTACGGGCGACATCACCGATTATGGCGACCGCAAAACCATAGAGAAAGTGAAAAGCTGTCTCGACCTGTTGAAATACAAATACTACATAGTACTCGGCAACCACGAAACCACCTGGAGCGACAGCGGTTGCATGGCGTTCAGCGAAATTTTTGGCAGCGAAAGGTTTGAGTTCACGCACAACGGAATACTCTTTCTGGGATTCAACACCGGTCCTTTCATGCGCATGGCATACGGCCACGTTGTGCCGCAGGACATAACCTGGCTTAAGCAGGAAATGGACAAATGGGGAAAGGACAAACCCGTGATTCTCGTAACCCACTACCCTATTACAAAAGGCGACGTTGACAACTGGTATGATGTTACCGACGCCATACGCCCTTACAACATACGCCTGATGATAGGCGGGCATTATCACGCAAACCGCAACCTGAAATACGATGGCATTCCCGGAATACTGATGCGCTCGAACCTTCCCGATGGAAACGGCAATAACGGCTATGGCATTTACGACATAACCGAAGACTCCATAAAGGTTTACACCCAAACCACCGGCGGCCCGAAAAAGGAATGGGCGGCTTTCCCACTCAAAGGAAACATTTTCGACCACAAAGGAAAGGCCGACGAATATCCCGATTATTCCATTAACAAACGGTTTGGCGTAAAAGAGAAATGGTGTGTGAAAGGCGAGGCGGGCGTTTACTCATCACCATTCAAGGAGGGCAAGCGCCTTTTTGTGGGCGACGACATGGGCAGACTTACAGCCTATAACATAAAGAACGGCAAACGACTGTGGCAGTTTTCCGCCCATAGACGCATTGTTGGCGATTGCGCCGCAGCCGATGGCGTTGTGGTATTCGGCAGTGCCGACAGCACCATATACGGAGTAAATTCCGCAAACGGCAAAATGTTGTGGAAACTAAAGACGCAAGGACCTGTGCTCGGTGCTGTAAGGATTAGCAACGGCATAGCTTATGTGGGGGCATGCGACCACAAAATGCGCGCCATAGACATAAAGACGGGTAAAGAGCTTTGGGCATACGGCGGCGTTGCCGGATATATTGTGGCGCGCCCGCTGGTTGCCGACGGCAAAGTGATTTTCGGGGCATGGGACAACACACTTTACGCCCTCAACACAGCAGACGGCAGCGAGGCGTGGAAATGGAAAGGCGGAAAGGATGGAATGCACTTCTCACCCGCTTCGGTATGGCCCGTTAGCGCAGACGGCAAAGTGTTCATTGTAGCCCCTGACAGGTTTATGACGGCAATAGACATAAAGACCGGCAATACGGTTTGGCGCACAAACGCCTCGGTTGTGAGAGAGTCGCTGGGATTGTCGGAAGATGGCAGAATGGTGTTTGCCAAGACAATGAAAGACAGTGTGGTGAGCTATTCGACACAAGGAAACAAGCCAAAAGAAATATGGGCATCCAACGTAGGGTTCGGCTACGAGCACGCGCCTTCAATGCCCCTCGAAAGCCAAGGCACGGTTTACGGCGGCACTTGCAGCGGTGAAGTTTACACCGTTGATGCCCAAAGCGGAAAATTGAAATGGAGATATAAAATAGGCAATTCGCTCGTGAACACCGTGCTGCCTTTAAACGCAAAAGAAGTGGCTGTTACATCGAGCGACGGCACTGTGGCCGTGCTCTCAAAATAACTGCACTATGAAAGCAAGCGGAATTTTCAAAATAGTTATCGCCACCCTTTTGCTCCTTACACCCGCAAAGGCGCAAAAGATACACATACAAACGGGCATAGAGGTTTTGAAGGCTGAAAACTTCAAGTGTCTCGAGGGAAAACGCGTGGGACTTATAACAAACCCCACCGGCGTGGACAACAACCTGAAGAGCGACATCGACATTCTGCACGAAGCCAAGAACGTGAACCTTGTTGCACTGTTCGGTCCGGAGCACGGAGTGCGCGGAAACGCCCATGCCGGACAAAGCGTGGGAAGCGACAAAGACGAGGTTACGGGACTGCCGGTTTACTCCCTATACGGCAAAACACGCAAACCCACCCCCGAAATGCTTAAAGACATCGATGTGCTGGTATATGATATTCAAGATATCGGCTGCCGCTCGTTCACATACATAAGCACCATGGGATTGGCAATGGAGGCCGCAGCCGAAAACGGCAAGGAATTCATAGTGCTCGACCGCCCCAACCCACTCGGCGGTAAAAGGGTGGAAGGCTGCATTGTTGAGGATGGTTTTGTATCGTTTGTGAGCCAATACAAAATACCCTATATATATGGACTGACCTGCGGCGAACTTGCCGAAATGCTTAATGGCGAGCGTATGCTTGAAAAAGGCGTGCAATGCAACCTGAAAGTGATAAAAATGCGCAGTTGGAAACGCAAAATGAACTACACAGCCACCGGGTTACAATGGATACCCTCGTCCCCCCACATACCCCACGCCGAGACCTCCTATTTTTATCCCGCAAGCGGAATACTCGGAGAGTTCAGTTATATGTCGATTGGTGTGGGCTATACAATTCCCTTTGAAATGTTCGCCGCCCCATGGATAGACGGCGGCAGACTTGCCCAAAGACTCAATTCGTTGAAAGTGCCGGGAGTGATTTTCCGACCGATTTATGCAAAACCTTTCTACGCCGCATTCAAAGGCGAAAACATAGAGGGCGTGCAACTTCACATAACAAACTACTACAAAGCTCCGCTAACCGACATACAGTTTCTGGTAATGCAGGAGGCTGCGGCGATGTATCCGGACAAGGCTGTTTTTGACGTGGCAGACCCAAAGCGTTTCGGTATGTTCGACAACGTATGCGGCACATCAAAAATACGAGAACTCTTCGGCAAACACAACCGTTGGGAAGACGCCAAGGAATATTGGTACAAGGACGCGAAAAGTTTCAAAGCCCTTTCAAAGAAATACTACCTGTATAAATGACAAACATGAAAAATTCTGCCGGCCCGAAAAGAATACTCGCCATTGACATACTAAGAGGAATTACGATTGCAGGAATGATTCTTGTGAATAACCCTGGCTCATGGGGACACATTTTCAAACCGCTTGAACATGCGGAATGGATAGGTCTCACGCCGACCGACCTTGTGTTTCCTTTCTTTATGTTCATAATGGGCATGACAACATACATTTCGCTGCGCAAATACAACTTCAAACCAACAGCCGATGCCATAAGGAAAATTGTAGTGCGAACGATAGTTATAATGCTCATAGGTTCGTTCATAGGTATGTTCGTACATTTCTGTAGCTATTGGGGGAATGCTGACGAAAATCTTTCGTTTGGAAGCCAATTGCTGGAAGCCCTTAATGCATTTCCCACATTGAGAATGACGGGGGTGCTCCACCGCCTGGCTGTATGCTACTGCATAGTGTCAATTCTCGCTCTGCTAATGAACCACAAGAGGTTTCCGCTGATTATCGCTTTACTATTCATTGGATATTTTATACTCCTTGAACTTGGCAACGGCTATGCTTATGACGAGACAAACATACTCTCCATATTCGACCGCGCAATTGTAAGCACGGCGCACCTTTACAACGACAACGGCATCGACCCGGAAGGCATTCTAAGTACCATACCGAGCGTAGGCCACGTGATGATAGGTTTTCTTGCCGGCAAGATAATTGTTGGTGAAAAAGCGGAGACAGACAAAGAGCCGCTTCTTGACAGCAAGATGATAAAAATGTTCGTACTCGGAACTTCTTTGCTTGCTTGCGGTTTCCTATTGGGCTACGCCTGTCCTATAAGCAAGAAAATATGGACTCCCACCTTTGCTATGGTAACATGCGGCTTTGCATCTCTGGTTCTGGCAACGCTTATTTACATAGTTGACATAAAGGGAGCAAAACGGTGGAGCCGCTTTTTTGAAGCATTCGGCGCAAACCCGCTGTTTCTGTACATAATGTCTGACATTTTTGCCATTCTGTTAGGATGCGTAAAAATATCCGGCACAAGCATACACGGCATTATATACCAATTCCTAATTCCCGCATTCGGCGAAACCGGTGCCTCCTGCATATACGCAATAATATTTGTATTGTTTAACTTTGCTATTGTGGCGTACCCCTTATACAAACGCAGAATATACATTAAAATATAATCCTTCCAATGAGTTTTGAAAAGATAACAGAAGAACCTTCCCTATACAACAACCTAGAAAAAAAGTCTGTTGTAGAAATTCTCAGAGACATAAACAACGAAGACCAGAAAGTGGCGGCTGCCGTAAGCAAGGCCATACCACAAATAGAAAAGTTGGTTAACGGCATTGTTCCCAGAATGCGCAAAGGCGGTCGCATATTCTACATGGGAGCCGGCACAAGCGGCCGTCTCGGAGTGCTTGACGCTTCAGAACTTCCGCCCACATATGGCGTTCCGCCATCGCTGGTCGTTGGGTTGATTGCCGGCGGAGATACAGCATTAAGATGCGCCGTTGAAAATGCCGAAGACAATGCCGCAAAAGGCTGGGAGGAACTTGTTGACCACAACATAAACGAGCACGACACAGTCATTGGCATCGCCGCTTCGGGAACCACGCCATACGTTGTAGGCGCAATTAAGGAAGCTCGCGAACACGGCATATTCACAGGCGGTATAACAAGCAATCCCGGTTCTCCGCTTTCCGAAGCATCCGAAGTGCCCATCGAAATGGTTGTTGGTCCTGAATACGTCACCGGAAGCTCAAGGATGAAATCCGGCACAGGGCAGAAAATGATTTTAAACATGATATCCACCGCCGTAATGATACAGCTTGGAAGAGTGCGCGGCAACCGCATGGTTAACATGGAGATTACAAACAAGAAACTTCAAGACCGCGGCACGAGGATGATTGTAAGCGAACTAGGAGTGAGCTATTCCCACGCCCGCACGCTGCTTGCCCTCCACGGCTCGGTGCAAAAAGCCATAGACGCATACAAAAACGGAGAAAACAAGTAACCTTTCCATATGAGACTACGCTTTCTTATAATATTCGTAATGGCAAGCTTAGGGGCTATGGCGCAAACCCTTGAACGCACGCTTCCCGAAAAGGTTGGAATGAGCGGAGCACGCCTTGCATACGCCGACAGTGCCATACTCACATCCATAAACGCCGGAGACATTCCGGGAGCTGTGCTTGCCGTTGTCAAAGACGGCAAAATGGCATACTTGAAAGCATACGGCTGCCGCAGCATTCTGCCAAAGCGCGAAAAGATGACAACAAACACCATTTTCGATATGGCGTCGTGCAGCAAGCCGATGTCAACGGCAGTGTGCGCAATGGTTCTTATAGAACGCGGAAAGCTAAGGCTTAGCGATGCAGTGGAGAACTTCATTCCCGGATTCAAGAATTGGACTTCAGCCGATGGGAAAGACCATACTGCAATAAGACTTAACCATCTGCTGACCCACACATCCGGTCTGCCGCCCTATGCACCCGTTGCCGAATTGCAGAAGAAATACGGCAACAACTCGCCCGACAGTCTAATAAGCTACATTGCCTCTTGGCGCAGAGACTTCGAACCCGGAACGGACTTCCAGTATTCATGTCTGAACTACATAACCCTACAACACATTATAGAGAAGGTGAGCGGGATGTCGCTGCGGGAATTTTCCCGCCGCAACGTTTTCGAGCCGTTGGGCATGAACCATACCGACTACATTCCTTGCCTTGAAGACAAAAACGGGAACTACCATACTATAAGCCTTCCTGTTTGGGCAAAGGACTATTCGTGGAAAGAACTAATAGCCCCTACCGAAAAACAGAAAACAGGCGAAATTCTGCGTGGGGCGGTTCACGACCCTTTGGCTAGGGTTATCAACTCGGGCATCAGTGGCAATGCGGGAGTGTTCTCAAACGCCGATGACATAGCTTTGCTTTGCGCCGCCTTGATAAACGGTGGAGAACTAAACGGACATCGCATCCTAAGCCCGGCAACGGTTAGGCTCATGACTACCGTCCCAAAAGGTCTTGAAGCATTTGGCAGAACTCCGGGCTGGGACAATTCGTCAGCCTATTCCTCAAACTTAGGAGACCTGCTGAGCAAATCGGCATACGGACACACGGGATTTACAGGAACCATGATAGACATCGACCCGGAAAACAAACTCGCCATCATACTGCTCACCAACAGCGTACATCCCGCCGGACACACTAACGTCATACGCCTAAGAGCCGTGGTTGCAAACGCCGTTGCGGGAGCAATAACCAACGATTCGCACACGCAGCATTATCTCGACAGAATGGAACAGTTTGAAAAAGAACCTCCAATTACGTCCAAAGACATTGTTATGCTCGGGAACAGTTTAACCGAAAACGGCGGAGACTGGGGAAAACGCTTGAACCTAAAACACGTAGTCAACCGTGGAATTATCGGAGATGACGTGCCGGGAATATACAACCGACTTCACCAGATACTGCCCTGCCACCCGGCAAAAATCATTCTGATGGAAGGCATAAACGACATATCCCATTGGCTTTCAAACAGCGAAATCATACAGTCCATTGCCACAACCATAGACCGCATAAAGCGCGAGTCGCCCAAAACGCAGATTGCACTGCAAAGTTTGCTTCCCATAAACGAAGAGTTCAAGCGGTACAAAAGACTTGAAGGAAAGACCGACTCCGTGGCAGCCATTAACAACAAGCTGGAAGCACTTGCAAAAAGCAAGGGTATTGCTTTCGTAAACCTATTCCCATTGTTCACCGAAAGCGGCGGCAGTAAACTGCGAAAGGAACTAACCACCGACGGTCTGCACCTAAATGAAGAAGGGTACAAGATTTGGGCGGCCGAATTACGCAAACACATAAAATAAAAACTACTAAAAAATCAGCAAATGAAGAGAAATATTCTGCTTATTGCCGCCATGCTCCTGCTGGCGGCAATATCATTGCCCCAAAAAGCTACGGCACAAAGCAAGGATTTCCGCGCACAAGCCGGGGAACTCATACTTAAAGGCGAATTCAAGAAAGCCGAAAAAATGCTCAACAGGCTTCCAAAACAAACAAGGTATAACAACCGCCTTACCATTGACTCAATAAGCCAAACCATACGGCGCATGCGCAGGGATTTCTCGCTCACACCCGCAGAAGGACGCGCACAAATAGAAAAGCGCATGGGACACGCCGTAAGCGATGAAAAAATAAACTACTGGAAACGCAAACGCTATATCGAGGCAGATACCATTGACGGCAAGGAAATGTGGTTTCGCCGTTCCGTGGGCAATTTCTTTCTGCTCAACAACGAGGACTTCAAAAAAGAGAATGCCAAAGAAAAAAAGTCCACGCACGACTACTACGCCAAATTCTATAATCAGGCTATGCAATGCCCCGCCAATGACAACAACCTGCGCAATCCCCACAAATGGCAGCTCACCTTCACGCTCAAAGTCAAAGCCAACGCAATTCCCGATGGCTATACACTGAGGGTGTGGCTGCCCTACCCAATGGAAACCACACGCCAGACAAACGTGAAATTCATCAGGTCGTCAGCCCCTATAAAGGTTTCGCAAGGCACGTTTCATACCACGGCATACATGGAAGGCGTGGCACACAAAGACAAGCCCTCAACTTTCAGCATAACCTACAGCTTCGTGTCGAACGAACAGCATTTCTCACGTGCGGGAATAATGTCAAGGCTCAAACCATACAACACGGATACCGAGCTGTACAAACAATACACTGCCGAGGAATATCCTCATATAATAAAAACCAAGAAGCTTAAAAAATTAGCCAAGACAATCGTGGGCGAGGAAAAGAACCCGGTGCTTCAAGCGTCAATGATATACGATTGGATAGCCAGCAACTTTCTATGGGCGGGTGCGAGAGAATACAGCACAATACCCAACATTCCCGAATACGTTATTGAAAACCGCCACGGCGACTGCGGGCAGGTTGCGCTGCTATACATCACGCTCGTAAGAAGTCTCGGAATACCTGCGCGTTGGGAAAGCGGTTTCATGCTGCATCCGGGCGCGGAAAACTACCACGACTGGGCGGAAACCTATTTCGAAGGTACCGGTTGGGTGCCAACCGACCCCTCTTTCGGCAGGAGCACTATTGGTGAACCCCTTGCCGACTACTACAAGACAGGCATTGACCTTTACCGCTTTGTTGTTAACCGAGGCGTGAACGGCAACTTCGACCCCAAGAAAAACTTCATACGCTCCGAGACTGTAGATAACCAGGCAGGCGAAGTGGAATGGGAAGGCGGTAACCTTGAATATTCCGAGTGGACATCCAACCTACATGTTGACTCATGCATAAAGATTGACATAACGCGCCCCGAAGCAGAATGGGCACTGACCAAGCTCTCCGTGGCATCCATGCGCACAAGCGGCAACCACGCAGCCGAAATGGCAACGCAGTCGGTTATGGGAACTCCGCTGCGCATACTCTTGAAAGACGGCGACTGGTACAAGGCGGAAACTCCTGACGGCTACCAATCATACATTCCCGAAAGCTCCGTGCAGATGCTCGACAGCGCGAACCTTGGCAAATGGAAACACGCCAAGCGTTACATTGTAACAGCATACCAGTCGCGCCTTACCACACAGCCGGGAAACGATGAAACCGTGAGCGACCTTGTGCTGGGATGCATTCTCGAATACAAGGGAACAAAAGGCAAACACATTCTATTGTCAACGCCCGATGGGCGCACCGGCTACATAGCAGCCACAGATGTTGAGGAACTCGCGCAATGGGCCGGCAAACCGTTCACCACAGCCCAAGTGTTGGCAACGGCAAAGCGAATGATGGGTTCGCCATACTTCTGGGGCGGCACATCGACAAAAATGACCGACTGCTCCGGGCTTTCTAAAATAAGCTACCTCTCGGCAGGGGTAATACTGCGCCGCGATGCTTGGCAACAGGCACTTACCGGGCAGAAAATCGAAGCCAAAAATTGGAATGAGGCCCGGCCCGGCGACCTTTTCTTCTTCGGCACGAGTGCAGGGCGCGTAACCCACGTGGCTATATCGCTGGGCGGCGCAAAATACATACACTGCAGCGGCAGGGTGAAAGTCAACAGCGTTGACCCACAAGCCAAGGACTATCTTTCCACGCCGTTCCTCTCAATAAGTCGCATTAACGGAAACATTGGCACAGACGGCATAGTTGCAGTGAAAAACCACCCATGGTTTTTCTGACCAATAACTTCACACCCATTATAAAAAAGAAAAGGTGCGCCAAAATCGGTGCACCTTTTCTTTTTTTATTGGTCTATGGATTTTCCGTATTCCGCCCATATTTCCGGCTTCCCGCCTTTTTCCGGCAAAAACATTGTTGTGCTGCAAATGGCATATATCCTTTTGCCATACACCACCTCCTTGGGAGTAACAAAAAAGCGTGGTGTCTTTCACAACCCTTGCCTGCATTTCCATTGGGAGCACAAACATGCCCAATACAAACAACGCCCTATTGTCCGACAGAATAGAAAGAGCGAAAATCAGGTCTGATGTAGTTTAAACTATGTCCGATGTAGTTTTTCTTACATCGGACATAGTTTTTCCAAAGTCCCATGTAATTTTCGGAGTGTGCCAAACAGAAAGGAAAAATTAATTTTGTGTCATTTGTTTGTACGTATGGCATACGCTCAAACACACAACCGTGCGAAGCGCATTGCACAAACAATGCAAACCGCCGCCAAAACAGTGGCCAAGCGGCACATTTCGTGCATATGTAATGCACCACAGGCGGCGTTAACCCCAAGTTGGCCGCATTTTACACCTTATCTTCCTCTTCAAGCTCCGCCTTTTTCACTTTTCTGAAAAGGTCGGAGGCAAAGATGAAGCTGTTGAGGCGTTCGTTCTTCGAGGTCATGACATCGTGCATCGTGCCCTGCCATTCCTTACGTCCTCCAGCCAGAAACACAATGTTCTCTCCTATACCCATAACGGAGTTCATGTCGTGGGTGTTAATAATGGTTGTCATGTCATAGTCCTTGGTGATGCCGTGGATAAGTTCGTCAATCACGAGCGAGGTCTTGGGGTCAAGCCCCGAGTTAGGCTCGTCGCAGAAAAGATATTTGGGGTTCATGGCTATCGCCCTCGCAATGGCCACGCGCTTTTGCATGCCCCCGCTTATCTCTCCCGGCAGCTTGTCGCCCGCGCCCGTTAGGTCAACCCTTTCAAGGCAGTCGCAGGCCCTGCGGCGGCGTTCGCGCCACGACATGGTTGAGAACATATCAAGTGGGAACATAACATTGTCGAGCACCGTCATGGAGTCGAACAGAGCGGCATTTTGGAATATCATCCCCATTTCGCGCCTTAGCCGCGTGCGCTCTTTCTTATCCATTGCGAAAAAGTTTCTGCCGTCATACAGCACCTCCCCGCTCGTGGGCCGGAACAGCCCCACGATACACTTCATAAGCACGGTTTTGCCCGAGCCGCTCTGCCCTATTATAAGGTTGGTCTTTCCTTTTTCAAACACAGTGGAAATGCCTTTGAGCACCTCGCGGTCGTCAAAAGTCTTATGCAGGTCCTTTATTTCTATCATGGCGTTAGGAGAGGAGTTGGGTTAAAAACATATCCGAGAAAAGTATGAGCATCGAGCTTGAAACCACAGCGTTTGTGCTGGCCTTTCCCACATTTACCGAACCGCCCTCGACGGTGTAGCCATAGTATGACGAAACGCTGGAGATTATGAATGCGAAAAACAGCGACTTAATCACCCCCATCCACAAGAACCATTCCGAAAACTCATGCTGCATGCCCGCCGTAAGGTCGCTGGGTGTTATTATATGCCCCAAATACGCCGTGGCATACGCGCCTATTATGCCCGAGACAGTTGAGAAAACAACAAGCACGGGTATCATCGTAACCAAGCCAAGAATTTTGGGGAGTATAAGGTATGAGGCGGAATTGACACCCATAATTTCGAGCGCGTCAATCTGCTGCGTAACCCTCATTGTGCCGAGTTCGGAGGCTATGTTCGAACCAACCTTGCCCGACAGGATGAGGCACATTATGCTCGACGAGAACTCGAGCAGCATTATCTCACGCGTTACGTATCCCGAAGTCCAGTGGGGCATCCACGCGCTCTGCACGTTAAGCTTTATCTGTATGCAGATTACAGCACCTATGAAGAACGAAATCAGCAGCACAATAACAATCGAGTTGATGCCGAGTTGCTGCATCTCTCGCAGATACTGCCTGAAAAACATACGCATTCGCTCGGGTCGAGAGAACACCCGCCCCATTAGGCGCAGGTATTTCCCGAAAGTGGTAAGACTTTTTTGAATAAGCATTTAACCGCCGTTTTTGACATTCACATTTTGTGCAAAGTTATGAAAACTTTCGGGGCGGATAAGCGTTGCAGCTTTTTTCTTTCTTCAATTAGAGCGAAATTCGTAATTTTGTTTCGGTAAATATTGTCTTGTAAAACATAAATTCCACCATTGATGGACCAGCAAAAACAAGAAACGGCAAACAGTTCCATGGTGTTGCGCACCGAGGGGCTTGTAAAGACATACGGCAAACGCACCGTGGTCAACGATGTGTCGTTTGAAGTGAAACAGGGGGAAATCGTGGGACTCCTCGGCCCAAACGGTGCGGGCAAAACCACATCTTTTTACATGACCACCGGGCTTGTGAAAGCCAACGGAGGGCATATCTACCTTGACGGCAACGACATTACGTCCTACCCCGTTTACAAGCGCGCCCAAAGCGGCGTGGGCTATTTGGCGCAGGAGCCATCGGTGTTCCGCAAAATGTCGGTCGAGGACAACATTGCCTCGGTGCTTGAGATGACTGGAAAGCCCAGAGCATACCAAAAGGAAAAGCTCGAAAGCCTTATAAGCGAATTCCGCCTGCAAAAAGTGCGCAAAAACCTTGGCGACCGCCTATCGGGAGGTGAACGCAGGAGAACGGAAATAGCACGCTGCCTGGCCATCGACCCTAAGTTTATAATGCTTGACGAACCGTTTGCCGGTGTCGACCCCATTGCAGTGGAAGATATACAATACATTGTATGGAAACTAAAATACCGCAACATAGGCATACTGATTACCGACCATAACGTGGAAGACACCCTTTGCATAACCGACAGGGCGTATATGCTATTCGAAGGAAGAATTCTGTTTCAAGGCACACCCGAAGAACTCGCTTCAAACCAAATAGTGCGCGACAAATACCTAACAAACAGTTTCCATCTGCGCAAAAAAGATTTTCAACTGATAGGTCGGCAGAAAGGCGAAAACCACATGGAAACAAAACAGAACTGACGGCAAATTGCAACCGCTACGCACCATAACGCACATGATTGCAACCACGCTCGCGGGCGTGGTTGCATTTTCATCGTGCTCATCGGAAAAGTTCCTCGACGAGGGTAGCACAGTGTTGTCATCGGTAAGCATAAAATCTACCGACAAAGCCTTAAATCCCAAGAACTACAGCCGCTACATAAAGCAGCACCCAAACTCAAAATGGTTCGGACTTGTGAAAGTACCACTGGGCATATACTGCATGGCCGGCAGGGACACATCGCATAACCACACGCTGCGTAAGCTCGGCGAAGCCCCCATTGTTTACGACTCTGCAATGTCAGAAAACTCGCTGACCAACCTGCGCAACGCCATGGCAAGCGCAGGATATCTTAAAGCAGACGCATCATACAAAATACGCCACAAAAAGCACAAGACAAGCGTGGAATACACCATAAAGCCCGGCACACTTTATTCTATAGACAGCATTAAATGGAACATAAGCAATGCCGTATTCCGCAAAATAATACGAACAGACTCCGCCAACTCACTTCTTTTCAAAGGCATGCCCTGCGACATAAGCATTTTGGACAACGAGCGAAACCGTATTGTGAAACTTTTGCAGGATAACGGATACTATAACGTAAACCACGACTTCGTGAGTTTCTCCGCCGACACCTCCGCGCTCTCCAAGAACGTTTCATTGCAAGTTGATGTGTCATACGCAAGCGGCGCACGCGATTCCCTAAAAGCATACACCAAATACCACATAGGCAAGGTTAATTTCTACTACAACATAAGCGAAGACTCCGTAAGAGATGAAGCCAACATGAATTGCGACACGATAAGCGACGGTTTGGGGGCAATATATTCTTACGGCCATGCCGTGCTGCGCGACAAAACCATGCTACGCAATGTTTACTTTCGCCCGGGCGACACATACAACCAGTCGAAAGTGCAAAGCACATACCAAAAGTTGGGCGGGCTTTCAATTACCAATTTTGCCTCGGTGAAACTTACAGAAGCTACGCGCGACTCCGCAAACGTGCTTACAAACGCCGCAAACGCATTGGACGCAAACATTTTTTTCAACACACGGAATGTAAACTCAATAAGCTTCGAAGTTGAAGGCACAAACATGGCCGGAGACTTGGGGGCCGCCGCCATGCTTTCGTTTGAAAACCGAAATGTGTTCAGGGGGGCGGAAACTTTCAACATGAAGCTGCGCGGCGCATTCGAAGCCATAAAGGGACTTAAAGGATACAACAACAACGAGAACTATCTGGAGCTTGGCGTTGAGGCAAACCTTAAAATGCCCATTCTAATGCGCCCGCTACAGCGCCACCGCAGAATGAGCACGATTGTTAACTCGGAAGTGTCGCTGCTTTATAACACTCAAGACCGCCCGGAGTTCCACCGCCGCACCCTCACGGCAGGAATAAGGTACATTTGGAGCTCGTGGCAAAGCAAACTCCAGCACCGCCTTGACCTTGTAAGCCTTAACTATGTGTTCATGCCATGGATTTCAGACACATTCCGCCACGACTATCTCGAGAACAACTCCTCGCGCAATTCCGTGCTGCGCTATTCATACGAGGATTTGTTTATAATGCGCTCTGCATACAGCATGGTTTACAACTCACGAGGAAACCGCCTGCCGCGACCGCTCGACTACACGAACAGCTCATACAGGGTGCGTTTCGGCATTGAATGTGCCGGAAATCTGCTGTATCTGCTCTCGCACATCCTGCACGGCGAAAAAAACACAGATGGGAACTACAAGTTTTTCAACATAGCCTATGCGCAATACGCCAAAGTAGACTTGGATTTCGTAAAGAATTTCATGATTGACGAACGCAACGCCGTTGCGTTTCACACAAACCTGGGGCTCGCACTGCCATACGGCAACGCCTCGGTTGTGCCATACGAGAAAAGATATTTCGCCGGCGGAGCGAACTCTGTGAGAGGATGGGGCGTAAGAGAGCTTGGCCCGGGAAAATACCGTAGCAAAGATGGCAAAATAGACTTTATAAACCAAACAGGAAACATAAAGTTTGACATAAACCTTGAATATCGCACCTTCCTTTTTTGGAAACTGCACGGGGCTGTATTTGCCGACTGCGGCAACATATGGACCACACGCAACTACCCCGACCAGCCGGGAGGCAAGTTACAATTCAAAAATCTGCTAAAGCAGCTCGCCGCAGCCTATGGCATTGGTCTGCGTCTTAACCTCGACTATTTCGTACTGCGTTTCGATGGCGGCATGAAGGCTGTAAACCCATACCATTCAAACTCACGCGAACACTTCCCCATCCTACACCCGCGCTTTTCAAGAGACTTCACTCTTCACTTCGCGGTGGGCCTGCCATTCTGACTTTCCATTCTTTTACCTCCTTCACAAGCTGCAATCGGTACTTTCTGTCATCCTGTCCCGGCACCGGGTATCCGCCTATGGTGTCGGCAAGAATGCCGTTTTCCACATTCACAACACATTCCGCCGCGCTGTCGCCAAGAACCACGGTTTCCACAACACTTACCGTTGGAGTGTCGGTAATGCTCCTCAAGCTGTCAACTATTCTATCGCTCATATTTGAGGCACAAAACTCCAACACCCTGCGCGAGTCTTCTGTGCAATAGCCAAGTGCCTCTACATAGCGGAAATTAAAAAAACCATGCGCAAATTTTTCGGCGCACAGAGCGGCAGCTTCCTTCCGGCCGTCATTTTTGCCGCAAGACAATAAAGCGGCGCACAGTACAAATGCCAATAACAATCTGTTCATGTTCTTTTTGTTTTATGCCCGTTTTGGCCGAACAAATTTAGCAACAGTCTTTGATTTTTTATTAACTTCGCACGATTTTATGTCTGAGATGTTGAAATTTCTATCATTCGGAAGCGGAAGCAGCGGCAACTGCTATCTATTGGAATCGCAAGAAAACAGCATTCTGATAGACGCAGGCGTTGGTTACCGCAAAATGAAAAAACATTTTGCCGAGTATGGCGTGAACCAGGAAAAAATCAGTGCAATACTGCTCACCCACGACCATACCGACCACATTTCCGCCGTGTCGGGACTGGCAATACACCTTAACATTCCCGTATATGCCACAGAAATCGTGCACCAGAGGATAAAGACCAATTTCAAAATACACAGAAAGCTGCCAAAAGAGCTGATAAAGCCCATAGACAAATACAAGCCATTTGGCATAGGCTCATTCACTGTAGAGGCTTTCGATGTGCCCCACGACAGCGCCGACTGCTCGGGATACACCATTTACCATGGCGACAAGCGATTTGTGATTGTAACAGACTGCGGAAGGATAACAGACGAAGTAAGCGCACGTGCGCTTGAAGCCGACTATCTTGTGTTCGAGTCAAACTACGACCCTAAAATGCTCGAAAGCAGCCCTTACCCAATGCACCTGCGCCGCAGGATAGCCAGTCCCATGGGACACTTGTCGAACACAGAGACAGCCAACTTCTTCAGCAAGGGCAATTTTCCCAACCTGCGCCAAATATTCCTTTGCCATCTTAGCGAAAACAACAATACGCACGAACTTGCAGAAACGGCTATTTCTCGGGCACTGCAAGGAAAGAACATACCTTTCCATATTCTTGACCGCAGAAAAGTCAATGGAGTCTTTGAGCTAACATAAAAGTTATGCAAGCACTTTCAGAAAGCAGCTGCATAACTGCAAAACATTCACTTTTCACGTTATGCTTATAAAAGCCTTTTCCTCAATGTTTTGCAAGATACAAAAAAAGGTCTGATGTAGTTTTTCCTACGTCTGATGTAGTTTTTTCTACATAGGACATAGTTTTTACGGTTTCCGCATACTTTTTTGCGGCACTTCACTTACAAACGTCCGTCTGCCCGAACTGCAATGGCAAAACACCTATAATAATTGTAGCAGCCGCACCGGAACAAGCAAAAAACACAAGAAAAACGGTCAAACATTTGGCGGTTTCAAAAAAACGCCTTACTTTTGCACTCGCGTTCGGAAAGATGTACAAAACTTCGAAACGATGCGCCCTTAGCTCAGTTGGTAGAGCAATTGACTCTTAATCAATGGGTCCAGGGTTCGAGCCCCTGAGGGCGTACTGAAAATCGCCTGTAAAAATACAGGCGATTTTTTGTAATCCACCAATCCAAGAGAATGCCACAAAAAAAGCCGCAATTGCGGCTTTAATGTACAGCCGTCAATAACGGCATCATTCCTCTTTGGCCTCAATGATGTCCTTTCCCACCGTAAGATGTTCCTTGTCTTTGGGGTCGGAAAACTCCAAAGTACCTATGTACATATTTCTTGGAGACACCTTTGCACTACTCTCGTGAGCATGAAAAACTATGCGCAGCTTACCATCTTTGTCAGTGAAGAAAGAATTGTGCCCCACCCCGACAAGTGTGTCGGGACAAACCAGAAAAGGATTATCGGCTCGCTTTACCCACGGTCCCTCGGGCTTTTTGGCCACTGCAAGCCCCAAACCGTATTTCTTGCACCTGAAGTCGTTGGCGGAATATATCATGTAATACTTCCTGCCTTTTATGAACACACACGGTCCTTCGTTCACACGCCCCTCTATGCGCTCCCAATCTTGCGAAACACTGAAGCAGTGTTTCATCTTTGTGCTGTCGAACGAGCACAAGTCCTTGTTAAGCGGCGCTACCCACACGTTGTTTCCATCGTTCATGCGCACGAATGTTATATAGGGTCTTTTTTTTCTGTCGAAAAACAGTGATGAATCTATTGCCTTCTCGGCAATCATGGGTTTTGTGCCAACCTGTATGAAAGGTCCGTATGGCGATTTTCCCTTAGCCGCATATATATGTTCGTTGCCCGAGAAATACATTATGTACTCCCCCTTTACCTTGTAAACCTCGGGTGCCCAAAACGAACGTGGTATGTTCGTATCCTTCTTGTTCAGCGCAAGCCCTCTGTTTCGCCACTTTTTCAAGTCTTTCGATGTAAAGACAACTATTCCGTTGGGGGAGCTGGTTCCATACGCAAAATACGTTCCGTTTTCGTAATAAATAAACGGATCTGCAAGGCGCACCTTTGCCTTGGTTGCGCATATTGCCAGTGCAAACATCAGAATAAATATTGCCAATCCTTTATGTTTCATTTTTCTTGTTCTTTTATTTTTGCCTCATTCCACAACTCGTCCATCTCCGAAAGCGAAAGTTCGCTAACATTGCGCCCCGAAGCCTTTGCACCACGTTCTATGAAGTTGAAGCGAGACATGAATTTTCTGTTAGTTAGTTCAAGGGCGTTGTCGGGATTTATGCCGTAAAGCCGTGCAGCGTTCACAAGAGAAAACAAAAGATCGCCGAACTCCGCCTCACTCTCCTTGGAATTTCCCTTTGCCATAGCGTGCTCGTATTCTTGCAGCTCCTCCTTTACCTTATTCCATACATCCTCCTTGTTTTTCCAGTCAAAACCCACGTGAGCTGCTTTTTCCTGAATTCTGAACGCCTTTATCAGCGATGGCAGCGACTTGGGAACACCCGAAAGTATGGTTTTGTTTCCGCCTTTCTCGTGTTCCTTCAGCTTCTCCCAATTGTTAGCCACATCGCCTGCCGTTTCTGCATTGGCGTGCCCGTAAATGTGCGGGTGGCGGTATATGAGTTTTTCTGTCAAAGCCGTGCAAACATCGGCTATGTCGAAAAGATTTTTCTCCTGCGCTATTTTTGCATAAAAGCAAATATGCAGCAACACATCACCCAGCTCTTTCTTTTCCTCGCCGCAGTCGGCGCGCTCAATGGCATCGCACAGCTCGTAAACTTCCTCTATCGTATTCGGACGCAGACTCTCGTTGGTTTGCTTGCGATCCCACGGGCATTTTTCCCTTAGCTCGTCAAGCACGTCAAGCAGCCGCCCGAACGCCTCTAACTTTCTTTCCCTTGTGTTCATTTCTTAACAGTTTTACTTCGGGTGCAAAGTTACAACATAAAAATAACCAAGTCGGCACCTTTTTGCCTGCCATATTCGGGCAAGGCTGTGCGAAAGGCACAAAATATGGTGCCGCATTGATCTTAACGTGCACCGGCATAGCGGCTCAACGTTTATATGCCGGGCCATAATAAATGCCGCCGGATTTATTAATATTCCGGCGGCATTTATATTATAGCAAATTAAAAGTTCCTGCTAAATAAAGAACCGCATAACCCAACGCCAAGGAAACTACTCCGACAATAATACCTATTTTCAACATTTCCCTCTGTTTCACAAGTCCTGTTGAATGCGCTATGGCATTAGGCGGGGTGCTTATTGGCAGACACATTGCCGATGAAGCCGCAATGGCAACGCCTATGAGTACTATTGCCGAGCCTCCGGCTTTAAGAGCGTCTCCCATGCCCGAACAAACAGTGGCGAGAATGGGGACAAGCAACGCCGCCGTTGCCGTATTCGATATGAAGTTTGATAGCAGATAGCATATAAGGCTCGATATAAGTATTATCACCAAAGGCGACCACTGTCCGAACGGTATTGACTCTATTGCTACATCGGCAAGCCCCGACTCTTTAAGTCCTAAACCGAGTGCGAAACCACCTGCGACCATCCAAATCACACTCCAGTTTATCTTCTGAAGGTCGCTTGCCGTTATAACGCCTGTTATTGCAAAAACGCCCATGGGAATCATCGCCACGGTGTTCGCATCTATGCCCGTAACCTTGTCGAGCATCCACAAAAGAATTGTAACAATAAAGGTTAGCGCGACCACCACCGTGCGCCAGTTGTGAGTAACCTCGCCATTAATCTCAAGGTCTATGGTTTTCTGTGTAAATGGGAAGAACTTCTTCAGCAAAAGCCACGAAATTATAAGAAGAATCAACACATATGGAAGCATTACCATCATCCACTGTCCGAACCCTATTCCCAAATTCAGTCCATCCGGGGCGTTAAGATACTTCAAGGCTATTGCATTTGGGGGAGTTCCTATAGGAGTTGCCATGCCCCCCAGGTTTGCCGCAACAGGGATTGAAAGCGTAAGAGCCACCCTTCCTTTGCCGTTTGCGGGCAGAGCTTTGAAAACAGGAGCAAGAAAGGTGAGCATCATGGCGGCTGTAGCCGTATTACTTACAAACATAGAAAATATACCCGTTATGAGTATAAAGCCGAGAAGCACCCTGTCGCTTTTATGCCCGAACGGATGCAAAAGGCTTTTTGCAAGATACAAGTCAAGCCCTGACTTCGAAGCCGCTATGGCAAGAATGAAACCGCCGAGGAAAAGAATTATTATAGGGTCGGCAAATGTGGCCATTATGTCTTTAGACTTCAGTAGTGTGCCAAGATTTCCGCTCGCATCGTCTCTGAAAAACGCAAAACTATGGTTTGATGCCGTAAGCAGCAACAGCGTTATTATAGATAAAGACGTTGCCCACGCCGGCACAGCCTCTGTGAGCCACATAAACGTTGCAAACACAAATATTGCTATAACGCGCTGTTGGACTATAGTAAGGCCTTCGATGCCGAACGTCTGTGGGGGCAGGTTCCAAACCACTATCGTGATTACTGCTGCAATGAGGAACTCTACGAGCTTTTTAACCCGCAAGTCCCCCGTCAAATGGTTTATTTCTTCTTCCATGGTACTTTGTTTTGTTATTTTTTAATGGTTATTATCCTTCGCATAAGCTGCACTGCGCCATGCGCGCCTCATGCAACTGTTTATGGTGCGAATTTAGGACTTTGCCCGATACTCGCCAAAAAAATGCCGCAAAAAGTTGGGATTGCACATGTTTATCCGGTAAATAACGGATTTTTCCACTTGCCTTGCCGAAAAAACGTGAAATCACCCTTTACCAAGCCCGCATATTGAAATTTCAAGTTATTGCTGTCCGCTAAAGTTGTCGGCCGATATAAAATCAGGGCCGGATTCCCCACTTGGAATTCAGCCCTTTCGGTTACTTTTGTTTTTACAAAACATAGCCACAGCAACCATGAACAAAGGCACGCATTTTGGCGGACAGCAATAATAAACAATCAAAGCCATGTCAACCAACAAATAGCGCCGCCGTAGGGGCGTATGGCATACGCCCGAAGTGCGCAAATTATGTTATGGCGACGGGTTGCTATATGGTTCGAGCAGTGGTGCACAGGACGTATGCCATACGCCCTACAAATAACGCAAAACCATAACCGCATTTTCATTCTCCGGCACCATAAAACCACATTTGATGCCGAAAAAACTACATCGGACATAGGAAAAATTACATCAGACATAGAAAAAACTA
>DJQA01000014.1:27402-69793 GCA_002437495.1 Prevotellaceae bacterium UBA6398
CCATAACGCTGTATTAAGCATTAACTTACAAACCTTACCGTAAACCTCGCCACTGCAAGAAATTCAGGCACTTATCCGTCCCTTAAAAACTCCGTTTCAACGGTATATTCATGTTCATACGCCTGTATGGCAAAGAAAAGCCTCCTGAACCGACTTTTTTTGACTAAGGGGGCTTTCTTTTTCAAAAATCATCCGCAACGCCTGCTTATGGGCATTGCGGATAGGCGTTGTATGCTATTTTGAGTTTTAGCGGACAGCAATAATTCCAAAAAAATCCGTTATCTTTGCCAACCTCACAAAAGAACATTTTGCTTAAGCAATCAATAATCAACAAAGAAAAATTTATTATGTATATGATGAAAGCGACAAAGAATCTTCTATGCCTCTTGGGACTTTTTGCCGGCTGTGCTGTGTTCACGGCTTGCAGCGATGATGACAACAATAATGAACCGTCCGGTGTGCCTTCACACATTGCAGAAAATCTGAAATCTGTGTTTACCGGCGGAATGCCAAAATCCGCCGGAGATGTGAAGTCAATATCTTACAATAATGACGGCCTTGTTTCTAGTATGTCAACTATCGATGGGGAAGTTAAGTTTGAATATTCAAAAGTTTCAAGCAAGGCTACCGACAAAACGCCTAAAGTGAGAATGACCATTACCCATGGAAAAGGGGAATACTGCCAGTTTGTAATGCACCTTGGAAGCAACGGATTCGTAAAAGAGGCTGAGCAAATTGAAAAGGACTTGGACGAGACGGAGACAAATCAATGGACTTTCAAATATAATGCCGACGGGCAACTTTCGTATCTCAAAAAGTCAGAAGGCAGCAAAGAGGTGTTTATTTCATACAAAGACGGCGACATTGCAAATGTAGAGCAGACAACTGCGGACAATGACAATTGGAAAACAAACATACTTTACACATCGCCCTCCGTAAGTTCACCCATCGTTAACAAAGGCTGCATAATGATGTTTGACGAAGCATTCGAAATTGATTTGGATGACATCGAATACGCATATTACGCAGGTATTTTGGGCAAACCTACACAACATCTGCCGATGGGCGCAAGCGATAATAAAGACACCTCTTACTATAAGTGGACTTTTGACAGCAACGGCTATCCCGCTTTTGCAAATATAGACGGCGATGGTTACAGATTTTCCTGGTAATTTATCGGGATATCTTATATGACATTGCAGATGCGCCATAGGCAGGCGGCAAGCTCGCTGGGCCAAACTATTACAGCGCCCCCATGAAAAGAACATGCAGTCTTATCATGGGGGCTGCTTTGTTTGGCTTTGCCGGTTTGGCAACTTTTATCACGATTATCTCGGACGCGGCGCGTTGCGGTGCGCCATTTGCCTGAGTACATGACGGCTGAAAAGCCAGTCCGCATGAAACACACGTAATATCTTTTGCGCGGATATCACCTTTCTGTATTTTTGGTGGTAGTCGTTTTCGAGTTTAACCTTTTGCAGTTGTAACTTATCAATTTCACGTATGATATTCTGCGCAGCCCTTTCATCAACGCCCTGCCCGCGCGACTTATGCACTAAACCGCCTATTTTTCTGTCTATCTTCATTTTTTCCTTTTCGAGCCGGCGATACAGAGGGAAAAACCTTGCTGCCTCGCCCGGAGTCAACCCTGCTTTTTTTATTATGAACCCCTCTCGCTTCTGCATGAACTCCTGCGGGGAAAAACGCGGGCGATCCCGAAACTCGTCCGCAAAACATACAGTGGAGAGCAGCAAAGAAAATAATATTGTAACCCTTAAACGTCTCATCTTTTTAATTGCTTTGTTGTTTAATAGCCATAGTCCTGTCCTGTTACGTATGCATAAATGTGGTCCTCGTCTATTCCAGCATATTCGCAAACCTCTTCTATATATGCGTCCTCGGAGTTTGTACTGTTTGTCGCTGCCACGGTCTCGACCTTTGACTTGTTTGCAATGCTCTGCCTGTTTTTTACCACATTTATACTGAAATACAATCCGGCGAACAGTGCCGCAAGATAAAGATATGGCTTCACCCTGACAAACAAAGTGCATCTTTCAGTCTGCACTGTTGTTTGTGGCGCAAAAGCTTCCTCACCGATCACCTTCTGCATTTTATCGGCAAAACCATCAAAGTAATCGTCGGGTACGGAAAACGGATTTTCCCTGCCGAACATTTTCTTTAGCTCTTCTTCTTTTTTCATGACGGTACTTTTGCTTTATTGTTAGACGTTTTGAACCTCAAAAAGTTTACTCTGTTTTCTTTAATTTTGCATAAATTTTCTCCACTGCAATATGATATGAAGCCTTTAGCGCCCCAACCGACGTTCCTAGCAATTTACTCATCTCTTCATATTTCATCTCATCAAAATATCTCATGTTGAACACAAGTCGCTGCTTGTCGGGAAGCGAGGCTATTGCTTTTTGGAACAGTAACTGCGCCCTGTCGCCGTTAAAGTAGGTATCTGCCTCCAGTTGCGAAACCGCCGCCGCTTCAGGAGAATCGAGCGATATTGTGTCGCGCTTTCGCTGCAAAAACGATAGGGCTTCGTTTATGGCTATCCTGAATAACCACGTTGAGAACTTTGCCTCCCCTCGAAACGCTCCGATATTTGACCACGCTTTAAGAAAAGCGTTTTGCATTATGTCGTTCGCATCGTCATGCGAATAAACCAACCGCCTTATCTGCCAATACACCTGGGGCGACAAGCGCCTTACCAGCATGCCGAAAGCCATGTTTCTGCTTTTGGGGTCGCCAAGCTTTTCCTGCAGCTTTTTCTCATCTATATCCTCGCGCATCATATTGTATTGCCTGTTTAATGATTACGCAGAAGATGCAGCAATTTGTTGTCATATTCATATGGATCGGGCGTGTAAACAATCTTCCCATCCCTGCCCGGATAAGCTGTGATATACGTTAT
The DNA here is from genome assembly GCA_002437495.1 of Prevotellaceae bacterium UBA6398. Lineage (GTDB taxonomy): Bacteria > Bacteroidota > Bacteroidia > Bacteroidales > Bacteroidaceae > UBA6398. Next base: position 30,320 of record DJQA01000014.1, read on the forward strand.
GTATAGCGGCACCGGGGGCTTGATTTTTTTTATGCCCGCAGTGCGGAAGTTTTCTTTTTCGATGAGTTTTCTTCCCTCCTCGCTCTTCGGTGGCATATCAACGGCAATCCTCATTTTGTCGATTTCCAAAGGGTCTTTGTCCCCAAGCATGAACACGGCAAGCGCAAGAGGCTTCTCGAGCCTTATACAACCGTGGCTCACCGCACGGCTTTTGCGGTTAAATGCTTCGCGGTTTGGTGTGTCGTGCAGGTATATTGATAAATTGTTCCTGAAACGGAATATCATTCTTCCCAAAGAGTTTCCCTCCCCTTTGGCCTGCACCACGCTGTATTGCCCGTTCTTCAGCATTTCCGCGCTCACGGCAGACGGCTCTACTTCCTCACCGGTGGACTTTTCGATTATCTTCATGCGGTTGCGCTCAAAATAGCTTTCTTCACCTGCATGCTTTGGGGCGATTTCCTTGCGTATTATGCTTTGCGGCACTGTCCACACCGGGTTAAGCTCCAACCGTTCCAATTCGCCGTAAAGCTGCGGAGTTTTGTGTTTCAAACTCCCCGCGCACACTCTCATTTCAAGCGTTTCGCCGCCACGCTCATCAACCGCGCGAAGCATAAACTCGGGCAGGTTTATCCACACATATTTTCCGTTCGTCTTCATATTGGTGCGCCAGCGGAAACGCTCCATGTTTACGGCTAACAAACGCTTTTTTGCAATGCCTGTTCCTTTTTTTTGGTATTCCCTGCGCAGCTGCAAATACCTACTGTCTGTGCATAAAGCTTTTTTTGCCAATTTCGTAAATCCACCATCGGCTATGCTGCACAACAGCTCCGTTATATACTCTCTGCCGGGAGTTTCAGTAGGCGTGTCATACAGCGTGCGAAAACTTGTGCAAAGGGTATCTTCTTCGTTTACAAGGTCCATGCGGTTGTAAAACCTGTATGGGTTCACAAACCCGAAACGCATACCGCAGGCATAGCGCACCAAGCCCTTGGTTGAATAATACTCTATTTGTGCCAAACACAGGTTTATGTTGCCAACTTTGCCGAAATCGAAATTCCTAAGGCTTCGCAACGCCTTTATTATATAAGGCTGATAAACGGCAGATGGATTTATGCCGTCCCCGGCCACGGATGACAAAATGCTCTCCAAACTGTCCATACGGCAATCGGCCCCTTTGGTATCTATCCATAAAAACGGTCGGCGCGAAGCATAGTATTTGTTAACAAACAAATCAACAAATGTAGTGTCGCGCGAGGACAAGCGCAGGGAATCAACATACCACCATACTTTTTTACCATCTATGGCATATTTTGCATTACGAAGCGTATCGTAATATTCGCATCCCAAATTTTCGTATGGATAATAAGCTCTTTGTTTCTTGCAACCTGCAAGAAACGCAACGAGGAAAGCAATCACGATTCCTCCAAAGATTCTCATTGCAAGCAAGCGGCTTTAGCGTATAAACGTCTTGCGCACAACTTTTCCCACTTTCAATATGTAGCACCCGCGCTGCAGCCCAAGCGTAATAGTCTTATCGCTGCTGTCAACCCTATACGATGCCACTTTCACACCGAGCACATTGTAAACTTCCAGTCTCTGACCTTCGGCATCCTGCACGCGCACCTCCTGGTTGTCGGAATTGTTGTTTACGGTTATTCTTGCCTCTCCAACCGCTTCCACAACGCCTGCGGCACAGGCTTCAAAAGCCTGCATTGCCGAGGGAACCGCAGCAAACGCCACAGCCAGGCACAAAGTTAACAAAAAACGGTTCAGCTTCATTTCCGTGTAAATTTATCTTCCACAAAAATAGGAATACTTTTTCGAACCTACAAGTTTTATTGTGTAAAAAAGCAACTTTTTTTCATTTCGTTGCCATTACCGCTGTTTTCGGGCTTTTATGCGTAATTTTGCAGAGTGTTTAACGGGCTTTGCCCGCCGTGTGTTTGCAAGTTTACTTTTACAATGGCTAAACCAAAGGTTCTATTTCACATAATGGCCCTTCTCACCGCTGCGGTGTGGGCCGTTACATTCGTATCCTCGAAAATTCTTCTTTCATACGGCTTACAACCTGCCGAGATATTCTTTCTGCGCTTTCTGCTTGCATATATAGGTATTATACCTTTTGCTCCCAAAAGACTGTGGTGCAAAAACATAAAACACGAGGCACTCATGGCTGTACTTGGGGTTACGGGCGGTTCTGCATACTTTCTTTTTGAAAACACCGCCCTCCGATTCACCTCCGCCGGCAACGTATGCCTTCTCGTCTCTTCCACCCCGCTTTTAATCGCATTGCTGTCCATTTGGCTGGGGCGTGGCGAAAGGCTCACCCGTCGCCTTGTGTCCGGCTCGCTTGTGGCTTTCGTGGGAGTGGCTCTGGTTGTAATCAACGACTGGTCTCATGTTCAACTTAAATTTGCCGGCGACATACTCGCCCTTATGGCCGCGCTTATGTGGGCGTTCTACCAGCACCTTGTTAAGCGGGCTTACAAGCACTATTCCGTAATGTTCATCACACGCAAAGTGTTTGCCTACGGACTGCTGTCTGTTGCCATATATTTTCTGATTATTCCTCCTGTATTTCCACTCGCCGTATTTTCCCACCCTGCCGTGATTTTCAACCTTATATTCTTGGGAATTATCGCATCGTGCGTGTGCTTCGTAGCCTGGAATTTGGTGATAGGACAAATCGGCTCGGTGGCTTCATCAAACTACCTGTACCTGCAACCGCTCATAGCCGCATCCGTGTCTACCGTAGTGCTGGGCGAACCTGTTACGTTTGTAATGGCAGCGGGAATGGCACTTATCATTGCAGGGGTGTATTGGTCGGAAAGGCGATGACTTCCACTAAAAACGCACAGGTAAGCTGCGCTAAAAACCACATTTGAAATAATAAAAAACATGTCCCATGTAGAAAAAACCACATCAGACGTAGGAAAAATTATATCAGACCTTTTTTGCGCGTTTGCAAACTTCTGAAAAGCAACTCGTTACACACACATCGATTTATCGGTTTTATTCGTTGCAAATCAACACCCTACGAAACAATGGCGGCTTTTTTGTTTTACGAAAAACGAAGACCGCTACGCCACCAAATAAGCAGAGCACATGGCTCAACGGCCTTATGCTTTGTTTTCTTACCCCATACATAAGGTTTTATAACAAAGCCACGAGCCACAGGTTCTGCAAAATTCACTACCTTTGCAATATTTCGCAGCAAAATACATATAAAAACGGCACATAAAATGAACAGCAACGCAGTTACAGTTAGCGACAAAAAGTTCAAACCCCTATATAGCGCATCAGAAATAAGCGCCCGGGTGGAGCACATGGCAAAGGAGATTAAGCGCGACATAGCAGGCCGCAAGCCCGTATTCGTATGTATGCTAAACGGTGCTTTTATGTTTGCCGCCGATGTGCTGCGCGCAATAGGCGAACCGTGCGAAATACGCTTTGTAAGGCTTTCATCATACTGCGGCACGCAATCAACAGGTAAGGTGAACAACGTACTCGGACTTGACGTTGACATTAAGGGACGCGATGTTGTGGTTGTTGAAGACATTGTAGAAACCGGCTGCACCATGCACTCTTTCATAGAACAAATAAAAAAGGTGTCCCCAGCCTCGGTGAGCGTGGCAGCACTCGTGGTAAAACCCGAAAGACTTAAAGAGAAAATAGAAATCAAATATGTTGGGTTCAGAATGAAAGCCAATGACTTTATAGTGGGATACGGCATGGATTACAACCAGGAAGGGCGCAACCTGCCCGACATATATATATTGGAAGAATAAAAACATTATAGCACAAAACAAATGAAAAATATTGTGATTTTCGGTGCTCCCGGCTCAGGCAAGGGCACACAAAGCGACAAAATAGTCGAAAAATACGGTTTCAAGCACATATCAACAGGCGATGTGCTGCGCAACGAAATAAAGAACGGCACAGAACTCGGCAAAACCGCCGAAAGCTACATAAAAGACGGGAAGCTGCTGCCCGACTCACTCATGACCGACATACTCGCTTCGGTTTTCGACAAACTTCTCCCCTGCGATGGGGTTATATTTGACGGTTTCCCCCGCACGGTGGCCCAGGCCGAAGCTCTCGACAACATGCTATCAAAGCGCAACACCGAAGTTAAAGCCATGATTGAGCTTGACGTGCCCGACGAGGAACTCATGAAGCGACTCATAATGCGCGGAAAAATTTCCGGCAGAAGCGATGACAACGAAAAAACCATACGCAAACGCCTCGATGTTTACAAAAGCCAAACATCCCCGCTGATAGATTGGTATGGCAAACGCGGCAAACACCACCACATCGAAGGCGTTGGGAGCGTTGACGACATATTTGCCAAAATAAGCGAAGTCATCGACAAACTTTAAACCCGCAACCAAAAACCAAAGAATGCCCGAAAGCAATTTCATAGACTACGCAAAAATATACTGCCGCTCCGGCAAGGGCGGGTCGGGTTCCGTACACCTTCACAGGGCGAAATACCAGCCCAAGGGCGGACCCGATGGAGGCGACGGCGGACGTGGGGGCGACATTTACCTGCGCGGAAACCGAAACCTTTGGACACTCATACACTTGCGCTACAAACGCCACGTGTTTGCCGGAAACGGCGGAAACGGCTCCAAAGACTGCTCCCACGGCAAAGACGGCGAAGACTGCTACATTGACGTGCCGTGCGGCACGGTGGCTTACGATGCCGACACAGGCGAATACCTTACCGACGTTACCAACGACGGACAGGTTGTGATGCTTTTGAAAGGCGGACGCGGAGGATTGGGAAACTGGCAATTCCGCACGGCAACAAGGCAAACTCCGCGCTTTGCCCAACCCGGAGAACCCGCGCAGGAAAAAAACGTAATACTTGAACTCAAACTCCTTGCCGACGTTGGACTTGTGGGTTTTCCAAATGCCGGCAAATCAACACTGATATCCACACTTTCGGCGGCACGACCCAAAATAGCCAACTACCCATTCACCACTCTTGAGCCAAGTTTGGGAATTGTAAACTATCGCGATGACAAATCGTTTGTCATGGCCGATATTCCGGGAATTATCGAAGGGGCGAGCCAAGGAAAAGGGCTCGGACTTCGTTTTCTGCGACACATAGAGCGCAACTCGCTGCTATTGTTTCTTATACCCATCGACTGCGATGACATAAACAAGGAATACAACATACTTCTGAACGAGCTGCGCCAGTTCAACCCCCAAATGCTCGACAAGCACCGCGTTGTGGCAATAACAAAATGCGACATGGTGGATGACGAGACAATAGAGCTTATAAAACCTCATGTAAACATAGAAGCTCCGGTGGTATTCATTTCCTCGGTGGCCCACAAAGGAATAGACATCCTAAAAGACACCCTTTGGGAAGAGTTGAACAGCGAAAGCAACAAGCTTGAAGCCGTTCAAACAGAACATCTTGTTCACCGCCGGCGCGAGACTTTGTTGCCGGCAGGGCTTGAAGAACCGGAGGATTCCGTTGATTTGACGGAAGAAGATACCAACGAAGAGGAAAACGAACAAGCCGACTACCAAAAATGAAACATCCCCAACTGCTCGCCTACAACCTTAGCCCGAAAGCAATAGCTTTCAGCACCACACGCCACGGCGGATATGGCATGGGAAACTATGGAGAGTTTAACATAAACCCCTATTGCGGAGATTCGCCGGAAGCCATATCACAAAACAGGAAAGCCCTGTGCGAAATGCTTGGGATAAACGATAACTCGCTACTCTTTCCACACCAGGTTCACGAATGCCGGGGCGTGGTAATCGATAAAGATTTTTTGGAATTGCCGGAGCAGCAACGTAAAGAAAAGCTCGATGGCTTCGACTACATTGCCACCCAAGAAAGCGGCATTTGCATTGGCGTTTCAACAGCCGACTGTGTTCCAATTCTTCTATATTCCGAAAATCCGCAAATTATCGCCGCAATTCATGCAGGCTGGCGCGGCACAATGAAGCGGATTGCCTTAAACGCCGTGGAGAACCTGAAAAAGAACTTTGGACTTGACACATGCAGCTGCAAGGCCGTGATAGGTCCATCCATTTCGTGCCGGGCCTTTGAAGTAGGCGACGAAGTATACGAAGCTTTCAGAAACGAAGGCTTTGACATGGAAAAAATATCAATGCGAACAAACGGCAAATGGCACATCGACTTATGGAAGGCGAACGCCATGCAATTGGAAAACGCGGGAATTTGTGCCGACAACATATCTATCGCAGGAATTTGCACATATAATGACTGCAAGGACTTTTTCTCAGCACGCAGATTAGGAACATTATCCGGCAGAATTTTTTCGGGATTGCTTATAAAACAAAAACAGTGAAAACAAAATACCTACTTTATATTGCGTTAATCTTTTGCGCGTTGTTGCTATCATCGAGCGCAGAGGAAAACCACGACTTCACACCGACAGAAAAGCAACAGATAAACATTGCCACCCCCGGCTTGTTCGCAAAATCAAAATCATTCACAGTTGACTTCACCACGCTCAAAGAAAGCGCATACTCTTTTCCACTCCCGATTGGAAAAGCCGAAGCTTCAGCAAAGGGGCTATACATTAAAACAAAGAAAGGCGATGCAGTAAAAGCCATGTTTTCCGGAGTTGTAAGGTTGTCGCGAAACCTGCCCAGCCATGGGAACGTAATTGTATTAAGGCATACTAACGGTTTGGAAACCGTTTACGGAAACAACGCACAAAACCTGGTTGCAGTGGGAAAGCACGTAAAAGCCGGGCAGACAATTGCCATTGCAGGAGGAAACAAAAACGAGGGAAATCTTTTCTTTGAAATAATGGTTAACGGGTGCTACATAAATCCGCAGACTCTGCTTTCCGCAAAAACACACAAGCTGCGCAGGCACTTATTCACTTTTACCGACAAGGGGAAAAGCGTAAGCGTGGAAATTAGCGATGAAGCAGAATATGAAGTTGACGAAGACGAAAATGCGGTCATAGACCTTAACAGAGAGCTTACTGCCGGCGAGCAGGGAACTGTAAGCGCAAAAACGCCGGGACTCTTCGAAAAAGCAAACTCAATAACAATAAATTTTGCAGAATACGGCGACAAAGACTGGAGCTATCCCCTGCCGGGCGCAAAGCTCATCAGCCCATACGGCGGAAAACGCAGGCACAGCGGCGTTGACCTTAAAACAAAGCCCAACGACAATATTGTGGCAGCATTCGCAGGAAAGGTGAGGTTCGCAAAAAGATACGGCGGATACGGAAACGTAATCGTAATAAGGCATGCCTCCGGCTTGGAAACCCTTTATTCGCACAATTCAAAAAACATAGCGAAAGTGGGAGAATGGGTAAAGGCCGGACAGGTGATAGCCCTAACCGGAAGAACAGGCAGAGCAAGCACAGAACACTGCCATTTTGAAATTAGAATAAACGGCAGGGCATACAATCCCAACATGCTATTCGACCATGCCAACCACCGCCTTAAAAAGGTGAAACTCGTGGCAAACAAATCGGGCAATATTTCTGTTACCCCAATAAAATAAATAGCGTGTTTTTCTTATATTTGCATCAATGAAAATATTTACTTCTAAACAACTTCGAGAACTTGATGCATACACCGTCAAGAACGAGCCTATTGACTCTTACGACCTTATGGAACGGGCTGCCGTTGCCATGAGTAAAGAGATTTTGCAACGTTTCGGCAAAGAACGCCGCGTGGTTGTCTTCGCAGGTCCGGGTAACAACGGCGGAGATGCTCTGGCCATTGCCAGAATACTTGCCGGGGCCGGGGTGAACGTTGAAGCATATGTTTTCAACATCGGGAGCAAAATAAGCCATGAATGCGAGAAAAACATGGAAAGGCTCAACGGAATGAGGAACGCAAAGCTTACGGAAATCACCAAGCAGTTCGACCCCATAACACTCACTGAAAACGACATAGTCATTGACGGTTTGTTTGGAATAGGACTGAACAAGCCCTTGAACGGAGGCTTTGCCGGGCTCGTAAGATATATAAACGCCCAACCGGCATACGTCATATCCATTGACATTCCCTCAGGCCTTATGTGCGAGGACAACTCCATCAATGTTAAGCAAAACATTGTTTGCGCCAACATGACACTAACGGTTGAGCTTCCCAAACTTGCTTTTTTCTTTGCCGACACCGCAACCTACGCCGGCGAAATAGTTACGGTTTCTGTAAACATGAGCAAGGAATACATAGAAAAAACCAACACACCGTTCACCACATTAAGCTGCGACAACGTTTGCACATTACTGAGAAAGCGCAATGCCTTCGCCCACAAAGGCACATTCGGGCATGGGTTGCTCATAGCCGGATGCTACGGTATGGCCGGAGCGTCAATACTCGCAGGCAGGGCGTGCATAAGAAGCGGTATAGGCAAACTTTCCATTCATGTACCGGGATGCAATAAAGACATACTGCAACAAACAGTTCCCGAAGCCGTGCTTACCATCGACAGTGGAACACGTTTCTTCTCTAACTCTGAAAACACCGCGCCCTACGATGCCGTTGCCATCGGTCCGGGGCTTGGAAATTTCCACGACACAAGCAGTGCCTTTATAGAGCAGGTGCGCAGCTGCCAAACGCCGCTCGTAATCGATGCCGATGGGCTGAACATTCTTTCCGAACATAAAGGATGGATCGCACAACTTCCCAGAAAGACCATACTCACACCACATCCGGGAGAATTTTCGCGCATTGCCGAAACCGGAAACGACTGTTTCAAAATGCTTATGGAAGCACGCGAAATGGCCATGCGCCACCAATTCTACATCGTTCTTAAAGGGCACTATACTTTCATAAACACTCCGGAGGGACATACGTACATCAACACGTCGGGAAATTCCGGAATGGCTACAGCCGGAAGCGGAGACGTGCTTACAGGAATTCTGCTTTCGCTCCTCGCCCAAGGATATTCCCAAGACGAGGCGTGCCGTTTGGGGGTATTCCTGCACGGTCTTGCCGGAGACTTTGCCGCCGCCGACCTTGGAGAGGACGGTATAATTGCCTCCGACATTATAAGCCATATCCCAAAAGCATTCATGAAATTGCGCGCACTACACGAACGTTCATAAACACTGTAACAAAAACCGCCTATAAATAGCAAATAACGAAAATGAAGCAATCTCTTATATTTTCCTGCCTTATGGCACTTTGCGCCGCCGGCACCGCCGCCCAAACAAAAATCACACCCTACAATCCCGGAATAACCGCCGAAGGTATTACATACTACCTTCCACGCACAGAACTGAGAATAAGGGTTACGGCTACGTGCGTAAAATACACACCCGGGGATTTCAGAGCATATTCAGAGCGATTCCTGCGACTTAACAACATTCCCAAAGAAGCATCTTCGACATGGAAAATCGACAACGTGAAAATATTCACCGAAGGCGTGCCCGATGAAAAAAAGATTTTCTCCATAAAGCTTTCACAAAAAACATCCGCCCCGCTTGCCACGCTAACCCAATCGGGAATACTCGTGTCGGTTAACGCGCAAACCACACCGCCTGCCGCCATTCCTGAAATGCCGAAACCCATATTAAAAAACAACAACCTGAACCCGCGCGACTACATGACGCAGGAAATACTCACGGCAAGCAGCGTTTCAAAACAAGCAGAACTTACCGCCGCCGAAATATACGACATACGCGATTCGCGCTCCGCGCTGGCAAAGGGCGAAGCCGACAACATGCCAAAAGACGGCGAACAGCTAAAGTTGATGATAAACAGTCTCAACACACAGGAAACCGCTCTATTGCAGCTTTTCAAGGGAACGCAGACCACAGAAACGCGCTCGTTCGACTTTGTTTACATACCAACCAAAGACAAACAGGAGGTGCTTTTCCGCTTTTCAAGGAAACTCGGAGCCGTAGAGGCAGACAATCTTGCCGGAGAACCCGTGTACATAAGCATCAAAGACAAGCACACCGTACCCGCCCCGATTGCAGGCGGCAAGAAAAAGAAAGAGGTAATGGACCTGCGCTATAACGTACCTTCGGAAGTGGAGGTGAAAATCTTCACGCCCGAAAACGTCCTCGCCTCGGGCACATACCCCATGGGGCAGTTCGGCAACGTGGAGCACCTAGGCGCGGAACTCTTCAACAAGAAAATGGAAACCCAGGTTATTCTCAACCCAACAACCGGCGGAATAGAGAAACTGCAATTGCCCGAACCCTCGAAATAGGCAATGTGATATACAGTAAAAAGCTGTGGGGCAACGCAGTCTCACAGCTTCATTATAATATTAAAGATATACACAGCCAAAACAACGCAGCAGGTTTAACACTTATGAGCATGGGAGAAAGACTTTACAAATTCTTAGAAACAAAAAATATCAGACCGTCCCTTTTTGAGAGACGGAGCGGCTTGTCGGGAGGATTCTGTGGAAAGATAGGGAAGCACATCACTGATGGCTCTTTACTTCTTATCTCCAAGGCGTTCCCTGACCTAAACATCGACTGGCTCAAAACGGGTGAAGGGGAAATGATAAAGGATGACACAGATTTAGCAGCGTCCTATCCAGAAGCGAATATGCTTGCTATGAGCAAAATGCTTGAGAAACTTATCCGACAAAGGGAAAAGGATGTCGAGGCAAACCTTATAAACGCAGAAGCAAACAGACAGAATGCCAAAAACCTTTCAAGTCTTATCACAATCCTTGAAAGTAAAACCGTTAATATTGACAGCGACAAACAGCCGTCAGACATAAGATTAAAGACAAAAGACATACAGCAATGATTAAAATTCTGCTGGCCGTCAGCCGCTGGCTCGCCGCCTACACCTCGTTCTTCATCATAGGGGTTGCCGTTCTGGCATTTTTCCTTCCCCACACCTTCGACTGGGTAAGGGGCAGCACACAGACCGTAATCCTTGGCATTATAATGCTCACAATGGGACTCACGCTAACAGCCGGGGATTTCCGCATACTTGCCCGCCGCCCCTTGGACATATTCATCGGCGCAGCGGCGCAATTCATCATAATGCCGGGCGTGGCATATATCCTCGTGCACGTGTTCCGCCTCTATCCCCCTATCGCTATTGGCATACTGCTCGTAGGCTGCTGCCCCGGCGGAGTGTCGAGCAACATCATGTCCTACCTGTGCCATGGGGACGTGGCGTTTTCCGTAGGAATGACGTGCGCCTCAACCCTGCTCGCCCCCGTTATGACACCATTCCTCATGAAGTTCACCGCAGGGCAAATAGTCGAGGTTGACACAATAGGAATGTTCCTCAACATCCTCATAGTTACCATAATCCCCGTCGCCATAGGCTGCACGCTCAACTATTTCTACAGCAAACGGAGCTGCTTCCCCACCCTGCAAAAGCTGATGCCGGGGGTAAGCGTGCTATGTCTCGCCATGATTGTGGGCGGAGTAATATCAACGGTTCACGACGACCTGGTTTCGCGTGGCATCGTACTTTTCATATGGACATTCGGCGTAGTGTTCTGCCACAACAGTCTCGGCTACCTGCTGGGCTGGTTTGCAGGAAAACTCGCAAGGTTCAGCACCGCCAAAAAGCGCACCATAAGCATAGAAGTGGGAATGCAGAACGCCGGACTTGCCACAGTGCTCGCCTCAAACTTCTTCGCAGCCCAGCCGCTCGCCGTGCTGCCGTGCGCCATAAGCTGCGCATGGCACTCCATTTCCGGCACCATACTCGCGGGACTGTACCTGCGCCATGACCGCCACCGTCCGTGAAAGCAATATGAACTATATCCATGTTTGGGGAATACTGGCAACCGTAACAGGAATTGCGGCAACATATTCTGTCATCAAAAACAGGAAGCCGGCAAGCGCCATCCTACACGGCGTTTTGCCTGACTTTTTCCATAATGATGGTATGCCTGGGTATTACAACCATTATCCTTGAAAAATACGACAGCATTTGCGCGATATTCTTTGGCATTACATTCCTGAAAATCGCATACAACGACAGGCACACCTTTCCGCCGCGCTTCACAATAGGCTATATAAATTATCTTAAAGGATATGTTGTCGGTTTTGGGGCTATAGTGTATGCCTTATGCAGAATATTCGATTGAAAACGACACAGAAAACCTTCTTTACATAGCGATGCGGATTTCGTAACCCACAATAAGAATGACAAAAATACTGTAAGGCACAATCACCTTATTCTTTTTCATAATCTATAACACCATGGATTATTTCAATAACGTTTTCCTTTTCATACCCAACATACAGGAATCTTATCTTCAAGAGAATGTATGGAAAAGGAAATTAATAAAACCGAGAAAGCCCCTGCATAAATAATTCAGAACATCGTTGTGCAAACCACGCACCCATAATGACGCAAAAACCACATAGGACATAATAAAAACTACGTCCTATGTAGAAAAAATTATGTCTGATATAGTTTTTCCTACATCAGACCTTTTTTCGGCTCAGTAGATTTTTAGTTGGGATAAGCAAATAAGTTGGCAAAGCCGTATAACGTCAAATGTAGTTTTCGGCGTGTTTCGGAAGAAACAGCCGAATTTGGTTTTGCGGAAATTGTAGGGGCGTATGGCATACGCCCTGTACACCGCCGCCCGACCCATACAGAAAACCGCCGCCATAACACAGCATAATCCGCGCAATTCAGGGCGTATGGCATACGCCCCTACGGCGGAGCAATTTATTGGTTGACACGGCTTTACCCTCCCTCAAAAAAAAATAAAATACCACATCAAACCTTTTTCGCTTTTGCAAACTTCTAAAAGCAAATCGTTACAACGAGCGAATTTAATGCGAGCTTTTTTATGCAATTCTACACCCTACGTGATTTTTGCAGCATCTGCATTTTTGGGGGAAATTTGCCGGTGGCGCATTGGCACAAGGATACAAAAAACAAAAGGGCATGGATTTAATGAAACCCACGCCCTTTTTCAGACATTTGAAAGCGGGTGCATGCACCGCCAACCACGCCTCAACCGTTTTCGGCTTTATTAATCGGAATTTTTCAAAAAAAACTATATGTCTGACAATTCCACTATAACCACTCCGCAAGGCTTTATGCTTAAATTACAGCTGCCTGCCGATTTTGCTTTTTTATATGTTTTTATCTTAGAAACCACACGGTTGCGGTCAGAAGGCGAATTCGATGCGTTAATGTCATCCGATTCGATACGCCACACCCGGTTCACCCGCCTATCGCCAATTTTTATGTCTGCGCTGAGTGTACGGCTTACAGACCGATTAACCAGTGCCACCCTCACCGCGCCATCTTCCGACAGCACAGCGGCGCAATCGATATACGGCAACTGCCTTTTTATTTTCTCCACATCCTTGTTCATGTCGCCTTCAACAAGTAGCTTTGAATAATCAACTGTTGCCATTGGTCCGAACACGCTTGCAGTTATAGCCCTGCCTTTCATAAGATGCCTGTAAAGGTCAAACACATAGTAAACAGGAGTGCGAAAGGCATCACTGTCTCCCACAGTTTTTACCAAACCATGACCGTTTACGGGGAATATGTAATTTGCCATGCCCACAGCGCCACACTGACGTATAAACACATTCAGCATTCCCGCCACGCACGCCGCATCGAACTGGCAGCGGGGGTCTTTACGCGAAAACCGCCATTCTTTTCCGTCAAACACCGAGTGGCGGTTGTTCCATTCGTCCACACTATAGCGTATAGGATTGCCCAATCTGCCATTTGTAAGATTGGCCTTGCGAAGCTGCGGAATGCTTCTCTCTATATTAGCTTCCACCTTGGCAGGGGCAAAAAGCGTCAACTCGCCATCCACAAGCCGCCCTTCCTTTACACGTGCCCCCAAATAATAATGCAACGTAAGAAAGTCAACAAGCTGCCCGTTCCGGGCCAGCACTGTATCGTTCCACTCATAAGTGTGCCCAATGCCAAGCAGACTTGCATTAGGATAGGATGATTTTATAGCTTGCGCCCAGCGATTAAGGCGCGAGGAATATGCAGATGCCGTTTCACCACGATGAACCCCATACGAACCGTAATTCTCATTGCCGATACACCAATACGGCACGGCGTATGGTTTCGCACGCCCATTCGCGGCTCTTAGTTTTCCCATCGCCTCTACTGTGTCTCCCATTGCATAATCCATCCAGTCTATGGCCTCGCCTATCGACCCTCCATATTGCAAACTGTTTGACATATTAAAGTTTATATATGCCGGTATCCCCATTTTTTCGCACCATTGCAGAAATTCGTCCGTGCCAAAGGAGTTTGGGTCTGTTCCACCCCAGCATTTCATTGCAACCGTGGGACGACGCTCCTTAGGCCCTATACCGTTTTTCCAATGATATTCGTGTATGTATGTGCCGGCCGGCCAACGCATAACAGGAATATCGAGAGCACGCAACAAATTGCGCACGGCAGGGTTTTCCCTCCCGTTGCGGTCAACAAGCCCGCCATAAATAACGCTGTCATTGCAATCTTCAAGCATCTGCCCGTAAATCATAGGGTCAACATTAACCGCACTCTTTACATCAAACGAAATTTGTGTTGCAACTTTCACCTTTTGCGCCGCAGCCTTATGGCAGACGCCCGCCGCCGATACCGCCGAATATAGCAATATGGCCACACGTAAGATTGTTTTTGACATATTCCTTATTTATAAATAATCCTTATAAACTGCCATACATCTAATAACGGCAGAACCTTTGCTGCTGTGCTAATGCGCGTTTTATCTGCAAAACGCATGCGGCATCTTCACCGCTAAGAACCACGCAACGCATACAAACAACATTGGGCAAAAGTAATAATAAAAAAGGAAAAAACTTAAAACAAAAAGCCTTAAAAGTCAAAGATACTTTTGGCTGCAAATATAACGGATTGTTTACGCATATAAAATAAACCGGAACGGCAAGGCTGCTTAATGTACTGCACATACATTTACCGCTCTTCATTTATCCTTTATACGCACCATCCTTAGCCTCGAATATCACGCTCGGCTCAATCACTTCCACCGTGTGCCAAGCACCTTTAGGTATCTGACACCCATATTTCGCTTGGGCAGGACAGAGATGAATGCGCTGCACTTCACGAAACTCTACCTTACGAGTAACGTCTTGCGCATCCATACTCTGCTGAAAGTCCTCAGAGGAAGGCTTATCATACGAAACGACTTCCTCATAAATCACTTCATCCATCTTTCCACACAGGCAGATAACCGTTTCCGTACTGTCAGGATGCCGATGGATAGGCACTTGTGTTCCCGGCAACAAAGCGTTAAGCATGCGCTGACTGTTGTCTGCCGGCGATGTGCGCAGGTCGAAGTTCTGACGCAAACGAGGATTAACAACAGCTTGCTCAAAAAGCTTACCTAAAAGGTCTTTATTAATTTCCATAATTGTAGTAAACGAACAAAACATGAACCCCATCAATTATACGAAAGACGTTCATATAACCTATGAAATTCATGTCTTGAGATTTGTAAATGTTATTTCTTTAGTGAATTAAGGTATTCCTCGTGCAAGTGATAGTACCTCTTCATGAACAATACGTATGCAATAACCAACACCGCAAACGCTCCTATCAAGTAAAACCAATGACAAAGCACGGTATCAGGACATAGGTATATGAAGCCTAACGACACCGTCAACTGCATCGCCATATATAATAAGGTGACTTTCACATGACCTATTTTCAACTCATTCGCCATAATCTGATAAGCGTGTTTTCTGTGTGCCTCGCCTAAATTTTCATGCAACATAATACGATGTATGATTGTCAAACAACCATCCACACCATATACTAATAAGAATATCAGCCATGTTATATCTTCAGTCTTGATAATAACATTACCTAACAGGAACAACATAATGAATGCTATACCAATTGACCCTACATCGCCAGCAAAACACTTCGCTTTACCCTTCGGTCGGAAATTGAATATGCAGAACACCAATGATGCCAAGATGAATGAGTTAATCAGACTTTGTTCGACATAGCCACCATTCATATTGACCAATGCCAATGGTATTAACACTGCCAGCGAATATCCTGCCGTTATGCCATTGATGCCGTCCATAAAGTTGATTACATTGGTTGCTCCTACATACACTATCAATGCAATCAGCACAATCCACCACATTGACCAATGCAATATTCCCAACTGATAGAATGCCATTGCCGCCGCAGCAAACTGTGCTACTAACCTTACCGAGTCTGGCAAGGAATGAATATCATCCACAAAACTAACTCCTGCTACGAGCGTCAGTCCAGCCAAGAACCACGGATATTCAAAACCGAAGAATGCGCTCCACACCCATGCACCTATCAAGAAGATGATGCCACCGCCACGCAAAACTATTGTAGAATGTGAAGAGCGTCCATTTGGCTTGTCGATGATGTTGAATTTGTTCGCAACGCGGAAATACACAAGTTCTGCCACAAGCAGCAGAAAGAAAATAAGAATATAAGTTGTCATAATTCTATTGATTTATGAGTGTCTACTAAAAATCACATCTCACCTTTGGCTCTTTTTCAAACCAATTTCCGATGACCAACATTATCAGCTCTTTTCCCATCGCACGTTCCGAAAAGTATTTGTACTTCCAGCGCATGCCCAACATGTTTTTGACCATTTGTATGTGAGCCTTCAGACTGTTGCCATACTTAATGGCATTGTCGGCAATACGGTAGCAATCATCAAGAAGCATATTGTCTTGAATCTGCAACGTTTCATCACTATCAATCCACGAAGCCTTAACCCCACAAACTATGAATGCGAGCCGTGTCATTGTTTCAGCAAATGGCAGCAAATCATTCTTCTTACATGTTGTCCAAAAGTCAGTGTCAAAGCAATCTGCATTTTTCAGAATCATTGCCCAGTCACAGACATATCGCAACGTGATACCTTCACGCAAAAAATGTCTATGACAATGTTGCAGGAAATAAAGGGCATTGAATCTGTTGCAAGGCATTTCTAAATAAGAATCATCAATACATACAGTCGGTTCTTTCTCAAGCAACGAACGAAGATATACCTCAAAACGTTTACGCTGCCTCTTTCCTCTTACAGTAGTGCATATTTTATGGTTCTCTACAAATACATCCTTATACTGGAATGTGGCATGGCGATAGTCTTCACGGTTCACCTTTATCCCCAAGTGCTCCATATCCCTATTACCCTCCTCGTATCCTCCACACAGATAGCAATCCATGTCAGAGGCCAAACGTCTTAGAGGTTTAGGATAATATTGGGAAAAGGCAAACCCTTTCAACACTAATGTACGTATTCCGCTTTTACGCCAAATAGACGCAACCTCTTTGCCCGACTCTAATTGTTTTATATGACATTTCTCAATAGACATTGCCAAGGCATACAATTGGAGTTTTGTCTTGACATCCAACCCTACAGGCGAGAAGCCAATCTTATTCATCAAGGTTTGAAGCCCATCCATAACGATGGCCGCAACACCTTGTATCTTTGCATACTCCAAAAGCTCAATCCAATCCACTGATTCAGGGAACACTACAGGTATCTCTTCTATCAATGCTATTCTGATGAGTGCATACAAAGCCTTTTGGGTTTGATTCATCAGAGCTTAATTCGTTTTAGCGATTCTTCAAACGACACAAGCTGATAATCAAAGTCGTATGTTGTCAAATCCTGTTCATAATATTGGTTGGCAAACATCTTGCATATAGGTGTCAAGAAGAAAGAGCCAAGCCATACCAACGGATTAAACATTCGTGAGCACCACAACGCATGACCATTTGCTTTGGCATAATAGCGCACTATGTACACTGTGTCGGCATATTCCCTATTCTGCAAATGAAACGTCCCAGCCAGCTCTCTATCTATCACCTGCTTCACAAACTCGCATAGGTTGTCAATATAGAGCATAGAGCGTTTGTTGTGCCACAAGGGGAACACCGGTGTCTTCAATGCCAGTCGTGCCAAGCGCTGAAAATTGCCTTTTCCGTTTGTTCCATAAATCATGCAAGGACGAAGGTTGACAACCTTAAACTCATCCGTTGCCAACTCATTCAGTTCTTTTTCTGCCTGCAACTTTGAGTCACCATAAAAATCATTCGGATTAGGCTTAGTATTCTTGCCTATAACTGTTCCTTCTAATGTTTTACTTGCATGGTATACTATCTGTGAACTCATAAACACAAATTGCTTCACCCCTGAAGCCTTTGCGTGCTTGGCAATCTCCACAGTCAGGTCACGATTCACCTTATAATATAGTGGTGCCATCTCAGGTTTAGGATCCACATGCGCTATGCCCGCCACATGAAACACCACGTCATACTTCCCGAAGTCAGCCTTCTGCCAAGCACCGTTCATTGTGCCAACGGCATCTATCTCGAATTCTCTAGGAGCAGTAGATAACATATATTTGCGCACGCTCTCGCCAACGTATGAGCCAGCGCCAGTAATTAGTATTTTCTTCATTCTTCTTTTATCAATTCATTGTAAATATTCAAATGTCTTTCTTTTACCACATCTATATCAAAATATTCTTCAGCATACTTTCTGCTTTCTCGCCCCATCATCTGACGGAGTTCAGTATTACTAATGAGTAAGTCCAATTTTTCGGTCAATGCATCTACATCCTTGGGCTTTATCAAAAAACCGTTCACTCCATCTACCACAGTTTCCTTGCAACCGACAGAATTACTGGTGATGATTGGTCTACCTATTGCGTCTGCTTCAATCAAACTCTTTGGCAATCCTTCCATATAATAAGATGGAAAAGCGACAATATGGCTTTGTTTCAAAAGATCACGCACATCCGTTCTATACCCAAGCCATTGAATGTATTTTCCATCACAGACATCATTCAACTGTTGTTCTGTAATTGCTCCCGGATGGTCATCCAATCCACCAACCAACAAAAACTCCACGTTTTCCTCGTATTTACTCCGTAAACTTTCTGCAGCTTCCGTCAACAGAAATATTCCTTTTTCTACAATCATGCGAGCTGTGAGGATAATTCTTATCTTTCCTTCCTTGGGTTCCGGTGTGTAGCAATAATCATTCAAATCAACACCAGATCCTTTTATGAAACGTCCCTGATTGTGTTTTATAATGCCATGTTTTACATACAATCCCCAGTCATCATCGTTTTGAAATATGCAAAGCAAGTTAGGACGATTGTGTGAGAACTTTAGAACCTTAAGTATAAGCATGCTCAACAACCCCTTGTTACCATCTGCAAAGAAACCGCCTAATCCACTGATGGCATTTACCACACCATGCACTTTGCTAAACTTTGCGGCAAGTGTTCCCCAAAGAATTGTTTTCATCCCTACATGATGCACCACGTCTGGCTTTTCTATTTTGTATAATTTATAGAGGAACACCATTGTTTTCAATTCCTCTAAAATGTTCATTCCGCTTCGGCTCATTGGTAAGTTTATTGCTTTCAATCCTTTTTCTTTGATTAAATGTAATTTACCTGTATCAGCCGTAACAATGGTTACTTTCCATCCTGCCGCTTGTGCAGCCAATGCCACGGGCAAGCGATGGGACAAGAAAAACCAGTCCACATTGACAACAATAAACAGTTTTTTATTCATGCCTTATGATTTTATTTAGTCGTCCTTTAAAAACCCCATTTCAACAGTATATTCACGTTCATACGGCCATATTGCAAAGAAAGCAGCTTCTCGCGGATTTCTTTTAAGGGCCGAAAAAGCACTTTTGGCGGTGGCATACAGGGCGTATGCCATACGCCCCTGCAAATGCACAAATTCGAAATTGAAAACTTTTTCCAAACATCGCGAAAATTATATTTGATGTAGAAAAAACTACATGGGACGTAGGAAAAATTATGTCTGATGTAGAAAATCACTCCACCACTCGGCAACACTTTCACCATACAGCCTGAGAAAATGTTTGTGAATTGGCAAGTCGCACATCGGTATGATTACCGAATAAGTAAGGCGTATCATTGACCGTGTTAATAACAAAAATCCGCAAGCTTTATGCATGTAAAGATACGAAAGCCTGCAAACTTACACAATGTATTATTAAAACCAACTAGTTGATAATCAAACAAAAGATTTCATTTTAAGGGCTGACTATTTATTTTCCGTCTCTTCACGCTTTTCCAAATTTTGTGATAAATCAGCCATATAGGAGTCCACACAACCTCTGAAGGATAGTGTATAAGAAGATGGAAGCCATGTTGTGCCATCATCTTCAATTTGTTGTTTCCTTTATATCTTGTATCGCCCTGTCCGAAGTTTCCAGTATGCATAATCTCCGATAACAAAAAACGGCCTTCTTTTTTGTTTGGTTGGCAAAGCAAATAGTCATCTTCTAAACCCAGACACTCATGTAATACCCACATTAACGCCTCAGCAAAACGCTTCATCCGCAAGTCGGTAAGTATACGCATAACTTTTTCTTTTACTTGTTCATTTACCTTGTCTGTCTTAAGGACAAAGAAATAATCCATGATTTGCCGCAGGCCTACACCCTCAAAAAGAAAATGACGATAAATGTGCGTTAGGATAAAAACACGGTTGAAACTTGAAGAAGGTACTGCAAACCCTCTCTCTGTAAATACAAAATCCGAAAAGTCTGTACACCACTTTTGCAGTTTTATATTATCCAAAAGGTTACGCATCAAAGTAGGCCGAAAATGAAGTTCCACCTCCGTTTCCTTATATATATTATAGTGGAAACGATGATATGCAAAATCATCTGAAGGGCATGTGTGCTGTATGTACTCATTCACTCTGTCAAAACCACCCCTCACCCACATGTCAATATCACCGCTTTGCCTTAATGTGGCTAATTCTCCATACAACAAAGCTATGCCTTGACCTTTCAACAGGACAGCTTTCAATCCTGCCTTTTTAAGTCTCATCCACATATCAGCCGACAATTTATCCATCAACTCATTACGCTGCTGAATATGTACAGCCATACCAAGCCACTGCATGAACAAATTCTGCGACATATTTCTTACGC
Source organism: Prevotellaceae bacterium UBA6398 (assembly GCA_002437495.1). Lineage (GTDB taxonomy): Bacteria > Bacteroidota > Bacteroidia > Bacteroidales > Bacteroidaceae > UBA6398. The sequence goes on from DJQA01000014.1 coordinate 51,234, forward strand.
TCTCGCAGCCTCGTTTTCTTAGCCGTTGCACTCCGACAAAACATATCCCTAACACGGACTGCGTTCTAGCCATATCATATAAAACATTCCATTCTTTGGCGGAAGGTACACTAGATAAATCATACTGTGCAGAAAGAGACACACGGATAAGTTCAAAAAACAAGTTGTTCATAAAAATGAGAATAACAAATTATTCGGAAGATATACCCCCCAAAAAAATGATATACTATTTATTTTTATTTCTTCCTGTGTATAATCAGATGTTTTAAGTGTCTTATAGTGGATTGCAAGCCGACCCTCCACAGCAAATTGCGCATGACATTTTTAACCATTGCCATTCCTCTATATGGAGCATATTTATTGAAAAAATCCTCAGCAGATAACTCATTTGCATCGTGGAATAGTTGGTCACGATATGAATAAATAGGATACCTTTGGGAAATCTTTTTATTTTGTAAGGGTACTAATGGCTTCTTGAGCAATTCTTCACAATGAATATTTGTGTGTATATCATTCAATAAAGACATTCCTTTTTCTGACCTCACATTTACTTGTGTTGTTCCTTTGTCGTCATCAAAACTTGAGCATCCGGTTTCCCATATATCACCTAATGTAAAATCTGCTGCGGATTCTGATGCTTGGTATGGACAAAACAGACAGGAATTTCTCGAAATCTTTCCACTCAAAAAAAGCCTCAGATATTCATCAGATTCACTACCTCGCCGATAAATGCTTTCCCCTTTTTTACGAGCTTCATGGCTTTTGTAATGTGCCATCGTACAATATAAAAAACCACGTTTCTTGTCTCTGAAAACAATATCAGCTATTTCCCCCTCTTGCTGTTGTTTTAATTCCACATACAAACCAAAGATAAGTGGAGACGGTACAGACTTACAAACGACATCTACAGTTATCAAGTTTTTATATTCCCTGCCTAAATATGCTTTTAGTCCCTTTATTTGACATGGTGTACCACTGAAACAGACGCTCCTGCCTGTATTGAGTATGGATTTTGTTTGTTTATAGCAGTCGCCAATCTCGCTTTGTACATATTTCGAATTACGAAATAAAGCAAGAGACTCAACTCTATCTATGGAAATATGTTTCACCTTCATGTCTTCGGTCATAACCGCCCCAAACACTACACCACCAAGTTTAATGATTTCCTCCGCTATAGCTGTAAATGCGCCTCCTGAAGTCGATTGGTAACGAATAGCGTCATCTTTATGTTGTATGATGAATGTTCGAGGGTGAAATACAATATCTTTATTGGGGGGGGGGTATTTTTATTGCTTTGTACAATTAACCCTGGACAAACATTCTCACATGCTCCACAATCCACACAAAGTCCATAGTCTACGATAGGATGCATGAAGCCTTCTTCATTTGGTTGCATCTTGATTGCGCCTTTTGCGCATTTGTTGGCACATGCAGAACAACCGCAACACAATTCGCTTTTAACAAGTTTCGGCATTTTAAGAATTTAAGGCTTTTGTTAAATACTCCATAGATATTTTTCGCTTTTCATCAACGCGTTCTAAAACATCTTTGAAATTAATCTCATCAGCTATACATTCAGATACGTCTTCTGTTCCTCTCAACATGCGGTTTGACAGCCCTGTAAAATCGAGCAATGTATATAGTCGATCATTTGCTGAAAATTTGCTACCGTCAGGCCATCTGCGAAATGCAAAGAACTTGGTTGAGTTCAGAATACTGAATACACAACAATGAAACGAGTCTGTACACACATACTCGGCATTCCTTATTAGATTAATAAACTCCGATGGACCTACATTATATGGTTTCTCGTCTACAACGTCCTCATCAGAAGCTATATAAGTGGCGCCATGAAGTAAGCCGATAATTCTACATCCCGTCTGTTTGCTCAACCTCTTAACAAAATCTCGTTGTCCTGGATTTTCGCCCATCAAATACATCAAAATATATCGACCATCTGCAAATGATTTTCTGTCTTGAATTTGCATCCATTCCTCAGCAGTCATCATCATTGTTGGGTCACAGACAACTGTTGCATCTCGGCCTGATTCTTTCTTTACGATATCAGCCCCACTATTTTCCCGAACACTGATATGCTCTATTCGTGAAAGGAAACGCTTTGCATGCTTATGTAAGGTTGCGGGCAATTCAGAAACACCGAAACTGGTAGAAAAAGCTATTTTCTTAACATCGTCAGGCACAAATTCCAATGTGAAATAACACCCAACAATATTCGAGGGTCTCCACAATTGGTCGCTGCCAACGACGACAGCATCCATTTCCGCTGCTTGGTTTGATAGTCCTTTCCATCCTTTGACTACAGGAAGCATTTTATTCCATTTCCTGTTAAAGTCAGCATATACCTTTTTACGGATTTGCATGTCATGGGCATAATGGTCTGTTGATGCAGATGCAGTTTTTCTTGAACGACTTTTTAAGTTCGCAATCAAATACTTTAGTTCCACTGGATCAAACATCCTACCTAAGTAATACAGCAGCTTTTTGATATGTATTTCACGATGCACACCTCTTATCTCGAAAATCCGCGCATCATAACCAAGTTTTTCAAGTATATATTGTGTAGCGTATGTTTGGAGTGCGCTACCAAAATTTTCCTTATATGTAACGGCTGCTATGCCTATTTTCTTCTTCTCCATACCTATTTTGTATACTTACGATAAACATTCATATATTTCTTCACCACTTCATGTATGTCAAATTGTTTTGCCCTTTCCATGCAACGTTTCGATATTGCATTGTAATAATCTTTGTCGTCTGCCAACTTTTGCAATAATGCAGCCAATGCTTCACTGTCTCCAAGTTCAAACAGTTCGCCAGCTCCTTGAACGACCTCCCTTAGACCATTCACGTTGGTAGCGATAAAAGGATGACCACTAGCCATGCCCTCAATGGATGACAACGAAAGTCCTTCATATATTGATGACATACAAACGACATCAGAACTTTTCAATATCCGAGGCACATCATTTCTTATATACAGTGAATGAACCCTATCCGCAACCACCAACTTTTCACAATAGGCTCTAAGTTCTACAGCTTCCTTATCTGTTTCCTTACTTCCCACCAGTATGGCATGAAAACGTTTCGGCAACTTTGCTATAGCCTCAACGATAGTGTCTTGACGTTTTGGATAAGTATATCTTGCTACCATCGTAACAGTAAATACATTTTCATTAGTGCCAATCAATTCTTTTTTTGAATATGGCTTAGCATTCACATATTTTTGGGTGTCCACCCCATTAGGTATGGACAAAGAATTTACTTTGGGATAATATTCTCTAAATGTTTCTAAAGCCCTGTCTGCACAAGCCACCACACATTTAAAACATTTTTGATATACAAATTTATCAGCCTTGTTCAACAGCCACTTGTTTCGTCGTTTGTTTTGTGTCGAATGTTCTGTATAAATAAGTGGTGTTTTACAACCATTCAACCAATTGGCAAGACCAGCCCAATAAAGAGCAGGGAATAAATGCACATGCACAATATCGTAATTCTTCAAGATTGGTCTTATACGAAAAATATGCATAGGATTATACATGCTTCCTTTTGACAATGCTGAAACAGGAATTTCCAAATTTATAAGTCTGTTAGGAAATGTCCTGTCTGGAGAATCAAATAGTTGTATTACCTCAACATCGTGTCCTAGTTCTTTTTGGACTTTTGCTATCTCAACGACTAAACTTTGGGCACCGCCCGTACTCATTCGGTCTATAATATGGAGTATTCGCATTTAGAACCAGTTTTTGATTTTTGAATCAATGATACCTAAATATGTCTCATCATTATAGTGGCTTTCAAATATCCTATCCACATGTTTTCTATACATTTTAAAATCATGAGAAACATTTTCAAAATCCACAATCTGTTTCGAAATTGCTTTTGCATCCAAAGGATATTGAGCTTTAATCGTAAAATCCCCCAAATCAATATGACGATTGAAGTCATCTACTGTATTGCTAAATATTGGGATTAGGTAGTTAGAAAGATATGAATTCATTTTTGTCGGAGTTGCCACCCTATTTACTATGTGGTTGTCTCTCAAAATAAAGCCATATTTGTAACGATGTAACTCGCCTTGTAATTCTTCCATACTTACATATTTGATATCATAGTTTTTAATACCACGGACCACAATTTTTTTTAAAAATTCTTCTCTGTTTTTACTTAAAAGCACAATTCTTGCATTTGGTAATTTACGTTCTACCAAAGCATATACATCCAACATTAGGTCAACTCCCTGCCATGCAGAAGTATTTCCTGCATACACAAAGGTTGGATTTTTATATTGATCAAGATCAAAATATGTAGAAAGAGGAAGATTATAGCAAGGCATAATGATCGCATTATTCAAACGACATAAATACATTTCTCTGTAATGTTTACGCATTTCCTCTGAAACCAGAAAAATAACATCAGCAAAATGCAATGCAATAAATGATAGTGTGAAGCGACAAACATAACGAAAATAGTTGTGAATAGTTTTTTCAGCCAATATTGCCTCTTCTGCAGCTACACCTTGAGACCAAAAAATAGTCTTAGCCTTTCTATTCTTACACTTAGCCTTAAAAAAATCTTTTACGGTTATTGTTACAATAATATCCGCATCAGCAAGTTCCGCCAAATCTTGTGTTTTCACAAGAGATACATTTTTACGTGTCAATGCTTTTTCTATTATGCCAACATAATAGTTTGTTGCATCATTTAGTGATTTAGGATTACAGTATAAATATGCTTTTTTCATTTATGTGTCTCGTTATTTATTTCCTCTATAGTTTCCTTTAATGCACAAATAAACCCTTTCCCATATTTCAAGTCTGGTTCCATATAGTTGCCTTCTCCCCATTCATTCCAAGACTTCAAAAACACGATACGCTTACTTTGTGGTTTCTGTTGTATTGTACTTAGAATTTTCTTTGCATGGACTTTAAATAATTCGGGAGTTGCATTATGCAGGACAGTACCTCCACGCCCACTTCTTGGGGTATGATCCCAATTGGGCATCATCGTTGGAAACACGTCTTCACGGTAGTCTTCGTTGAAAACACTATGCTTTATCGCTTTCTTATAAGAAATTATATACGGAACTTTTATAATTTTCCTGATAAGATTAAAACAGCGAAAGATAAAATTAGATGTTCTGTTGTACTGATAGTAATTATCCAATCTGTGACAATGGTTTACTGCGTCAAAGCCATACCTTTTAATTTCGTCAATTTTTTCCTTATGTAGAGTTTGACCAACAAAGAAAAAACCTTTGAATCCGTTATCAATTGCAAGTTGATTCCATTGTTCTTTAAACTCCTTAAAGTTTTTGAATTTAAGTGGCTGGTAAATAACAAACAATAATTTTCCGTCAATCTTAATGTAGCGTTCATCCTTAAACGCTTTTAGCAATGAATAGAAATGCTTTTCGTTGTCTTCTTTGCCAAGATATTTCTGCTCAGCAAGTATTTTTTTCTCTACGGTTCCATCATTATTCCAAAACTTAGAATACCATGATTCATTAGCCCAACATAGGCAGAACGGGAAATCAGGTTTGCCACTTTCCACCACCTCTTTAAATGGTCTTTCTAATTCTTCAAATCCTGCTTCAAACCAATAATGATAATAACAAAAACCTGTTACCCCAGCTTCTTTAGCCAATTCCACCTGTGCTTCTCTCACTTCAGGCAAACGCAAATCGTAATAACCAAGTTCAGAAGGGACTTTTGGTTGATAATGGCCAGGATAAAGTTTTTTTGCTTTCCCTACGTTAGTCCACTCTGTAAATCCTTTTCCCCACCATTCATTGTTTCGTTTTGTAGGATGGTATTGAGGAAGGTAATATGCAATAACTTTAACGTTGTTCATATTATCATTTTTTATATTTAATCTTCTGCGATCCATGATTTATAGGGGAAATACCTTTCATATATTTTCCCCTGAGTATTTATTCGTAAGTCACTATCTGCTCCCAATAGCCTTCCTTGACACACATAAACACCTATACATACAAAGAAAATGAACGAGAGGCTATGCGCACCACGCACTTTAGTTTGAAGAAAAACTTTTGCACAATCGGCAATCATTAACCAATAAAATGGAGCGATATAATTTGACAAACGATAAAAAGCATAGGAAAAGACTGCCAACATTTGTAATATAGAAAACGCGTATGCAAATCCTATATATTTCCCATCACTATTTTTTATATTATAATATGCCAATGACATGGGAATAAATACATAGTATACAACATGCATTGTATAATAATTCGCATTCAATGTCTGGCTAAACTGGTTGTTATAATAATCTGCAATTTCTTGACTTCCTGTCAAAGCTATAAGGAATTTTGTCTGATCTGGTAGCATTTGATAGAGAAAGGGAGATAATAGTGAAATAATAATAATCACAAAAAAAGATTTCTTTGTAAACTTAATTTTGAAAAGGAAAGGAATAAAGAGAGCCCCTATAGCAGAGACATGAAAATTGAATGCCAAAAAGCCAAACAAGATAACAAACAAATATTTTTTATTCTTGTAGAATTCAAAAGCAATAAGAGCACATGAGACTGCCATCGCCTCTCTAAGACATTCTGTGTTATACTCAAGATAATTCATCACATAATATACTAACAATGCCACAAAAACATTCTTGCTATTACGCTTTAGAAAGAACAGAATGGTCAAATTTAGAATTAACGCATGAATAAATTGAAATGTGTAAAAACTTGGTGATAAATACTTGCATAAAGAGCAGAATACAACCCACCCTGGTTGGTAGTCTGTCATTTCAAAATCAGTTGTGCTCAGCCTGTCTATGCTTGGATATTTTTCATAACTTGGCATATAACTATAAGTCGTGTCTGCACCGATTTCAAATCTCAGTGCAGCTATCGCAATAAACACAATTGCTATGACACATAACCAAAGATTATAGTTGCGGATGCTGTACAAAACTCCACTGTATCGTAAAACACAATATATAAGCAGAACTAACGGTAATAAATATATCATTTCTTTTTAATCTTGTTTTTTATTAATTCTAATATCATCCGGCGTTCTTCATTGTTCAAAACACATAATGAACTTGTTACGACAGCAATCATAACTGCAATTAAAGTGCTGATTACTATTTCGCAAAAATTGTTATTCCAACTTATATAAGATAAAGGGTAAACGAACGCCGATGAAAGGACAATCGCAAAAGATGACGGAATAATAAATTTTTGAAAATACCTCCTGATTGAAAAATCAATTGTTTTACTTAATACCATCAGTCGCATAATATGAGCTAATGCAAAAACAATAATAGTTGTTATATACGCATAAATTGGTGATACACCATCCCTAAACAAAAAATAAATAACAGGCAGACTCAAGAGCGTAAAAGTATCAACTATTCCATGATAATATTTGACTTTATTAGCAGCTTGGACTATTGTCGTTATTGGATTTGATAAACATAAAATAAATGTGTAAACAAGCGACAGACGAGTAAATTCAACCATGTATTGCTCAACATTGCCAAGCCAAAGTTTTACTAAAGGTTCTGTTATAACATAAATGGGAAGTATTAGTATAAGCATTAATATGAATACGACTTTGTTGCTTAACATAAATAACTTGTTCATATAGTGGAAATCCTTGCTCGCATAACTTTTTATCAATGCAGGTCTTACAGCTGTATAGAAATTAGATGAAAATTGATTTACAGCAGCACTGATCTGTGCACTTATTGCATAAGCAGCATTTGCTATTGGACCATAGAAAACATTCAATAGCATATTGACGCCTTGCGTGTTACACATTCCTGCCAAAGAGCCAAACAATGACCACGAAGAATATGAGAATATATCCTTAAACATAGCTTTGTCCCAATTAAGAGTAAATCGAGCTTCTTTATAACGTCTATGGCTAATTATTATATACGCAAAGCTTATTCCTGCAAACACCATGCAATGTAAAACAGCATACAAGGCTAATTTATCCATGCTAAACAATGGTAATATAAATATTATGCCTAATTTTAATATCACCTCAATTATACTAATTGACGCATAGATGTTCATTTCTTCATGAGAAATGATTAGAGCTTGGAATGGATTAGATATAAGAGAAAAGGTACAAGTTAGTAATGCCATTTGGAACACCCACATTACGGCTGATTCTCGACCAGCAGGTATGGTCATTTTATTAAGGACGAACCATACGCCCACAGTTTCTGCTACTATTATTATGATTCCAATTACAATCAAATATGTTAGTATAATCATTGCAAATGCTTTTTGCAATCGAACCTTATCATTCTTTCCAATGTAAAAGGAAAAAAATCGTTGTGAAGCTGCAGACAAAACACTTGAAATGAAAACCAATGAAGAGACAAAGCCTGCAACTGCATTATATGTTCCATAATCCGCTACGCCAAGAGTTTGTAATAAGACTCTTACAGTTATAAGAGATATCGCCATAACCAAAAACATTCTTGCATATAAATACATCGTATTTTTGGCTATCCTTTTGTTATTATTCACTTGACTCATTTATTTTTTATAAAAGACAATCTTAAATTTTGAGTTATTTTCGGATTTCCTATATTATGAAGTGTAATGTTCTTTAGATTAGAGTCTATTCCGTAAATAGTTTTCTGTATAAGACCATTCTCAAAACGGATATCACTGGATGACCCCAGATACACTCCACCAATTTTACATTTTCTAATGACTATATCTGCTTTATTGGCTTTGTATGCCTGAAAATCATTTATATAGCCTTGCAGATATCTGTAATTATCATATAGTCTGCAATTTTCTATTAGTACATTATTCACAACATCTGACTCATTGGGCTCAATATCAATTCCAGCTCCAGGCCCTTTACCAAAACATATCGCTTTTGCACCTGTATGGTGAAATGATGAATTTTTTATAGATATATTGTTGCCTTTTGTTATTGATAATCCTTGTCTGCCGTTATACGCACATTCAACATTGTCAACAATTATATCCTGTCCCATAACATAAATGCCATCTCCCCAAAAATATTTTAGTTTTAAGTTCTTGATTGTTATGTTTTTACTGTTTTTATTTATATAGATACCATGTTGCCATTCTTTGCGATTTTGTGAATCTTTTAATAGTGTCCCCGTAAAAATATGTTCATTCCCATTTATATTTATATCTCTGCCACGTATCTCCATAGCATACCCTCCGTTATATTTTGTCGACAATGTATATATGTCTGCATAAAAATTAATGTTGGTATTCGACTTTACAACAAAATACGATGCGAAATCAGGAACTGCTATCATACAAGTTTTATAGATAAACACCTCATTATGTATCTTATCGGAAATCAACGAAGAAATATTTGAGAGTGTATGCCTATCAATATTCTTAAACATTCTTGTAGATATGGTATCAACAATCCAAGAACCTTTAATCATTACATTCTTAAATATACCTGTATGGTTCTTCCAACGAAGTTTTGTTTCATTTCCTATTAAAGTACCATTATATAAACAGCCGCCTGAAATAAAGCAAACTGTTCCTTTTGGGGGAAGCGTATAAACCTTTCCTTTTAAATCAATCTGTTTTGAAATTATTAGAACAGAATCCGAATTTATGATTGAACGTACCGATTCGTTTCTGTACGATGTCGTTTCAAAACCTGTAAATACAATGGTTAATGTTGCTATGAAGATGAGAAAGAAGAAAGATTTTAACATAACCTGAAAGAGGACAATATCAGTTGTTAAAATACATCTTCTCATAATACTTATGATAATCTCCGGAAGTCACATTCTCCAGCCATTCCTCATTGTCAAGATACCACTTCACGGTTTTCTCAATGCCTTCCTCAAACTGCAACGATGGCTCCCAGCCAAGTTCTTTCTGAAGTTTGGTTGAATCAATAGCATAGCGGGCATCATGACCGAGCCGATCTTTCACATAAGTAATAAGATTGAGGTCTTCACCTTCAGCTCTGCCGAGCATGCGGTCAACGGTCTTGATAACGGTCTTTATAATGTCGATATTCTTCCATTCGTTGAAGCCACCAATATTATAGGTCTCGGCAATCTTGCCCTTATGGAATATAAGGTCAATGGCGCGGGCATGGTCTTCCACATACAGCCAGTCGCGCACATTCTCGCCCTTACCATAAACAGGCAGTGGCTTGCGGTGACGGATATTGTTGATGAAAAGCGGTATCAATTTCTCAGGGAACTGATAAGGGCCATAGTTATTGGAGCAGTTGGTTACGATTGTAGGCATTCCGTAAGTATCATGGAATGCACGTACAAAGTGGTCGGAGCTTGCCTTGGATGCTGAATAAGGAGAATGAGGATTGTACCTGGTTGTCTCATGGAAGAAATCTTCACCATATGCAAGGTGATGCTCCTCTGAACTTGCCTTTGTAGTGAAAGGAGGCTTTATTCCTTCTGGGTGAGTCATCTGTAAAGCTCCATAAACCTCATCTGTAGAGATATGGTAGAAACGCTTGCCCTCATATTTATCTGGCAACGACTCCCAATAGAGCTTGGCAGCTTGGAGCAGAGTCAATGTACCCATAACGTTGGTACGGGCAAATGTGAATGGGTCTTTGATGCTGCGGTCTACATGACTCTCGGCTGCAAGGTGGATGATGCCATCAACGTGCTCGTCTTGTATAAGTTTATAAAAAGCATCAAAGTCGCAAATATCCATCTTCACAAACTCATAGTTCGACTTGTTTTCTATGTCCTTTAAGTTGGCGAGATTGCCGGCATAAGTCAACTTGTCGAGGTTGATGATTTTATACTCTGGATATTTGTTTACGAAAAGACGTACTACATGCGAGCCTATAAAGCCTGCGCCTCCTGTTATTACGATTGTACGCTTATATTGTGTCATAGGAAATTTCTTTTGAACATTAATGTTAAAATTCCGGATATAGATTCATGTCTATAGAAAAAGGGCTGTCGAAATCTTTCAGCAAGGCGTGTTTTGTATCTTTTTCAGAAAGTATGGCATGGTCGGTCGGTATTTTCCAGTCTATACCGAGGCTTCCGTCAAGAATACTTATGCCTCCATCCGCTTCTGGATGATAGAAATTGTCGCACTTGTATTGGAATACAGCCATTTCTGAAAGCACAGAGAAACCATGTGCGAAACCTCTTGGCACGAAGAACTGGCGGTGGTTATCTTCTGAAAGTTCCACAGCCACATGCTGACCGTATGTAGGACTTCCCTTGCGGATGTCAACAGCCACATCAAGAACAATGCCTTTTACACAACGCACTAATTTGCTCTGCGTAAATGGGGGACGCTGAAAGTGCAAGCCTCGCATCACGCCATAACTCGACATACTCTCATTGTCTTGCACAAAGTTTATCTTGCGAACTTTCTCTTCAAACTCTCTTTGAGAGAATGCTTCAAAGAAATATCCACGCGCATCATTAAACACCTTCGGCTCAATGATTACCACTCCATCTATTGCTGTATTTATTACTTTCATCTACGCTTTATTATGTATGTTGCTGATACATTTCTTCAGAGATTCCGTCCAATAAGGCACTTTCACTCCGAACGTTTCCTTTATTTTGCTCTTGTCAAGCACAGAATATGCAGGACGTTTTACCGGACTTGGATAATCGGTGCTGTAGCAAGGATTTATCTCACAATCTTTATGTCCGCTGTACTCTGCTATCATTTTGGTGAAATCGAACCATGAGCAAACGCCCTCATTTGAGAAATGGTATATGCCTGTCTTTGAAAATTCCGAAGAAGCGGATTCTATCTTATAGTCTTCGATTATTTTCTCTATTGCTTTTGCAAGGTCGTAAGCATAAGTAGGAGTGCCACACTGGTCAAACACAACTTTCAATACAGGTTTGATGGCTGTCAGGTTGAGCATTGTCTTGCAAAAATTCTTGCCAAACTCACTATAAAGCCATGCCGTGCGGATAATGACATACTTCACACCGGTTGCCATTACCTTTTGTTCGCCATGCAGTTTTGTTGTGCCATACACGCCTGTTGGGGTTCCCTTTTGGTCTTCCTTGCATGGAGTGTTGTAAGGCTCCTTGCCAAACACATAGTCCGTGGAAATCTGAACCAACAGACCATTCACTTCTTTCATTGACTTGGCAAGATTTTCAGGGGCATCTGCATTAAGTCGTTCTGCAATGACAGCCTTTTTTTTGTCTGTCTCGCAAGCATCCACGTTTGTCCATGCAGCACAGTTGACAATGACTTCAACTTTATTGGCTGCAACTATCGCTCTGACTGCATCCAAATCTGTAATATCAAGGTAGACAGTCTCTACACCCTCCACTTGGCTAACATCCGTAAATATATAATTGTCTGAACTATTCTTAGCTATGATACGCATCTCGTTGCCAAGCTGTCCGTTTGCGCCTGTTACTAATATATTCATCTGCTTTTCCCTTTTATTTTTAACTCGCCCTCTTTCTGCTTCACCTCATCAATAACATTCAACAAATACTGCCCATATTGATTTTTCAGCATCGGCTTTGCCAACTCGCGCATACGTTCCTCGTCAATCCACCCTTGGCGGTAGGCAATGTCTTCCAAACATGCCACCTTTAGACCTTGGCGCTTCTCCAGCACCTCTATATATGTAGAAGCTTCCGAGAGAGAATCATGAGTTCCTGTATCAAGCCATGCAAAACCACGGCCGAGAGTCTGCACCTTCAATTCTCCCTCCTTCAAAAACTCTTGGTTGACCGTGGTTATCTCATACTCTCCACGCGCCGATGGCTTTATGTTTGCTGCCACATCCACCACCTTGTTGGGATAGAAATACAATCCAACCACGGCATAATTACTCTTTGGATTTACTGGTTTCTCTTCTATGGAGAGGCAGTTACCATCTTTGTCAAATTCAGCCACCCCATATCGCTCCGGATCATTAACCCAATAACCGAAAACAGTAGCTTTCTTTTCTTCTTCAGCAGCACGTACTGCGTCCTTTAGCTTTGCTGTAAAACCATTTCCTTGGAAGATATTGTCGCCAAGTACAAGGCAGACACTATCATTCCCTATAAAGTTCTTTCCTATTGTAAAGGCTTGTGCTAATCCATCCGGTGTCGGTTGTTCTGCATACGTAAAGCGTACTCCATAGTCCGAACCGTCCCCAAGCAGCCGTTTAAAGCCGGGTAAATCATACGGTGTTGATATTATCAGTATATCACGAATGCCGGCAAGCATCAGCACACTGATGGGATAATACACCATTGGTTTGTCATAAATAGGCATAAGCTGCTTGCTGATGCCTTTGGTAATGGGATACAAGCGTGTACCGCTACCACCTGCTAATACTATGCCTTTCATTGTTTTTACGTTTATTGAACATTATATTCCTGAACAGACTCACCACTAAGAATACGTACAATACGGTTACATGCTTTTCCATCGCCATAAGGATTGACAGCTTTAGACATTTTATTATATGCTTCAGCATTTTCAAGCAATATGCTTACCTCATTCACAATCTTATCGTAGTCAGCACCTACAAGATGGACGGTTCCACTAGCCAATGCCTCTGGGCGTTCTGTAGTGTCGCGCATCACAAGTACAGGCTTGCCAAGACCTGGAGCCTCCTCTTGAATGCCTCCTGAGTCAGTAAGCACTATTGTTGATTTCTCCATCAAATACACAAATTCAAGATATTGCAGCGGTTCAATGAAGAACATATTGTCGAGATTGCTCAAATCATCGCCAAACACCTCATGGATAGGTTTGCGAACATTTGGATTCAAGTGCATAGGATAAACAAAGTCTACATTCGGGTATTTATTTCTCAAGTCACGTATGGCTGTTACCATATGGATAAAACCCTCACCAAAGTTCTCGCGACGATGACCAGTTATGAGCACTAGTTTCTTTCCATATTCAAGCCTTGAAATGTCATAACCAGCATTGGCAAGTATCTTGGCTTGTTCCGCAGCCAGTACCTTGTCATTTTTCAACTTATCCACAACTATATGGAGCGCGTCAATCACTGTATTACCAGTGATATAGATATTGCCATGAGCCTTTTCCTCAACCAAGTTCTTCTCTGACAATGGCGTCGGCGAGAAGTTATAAGTGGCAATACGACCAGTAATCTGACGGTTCATTTCTTCTGGCCATGGAGAGTATATATTATGTGTGCGAAGTCCAGCTTCTACATGACCTACAGGTATTTGCTGATAGAAAGCGGCAAGAGCTGCAGCTGTTGACGTAGTGGTATCGCCATGCACAAGCACCACGTCTGGCTTACATTCCTTAAACACATCACGCATACCAATAAGCACACGAGCCGTAACATCAGTAAGGTCTTGTCCTTGTTTCATAATGTTAAGGTCGAAGTCGGGCTTCACATCAAAGATTGTCAATACTTGGTCAAGCATTTCTCTATGCTGACCTGTCACACACACAATTGTTTTGAATTCATTAGGATGTTTCTGGAACTCCTTTACCAATGGGCACATTTTGATTGCTTCTGGGCGAGTTCCGAAAACTAACATTATTGTTTTCATACGAGTGAATTTTTACAAAATACTATAACCGAATAAGTTGATATGGAAGTAATGATTTTGATTAATACAATTATCCTTGATCATCTATTATCATTGCAGATTTCTGCACCAAATAACCCACAATCTTTTCGGCACGATCAATTGGTAAATCTGAGAATTTTTCTTTTGTAAGAATATCCATCAACTCACAATAAATTGGATTAATTCGATTATCTGGGTATTCATCACCATTTATATTTATAACTTTAGTTCTTTTATTTTGGGGTGCTATAATATTCACAACTAAATCAACAATAACACCATTTATTACTTGACCTGCTAAAAATTCTGCACGCCCTCGATCTTTTGCAATTTTGTTCATGACAGCTATAGGACATTTGCATGGGGTTATATACCTAAATCGTTCAACAGCATCGAAAAAAAATAGAAGTATTGGTGTTACTCATAATATAGTATTTATTTTACGAAATAATACTTTGCATACCACTCCGCAAACTTTCTCAACCCTTCCCTTAAGCTTGTGTTGGGCTTGAACCAGAAGTCGTGCTCCAATGGTGTGGTGTCGGCATAGGTCACCGGCACGTCGCCCGGCTGCATTGGTACAAGTTCCTTGTGGGCGTCAAAGTCATAGTCTTTAGGCAACACTCCTGCACGAACAAGTTCTTCTTGTAGGATGGTTACGAAGTCAAGGAGGTTTTCGGGATGGTTGTTGCCTATGTTGTATATTTTATAAGGTGGAATAGGCAAACCGTCCTCGCCGTTCCGCCTTTCCGGTGCGTGCTGCATTACGCGGACAACGCCTTCTACGATGTCATCAACAAAAGTAAAGTCGCGCTTGCAGTTGCCATAATTGAATATCTTGATTGTCTCGCCTTTCACTAACTTGTTGGTAAAGCCAAAATATGCCATGTCGGGACGACCGGCAGGACCATAGACTGTGAAGAAGCGCAAACCTGTAGAAGGTATGTTGTAAAGTTTGCTATACGCGTGCGCCATCAACTCGTTGCTCTTCTTGGTGGCTGCATAAAGAGATACGGGGTTGTCTACCTTATCGTCTGTAGAATATGGAACTTTCTTGTTGCTGCCATATACAGAAGATGAAGAGGCATATACAAGATGCTCTACTTCGTGATGACGACAAGCTTCAAGGATGTTGTAGAAACCAATAAGGTTGCTCCGGATATAAGCATCTGGATTGGTAATGCTGTATCGTACACCGGCCTGAGCTGCAAGGTTTACAACAACTGCTATGTTGCTTTCGGTAAAGATTTTTTCTACAGCTTCCTTATCCGCAATAGAAGCATGGACAAACCGCCATACATCTTCTTTAGAACACGAATTACCATGAACTAATTCTTCGGCTATCGTTTCTATCTCTTTCAGCCGCTCATACTTGATGTTGACATCATAGTAATCGGTAATTGAGTCAATGCCGATTACTTTTATATCCTTTACATCATGGAAAAGACGCTTAACCAGGTTGCTGCCGATAAAACCTGCAGCACCTGTTACAAGAACAGTCTTGCCTTCAAGGTTTACATTATATTCCACCATGGCTTAATCTCTCCTGAAAATGTCTCGTGTATATACCTTGTCCTTAACATCGTCAAGGCAGGAGTCGTAGCGGTTGGCGATGATGGCGTGGCTTTCTGCCTTGAACTTGGCCATGTCGTTAACCACCTTGCTGCCAAAGAATGTTGTGCCGTCTTCAAGCGTGGGTTCGTAGATGATAACCTCTGCACCCTTTGCTTTGATGCGTTTCATTATGCCTTGGATTGCGCTCTGACGGAAATTATCGGAGTTGGACTTCATCGTCAGGCGATACACTCCTATTACACAAGCGTGTTCTTTGCTTGCGTCCCACTGCCCGTTTTCTGTGTAATAACCGGCCTTGCGCAGCACGGCATCGGCTATGTAGTCCTTGCGCGTGCGGTTTGACTCTACTATGGCCGACATCATGTTCTGCGGAACATCCTGGTAGTTTGCCAAAAGTTGCTTGGTGTCCTTTGGCAAGCAATAGCCGCCATAGCCGAATGAGGGGTTATTATAATGCGTGCCGATACGCGGGTCGAGGCCCACGCCCTCGATTATGGCTTTTGAGTCAAGTCCTTTTACCTCGGCATAGGTATCAAGTTCGTTGAAGTAGCTTACGCGCAGGGCAAGGTATGTGTTTGCGAAGAGTTTAACGGCCTCTGCCTCCTTCATGCCCATAAAGAGGGTGTCGATGTTTTCCTTAATGGCACCTTCCTGCAAAAGTGCTGCAAATGTCTTGGCGGCTTCTTTTAGCATTTCCACATCTGTTACAGACTCGATTGCCTTATTCTCCGCCTCGTGTCCGGGGAGATTGATCATCTTGGGATAACCCACGATGATGCGGCTGGGATAAAGATTATCGTACAAGGCCTTGCTCTCGCGAAGGAATTCAGGAGAAAAAAGAAGATTGAACTTCTTAACTCCTTTCTGTGCATACTTCAAATAGAGACTGCGTGTGTACCCCACGGGGATGGTGCTCTTTATTACCATAACGGCATCGGGATTAACCTCCAATACCAAGTCTATCACCTCTTCAACGTGCGACGTGTCGAAGTAGTTCTTCACAGGGTCGTAGTTGGTCGGGGCGGCTATAACCACAAAGTCGGCATCTGCGTAAGCCGTTTTGCCGTCAAGAGTGGCTACAAGGTTCAATGGCTTTTCAGCCAAATACTTTTCTATATAATCATCCTGTATGGGTGAAATTCTGTTGTTCAGTTTCTCCACCTTTTCAGGAATTACATCTACTGCTGTTACATGATGATGTTGTGATAGCAATGTAGCTATACTCAGTCCCACGTAGCCTGTTCCTGCCACTACGACTTTAATGTCTTTGAAATCACGCATATCTTTTTGGTTTTGTTTTCGGATTATATAATTTTGCTCACGCTGACATTTTCTATAGCACGCAGATATATTTCTTTGGTCATATACATTGTGGGAACCACGGAAAGACTGCACCGGGTGGCTATGCGTCTGAAAGCGTGCTGAATGTTCTCGCGTACTCTGTTCATTTCGCGGTTGGCCTCTTCTTTGTCCTCTGATTTAATGAACGGAAACAGATATACCGTGTTTGACGGATAGCGGTCGGCTATCTCCTGCATGGCAGGTTCCCACCGCACTGTTATTCGCGGCGAGTTTATGGTTTGTGAGGTATAGGTTAGCGTGAACCTGCCTACATCGTTTTTCTTTATATGTGCTATGTCGTTAAAACTTATGCCGCGTCCGTAGATGCTGAAGAAGAACATGTCTCTGGCGAAGTTCAATGGTTTTGAGTCGGATAATTCGGCGTAACGCATTCGCTTCAGCTCATTCTCGGCAAGCAATTCACGACTCTTCCTAACAGGTATGGTTGACTTTACGCCTTTAAGCAGATGAATCGGAGGAACTATTCCATCCTTGGCTGCCTGATTATAGATGGCCCTTACCTGGTTCAAATAAAAACGAACCGTAGATTCTTTGAGTCCCTCATTGGTAAGCCTTTTCTCAAATTGCAGAACAAAATCGGGAGTAACCATACTAAATGGCATCTCGTCTTTTCCTATAAATTTCTGCAAACGGCGCACTGTCGCCACACGGCTATGTGCCACTTCGAAACTGCCGACCTCATTGTCTATGGCTGCCAATTGACGGCTGTAAGTAAAGAAATCTGTTTCCATAATCCTAAAAGTCTCAGCCTATGCGAGAGACTATTCAAACAAATAGCCGTAGCTGTTTTGCAACGCTTCAAGCTCAGTCTCGCAACGATTGCATAGTTCATTATCCTTGCCGTCTCTGAATTTCGCGATGGTATTTTCCATCTCAGCCATAACCCTTGCCCCTGCCTCAAAGATGGGTTTCAAATCATCCTTGAACCGGTCTGCGAAAGGTGCGTAATAATAGCCTATCTCCTCTATCATAAAATAAAAGGTGTCGAAAGCATCTTTCAGCTCCAGCTTTCCATCGTCAACATCTCTTAGCGTCTGCAAACGAAGTATGTCTATGTTCTCCACTTGCGCCGCCAC
>DJQA01000014.1:69896-91157 GCA_002437495.1 Prevotellaceae bacterium UBA6398
GCCCTCGTTCTTGTTTACTTCCTCGAAACGCTCCGCATGAATGCCCGACACCGCCACCGCCATGCCGCCAACGTCCATTACGAGCCTGCGGTCGCGCGATATGCGGATAACATAGCCTTCAAGACCGGCATAATCGCCGGTTACGATGCGCAAAAGCGTGCGGTTCTTTGAATAGTAAACAAACGGGCGAAGCAGAAAGCGAAGACGGTCGGGGTCGCTTTCTGCCACACGCATGAAAGTCTCCATCTGATTGCAGGGAATGGTTGCAACCCTGCCCGTGCTGCAATTACGGCACAGCCTGTGAGATGGAAAGTTTTCATCAAGGTAGCTCTGGATTTCCCGGGGAGAACCCTGCATGAAAACAAGTCCGCTCACGGTGGGTTTCTCAACCCCACGCACTCCGCCGCCGCTTTTATGGCGGGGAACATACCTTATGGTTTTATGAACAAAGTAGGTCAGACCGTCTTTTTTGAGTTGCGCCTCAACCGACTTAACCTTTGTGTGGTGTATGAAAAGATAGCACCATGATAAAGGGTTGCGTTTTTCGGAATGCCCGGAGTTTTTTCCGGGGTTTACACAATCTTTTACAACATTATTGGAAGAGACCGGGATTTCTTTCTTTGCGCCCTTAGCTTGTTTTGCGGCGTTCACTTCTGTACAAACCCCCACCTCTGAACCAAAAACCTTTTTTGGTTCAGAAACTTTTGCGCCCTTTGGAAATTCCTTGTTCCCCGATGTACGGGAACGCTGTATTTCGTCGGCTGTAGAAAGAGAAACCGCGCAATCCTGCTTCAAAGCCTCTCAACTACTTTATGTTACTGTAGGCTGCCATCAACCGTGATAACGATGCCCGCTCCGCAATAACGTTGTCCATAGATTCGCACTTTTAGAGTGTTTGTCATCCCTGCCCGGGTGATTAAATGTTTACAATTCAAATATCATTTAATGTGTTGCATTTTTCACTTTCGGCGGTCTTTTTCTCTATCTCGTCAGTGCTGTTTTTTATAATAAAACAGTATTCCATTGCAAAGATAATATTAATCTTTCACTTCGCGCAATTACTTATGGGAAAAACCCAATACATCCATGCTATCCTTAATTTTTTGCAACATTTGCCATATTAACTCTTGGAAATAACATATTGCAGCAATATTTATCCGCATTCTTGTTTTATCATAATAAAACAGAAGTATTAATAATATAGTCCGACCATTGTTTTATGTTCGCAAAAGCCGGGCTGTCGGCAAATTCCTGCGAATTTCTTTCAAAAGTTACCGGTTATTCCGGCATTAACATTAAAGTTCGGCATACGCGCAAAACATGCCCGCAAGGCAAAACAAACCCGCCACAAACCAACACGCGAAAAACCATATCGGAAACAAAAAAACCATGTCCTATGTAGGAAAAACTACATCAGACATAGGAAAAACCACATCAGACCTTTTTTTTGCCTTTGTAAGTGCTTGAAAAGCAAACCGCTACAAAGGACATTGGTTTTGACACAAATTCGTAAAAATCAATACTTTATCTTTTTACGAAAACGGGTAATTATTTCCCGTCTGCCGCCTGTTCGTTCTTTGCACCTGCATTTTGGCATTTGTCATGCCGCCAAAGCTGCCACGAGTTTATTATGTTCTGCCATATAACGTAGCTCCCCGGGGCAACGGCAGATATCGGAGACAGGTATGTTAGTGCCATCCAAATGGTAAAAGTAGTGTTTTTCTGCCCGAACGCCTGCCCCGCGCTTATGCGGTCCTCGCGGCTTCTGAACCCGCCAATAAACTTGCCGGTGGCAAACTTGAACACACATACCGCCAACGCCGCAATCACGAGTCCCGCCACAAGCATCATCCTGTCGAGATGGGCAAACACCACGCGCATTGTCATGCCGGTAACCATAACAAGTGTTATGCCCCACGTATAGAAAGCCGCGTTTTTTAGCGATGTGATTTTTCTGTGCAACGGAGGAATGACGTATTTAACGAATTGCGCGAGAACAAACGGCAGCACAAGCAACTGTGAAACCCTGAGCAACACCACCGAGAACGCCTCCACAACGTGTATTCCCGGCATGGGGTGGATTAGCGGGCATATCAGCGGCACAAGCAGCGCAGACAGCAGGTTGCTCTCAAGCGTATATGTTGTAAGCGACGCCGCGCTCCCGCCCAGCTTTCCCGTAACAACGGCGGCGGCGGTTGCCGTGGGACTCAAAAGGCACGCCAGCACGCCTTCGGCAACGAGTTCAGGAAACGAATAGGGTTTCATGAATTTAATGATTATGAACGCGCAGCCCAAACATAGCAGCGTTTGCAGCAAGAGCGTTGCCGCATGCCATGGGCGGGGCTTCATGTCGCGCACATTCATTTTGCAAAATGTAAAAAAAAGCGTGGCAAACACCGCAACGGGCATCAACGCCTCAACGAGCTTAAGGGCGGAATGCCTAAATGGAGCCAAAGCCCCTATGTTTGCGAACATGAGATAAAGAACGGTACCCGACACCATGGCCGTGGGAAGCAGCCACATTTTAAGGAAACCAATTATACGGTTTATAACTTTCATCGTCAAAAACGCTTTATGTCGCTGCAAAAATACTCTGCCTTGACATATTTTAGTAATTTTGTCGCGCATTTCAGTGCAAAACATCATAAAAACGCTTTGAAATGCAACATTTGGCATACACAAAGACGTTTTACAATATTCGTTATGTTCAAACAACCATTCAAACAGGCACAGCCCGGAACGTTCAAACGCTTCTCGCGCAAGAACTACGCTTTGCTCACCTGCCTTCACCGCGAAGTGAGGATAGGCGTGCTGAGCGTTGCCACGCTCGGTGCAACGCAAAGTGTGCTCGCCCTTAACCCCGAGAGGGGATTTGACGGCGACACCATTGCAGAGCAGAGTCTTAGCGAGGCAACCGTAACGGCGAGTCGTGCCAAAATCGCTGCCGACAAGGCAGCACGCGTTGTAAGCGTCATAACCCGCGAGCAGATTGAGCGTGCGGGGGCGACGTCTGTCAACGATCTTCTTAAACTAACCGTGGGCGTGGATGTCCGACAGCGCGGCGGTTTTGGTGTACAGTCGGACATAAGCATCAACGGAGGCTCTTTTGACCAAATAACCGTGCTGCTGAACGGCGTATCGGTGAACAACCCGCAAACGGGACACCTTGTTTCCGATTTCTCGGTATCTCCCGATGAAATAGAAAGGATAGAAATCCTCGAGGGGGCGGCGGGAAGGCTGTTCGGAAGCCAGGCTTTCAGCGGCGCAATAAATGTGGTTACCCGTAAAGTTGTTAAGAACTCGCTCAGAGCCAATTTGGCAGCCGGCTCGTTCGGCACAGTGGGTGCAGGGGCAAACGCAGGGGTGAAAACCGGCGAATTTACGCATTTCGTTAGCGGGAACTTCACGCGGAGCGACGGCGGAACGGAAAACAGCGCGTTCAATCTTGGCAATGCGTTCTATAGCGGAACATACAAGGGCAAGGACGCGGATGCAACGTGGCAGGCAGGGCTCGTGGCAAAGGAATACGGCGCAAACACTTTCTACAGCGCGGCATATCCCAACCAATGGGAGTCGAACACACGCATCATAGCCTCAGCCAAAGCCGAGACAAGGGGAAAAATACACCTTTCCCCGCAATTTTCATGGATAAGGTCAACCGATCACTTTGAGCTCATACATCGCTCGGCGCGTGGCGAGAATTTCCACCGCAACGATGTTTTCTCAATCTCAGCAAACGCATGGACCGAATGGCTTTTGGGGCGCACGGCAATTGGCGCGGAACTGCGCAGCGAGAACATAATATCGACAAACCTCGGTCGCCCGCTCGACTCTGCAAGATATGTGCAGGTGAACGGCCACAAAGGCAATTTCTACACCCACAGCGACCACCGCACAGACATTAACTATTTTGTGGAACACAGCGTGGTTGCCGGAGCGTTCACCTTCTCCGCAGGAATGCTTGTAAACCGCAACACGGCAGTTGACGAAAAATTCCGACTGTACCCCGGCATTGATATAAGCTGCCGCCCCGGAGGCGGTTTCCGGCTTTTCGCATCATGGAACAAGGCAATGAGGCTGCCCACATTCACAGACCTTTACTATAAAAGCCCTACACAGGAAGGCAACGTGGGACTCAGGCCCGAAAAGGTAAGCTCGGCCAAAATCGGCGCGGAATGGCGCAACGTCTGGGCTGAAGCCTCGCTACAAGGATACTTCAACCGCGGCACCGACATGATAGATTGGGTTATGTATTCGGCAGACGACATTTACCACTCGGCAAACTTCAAGCTCGACAACTGCGGTTTTTCCGCCAACGCCGCCGCAGATTTTCGCAATCTTCTGAATGCAGACTTCCCCATAGGGCGCGTTTCGCTGGCATACGCATACATACACCAGAACAAGAAAGACGGGAAAGGCGTTTACCGTTCAAACTATGCCATGGAGTATTTGCGCCACAAGTTTGTGGCTACTCTCGACCACAAAATCGTTTCCCGGCTCACGGCCTCCTGGTCGATGCGCTGGCAAAAGCGCGAGGGTACATACATAAGCTATTCCGGCGTACAGAATGAGGGAACACTGAAGGAATATCCCTCGTATGCGCTGCTCAACTTGAAACTTAGCTGGAAGCAGCCGCACTACGAGATATTTGCCACCGCCGACAACCTTACGGCTCGCAAATACCGCGACTTCGGCAGCATAGTTCAGCCGCGATGCTGGGCAATGGCGGGCGCGAAGATCGATTTGGATTTGTAAGCCAAGCCACAACGCAAAAAAAGCCGGACACCTTGCATTAAGATGTCCGGCTTTTGCCTTTTTCAGCGGGATAGGAATTTTGTCAGCCCCTATTGCTGAATATTAGTTTTCCGTCTTTTGCATCGACTATGATGGGTTTCGTGCGATCCACCTCGCCGGCAATAAGTTTTTTGCTCAAATCGTTAAGCAGCATTCTTTGCAGTGCCCTCTTCACCGGACGTGCACCGAACTCCGGGTCGTAACCCTCGTCTGCTATAAGCTGTACGGCGTTTTCGGTAACTTCGAGTTTCACTTCCTGGGATGCCAACAATTTTTTTATGCCGGCAATCTGTAGGTTCACAATCTGCCTTATCTGATCCTTCTTCAAAGGACGGAACATTATAATCTCGTCTATTCGGTTGAGGAACTCCGGGCGGATGGTTTTCTTAAGCATTTCCAACACATGAGTCTTAGTATCCTCAACAGTTTTCTCGTATTCCGCTCCGCTGTCGTTTTTAAGTGCATCGAATTTGCTTTGTATGTACTGGCTTCCGAGGTTTGAGGTCATTATTATAATGGTGTTCTTGAAATTCACCACACGACCTTTGTTGTCGGTAAGCCTTCCATCATCGAGCACTTGAAGAAGGATGTTGAACACATCGGGATGAGCCTTTTCGATTTCATCGAACAGCACCACGGAATAAGGTTTGCGCCTTACAGCCTCGGTAAGCTGACCGCCCTCATCGTATCCGACGTATCCCGGAGGCGCACCCACAAGGCGTGAAACACTGAACTTTTCCTGATACTCGCTCATGTCTATACGAGTCATCATGTTCTCATCGTTGAACAGGTATTCGGCAAGAGCCTTTGCAAGCTCGGTTTTACCCACACCTGTTGTGCCGAGGAATATGAACGAGCCTATAGGACGGCGCGGGTCTTGCAGCCCGGCGCGCGAACGTCTGACGGCATCGGCAACGGCTGTTATTGCCTCGTCTTGCCCAATAACTCTCTTATGAAGCTCCTCTTCGAGATGCAAAAGCTTGTCGCGCTCGCTTTGCAGCATACGACTCACGGGTATTCCCGTCCAGCGGCTCACAACATCGGCAATGTCATCGGGAGTTACCTCCTCCTTTATTATTGCCGCCCCGCCCTGGCGTTTTTTCAAGTCCTCGTGCAGTTTTTCGTTCTCGTCGTTCAGAGCCTTAATCTTGCCGTAGCGAATTTCTGCCACCTTGCCATAGTCGCCGTTGCGTTCGGCCTTGTCGGCCTCGAACTTCAACTGCTCTATCATCGATTTGTTGCTCTGAATTTTGGCTATAACCTCTTTTTCAGCGTTCCATTTTGAGCGATAGTCGGCTGCTTTCTCCTTTATTTCGGCTATTTCCTTGTTGAGCTGCGAAAGTTTTGCATCGTTCTGCTCGCGCTTTATGGCCTCGCGCTCTATCTCAAGCTGCTTCTCCTTTCTTGTTAGCTCATCAAGTTCCTCGGGCATCGAGTCGCGCTCGATGCGCAACTTGGCGGCAGCCTCGTCCATAAGGTCTATGGCCTTATCGGGCAGGAAACGGTCGGAAATATAGCGGTCTGACAGTTTTACTGCGGCAATAACGGCATCGTCTTGAATACGCACATGATGGTGGTTCTCGTATTTCTCCTTTATGCCTCGCAGAATGGAAATGGAATCCTCTACGCTCGGCTCGTCAACCATCACCGTTTGGAAACGGCGTTCAAGAGCCTTGTCCTTTTCGAAATACTTTTGATACTCGTCAAGGGTGGTTGCGCCAATGCTCCTTAGTTCACCACGCGCAAGAGCCGGTTTCAGTATGTTGGCGGCATCCATTGCGCCATCGCCTTTTCCGGCGCCCACAAGCGTGTGTATTTCGTCTATGAACAATATTATGCGACCGTCGGAATGGGTAACTTCGTTTATAACGGATTTAAGCCGTTCCTCAAACTCGCCTTTGTATTTTGCACCGGCAACGAGCGCACCCATGTCAAGCGAATACACTTCCTTATCCTTGAGGTTTTCGGGCACATCGCCACGCATTATCCTCTCGGCAAGTCCCTCTACTATTGCGGTTTTACCGGTACCCGGCTCACCGATAAGTATAGGGTTGTTTTTGGTGCGCCGCGAAAGTATTTGCAACACCCTCCTTATTTCTTCATCGCGTCCTATAACGGGGTCGAGTTTTCCCTGACGGGCAGCCTCAACAAGGTTGCGGGCGTATTTAGACAGCGACTGGTAAGTGTCCTCGCTCGATTTTGAGTTTACTTTCCTTCCGCCGCGAAGTTCGTTAACCGCAGCCTTTAGGTTTGCGTCATTCACTCCCGCGTCTTTAAGAATTTGAGCCGCACTGCCAGTACTCTCGACAATGGCCTCGAGTATGGTTTCTATGCCCACAAACTCATCGCCGTTGCGGTTTGCCATATCTTCGGCCTTTAGCAGCACACTATTGGCTTCGGAACTAAGATAGGGCTCGCCGCCCGTAACGCGCGGCAAGTGGGAAATCTCAGCCTCCACACTCTCGGCTACGCCTTCCGGCCTCACTCCGAGCTTGTTGAAAACGTAATTGGTTACGTTTTCGCCCGATTTCAGCACTCCTGCCAACAGGTGCACCGTCTCTATGGCCTGCTGACCATGTCGCCGCGCACTATCGATGGCATTGTTGATTGCCTCTTGAGCTTTGATTGTAAATTTTTCGAAGTCCATATCTTTTATCTTATCGTTTCGTATTATTTTTTATTTTACTCCAAAAATATCAAACAGTTTGCCAAACTCCGAAACTGACATTTTGACACCCGCACGCGCGCCGGCAGCCAAAAACAACGCCCGATATGATTAGGATATCGGTAAACGCCGGTTTTCTGCAACTTGCGCCATTTCAGACACTCTTTGTATCTTCTTATCACTCTGAGGTTTGCAACTGCGGAAATTATGTCTGATGTAGTTTGAATTATGTCTGATATAATTTTTCCTACGTCCTATGTAGTTTTTCCTATGTCCGATGTAGTTTCCGTGGTTCTGCACATTGCGGATGCCGTTTGGGGGAGTAAAAATGTTTTTTCGCCGCAAACAGGGCTGTTTTTCCGGCAAAAAGTTTGGCGGCAAGCACAAAATGCGTACTTTTGACATTGCATAGAGCAAATCAAAGGACATGGCACAATTCAGTATGGTCAACAATTTTTGGTGGTGGCGCTTGGGGATGACAAATTCGCAAGTGTAGAAGCTCGTATGTAACAATCAGAACATAAACAACACAAATATAATGAGGCTCGTTGCACTTGCAGCGGGCCTCAAATCGTATATATACAATAACAAAGCAACAAACAATAAAGACATGGGGAAATTTTCAGTGGACGAACGCGGCTACTACGGCATATACGGCGGGGCATACGTTCCGGAGATACTTCACGGATGCGTCGAGGAGCTGCGCCGCAACTACCTCGGCATAATCGAAAGCGAGGACTTTCAGAAAGAGTACATGAACCTGCTGCGCGACTACGCCGGACGACCCTCGCCACTCTACTTCGCGAAACGCCTGAGCGACAAGTACGGGTGCACAATCTACCTTAAACGCGAGGACCTCAACCACACGGGGGCGCACAAAATAAACAACGCCATAGGGCAGGTGTTGCTCGCCGAAAGAATGGGCAAGAAACGCATTGTTGCAGAAACCGGAGCCGGGCAGCACGGCGTGGCCACGGCAACGGTGTGCGCCTTGCGCAACATTCCGTGTACGGTGTATATGGGCGAAACCGATGTGAAACGCCAACAACTCAACGTGGAAAAAATGAAAATGCTCGGAGCAACCGTTGTGCCAGTTACGAGCGGCAACAAAACACTCAAAGACGCCACGAACGAGGCCATACGCGACTGGTGCTGCCACCCCGGGGACACGCACTATGTGATAGGCTCAACCGTTGGACCGCACCCCTACCCCGACATGGTTGCGCGGCTGCAATCGGTAATAAGCGCGGAAATAAAATACCAGCTGGCGCAGCACACCGGCAAGAGCAACCCCGACTACCTGATAGCCTGTGTGGGCGGCGGCAGCAACGCAGCCGGAACAATATACAACTACCTTGACGACGAGAACGTGAAAATAATTCTTGCCGAAGCCGGAGGAAAAGGCATCGACACGCACTACTCGGCAGCAACAATGGCACTCGGGCGCCCCGGGGTGCTGCACGGCTCATACTCGCTCGTGATGCAGAACGAAGACGGTCAGATAACCGAGCCTTACAGCATATCGGCGGGGCTCGACTATCCCGGTGTGGGACCCATGCACGCAAACCTGGCAAGGGTGCGCAGGGCAAAGGTTATTGCCATCAACGACGATGAAGCTTTGAAAGCGGCACAGCTGCTCACACGCATAGAAGGCATAATACCCGCTTTGGAGTCATCGCACGCGCTTGCCACACTCGAAAAAATCGGCTTCAAAAAAGACGACCTCGTTGTGGTAACCGTTTCGGGACGCGGCGACAAGGACATGGACACATACATGAAATATTTCAAGAATCAAACCTATGAGTAATTTCAACTACACAACATCGGTCAAAGTTCTGCCGGGAGACATACACACGCCCGTAACGACATATTTGAAAGTGCGGGACATTTTCGCGCAAAGCGCACTTATGGAAAGTTCCGACTATCACGGCGGCGAAAACGGGCGTTCGTTCATCGGCCTCGAACCGATTGCAAAAATTTCGGTAAGCCACGGCTATGCCACCGCCAATTACCCCGATGGCACAGAGGAAACCACAAAACTTAACGATACCGACAACCGCATAGAGAACGCAATATCCTGTTTCATGTCGCATTTCAGCATAAGCGGAGAGGACTCCGACTATTGCGGACTGTATGGTTTCACATCGTTCAACGTTGTTAGATACACCGAAAACATAAAGGTAAAAGACAGCACAGCATCCATGAACGATGCACCCGACCTGTTATACATATTATATAGGTACATAATAGTGTTCAAAGGCTTCCGCCACGAAATGGAAATAATAACACTGAAAGGATATGGCAAGGACGAGACCGAAAAAATAGCCGGCGCAATAAACAGCAGCAAGATGAGAATTTATCCTTTCCGCTCGGTTGGCACGACAACAAGCCCGCTCACCGACGATGAGCACCGCGAGAACATACGCAAAGGAATAAGGCACTGCATGCGCGGAGACGTTTTTCAAGTTGTTATATCCCGACGCTTCGAGCAGCGTTACGAAGGCGATGACTTCAACCTATACCGCGCGCTGAGACGCATAAACCCGTCGCCATACCTTTTCTATTTCGATTTCGGAGCGTTCAGGATTTTCGGCTCCTCACCCGAGACCCACTACCGCGTGGAAGGGAAAACGGCATACATAGACCCCATTGCCGGAACCACACGCAGAAGCGGCAACAAAGCCACCGATGACGCGCTGACAAAAGCCCTGCTCGAAAACCCCAAGGAAAACGCCGAGCACGTGATGCTTGTGGACCTGGCACGCAACGACCTAAGCCGAAACTGCCACAATGTTAGCGTGGACTTCTTTCGCGAACCGCAACGCTACAGCCATGTTATACACCTTGTGAGCCGCGTTTCGGGAACGCTTAACAACAACGCCAACATAATAAAGGCCTTCATGGACACATTCCCCGCCGGAACGCTTAGCGGTGCGCCGAAAGTACGCGCCATGCAGATTATAAGCGAATGCGAACCCCACAACCGCGGCGCATACGGCGGCTGCATAGGTTTCATAGGCTTCAACGGAAACATGAACCAGGCAATAACCATACGCACATTCGTGAGCCGTAACAACACACTTTGGTTCCAGGCCGGCGGGGGAATAGTTGCGAAAAGCAATGTGGAACAGGAACTACAGGAAGTGAACAACAAACTCGGCGCACTCAAAGCGGCAATAATCGCCGCCACGCAACAAAGCAGCAATATCTAAAAGCATACAATCATGAACATTTGCATTATAGACAACTACGATTCTTTTACATACAACCTAAGCCACGCAATAAAATCGCTGGGAGCGGAAACCACCATATTGAGAAACGACAAATTCAACATTGCCGACCTCGCAAAATACGACAAGCTCGTTCTCTCTCCCGGACCGGGAATTCCGGCAGAGGCAGGACTTCTCACGGAGGTTGTAAGACACTATGCAGGCAGAAAGCCTATTCTCGGCGTGTGTTTGGGAGAGCAGGCAATCGGCGAGGTGTTTGGCGCAAAACTCGTAAACCTTTCGGAAGTTTTCCACGGAATGCAGACACCCGTTGAGATAATTGCCAACGACTACATATTCGCAAATCTTCCCAAAGAGATAAAGGCGGGGCGGTATCATTCGTGGGCGGTGAGCGACGACGGCTTTCCCGCCGAACTCGAAGTAACGGCGCGCAGCAAAGACGGCTGCATAATGGCCCTGCGCCACAAGTCGCTCGATGTGCACGGCATTCAGTTTCATCCGGAATCGGTGTTGACGCCCAACGGACTTGAAATAATCGGAAACTTCATAAATCATTAAGAAACACCTCAAACTCCAAGGCAATGAAAGATATTTTGCTGAAAATACAAAACGGCGGCACTTTGTCGCAAAGCGAAGCCTGCCGCATTATTCTCGAAATAAACAGCGGCAATTTTGAACAAATACAACTCGGGGCGCTCTTGGCAATGATAAGTCAAAGGGGCGTTACGGTTGACGAGCTTCTTGGTTTCCGCGAAGGGCTTTTGCAAACCTGCGTGGCCGTTGACCTTTCGGCCTACAACCCAATAGACATAGTCGGCACAGGAGGCGATGGAAAAAACACCTTTAATATTTCCACTTGCTCCTGCTTTGTTGTTGCCGGAGCGGGATACCGCGTGGCAAAACACGGCAACTTCGGTGCCACATCGGTAAGCGGCGCAAGCAATGTCATAAAGGAGCATGGCGTGAAATTCTCGTCCGACCGGGCACAACTCGTTAAATCCATCGAGAAATCGGGAGTGGCCTATCTTCATGCGCAACTGTTCCACCCGGCAATGAAAAACGTTGCCCCGGTAAGGAAAGCCCTGCAAATACCAACTGTGTTCAACCTGCTCGGTCCGCTAATCAACCCGGCAAGGCCAAACCACCAATTATTAGGCGTTGCAAACCTTTCGCAGATGCGCCTTTACTACAACACGCTAACGCATACAAGCACGAAATTCGCAATTGTTACAAGCATGGACGGCTATGACGAAATTTCGCTAACTTCCGACTTCAAGGTTATGACAAACAATTACGAAACGATATACAGGCCCGGAGACATTGGGTTTGCCAAATCGCCCGAAGGAAGCCTTTCGGGCGGAAACAGTGTGGGCGAAGCAAAAGACATATTCGACTCCGTACTCGAAAACCGCGCCACAGAGTTCCGGAAAAATGCGGTTGTAGCAACTTCGGCTTTTGCCATGCAAACCATAAACGGCAAAAGCATCGCGGAATGCATAGCCATGGCAAAAGAGTCGCTCGAAAGCGGCAAGGCGCTAAGTGCTTTCAAAAAGTTCGTTGAAACAAACAGCTGACAAACCATGGAAGACATTCTAAGAGACATCATTGCCGACAAGCGCATTGAGATTGACGAACTAAAACAAAGCACAAGCATAGACAGCCTTTACGAGAATGCCGTTGAACACACCCACGCGGGTTTCCGCGCCGCAATAGAAAGCACGCCCAACGGCATTATAGCGGAGTTCAAGCGGAAGTCGCCATCGAAAGGCCGGATACACAAAGACGCAAAACCCGAAGACGTTGCCCCCGGTTACGAAAAAAACGGCGCGGCGGCAATGTCGGTGCTTACCGACGGGAAGTATTTCGGCGGCACACTCGAAGACATTGCCAACGTGCGCCGCCTGGTGAAAATGCCGATACTTCGCAAGGATTTCACAATAGACGAATACCAGCTGCATCAGGCAAAAGCCTTCGGGGCTGACGCTGTGCTTCTGATTGCAGCCGCCATAAGCGAAAAGGAATGCCGCCGCCTGGCACGCACGGCTCACGAACTGGGACTTGAAACGCTGCTCGAAGTTCACAACGAGGACGAGATTTCATACCTGTGCGATGACATAGACGTTGTGGGCGTTAACAACCGCCACCTCGGCACATTTCATACCGATTTGGAGGCTTCGGAGTTTCTCGCCCGCAAACTCCCGCAAAGCATTACACGAATTTCCGAAAGTGGCATCAAATCGGCTGCCGACATTGTGCGGCTGCAAATGCTCGGATACAGGGGATTTTTAATCGGCGAGCTGTTCATGAGCGGCGAAAAGCCGGCGGAAAACCTCGCCAAACTGAATGCCGACATCGACAAACTTATTACCGCAGGAATATGATAGTAAAGGTTTGCGGAATGCGCCACCCCAAAAACATACGCGCCGTTGAGCAGACGGGCGCAGACCTCATGGGGTTCATTTTCCACCCCAAGTCGCCGCGCTTCGTAGCCACCATGCCCGCCTACATGCCCAACAGGCAGAAGCGCGTGGGCGTGTTCGTAAATTCCGCACAGGAGGAAATCGTCAGGAAAGCCCGCGAATTCTCGCTCGACTACATACAGCTCCACGGCAACGAGACTCCGGAGTTCTGCAATGCACTCAAAGATTGCGGGCTGAGCATCATCCGCGCCCAGAGAGTGTCAAACGCCGATGACATAATAAAAGCCGAAGCCTACGATATGGCCGACCTTTTGGTTTTCGACACCAAGACCGAACTATATGGCGGATCGGGCAAAAAATTCAACTGGCAACTGCTCGAAAACTACAAAGGGCGCGTGCCTTTCCTGCTGAGCGGCGGCATCGCCCCCGACTCGCTCGCGGATATACTGCGGTTTGCACACCCTATGTTCGCAGGCGTTGACCTAAACAGCGGCTTCGAGATATCGCCCGCGCTGAAAGACGCGGAAAAACTTAAAAACTTCATCGATAAAATCAAGAATTTGTGTCCATAAAAACAAAAATCATGAACCGAATAGACAACTTGTTCAAGACAAAAAACAAAGATATACTTTCTATATACTTCTGCGCCGGCGACCCAACGCCGTCAGGCACCGCCGATGTTATACGCTCGCTCGAGCGCAACGGCGTTGACCTTGTGGAAATAGGCATGCCGTTCAGCGACCCCCTTGCCGACGGCCCGGTTATACAGGCTGCGTCGACACGCTCGTTGAAAGGCGGAATGAGCGTAAGGAAACTCTTCGGGCAGCTTGAGGAAATACGAAAAGATGTTAGCATACCGCTGATAATCATGGGATATCTAAACCCGATAATGCAGTACGGATTCGAGGCTTTCTGCAAAAAATGCAACGATGTCGGCGTTGACGGTCTGATAATCCCCGACCTGCCGTTACGCGAATACGAGGAACACTACCGCGAAACGGCGAAAGCCCACAACATCGACATGATAATGCTAATTACCCCCGAGACCGAGGAGGAGCGCATACGCAAAATCGACAACGACAGCGAAAACGGCTTTATATACATGGTATCGTCAGCCTCGACAACCGGAGCGCAAAAAGAGTTTGACGCAAAAAAGCAGGAATACTTCGCACGAATTGACGGCATGAACCTGCGTCACCCACGGATGATAGGCTTCGGCATTTCAAACGAAGCCACCTACAAGGCAGCGGCATCCCACGCCGCCGGAGTGATAATAGGCAGCAAATTCGTTACGCTGCTCAACGAAACAAAAAATCCCGACAAGGCCATGGAACTACTGCTTAAAGACATCGGGCGTAAAGCGTGAAAACGCCGCGCTTAAAGCGGTGGCGTATGCAACATTCCCCGGCAAATATGCTACATACCATTGCCATGCAAAATACGCCACTGCAATTATGGCAAAACCATAATCGCTCACCCCTTTTCAAAACTCCCCGAAAACTACATGGGACATAGGAAAAACCACATCGGACGTAGGAAAAATTATGTCTGATGTAATAAAAACTACATCAGACCTTTTTTTGCCATATGCACAGCACTGATTTCCAAAAAGATACAAAGCCTGTAACAAATTGCACATTTTTCTGGTTTTCAATATGTTGTAAAACACCACACCTTTTTGCAGGAAATCCCCGGCAGGCAAAGCGGAATTTTTCGCGTTTTGAACGTGTTTTTGCAAAAGCGAGTTGCTAATACAGCCCGCCGTGGAGCAAATTGTGCACAATACCTTACAAGATATTG
Source organism: Prevotellaceae bacterium UBA6398 (assembly GCA_002437495.1). Classification (GTDB taxonomy): domain Bacteria; phylum Bacteroidota; class Bacteroidia; order Bacteroidales; family Bacteroidaceae; genus UBA6398. The sequence continues at coordinate 84,806 of DJQA01000014.1, forward strand.
CCAACCAGCACTAAAACCGAATTGTCATGAGCGAAAATAATAGTAATTTTGCGTTCGAAACATAAGACGGACAATATTAAAGAAACAATAATCATGGCAAAGAAAGCACTTCTTATGATTCTCGATGGCTGGGGAATCGGCAAACACGACAAAGGGGATGTAATCTACAACACCCCGACACCCGAACTCGACTATCTCAACGCCAACTATCCCCATTCGCAGCTTCAAGCCTGCGGTGAAAACGTGGGGCTTCCCGACGGACAGATGGGAAACTCCGAAGTGGGACACCTGAACATAGGCGCAGGTCGCGTGGTATATCAGGACCTCGTAAAAATAAACCACGCCATTGCCGATGGCAGCATACTAAAGAACGCCGAAGTTGTGTCGGCTTTTGAATACGCCAAGAACACCGGCAAGAACCTCCACATAATGGGTCTTACCTCCACAGGCGGGGTGCACTCCGAGCTGTCACACATACTCGCATTCCTTGACATTGCGAAAAGCTACGGCTTGAAAAACGTATTTGTACACTGTTTTCTCGATGGGCGCGATACCGACCCGCGCAGCGGCAAGGGTTTCGTAAAAACCGTTATCGACCACTGCGCCGAAACAACCGGCAGCGTGGCATCGGTGATTGGACGTTTCTACGCCATGGACCGCGACAACCGCTGGAACCGCGTGAAGATTGCGTACGACCAGCTTGTGAACGGAAAGGGCAAGGAAGTTGACAACCTCGTTGAAGCAATACAGGACTGCTACGACAGCGACACGCCCGAACACAAGGACACCGATGAGTTCATGGAGCCACTGGTTAACGCCAATGTTGACGGAAGAATAAAGGAGGGCGATGTTGTTGTATTCGTTAACTACCGCAACGACCGCGCACGCGAGATAACCTCTGTGCTTACACAGAAGGACATGCCCGAAGAAGGGATGCACACAATTCCCAACCTGCAATACTATTGCATGACACCATACGATGCCGACTTCAAAGGCGTTCACGTGCTGTTTCCAAAAGAGAACGTAAGCAACACACTCGGCGAATACCTAAGCTCGAAAGGGCTGCGCCAGCTGCACACCGCAGAAACCGAAAAATACGCCCATGTAACATTCTTCTTCAACGGCGGGCGCGAGGAGCCGTTCAAAGGCGAAGACCGCACACTAGTACCCTCGCCCAAAGTGGCCACATACGACTTGAAGCCGGAAATGAGCGCATACGAGGTGAAAGACAAGCTCGTAGATTCGATAAAGAAAAACGTTTACGACTTCATAGTTGTTAACTTCGCAAACGGCGACATGGTAGGCCACACAGGCGTTTACAGCGCAATAGAAAAGGCCGTTATTGCCGTTGACGCGTGTGTGAAAGATGTTGTTGAAGCCGCAAGGCAAATGGGATACAGCGTGATAATAATAGCCGACCACGGAAACGCCGACCACGCGCTCAACGACGATGGCACACCAAATACCCAACACTCGCTAAACCCGGTACCATTCATATATATAAGCGACGACAAAAACGCAAAGGTGGAAGACGGGAAACTTGCCGATGTGGCTCCGAGCATACTGCACGTGATGGGTCTTGAGCAGCCAAAGGAAATGACAGGACATTGCCTTATAAAAGACTGACAAGGGAAAGTTATAACGAAACACCATATATACAGGCGCACACGCGGTTTTGCCGCTTTGTGCGCCTGTGTGTTTTCTCTACACACCTTTACACCACGGTCTTTACGTATTAACATACCAAACAGGACAAAGATTTAGTTAAAATCTTACGAACGAAAGGAGTAAATTCGTATCTTTGCCCAAATGTACTTTGGGGCTTCTGCACAAGCACCCTTTAAGGAACAATCAGCACAAGTTGGATTAATGGCAAAGCACTATCTACTTTTCGCATCGCTGAACTACGCTTTCTCCATATTGCGCCCACTCGAGGAGGAAATACTGCGCCGTGGCGATGAGGCGGCATGGTACATAGAACAAGAATGCGATAATCTGCTAACACCGCAGGAACGCCGCCTAAACACCTTTGAAGAAGTTAAGGCCTTCAACCCTATTGCCGTCTTTGCGCCGGGAAATTACATATACGACTTCTTTCCGGGAGTAAAAGTAGCGGTTTTCCACGGCTACCCCATGCACAAGCGCATAGAGAAAATAGACGACCACTTCACCATACGCAACTGGTTCGACATATACTGCACCCAAGGCCCGTCGAGCACACCTTATTTCAAACAACTTGAAGCAAAATACAAATTCTTCAAGGTTTACGAAACAGGATGGTGCAAGGTTGACACTTTTTTCTCAGGCAAACTTCCGCCCGAACCCCAAAGAGACGTGCCTGTAATACTATACTCCCCAACGTTCTCTAAAGGAATAACCTCGGCATGGGCTTTGCGCGAAACCATAGACCGCCTTGCCGGAGAGAAACCCTGGCGGTGGATTATAACATTCCACCCCAAACTCAATGACCCGCAGCTGCTGGAAGATTACAGGCAGATTGCCGCGCGACACTCCAATGTGGATTTCAGAAAAGTGAACAAGGGATTGGAGACTTTCCGCGAGAGTGATGTGATGCTTTGCGACAGTTCTTCAATAACCGTGGAATACATGCTGCTCGACAAGCCGGTAGTTACCTACCGCAACACCCACCCCGGCAAACACCTTATAAACGTTACAGACACCGCCCTTGTGGGACCGGCAATAGAACGTGCCCTATCCCGCCCCGAAGACCTCATGAAAAACATACGCGAATACACCGCACAGCATGAGGCCCACCGCGACGGGAAAAACTCGGCGAGGGTACTTGACGCCGTGGACGATTTCATTGCAAACTACAAAGGAAAAATAAAAAAGAAGCCGCTGAACCTGCTTAGAAAGCTCAAACTGCGCTGGCGGCTCAAAAAATTCATAATATGATTGACCCAACCGTGATAATGTCGCACCGGGCTGCGGAAGAACTTGACAAAGCCGTTTCCGAAATAAAGCCCGACAAAGTTTTCGCACTTTACGACACAACCACACTAAGCCTTTGCGCCCCACTGCTGAAAAACAGCTCCGCACTTAAGGATGCCACGCGGATTGTGATAGGCGCAACCGATGCCAAAAAGAACCTCGAAACCCTTGCAAACGTATGGACGGCACTAAGCAACGGAGGTGCATCGCGCCGTTCCATGTTGGTAAACGTAGGCGGAGGCATGGTGTCGGACCTTGGAGGCTTTGCGGCATCGACTTTCAAGCGCGGAATAGCCTACATAAACGTTCCCACAACGCTGCTATCGATGGTTGACGCCTCGGTGGGCGGAAAGACGGCGATAAACTTTAACGGGCTGAAAAACGAAATAGGCGTATTCAACGCGCCGCGGCGTGTGATTGTTGACACGGAGTTCCTGCGCACGCTCGACACGCACAACCTCCTGTCGGGATACGCCGAAATGATAAAACATGGGCTTATAAGCAACGAAAAGAACTGGGCACAACTTATGAACTTCAATTTCAATGAATGCGACATAGCCGAACTTCACGACATGGTGGCTGAAAGCATTGACATCAAGGCGCACATAGTGAAGCAAGACCCGCACGAACACGGAATACGCAAGGCCTTGAACGTGGGGCATACCGCAGGCCACGCACTCGAAAGCTTTGCGCTCGCAAAGGGTCGCCCAGTGCTACACGGATATGCCGTGGCGTGGGGAATGGTGTGCGAACTATACCTTAGCAAAACAAAGAAAAACTTCCCATCTGAGCAAATGCAGCAAACCATAGCCTACATACGCCAAAACTACGGCAGCATTGCATACACCTGCAAGGACTATGACCAACTGTACGAGCTGATGCGCCACGACAAAAAGAACACCTGTGGCATTATAAACTTCACACTCCTCTCGGGGATAGGCAAAATCGAGCTCGACTGCACCGCAACAAAAGACGAAATAATGGCTATGCTCGACTTCTTCCGCGATGCAACGGACTAAACCTCCGCACAAAAATGACAACACGCGAACGCACCACATTTCTCATGCTTATTGCCGCTATCATGGCAATGGGCGCTTTGCCATCGTGCAAAAACTCAAAATACAAGCGAATATTCACACGCCCCGACACTCTTTGCATAGATTCGGCAAACTTTCTGCGCCGTGACACTTCAAACGGACGCTGCGTAACCGTATACATACACGCCGAATATCCAACGCCAATAACAGGGAAGCTCAGCGCAAACATTGCTGCATGGATTAGAGACAAGCTCGGAAAAGGAACGCCCGCCGACACCATGAGCGCGGCTAACATTGTGAGATACTACGGCAACGCCAGGTATAACTGCTACACCTCAGGCAGCAGCATGCCACCCCACTCATACTACAAAGCCGACTGCAGGGTTGAAGGAAACAGGAAAAACTATGTCAGCCTTAAATTCACTCTTGCCGAATGCGCGCAAGGGGCTCACTGCATAACATCGGTATCGGGCATAACCTTCCGCAAAAGCGACGGCACACCGTTCGGCTGGAACATGATAAAGGATACTACCTCTAAAGACTTCCGCGAACTAATGCGTGAAGGCGTGCGCTCATACATAAGCAAAACTCTCGGCGAGAAATACGTCAGCGACGAGAATTTCCGCAGTCTTCTGGCCTGCGAGCCCGAGCCGGGCCTGTCGGGCGAAAATCCGCTGAAGCATTTTCCAACGCCTAAAACCGCCCCATATCTGTCGCAAAACGGCATGACATTCGTTTTCCAGCCATACGAAATAGCGCCGCTTTCGCTTGGCGCACCCAAATTCACCATTCCATTCCACGACATTGAGAGCCACATGACAAAGGATGCCCTCAAACTGCTGAAAAAAGCAAAAACGAACTAGTCCCGTATAAACATAATTTTCATATGCAAACCGAAGAACTATACAAAATCTTTCTTGAACACCCGGATATAACCACCGACAGCCGCTCATGCCCCAAAGGGGCTGTTTTCTTCGCACTGCGCGGGGAGAACTTCGATGGAAACGTTTACGCCTCAAAAGCGTTGGCCGAAGGGTGCGCATACGCAGTAATCGACCGCCGCGAATTTGCGGCAAAGGGCGACAAAAGATATATTGTGGTCGACAACGCCTTGAAAGCAATGCAAAACCTTGCGCGGATGCACCGTGAAAAGCTCGCACTACCTGTAATACAGATAACAGGCACTAACGGCAAAACCACCACAAAGGAACTTGTTTCGGCCGTGTTGGCAAAGAAATACAACGTGCTACACACAGAGGCAAACTACAACAACCACATTGGAGTTCCAAAGACATTGCTACGCCTTAGAAAGGAACACGACATAGCCGTAATAGAAACCGGAGCCAACCACCGTGGCGAAATAGCGCAACTAACCGACATAGTGCGCCCCGACTATGGAATAATAACCAATGTTGGCCGTGCCCATCTCGAAGGCTTCGGCTCGTTCGAGGGAGTGGTACACACCAAGGCCGAACTCTACGACTACCTGCGCAAAAAGAAAGACGGAGCGATATTCCTCAACACCGACTCCGAAATACTATGCCGCGTGGCAGAAGGGCTGAAAGCCTACAAATACGGCACAAAAGCCGACAAAAACCCCGATGTTACAGGCAAAGTAACAGCCTGCAACCCATACATCTCGTTCAAATGGAAAGGTAAGGATACCGAATGGCACGATACAAGTACGAAACTTATTGGCGACTACAACATATCAAACCTGCTTGCGGCAGTAACCGTGGGACTGAAATTCGGCGTTGACGAAAGCGACATCTGCACGGCTCTTGAGGAATACACACCCTCGAACAACCGCTCGCAGCTGAAACAAACCGACCGCAACACGCTGATAATAGACGCATACAACGCCAACCCCACAAGCATGCACGCCGCGCTGATGAACTTTGCCGAGCTACACGCAGCAAACAAGATGGTAATTCTCGGCGAAATGCGCGAACTAGGCTCGGAGAGCGAAGAGGAACACAAAAAGCTGCTTGACGAAATATCACACGATGCTTTCGAGAAAGTATGGCTCATTGGCGAATGCTTCGAAAAGGCGCACACCACGTTCCGCACATTCCACAGCGTTGACGATGTTATAGACGAAATAAAGCGCAACCCACTTAAAGGCTACACCATTCTTATAAAGGGCAGCAACAGCAACAAACTTTTCCGCCTGCCCGAATATCTGTAACCGCCGAGGAAAAAACAGCGAATACACAACAAATAATAAGAAATTTGCACCGCCGTAGGAGCGTATGGCATACGCCCGGAATTGCGCCTACTTTGCATTTACGCAACAACACATCGCGGCGGGGCTATTGCGGTGGCATACAGGGCGTATGCCATACGCCCCTACATACTGCGGA
>DJQA01000004.1:0-53613 GCA_002437495.1 Prevotellaceae bacterium UBA6398
AAAACAAAAGTTGCCAAAACTACTTCAAATGTGGAAAAAACCATGTCCTATGTAGAAAAAATTATGTCTGATATAATTCAAACTACATCAGACCTTTTTTTATCGCCGGCAAACATCTGTGTTGCAAAAGTTTATGAAGAAGTTATGGTTTGGGGCAGCTTTGTTGTGTTTCGGTTGTTTGTGTCATGCAGGGCGCGTAAGGGTAAGGCGGGTTTGTCGAGGGGAAAGAAAAAGTCCCGCAAACCCTTGTGGCTTGCGGGACTTTTATTGTGTGCTTATGGGTTTACTTCACAAGTACTTTGTTCTTGCCTATGATGTAAACGCCCTTCTTCAGTCCGTCCTTTGCATTGGCCGGCTTGACGTTCTTCTTAACCAGCACGCCGTCGATGGTGTAAACATTCACCCTTGTTGCCTTTGCAGTGGTTGCGGCTGCGTTGATGTTGTTTATAATGCCGCTTATGCTAAGCTCGACATCGGTTGGTTGTTCGTTGTCGTTCACAATCTTGGCGGCATCAATGTATCCGCGTTGTCCTATCAGGGATGCTCCGCCGTCTTCGGTCGAAACTACCGAGGCACCCTTGATGATGCCTGTGTTTGCGGGCAGCTTGGTGTAGTCGAGCGTGCCTATGATGCCGTTTGCGGCTTTCACTTCGGTTGTGAATTCGTTGGCTAACGGTAGGAACATCCTTGTCCCCTCGTTGCTTTCTTCATACTTGGCGATGTCGCCTGCAATGACAATCATGGGTTCTCCTGCCTCGAATGTGAGTTTGCTGTAAAGCAACAGTTTGCTGCCGTCTTCCGAAACACCCTTTATGGCGTATGTTGAAACTCCGTTTTCGGTGTTGAGGTCGGAAACCCTTTCGCTGTCGTAAGCGTACGGTAGGGTGAGTATCGTTGCGCTGTTGTTGCGTATGGTGATTTCTCCGCTTTCTATTTCGGTTTCGTCAACGGCCTCGAATGTCCATGACGAAGGCGAGTCGGCCGTCCCCTCCCATGAGAGCAGCTGCCTGCGTCCGTCGGCGTGGAGCGGTGTGTCCCATGTGTTGGACGCGTCGGCGCAGGTAAGGTTGAACTGTCCGCTCTTGAGCGGCGAGAGCCTGTAGGGTGCGGGCGTTGCCGACATCCCTGCCGCGCCGTTGTGGTTGGACGTTACGCCGAGGTATGTGCCGGTTGCGCGGTTCTGGAGCGCGTAGGTGTTTGCCTCTTCGTTGCCTTCAACCTTCACGAGCCTCCACATTGAATACGGGTCTGCCGGCACGCTGTCGCACATTGTCTTGCCCAGGTGGTCGTAGCCGCCCCAGCTCACGTAGTCGGCCCCGGTCCAGGAGCGGTCTCTCGTCGCGTTGGTGCGGGGCGCCATTATCACGTTGCCGAATGAGAAGCGTTCGTAAATGTTGCCGCTCGTGCCGCCGTCGCCGTCGGGGGCGTATCCGGGACGCGTGTTGTCGGTGTTCGATATGTAGTACCATGTGCCGGCTGCGGGCATCTTCTGCTGGCTCTTGTATAGTGCGAACGCCGTGTTGAGAGCTGCAAGACGGCTTTCGATGTCGGCCTGCTGTGGCTGTTCGTGGTCGTAAGCGTCTGCATCGTCGATTGCGCCGAGTATTGCTTCATACTGCTCTGTGGTAACATCTCCCCAGTCTTCGCCATCGGTGAACTTGGCGGTGTATTCCCTCACCTCGGCGATCTTGTTGTCGAGCGGCTCTGTCTTGGGCGTGAGCGCGTCAACCTTGGCGGTTATCTCCTTTATCTTGTCGATGTCCTCGCGGGTTGCGGTCTTTTCGGCAATCTTTGTCTTGGCCGCGTCGATGAGTTGCTTCAACTCGTCGGCGAGCGGTTTGAGCCCCTCTATGTATTCGTAGGGCGAGTTCGCCTCGCTGTATTCAACCTTGTAAACCTGGAACTCGCCGATGGTGTACATCATGCAGGACTGCGGGTCTATTGTGCTCCTTACCATGAAGCGCAGGTAGCGGTATTCCTGCCCGTTGCCCGAGACGCGGTAGTTTATGTATCGTCCGTGGCTGTTGATGCTTGCGTTCTCCGGCCTTATGTACGAGGTGAGGTCGGTGTAGTTGCCGAGGTTTGTCCACTCTGCCGGGTCCACGCTCTCCTTGTTTGCCACGCTGACATCGTTGGTTGCGTAAACGTCGATGTTGCTCCAGCATTCCTTCCAGCCCCAGTCGTTGTTGCGCAAGCCGAAGTAGAACTCGAAATCATTTACCGGGTTGTCGCGGAGGTCAACCTGAAGCCACTGCTGGCCCTTGCCTTCCTCAACCTTGCTGCCCCATTTCCCTTGGTCCCAGGAGCTCTGGAAGCAGGTGTTGAGGTCGCCGTCTATAAGATGTTCGTAGGTTGAGTAGGCATCACCAACCTCTGTGCCCCAAATCTGTCCCTCGAGGGGGTTCGTTTCGTTTGTCTCCGTAATCAGTTTGTTGCTGTAGTCGGTGTCATATCTGAACACAGCCTTGTATGCCGGCTCGGCTTTTTTCACGGCAACGTCCATTTCTTCGGCAAGCCTTATGGCTTTTGATACGTTTATAAGACTGTCGAGCAACTTTGTGTCGGTAATCTTCACGAGCCTCCACTGGTTTATGGCGCTGTCGTCGGCATTGGGCGTGAGAATGCCGGTGAGCTCTGTTTTGTAGGTTTGCAATGCGTAGGGTTTGCCGTCAGCGTCGTTGCTTATCCACCACATCGAGTTGCCCTTGTAGGTTATCTTCTGCGGGGTGGCCGGTGTGGGCGAAGTTCCTATGCCGCCTGCGCCGTTCTTGTCAACGTATGTGCCGTAGAGTTCACTTTGAATAGAGTATGTGTCATCGCCGTTGTTCTTTATTTTGAACAGGTAGCGCGGGTCTTTGTTGTTGAGCACTCTCCATTTCACGTAGGTGTCTTGTGTAACGTGCATGGCAATCTTGCCTTGCTCCTGGAAGCCGTCCAGGTTGCTTACTATGTAGTAGTAGCCGTCCTCGACGCCGCGCATCGAGTGGTCCTGCTCGTTGAACTTCTGTGCAGCCTCCGCGAGCTTTGCTATCATGCCGTCCACCTCGCCGTCGGAAGCCGAAGCCTCGTCATACATTGTGCGTGCCTCTGCGATTACGGCGTTTATTTCAGTAGCATCGCCTATGTGGTCGCCGGGGTTCGGGCCCACCTTGGAATCTTTTACAGCGCCTGCCGCATCGGTTATTGCCTCATTCAGCTTGGAGAACAAAGGAATGTCGGCATCGGCAACTTTCTCCACGAGCCATACGCCGTCCTGCGGGTGGTAGTCGTTGTTTGACGAGACCACGTTGCCGCCGTCAGCGTTCCAGAAGTTCCCGTTGTCGCTCGCGTAGAGCTTGAACACGTTGCTGTACTGCTGCTTGAAGGTGTTGTATGTCTTGCTTGTGCCTGCCATGCGCGTAAGCCCCCAGTTGTTGCCCGAGGAAGAGGACACGATGTAGGTGGAGTCCTGCGTGCCGCAGTTTTTAAGCACGAGGTTGCCGTCGGCGTTCTTTATGACGTGCCACACTGCGGACGCGTCAAAGAGCGGGTCAACCGCGTCGTGGCCGAGATACCATTCGTTGTACTTGAAGAATGGCTTGAGATATTCGTCGTACGCACAGTCCTTGAAGGTGTAGTATCCCTCCTCGATGGGGATTATTTTTCCCTGCAGGGTTTCGGTGGCTGCGTTGAGTTCGGCTATGAGCGCGGAGTGGTCGTCTTCGCTGCTTGCTGCTGCCTGTGCTTTCTTGAGCACGGCGCTGAAGGTGTCGTAGTCTTCCTGCGAAACCTGTCCGGGATTTGCTCCCACGGTGAACTGCTTGCCGAGCGCGGTGGTTATCGCCTCGTTGAGCTTGAACGAGTTTGTTGTCTTGTCTGCGGGAACAGGCACGAACTTCACCATTGATGCCACGTTCTGGCTTTTGCTTGTGTGCATAAAGCCGTCTGCGATATTGATGGCGTAGTTGTATTTGTTGTCGGTTGAGAAGATGTATGCGCATCCGTTGCTTAGGAACTGCAACTTGAAGCTGGCGGGGTTAAGGCCGGTCATCAGTATGTAGGGACTTTCTTTGTCGCCCTTGCCCACGTTTTCAACGAATGTGAGGTCTTGTTTGCCGCAGTTCTTGAATGCGTATGTACCATCGGCGTTTTTGGTTACGTGCCAAACGTAAGAGGGGTCGAATTCGGCGTCATTGCGTGTGTATGCGCCGAGTCTCCAGGTTTCTCCGTCCAATATTGGCACCATGCAGACGTTTGATTTGTTGTAGTTGGAGAAGTTGATGAAGTAGTAGCCATCGTCGAGCGAGCCTTCCACTTCGGTAATCTCCTCGATGTCGTCGAGCTGTGCGGGGTCTATCTTGTCGAAAAACCAAGAAGTTACCATGCCTGCCTCCGACATTTGCCCCCAGTAGCCTGTTATTTGCTCTCCCTGGAACACGCCTTGGTATCCAAGCAGCGGGCCGTATTGGGGAGCGGCCTTTACGTTGGCGATGAGGTAGCTGCCGTCAACCACCGAAGATGGCGGTATCTGGATTTCCGCCGGTTCGCTAACAAAGCCCGCGCCTTCGCCAAAGCCCATGTCGGGTACTTTACCTATGTACATGTTGGCCTCGTAGTTTCTTATGGAGTAGCCATCTCCGAATTTCTTTATCTCGAAGATAAACGGCAGGTCTCCTTTGGTGATTTTGTTGGGGACAAGGTGGTTTGCGTAGTGCACTCGCAGGGCCTGGTTTGTCCCGGTGTTGTTGTACAGCAGCGCGTCGGTGGGGTGGGCTGCATTCGAAATGAAGTAGTAGCCCTCTTCCGGACCGTTGCTCTGCGCAACAACCGTCTGTCCCGCGCTTGAGAGCGCGAACAGCACGACAGCGGAAAGAATCCTCGCTGTCCAAAGTCTCAGTTGATTCATATAAATTTTATTTTGGTTAGACATATTTTCATGATATTGTTTCCTTCCTTCGTATCGCGCGGAGGTTTGTTTTCATGGATGAAAGTTTTGCAAATATAGATAAAACTTTCAATGCAGAGACGTGTTCCGCAAAAAAAAACACAGACTATGCTTAAAAAAGTGCAACGGCTGCGGGGAATACTCTTGTGTTTGCGCTTTCTTGTGTGCAAATAGCGTTTTTTGCGTTTTTATGGCTACTTTCGCCGACGGTTTCGCATTTTTGCCGAAAACGGAATTGTGTGTTTTTGTAATAAGCAAATCAATATTAAAATAATTATGGATAATAAGGAGAGATTAGTGTTTGTTGACTACCTGAGGGTGGTTGCCTGTTTCCTTGTGATGCTTGTGCATTCGAGCGAGAATTTTTACGGCGCCGACGCATCGGGCATGGCGGGTAACGTTTCTAAGTTGGCAAACGAGGCCAACCGCTTTTGGGTGGCGTTCTACGACGGCGGCGTGGCGCGCACGTGTGTGCCGCTTTTCATGGTTGTTTCGGCGTTTTTGCTTGTGCCCATGAAAAAGGGCGTTACCATGGCGGGATTTTACAAGCACCGTTTTCTGCGCATACTGCCGCCGTTCATATTCTTCTCGCTGCTCTACTGCTTTCTGCCAATGATGTGGGGCAGTATTACATGGGAACAGTCGGTTGCCGACCTCTGCCGTCTGCCGCTCAACTTCCCATCTATGGCGGGGCATTTGTGGTTTATGTACCCCCTCATAAGCTTATATCTTATAATGCCCGTGATATCGCCGTGGCTTGAAAGGGCAACGGCCGGGGATGAGCGGATTTTCATGGGACTGTTTGCTCTGTCAACGTTTATGCCGTGGCTTCACAAGTTTGTCGCGCCCGAGTTGTGGGGCGAATGTTTTTGGAACGGTTTCCACATGCTGTGGTATTGCTCGGGCTACATAGGCTATTTGGTTATGGCCCACTACATACGCTTCCACATAAAGTGGGCGGTTAAAAAGCGCCTTGTTGTGGGGGCGGCGTGCTTCGTGGCGGGCGCGGCGTTCACGGCGTGGTCGTTCTGGTGGAAAGGCGTGCCGGGACAGCTTATCGATACTCCCATTTTGGAGTGGTCGTGGGAATTTTGCACTCCTAATGTGCTTTGCGCCACATTCGGACTGTTCCTGCTTTTCACCTGCATAGGAGCAAACAAGCAGTGCGGGCTCGTAACGGGCATATCAAAGCGTTCGTATGGCATGTATCTTATGCACATGTTCTTCCTCGCGCCCATAGCATCGTTCTTTGTAAACGGCAACCAGGCCAACCCGCTGGTGCCCGTTTATCTCGCAATACCTTGCATAGCCGTGCTTACGTTCCTTTGCAGCGCAATAACGGCAAAGCTGTTGTCGTATGTTCCCGGCAGCCGCTGGTTCTTGGGATGATGGCTTTGCATTCGGCGTGAAAAACGGTTGATGCCCCGCGTGGAGGCATGGCGAAACGAAAAACAAACCGCAATCATGGCAACTTTGCCGTGGTTGCGGTTTTTGCATGCCTGCGAGTAAAATTTGCGCCAAAAGCAAGAAAATGCGCCAAGTTGTTGTTTCATGGGAATTTAACCGAATTTGAGCGGTTTTTGCAAGATTTTGTTTTTCAGATGTTTGCAAACGGCGAAAAAAGGTCTGATGTAGTTTGAATTATGTCAGACATAATTTTTCCTACGTCCTATGTGGTTTTTCCCACGTCAAATGTAGTTTTGGCGGTATTTGGGAAAAGCGGACAAATTTGGTTTTGCCGAAATAATTTGAGCGGTGCATGTTGTTTTTGGTCGCACACGGCATATATGTAGGAGGGTATGACATACGCGCGGTACACCATCGCGTGAGCCACACCGCGAACCGCCGCCGCGACATTGCAAACTCGCGCAATCCGGGCGTATGCCATACGCCCCTACGGCGGTGCATTTTTCTGATTGATTGTTGTTTGTGCATTTTTGTTGCGTATTGCATACGCCCTTTGCACCGCCGCGTAAAGCGCACGGCAAGTCGCCGCCGCGACATTGCAAACCCGCGCAATCCGGGCGTATGCCATACGCCCCTACGGCGGTGCATTTTTCTGATTGATTGTTGTTTGTGCATTTTTGTTGCGTATTGCATACGCCCTTTGCACCGCCGCATAAAGCGCACGGCAAACCGCCGCCGCGACATTGCAAACCCGCGCAATTCGGGCGTATGCCATACGCCCCTACAGCGGTGCAATTTATTGACTTTACACCGCCGCACAAGCCGCGCCACAAACCTTTATCGCGACATCGCAAACCCGCGCAATCCGGGCGTATGCCATACGCCCCTACGGCGTTGCATTTTTCTGATTGATTGTTGTTTGTGCATTTTTGTTGCGTATTGCATACGCCCTTTGCACCGCCGCGTAAAGCGCTTTGTGCAAGCAAGGCAATAATTCGCATCAGCGCCGCAAAATTCATGAGCATACCCATATTTCATCCCGGACAAAGAACGAAAACGTAAAAACCGCCGGCCCGGAGTACGAATTTTACGTAGATTCCGCCTGTTGGCAGCGCTTTTTTCATGACAAAACAGCAGCCCGCACGTTCCGTTGTGGTTGTGGTGCGGGCTGCAAACGTAATAATTCTGTGTAGGTATTTATAAAAGAGTATTGCTGTAGTCTAAAACTTTTACATTGCCTTTTTCAGGCGTTCTATAAAATCGTCAGCCTGTTCGATGGTTAAACATAACGGCGGCAGAAGCCTTAGAATGTTCGTGCCGGCCCCGCCTGTAAACACGCGCTGGTCGAATATGAGGCTCTTGCGCAAATCCTTTACGGGCTTATCGAATTCAAGGCCTATCATAAGTCCGCGTCCGCGTATTTCCTTTATTCCGGCAATTTCCTTGCAGCGTTCCATGAGGTGTTTGCCCACTACGGCGGCGTTCTCGATAAGATTTTCGTTCTCAATCACATCGAGCACCGATATTGCCGCTGCGCATGCAAGGTGGTTTCCGCCGAACGTTGTGCCGAGCATTCCGTAAACGGGCTTGAACTTGGGCGAAATAAGCAGCCCGCCCATCGGAAAACCGCAGGCTATGCCCTTTGCCACGGTTATGAGGTCGGGTTTCACGCCAAGGTGTTGGTGTGCGAAGAACTTTCCGCTGCGTCCGTAACCGCACTGCACCTCGTCGCAGATGAGCACCGTGCCTTGTTCGTCGCACGCCTTGCGCACGGCTTGCATGAACTCCCTGCTTGCAAGGTGTATTCCCCCCACGCCTTGTATGCACTCGATAATCACGGCGCACACGTCGCCTTTCGCTATCTCGCCGACAAAAGCCTTGGTGTCGTTGAGCGGCAGGAACGTAACGTGCCCGTTCTTGTTTATCGGCGCGTTTATCTTGGGGTTGTCGGTGGCTTCCACGGCGAGCGAGGTTCGTCCGTGAAAAGCTCCTGCCGAGGCGAGGATTCTTGTTCTGCCGTTGTGGAACGATGCGAGCTTCAGGGCGTTTTCGTTGGCTTCCGCCCCCGAGTTCACAAGAAACAGGGAATAATCCTCGTAGCCCGATGCTTTGCCGAGACGTTGCGCGAATTCCGTTTGCAGATGGTTTTGCACCGAGTTGGAGTAGAATCCCAGCCGGTTGAGCTGCCGGCTGACGCACTCTATATAGTGCGGGTGGCAATGCCCGATGCTTATAACGGCGTGCCCGCCGTAGAGGTCGAGATATTCGTTGTCGTCGGCATCCCAAACGTTGCATCCGCGCCCGCGTACTATCTCTACATCATATAATGGAAAAACGTCGAATGGTTTCATGTTGCAATTTTTTTTTCAGAAAGCCGCCGCCTTGAGCCTGAGCCCTGTGTCTTCGGCAATTCCGAACATAATATTCATATTCTCCACGGCCTGTCCCGCCGCGCCTTTCAAAAGGTTGTCTATAACCGATGTAACGAGCAGCCGGTCGCCGTGTTTCTGCGCGTGAACGAGTGCCCGGTTTGTGTTTACCACCTGTTTCAGGTCGATGTCGCGCCCCACGTAGTGCGTAAACGGTTCGCCGTTGTATGTTGAGTAACATTTGTCTATTTCCTCCTGCGACAGCTCCGTGCGCATGAACACCGTGGTAAAAATGCCGCGTGCAAAGTCGCCGCGGTAAGGCACGAAGTCGAGCTCACCGCCGAAGCCGGGCTGAAACTCCCTGATGCTTTGGTTTATTTCGAGGAGGTGCTGGTGGGTGAAAACCTTGTAAACGCTCATGTTTCCGTTGCGCCAGCTGAAATGTGTGGTTGCCTGCGGTTTCACTCCCGCCCCGGTGCTGCCGGTTATGGCGTTAATAACCACGTCTCCCTTCAATGCCCCGGCTTTTGCCAGCGGCAGCAGCGCAAGTTGTATGCAGGTGGCAAAGCATCCCGGGTTGGCAACGTGGCGTGCCTTGGCAATCTGCGCACGGTGGGTTTCGGGCAGACCGTAAACGTAGTCGTTTCCCGGCGCGGCTATCCTGAAATCCTGCGCAAAGTCAATGATTTTCACGTTTGCCGGCACGGGGTTGTTTTTGAGGAACTCCGCGCTCTTTCCGTGTCCGAGACAGATGAACAAAACGTCAATCCCGTCAAGCGGCAATGCGTCTGTGAATCTAAGGTCTGTTTCTCCGAGCAAACCTTCGTGCACGTCCGAGAAAAGGTTTCCCGCATTGCTTTCCGAATTGGCGAATACAATTTTTGTTTGCGGGTGGTTGAGCAAAATTCTTATCAGCTCGCCTGCGGCATATCCTGCCGCGCCTACTATTCCTGCCTTTATCATTGTTGCGTGTTAACGGCGTTCGTCCTTGTGTTTGGAGTAATATATGCGCAGTGGCGTTGAAGTAACCTTTATGAAGCCTTTCGCCTCTTCCGAAGTCCAGCCCTTTTGCGTTTCGCCATATTCTCCGAACGGATTTTTCACCAAGTCGTCTTTTGAGTCAACGCCAACGGTTTCGAAAGAAAAGGGACGGAGTTTCAGGGTTACCACACCGTTCACGTTGCGTTGCGAAGAGGTTAGCATAGCCTCGATGTCGGTCATCACCGGTTCCATGTACTGACTTTCGTGCAGGAACATTCCGTACCAGTTGGCAACCTGGTCTTTCCAGTATTGCTGCCATTTTGAAAGAGTGTATTTCTCCAGAAATCGGTGTGCGCCTATAACCAGCATGGGTGCCGCTGCCTCGAAGCCCACTCGCCCTTTAAGGCCCACTATAGTGTCTCCCACGTGGCAGTCGCGCCCTATGGCGTATGCCGCGCCTATTTTCTCTATTTCCTGTATGGCCTTTATTTTGTCGCTGTATTCTTTGCCGTTTACGGTGGCTATTTCGCCTTTTTCGAAGCCTATTTTCAGTTCGGTTTCGTTTTTTTCCGTGGCGTGTTTGAGGTATGCCGATTCGGGCAGCCCCCGGTTGCTGTCGAGAATTTCGCCGCCGCAGATTGACGTTCCCCAGATTCCCACGTTGTAGGAGTATTTCAGCTTTGCGAAGTCGGCCTTGAAACCGTGTTCGTTCAGATAGTCTGTTTCTTCCTTGCGTGTAAGCACGCGGTCTCTCGTGAGGGTGATTATTTCCTTTCCCGGTGCCATTACAAGGAACGTCATGTCGAAACGTATTTGGTCGTTGCCCGCGCCGGTTGATCCGTGGGCAATTGCATCGGCTCCCACCTCGTTGGCGTAGCGTGCTATGGCGATGGCCTGAAAAATTCTTTCGCTCGAAACAGATATGGGGTAGCAGTTGTTGCGCAGCACATTGCCGAAAATCATGTATTTAAGGCTTTTCTCGTAGTATTCCTGCGTAACGTCGAGGGTAACATATTTTGCCGCCCCCAGCTTGTAGGCGTTTTCTTCGTTGGCTTTGAGTTGCTCTTTGCTGAAACCTCCCGTGTTGGCGCAAGCTGCGTGTACCTCGTATCCCAGTTCGTGTGCGAGATACATCACTGTGTATGAGGTATCGAGCCCGCCGCTGTAGGCCACAACCACTTTCTTTTTCTTTTCCATTGCTTTTATTATGTTTTTGTTGTAGCTAAATTAGTTATCTCAGACCTTTTGCCGCCGCCTCCTTTGCCATTTTCACCACATCGGGCGGCAGTTCCACCGGCAGTGGTTCGCCTTCGTGGTTGGCAGGGTCGTATAGCATGCCGGTGCACACGCAGTATTTTCTGCCTGTGCGGGCAAGAATGTCGCAGTTTATGCAGCATGGGTGTTCGGGCGTGCCGCAGCCTTTCCAATACTCGTCGTCTTGCGTGAGGTCGCACAGCGGCACAGGCACATAGCCGAGTTTGGTGTTTATCTTCATAACCGCTCCCTGGCTGGTTAGTCCGAACAGCTTTGCGTGCGGCCAGCGCAGGCGGCTTAGCGTGAACGCTGTTTCTTTAATGCGTGTGGCAAGGTGGTGGTGCCTGAACTTCGGCACTACAATCAGTCCCGAATTTGCCACATAGTGCTTGTTCTCCCAGCTTTCTATGTAGCAAAATCCGGCGAACTCCTCTCCGCTGAGGGCTATTATTGCTTTGCGTTCGCGCATCTTCTGCGCCACGTATTCATGTGTTCTCGAGGCGATGCCCGAACCGCGCACTTTTGCGGCGTCGGCTATCGTTTTCAGAATTGTGTCGACATACTTTTCATGAGACGCGTCGGCAACCAACACGTCTATTCCGTCGTTGTAAATCATTTTTGTTTTTAAGTTTGAATTCCCGAGCGTGCTGCCTCGGTACTTTACAGGCATCTCTCTATTTGCGGGAGAATTTCCTTGAGGTCGTTCAATATGTCTTGTTGCGTGCAGTTTTTCTTTGCCACAACCACCACGGTGTCGTCTCCGGCCAGTGTGCCTGCGATGTGCTCGAAGTGTTTGTTGTCGATGTTCCCGGCCAGTGCCGCCGAAAATCCCGGTATGGTGTGCAATACCATTATCTCTCCGCCCGGTTCGCAGTTCAGAAGGCATTCTTCAACGGGTACGCTGCTGTTTGTGCTTTTCTTAACGGCGTGGGTGTAGTTGGGATTGTTGGGCAAGATGTAGCGCACGTGTCCAAACTGCGTTGTGATGCGTATTGCGCGCAAGTGGTGAAGGTCGCGTGAGAGTGTGGCCTGCGTGGAGCCGTGCCCCACATTAACCAATTCCTGCAACAACTGCTCCTGGCTGCAGATGTTTTTTTCGTTTAGGATTTTCCTGATGTAGCCAAGGCGAATTTCTTTTTCTTTCATTCTGTCAAAATGCCGTTTCATACGGCAAAAGTACAGCGTTTTTCGCAAACACGATAATTTTTTATGCAATAAAATAATGCATAAAACCCGATTTTATGCAGTGGATATTCATATCGAGGCAGTGTTGCGGTTAAAAGTAAACGGGGAATGTGGTTGGGTATAACATGTTAAGTAACAAATAAAAAGCCTATGACGCTGCAAATATATATGGAGTGAAAACCGGGTAAGGGGTCAATGAATAATATGCGCATATTTGAATTAAGATTTGCAATATTCAATACTCCGTTTTTTTGTGGCAAACAAAGTTATGCTTGTAAAATGCAAAGCGCGTAAAGCGTTTTGAAAGTTGCGCCGATAACAAGCACGGTGAAACGCGTGTGCTACGGAGTATGCGGCGTTGGTTGTGTGGGATGTGTAATTGCAAGTGGAGCAGAAAGTTAAATCTGTTTCAAAAACACTGCATACGGATTTGTGTTTCAAGCGGTTGCGGGTGGCGAAAAAAGGTCTGATGTAGTTTTTCCTATGTCCGATGTAGTTTTTTCTATGTCTGATGTAATTTTTTTTACATAGGACATGTTTTGTTTCATATCCCATTTGGTTTTTTCTGTCTCGAACTTTCGGTGTCATTGTAGGGATGTTCCTTCGTCGGTGTATGTGTTAGCGCGTCTTGAAGTCAGCACGGCTTTGGGTGTAGTCGCGTTTTTTGCTCCGATTTAATATAAAACAACCTTTCAAATTTTCGGGAAAGGAATAATATAGCTACTTTTGCCACGTAAATAGATTATGTTGCGAATATTAGAACTATATATGAGAAAAATAATTGCGATTGTTGCGTTGTCGGTATTGGCATTCGGTATTTTTGCAAGTTGCGGCGACGATGACAACAAGAGCATCGGGCTTAGTTCCGACTGTGCCATAAATGCAATCGTTATGGGAAATTTGTCGCGCCTTTACCACACTTATCTTGAAAGCGGCAAAGACACAAGCTACACCGTAACAGTGCCGGGAAGCTCGTTTCCGTTGCACATTGACCAGATAAACCGGCGTATATTCAACAGCGATTCTCTGCCAGTTGGCACGGCGGTGAATAAAGTGTATTTCACCACCTTCAGTGCTGACGGCGTGGTTGCCTACCGGCTTGAAAACGGCAAAGACACAATGTATTCGGTAAAAGACACCCTTGACTTTACTGCTCCAAGAACTTTCACGGTTTATGCCACTGATGGTTCGGGCAGCAGGTCGTACACCGTGAGCATAAACGTTCACAACGCCAATCCCGACGCTTATTCTTGGGTTGCTGCTTCGCCGGCAGATGATATTGTGGCGAAATTGGAAAATATGCGCATGATTGCCGGCAACGGCAGACTTCATCTTTGGGGAACCGAAGGCGGAAGCCCCGTGGCACTGTGGCGCAACGCGCAAGGCGGCGTTGAAGCATGGGAAAAAGAGACTGTTTCGGGCGCGGACGGACTGCGTCCCGAGAGCGTAAACCGGTATGGCGACAGGTTTGTGGCCATAGCAAACTCCGGACTCGTGGAATCGGTCGATGGCGCAAGGTGGACGGCGGTTTCAACATCGCTCGTCCCCGACGGAATATTTGCCGTTGGCGACAAGCTGTATGTTACCGTGGCAGGGAAAATATACAGTTCCTCGGACTTGTCCTCGTGGAAACAAGAGAGCGTGGACGATGGCTCGGCCCCGCTGCCGGTGGAAGACGTGCATTCGGCGGTGCTCGGCGCGGTTAACAACCCGAAGATAGAAAACATAGTGTGCCTTGGGTATGCCAACGGCAAAAGCGAAACTTGGAAAAAGGAAGTAAACACGGTTTATCCCGAGGACAACGCGTGGAGCTATTATCCCATAACCGCGGAAACCCCACGCACGCTGCCCCGTTTGCAAGGCTTCAGCATGATGGTGTATGACGGCAATTTGTATTCCGCCGGAATAAACGGCGACACGGTGAACGTATATGCCAGCACCGACGGGGCGCGCTCATGGCAGCTTGTGAAAGAGCCTACGATTGTACCCGCAGGAATGGGAAAACCGGACGAAATAAGAATGGCGGCCGACGATGACAACAATATATGGTTGGTTTGCAGTGGCACGGGTATGCTTTGGAAAGGCTACCTGAACAGACTCAAGGCTGCAAAAACAGAATAGACGGAGATGAAAAAGGCGGTTGCTCTGCTTGTCGTTGCACTTGTGGGCTTTGCATGCTCATGGGCGCAAGACGATGTGGACTATCGCTACGAGATAGGCGGCGCGCTCGGCGGCAGCTTCTATCGCGGGCAGCTTAACCATAAGTTTTTCGGACAGATGGGCTTTGCCGCAGGAGCTGTGGGACGATGGAACATAAATCCGTACATGGCTGTGAAGACCATGCTCGGATACGCATCGGCAAAAGGTTCAACCAATGGCGTTGCAGACTTTTTTCCCGCCGACCCGGCCGACCCGACTGTGTCGCTCGAAAAGCGCAAATACAAGCTGAACGGCGGAATTGTGGACTTCAGCGCGACATACGAGTACAACTTCTGGCCGTTCGGACTTCATCACGGATACCAGGGCAGGCAGCGCATAACGCCTTTCCTGCAACTCGGGCTCGGGGCGTGTTATGGAACGGCCGGAAAGGCGTTATCCTTGCAAATTCCGATAGGCGTGGGAGTGAAATACAAACTTAAACCGCGTGTGAACCTGGGCTTCGATTGGCTGTACCATTTCTCGCTAAGCGACAAACTCGATGGCTTTGAAAAACCTTACGGCATAAAGTCGTCGGACTTTGCAAACAAGGACAGCTACAGCACGGCGATGTTCTACATAAGCTACGAATTCTCGCCGAAATGCCCGCAGTGCAATAAAAACGACTGACAAGAACAAAACGACCGGACTATAAAAATATAAAATATGAGTGTTCCGCAGATAGACATGCAACGCATACCCCGCCACATAGCCATAATAATGGACGGCAACGGCCGGTGGGCCGTGGGGCGCGGGCTGCCGCGCACCGCCGGACACAAAGAAGGGGTGGAAACCGTGAAGCGCATAACCGAAGAGGCCGTGCGGCTCGGAGTGGAGTATCTCACACTATATACATTCTCAACCGAGAACTGGAAACGACCGAGCAGCGAGGTGGCGGCATTGATGTCGCTTGTCCTCACATCGCTACAAGAAGAGTTATTCATGCGAAACAACGTGCGGTTCCGCGTAATAGGCGACACGGCAAAGCTTCCGCCGGAGGTGCAGAATAAACTGAGAGAGTGCGAGAACGATACGGCCGGAAACACAAGCATGACCCTTGTCGTGGCGTTGAGCTACTCTTCGCGCTGGGAGATTGTAGAGGCGGCAAGAAGCATAGCCGCGGATGTGGCGCAAGGAAAACTTGAAATTTCGCAAATTAACGAGGAAACGTTCTCAAACCACCTTGCAACGGCATTCATGCCCGACCCCGAGCTGATGATACGTACGGGGGGCGAACTGCGACTCAGCAATTATCTGCTTTGGCAGTGCGCGTATTCAGAACTGTATTTCTGCGACACTTTCTGGCCCGATTTCAAGGAGAAGGACTTGCAGCTCGCCATAGCCGACTACCAGAGCCGTCAAAGGCGGTTCGGAAAAACCGGCGAGCAGATGCAGAAGGAGACAATATAATAAAGAAACCGAAGAAATAAAAAGGCGGACGGACGGTGCTCGTGTTTGCACGCCCCGCAACATAAATAATATGAAACATATAACGAGAACAGCCATGCTGGCCGCTGCCGCTTTTGCCGCAGTGGAACTTTGCCATGCCTCGGTGCAGCGGGACAGCGTAATCGTGAAGCCCGATATAGTTTATTCCACACAGCAAAACCACTATATCCTTGGCGGGTTTGTTGTTGACGGAGTGGCTAATTACGATGGGGAACTGTTGCGCAACATATCCGAACTTAAAGTGGGGCAGACCCTAACAATCCCCGGCACCGACATAACCAACGTTTTGCAGCGATATTGGAAACAGAAAATATTCAGCGATGTATCCGTCTCGGCCGATAGTATTGTGGGCAACAAGATATACCTGCACATTAAGCTCGCGGCACGCCCAAAGATTTCAACACTGAATTACCACGGTGTCAAAAAGTCGCAGCGTGAAGACCTTGAACAGCGTCTCGGACTCAAGCCCGGGAGCCAGGTTTCGCCCGACATTATAGACCGCGCCAAGATTATAATAAAGCGATACTTCGAGGAGAAAGGCTACCAAAACGCCAAAGTGGAAATTTTACAGCAAGACGACGTTTCGGCGGCAAACCAGGTGATTGTTGATATAAACATCGACAAAAACGAAAAGGTCAAAGTAAAACACATATACTTCACAGGCGTGGAGCGCGGCAAGGTGAAGAAACTTAAAAAGGCCATGAAGAAAACCCACGAGGTAAACAAGCTCGCAAACCTGTTCCGCGCAAAAAAGTTCCTGCCCGAGGAATACAAAAAGGATAAAGGCTTCATTATAGACAAGTACAACGAGTGGGGCTTTCGCGATGCCATAATCACGAGCGACAGCGTTGTGCCCTACGATGAAAAGCACGTAAATCTTTATATAAACATAGAAGAAGGACAGAAGTATTATCTGCGCAATGTGAACTGGGTGGGAAACACCGTTTACAGCTCGGAATCTCTTTCCCGTGCACTTAAGATGAAGCGGGGCGATGTGTACAACCAAACGTTCCTTAAAAAACGCCTGAACGAGGACGAAGACGCCATAGGAAACCAGTATTACAACAACGGCTACGTGTTCTACAACCTCAACCCTGTTGAAACCAACATCGATGGCGACTCGATAGACCTTGAAATGCGTATTTACGAGGGGCAGCAGGCAACTCTCAACCATGTGCGCATAAGCGGCAACAAGAGGGTTTACGAAAACGTTATTCGCCGCGAACTGCGTACAAAGCCGGGCGACCTTTTCAGCAAGGAGGCTGTTATGCGCTCAATGCGCGACCTTGCGGCGCTTAACTTCTTCGACCCCGAAAAAATAGAGCCCGACATAAAGCCCGACCAAGAGAACGGAACGGTTGACATAACTTACAAGCTTGAACCCAAGCCGAGCGACCAGGTGCAGTTATCGTTTGGCTGGGGTCCCACGGGAATTGTGGGAACAGTGGGCTTGAAGTTTACAAACTTTTCGATGCAGAACCTTTTCAACAGCAAGAACCGCCGTGCATTGTTCCCGCAGGGCGACGGGCAGCAGCTTTCGCTTTCGGCACAGACCAACGGAACTTATTATCAAAACTACTCGTTCAACTTCCTCGACCCATGGTTTGGAGGCAAGCGCCCGAACTCGCTTTCGCTTTCGGCTTTCTTCTCAAAGCAAACCGATGTGAACAGCAACTACTACAACAGCTCTTACTGGAACAATTATCAGAGCTACCTTTACGGATACGGCACATCGGGCGGTTATAACAGCTACAACTATTACGACCCCGACAAATATGTAAAGATATACGGTGTTTCGCTCGGATGGGGAAAACGTCTGCGTTGGCCCGACGATTATTTCTCGCTTACAGCCGAGGCCACTTTCCAAAGGTACGACCTGAAGTCGTGGCAGTATTTTATAATCACCGACGGTAACTGCAACAACTTCAACCTGAGCCTTACTCTTTCGCGCAACTCCATTGACAATCCGATATTCCCGCGCAGGGGTTCCGACTTTACTCTATCGGTATCGGCCACGCCGCCATATTCGCTGTGGGACGGCAAGGACTATTCCACTCTTGCACGCGATTATCGCTCCGCGTCGTACAACAAGGAGATGCAGGACAAATATCGCTGGGTGGAATATCACAAGTGGAAATTCAAACTCCGCACATACACCGCGCTCACGGGCAGAAACAAATGCCCCGTGCTCATGACGCGAACCGATTTCGGCATTCTCGGGCATTACAACAAATACAAAAAATCGCCGTTCGAGACATTCTACATGGGCGGCGATGGTATGTCGGGATATTCATCGGGCTACGCCACCGAGACAATCGGACTACGCGGATACGAAAACGGATGCTTCACACCCTATGGTGCGGAAGGCTATGCCTACAGCCGCATGACTCTTGAACTGCGCTATCCGCTTATGCTTAAGGGGCAGACAAACATCTATGCCCTTGCGTTTGCCGAAGGCGGAAACGCATGGAACGACGTAAAGAAGTTCAATCCGTTCGACATGAAACGCTCTGCCGGCGCGGGTCTGCGCGTGTTCCTTCCCATGGTGGGACTTATGGGTATCGACTGGGCATACGGTTTCGACAAGGTGTTTGGCTCAAACAAAAACGGCGGTTCCCATATACACTTCATAATAGGACAGGAATTCTAAAACGTAATACCAATCATAAAAAACTGTTCAAAAATGAAATCATTACGTAACTTAATAATTGCTATGGCAGCATTGCTTGGCTGCTTTGCCACGGCGCAGGCGCAAAAATACGCTCTTGTGGACATGGAGTACATTTTGAAAAACATACCCGCATACGAGCGCGCCAACGAACAACTAAACCAACAGTCTAAGAAATGGCAGGCCGAGGTGGAGGTCGTACAGAATCAGGCACAGACACTATACAAAAACTACCAAAACGAGTCGGTGTTCCTTTCGGCCGAACAGAAAAAGCAGCGCGAACAGGCAATAGTTGACAAGGAAAAGGAGGCGGCAGAGCTTAAACGCAAGTATTTCGCCCCCGAAGGTGAATTGTTCAAAAAGCGCGAGAGCCTTGTGCAGCCCATACAGGACGAAATATACAACGCTGTAAAGGAAATATCACAAACCAAGGGCTATCAGCTTGTGATCGACCGTGCATCGGATGCGGCGATAATATTCGCCTCGCCTAAAATAGACATATCAAACGAAGTGCTCGTAAAATTAGGCTATTCCAATTAATTTCGTTACATTTGCACTTCTATAAAGCGGGAATAAATTAGAAAATCAGCAATAAACAATGAAAAAGGTAATTCTAACGGCTCTTCTGTTCTTACCGTTGAGCCTGTTTGCGCAGAAATTCGGACATTTCGACTCTTCTGAAATAGTAAAGGCTATGCCCGAATATGCAAAGTCGCAAACCGAAATTCAAAACCTGTCAAAGCAGTTCGAAGACGAAATCAAGCGCATGCAGGACGAGCTTACAAAGAAGGGGCAGGAATACGACCGCCAGCACGACTCGCTCCCCGACAACGTGAAGAAACGCCGCGAGCAGGAGCTTCAGGAGCTTTACCAGCGCATACAGCAGACATCAAACGATGACCGCGACTCCCTTCAGGCGGCTTCGGCAAACAAGATGCGCGAAATAACTCAGAAAATCGTGAGCGCAGTGAAGGCCGTGGGCGATGAAGGCAAGTATGTTTACATCATGGACACCACGGGCGGCATCCCCTACATCAGCAAAACCCTCAGCGAGGACGTAACAAAGAAAATCCGCGAGAAACTCGGCTTGAAATAAGCCCGAGCGGCAAACAAACCACAAGGCGCATCCCTTTTTGAGGGGTGCGCCTTTTTCATGTAAAACGCCGAAAATGCCGAAGAAAATCCAATATGCTGATGCAGAGCTGTTTGTAATGAAAACAAAAAAGCATGTAAACGTCTGTGTTTCAGCGTGTGGAAAGCCGGAGAAAAAAGGTCCGATGTAGTTTTAATTATGTCTGATATAATTTTTCCTACGTCCTATGTAGTTTTTCTTACATCAAATGTAATTTTAGCGGTATTGGTTTTGCAGAAATTGTAGGGGCGTATGGCATACGCCCTGTACACTACCGCATGAACCGCACCGCAAGACAATATCGCGACAACGCAAACCCGGGCTATTCAGGGCGTATGCCATACGCCCCTACGGCGGCGCAATTTATTTGTTGATTGGATGTTGGATGTTTGCAGGGGCGTTTTTTATTCTGCGGCTTTGTCAATGTCCCATTGGGCTTCGAACTCGTCTTCGCCAACCAGCATATCCGTCTCTATGTCCGACAAGGTGTATTGCAGGATTACCGACATGGGCGGGTCGGACTTGACAAAATCCTCCGCGTTGCACTCGTTGGCGTCAACTATGCTGCGGCTGCCGTCCGGGTGTATGCTTACGGCTCTTGAAATAGTCGCTCCGCTGCACTCGCCATAGCAAACGGCATCGAATATTCTTGTCTTGAAATATATTTCACTCACGAAAATGGTGGCAAGCTGCCCTTTCAGCCCGACAAGCAGGCGGGCCAAAAACAGCAGGAGCTTCTTCTTTGCGTCCTCCTGCGTCATGGTCAAACTAAAACTTCTGCCGAGCTGGCCTTCGGAATGTGTCTGAAATTTTACGTTTGGAGCTTCCCTGTCAAGTTGGCTTTTGAGGTCTCCCATCGCCTTGTCCCAAATTCCTGTTTGGTCAGGAAATGCTACGTAGGTGTAGCTGCACAGGCGGAATTCGTTTTCTTCCGGGTTTAGCTGTATGAAGAAGTTTTCCTCGTTGAATGAGCAAAACAGCGGGTCGCCTTGAAACTGGTATTCATCGGAGGGGCGGCTGCAAACGGTCTGCAATGTTTTAATCCTCGACTTGAACCATCTTTTGTGGCGTCCCTTGTGGCGCAGTGAGATTACGAACATCGCCAGAGTGAAGATTAACGCCGTTGGCTGTATGTAGTCGCCGGCATGGAAGGCGGAGAATATGCCTATGCCGATGGCAATTAGGATTACAATGCAGACGCAGGCTATGGCTGCCTGGAATATTATCCTTGACTTTTTCGCGTTCATGACATTTCTGTTAATCGCTTCCTATGTCTTGGGGATGCGGCCGGCATTATATGCAGCCTCGCCGGTATCCTCGGCGGCTTTCAGGGTTTCCCCCGTGTCTTCGCAAACGTAGGCGGTGTGGCTTTTGAGGAAGATGTGGTTCAGCGTGAAGGCGAGGCTTTCCAATGTCTTTTCCCTGCATTTCGGCTTCAGCTCGCATTCCCATACAACAATCACGTGCCAGCCCATTTGCGCCAGGCGCAGGTGCTCTTCGGTGTCGCGTTCGCGGTTTCTCGCGATTTTCCTTTCCCAAAACGGCGTGTTTGTCTTGGGCATCTTGAAACTTTTGCAGCCTTCGTGTCCGTGCCGGAAGCATCCGTTTATGAAAATGCACGTGCGGTATTTGCGCAGCACCAGGTCGGGATGCCCCGGCAGCCGGTCGCTGTTCAAGCGGTAGCGGAAGCCGTACGCGAAAAGATACTTCCTCACCACAATCTCGGGCTTTGTGTCGCGGCTGCGTATGGCAGCCATGCAGCGGTGCCGTTGCTGCGGCGTGAGCTTGCCCATTGCCGCCGTCTGCTATTTGACCACCGCCTGAAAGCCTTTGATGTAGGTCTCGCCGCCCGAGCTTACCGCGTAATACGGCTCGTATGAAATTTTGTTTGCCCCTGCGATGTGCCGCCCTGTTTCCGCAATCACGAGGTCCACACTTACATCGAGTGCGCCCTTGCCCACTTTCTCGGGGGAATAGAATGCGAATTTGCACAAATTATATGCGCCGTAGGGATTGGTGTATCCCTCGTTGAAAGCCCATGGTGCCGTTTGCCACGGCGTAGTTCCGCCATAGGCGTACCATGCGTCGCAATATTGGTTCCAGCCGCCCCCGCTCTTTTTAAGCATGCAGGTCTTGAGGAAAAGCAGGCCTTGCAGTTGGCATTCGTACTGGTTTTCGCTTTGCATTCCCAACGTGGTTCCCTTGCACCAGGCTCCGTATGGGATTTGCGGATTGTTCGAGGTGTATGTTCCAAGATACTTTGCGCCGGTGAAGCGGAAGGAAGGTTTTTGGTCGTATTTGAGCTCTATCGGCACAGGCTCGCCATAGGCGGTCTTGAAGTCGCTCAGGTTATAGTCGGTGGTGTATTCTATGTAGGAGCAAACGGTGTAGTCGCCGTCGGTAACGGCTGTAAGTTTGTTGTAGTCTATGAACATTTCATTTTCGTCCACCGAAAAGTTTTGCGTGGATGTGGCGGAAGTTACGTTGCCCGAATTTTGGCCGTCGCTTTCTGAAATCATGGAAAACTTATGGAAGCTTTGCCCCGAGCGGAATATCTCTAAACCCCAGTCGCGTATGGCCGTGATGTTTTTGTTGCCGTATGCGTTGCAGGTGGCGTTGAACTCGAACTGGAAATGCACCTTTTTGTCCTCGTAGCATTCGTTGTCGTGTGAGTATGTCGCCTCGCAGCTTGCCGAAGTCTGCCTGAAAGTGAAATCCACGTCTGACGCCGCCAGAGGGACAGTTTCGCCGTGTCTCACAAAGTCGCAGCTGAGCTTGAACCTTTCCTTGCCGAGAAAGTCAAGGTCGGAAATAAGATATGGACGCAGTTTTATGTGGTCGCCGGTGGGGTAAACAACGAGAGTGTATTGCGCACGGTAATCGTCGGTTTTGCTCACAAGTATTTCGCCCGAGCGTACATCGGTGCGGTTGTACCAAGGATCAATCACATCGCGTGCCAGCACTCCGCAATAAACGTCGTTGTTGTAGATTTTCTGCACGCACGCCCCCAGCTCCGTGTGGTTCTGCGTTATTTGATTCGGGATGTCATTCGCCCCCGTAATCTCCACCGTTACGTTGTATCCGCTGTCGCTGCGTTTCTTAATGTCGGTTATTTGTATGCCGGCGTTTCCGTACAAGAACTCTTGCACTTTGGCCACCTGCGCCTCGTATTCCTGTGCTGCCCAGCTCAAAGGCAGCGTTGCCGCGCCGGCAGAAGAGCCGGCCGTCTTGCTGATGCCGGCTGTCAGGATGGTGAGCGAGGCTTTCACCCATTTCTCGTCGTGCATATCCTCTGTGAAGTTGCACGCGGTGAGCAGGTCGTCAAGGTGCGGGATGTTTTTTGTGAGCAGCTTCTCAATCATCGATTTCGTCCAGTCTCCCACCACGCCTTTCGTATGCACCGCCCGGCTTGCCGCCGACTGCGTGGCGGTGTGCTTGTCCGTAATCTCCACGGTGCGCGCGTCGAGCTCGGACGAATTGTTATGGCTTACTTCAAAGACAGTCAGCTTGCCGTCTGACTCGCACACTTCAGACATCAAATCGAGTCCGCCTATTCTTAGAATATGATTGTCTTCGGGGTCAACCTCGAAAAGAACCGCCTTGTATGTGTAGTGTTGCGAATTGTCAAGATAGTAAAGTATTGTCCCCTTGCTCCTGTTGGCATGAGCCATGAGGAACGTGCCGTTGTAGAATATGCCCTCCTCCCAGCCGTTGGCGGTGTCCTGCACGGCGTAGTAGGTGTTTTTCTTGAACTGTGATTTTTCGCCGCTGCCGCCTCCGTTTTCGGAGTCCTGACACGAAACGAAAGCTGTAAAGCCTATGACGGCGGTGAGAATCGTTAAAAGATGGCGTAAGTGCATAGCTGTGACTTTTTGATTGGAACAGACGTTGTTAATGATTGCAAAAATACGAAAATACCGCCAATTAGCATGGCATCAGGCTTGGCTGTTGCAAAATAATGTGCCATGGGCAAAATTTCCGCGCCCCGCTTGCCCGAACGGCGTAAGCCGTTGAGCTACAAGAAAATACCCGCACAAAAACAAAATACCATAACGTTTTGTTTTTCAAATGTTTGCAAGCGGCGAAAAAAGGTCTGATGTAGTTTGAATTATATCAGACATAATTTTTCCTACATAGGACATAGAAAAAACTATGTCCTATGTAGTTTTTGGGGACTCCAATCCCCAACTCACGCATATAATCACTATTTTTGTCGTTGAAGCATAAAAACAATGAAAATAAGAATTTCCATTTTTTTAGTTTGCGCGGCCGCCATTTGCGGAACGGCGCAAAACAACCTGAAAACAGAGCATCTCGTTTCGCCTCTCGGCATTGACAACGCCGCGCCGAGGCTCTCGTGGCAAACTTCGGGCGAGAGCCAGAAAAGTTATTCGATTGCCGTGGACACCGACAGCGTTGCCGCCGCCTCGGGAAAGGGCGGCGTGTGGAACACCGGCGTTGTGGAATCCGACAGCCAGAGCGCCGTTTACGCGGGAAAGCCCCTGAAACCGTTCACAACGTATTACTGGCGCGTGGCTACGGTTGCGACTGACGGCAAAACGGCTGTTTCGCCTGTGGCGAGGTTTGAAACCGGGATGATGAGCGTTGAAAACTGGCAGGGGTCGTGGATTAGCGACAACAACAGCCGCGACCACAAGCCTGCGCCCTATTTCAGAAAAACGTTCAACGTGGAGAAACGCGTGAGAAAGGCGCGGGCGTACATTTCCGCAGGAGGGCTTTTTGAACTTTCAATAAACGGCAAAAAGGCGGGCGACCATTTTCTCGACCCGGCATATACGCGGTACGACCGGCGCTGCAAGTATGTTACTTTCGACGTAACGCCGCTGCTGCACGACGGCATAAACGCCATCGGGGTTCTGCTCGGGAACGGCTGGTACAACCATCAGGCTTTTGCCGTGTGGGACTTTGAACGCGCCCCATGGCGGCAGCGTCCCGCCGTTTGCATGGATTTGAGGATTACATACGATGACGGCACGGTTTCGGTGGTTTCCTCGGATTTGAGCTGGCGTTCCTCGTCAGACGGTCCGCTTGTTTACAACAACATATACACAGGCGAGCATTTTGATTTCAATAAAAACGGTCTTAAAGGCTGGGACACTCCGCAGTATGACGACTCCAAGTGGGGCGGCGTAAGGCTCCGCCAGGCTCCCGCGCCGGTGGTTAGCGCGCAAGTCATGGAACCGATACGCTTTGTGGAGGACATTGCGGCCAAGAGCATGAAAAAACTCAACGACACCGCTTATATATACGATTTCGGCAAGAATATGGCGGGCGTTACCACAGTAAGGCTCCGCGGCGACAGCGGCACGGTTGTCAGGGTGGCTCACGGGGAGCGTCTGCATGCCGACGGCTCGCTCGACCTCAGCAATATTGACGTTTATTATCGCGGCGACAAAAAATCCGAGCCTTTCCAAACCGACATCCTCACGCTTAGCGGCGGCGACGACTGCTTCACCGCCTCGTTCAGCTACAAGGGTTTCCGCTATGTGCAGCTTGTGGCGTCGCGCCCCATAAGCCCTGCCCAAAACAGCGTTGTTGCGCATTTCACACACAGCGACGTGGCTTCGGCGGGGAGCATAAAATCCTCGAACCCTCTGCTCGACAAAATCGTCGCCGCCACACGCCAGGCCTACATATCCAATTTCATGGGCTACCCCACCGACTGCCCGCAACGCGAGAAGAACGGCTGGACGGGCGACGGGCATTTGGCGATAGAGACCGGGCTTTACAATTACGATGGCTTCACGGTTTATGAGAAATGGCTCGCGGACCACCGCGACGAGCAGCAGCCCAACGGAGTTTTGCCCGACATAATCCCCACCGGCGGCTGGGGGTATGGCACGGACAACGGTTTGGACTGGACGAGCACCATAGCGATTATTCCGTGGAACCTTTATCTTTTCTACGGAGACGAACGCCCGCTGCGCGACTGCTACGACAACATAAAAAGATACGTTGACTATGTTGACCGCAACAGCCCCTCGCATCTTTCCTCTTGGGGACGCGGCGACTGGGTGCCGGTAAAGACACGCTCAGACAAGGAACTTTCGTCCTCGATATATTTCTATGTCGATGCGACGATACTCGCCAAGGCGGCAAAGCTGTTCGGGAAAGCAGATGATTGCGGACGTTATTCCCGTCTGGCGCAACAGATACGCGATGCCATAAACACGAAATTCCTTAACCGCGAGACAGGCGTTTATGCCGGCGGCTCGCAAACGGAGCAAAGCATGCCGCTGATGTGGGGCGTTGTTCCCGACGACATGAGAGCGAAAGCGGCTGCGGCTTTGGCGGAGAGCGTAAAGGCTGCCGGCTGCCACATAGACTGCGGCGTGCTTGGCGCAAAAGCCGTGCTGAACGCCCTGAGCGAAAACGGCTATGCCGGCATTGCCTACAAGGTGGCTGTGCAGGACACCTACCCTTCCTGGGGCTGGTGGGTCGTGAACGGCGCGACCTCCCTGCTGGAGAATTGGGACTTGAAGGCAACGCGGGACATTTCGGACAACCACATTATGTTCGGGGAGATAGGCGCGTGGCCCTACAAGGCTCTTGGCGGCATTTTCCCTGACGAAAGCCGCCCGGGGTTCAAGAACATAATCCTCCGCCCCAATTTCATAAGGGAACTTGGCTCGTTCGAGGCGCGCCACAACACTCCATACGGTGAGGTGGTCTCGAAGTGGGAATGGAACAAAAGGCGCAGTGTGGTGGAATATACGGTTAGCGTCCCCGCCAACTCAACGGCCACTTTCCATGCTCCTACAAAGGACGGCGCAGGCAGGGGCGAGGTGCTGAAAGCCGGCTTGCACCGCATGAAGTTCAAGGCGTCGCAGCTCGCGCAATAAGTTTGCCCCGATTGTGGGCAGGGGGAGTATCGGCGTGCAGCCGTCCGGATTGCATAAGCCATTGGTTTCCAAAGACAAAGCCCTGACAGGAGTGTCTGATGTAAGTTTTTGTTTTTCAAAGGCTTGCAAGAGACTAAAAAAGGTCCGATGTAGTTTTAATTATGTCTGATATAATTTTTCCTACGTCCCATGTAGTTTTTCTTATGTCCTATGTGGTTTAGGGGCTGTTGGGGAATGAACAGGTGATAATGGTTTTGCAATAATTGCAGGGGCACATTGCATACTCCCTGTACGCCACCGCTTAAAACGCATCGGCAAGCGCCGCCGTAACATGGCAAATTCGCCCAATTAATGGCGTGTGCCATACGCCCCTGCGGCGTTGCAATTTACTTGGGAAACCATGATTTGCTTTATCAGTGGATTTATGCGTTCAGTCTGTAGCGTCCGTTTTCAACGGCAACCTCGCCGTTTTGCACCATTCTTTGGAGCGTTTCCGAAATGGCTGATGTGGAAATTCCGGAAACCGTGATTTCTGCGGCAAAGTGGGGGAGACGGTCGCCCAAAATCGAATTTATTGCCGCGACGGCCTTTTCTTGTTGCGTTTTTGGGGATTTGTTGTGTTTGCGGGCCAGGCATACCTCGCATTTTCCACAGTCCTGCGCGTCTTTCTCGCCAAAATAGTTGAGCAGAAAGCGGCTGTGGCATTCGTCTTTTTCGCAATAGTCGAGCATGGCCTGTATGCGTGTGGCGTATTCCTCTTTGCGTTGCTCGTAAACCTCTTTGCTTATTACGAGTTCCTCTGAAAGCACCCGGCGTTGCAGGTATGTAACCCTCGGGGTGCGCTTGTGGGGGATGAAATGTATAATTCTCTGGTGCGACAGGCCCTTCAGAATTTCTATTATTTGCTCCCGCTGCATTCCGCAATAGTTTGCCAGCACCTGCTCGTCAATGAACACGTAGTCGGTGAACACTCCGCCGTAGTTTCGCAGCAAAGCCTGTATAACGCTCTCGCTATCGGGCGATGTGTTGTGAAGTCTGTAAAGCTCTTCCCTGCCTACCATGAACACCACTCTCGGCTTGGTGTCTTCCTCTTCGCTGTAGCGTATGTAGCCGGCGCGTGTAAGGATGTGCAGCGAGCTTTCCACGGTTTCGGGAAAGAAATGGTAGCGTGTGCAAAACTCGGTGAGGTTGAAGTCATACGACACGTTGTATCCGTCTCCCACGGCAAGTTCGAAAAAGTATGCCATGTGGTCGTAAACGTTGCGTATCGTGGAGATAGGCGGAAAGTTCTGCGGCACTCTTCTGAGCAGTTTCGTGCGGTCGCCTTTATTGTACAAAAGCACGGCATACGCCTGCCGCCCGTCTCTTCCGGCTCTTCCCGCCTCTTGAAAGTATGCCTCGGGAGAATCCGGCGACTCCATGTGTATAACGAGCCTTACGTCGGCCTTGTCAATGCCCATTCCGAATGCGTTTGTCGCCACCATGACGCGGGTTTCTCCCTCGTTCCAGCTTTTCTGTCGCAGGTCTTTGTCATAGCGCGTCAGTCCGGCGTGATAGTTGAGCGCGGTGATTTTGTTTTCCTTGAGAAATTTCGCCACTTCCGCCGTTTCGCGGCGGTTTCGGGTGTAAACAATCGCCGAACCTGCGTAACTGTTTAGAATGTGTAGCAGTTCGCCCGGCTTGTCTTCGGTGTTTCTCACCACGTATGTCAGGTTTTTGCGCTCAAAGCTCATTCGAAACACGTTTGGTTCCTTGAAGTCCAGCCTTTTTTGTATGTCTTCCACAACTTCCTTGGTTGCGGTTGCGGTGAGTGCCAATACCGGGGCTTTTGGAAAGAGCTTGCGTATTTCGTTTATCTTTAAGTATGACGGGCGGAAGTCGTAGCCCCATTGCGATATGCAGTGAGCCTCGTCAACGGTAATCAGGCTTATCGGCATCTTGCGTGCTTTCCACAGGAAATACTCCGATGCGAGTCTTTCGGGCGACACGTAAAGAAATCTGTATCCGCCGAGTATGCAGTTTTCAAGTGCCGCAATAATCTCGTCCTGTTTCATTCCGTTGTAAACGGCTGTGGCTTTTATTCCGCGAAGTTTCAGGGCCATAACCTGGTCTTTCATCAAAGCCACAAGCGGTGTAATAACAAGGCAAAGCCCTTCTCCCGCAAGCGTGGGCACTTGGAACGTTATCGACTTCCCGCCGCCGGTGGGCATAAGTCCGAGTGTGTCGCGCCCCGAGGCGATGCTTTCGATTATTTCGCGCTGTATGCCGCGAAAGTCGTCGTAGCCCCAATATTTTTTCAGAGTTTCCCTGAATATGTCGCCCATGTGTTTTGTTGCGTCCGCCTCTATTCCGCCGCCGGGCGTATGTCCTCGATTTGCAGTTGCAGCTCGCCGTGTCGGTGGGTGTTCTCCTCGATTGAGTAGCATATATCGAAGGAACGTTTCGTTTTTATGTATCTTGCCTGAGAGCTTTGTCCGAAAGCGATGCCGTTTACAATGTTGTTCGACTTGTTGTCAACGAGCTCGAGTTTGATGTGTTCCTGCTCGCGTCCCACAACTTTGCTTGTGCCGTAGTCGTAAACCTTTTTTGTGCAGAAAAGCGGTTTGGGGTTTCCCGGACCGAAGGGGTTGAAGCGTTTAAGGTCTTTGCGGAACTTCACGGTAATGTCGCGGAAGTCTATTATGGCCGATATGTCAAGGCTTGCCTCGGTTTGCTCCTCGCTTATGTTGTTTTCCACATATTGCTCAAACCGATGCTTGAACGCGCCTACGTTTTCCGGCTTCAGTGTCAGCCCCACGGCATAAGTATGTCCTCCGAAGTTTTCCAATAGGTCGCGGCAGCTTTCCACGGCCTTGTAAACGTTGAATCCCACAACCGATCGCGCGCTTCCCGTTGCCAGTCCGTCGCTGAGTGTAAGCACCACTGCGGGGCGGTAGTAAACTTCTGTGAGCCTCGATGCCACAATGCCCACAACGCCTTTGTGCCACGAGGGGTCGTACACCACGAGCGAGCGCAGGTTGTCAAGGTTGTCTATGCCGTCCACTATTTTGTTGGCTTCTTCGGTCATTTGCTTGTCAATGTCCTTTCGCGCTTCGTTGTATAGGTTAATCCTGTTGGCTCGCTCTATGGCAGAGTCGTGTTCGCATTCCGTAAGCAGCGCAACGGTTTCCTTTCCGTTCATCATGCGTCCCGAGGCGTTTATGCGCGGCCCTATTTTGAACACAATGTCGTTCATTGTAAGTTCTTTGCCTTCAAGTCCGCAAAGCTCTATTATGGCTTCCACACCCATTGAGGGGCTGCTGTTAAGGCGGCGCAGCCCGTGGTAGGCGAGTATGCGGTTTTCTCCGGTTACCGGCACAATGTCGCTTGCTATGCTTATTGCGCACAGGTCGAGCAGCGGTATAAGTTTGTTGAACTCTATGCCGTTGTCCTGTGCGAAAGCCTGCACCAGCTTGAATCCCACGCCGCATCCGCAAAGGTGGTCGTAGGGGTAGGTTGAGTCCTTGCGCTTGGGGTTGAGAATGGCCACTGCATCGGGCAGTTCCTTGTCGGGCACATGGTGGTCGCATATAATAACACCTATGCCGCGGGATTTTGCGTAAGCCACCTCTTTTATTGACTTTATTCCGCAGTCGAGCACAATCATAAGCTTCACCCCTGTTTCGCCGGCGTAGTCGATGCATCGCTTTGAAAGCCCGTAACCTTCATCGTAGCGGTCGGGAATGTAGTAGTCGATGTTGGAGCAATATGTCTTCAGGAATTTGTAAACCAGCGTAACCGCCGTGCACCCGTCAACGTCGTAGTCGCCAAACACCAGGATTCGGTCGTTATGTCCCACGGCATGGTTAACGGCATCGACGGCCTCTCTCATGTCGTTCATAAGGAAAGGGTCGTGGAGGTCTGACAGTTGCGGGTGGAAAAACCTCTTGGCCTCGGCCGGCGTGGTTATGCAGCGGTCAAGCAGCAGTCTCCCCAAAATGGGGTGAATGCCCAGCTTTTCTGCAAGCGAGCGGGCCGCCGCCTCCTCCTCTGGCGAGGGAGGGGTGTATTTCCATTTGTAGTTCATATATAGTCATTTTTTATTCGAGGTTATGGGGCTTTGTGGCAGCCTGTTCAAAAAGGCCGCAGTAATCCGAAATTACAAGCGTAAAAGTACAAATAAAATCGCAATCCTGCTTTTGCGTGCAGTTAAAAATGCGGCGCAGACTCTCTTTTTGTGAAAGTCTGCGCCGCTTGTGGCACGGCAACCATCCTGTAAGCCAAGTTCTGTAAGCGGTTTCATAAACCGCCGTCTGCCATTTGTCTAAGTCCGCAGTTGCCTGCGGACGTTATCGTTCTACCCTCCGACGCAACTGCTGTTTCGGGCGGACAACCCTCAAGCGTCGGTTTACGCGAACTTTCAACATCCCGGCTGCACGGCACGCACATCACCATGCGCCCGGTGGGCTCTTACCCCGCCTTCTCACCCTTGCCGCCCTTGCATTGGCGGCGGTTGTTTTCTTCTGCAGCTTGCTTGCCCTCGCGAACAACTTCCGTTTCGGAAGGGGATTGTCCTGTGTTGCCCGGACTTTCCTCCTGCGGGTATTCCCGCCGGCGGCAGACCGGATTGTTGCCGTTTGTTGTAGTTTCTGCAAAGTTAGGTAAAAAACGGCTTTCGGCAAACATTTCGGTTCGCGCAAGCCCGCAAACGGAGGTTTTCCGAAAGCACTGCGAAAACTATATGGGACATGGGAAAAATTACATCAGACATAATTTTTTCTACGTCCTATGTAGTTTGATTTATGTCCTATGTAGTTTGAATTATGTTTGATGTGGTTTTTCTCTTTAGCCGTTTGGGCTATTCGAATTGGTCGAGGCTGTGTTTCAGCTCCACGAGCTCGGCGCGTATGCGGGTGAGTTTTTCGAGCACCTCGGATGTCTGCCGTTCGCCGCTGTGGTTCTTGTTCAAGGCATCGCGGGCCGCCGCAAGTTTAAGCCCGCGCACTTTCACCAGGTTGTAAACCAAACGCACCTGCTCAATGTCGGCCTTGCTGTACTGCCTTATGTTGCGCCCGCCCTTGTGTGGCTTTATTTGCGGGAACTGCTTTTCCCAAAAGCGCAGCAGCGTTTCGGAAACGTTGAACATTTTGGCTACTTCGCTTATGGAGTAGTACATTTTCAAGTCTTTGTTCTCGGATAAAGCCATTTGACGTGAATGAGTTTGGTTCTCTTGTTCTTGCAAAAATAAATAAAACGCCGTAACTTTGCAACGGTTTACTTTGAAATTAATTCAGCCAATGATGACAGCCAACGAAATAAGGGAATCTTTCAAGCAGTTTTTCCATTCCAAAGGGCATCTTATAGTGCCTTCTGCGCCCATAGTGGTTAAGGACGACCCAACGCTCATGTTCACAAATGCGGGCATGAACCAGTTTAAGGACATAATTCTGGGCAACGCCAAGCCCAAGAGCCGCCGTTGCACCGACTCGCAGAAATGCCTGCGCGTTAGCGGAAAACACAACGACCTTGAGGAGGTGGGGCACGATACCTACCACCACACAATGTTCGAGATGCTCGGAAACTGGAGCTTTGGCGACTATTTCAAAAAAGAGGCCATAGAATGGGCATACGAATATCTTGTTGACGTTTTGAAAATAAATAAGGAGGATTTGTATGTTACGGTGTTCGAGGGTGCGCCGTCCGAGGGACTGGAACGCGACAACGAGGCCGCACGTTATTGGAGCAAATTTTTTCCCGAAGACCATATAATAAACGGCAACAAACACGATAACTTTTGGGAGATGGGCGACACGGGTCCATGCGGACCTTGCTCGGAAATACACATAGACCTGCGCCCCGAGGCAGAGAAGAAGAAAGTGAGCGGCGCTTCGCTTGTGAACAAGGATAACCCGCTTGTAATGGAGATATGGAATCTTGTGTTCATGCAGTACAACCGCAAGGCCGACGGCTCGCTCGAACCGCTTCCGGCAAAGGTTATCGACACCGGCTTGGGCTTTGAGCGTTTGTGCCGCGTGCTACAAGGAAAAAATTCAAACTACGATACCGACATTTTCCAACCCCTTATCAAGAAGATATCCGAACTTTGCGGAATGGAATACGGCAAAGACGAAAAAACCGAC
Organism: Prevotellaceae bacterium UBA6398; assembly: GCA_002437495.1. GTDB lineage: Bacteria > Bacteroidota > Bacteroidia > Bacteroidales > Bacteroidaceae > UBA6398. Next base: position 32,548 of record DJQA01000004.1, read on the forward strand.
GTTGCAATGCGCGTGGTAGCCGACCACATACGGGCCATAGCCTTTTCGATTGCCGATGGTCAGCTGCCCGACAACGCCAAGGCGGGATATGTGATACGCCGCATACTGCGCCGCGCCGTGAGGTACGCTTACACGTTCCTGGGACAAAAAGAGGCGTTTATCTACAAGCTGCTGCCCACGCTCGTTGACGAGATGGGAGACTCCTATCCCGAACTCCGTGCGCAAAAAGTGCTTGTGGGGCGCGTTATCAAGGAAGAGGAGGATTCTTTCTTGCGCACCCTGTCAACGGGCATCAACCTTCTTGACAACATCATCGCAGAAACGCGAAACGCCGGCAAAACAGAGATAGAGGGTGTAAAGGCTTTCACGCTTTTCGACACGTTCGGCTTTCCTCTCGACCTTACCGAACTTATATGCTCCGAGAACGGGATGACCGTTGACGAGAAAGGATTTGACGAGGAAATGCGTAAGCAGAAAGAGCGTGCGCGTAATGCCGCTCAGGTGGAGCTTGGCGACTGGGTTACCGTGGGCTGCGGAGAAGAGAAGTTCGTAGGTTGGGACAAAACAGAGTGCGAATGCCATATAACACGCTATCGCGCCGTGGAGCAGAGAAAAAAGACGCATTATGAAATAGTGCTCGATACCACGCCGTTCTATGCGGAAATGGGCGGACAGGTTGGCGACCGCGGAAAGCTTGTAAGCGAATACGAAACGATAGATATAATCGACACCAAGCGCGAGAACAATCTCGCCCTTCACATTGCGGCAAAACTTCCGGAGCATCCCGAGGCAGCATTCAAAGCTGTGGTTGACAAGGAATGGCGCCGGGGCAGCGAGGCAAACCACACCGCCACCCACTTGCTCGACTTTGCGCTGCACACAGTGCTCGGAAGTCATGTGGAACAGAAGGGCTCGCTTGTAACGCCCGACTATCTGCGTTTCGACTTCTCGCATTTCCAGAAAGTAACGCCCGAGGAACTGCGCAAGGTGGAGAGAATGGTAAACGCGGCCGTTCGCGAGGACATTCCGCTTGAGGAATACCGCGACACACCAATTGAAGAAGCAAAGAAGCTCGGTGCGGTTGCCCTCTTTGGCGAGAAATACGGCGACAAGGTCAGAGTAGTGAAGTTCGGCAAGAGCGTTGAGTTCTGCGGCGGCTGTCATGCAAAAAGTACCGGGCGCATAGGACTTTTCCATATAGTTTCGGAAAGTTCGGTTGCCGCAGGTGTAAGGCGCATCGAGGCAATCACCGGAGCTGCAGCCGAGGAACTTGTGTACAAGGAGGAAGATTTGCTCAACGGCTTGAAGATGCTTTTCAACAACGCCAAGGACCTTACGGCTGCCATAAAGAAAACCGTGGAGGAGAACAGCGACTTGCACAAGCGCATAGACAGCTTTGTGCAGAAACAGGTGGAGGATTTGAAAGACTCCCTGTTGAAACGTGCCGAAAACCGTGGCGGGATAACCGTTGTCAAGAGTGTGCTTACAATCACGCCCGAGGCGGCAAAAGACCTTGCCTTCAAAATTTCGGCAGCCGTGCCCGAGAATCTTTTCTGCATACTCGGCACAACAGCCAACGACAGACCGATGCTCACCCTTATGATAAGCAAGAACCTTGTGAAAGGCCATGGTCTCAACGCCGGACAGATTGTGCGCGAAGCCGCCAAGTTGATACAAGGCGGCGGAGGTGGCGCACCTCACTTCGCAACTGCCGGCGGCCATAATCTTGATGGTTTGAACGCCGCCGTGGATAAGGCGGTTGAAGTGGCAGGAATATAAAGATTAATTCCTTTTCATAACGGCTGACCCACACTTGAAACTCACAGTGTGGGTTAGCTTTTTCAGGAGGATTTGCAACGGCAAAAATTACGTCCGATGTAGTTTTTTCTACATCGGACGTAATTAAAACTACATAGGACATGGTTTTTCTGTTTCCTGATGTGGTTTTGGCAGGTTATGTTGCAGACTCTTTTTTCAGAAATGGCTCGAGCCGTCGAAACAGTGGGTGCAAATCCGGCACTTGGGCAGCCCTATGGCTTTTACGAGGTTTTCCACCGTGTTGAAGCGCAGGGACGTGAGCCCCAGATTTTTTCTGATGATTTCCACCATGCGCTTGTATCGCGGCGAGTTGGTTGTGGCGTATGCTTCGAGGTTTTTGTTCATGTCGCCCTCTTCGGCCTGTATTATGCGGCGCGTTATCAGCTCGAGGTCGCTACGCGATGATGTGAAACCTATGTAGTTGCATCCGTAAACAAGCGGCGGACAGGAAATTCTGACATGCGCCTCGCGTATTCCGCAATCGTATAGCATTTTCACATTGTCTCGCAGTTGGGTGCCACGCACAATCGAATCATCGCAGAATAGAATGCTTTTGCCTTTGAGCATCGACTCGTTGGGTATCAGCTTCATTTTGGCAACGAACTCGCGGCGTGCCTGGTTGCTTGGCGTAAAGCTTCGCGGCCAAGTGGGGGTGTATTTCGAAATGGCCCTCTTGTATGGCTTGCCCATTCCGGCTGCGTATCCGCAGGCCATGCCCACGCCCGAGTCGGGTATGCCGCACACGCAGTCGACATCGGTGTTGTCTTCCTTGCCCATGGTCTCGCCGCAGGTGAAGCGAACTTTCTCCACATTAATGTTTTCGTATGACGAGGTTGGGAAACCGTAGTAAACCCACAGGAAAGAGCATATTTGCATCTCTTCGTTCGGTTTGCGCAACTGTTCCACGCTATCGGTGTCAAGGCTCACGATTTCTCCCGGACCTATGTTTCTCACTTCAGAATATCCCAGGTTGGGGAATGCCGTTGTCTCGCTTGCCACGGCACAGGCCCCATTCTTTTTACCTATTACAATGGGTGTGCGGCCAAGCTTGTCGCGTGCGGCGATTATCTTGCCTTCGTCTGTGAGCAGCAGCATTGAACACGAACCTTTGACCTTGCGGAACACATTCTCTATGCCATCGGCAATAGTCTTGCCCTGCACTATGAGAAGAGCCACAAGTTCTGTTTGGTTTGTCTTGCCCGATGAAAGTTCGGCGAAGTGCTGCCTGTTTTCGAGCATCTCGCTTTCAATCTCGTCCATGTTGGTTATTTTGGCCACGGTAACTATGGCGAACTTCCCTAAGTGGGAGTTAATCACGATAGGTTGTGCATCGGTGTCGCTTATTACTCCAATGCCTGCGTTGCCTTGGAATTTGTCGAGTTCGTCCTCAAACTTGCTGCGGAAATAGGCATTCTCGAGATTATGTATGCTTCGCAGAAAACCTTTCTCTTTATTGAATGTAGCCATTCCGGCACGGCGCGTACCGAGATGGGTGTGGTAGTCTGTGCCGTAGAAAAGGTCGTTAACGCACGGACACATGGATACTGTTCCGAAAAATCCTCCCATAAAATATTGTTTATTACGTGTAAGGTTTAAACTTCCGCAAAATTAAGAATTATGAACGAAATGAAAGCCGGGCGCGGAACGGAAAACCACAGCTCGACCCATGGCGGACATTAAAAATATGCGTTAACTTTGTCTATGTGGTTTTTGCTTTGTACTTTTGCAATAATATAATGCGCTTTGTGTCCCGAAACGGGGCGGCGTGCAAAAACTTTTAGCCTGATATGGAATTTACAGCCCAACAGATAGCCGCTTTTCTTGGTGGGAGTGTGGAGGGGAACGCAAATGCAAGCGTCAGCACATTCTCTAACATAGATTCTGCCAAAAATGGTGCGCTCTCTTTTTTTTACGCCAAAGAGTATGAGGATTATGTTTACAATACCGATGCAAGCATAGTGCTTGTGCCGGAGGACTTCAAGCCTGAGCGCGAAGTTAAGGCAACTCTGGTTAAGGTGAAAGACCCGCGTGAGGCCGTGGCGAGACTGCTGAATCTATACGAGCAAAGCAAGCACAAACGCAGCGGTGTGAGCGAGCGTGCCTTTGTTAGCAAAACGGCCAGGCTGGGCAAGAATGTTTACGTAGGACCGCTTGCGTATGTGGGCGATGGCGTTGTGGTGGGCGATGGCACACAGATTTACCCAAACGCAACCATTGAGGAACGCACAGTGATAGGCGACAATTGCCTGATATATCCAAATGTGTCGGTTTACCACGACTGCAGGATAGGCTCGAACGTAATACTCCATTCGGGGTGCGTTATAGGAGCAGATGGGTTTGGATTTGCGCCCACGCCCAACGGCTATGAGAAAATTCCGCAGATAGGCAACGTGGAGATTGGCGACAACGTGGAGATTGGCGCGAACACCTGCGTTGATCGCTCCATGATGGGCACTACTAAGGTAGGCGACGGCGTAAAACTCGACAACCTGGTGCAGATAGCCCACAACGACGAAATAGGCGCAAACACGGTAATGTCGGCGCAGGTAGGGGTTGCAGGCTCGACAAAGATAGGCGAGTGGTGTATGTTCGGCGGTCAGGTGGGAATTACGGGACACGCGAAGATAGCCGCACGCACACACTCTGGGGCCCAAGCCGGAATAGCCGGACCCATACTCAAGGAGGGACGCACGCTGCTCGGCTCTCCGGCAATCGATGCGCGACGCTTTGCAAAGGCGGCGGCGGTTTTCCGCAATCTGCCCGAAATGTACAGGCAGGTAAACGAGTTGCAAAGGGAAATGGACAGGCAAAAAGATAAAAACATAGAAAAATAAGATATCATGTTGAAACAAACAACACTGAACGGCAGCTTCTCCCTTTATGGAAAAGGACTGCATACGGGCTTGAACCTTACGGTAACTTTCAATCCCGCACCCGAGAACTCCGGTTACAAAATACAGAGAATAGATCTTGAGGGCGAACCGGTAATACCCGCAATAGCCGAAAACGTAGTGGAAACCACACGCGGCACGGTGGTTGCCAAGGGAGATGCACGCTGCTCCACAATAGAGCACGCCATGGCCGCGCTCTACGCATTGGGCATCGACAACTGCCTTATTCAGGTGAACGGTCCCGAGTTTCCCATCCTTGATGGTTCTTCCGCGCCGTTTGTGGAGAACATACAGCGTGTAGGTGTAAAAGAACTTAACGCCCCTAAGGACTATTATATAATAAAAAAGAAGATAGAGGTTCACGATGATGAGACAGGCTCTTCGGTGATGATACTTCCCGATGAGGAATTCAGCATAACAGCAATGATATCCTACGGCTCAAAATGGTTTTCGAGCCAGTTTGCCACTCTCGACTCCCTTTCCAAATTCACAGAGGAAATATCATCGGCACGCACGTTTGTGTTCATGCGCGAGGTTGAACCTTTGCTGCAGGCCGGGCTCATAAAGGGAGGCGACCTTGACAACGCCATAGTTATTTACGAGCAGGAGATAAGTCAGGAACGCCTTGACCAGATTGCCGACGAAATGAAGGTGCCCCATCGCGACGCCACCAAGCTCGGTTTCATCTCCCACCGTCCTTTGAAATGGCCCAACGAGCCGGCACGCCACAAGTTGCTCGACATAGTTGGCGACATGGCTCTTGTGGGACGTCCTATAAAGGGTAGGATAATAGCAACCCGCCCCGGACATACTATAAACAACAAGTTTGCGCGCGAGCTTCGCCGCGAAATCCGCGCACACGAAATACAGGCTCCTCACTACGACCCCAACGAGGAGCCGATAATGGATGTCAACCGCATACGTCAACTTCTTCCGCACCGCTATCCCATGCAGCTTGTTGACAAAGTGATAGCAATGGGCTCTAATCAGATTGTGGCGGTTAAGAACGTAACGGCTAACGAACCGTTCTTCCAAGGCCATTTCCCGCAGGAGCCGGTGATGCCCGGTGTGCTTCAGGTTGAAGCCATGGCGCAGGCCGGCGGTTTGCTGGTGCTAAGCACCGTAGAGGAGCCCGAGCGCTGGAGCACATATTTCATGAAGATAGACGATGTGAAGTTCCGCCGCAAGGTTGTGCCCGGCGACACACTCATCTTCAGCGTGCGTCTGCTTGCGCCGGTGCGCCATGGGGTGTCTTCTATGAAGGGATTTGTTTTCGTTGGCGAGCAGATTGCCTGCGAGGCAACGTTCACGGCCCAAATTGTGAAGAACAAGTAAAAGAAAAGAGTGCAATTCAAAATTGAGGCATAATGAGCAAAATAAGTCCTTTGGCGTTTATCGATCCCGAAGCTAAAATCGGAAAGAATTGTGAAATAGGTGCATTCTGTTTCATAGACAAGAATGTTGAGATAGGCGATGACAACGTACTCATGAACAGCGTAACCGTTCTTGACGGGGCGCGCATAGGCAACGGCAATACAATATTCCCGGGGGCGGTGATAAGTGCCGTTCCGCAGGACTTGAAGTTCCGTGGCGAGGAAACAACTGCGATAGTAGGCGATAACAACAGAATTCGCGAGAATGTTACCATAAACCGCGGCACGGCCTCAAAGGGAAGGACAATAGTCGGTTCCGACAACCTGCTCATGGAGGGCGTTCACGTGGCCCACGATGTAACACTTGGCAGTGGCTGCATAATAGGCAACTCCACCAAGATAGCCGGAGAAGTAATAGTTGACGATTATGCTGTTATAAGCGCATCGGTGCTCATACACCAGTTTTGCCACGTTGGGGGCTATGTAATGATTGGCGGCGGCACGCGCTTCAGCCAGGACATACCTCCATACATAATGGTGGCGCGGGAGCCGGCGGCATACCAGGGTCTCAACATCGTGGGGCTGCGGCGGCACGGATTTTCAAACGAGACGATAGAAAACATACACGAGGCATACCGCATGCTTTACCAAAGCGGGAAATTGCGCTCCGAGAGTTTGGAGGATATCAGGAAAACCCTGCCCATGTCGAAGGAGATTGTTTACATAATAAACTTTGTGGAAACCGCAAAGCGCGGCATTATAAAATAAGGCAGCGGCGGGGAAATAATTAAAATCATGGTATTCCATTTTACAATTATAAGCGACGAAGTTGACGATTTTTTGCGTGAGATAAATATCGATGCCGATGCAACATTCCTTGATTTGTGCAAGGCGATACTTGACTCGTGCAACTATGCGGACAACCAAGTAACGAGTTTTTACATAACCAACGACGATTGGGAGAAGAAATGCGAGATAACGCGTGAGGAAATGGACTTTTCGCCATACGATGAGGATGTGTACACAATGGAGAAAACAACATTGCGCAGCCTTATCGATGACGTACCTACGCGCTTGAAATTCATTTTCGACACATTTAACAATCGCGCACTCAGTATAGAGCTGAAGCAAATCATTCCGGGCAAGCACCTTAAAGTGGCGCAGGTATCGCGTTCCATAGGCAATGCCCCCGAACAGATAGTAGTTGAGGAAAAACCGGGGAAAAAAGGCGGCAAGGCGCAACAAACCGGCGACAGCTTCACCGACGAGAGCTTTTACGGCTCTGAGGGCTTCAATGATGACGATATAAACAACGAGGGGCTTGACATAAGCGATGCTCCCGCCGATGCGGGAGACGACAGCCGCTTTTGATTTTCGGGCATTGGGGAAACTCATTGTAATAACAGGACCGACAGCAGTGGGCAAGACGGATTTGTGCATTCGTCTTGCCCAATTGTTTGATGCGCCAATAGTCAACGCCGACTCCCGGCAGATATACCGCGAAATGAGTATAGGCACGGCGCGCCCCGGTGCGGAGGAACTTTCCAAGGCAAAGTTTTATTTCATCGGCAGTCTGTCGGTAAAGGAATACTACAGCGCGGCGCGTTACGAGCATGATGCCATGCAGCTTCTCTCCGAACTTTTCAAAACCAAGGAATATGTGATACTTTCCGGAGGGAGCATGATGTATGTAGATGCCGTGGTAAAGGGAATAGACGATATACCCACCGTGCCCGGCGATATTCGCACCGAAATGAAGCAACGTTTGGAGACCGAGGGGCTGCAGGCTCTTTGCGAAGAACTTGGCAGGCTCGACCCCGAATACCATGCCATTGTCGATTTGAAAAACCGGCGCAGAGTGCTTCATGCCCTTGAAATATGCCACTCCACGGGCAGAACCTACACTTCGTTTCGCGTGCGTGCACCAAAGCCACGCCCTTTTGATGTAATAAAGATTGGATTGAACATGCCGCGCCCGCTGCTTTTCGACAGAATAAACGAGCGCGTTGACAAAATGATTGCCGCAGGGCTTGTTGAGGAGGCACGCGCACTGTATTCCATGCGCGGACTTACGGCGTTGAACACGGTGGGATATAACGAAATATTCAAGTATTTCGACGGAGAATTCACCCTGCCCGTGGCCATAGAGAGAATTAAGAAAAACACTCGCGTTTATGCAAAGAAGCAGCTTACGTGGTACAAGCGCGACAGAGAAATGGCGTGGTTCGGTCCCGGAGATTATGACGCGATAGTGGCTTACATCAAAGAAAGACCTGTTTGCGCGGAAAATCCAACATAGCGCAACTTGTGATTTAATGACTCCCGAAAACTACATGGGACATGGGAAAAAATATGTCTGATGTAGAAAAATCTACGTCAGACATAGAAAAAACTACATCAAACCTTTTTTTGTCCATGACAAGCCTCTGTAAAACAGAAACTTATCAAGATTTTTGTATTTACACGCAAACGATTGTAAACCAGTATGTTGCAATAAAACGGCGTAGAGGTCGGTTTCGCGTGTGAGGGGCGGCTCATGACGCGTGCCTTTAAGTTGTGATAAAGCAATTGCTTTGTTCATGCAATTCTTATGTTCGGGAAAATGATTGTAACTTTGCGCACCGACCGGCAAACGCGTATGCCACACACCATAATGCAAGCAAAATGCACCAATACAGGCAACTCATCAAAATAGGCACGCCCATCATCATAGGGCAACTCGGCACCATTGTACTCGGCTTTGCCGACACGCTTATGATAGGCCATCACAGCACGGACGAACTCGCCGCCGCAGGGCTGGTGAACAACGTTTTCGGGCTTGTGCTGCTGTTCTATCTCGGCTTCTCGTATGGGCTCACACCCATTGTGGGACGGCTTTTCGGCACAGGACGTAAAAAGGAGATAGGCGTGAAGCTGAAAAACTCCATACCCGCAAACCTTCTTGTGGGCATGCTGCTTATGGCGGCCATGACCGCGCTGTATTTCAACCTCGACCGCATAGGACAGCCCGTGGAACTGCTGCCGATAATACGCCCCTATTTTATGGTGAACCTGATAAGCATTCCGTTTGTTGGGGTGTTCAACACACTTAAACAGTTCTTTGACGGCACAACCCGCACCGCCGTGCCAATGTGGGTTATGATAGGCGGAAACCTGCTCAACATACTCTTCAACTGGCTGCTCATATACGGCATGTGCGGCTTTCCGGAACTGGGGCTTCTCGGTGCGGGAATTTCCACAATGGGTTCGCGCATTGCCATGGCGGCGGCCCTGTGTGTCATACTGCTTTGCGGAAAAGCCAACCGCATATACCGCTGCGGAATGAGGGAGGGTAGGCTGAATAAGAGCGACTTTTCGGAGGCTAACCGCCTTGGTTGGCCTGTGGCGCTGCAGTTGGGCATGGAAACGGCCGCTTTCAGCCTTAGCAGCATAATGGTGGGCTGGTTGGGAACGACGCAGCTTGCCGCACACCAGGTTATGATAACGGTTTCGCAGCTTTTTTATCTCATTCTCTCGGGTGTGGCGGCAGCGGTGTCAATACGAGTGAGCCTGTTTGCCGGACAGGGAAACATTACAGCCGTGCGCCGCACAGCCGCCGACGGATTTCGCCTCAATCTGCTGATATCTGTGGTAATGTCGGTGCCGCTACTGATGTTACGCAGCCACATCGGCATGCTTTTTACCGACAGCGCGGAGGTGGCGCAAACGGTTGCGGTGCTGTGCATGGTGCTTACGGCCTATCAGTTTGGCGATGGACTGCAATATACGTTCGCCAACGCCCTAAGGGGAATAGCCTGCGTTAAGCCCATGGTGCTTTACGCCTTTATAGCTTACTTTGTGGTAAATTTGCCGCTGGGATACCTGCTTGGCTTTACAATGAAATTCGGCATCACAGGCATATGGGCGGCGTTCCCGTTCGGACTCACGGCGGCGGGACTGCTGTTTTGGCGCCGATTTCGCCGCGAATTGGGCAAAATGGAAACCGTAGGCAAAACCGCATGAGGGTGAGAAAAAAATATGTCGGGGAATTTTAGTATTTTCGCAACATTATGAAACGTATGCTCGCATATATAGCTGCCGCCATCTTTTGTGCGGCTGGGGCGATGGCCCAAAACATGGAAAAGCTGTTCGCTGAAATGCCCGACAGCATAGTGCCCGTGATGTCGAAAAACAACCGACTCGACTGCATAGACTTCTTCAAAAGTAAGATGACCGGCAATGTGCGGAATAATTTCGGCGGCAGGTGCAGCATATCCTACCTTGACAGCAATTACATACGCCTGCAACCAACATCGCGCTCGCAAGTGGAGATGAAGCTTTATGGCGCGAAGGCTGAAAATAAAATAATAGCAGTGGCATACACATATATGTCGCCGGCAAAAGAAACAACGCTCGCATTTTACGACACAAAATGGAAAAGACTGAAAACAGCAGCCTACATAAGGCTTCCGAAAAAGAATGAATTAATTTCGGAGAGCGGCAAAAACGACATCGAAAAATTTGAAAAGGCAAAGGGCATACTGGCCGATGCTTTCGCTTGTGCCACAATAGATAGTGTGGGCGGTGAAATAAGTTTCCAACTGTCAACCGATGCTCTGAATGAGGATGATAAGAAACTTGCGACACCGTATATAGCACAGCCCCTGTGCTATAAGTGGAACGGAAAAAAATTCGAAAGGCAGTAAACAAACGTCTCGCGTTGCCGTTGCGATGCAAAGCACGGTTTATAGTTTCGGGTCCGCATGTTTAATTAGCATTAAAAATACGGGGCAACCGCAAAAGCCACTTCAAAATTCCTTTCGAGCCGCGGGAACTTTGCGAAAGAATTTTTATCTTTGCGATGAAAATAAATAATTTACATATCAAAAATCCAAAACATTAAGATTATGGTAAACTACAAAGAACTAGGCTTGGTCAACACCCGCGATATGTTCAGCAGAGCGGTGAAAAGCGGTTGGGCGGTTCCTGCTTTCAACTTCAACAACCTTGAACAGCTTCAGGCCATCATCACAGCATCTTCAGAACTCCGTTCTCCGGTGATTCTCCAGGTTTCAAAGGGTGCGCGCAAATATGCCAACGCAACCCTCCTCCGCTATATGGCAGAAGGCGCAGTGCAATACGCCAAGGAACTCGGCTGCAACCATCCAGAAATAGTTTTGCACCTTGACCACGGCGACAGCTTTGAGCTTTGCAAGAGCTGCGTTGACCTTGGTTTCTCATCGGTTATGATCGACGGCAGCGCACTTCCCTACGAGGAGAACATTGCCCTTACAAAGAAAGTTGTGGACTACGCACATCAGTACGATGTTACCGTAGAAGGCGAGCTTGGTGTTCTTGCCGGCGTTGAAGACGAGGTAGCATCGGAAGAAAGCCACTATACACGCCCTGAAGAAGTCATCGACTTCTCCACACGCTCAGGCGTTGACTCGTTGGCTATCTCAATCGGCACATCGCACGGTGCATACAAGTTCAAACCCGAACAGTGCACACGCGACCCGAAGACCGGACGTCTTGTTCCTCCTCCTTTGGCATTCGATATTCTTGCCGAAATAGAGAAAAAGCTCCCCGGCTTCCCCATCGTGCTCCACGGCTCATCTTCAGTTCCGCAGGAGTATGTTGACATAATCAACAAATACGGAGGCCACCTGCCCGATGCTGTCGGAATTCCCGAGGACCAGCTGCGCAAGGCTTCAAAGAGCGCTGTTTGCAAAATCAACATCGACTCTGACTCGCGTCTCGCATTCACGGCCGGTGTGCGCGAAACTTTGGCGCTCCACCCCGAGTATTTCGATCCCCGCCAGTACTGCGGAAAGGCTCGCGAATACATGATAGATCTCTACAAGCACAAAATCACAGATGTGCTTGGCTCGGACCACAAGCTCGCAAACTGCGACTAATCCGCAGGTGATATACAACATAAAAGGGGCTTCGTCAATGCAGCGGAGCCCCTTTTGTTTTTGCCCGTGTCGTATATGGCGTATGCAATACGCCCCTGCAAATGGTGAAAAACCAATGCAGATAAATTTACATTTGACGCGGGAAAAACTACATGGGACGTAGAAAAAATTATGTCTGATATAATTCAAATTACATCAAACCTTTTTTCGTTGCCTGTCTACGCGTTAAATACAAACCCTTGCAACTGATTTTTCTTGTTAGTGTATTATTTTGAAAGCCACTGTGCTATGCAAAATCATTCCGTAATCCTGCGCTTTATGAAGAACTTGCGCGTGGCAGCGAAAAACAGCAGTACTCCCATGGCGTTTACCGCCCAGTTCATCCAGAACGCCGCCGCATATCCGTAACTTCCGCTAACCACGCCGCCCAACAGTATTCCTATTCCCATGCCCACTCCCCACGACACGAGTATCGATGAGTTTGCCGTGCCCCTTTCGTTGTGGTGCGCCATGCCCACAAACATGTTCAGGAACGCCGGGTAAAGATGGCCGTTGCCCAGCCCGAGCAGCAACGCCGAAGCATAGTAGGCGGGCATTGAAGGAAAGGCAATGAACACGAAGTATGCCGCGAGCGATATGCACATTCCCTCGGCTGCGTTTTGCGTAAGTTTTCCCTGCCTAAGGGCCTTTGCGCCTTGAAGCCGCGATGCCATGAGCCCTGCCGATATGAGCATGAAGAATGTTCCCGTGCCGCCCGTTATGCCAAGCACATTCTTGCTGTACAATGCAACGTAGGAGCTTATCAATCCCCACGAAAAGGCAAAGAAAGCTATGTTAAGACTAAGGAGCCATGCGCGGGTAAGAAAAAAACGGTCGAGCGACACCGGGCGTTTGGCGGTCTCCGGGCTGCGTTTGGGGAGCCCTATTCCCGAAGCCACAAAAAGCGCACCGGCAGCAATGAAAAACGAAATCCAGAACAACACTTCGAAACTGTCAACCCATTTGTAGATGAACACACCCGCGCTGGGGGCTATTGCCATTGAAAGGTTGTTGCTAAGGCCGTAGAAGCCGAGCCCTTCGTTGCGCCGCGATGATGGCAGCACGTCTATCGCCGCCGTGCTGTTAGCCACAGTTACCACGCCGAACGGCAGACCGTGGAGTGTGCGCACTATGGCAAACATCAGAAGCGTGCCGGCAATGGGGTAGCCCGCAAAGAATACGAAAAAAAGCGACAAACTCCAAAGCAGCACCCCCTTGCGGTCGAAGCTGTCAACCACATAGCCGCTGAAAAGCCTTGCCACAATCTCGGCAATCACATAGCCCGAAAGCACTATGCCTATAATGTTGTTCGATGCGCCGAACTCCTCGCTAAGATACAGGGGCAGCAGCGGTGTGAGCAAATAAAAGGCGAAATACATCATGAAGTTCACGAGCATTACGCGCAGATAGTTTCTGTTCCAAAGTTTTTCCATCTTCTATGCAAAGTTACCGCTTGGCGGCGAAACGTGCGGCTAAACGCGGATTTTTGGTCGTTCCTAACCTATGATGGGTAAATGCGTCGGTAAAAAGAAATCCGCACGGAACCAGCCATGCGGATTTCACAACCCACGCTTTAATGAGTTTAGTTTACGAAATCGTCAAAGTTGACTTCGCCGTTATCCTTTTTCTTTTTCTTTTTTTCAGCCTGCTGTTCCGCACTGCCTGTCTCTCCTGCCGCAGCGTGTCCTTCCTCTACGTGTTCGTCAAGATTTATGTCGAACTCCAAACTGTCTTTTGCCTCTTGTACGGAATCTCGTTTGGCTTTTGAGCGCGGAACGTAATTGCATGAATAGCACGAGGAGGATATCGGTTCCTTTGCCTCGCCGAACTTGCGCCTGTATTTTGAGAACTGCGAATCGCCGAACACCGACTGCATGAAATATCCCACAATCGGTAGTGCGGTGCGGCTTCCTTGGCCGAGCGCTCCGGTGCGGAAGTGTATGGAGCGGTATTCTCCGCCCACCCACGCACCGGCTACAAGTCCGGGGGTTACACCCACAAACCATGCATCGCTGTGGTTGTTGCTCGTTCCGGTTTTTCCGCCAAAGTCGGTGCTTTTGCGGTACGGCCCTATATATCCCCCGAGGGGCATTGACGTGCCGCCTGCAAGGTTAAGTCCGCCCTCGAGCATTTTCTGCATGAGGAAGGCCGAGCGATATGGTATTGCCTGGTGACTTTCTTCGGGAGCGGTGTATATTACGTTGCCTTGGCGGTCTATGATTTTGGTTACGAGCACGGGGTCGTGCTGGCGGCCGTCGTCGGCAATTGTGGAATATGCGTCAACAAGCTCTAACAGGTTAACGTCTGAGGCTCCGAGGGCGAGCGATGGCGTGTCGTCGAGCGGCGATTTTATGCCCATTGCGTGCGCTGTGTTTATTATGTTCGTAATTCCCACTTCCTGTCCCAAACGCACTGCGATGCTGTTTATGCTCTGTGCGAATGCCGAGAGCAGTGGCACGCTGTCGCCCGAAAAGTTGCCGTTGGCGTTTGTGGGGGTCCAGCGCACCATTTCGTGCTTTTTGCTGTCGTAAACGTCCATTGCGAAGTATTCGTCGCGGCGGCGGTCGCATGGCATAATGCCTCGGTTCATGGCTTCGGTGTAAACAAAAAGTTTGAAAGTTGAACCCGGTTGGCGCATTGCGGTTACCTTGTCGTATTTCCACGATTTGAAGTCGATGTCGCCAACCCATGCTTTAACGTGTCCGCTTTGCGGTTCCATTGCCACGAGCCCGGCATGCATGAATTTCACCATGTAGCGTATGGAGTCCATGGTTGACATTTCCATTTCTTTGTCGCCGTTGTAGTCGAACACCTTAACCTTGTGCTTTTGGTTTAGGTAGTAGTTTATCGAGTCGGAGCCGGGACCGTATTTCTGTTCAAGCTCTTTGTACTGCGCCGTGCGTTTGGCAAGGTTTTCTATAAAGTTCGGTATAACATTGTGGTTCTCATCGCGCCAAGGGTCTTCGTTTCCCCAGTGATTGCGGAAGTTGCGTTGCACAACTTTCATTTGTTTAACGAGTGCCTTCTCGGCATATTCCTGCATTTTCAGGTTGAGGGTGGAATATATCTTGAGTCCTGCGCTGTAAAGGTCAACGCCGTTGTCTTTGCACCACTGCTTTAGATAGTCGGCCACTGCTTCGCGAAAATACAGAGCTTTGCCGTCGTATGCGGTTTCCACCTTGAAGTTCAGCTCTGTGGGTTTCTTTTTAAGGGCCTCACACTCCGCATACCCCAGATGCCCGTGTGTACGCATGTTGTCAAGCACCACGTTGCGGCGCTTGAAACTATTGTCGGGATTGGTGCGGGGGTTGTAGTAGCTTGTTGCTTTCAGCAGTCCCACAAGCACCGCCGACTGTATGGTGGTAAGTTCTTTGGGGCTTGTGTTGAAGTATGTTTTGGCAGCGGTTTTTATGCCATAGGCGTTGGAACCGAAGTCGACGGTGTTGGCATACATTGTTAGTATTTCCTTTTTGTCGTAGAACATTTCAAGCTCCACGGCAAGCACCCATTCCTTGCTTTTCATTATAAGTATGCGTAGTCCCGGTATGTAGCCTAACAAGCCGGTGGAATACTGTGTGCGCACTCGGAACATGTTTTTTACCAGCTGTTGCGTTATTGTGGAGGCTCCGCGTGCATGGCCGCGCAGCATGTCCTTGGCAGCCGCGAAAAGTCCCTTGAAGTCTATGCCGTGGTGGTGGTAGAACCGCTCGTCCTCTGTGTCGATCAGGGCTTGGAAGAACACCGGGTTTATCTCGCTGTATTTTACCGGGGTGCGGTTTTCGTTGAAATACTTGCCGATAAGCTGGCCGTCTTCGCTGTAAAGCTCCGATGCCTGCGATGTTTCGGGGTGCATTATGCTGTGGATTGTTGGCGACTTGCCGAACAGCCACAGGAAATTCAGGTTTACGGCAGTGAAATACACTATTATGAACGCAAAAAAGGATACTACGCCGGCGGCGGCTTTGTACCACCATGGGCGACCCTTGAATTGCCCCTTATACCATCGCCAGAATTGCGACAGTTTGAATTTCAGTAACGCTAATAAGCGCTTTATTATGCTTACCGTTTTTTTGTTCATTTTTCTTTGTTTTATGCCATGAGTTTCACAGCGTTTCAGCATGCAAAAATAATAATTAAAGTGTTGTTTATAGTTTCTTTGCCGATTAAAATTTGCCAAAGTAGCAGCAGAATGCGGTTTTTTGATGCAAATATCTGAATTTCAAGCTTTTGCGCAGCGCTTTGCAATTACTTTTAAGGTTTTGTTTTTCAGCGGGTTATGAGTGGGTGAAAAAAGGTCTGATGTAGTTTTTTCTATGTCTGATGTAGTTTTTTCCACATAGGACATGGTTTTTTCCATGTGCCATGTGGTTTTTGGCAGTTTAGGGCAGGGCAGTCTGTTTTGCGTTGCGCCGCCTAATCCGCGCAATTCCTGATATTAAATTTCAAGGTGTATGCTTATAATCTCGTTTCCCGCTCCCCATTCATTGCTGATAAACTGTTTGCAGCTTGGCGTGCGCATCATTTTAAGGTATCCGGCGCGGCTTTGCGCCACGTTGCCTGTTTTGTGTTGCTGTGTCATGTCTGTTTGCGTTGCAAGGCAGATGGTAACAATGGCACAATTTTTTTTTATGTCATTTAATGTTTCCTTGTTTATGTAATTGATTAAAGCAGAGGCGGGGGAAATTATTAAGATGTTTTGGGCCGGCTCGAAAAACAGCGGATGTTTTCTTTCCGGGACACAGGAGGCGTGTGACAAATTGTCACAACGTTTCGCCACATGGCGTATCTGTCATGTCTTGAAACAAAAAAATATAGCGGTTTTGCAAATTGCGCTTGGAGTTTGGCACGCTTTTGGCATAGAAAGGGTGGATTGACGCAAAAAAGCCGAAGTCCGCAGAATTATTGTTGAAACAACAAATGAATAAACAAAATAAAGTCATGAACATTAAACCGTTAGCAGACAGAGTTCTGATTAATCCCGCAAAAGCGGAGGAAAAGACAGTGGCAGGTATCATCATTCCCGACACAGCAAAGGAAAAACCTTTGAAAGGTGAAGTTGTGGCAGTAGGCGAAGGCACCAAAGACGAAAAAATGGTGTTGAAAGCCGGCGACACAGTGCTCTTCGGCAAATATGCCGGCACCGAAATCGAGGTTGGCGATGAAAAATACCTCATTATGCGCCAGAGCGATGTTCTCGCTGTGTTGGCGTAAATATGTTTAACCATTAAAAGACTAAAGAATTATGGCAGCTAAAGACGTAAGATATAATGTAGAGGCTCGCGAACTCCTCAAAGAAGGTGCCGATGCGCTTGCAAACGCAGTTAAAACAACTCTCGGTCCGAAAGGACGCAATGTGGTAATCGACAAAAAGTTTGGCGCACCGCGTATAACCAAGGACGGTGTAACCGTTGCAAAGGAGATAGAACTTGAAGACTCTTTCAAGAATGCAGGTGCACAGCTCGTAAAGAGCGTTGCAAGCAAAACGGGCGATGATGCCGGCGACGGAACAACAACAGCAACCGTGCTTACTCAGGCAATCCTCACAGAGGGTATGAAGAATGTTGCGGCAGGTGCAAACCCGCTCGACATAAAGCGCGGTATTGACAAGGCCGTTGCAAAGGTTGTTGAGGAAATAAAGAGCCAGGCTGAGGAAATTGAAGACAGCTACGAGAAAATCGAGCAGGTTGCTACAATATCGGGAAACAACGACCCCGAAATAGGCAAGCTCATTGCCGATGGTATGCGTGCCGTTAGCGTAAACGGCGTAATAACAATCGAAGACGCAAAAGGCCGCGACACAGTGTTAAAGACCGTAGAAGGTATGCAGTTCGACCGTGGTTATCTTTCACCTTACTTCATCACCGAACCCGAAAAGATGGAGTGCGTAATGGAGAAGCCTTACATTCTTATCTATGACAAGAAGATTTCAAACTTGAAGGATTTCCTGCCTATCTTGAACAGCGCGGTACAGAGTGGTCGTCCTTTGCTCGTTATTGCAGAAGACGTGGATTCCGAAGCACTCACCACTTTGGTTGTAAACCGTCTGCGTGCGCAGCTTAAGATTTGCGCCATCAAGGCTCCCGGCTTTGGCGACCGCCGCAAGGCAATGCTCGAAGACATCGCAATTCTTACCGGCGGTGTTGTGATAAGCGAAGACAAAGGTTTGAAGCTCGAACAGGCTACAATCGAAATGCTTGGTTCTGCCGAGAAGGTTACCATAACCAAAGACAACACTACTATTGTTAACGGCGGTGGCGACAAGCAGAACATTCAGGAGCGCATTGGACAAATCAAGAACGAAATAGAGAACACAACCTCTTCATACGACAAGGAGAAACTCCAGGAACGTCTTGCTAAATTGTCGGGCGGCGTTTGTGTGCTCGAAGTCGGTGCTGCTTCCGAAACAGAGCAGAAAGAGAAGAAAGACCGCTGCGATGACGCTCTTTGCGCAACACGTGCAGCCATTGAAGAAGGCATCGTAACCGGTGGCGGTGTGGCTTACATCCGTGCACAGAAAGCTCTTGACGGCATGAAAGGCGACAATGCCGACGAGACAACCGGTATAGCTATTGTGCGCCGTGCAATCGAGGAGCCTTTGCGCCAGATATGCTCTAACGCAGGTATTGAGGGCGCTGTTGTGGTTAACAAGGTTCGCGAGGGCGAAGGCAACTTCGGCTTCAACGCCAAAACCGAACAATATGGCGACTTGCGCAAACAGGGTGTTGTTGATCCCGCAAAGGTTACACGTGTGGCTCTTGAGAACGCAGCTTCCGTTGCAGGCATGTTCCTTACAACCGAGTGCGTGATTTGCGACAAGAAAGAGGAAACTCCCGCGCCTATGCCTAACCCTGGAATGGGTGCAGGAATGATGTAATACGTAAAAAGTAATTAGTGTTTAATATGGGGACGGTGTCCGTTGGATGCCGTCCCTGTTTTTGTTTATTTGGCTGTGTGGTATATGGCGAATGCAATAAACGCCGCAAACACACAAACAACAATCAATCAAAAACAGCAACGCCGTAAGGGCATATGCCATACGCCCCTACAATTTCCGCATTTCCAATTCCTTTGGCGTGCAATGCGTATCAGCATAACTGCTGCCGCCGTAGGGGCGTATGGCATACGCCCTGAATTGCGCAGATTTACGATGTTGCGGCGGCGGGCTGCGGCGCGGCTCATGCGGTTGAGTGAAGGGCGTATGCCATGCGCTCCTACAAATGGCGCAAAACCAATACTGCCAAAACTGCATAGGACGTGGGAAAAACTACATGGGACATAGGAAAAATTATATCAGACATAATTCAAATTACATCAGACCTTTTTTTGCCGCTTGCAATGCGCGGAAAAACAAACCGTTACAGAGATTGTCCCCTGTAACGGTTATTCTTTTGAAATACAGTTTGCTATGTGATTTCGGTAAACGTAAGCCCCGAAACTGCACTTTATTTAGCGTGGTATTGCACGGTTTTCACATTTCCGGCGTTGTCGGTGTATGTCAGCTCGTAGTTGCCACGGAAACCGCGAAAGCGCAGTTTGCCGTCCTTGCCTGTCTTTGCCTCGGTTTCGGTGCGCCATTCGTGGTTGATGAGCCTGTCGAGCGCGAAGAACACCGCCTTGGGTTTCATGTCGCGGGTGAAAAGTCCCGAAGTGGAGGGTTCGCCTTTCGCCCCGCAGTTGTCAACGACGTTCCACCATGTTATCCCCGCCACGGGTGCGGAGCTGAACCAAAGGCGGTAGAGGTTGCGGGCGATTATTGCCTGTATCTTCCTGCCTTTATCGTCATCCGACGGTGCGGTGATTGTTATTTCACTGATGTGGATGGGAAGCCCCGCCTGTGAAAGCACGGCGATTTTTCCCCATTCTATTTCGGGCGACTCTATTGCTGCCCCGGCGGCGATGTCGGCGCATTGCTTGGGGTTGAAAAGGTGCATCTGCATTCCCAAAAGGTCAATGCGGCATCCGCGCTTCAGAAGGTCGGTGGTTTGGTCGGCATAGCTTTTTTCGGCGAGCCAGTCGTTAATGTTCAACTTCACGCTCTTGGGGAATGCCGAGTTGGCGGTTTTGAACGATTTGCAGGTGAAGTCGCCGGGCATTATGCCGTATACCGACTTGCACAGCTTCTTGCTGCGCTGCAGTGCGCCGCTTTTGTAGTCCTGCGCACTCTCGTTCACAACATCCCAGCTATCAATCTTGTCGCCGTAGTATTCCGCGATGTCGCGTATGTGGCGGTCAAAATATTTCTGGTAGTTCTCCGCCAGCTGAGGGAAGGCCTTTTCCAGTTGTTCCACGCTCATGTCGTGGTATTCCTTCTTAAAGTGGGTGTTGTCCTCGCGGTTGTTCTTGAAGTAGGGGGATTTGCTCACGAGCCTTGCGTATGTTTTCTGTTCTTCGGGCGAGAGCATTTCCTCTATGGTCCACAGCGGCATCTGCCATTTGCGGCTTCCCCACACAAGCGGGTGGCCCTGCACGCGCAGTTTGCGCTCTCGCAAAAAATTCACAACGGGGTCGCTGGCAGGGCGGCGCCAGTGGCTGTATTGGTAGGGGTCTTCCTGCTTGTTCCACCATTCCTCGGTGTCCCAAACCTCCTCGCGGAAACGTTGGCGGCCCTTTTCGCTTTCCCAGTTTTTCCAGTAAAAGGCAACGGTTGCGGAATTGAAAAGGTTGCCGAAGAGTGATTTGTATTTCTCGTTTGACTCGTGGTTGCCGAGCTGGTTGTAATTGAATATGTGAGAGCCGTACCAGAAATCGCTTGTCGTTTGGCGTATCTTCACGGCCGTGCCGGGCTTTGCATCGGGAATTTCAACAACAGCGTCAGTTTTGCGGTTTTTCTCGATGTCGGCGTCAATCTTCTTTTGCACCTTTTTGTTCCAACGCTTCCAGTAGGCCTCACTCATGATGCCGTCCTTGTCTTCCTTTTGTGTGGTCGGGATTTCCTGCCTTGCGCCGAGCATTGCCTCGTAGGTGGATTTGCGGAGGTCAACTTGCGCAGCAACCGACAGGCATACGCCGCAAAGCAGCACCGCAGTCATTGTTCTTTTGTTCATTGTT
>DJQA01000004.1:53674-232361 GCA_002437495.1 Prevotellaceae bacterium UBA6398
TCATTGTTCTTTTGTTCATTGTTATTACGCATTTGTTTTTATGGAATAGAAAAGCCCAGTACGCCGCAGTCTGGTTTCCGCATTGCGGCATGGCTGCAACGGACAGGGCGGTTTGGCTTTATCGCATGGTTATTTCGCTATTATGTCAAATTCGGCTGCCGAGGCGTAGTTGCGCCCGAAAGCTTCTGATTTTGCCACGAAACGGAAGTAGCGCGCCTTCACCGGCTTGGCTGGTTTCACGATTTTCTCGCAGGAATTTGCCTCGAAAGCACCTTGGCACTCTGGCTTGCCCCACGTCTTCGCATCGTTGCTGAAGTAAACCTCGTAGTCTTTAACCCAGCCGTTGTCCATGTCATAGCGCGGGGTGTAGATGAATGCGCTAACATTATAGGTCTTGCCCATGTCCACGACTATTTCATGCGGAAACTTTACTTCCCTGGGCGTGTATTTTGTGTGCCATATTGTGTTGGGATTTCCGTCTATGGCGTTTGTTGCGCTTTCCCATGCCGTGCCTTGGTCGCTGCTGAAACTTACGACTTTCCACAGTGTTTTGTCCACATTAACCGTTATGTTGTTTTCAACAACCATGCTCGGCAGCATTCCTTTTGCAGTTGCGTATGTGCTAATATTTCCTTTGGGCGCGGGAATGGGAGACGTGTATTTTTTCATGCCTTTGCCTTTGTCGGTGCTGTAGTATATTGTGGCGTTTTCCGTGGGGCAGCTTAGTGTTATCATGCCGTTGTTGTTTTTAATTTCCACCGGCATGCATACAGCGCCCTTTGTGCGTCCCTTTTCGGCTATCTGCTCTTTGGTGTTTGCGTTCTCAAGCGGAATTAAGGTGAAGCTCATTGTCATAGGTTTGGTCAGGAGTTCGTATTTCGGCAGAACGTCCGGGCCGCAACTGTTGTTGCCGAGCGCACGATTGGCCGCGTCGATACATACAACGTTTTCCGTTACCATGGGTACTTCGTAGGGGTGGAGCTTTCTGTGTCTTTGGTCGGTGTAAATGTCCTCGGCGCGCCAATGTCCCACGGTTGCCGACATTTCCGTGGAGCTTAAAATCATAAGTCCGTTGCCGCCGTTGTCGGTAAGGGCTATGTAGCGCACGTTTTCCTTGTTGCCGTTTTCCTGCGGTTTTGCAAATCCCGTCCATTGCTCGCTCACGGTGCTGTGGTAAAGTCCGGGGAAACACGACTCTTTGCGGTCGCGATAGTTGTCCCACGGGCCGCGTCCGTACCAGTCGAAATTTTCGTAGTCTTCGGGCATGTAGAAGCGGTAGCCTATTTTGGGAACAACAATGCCGTTGCGCCAGGGCTCTATTTTGCTTGAAATCGAAATTGCTCCGTCGGCAAGCACGCGGTATCCCATTTGGGTTGTGAATGTCGCCGTGCCGTTGCCGCAATATCGGTTGGTTATCCAAAGGGATATGCTGCCGTCTTTCTCTTTTTTAGCTTTCCATGTACCGGGCTGCGGTTTAAGATTTCGCAAGCCTAAGTTGTCCCATGTTGTAATATGACTGTGGTCGTTGTCGGTGGGGGCACGGAAAGCGTTGAAGTGCAAACTGTCGAGCATAAGTTTGCCCTTGTGCTCGTATTTGGATATCTGGCCCGTTGCGGCTGAGAATGTGGCGCGAAAGTCGGTGCTTTCCAAAACAATGTCGCCGTTGCTTTCTGTTCTTGTCTTTATTTTGCCGTTGCGGTTTGCCTTGTATGCCGGTTTGTCTGCGGCTTTGCGCAACGTGAACTGCTCTGCCGCCACTTCGTATCCGGCTTCGGCCCATGCGGTGGCTGTTTTCTGTTTAACGCTGAAGCGCACGTAATAGTCCGCTCCCGCTTTTGCGTTGTCGGGTATCAGGTTTCCGAGGGTTATTACCTTGCTTGCGCCACCGGCTATGTTGCTTCCGGGTATATCCTTTTTGCCTATTACAATTCCGTCTTCAAGAATTTGGCAGCTTATGTTGTATTCGCTCAGGTTTGCGAACGACATTTTGTTTTTTATTACGAAGGTGCCTTTAATGCTGTCGGTCATGGCGAAGTCGGCGGGTTGGTAAATTTTCTTTACGTTTATTGCTTTTGCCGAATATGTGTAGTTGGGAAAAACCACACCGTTTGTGCAGAAGTTGCCATCGTTGGGTTTGTCGCCGAAGTCGCCGCCGTATGCCCAGTAAACTTTGTTGTCGTTTCCGGGTACGGGCATATTGAGTCCCTGGTCTTTCCAGTCCCAAATAAATTCGCCGGCAAGCGCTGGGTAACGCTCGTAAAGGTCGTAATATTCCCTTTGGTTGCCCATCGAGTTGCCCATTGCGTGGGTGTTTTCGCATTGTATGTGGGGGCGGGGCTTTTCGCCTTTTTTCCATTGCGCCTCGCGTTCCTCGCCTATGCTTTTTATTTTGTCAGTGCTTGCATACATTGTGCTGGTGGTGGTGCTCCAGGTGGAGTTTTGCTCGTAATGCGTTAGGCGGGTTTGGTCGAGGGCGTTTATCGCCTGCGACACTTTTTCGAAGTTGCCGCCGTTGCCGCTTTCGTTGCCGAAGCTCCAAATGAAGATACAGGGGTGGTTGCGCATCCAAAGCACATGGTTTACGTTTCTCTCCACCATCGGTTCAAGGAATTTGGCGTTGTGCGACAGCGAGAAGTTGCCGTGGCACTCTACGTTGGCTTCGGCAAGCACATACATGCCGTATTTGTCGCAAAGGTCGTAGAAGTACGGGTTGTTGGGGTAGTGGCTCGTGCGCACGGCGTTTATGTTCAATCGTTTCATGAGCATTATGTCGCGTTCCATCTCTTCTTTCGAAACAGTGCGCCCGTTAACGTTGCTGAAATCGTGGCGGTTCACGCCGTGTATCTTTATGGGTGTGCCGTTTATGGTTATCGCTCCCTGCTCGTTTACTCCCACTTCGCGTATGCCGAGCTTGCTGCCGCGCACATCGATTGTTTTTCCTTTATGCGTGAGCTTCAGCACAAGGTCGTAGAGGTTGGGCTGCTCGGCGTTCCAAAGTTTGGGGCTGCTTACGCCTATTTCCATTTCTGCGGCGTTTTTGTTTTGCGGGTTTATGCCAATGGATTTCTCGCCCACTTTCTTGCCATGGTCCCAAACCTCGGCTGTGAGCGTAAGGTCTTTTGCCGTTTTGGCCTTGGGGGCAACCTGCACATAGGCCTGTATATTTACTTTTGCGCTCTTTGCCGACTGCCCTGTTTTCGTGGTGGCAAAATAGTCGCGTATCTGAACCTTGGGGGCCGACCACAGGAACACATCGCGGGTTATGCCCGTTAGTCTGTAGTAGTCTTGGTCTTCGAGAAACGAGCCGCTTGTAAAGCGATAAACCTGCACGGCGATTGTGTTTTCGCCCTTTTGCAGGTAGTCGGTTATCTTGAACTCCGACGGCAGGTAGGAGTCTTCGGCGTAGCCGGTGAACTTTCCGTTTACCCAAACGTAATATCCGTGTCCCGCTCCGTTGAAGCGCACGTAAACATCGCGTCCTTCCCAGTTGGCGGGCACGATGAATTTGCGGCGATAGCTTCCCACGGGGTTTTTCATGTTGTCGTTATACTGCCAGTCTGCGGGGCGCGGGGCCATAACGCTGAAAGTTTCCGGGTTGTAAGTGAAAGGGTAGTTGGAATTCGAGTATAGAGGTTTGTCCCAGTCCTTGTTGTGCCTCACGCCGTAAACCTGCCATGTGGCGGGAACCGAAATGTCGTCCCACTTGTCATCGTTGTAGCCTGGAACTTCAAAACCTTCGGGTTTGCTTTCGGGGTTGGCTGCCCATTTGAACTTCCACACGCCGTTGAGCGAGAGGTAGTATGGCGAATTCTCCATGTTGTTTTCCATTGCCGCCTTTTCGTTTTCAGCCGGTATTGCAAGAGTGTGCGCCTTTTCGCGGTTCACTTGGAAAATGCCCACATCGTCCCACTCTTTGCCGGTTTGTGCCGGTGCGCATAGCGACAATGCGGCGGTGGACAGGAGAATAAGTTTTTTCTTGTTCATCTTGTTTTCTTGGTTTTTGTAAAATTCTTTGCGTTACAAAGTTAAATAAAAAAACATTTGCGCCCACGACGAAGCGCGGGGAAACTTTGGCGCACAATAATAACATTACATAGGCATGGCGTGAGCCATTGAAAACACACGGCTTTTGCGGTGGGTGGCGCATTGGGGCGTTTGCGCGGTTTTGCGTTTGCGGCAACCGTTGCGGCAAACGACCGCTTTGCTGCAAAAGACTGAGTCGCAGTAGTTTATCTATATTTATGAAAAACTTGCAAACATTTGGTTTTCTGTGCATTGCAAGCGGGCGAAAAAAGGTCTGACATAATTTGAATTACATCAGACATAATTTTTTCTACGTCCTATGTAGTTTTTCCTACTTCAAACGTAGTTTTCGGGGTGTTTGAAAACAAGGAGTCAATTTGCGTTTTGCAGAAATTGTAGGGGCGTATGGCACACGCCCTTCGCACCACCGCTTGAACCGCATCGCGAACCATTGTCGCGACATTGCAAATCCGCGCTATCCGGGCGTATGCCATACGCCCCTACGGAGGTGCAATTTCCTGAATGATTGATTACAGCGTATTTGTGCAACGCATGGTACACGCCATATACACTGCCGCACAATCCGCATCAGCGAACACCGCAAAAGCGGCGCACTTCGGGCGTATGCCATACGCCACTACAGCAGCGCAATTTTCCTACTTACAAACCAATGCGTACTCGCAAGAGCGCATTTCCAAAACTTTATTTCACGCCTTTGCTATTCCGCAGCTTTGGTTGCGAGTGTGAAATCCTTGTAGGTAACAGTTCTTCTGCCATCTTGGAAGGCTATCTTGAAACTCACCTCTCCGCCTTTCAGCCTTGGTAACGCCACGATGTTTGCCGTGTATGAAACCGCCTTGCCCGGAGCGAGGTTTCCGATTATCGCCGTTGGCGAGATGATTATCCTTTTAGGTTCGCTGCACGACACCACCGGCGTTATGTTGTAGAGCGTGGCGTTTCCCGCGTTGTGTATCTCGAACAGGATTTTCGCGCGTTCGCCGGCATCGATTATCCGGTTGCGGTTCTCGTCAACAAAGCGAATGTTCTCCACTTTCAGTCCATCAATGCCCGATGCGTATGTTGCATCTCCGCCGCCGCGTGGATTGCGGCGCGAGTGGGGTAGGTTGCGGCTGTCGTCGCAATCGTCAATGTCGGTGCTTTGCTTGCCGTTGTTTCGGCTTGTTACTGCGTTGCCTACCACCGCGCCCACTGCCATGCCGAGGGCTGTGCCGGCATCGCTGCCGCGAGGCCCGCCCATAAGTCCGCCTATGCTCGAGCCGAATATCGCGCCGAGGGAGCCTCCGGCCATTGTGCCCTGTATTTGGCGGTCGGTGCAGCCGGCCAGAAGCATTGCCCCCGCACATATGGCAACTGTAAATCTGTTTGCTTTCATCATTTCCAACTTTTTATGTTATTCAAACCATCCGCTTTTAGGGCAAAATTAGTGCAAAAACAAATATGTTGCAATTGCATTGCCGTGTTTTCTGACTTACGCCTGCTCCTTTCTCGCCGCAGCCATTATTGCGAGCATGTTCCACAGCTTGTCGGCGGGCGGCGCGGCTTCTACGCTTATCAGCTTGTGTGAAACGGGGTGCTCGAACTCAAGTTTTCTGGCGAGCAGCGAAATGCTGCCATCGGGATTGCTTCTCGGTGCGCCATACTTCAAGTCGCCCTTTATTGGGCATCCCATTGCGGCGAGTTGGCAGCGTATCTGGTGGTGTCGGCCCGTGAGCAGTTTCACCTCAAGCAACCAATAGCGGTCGCTGTGCGCCACAACGCGGTAGTCGAGCGCGGCGAGCTTTGCGTCTTTAGCCCCCTCACGCGCCACGTATGTCTTGTTGTTCTTTGGGTTTCTTACAAGATATTGCTCCAAATGGTCGGCGTCCTTTGGCGGACGGTTTGAAACCACGGCCCAATAGGTTTTTTGTATTCTGTTCTTATCCCTGAACATTTCGTTGAGGCGCGAAAGAGCCTTGCTTGTGCGTGCGAATATCACAAGCCCCATTGCGGGGCGGTCAAGACGGTGGACCACGCCGAGAAACACCGCCCCGGGCTTGGCATACGCCTCCTTGATATACGCCTTTACGTCCTCGCTCAGCGGACGGTCGCCGGTGCTGTCGCCCTGTACTATCTCGCCCGCCTCTTTATTGACTATAATTATATGGTTGTCTTCGTAAACAACATTCATTATGTTATTCAATAAACAGGGCCGCAACGGTTTCCCCCTGCGGCCCCGGATTTTTTCTTACAAACGGTTATTGTTACATATTCATGCCGCCGTCAACCTGGATAACCTGTCCCGAGATGTAGCTCGACATATCGGAAGCGAGGAAGGTTGCAACGTTTGCGATGTCCTCCACCTTTCCGCCACGGCGCAAAGGAATTTTGTTTATCCACTCCTTGCGTATATCCTCCGGAAGCGCGGCTGTCATTGCAGTCTCTATGAAGCCCGGGGCTATTGCATTGGCACGTATTCCGCGCGAACCCATTTCCTGGGCAACCGACTTGGCCAAGGCTATAAGACCTGCCTTTGAAGCGGCGTAGTTGCTCTGCCCGGCATTGCCGTGAACGCCCACAACCGAAGCCATGTTGATTATGCTGCCCTTGCGCTGGCGCATCATTATCGGCGTGCATGCGTGAATGAAGTTGAAAGCCGATTTAAGGTTCACGGCAATCACCGCGTCCCACTGCTGTTCTGTCATTCGAATCATCAAACCGTCTTTTGTTATGCCGGCATTGTTCACAAGAATGTCTATAGATCCGAAGTCGTCTTTCACCTGTCCTACAACCTTTGCCGTCTCCTCGAAGTTTGCGGCGTTCGATGCATAGCCTTTCGCCTTAACGCCAAGGGCGGCTATCTCGTCTTCGGTTTTTTTGCCGTTTTCGTCAATCACAAGGTCGGTGAAGGCGATGTTTGCGCCCTCTGCCGCGAAACGCAGGGCTATGGCCTTGCCAATGCCGCGTGCTGCACCTGTAATAAGTGCTGTTTTTCCTGTTAATAATCCCATTTTTTGCTATTTGGTTTTGTTCGTAATCCTTATGCTATCTAAGCGGTCCCATTCCGAGGGCGCGTCTGACAAGTCCCGCCACTATGGGGCGCGATATGGCCTCTTTCATGCCGTTGCCCAGTCTGCCGTATATATAAGGAACTTCAAGCCCCTTGAGGGTGTAGTGAATTATGTCGGCCATAAGTCTCACATCTTCTATGAAGAATTTGCCGCTGTCGCATCCTTCCTTGAGCACGTTGTAGAAAACCTCCTGCTCGGCGGTGTCGAACTGTTTTCTTACCTTCTCCACCATCCATATGTTGCGAAAGAACTCGGCGCGCAGGTTGCCGTTTCTAACCACTGCTTCCCTTATCATGTTAAGGTGGGTGTATATAAGCAGTATCACCTTTTGCTCCGGTTCTATGTCCATTGCCTCAACCTCGTCCATGCGGTCGCTCAGGCGTTCAAGCTCCGTCTGTATTACGGCGTAGTATATCTCTTCTTTGTTTTTGAAGTAGGTGTACAGTGTGCGCCTTCCCTTTTGCGATGCCTCCGCAATCATGTTCATGGTTGTGGCCTCGAGCCCGTTTTGCGCAAAAAGTTGGCGTGCAACATCTACAAGTTTCTGACGTGTCTTTGCTACTGACATATTTATATATAGGCTTGGCGCTGTTTTATTGTTTTGCACGCCGTTTTCGTTATGTGCAAAGATAGCGGTTTTGCGTAACATGGTTATAAAAAACCGCCACAAATCGTGCAAAAGTTATACAGGTAAGGAACTAACCACTGTATCGAGGCTCTCCCCCGGCATTCTAAAAACCACACGGCGCATGGAGAAAACAATGTCTGATGTAAAAAAAATTACATCCGATGTAGGAAAAATTATGTCCGATGTAGGAAAAATTACATCAGACCTTTTTTACGCCGTTGAAAACTGCTTAAAGGCAGACCGCCATCCTCGAAAAACGATTGCAGAAAATCTCAATGGTTTTTGTGAAAGGATATCGCACATTCTGCATTTTATTCCCCCAAAAACCTGCTGTAAACAAAAAACAAACTATATTTGCAGTTGTTAGTTAATAACGAGCGTTGCGGTTGGAAGGCAAACTCCGCCTAAGCTCGTATTTTTCACATTTAAGGTATTTTGCGGCATTATAGCAATAAAAAACATGGAAAAAATAAAAAAACTGTTTGCCTGCGTTGCAACAGTTGCCGTTTGCACAATGCTCGGCACTTTGTCAAGCTGCTCCGACAACATTGACAGCTCGAACCTCTACACTTTCAAAGGAGACATGGTAACCGGATATCTTCAAAAAAGCGATAGTTTCCGGCTATACTCATACGTTTTGCGCAAGGTTAAACTGAGCACAAAGTCGAAATCTTCGTTTGCCGACCTTCTGTCGGCACGCGGTAACTACACCGTTTTCGCGCCAACCGACCAGGCCATGCACCATTTGCTCGATTCCATCTACAACCAAAAGGATTTTCCGATAGAACAAGTGAGCGACTCGATTGCAGAGCGCATTGTTAGGTGCAGCATCCTTGACAGCAAGAACGGCGAAGCATACCGCATTGCCGACCTCAACGAGGGCACCATGCCAATAACCAACGCCGACGACCGTTACATGACAATACGCTTCGACACGGTAAACGGAAGGGCGGTTACCGTTATAAACAGCGACGCACGCGTGATTTCGCGCGACCACGAGCTTGAAAACGGATATGTACACGTGGTTGACCGCGTTGTGCTGCTGTCGAACGCCTACATAGCCAATATGATTGACAACGCCGCCAACGCCAGGATTTTCTCCATGCTGCTACAAAAAACCGGATGGGTGGCAAAGCTCTCGAAATACCGCGACGAGGAATACGAAAAGCGCAACCTGCCCGACACATACACAAAACAATTCGATTGGGGCTATGACATTATACCCCAGCACAGATATTTCGGCTACACCGTGCTGCTTGAAACCGACAGCGTGTTCCATACGAAATGGGGCATCGACATGCCCGTTGTGGAAGGCGGCGTTGTAGTGAACGAAGAGCAGATAATGCAACAAATAAAAAACAAGTGCGCCGAAGCATACCCCCAAGCCGGCGGCACGGAACTCACCGACACCACCAACGCCGTAAACGAGTTTGTGGCATATCATTTGCTGCCCGCCCGCATACCATACAACTGGCTCGTGGTACACCGCACCGAATACGGCTACTCATACAAGAACGCCACGCGCCTTTCAATAAACTGCGACAACTTTTGGGAAACCATGTCGCCCTCTCACCGCAGAATGATTAAGATGACCGAAGGTCCGAGCACAGACGGAATACGCATAAACCGCTACTCATCATACGACCCCGACACATACACCGAAACACTCGTGGGGATACCCGGCATAAAGGTAAGGCAAAACAACGGCGACTACGACAACAACGCGCTCAACGGCTTCTACTATCCCATTGACGACATTTTGGTTTACGGCAGCGATGTGCCGGACAAAGTGCTAAACCAGCGCATACGTATGGACCTTTCAACATATTACCCGGAATTGGTAACCAACGGACTTTTCATAAAAGAGGGGCAGAACGGAATATTAATTCCCAACGGATATGTTGACTACCTTACGCTCAATGCCGAAGGAACACTATACCACTACCTTACGGGATATAACTGCGGATGGAACGACATGTATTGCGATGAGCACAACATCACAGGGCAATATGACTTCACTTTACGATTGCCGCCGGTTCCGTTTGAGGGCTCATGGGAGGTGCGCCTTGTTTACTCCTATTCGGCAAACCGCGGCATGGCGCAGCTCTATTTCGGAACCGACAAAAACAACCTGCAAGCCGAAGGGCTTCCGATTGACGAGCGCATACAGGTTACCAGTCCTACTATAGGCTGGGCACTCTATGACGATGAAGACCCGGACCTCAACCGCGAGCGCGACCGCAATATGCGCAACCACGGCTATATGATGGGCTGCAAACACGAAGGTCCGTCAACCGGTGGAGTTGTGAGCACCACGCTATACAATGTAACCGCCGAGCACCGTCTGCGTAAGATTTTCTACACGGGCAACCTATCTCCCGACGAAACATACTACATACGTTTCAAGAGTGTGCTTGCAAACTCCTCGACAATGTTCGTGCTCGACTATGTTGAGTTTGCACCCAAAAACGTTTACAACGGACTCACGCCCGAGGACGCTTGGTAAAGTTTTTTATTTCCATAAGATAACAATTCGAATCCCTGCCGCACATCGCGCGGCGGGGATTTTTCACGCCATCCAATCGTGCGTAATTCGGACGGAGGCATACTGGGCGTATGCAATACTCCCCTGCAAATGGTGCAAAACCAATACCGCTGAAACTGCATTTGATGTAAGAAAAACTACATAGGACGTAGGAAAAAATATGTCTGATATAATCAAAACTACATCAGACCTTTTTTTTGCCAACCGGCAATATGTTGAAAAACAAATCATTATGCAAAACATTTATGGCAAAGACATTCTGTTGCAAATCAGCACATTACGCAATTTTGGGCGGTATCGGGGATTTTGCACCGGCGCTTGCCTAAACGCAAAGGCTTCCGCACCCGTCCATGTCCTCTTACAGAGCAAAAGCAAACCGCCGCCACTGTTTTTCACCCACAAACTTGGTCGTTTGGTGTCATAATGTTACTTTTGCATCATGAAGAATATTAACACCTCCGCCAATATACTCATCATTTATACAGGCGGCACGATAGGAATGATAGAAAACAGGCACACCGGTGCGCTGGAAAGCTATGATTTCGCCCATGTGCGCCGGTGGATTCCCGAATTGGAGGATTTCGACTACAACATCCACTCCTACGCCTTCAACCCGCCCATAGACTCCAGCGACATGGAGCCGTCAAACTGGCAGGCCATAGTTAAGGTGATAGCCGACAACTACGACAACTACGATGGCTTTGTTGTTCTTCACGGCACAGACACCATGTCGTATACCGCTTCGGCACTGAGTTTCATGCTTCAAGGGCTCACCAAGCCCGTGATACTTACAGGCTCCCAGCTTCCCATAAGCATGCTGCGCACCGATGGGCGCGAGAACCTGCTTACCTCCATCGAAATTGCCGCTGCGAAAGATGCCGAGGGAAACGCCATGGTGCCCGAAGTGTGCGTGTTTTTCGAAAACCGCCTGTTGCGCGGAAACCGCACCACCAAAATAAACGCCGAGGGCTTTAACGCGTTTCGCTCTTATAACTTCCCATGGCTGGCACACGCGGGAATTCACATAAAATACAACACGGCCGTGATACGCCGCCCGCCAAAGGACAACGTGTTCAAGCCCCACTATGTAATGGACAGCAATGTGGTTGTAATAACGCTTTTCCCCGGAATACGCCGCGAAATAATATCATCGATAGTTAACATTCCCGGACTGCGTGCCGTGGTTTTGCGCACGTATGGCTCGGGCAACGCCCCGCAAAAGAAATGGCTGATAGAATTGCTGAAAGAGGCCGAGGCAAAGGGCATAATCGTGGTGAACGTTACGCAGTGCAGCGAAGGCTCGATAGAGATGAGCCGTTACCGCACAGGGCTACAGCTGCTCGAAACGGGGGTGGTGAACGGACACGACGCAACCGTGGAAAGCACAATAACCAAGCTGATGTTCCTCGTGGGGCACAACCTTTCGAACGATCGCATACGCCGGCTTATGGACTGCGACCTGCGCGGGGAGATTACCGTAAGATAACCATAACGTCGGAGTATAGACGCAGACGGTTGGGCATGCTTGCCGCACCCTGCCGCTTTGGTAATGTAAAGTTGGTTGAACCATAATGTTTTTCGCTTGCAAACAAATTGCTAACTTTGCTTGCGAAATACATATCAAACAATAAATAAAATGAAATATAGAATTCTTACAATCATTGCTTTCTGCGCCCTTGCAATGACCGCATCGTTCGCATCGAGTGGGAAAGGAAAGAAAATCAAGGTGCCGAAAGACAGGTTTATAACCGAACTGATGGGCAAAATGACCCTTGACGAGAAAATCGGGCAGCTTGTGCTACCCGACGGACACGAGGCAGACACGGGCGTGTCGGAAAAGACCGACATTTACGGCGACATCAAGAAAGGTTTGGTGGGCTCGGTGTTGAATGTGAACAACCCTAAGGCAATTCGCGAGCTCCAGAAAGTGGCAGTGAAGGAATCGCGCCTTGGAATACCCCTTCTCGTAGGGCTTGACGTAATCCACGGTTTTCGCACAATATTCCCCATTCCCCTTGCACAGTCGTGTTCGTGGGATACAACGCTTGTGCGCAAGGCAGCCCGCATCGCGGCAATCGAGGCATCGGCATACGGCATAAACTGGACATATTCGCCTATGGTTGACGTGGCCCACGATGCGCGCTGGGGCAGAATAGCCGAGGGCAACGGCGAAGACCCGTTCCTCAGTGCCTGCATGGCGAAGTCGCTTGTTTACGGCTATCAGGAGGACATGAAAAAGAACACAAACATTGCCGCTTGTCTTAAGCATTATGGTCTTTACGGCGCGGTGGAATCGGGACTCGACTACAATTTCGTCGACATGAGCCGCATAAGGATGCTGAATGAATATATGCTTCCCTATCAGGCTGCCGTCGAGGCGGGAGTAAAGAGCGTAATGTCGTCGTTCAACGTAATCGACTTCATGCCTGCATCGGGCAACAAATGGCTCATTGACGATTTGCTGCGCAAAAAATGGGGCTTCAAAGGGTTCACCGTTACCGACTACAATGGAATAGCCGAAATGACCTCGCATGGAATAGACAAACAGGAACGCTGCGCCGAACTTGCCGCAAAGGCGGGCATCGACATCGACATGTGCTCGCAGGCGTACCATAAATATCTGCGCAAGCTGGTGAACGATGGCAAAGTGAGCGAAGAAACCATAAACGCCATGTGTCGCCGCGTGCTCGAGGCCAAGTGGGATCTCGGTTTGTTTGAGGATGCAAACCGCGGACACTCCGAAAAGGAAGTTACCACAGCCGTGCGCAAAAAAGAATACATAGATGTTGCACGCCAATTGGCGGGCGAAAGCATAGTGTTGCTGAAGAACGAGGGCAACATTCTGCCGCTCAAAAAGCAGGGTAAGATTGCCGTTGTTGGTCCTTTGGGAAAATCGGGACATAACCTATACGGCTGCTGGACGGGCAACGGTTCGTCGCAGCCAAACCTCGGCATTTTTGATGCCATAAAAGAAGCCGTGGGCAACAACGGCGAAGTGGTTTACGCCCGAGGAAGCAATGTTTTCGCCAACCCCGACTACGAGATCGCCGGACAGATAAAAAGCGGAGACGTTGGGCGCGACCCTCGCTCTGCAGAGGACATGGTGAAAGAAGCCGTTGAAGTGGCGAAAAACAGCGATGTTGTGATTGCAGCGCTTGGCGAGCTTGGCGAAATGACCGGTGAAAGCATGAGCCGCGCAGACCTTGAAATGCCGGATGTGCAGCGTGAACTTTTAAAGGCACTCCTTAAAACAGGAAAACCGGTGGTGCTGCTTTACCTCACAGGCCGCCCCGTGGCCATGCGTTGGGAAAAGGCAAATGCTCCTGTAATTGTGGAAACATGGTATGGCGGCACAGAAGCCGCACACGCAATTGCAGATGTTGTGTTTGGCGACCGCAATCCGAGCGGAAAGCTCACAACCACATTCCCGCAGGTTACGGGGCAGTTGCCGCTGACATATGCCCGCTACCGGGGCGGACGTCCGGTTGACCCTAACTCGAAGTTCATAAAATTCGCCCAAAACTACATGGACGTAACCATGGCGCCGGCATATCCCTTTGGTTACGGAATAAGCTACACCACATACAAATACGGAAAGCTGGCGCTTAGCGCAAGCTCAATGGGCAAAGATGGCAAAGTAAAAGCATCTCTCACCGTTACAAACACCGGAAACCGCGCCGGAGACGAGGTTGTGCAGCTTTACATACACGACATCGCCGCATCGATAGTGCGTCCCGTAAAGGAACTGAAAGGCTTTAAGCGGGTGCATTTGGAAGCCGGCGAGAGCAAAACCGTGGAGTTTGAAATAAGCGAGCCCATGCTTAAATTTTATAACGCAGACCTGCAATTCGTTAGCGAACCGGGAGACTTTGAAATAATGGTCGGACCGAACAGCAGCGATGTGCAGTCGGTAAAGCTGACGCTTAACTGACCAAAATAGCAGTAGATTTTTACCGAGGAGGGGACGTGCCGTTCGGCATGCCCCTTCCTTAAATTATGTGCAGGGCATGGAAATATCCCGGCAGATACAATTCTGGATGCAGGTGCTTGTACGACCTCTTGAAAAGAAAACCAAAGAGATGCGGCTTTTTACAATGACTCGTTGAAGCGGAACTTTTAACGGACGGCAGAATATAGACACAATGGGAAATACCATAAACATGAAATACGTATTAGTTGACTTGACACACTATCAGGAAAAGAGCGGATTTGGGGAAATCGCCAACAACATGGCGGAATATCTAAAGGCCGGCATCATTGACGATGTTCATTTCACTGTACTTATGAAAGAAAAGTACAGGGGAGTTTTAGGAGATGCCGTCGATTACGTTACTTCTAAGCACATTGACAAAGACCTTAAAGCTTTAGGACACAAAATAGATTTATGGCACACCACAGACCAGCTGTTCAAAGCCCGTCGACATGCAAAAGGCATGATAAATATTCTCACGGTACATGACTTGAACTTCCTTCACGAAAAGAAAGGCATACACCGCATAAAAAATTTGCTTAGACTCAGGTGGGCGGTTAAACGTTCGGATTGCGTCACTGTAATCTCCGAATATGTGAAACAAGATTTGCTCAAACACGTGAATGTCGGCAATAAGCCGCTTAGAGTTATCTACAACGGAATACAAGATACCACAAATAAAGCGCAAAAACAGCCTGGTTTCGTAAACGTAAACGACAAATTCTTTTTTACGATAGGACAAATCCGGAAGAAAAAGAATTTTCACACACTAATACCTGTGATGAAATACTTTCCCGAATACAAACTGTTTATATGCGGGAAGGGACGCACAAATTACTTCGAAGAACTGAAAAAAACAAAAGAACATTTTCATGCAGACAATGTTGTCATTGCAGGTGAAATAACCGAAGAAGAACGTAACTGGATGTATGCCCATAGCGAAGCTTTTTTGTTTCCAAGTAGGTTGGAAGGATTTGGACTTCCCGTTCTTGAAGCCATGCGCTATAATTGCAAGGTATTCTCTTCCCGATGTACCAGCCTACCCGAAATCTGCAAGAACCACGCAACCTACTTTGACTCATTCGAGCCGGAGAAAATGGCAGACACAATAAAAGAAGGATTGGCAGGCTGGGACAAGAATGGGAAGAAAGCACTTGCTGCGAAAGAATATTCCATGACCTACAATTACGATAAATACATGAAACAATACCTTGACTTGTATAAAGAGTTGCTCCATTGCGAGTAGCGCGAACCTCAAGCCGCTGATTTATTCCTAAGCTTCTTGCAAAGCTTGCAGCATTCTACATAGGAAAAACCATGTCCTATGTAGGAAAAATTATGTCTGATGTAATTCAAATTATGTCAGACCTTTTTTTACGGTTGCAGTATGTTGTTTTCCAGAAAGTTACGAAGAAATGGGTATTTAAGGCTAAATTTTTGGATTCCGGTGTGTTGCGCGGTTTTGGCGGCATTCGCCGCCTCGTAGGGAATTTGCTGGGGATTTGAAGTGGTGCGGGGGACGGTCGCATGGCAGGTGTTTGCTGCTTCTTCGGTAGTAAGCCTGTCGGATATATGCGGCGGAACGCGCAAAACAGGCCTGTATTTTCCCGAATTGGGTAATAAGAAGAATGTGCTGAGATTGGGCGATATTTTTTTTGCGGAAACAATGAAACACACTGTATATATGACGGTTGTGGAGCAGTGAAAATGCGTGATTTAGCAGGCTTTGGCTTCGCAGGGCTTCAGACGGTTTGGGGGCGGCCGTATATTTGCATCGTCAACGTTGATACACGAGCCGCATGACGCAGCAGGGCCTCTCACGGCGAGTGAAACCAAAAACTAACCAACCAAAACAAATTACCATGATTTATTACAATGTAATCAAGCGCAAGAACCCCAAGGATGGAACCGAGAAATTCTACGCACAAGTCAAGAACAACTCATATCTTACCCTTGAGCAGATAGCCGCAAACATCAGCCGCGAGTGCACCGTAACCGTGCACGACGTGAAAGCGGTACTCTCCTCGCTTCAAGAACAGATAATCCTTTCGCTACAGGACGGCAAGAGTGTAAGGTTCGGCGACCTCGGGTCTTTCCGTGCAACGCTGAAGTCGAAGGGCGCGGATAACAAGGACGACTTCCAAAAGAGCAACATTTCCCAAGTAAGGGTGCGCTTTACCAAGAGTGCCGCAATGCGTTCCGCATTCGCAATAACCAACAAAGACGTGAAGCTCGTGAATATTGACAACGCAGACGGGGGCAATGGCGGAAGCCAGGTTGAACCCAGCAACTGAAACTTTGATTGAAAAAGAACCCGCCTTGCAATCGGGTAGGGCGGGTTTTTTAAGAACATTGAAAACAGAAAACAAAAATCATGACAGAACAAAGCAGAAAAATCATAGCAATAGTAATCAGAGTGTTGAAAGCGATGCTTGCCGCATTGTCAGGCACGTTTGGCAGCAATTCGAAATAGAAGAAGGAATACATTAGAGAAGAAAGAACCCGAATGCAAATTTCGGGTTCTTTCTTTTTGTTGCGCAGGCGGCTTTGCAACAGGGGTTGGACGGGAAAATATGGGAAAGCGTTAAAAAAAAGGCTCTAAATTTTTGCATATCACAAAAGTATGACTAATTTTGCAGCCGTAAAAATTGGCAAGGAAGCTCATAATGCTTCCGCAGAGTCATTGGATAAGAATATAATAAACTAATAATAAATTAAAAACATGATTATAGTACCCGTAAAAGAAGGCGAAAACATCGAAAGGGCTTTGAAGAAATTCAAGCGTAAATTTGAAAAAACCGGCGTGGTGAAGGAATTGCGCAGCCGCCAGCAGTTTAACAAGCCTTCAGTAGTTCGCCGTTTGAAAAAAGAGCACGCAGTTTATATACAAAAGCTCAATTGCGAAAAGGAGGGATAATCCCACGCTTTCTTATATAATATATAAGAAGAAATAAATTCCCGAAGATGTTTGCGTCTTCGGGAATTATTGTCTAAATTCGTTGCGTGAACCAATACAACAGGAGTGGCGAAATTTATGTATATAAGAAAATTCTGCGACTATCTGAAAAACGAACGTAACTATTCTGCGCTCACAGTAGACAGTTACGAAAGAGACCTGCTGCAATTTGAGGAGTTTGCAGGCACCGCGCGTGTTAAAGAAGACGACGGAGTAATGTGCAGCGTAAACGCCACCGAAAAGCAGATACGCCGCTGGATGGCTTGCATGCTTGAGAAAGGAAATTCGCCGGTTTCTGTAAACAGACGACTGAGTGCGCTTCGCAGCTACTTCAGGTTCGCCCTTGCAAAAAAACTTTGCAATTCAGACCCCACGGTTCGCATATCCGGCCCCAAAAAGCCAAAGGCATTACCATATTTCGTTAAGGAGAAAGACATGGAACGGCTGCTTGACGACATAGGTTTCCCCGATACATTCGAGGGGATTAGAAACCGAATGATATTGGAGATGTTTTACGGCACAGGCATGCGACTTTCGGAATTGACTTCGCTCGACTGCTCTGATATAGACCGAAGCGGAAAAAGGATAAAGGTTACGGGAAAAAGAGACAAGCAGCGCGTAATTCCCCTTGCCCCGCAACTGTTTGCACTTGTGGAGACTTACATGCAAAAACGCGCGTTGGAGGTGGGGGATGGCGGCGCATTGTATGTAGGGCGAAAAGGGAAGCGCCTTTCCAATTCGCAGGTCAGAAAAATAGTGAACGATGAGCTATCGCTTGTTACCACGATGAAAAAGCGATCACCACACGTGTTGCGCCACACCTTTGCTACGGCCATGCTCAACCACGGAGCCGACATAGAGGCTGTGAGACGATTGCTCGGACACGAGAGCATTGCCACAACAGAGATTTATACCCACACATCTGTTGAGGAACTGAAAAAGAATTATCAACTTGCCCATCCCAGGGCTTAAAAAGATATGATTATGGAAATAAAGGTCAAATCAATCCGTTTTGATGCAAACGAAAAGCTGCACGAATTCATTGAGAAAAAACTCTCAAAGTTGTCAAAAGCAGTGGGCGCTTCGGGAACAGCCGAAGTGGTGCTGAAAGTAGTGAAGCCCGAAACC
This sequence comes from Prevotellaceae bacterium UBA6398, assembly GCA_002437495.1. Taxonomy (GTDB): domain Bacteria; phylum Bacteroidota; class Bacteroidia; order Bacteroidales; family Bacteroidaceae; genus UBA6398. The sequence goes on from DJQA01000004.1 coordinate 71,993, forward strand.
GCAAAAAACAAGTCAACCGGGGTGCGTCTCACCCTTCCGAACGGGGAGCTGTTTTCCGAGAAAACCTGTGATACTTTTGAAGAGGGAGTTGATCTTTGCGTTGAAGCTTTGCAGCGCCAACTGTCAAAGCACAAAGAAAAACAGCGCGGATATTAAAAAAAACTCCGCAAAAGTTTTGCAGTTAGAATTTAATAAGTAACTTTGCAGCCGTTTCGGGAATAAAGCTATTACCGGGACGGCTGCAGTTCGCAGTCAGGTGTTATAAAAAAGGGCAAGTTCCAGAGTGGCCAAATGGGGCAGACTGTAAATCTGCTGGCTTACGCCTTCGGTGGTTCGAATCCGTCCTTGCCCACACGGTGTAAAGAAAACTTAGTTGCGGAAATAGCTCAGTTGATAGAGCACTAGCCTTCCAAGCTGGGGGTCGCGGGTTTGAGTCCCGTTTTCCGCTCCAATTGCTGTTATAGCTCAGTGGTAGAGCACTTCCTTGGTAAGGAAGAGGTCCCGAGTTCAAGTCTCGGTAACAGCTCTCTGTTGTAGTAAACGTAGAGTGGAGAATATTCACTAAAATAACAATTATAAAAGAATAAAGCTATGGCTAAAGAACAATTTGTGCGTACCAAGCCGCATGTTAACATCGGTACGATTGGACATGTTGACCATGGAAAGACAACTTTGACGGCTGCCATCTCCAAGGTGCTCCATGAGCGTTTGGGAACAGGTGAAGACGTTAAGTCGTTCGATCAGATTGACAATGCACCTGAAGAGAAAGAGCGTGGTATAACCATCAACTCTTCTCACATTGAATATGAAACAAAGAAGCGCCACTACGCGCACGTTGACTGCCCGGGACACGCTGACTATGTGAAGAACATGGTAACGGGTGCTGCGCAGATGGACGGTGCAATCATTGTGGTGGCTGCAACCGATGGTCCTATGCCCCAAACACGTGAGCACATTCTTTTGGCTCGCCAGGTAAACGTTCCTCGTCTTGTGGTTTTCCTTAACAAGTGCGACCTTGTGGAAGATGAGGAAATGCTCGAACTCGTAGAAATGGAGATGCGTGAGCTTCTCACACAGTATGGCTACGAAGAGGATACCCCGATTATTCGTGGTTCTGCTCTTGGAGCACTTAACGGTGTACCCAAGTGGGAGGACAAGGTTATGGAACTTATGGACGCAGTTGACGAGTGGATTCAAGAACCGCAGCGCGAAGTTGACAAACCGTTCCTTATGCCTGTAGAGGATATCTTCTCTATCACAGGTCGTGGTACAGTTGCAACCGGTCGTATCGAAACCGGTAAGGTTAAGGTTGGCGATGAAGTTCAGATCCTGGGTCTCGGTGAGGACAAGAAATCTGTTGTAACCGGTGTTGAAATGTTCCGCAAGATTCTTGATGAAGGCGAGGCCGGTGATAACGTAGGTCTTCTTCTCCGTGGTATAGACAAGAGTGAAATAAAGAGAGGTATGGTTATTACCCACCCGGGTGCAATCACTCCTCACTCAAAGTTCAAGGCTTCAATCTATGTATTGAAGAAAGAAGAAGGTGGACGTCATACTCCTTTTGGCAACAAGTATCGCCCCCAGTTCTATCTCCGTACAATGGACTGCACGGGTGAAATCACTCTTCCCGAAGGAACTGAAATGGTAATGCCCGGCGACAACGTGGAGATTACAGTTGAACTCATCTATCCGGTAGCTCTCAACGTAGGTCTTCGTTTTGCAATCCGTGAAGGCGGTCGTACCGTAGGTTCCGGCCAGATTACCCAGATAATCGACTAATATTTCTTATAAGGGATAATAAAAGGCTCTTGCCTTGCAAAAGACAAGAGCTTAATCTACGGGAATAGCTCAGTTTGGTAGAGCACTGGTCTCCAAAACCAGGTGTCGGGAGTTCGAGTCTCTCTTCCCGTGCCAAAATATAACGAATATGTTGAAAAAAGCATTTGCATATTGCAAAGCTTCTTACGAGGAGCTTTTGTATAAGACAACTTGGCCATCTGGTCGGGAATTGGGGCATAATGCAGTGGTTGTTTTGACAGCTTCCATAATCATTGCTTTGGCGGTCTTTGCGTTAGACCAATGCTTCCAGTTCTTGATGGAAAACGTGTATCCGCATTAATCAACCGTGCCTGTAATGGAAAATAACAAGAAGACACCGGCAGAAATGAGGTGGTATGTGCTGCGAGCAGTAAGTGGCAAAGAAGGAAAGGTGAAGGAATACATCGAGCTCGGAATAAAAAACGGGCACTTCAATGGCAATGTGGCGCAGGTTCTCATACCAACAGAAAAGGTGGTTTATTCCAGTCCGAATGGTAAGCGTACTGTAAAAGAACGCAATTCCATGCCGGGTTATGTGTTGGTTGAAGCCAAACTTGTTGGCGAGGTTGCGCAGGATTTGCGTTACACTCCTAATGTGTTGGGCTTTCTCGGAGGTATGGAAGAACCGGTTCCTCTTCGCCCAAGCGAGATCAACCGTATCTTGGGAAGTATCGATGAGATGGAAAACGAGGGTCAGGAAATCTTGCCACAATTTGCAGTGGGAGACAGTGTGAAAGTAACCGAAGGACCGTTCAGCAACTTTGGAGGTGTTGTGGAGGAAATCAACAACGAGAAAAGGAAGCTTACGGTGTCTGTAAAGGTATTCGGACGCAACACTCCATTGGAATTGGGATTTATGCAGGTGGAAAAGGAGTAGCATGATAGTGTTACGTGTTGTGCGATTCCTAAAATAATCATTATTAAAACAAAACAAAATGGCAAAAGAAGTTGCTGGATTAATCAAATTACAGATTAAGGGCGGCGCTGCAAATCCATCTCCTCCCGTGGGACCTGCCTTGGGTTCCAAGGGTATAAATATAATGGACTTCTGCAAGCAGTTTAATGCCAGGACAAAAGAAAAGGCAGGCAAAGTTCTGCCTGTGGTCATTACCTATTACTCAGACAAATCGTTCTCGTTTGTGGTAAAGACTCCTCCTGCCGCAATACAGCTTTTGGAAGTTGCAGGAAAAAAGAGTGGATCAGCTGAGCCCAACCGCGTAAAGATAGCTGAGGTAACGTGGGATCAGGTGCGTGCTATTGCAGAAGACAAGATGAACGACTTGAACTGCTTTACTGTAGAGGCAGCTATGAGAATGGTGGCCGGCACTGCCCGCAGTATGGGTATAACCGTAAAAGGGGACTTCCCTAACAAATAACATAAAACTTCAATTTAGAAATGAGTAAACTGACAAAAAATCAAAAGTCTGTAGCCGATAAAATTGAAGCAGGGAAGGTTTATACGCTCACAGAGGCATCCAAGCTGGTAAAGGAGATCACTACTACCAAATTTGATGCATCTATTGATGTTGACGTACGTTTGGGCGTTGACCCGCGCAAGGCAAATCAGATGGTGCGCGGCGTTGTTTCCCTGCCAAATGGAACGGGCAAGACTGTGCGTGTGCTCTGTCTATGCACTCCGGATTTGGAGAGTGCCGCAAAGGAAGCCGGTGCAGACTATGTTGGTCTTGAAGAGTATATTGACAAGATCAAGAGCGGCTGGACCGATGTTGATGTTATAATTACAATGCCTTCCGTTATGGGCAAACTTGGTCCCTTGGGACGTATTCTCGGCCCTCGCGGGCTTATGCCTAATCCAAAGAGTGGCACTGTAACTATGGATGTTGCCAAGGCAGTGCGTGAGGTGAAACAGGGTAAGATTGATTTCAAGGTTGACAAGACCGGCATTGTTCACACGTCAATCGGCAAAGTTTCTTTTACGGCAGAGCAAATAGCGCAGAACGCAAAAGAGTTCCTCAATACAATAATCAAACTAAAACCGGCTGCGGCAAAGGGAACTTATATAAAGAGTATCTTCTTGTCAAGCACTATGAGTCGTGGGCTCCGTATTGACCCCAAGTCTGTTGGAGCAGACGATCAAAACTGAATTTGAATTATGAAAAAGGAACAGAAAACTATAGTAATAGAGAATCTCGGTGCGCTTTTGAAGGAGTATGCCAACTTCTATTTGGTTGACGTAACCGCAATGAATGCCGAAAATACAACAGCCCTCCGCCGTGAGTGTTTCAAGCGTGAAATCAAAATGGTTGTTGTCAAAAACACTTTGTTGAAGAAGGCTTTTGAGGCAAGCGAAATCGATTTTTCCCCGCTTTATGGAAGTTTGAAAGGAACCACAGCCCTTATGCTTTGCAATACGGCGAATGTTCCCGCAAAACTTATAAAAGATAGCGGAAAGGACGGCATTCCAGGGCTGAAGGCTGCGTATGCAGAGCAAAGTTTCTATGTGGGTGCTGAAAACCTTGCAACTTTGGTGGCACTGAAGAGCAAAAACGAGGTTATTGCCGAAATTGTTGCTTTGTTGCAGTCGCCGGCGAAGAATGTCATCTCTGCACTCCAGAGTGGTGGCCAAACGATACATGGAGTATTAAAAACATTGGGTGAACGCCCGGAATAAAATCAGGTAGAATAAAAAACAATAAAAATAGAATTAAAATGGCAGATATTAAAGCTATTGCTGAAGAATTGGTAAATTTGACAGTAAAAGAGGTAAACGAGTTGGCTCAGGTCCTGAAGGACGAATACGGAATAGAACCGGCTGCGGCTGCGGTTGCAGTAGCAGCAGGTCCCGCAGCAGCCGGTGAGGCAGCAGAGGAGAAGACAGCTTTTGACGTTATTCTTAAGAGTGTGGGTAGCGCAAAACTTCAGGTTGTAAAGGCTGTTAAGGAAGCTTGCGGCCTTGGCTTGAAGGAGGCAAAAGATCTCGTAGATGCAGCTCCCTCTAAGTTGAAGGAAGGCGTTGCTAAGGAAGAGGCTGAAGCTCTAAAGAAAGCTGTAGAGGCTGCCGGGGCTGAGGTTGAGGTTAAGTAACCCATATAACTCGAAAAAATAGTTAAGGATCCTCTGGTAGAGGGTTCTTAACTTTTTTGCGTATTAAAAATCATACAACTAATATATAACGAATGTCCTCAAAAATTGTAAATCAGAGAGTAAATTTTGCATCTGTGAAGGAACCGATGCCATTTCCGGACTTTCTAGACGTTCAAATAAAGTCGTTCCGCGATTTCTTGCAGCTTGACACTCCGCCGGAGGAGCGCAAGAACGATGGACTTTACAAGGTTTTTGCAGAGAACTTCCCCATTGCCGATACGCGCAATAATTTTGTTTTGGAATTTCTCGACTATTCAATTGACTCTCCACGCTATTCGATTGAAGAGTGCCTTGAGCGCGGACTGACTTATAACGTCCCTTTGAAGGCCAAACTAAAGCTATATTGCACCGACCCCGGTCATGAAGATTTTGACACCGTGGTGCAAAATGTATTTCTCGGTCCAATCCCATATATGACTGATTATGGGACATTCGTTATAAATGGGGCGGAACGAGTGGTTGTTTCACAGCTTCACCGTTCCCCGGGTGTGTTTTTCGGCTCCAGTATACACGCAAACGGCACACAGCTTTATTCTGCCCGTATAATTCCGTTCAAAGGATCGTGGATTGAGTTTGCGACTGACATAAACAATGTTATGTATGCCTACATTGACCGTAAGAAAAAGTTGCCTGTTACTACACTTTTGCGTGCAATCGGTTTTGAAACCGACAAGGATATACTCGACATTTTCAATTTGGCAGAGAAAGTAAAGGTTAACAAGGCTAATTTGAAGAAATACATAGGTCGTAAAATTGCTGCCAAAGTTCTTAAAAGCTGGGTAGAGGATTTTGTTGACGAGGACACAGGCGAAGTTGTTTCCATTGAGCGCAACGAAGTGATTCTGGACCGAGAAAATGAAATCACTGAAGAGAATATCCCCGCTATTATCGATAGCGGTGAAAAGACCATTCTTGTGCACAAGGAGAAATCTGCGGACGACTTAGACTATTCTATCGTTTTCAACACACTCAAAAAAGATCCCTGCAACTCAGAAAAGGAGGCGGTTCTTTATATATACCGCCAGCTTCGTAATGCCGACCCCGCCGATGATGCGAGCGCAAGGGAGGTGATAAACGGTTTGTTCTTTTCTGATAAGCGTTACGACCTTGACGAGGTGGGACGTTATAGAATAAACAAGAAACTTGGTTTGAATACCGATATGAGTGTGCGTGTGTTGACCAAGGAAGACATAATTGAGATAATAAAGTATCTTATTAGACTTATAAACTCAAAGGCAACGGTTGACGACATTGACCATTTGAGTAACCGCCGTGTGCGTACCGTGGGCGAACAGTTGGCGAACCAGTTTGCCATAGGTTTGGCACGAATGAGCCGCACCATCCGCGAACGCATGAATGTAAGGGACAACGAGGTGTTCACTCCTACTGATTTGATTAATACCAAGACGATATCGTCTGTAATCAATTCATTCTTCGGTACAAACCCTCTGTCGCAGTTTATGGACCAGACCAATCCGCTTGCCGAAGTAACCCACAAACGCCGTCTTTCGGCTTTGGGACCAGGCGGTCTTTCGCGTGAGCGTGCAGGATTTGAGGTTCGCGATGTACATTATACGCATTACGGGCGTCTTTGCCCAATTGAATCTCCTGAAGGTCCTAACATCGGGCTCATATCATCGCTGTGTGTTTACGCAAAGATTGATAGTCTCGGGTTTATAGAAACTCCGTATAGAGTGGTTAAGGACTCCAAGGTAGATCTCAACAACGACCACATCGTATATCTCTCTGCAGAAGAAGAGGAAGATAAAATAATAGGACAGGGCAATGCTCCGCTTAACGATGACGGAACATTTATACGTTCTAAGGTGAAATGCCGTCGCGATGCAGATTATCCGGTGGTTCCACCTTCCGAGGTTGACCTTATGGACGTATCTCCGCAGCAGATAGCGTCAATAGCCGCTGCCTTGATACCGTTTTTGGAACATGATGATGCCCACCGTGCTCTCATGGGGTCTAATATGATGCGTCAGGCCGTTCCTTTGATCCACAACGAGGCTCCGATAGTAGGTACGGGAATAGAAAAGCAGGTTTGCGAAGACTCCCGCACCATGATTACGGCAGAAGGCGATGGAGTAGTGGAATATGTTGACGCTACCCACATTGACATACTGTACGATCGCACCGAAGACGAAGAATTTGTGAGCTTTGAATCAGCGCTCAAGGTTTATAAAATACCCAAGTTCCGTCGCACCAATCAGAATATGGTGGTTGACCTTCGCCCTATTTGCGTAAAGGGGCAGCGTGTAAAGAAAGGCGACATCCTTACCGAAGGTTATGCCACAGAAAAGGGAGAGTTGGCTTTGGGGCGCAATCTCCTCGTGGCCTATATGCCTTGGAAAGGCTACAATTATGAGGATGCAATAGTTCTAAGTGAGCGTTGTGTTCGCGAAGACCTTCTTACTTCTGTGCACATAGACGAGTTCTCCCTTGAAGTTCGCGAAACAAAACGAGGGGTGGAGGAACTTACAAATGATATTCCAAACGTAAGCGAAGAGGCTACGAAAGACCTGGACGACAACGGTATTATCCGCATCGGTGCACGTGTAGAACCGGGGGATATTCTTATTGGAAAAATAACTCCTAAGGGAGAAAGCGACCCTTCGCCCGAAGAGAAGCTTCTTCGCGCAATTTTCGGCGACAAGGCCGGCGATGTCAAGGATGCCTCGCTGAAAGCAAATCCATCGCTTAGCGGTGTGGTGATTGACCGCAGATTGTTCTCAAAAGCCATGAAGACGCGTGCTTCAAAGGCTGCAGACAAAGTGGAATTGGAAAAGCTCGACAAAAAATTCGAGGCAGAGACCAATGATCTGAAATCCGTTCTCATCGATAAACTTCTCGTCCTAACCAAGGGTCGCACCTCGCAAGGGGTGAAAGACAACACCGGAGTGGAGCTGATAGCCAAAGGCGCAAAGTTCAAGAAGGAAATTCTTGAAAATATAGACTATACGGCAGTGCAGCTTAGCAAGTGGACAGCCGATGCCGCAAAGAACGAGTTAATTCAGAAGCTTATATTGAACTATCTCAAGAAGTTTAATATAATGGATGCCAAGCTCAAACGCGACAAGTTTGCCATTACCATAGGTGACGAACTGCCTTCCGGCATAATTCAGATGGCAAAGGTTTATATTGCCAAAAAGCGTAAGATAGGAGTGGGCGATAAGATGGCAGGCCGCCACGGCAACAAGGGTATTGTCTCCAAGATAGTACGCCAGGAAGATATGCCTTTCCTTGCAGACGGACGTCCTGTTGACATAGTACTCAATCCTCTTGGTGTGCCTTCGCGCATGAACCTTGGTCAGATTTTCGAGGCTATTCTCGGAGCGGCGGGTCGCCGTTTGGGTGTGAAGTTCAGCACTCCTATATTCGATGGTGCAAAACTCGACGACTTGTGCGAATGGACAGATAAGGCTGGTTTGCCGCGCTATTGCTCCATGCAGCTTTATGACGGAGAAACGGGCGAGCCGTTCGACCAAAAGGCTACGGTGGGTGTTACATATATGCTTAAGCTCGGACACATGGTAGAAGACAAGATGCACGCCCGTTCCATAGGTCCATACTCTCTTATCACCCAGCAGCCGCTCGGCGGTAAGGCGCAGTTTGGCGGACAGCGTTTCGGCGAAATGGAAGTTTGGGCACTTGAGGCGTTTGGAGCTTCGCATGTGCTGCAAGAAATGCTTACAATAAAGAGCGATGATGTCGTGGGTCGTGCAAAGGCTTATGAATCCATAGTCAAAGGCGATCCCATAGGCACTCCGGGCATACCCGAGTCTCTCAATGTGTTGCTCCATGAGCTTCAGGGACTTGGCTTGAGTGTTTCACTCGAATAATATAAGAACTCTTTTTCAATATCATATAAAAATATAACATGGCTTTCAAGAAAGAAAACAAGATAAAGAGTCAGTTTTCGAAAATTTCAATAGGTCTTGCTTCACCTGAAGAGATTTTGGAAAATTCGTATGGTGAGGTTTTGAAACCGGAAACCATAAACTACCGCACTTACAAGCCTGAGCGCGACGGACTTTTCTGCGAGCGCATTTTTGGTCCCACCAAAGACTACGAGTGCCATTGCGGAAAATATAAGGGCATCCGTTACAAGGGCATTGTCTGCGACCGTTGCGGTGTTGAGGTAACGGAAAAGAAAGTACGCCGCGACCGTTGTGGCCACATCCAACTTGTGGTTCCTGTGGCGCATATTTGGTACTTCCGCTCTCTGCCCAACAAGATTGGATATCTTCTTGGTATTCCCACCAAGAAGCTTGACATGATAATATATTACGAGCGTTATGTTGTTATCCAGCCCGGCGTTCTCGAGAAAAAGAACGAGGACGATGATTTGGGAGTAAGCAAGATGGATCTCCTCACCGAGGATGAATACCTTGATTTGCTTGACAAGCTGCCCAAGGACAACCAGTACCTTGACGATAGCGACCCCAACAAGTTCATAGCCAAGATGGGTGGCGAGGCAATCTACGACCTTCTCAAGACAATAGACCTCGATTCGCTTTCTTATGAACTTCGCGATCGTGCCAACAACGATACATCGCAGCAGCGCAAAACCGAGGCCTTGAAGCGCCTGCAGGTTGTGGAGGCGTTCCGTTCGAGCCGCGGACGAAACAAGCCCGAGTGGATGATAATGAGCATAATACCTGTAATTCCGCCCGAACTCCGCCCGCTTGTGCCTCTTGATGGTGGACGCTTTGCAACTTCCGACCTAAACGACCTATACCGTCGTGTGCTTATACGCAACAACCGTCTTAAGCGACTTATAGAGATAAAAGCTCCCGAAGTAATTCTTCGCAACGAAAAGCGTATGCTTCAGGAAGCCGTTGACAGTCTTTTCGACAATTCGCGCAAGAGCAGCGCAGTAAAGAGCGAATCAGCGCGTCCGCTGAAATCCCTCTCCGATGCACTAAAAGGCAAGCCCGGACGTTTCCGTCAAAACCTCCTCGGTAAGCGTGTTGACTATTCCGCGCGCTCTGTAATCGTGGTTGGACCGGAACTTAAAATGGGCGAGTGCGGACTTCCAAAACTTATGGCGGCGGAGCTTTACAAGCCGTTTATCATACGCAAACTAATAGAGCGCGGTGTTGTAAAGACGGTTAAGAGCGCCAAGAAAATAATCGACCGCCATGATCCTATAATTTGGGATATTTTGGAATACGTGATGAAGGGGCATCCGGTGCTCCTAAACCGTGCGCCGACACTCCACCGTCTCAGCATACAGGCGTTCCAGCCTAAACTCATCGAAGGCAAGGCTATCCAGCTGCATCCATTGGCATGTACACCGTTCAATGCCGACTTCGACGGAGACCAGATGGCCGTGCATTTGCCTTTGAGCAACGAGGCTGTAATAGAGGCGCAGATACTAATGCTCCAAAGCCACAATATTCTGAATCCGGCAAACGGTGCTCCTATAACGGTGCCATCACAGGATATGGTGCTCGGACTTTACTATATAAGCAAACTGCGTCCCGGAAGTAAGGGCGAGGGACTTACATTCTATGGCCCCGAGGAGGCTATAATTGCTTATAACGAAAGGCGCGTTGATGTGCACGCTCCGGTAAAGGTGCTTGTAAACGATATAAACGAAGACGGCATACCCGAGAAGCATTTGGTTGAGACATCCGTAGGGCGTGTGATTGTTAACGAGATAATTCCCGAGGAGTGCGGCTTTATAAACAAGCTGATATCAAAGAAATCACTTCGCGATATAATTTCGCTCGTTATAAAAACCGTGGGTATGGCAAGGGCTTGCGAGTTCCTTGATGGCATTAAGAACCTCGGTTACAAAGAGGCATACCTTGCGGGACTGTCGTTCAACCTTGACGATATCATAATCCCTGCCGAAAAGAAAGAAATCGTTGAACGCGGCAACAAGGAGGTTGACCAAATCACGAGCAACTACAATATGGGTTTCATAACCGACACCGAGCGATACAATCAGGTAATCGATGCCTGGACGCACGTTAACACCGACTTGAAGAAAACCCTTATGGATCAAATGTCAAGCGCCGATGGCGGCTTCAATGCCGTATTCATGATGCTTGACTCGGGAGCCCGCGGTTCTGCCGACCAGATAGCCCAGCTTGCCGGTATGCGCGGACTTATGGCAAAGCCCCAAAAAGCAGGTGCGGAAGGTGCGCAGATTATAGAGAACCCTATCCTTTCCAACTTCAAGGAGGGTATGTCGGTGCTTGAGTATTTCATCTCAACCCACGGCGCCCGCAAGGGTCTTGCCGATACAGCCCTTAAAACCGCCGATGCGGGTTACCTTACCCGCCGTCTTGTCGATGTGTCGCATGATGTTATCATTACCGAGGAAGACTGCGGTACACTGCGCGGGCTCGTATGCACGGCTCTAAAGGACGGTGATGAAGTTATCTCCTCACTCTACGATCGCATCCTGGGACGTGTGTCCGTTCACGATATATACAATCCTTCAACAGGCAAACTTATAGTTTCTGCCGGAGAGGAAATAACCGAGGTGCTTGCCGAAGAAATCGAGAAGTCGCCTATAGAAAGCGTTGAAATACGTTCAGTGCTGACGTGCGAGAGCAAGCATGGCGTGTGCCAAAAGTGCTACGGTCGAAATCTTGCAACAGGTCGCATGGTTCAGCTTGGCGAGGCCGTGGGCGTTATCGCGGCCCAGTCCATAGGCGAGCCTGGTACTCAGCTTACGCTTCGCACGTTCCATGCCGGCGGTGTGGCTTCCAATGCGGCGGCAAATGCAACTATAACGTCAAAACACAACTCGCGTCTTGAGTTTGACGAATTGCATACTATCGACATCACCCATGACGATGGCTCCACAGGGAAGATAGTGGTTGGTCGTCTTGCTGAAGTGCGTTTTGTAGACGAGAACACAGGCATAGCAATCTCCACCCAAAATGTGCCTTACGGTGCAGAACTTTTTGTAAACGAAGGCGATGTGGTTGAAAAAGGCACGCTCATAGCAAAATGGGATCCTTTCAATGCCGTAATTGTAACCGAGGTAGGCGGTAAGGCTAAGTTTGAGGACGTAATAGACGGCGTAACTTTCCGTGTTGAAACCGATGAGGCCACCGGTCTTAGCGAGAAGATTATAGTAGAGTCAAAAGAAAAATCGCGTGTGCCTACTTGCCACATTGTTGACGAGAACGGTGAATTGCTTCGTTCCTACAACCTGCCAATCGGCGGCCACCTCGCGGTGGAAGACGGGCAAACGGTCAAGGCCGGCGAGGTGCTTGTCAAGATACCGCGTGCCACAAGCAAGGCCGGCGATATTACCGGCGGTCTGCCGCGTGTTACCGAACTCTTCGAGGCACGCAACCCGTCAAATCCTGCCGTTGTTTCCGAAATCGATGGCGAGATAACCATGGGCGGTGTAAAGCGCGGAAACCGCGAAATTATCGTAACGTCCAAGATTGGCGAGGTGAAAAAATATCTTGTGCCTCTATCAAAGCAGATACTCGTGCAGCAAAACGACTTTGTGCGTGCCGGTACCCCGCTTTCCGATGGTTCCATAACCCCCGACGACATTCTTGCCATCAAAGGTCCTACCGCCGTTCAAGAATACATTGTCAACGAGGTTCAAGACGTATACCGTTTGCAGGGCGTTAAGATAAACGACAAGCATTTCGAGGTAATAGTACGCCAAATGATGCGCAAGGTTCAGATTGTTGACCCGGGAGACACAATGTTCCTTGAAAAGGAAATTGTGGACAAGATAGACTTCTCTGAGGAGAACGACCGCATTTGGGGCAAGAAGGTGGTAACCGATGCCGGCGACAGCGAAAACCTCAAGAAGGGAATGATTGTTACGGTGCGCAAGCTCCGCGATGAGAACTCAATGCTCAAGCGCAAGGATTTGCGCGTGGTTGAAGCGCGTGATGCGGTTGCTGCAACGTCAAACCAGATACTTCAGGGCATAACCCGCGCGGCATTGCAAACAAAGAGCTTTATGTCGGCGGCTTCGTTCCAGGAAACCACAAAGGTGCTCAACGATGCCGCAATTCGCGGAAAGGTCGACCCGCTCGAGGGCATGAAGGAGAATGTTATTTGCGGACACCTTATTCCCGCCGGAACGGGTATGCGACAGTTTGGAAAGATTATTGTCGTTGACCGCGATGACTACGAACAGACAATGTACGACAAGAAGAACAAGCAGATAGATGAAATGGAGGATGATAATATCGATGCTCCAACTCCGACAATCTGATAAAACTTCAATAAAAAGTAAAAACTCCCAACGGCATTACTGCTTTTGGGAGTTTTTTATTGCTCTCTGTTGCAAATAGCATAATGTATTCCGATGCCATGCAAAATCGATTTCGGGTTTGGTGCAAAACAAGGAAAACCAAAAAAGTATCGGTGTCTTGGAGAGAAGTGCCGGCCCTGATTTCTGCCATGATACATATCGCTTGAAAAAATTTTATCCAGCATCAATAATCTCATTTCCCGGAATGAGGGTGAAAGCCAACCCCGGATATTTCAAATTCCACTACAACGACATAATCTTATGACATAGCTTGTTTATAAAGGTCTCATAATCGTTTAATATTACTCCTTTACCAAAATCAAAGCAATGATTTTGAGAAAGTGTCATATCATGGTGCGTTTTATAATATGCCATATATTCAGCCTTATTTTTCAAATTATCGTTCCCGGGTATATGCACAATATAAATCAAGGTTTTGTCCGGCGTGTGCAAATATCTTCCTGCATCGTCAAGCGCCAGAATTGAATATTTTGCAGCATTATGGTCTGAGAATGTTTCCCACTTTTTAATCTGCTTTTCATTATTGTAATATGGCAGCTTGTCCAATATTATAAATATTTGAAAGTACGGACTTCCCGAACAGCGTATATTTGCCGTTTCTCCAAGCATATTCTCAAAATAGTTGTTTGAATTTTGGGAATAGTTCTGCATTACGAACTTTACGCCTATTCCGGCGATTGCCTCGCCACGATGCCTTATGGTTATGTCAACTTTCTTGTCAATATATCTGCCGTGAATATCCGCTTCTTTGTCATCTCCATATCCTTGTGAGCATATTTCATAATCACCGCCCAGCCTGTCCGCTATATCAGCTGCTACAGCGCCGTGCAAAGGTTTTAGTTTGGCCGTGCTGCGAGATGTTCCCGAATGTACAAACTCTCTAAACGATTTTGCGATGGCTTGCAAGAAATCCGTGTTGTTCATAATTCCTTATTTTGCAGTGTGTACAGTTTGAAATTCAAATACAATTCCAAATCTTTTGAGTTGAAAGTGTAATACCCGCCGCTCTTGTATTTCTTCAAAAGTTTCACGTAATCCAAAAAGCCTTCGCACATTAAAAGCCCTCTTATTACATCTTTCTCTGCATAGGTAAGAATATACAAACCACTGTAAACGCCAACGCCGGCAGAAGCAACGTTGAACTTTATGCTTGGTAAATCTTTTACACAGGAATTAATAGCAAATTTAGGTTGCCAAACGTCTTTTATGGCCTGTGTTCTGCCATACAAATACCAACCCTTTGCGAATATTTCCGATTTGCCTTTAAGCAACAGCGACTTGTTTTGTTCCAAATAATCACGCACGCCCTTGTCTTTGCACAGCTCCTCATACGGTAAAGGCCTACCTTCTTTGTCATAAGGAAAGAACGCCCTATACCATTTGCCTGTTGAAGCCTTAACGACATTAATTACGTGTGATGAAAATGGGAATTCATGCTTTATAAACACGTCATCGGCAAGAGTAGCAAAACCGTTTTTCACTACAACCCGTTTCGGGCAAACGCTTGTACGAATGGTTTTAAGTAAAGAAAGGTCTTGAGACTTGCCCGGATACAACAAACCTCCAATACAAACCTGTGAAAAAGACAAGCGCTCGATTGCTCTTTTGTTTAATGTCGTTCCATCATAAATTGAATACTGAAACGTTTTTTGCCCATATCCTTTTTTGAAAAGCGATATAATCGTATAAGTAGTTGCATCAAAAACCTGCAAATGTCCAAGGTCAACAAGTTCCTGCAAGTTTTCGTTCCGATAAATGTATTCGCGCAGCATTTTCCCTGCCAAACTTGTAAGCCATGAACTTGGAGTTATGTAACATAGCTTACCTTTTGAATTGAGCATTTTGAAACCTATTTCAAAAAACACAAGATACAAATCGGTCATGCCTCCATGCGCAAATCGGAATTGCTTCGCCAAATCATAACTCTCTTTCATATTGTGAACCCTAACATAAGGAGGATTGCCCAGCACATAGTCCATCTTGCCGTTGAAGCTGTTCTCTTTGAGTGCATCGCCACAAAGAACGTCCCAACAAACGCCATAAAGATTGAATTGCTTGGCCACATCATTCAAATTCTCCAAACATTTCAAATATTCGGAAGGAACAATTTCAATGCCATGAACATAACTTTCCAAATGCCGTTTGAGCAATATTGTGTTTTGGCATTCAGAAAGAAAAGCCTTACAATACCTTTTTACTATTTCTTTCAAAAAGGCACCATCGCCACAACTGTTGTCAATCACGTGCTTACTCAATACGGCATTTCCGCAATAGCCCGCCGTATCCATGATTTCACGGACCAAGTGATCGGGGGTATATACTTGCCCCGACTTTTTCTTTTTCATTTTGCACCATTTGCGCGTGAACTATAATTCAGCAAACACGGGTTGCTCCGGAACCGACAAGACATAAAAAAGCGCAGACTTACGCTTATCTTATCTTGAGGTCCTAGGAACAACCCGCATACATCGACAAGTTTCGTCCACGCTCTGCGCAGGCGTTCACAAACTTATCCGGTTGTATGCTTCTATGAAATTTCCTAGGTTTCAAGATTGTACCGAATAAATAGCAAACGCTATTATTTTACCAAAAAGAATTGCCTCAACACTATGATGTATATCAGCATTACAAAGTTAGCGATATTTTCTAACAAACAAACACTATATTTTTTATTTCCGTGTGAATTAGCGGCAAGTGCTCTGCACCTCCCCCTCCCATTCCTCCGAAAACTGCATTTGATATGGGAAAAACTATGTCTGATGTAATTCAAATTATATCAGACATAATTTTTTCTACATAGGACTTGGTTTTTGCGTTTTGCAACAGTGTGAAAAGCAGGCGGTTATGGCTTTTGGGGAAATGCTGCGCAAATAGTTGAAAACCAATGTGGTTTTCAGAATGTGGCAGGATGCGTGAAGTTTGTTTGCGCTGCCGCGCTTGTTGGCAGGCAAGCGTGCTTAGGTATCCGGCGTTTCGCAGGGGAAGAAATCAGATGCCGAACATTGTCTCGAGCAACCGTTTGCCTGTGGTTGTCTTGAATACTTTGCTCTCAAAAGTTCGGATTCCGCTTTCCGACAGTTTGTCCTCAAAGGCGTTTACAAGAAAATCGGCTTCCAGGAGAATTTGCCAGTCTATGCCATCTACGTGTTCGTATGTGTGGTGGTGGGCAATAAGGAAACACACTCTTTCTATTTGCTCATGGGTGTAGCCTCCAACTTCTGCAAGCAGTTTTCGTGCTTCTGCGGGTCCTTCTTGTTCCTGGTGCTTTCCGCTGCAGTCGCCATACTTTCTTTCGCATACATGTATGCCTATGTCGTGGAGTATTGCCACCGTTTCGAGAATGAAAAGCGTTTCTTTGTCAACGTTTTCAAGTTCGGCTATTGTTGCGGCGAAGCTGTGCACCTTTACAAGGTGCTGTATGCGTGCGGCATCGCCACGGTCGTATTCTGTCATTGCCGAAATCAGTGTTGCGTGTCTTGCGTTCATGTTTTTTGTATTTTATGCCGCGAATAAGTGGCGGCTTGCACGCAGCAGGTGGTGCACGGAGAAAATAAGCTCCTGTGTTTCCTGAAGCGTGTTGAGGTATAGTATTTCTATGCGCAGGTTGCCCTCTTCCGACTGCGTTCCGGGCATTTGGCGGTAGCGCAGGGCATAGAGCGTGCGGTGTGGCTCTTTTGTGGCTTCGAGCGCAACTTTCTCCACCGGCTCGAATTTGTTAATGAGCTTTTGGAATTGCGGAGTTACGTTGTTGTCTATGTGTTCGAGGCAGGGGGCGGAAATGCGTTTCAAACAGTAAATTATTGGCGAAATGCTGTTGCTTCCCGGATGGAACCATGTGTTTTTTTTCACGTCCGCCACGGTGAAAACAAACTTTAACTTTGCTGCCTTGGAACCTATGGCTGCGCTGAGAAAGTTGGCTGCATCGGTTGAGACACCGGCTGTGAGGTCGTAGCGCGACAACGAAAAAATAAAGATTATTACGCAAAAATATAGATATTCCATTTCGGAAAGTCTGGGTTTACGGACGCAAAGTTAAAAAAAAACTTTGTAAAAGCGATGTTTGCAAACAGCCAAACGCCCGCACCCGTTACGCCCCGAAATAAAACGTTATATTTGCAAATATTTTATTGTGTGGATTATGAACCGCTTTTTGGAAATGAGTTTGGAATATGCATCGCAACGCTCGTATTTGGACGATTTGTTCAGCGTTTATCCCACGATACCGAACGGTATACGTGAAATAAATCATACTGTGTGGGATAAAGTACAGTGTGCTTATGAGGCAAGGGATAATCAGGAACTTGTAAAAGCCATGCTGGAATTGGAGCTGTTCCCTATAAAGGACAGTTACGTGGCTTATATGAAAAGGGACAAAAGTTCTATGAAAAGAAACCCGAGAACGGTCAGCAGAATTGCAAGTCAAATAATGCAGAAGAATTTGAGCGAATTGTACAGGAGGTGTTCCGAGCCAAAGGAAACGAACCGCCAGATAGGACCGATGTTCAAGAAATGGGTGAACACAGGCGTGCTTGGTTTTCCATTGAAAGGGATAGCGGAATTTTGCAAAGACCAAGAAGACGCTGTATTAATGGCTTCAGATGCGGAAATGAAAAGTTTCGCAGAGCAATGTCTTGGCTACAGGCATGACAAAGGACTTGATTTTATTGCGCGAATAAGTGGAAAATACATAATAGGCGAAGCCAAGTTTCTTACAGATTTCGGCGGACATCAAAACGCGCAGTTCAACGATGCCATGGCAACTCTGAACAGCCAAGCTAACGCCATAAAGATAGCGGTGATCGACGGTGTGCCTTATATAAAGGGTCGGAGCAAAATGTACAGGGACATCATGGGCAAATACAAAGATTCCAACATAATGAGCGCGTTGGTGCTTTCAACATTCTTGAACACTCTTTGATATGAATATACTTATAAAGGGCGACAATATAAATGTGCTGAAATATTTGTTGGAGAAACGCGGGCTCGCCGGGAAAGTAGACTTGATTTATACCGACCCGCCTTTTGCCACAAACTGCAATTTCACAATCACAAACGGCAGAGCCGCCACGATAAGCAATTCCGCAAAGGGCGAGGTGGCTTATTCCGACAGGCTTCTCGGCATGGACTTTGTGGAGTACTTAAGGAGACGCGTGGTGCTTATGCGCGAGTTGCTTTCCGAGCAAGGCTCGATATACCTTCATACCGACTACAAGATAGGCCATTACATTAAGGTAATGATGGACGAAGTGTTCGGGATGGATAATTTCAGAAACGACATAACGAGAGTGAAGTGCAATCCCAAGAACTTCAATCGCGTGGGCTACGGCAACGTAAAGGACATGATACTTTTCTACACAAAATCCCAAGACCCCATTTGGCACGAGCCAAGAGAGGCTTATACGGACGACGATATAGAAAAGCTGTTCAAAAAGAGGGACTCGAACGGACGGAGATACACCACCGTGCCCATTCATGCTCCGGGCGAGACAAATAACCCAAGAAAGTTCAAGGGTATGCTCCCCCCGCCGGGACGGCATTGGAGAACCGATGTGGAGACTCTTGAACAATGGGACAGCGAGGGGCTTATAGAGTGGTCGGCAAAAGGAAATCCGAGAAAGAAAGTCTATGCCGACACCCGCGAAGGCAAAAGAGTGCAGGATATATGGAGCAATTGCAAAGACCCGCAATATCCGAGATACCCCACAGAGAAGAACGAGGATTTCATAGACCTTATAGTGAGAACTTCGTCAAACCCGGGCAGTATTGTGCTCGACCCTTTTTGCGGTTCCGGCACAACGCTCAAAGTGGCGGAAAGAAACAATCGCAAATGGATTGGCATAGACAAGTCGGAACTTGCCATAGACGTAACCAGGGAGCGCATGGGCATCGACAAGGCGGGTTTGTTTGACAAGGAAACAGAGTTTTTGAACTTGTCAAACGATGGAGATTTGGGAGGCACGGCGGCTGTGTGAAACAGAAAGGTTGTGTTTTCCCGGGTACTTGAAAGCGATGAAACTATGTCTGATGTAATTCAAATTATATCAGACATAATTTTTTCTACATAGGACTTTGTTTTTTCAGCATCAGATGTTGTTTTCATTGCATTAGTGAAAAATCTGCAGGTTTGGGGTTTGCACCATTAGCGGTGGCTTGCGGCATACGCCATGTGCGCCGCCGCTTTTTATTGGTTAACAGCCTTGTTGTGTGTTTGCAAAACAATGCGTCCTTTCTGCCACGGCGGGCGGAAAGGACGCGTTGTTTATAAATTGTTTCGGCACTATGCGCAGAAGAACAATATCAGTATCTGCGCCGTCAAAATTCTCAAGAACATTGTAAGCGGATACACGGTAGAGTATCCTATTGCCGGTGCATCGTTACCTGCCGTTGCGTTGGCAAAGGCAAGTGCGGGAGGGTCGGTTGTGGCTCCCGATATCACGCCGGTTAGCACAAAGTAGTTGATTTTGTATTTTATTCTCGCTATAAGACCTATTACCAGGATGGGTATCACCGTTATCAAAAAGCCTGTCCATACGTATTTCACCCCATCTCCCGCTACAACGGTTTGCCAAAATCCTGCGCCCGATTTTATGCCTACCGCCGCGAGGAACAACACGAGTCCCACCTCGCGCAGCAGCAGGTTGGCACTTGTGGTGGTGTATGAAACTATGTGTACTTTGTATCCCATGCTGCCTATGAGTATGGCCACGATGAGCGGTCCGCCGGCGAGACCCAGGCGTACAGGTGCCGGCATCCCCGGCAGGGCTATTGGCAGGCTGCCCAGCACCACGCCGAGCAGTATTCCTAAGAACAGTGCGCCCACGTTGGGGTGGTCAAGGCGCTTAATGGAGTTTCCAAGGCGGTCGGATACCTGGCGCACTGCGTCTTGCGGACCAACCACGTTAACACGGTCGCCTATTTGCAGGCGCAGACCGTTGTTGGCGAAGAATTCGAGTCCCGAACGCGTTACGCGGGTTATGTTTACGCCGAAAAGCATATTGAAGTTCAGCTGCCCGAGGGTTTTCCCGTTAACTTCGTTGCGCGTAACAACAACGCGGCGCGAAATCACCGGTTCGTCCTTTGGCTCCCAGTCAACTTCGACCTCGTTGCCTATGAATGCCTCTATAGCCTCGACATCTTCCTCGGCGCATACAATGTTCAGCTTGTCGCCGTCCTGCAAAACTATGTTGCGGTCGGGGATAATGAACTCGTTGCCGCGCAGTATGGTTGTGCATACAAGGTTTCGCCCAAGAAAGTCGCGCACTTTCTCCATATTTTTGCCCACCAGCGCGTGGTTGGTTACGAGCAGCGACATGGAGTGGGGTTTGGTGTTTGTGTTGTCGTTGTTCTCATGCTCAAAGTTCTCGTTCTCCTTTTTCATGTTCACGTGGCATATATACCTTATCATCACCGTGGCGCCTATAATGCCTAGCACGCCGAGTGGGTATGCGCAGGCATATCCGTTGGCTATCTGGGGTATGTTTCCGTTGAACGATGTTGAAAGGGTTGACAATGCCTCGTTTGCCGCACCAAGGCCCGGGGTGTTGGTAACTGCTCCGAACAGCACGCCCACCATCATGGGCAGGTTGTTGGGGTCGTTGGTGTCGAAACACAGGTAGTAAAGTCCGAGCATCACACCCACGCTCAGCACCACAAGCCCTATTGCGAGCATGTTGAGGGTTAGTCCGCCTTTCTTGAAACTCTCGAAGAAAGAGGGGCCCACTTGCAGACCCACGCAATACACAAAGAGCATCAAGCCGAAATTTTGTATGAAGTCGAGCACTTCAACAGGACAGGCGTATGCGCTACCGGGTTCAAATGTCTTGTAGATGTGCCCCACGAGAATTCCCGAGAACAGCACGAACGCCACGCCGAGCGATATGCCCCCCACCTTGATTTTGCCGAGCATCACTCCGGTGGCTATCACAATTGCAAACACAAATACAATGTGAGCCACAGAGCTTGTGTCGGAAAACAGGTTATAAAACCATTCCATTTTTCAGATTGTTTAGATTTTTATTTTTTGACGTGCAAAGGTACGCAAAATAGCACAACCGTGCCACGATGCGAATAGTATTTTTATAAATATTCCAAGTTATAAGTTATGTACGGCGTTGTTTGTGATAAATGCAGTATGCGCCCCGGCCGCGTTTGAACATATATTTTTACGCCATGGGCATGCTGCTTGCGCAAAAGCCGTAGGCGAGGATTTTCTGCAACGCCCCAAAAACAACATCGCATGTGGGAAAAATAATGTCTGATGTAGTTTTTTCTACATCAGACATTATTCAAACTGCATAGGACTTTGTTTTTGCCCTTTACAATGCGTTGTAGAACAAAAGCTTACCCGTTCACGGCATGAGGCGGTAAAATGCACTGGACCAATATATGGGAGTGTGTGCCCCGAAATGTGTTGTGTTGCCTTGGTATGCCTTTTTTCGTTTTGCTTATTTCAGGTTTCCCGATTCAATAAGGTATTCGCCTATCTGTACGGCGTTGAGCGCGGCTCCTTTGCGTATCTGGTCGCCCGAAAGCCAAAATGTAAGTCCGTTGGGGTTTGCGAGGTCGCTGCGGAAACGCCCCACGTAAACATCGTCCTTACCGGCTGTGAAAAGCGGCATGGGATATTCGCCATTCTGCGGGTTGTCAACGAGTGTAACGCCCTTTGCGGCTTTAACGGCCTTGCGCGCCTCGTCAACACTTATCGGGCGTTCGGTTTCAATCCACACACTCTCGCTGTGGGAACGCAGGGACGGCACACGCACGCAGGTTGCGCTTGTAACCACATCGCTGTGCATTATCTTGCGCGTTTCGTTGTACATCTTCATTTCCTCCTTGGTGTAGTCGTTGTCTGTGAACACGTCAACCTGGGGTATCATGTTGAATGCCAACTGATGTGGAAATTTGCTCACTGTAACTTTCTCGCCGTTGAGTGCCTGCCGATATTGTTGTTCGAGTTCTTTCATGGCTGTTGCGCCCGCCCCGCTGGCCGCCTGGTATGTGGCAACGTGTATGCGCTTTATGTGGCTTAGGTTTTCGAGCGGTTTCAAAACCACCACCATCATAATCGTTGTGCAGTTGGGGTTGGCAATTATTCCGCGCGGGCGGTTTAGTGCGTCCTCGGGGTTGCACTCCGGCACAACGAGCGGCACATCGCTGTCCATGCGGAACGCGCTCGAGTTGTCAATCATAACGGCCCCGAACTTTGTTATGTCGTTTGCGAAATCTTTCGACACACCGCCACCCGCCGATGTGAAGGCTATGTCTATGCCTTTGAAATCATCGTTGTGTTGCAGAAGTTCCACTTCGTATTCCTTGCCGCGAAAGGCATATTTGTTTCCCGCGCTGCGCGGCGAACCGAAAAGACGAAGGTTATCAATCGGAAAATTGCGCTGTGCCAGTACTTTCAAAAATTCCTGCCCCACGGCACCGCTTGCCCCTACTATGGCTACATTCATGCTTGCTTTGTATTTGCTTGTTGTGTAATTATGCCGGAGAAACCTGTCGGCTCTTCTCCGCTGTGTTTGCAAAATTATCGTTTTTCGGTCGATTACGCATCGTAGTTGTAAAGTTTTTCGTTACTTTGCAGTAATAATATGCGTAAAATCGCTTTAACGAATGGCAAAGCCCATGGAAAACTGGAAAGAGCGCACCGAGCTGCTTCTTGGTGGCAATGCAGTTGAAAAGTTGGCGCATAGCGTGGTGCTGATAGCCGGCGTTGGCGGCGTGGGGGCATATGCCGCCGAAATGATATGCCGCGCCGGTGTGGGGCGTATAACCATTGTTGATGCCGACAGCGTTGCCCACTCCAACATAAACCGCCAGCTGCCTGCAATGCACTCAACCGTGGGGATGGGAAAGGCCGCACTTGTGGCGCAAAGGCTCAGAGACATAAACCCGGAGCTTGAAATAAGGGCCGAAAGCGTATTTCTTGACGCAGACAACATTCCGGCGCTGCTCGATGGCGGAGAGTTCGATTTCGTTGTTGACGCCATCGACACAATTACTCCCAAGGTAACTCTAATAAGCGAGGCGTTGAAAAGAAGAATGCGCATAGTGTCGTCAATGGGCGCGGGGGCAAAGACCGACATAACGAAAATACGTTTCGCAAACATATGGGACACGTTCAACTGCGGTCTTAGCCGCGCCGTCAGGCAGGCAATGAAAAAGCGCGGGCTTGCAAAACGCAGGCTTCCTGTGGTATTTTCGGAGGAAACGCCCGACATGAATGCCGTGAAGGCCGTGGAGGGCGAACGCAACAAGAAAACAACCGCGGGAACAGTGTCGTATATGCCGGCGGCGTTCGGGTGCTTTCTCGCAGAGTATGTAATCACGCATCTTATATCAGAAAAAAATAACCGATAATGATAAACCTTAAAGACATTCACAAGAGTTTTGGAAACCTGGAGGTTCTGCGGGGAATAGACCTGCATATAGAGAAAGGCGAGATAGTAAGCATCGTAGGGCCCAGCGGCGCGGGAAAAACCACGCTGTTGCAAATTATGGGCACGCTCGATCGCCCCACATCGGGAACTGTGGAACTTTGCGGAATGGACGTAGGACGGATGGGGCAAAAGGAACTTGCGCGTTTTAGAAACAGAAAAATAGGCTTCGTGTTCCAACAGCACCAACTCCTAAACGAGTTCACCGCCGAAGAGAACGTGCTTATTCCCGCCTATATCGCTAAAAAGGGGCGAAAGGAGGCACTTGCTCGCGCCGAGGAGCTGCTCGGTTTCGTGGGGCTCGCAGACCGCAAAGACCATAAGCCGCTCGAACTTTCGGGCGGCGAGCAACAACGCGTGGCGGTGGCGCGCGCGCTTGTCAACAACCCCGACATAATTTTCGCCGATGAGCCATCGGGAAGTCTCGACACCAAGAATAAGGAAGAACTTCACAAACTGTTTTTCGATTTGCGCGAACGCTATGGACAGACATTCGTAATAGTTACCCACGATGAGGCTCTTGCGCGGCAAACCGACCGCACAATACACATGCGCGACGGATTGATTGTAACGCCGGAGGCGGATGGGGAAACCGCAATCTGACACGCCACTGACATGAAATAACATAAAACATAAACTATATGACATTGCTGAATAACATGGTGGCACTGCTGATGCTGATGCTGGCAGCCGTGCCTGCGGGTGCGCAAACGCGGTGGCACTCTCCGATGGAGAACTGCGGCGATGAACCTTTTGTGTGCGGACGTGCATGGAACAAAGAGCTGGGACCGAATTTCCACCGTTTGCCGGAAAGATACAGCGGAAAGGTTACGAAAAACGTGTGGGGGCTTTCCAAGCTTAGTGCCGGGCTTTCGCTAAGGTTTACCACCAACTCGAAGAACATCAAGGTAAGGTATGTTTTGGGACAAAAACCGGGCTATCTTAACATGGCGTGGCTCAACCATTCGGGTGTTGACCTTTATGGCGCCGATGCGAAAGGCGTTTTGCACTGGGTGGGAAACCACATGGATTGGCTGGTTAAGGGAGACACGGCCGAGATAGCGTTCCACGACATAAGCTACCCCAATGGTTTGGAAGCGGGAACAGAGTTCCGCCTTTACCTTCCGCCTTACAACGAGGTAAGGAGCATTGCGGTGGGCGTTGACAACGGTGCGGTTTTCTCGTACAAGCGCGAAAAGAGGGCCAAGCCCATAGTTATTTACGGTTCTTCGATAGTAAACGGAGCATCGCCCTCACGCCCGGGACTTATGTTCACCAACATCGTGGCGCGTGAGAGCGGTTGGCCGGTTGTGAACCTTGGCTTTTCGGGCTCGGCACTGATGGAGCCTGCGGTTTTCGACTTCCTGTCGGAAATAGATGCGCGGGCGTTCATAATCGACCCCATGCCAAACAGCTACGGTCTTGGCGACGAAATTGTGAAACGCGCCTGCGATGGCATAAGAAAGCTGCGCAGGGCGAGCCTTGCGCCTATACTTATGGTTGAGGCTGAAGTTCCAATGGACACAATGTTCCGAAAAAAACGCTGCATGGACTATGTGAATGGGAACAAGCGCTTTCGCGAGGCATACGACAAACTCCGCGCCGAGGGAATAACGGGATTATATTATCTGCCCGCAAAAGATTTGAATTTCACCGAGGAGTCGATGATTGAGGGCACTCATCCCAACGACATAGGAAACCGCCAGTATGCCGATGCGTATCTGAAAAAAATCAAGGAAATGTTCAGCGGAATGCAGGCAAGGGGAGGGGCTTCGCGTGCAATGGCGCGCAGATAAAAATATGCCTTGTCAATGCCAATCCGCCCGATGCAGCATTTGCAGCATCGGGCGGATTGCTATCGATGTTTCTTGACTGACGCGCTTATTTGTTTTTCTTTGTTTCCACAACAACCATTATGGGGTAGTGGTCGCTCGGCGTATGGGCGCGTGCCACTTTCCTGCCGTTGGTGTCGGTTGTTTCGGTGCGGTAAACATCGGTAAGCTCGCCGTATTTCTCAACAGTGAATTCCTTGGTTAGGAATATGTGGTCTATCCTATTGTTCATGCCCAGCCCTTCGGGGTGGAAGTCGTTGAAGGTGCTCATGTTCAGGTATCTGAACTTTGCAATGCGGTAGGCGTCGCTAAGAATGCCCGAATTGTCTATAAGCTTGAAACCGTCGTTGTGTTGGTCGATGTTGAAGTCGCCCGAAAGTATTGCCGGCAGCTTGTGCTTGTCCTCCTTTATGCGCTTTAAAATCATCTTTGCGCTTTCGGCGCGCGCCTTCACCCCTATGTGGTCCATGTGCAGGTTGTAATAAACAAACTTGAACCCGGTGCCCTTTATTTTGAACACGCCCCAGGTGCATATCCTCACGCAGGCTGCGTCCCATCCCAAGCCGGGGCGGTCGGGCGTGGGGCTTAGCCAAAAGTTGCCGCTTTCAAGGAGCTTGAACTTGCTTGTGTCGTAGAAAATGGCGGAGTATTCACCTTTTTCCTTGCCGTCGTCTCGCCCCACGCCTATGTATTCATAGCCCGGAAGCTGCGCCTTCATGTCTTCTAACTGGTTGTGGAAGCCCTCTTGTGTGCCGAAAATCTCAAACCCATGAAAGCGTATCAGCTTTGTGAGGTAGGGGCAGCGTTGCTGCCATCCTTCGCCACGTTGCACATCGCCTCCGTTTTGCAGACGTATGTTGTAGGTGGCAAGCACGAACTTGTGTGCCGATGCCGACATAGCCGCGATTAGCGCCACAAGAAATATTGCAAGTTTTTTGTTCATAATGTATGATTGTTTGTATTGCTTTGCAAAGATACTAATAAATATGGTTTTCCTTAGAAATGCCTTTGTTATACGGGTATGGGAGTAAAAACGCACACGCTGTCGGTTTACGGAAAGATGTATCAAAACCATGCATGCTGTTAATGGCTTTTTTTCTCAGTGTGTTGTAGGTGCGGAAAAAAAGGTCTGATGTAGTTTTTTCTACGTCAGGCATAATTTTTTCTATATAGGACATGGTTTTTCTTATGTTTGATGTGGTTTTTGCGTGTGGTTGGTTTGCGGTAGCAATAAACAAAAAGAGAACATCGTGATGATGCTCTCTTTTTTCTTTATGCAGGGAAGTTTTTGTCAGATTCTTTCTATGTATGCTATCACATCGCCCCGGCTTACGTTTGAGCCTTGTTTTGCGCAAATTTCCACGAGGCGGCCGCCCATGTTGGCGGGAACCTCGGAAATGAAGCCGTGGTTGTTCTCAATGTAGCAGAATGTGTCGCCGTCGTTGTATTTCTGTCCTATGAAAGGCTCGATGGCTTTCTTTGCCTCGCCCTCTCCCTGTATTTCCCAAAGCAGCTTTCCGCTTTCCCTTGCAACAACGGGGTCGGCTTTTTGGTGTTTGAGTTCCGAAATCTGCTCGGCGGTAAGTCCTGCACCGGCTTGTGCGTCCTTTGCCTTTTGCAGGTCTTCGAGGAATCGTTTTTTGGCTGCGCCGCTCTTGTAGTCGCGATACTGCGACTCGTGCATTGCGAATTCGAGCAGTTCTTCTTGGTCTTCTCCTTCGTCCCATCCGTTTTCTTTCATTTCCTTGCGGAATCGTGCAAGGTCGTCGGGATAGTTGCTCTGCGGGTCTTCGTTGGTGAACTCGTATCCCTTTTCCTTTGCCAGCTCCACAAGTTCGGGTGCCACTTTTCCGGGCAGCTTTCCGCTCTTGCCGAGAATCATTCCCCAAATGCTGTCGTCCATCATCGAATAGCGCGGCTTGCCCATGCTTTCGCATAGCAGGTTCATAAGGGCGATGTTTTTCACATACTGGCTGAACGGTGTAACGAGTGGGGGATAGCCCACACGCGGCCAAACGTATGCCACTTCGTTGAACAGGCGCACCAACAATTCGTCTTCGCTGTATGGCTTTTCGCCCTTTGCCTCGCGGTTGTGGTTTATGGCTGTCTGCACGCCTTTGAGGTCGGCCATCATAGATCCCATCATGCCGCCCGGAAGCCCGCAGCCGAGAAGCAGGGAACTCTCAAGGCGGTTTTGTTTGTTCATGAAATATCCCAAAAAATCATCTATGAATTCCTGTGTTAGCTTGCGCACCTCCATATAAGCGTCCATGTTAATGTCGGCAACCTCAAAGCCGTAGTGTTTAAGCATGCTCTGCACGGAGATTATGTCGGGGTGTCCCTTTCCCCATGAAAGCGGCTCCACGGCAGTATCGATGATGTCTGCGCCGTTCTTGCAAACTTCGGCCACAGAGGCCATAGCAAGTCCCGGACCTGTGTGGCAGTGATATTGTATTATTATATCGGGATGTTTTGCCTTTATCATTGCGCACAGCTTGCCGAGCATCGCCGGCTGCCCCACACCCGCCATGTCTTTGAGGCATATTTCGGGTGCGCCGGCCTCAATCAGCTTGTCGGCAACGGCACTGTAATATTCCGCCGTGTGTATTGGAGACGTGGTTATGCACAGCGTGGCCTGCGGGGTCATTCCTGCATCGAGGGCGTAGTGTATGCTCGGAATAATGTTGCGCACATCGTTAAGACCGCAGAATATGCGCGGAATGTCAACGCCCTGTGCGTGCTTAACCTTGTACATTAGCTTCCTCACGTCTGCCGGCACGGGGAACATGCGCAGCGCGTTAAGGCCGCGGTCGAGCATATGGGTTTTTATTCCTGCCTCGTTGAACGGCTTTGTGAACGCTCTTACTGCTTTGTTGGGGTTCTCGCCGTAAAGGAGGTTAACCTGCTCGAACGCTCCACCGTTGGTTTCAACACGCGAAAAGCATCCCATCTTGATGATTGCGGGCGCAACGCGCTCAAGCTGGTCCTTGCGCGGCTGATATTTGCCCGACGACTGGAACATGTCGCGGTAAACGAGACTGAATTGGATTTTCTTTTTATTCATGACTTGCTTCTTTGTTTGTCTTACATTGATGGTTAATGCGCCGCCATATATGCGCACATTACGCGGTGCAAAGTTATGAAATTCCTGCGATTTGGCATTCCGCCAACCGAATGTTTTTGTTAGATTTGCAAACAGTGCAGACCGGCGGAGCATATGCCGAAAAAATCCGGTCAACATTGTAATAATTCCGTAGGTTGTCTGTCATAAAGATGCAAACACCAAAAATTGCATGAACGATTTACAAATAGTGGAGCGCATCTTAAAGCACCGCGAAAAGCGACTTTATGCGGTGCTTGTGGCGAAGTATTCGGGCATGGTGCTTTCCAAGGCCCTCGCCATAGTGCGCGACAAGGAACTTGCGGCAGAGGTTTCGCAGCAGACCTTTATAAAGGCGTACACCAACCTTGGCTCGTGGAGCGGCGGCGAGTCTCTCGCCCCGTGGCTCGCGGTGATTGCCTCGCACTTGGCTATTAATCTGCTCGACAAAATAAAGCGGCGAAACTGTGCTCCGCTTACGGACGATGTGGCCGAAGAGGACGACTTTTCGGAGGAGCGCGAGGAAAAGCTCGCCCGACTGCGCGAGGCCGTAAGGCTTTTGTCGGCGCAGGAACGCGAAATAATAAGGCTGCACTATTACGAGAACATGAAAACAGGAGAGATGGCAGAAAAGCTGAAACTGTCTCCGTCGAACGTACTCGTGAAGCTGCACAGAATACGTGAGAAACTGAAAGAACAACTAAAATCCTTGGAAAATGAACGATAAGGAACTTGACAAACTGATTAAGGACAGCTTTGAGCGCGATGCGATGCTCGAGGAGATAAACCGCAGCGTGATGAGGCAGATTAACCGTTCGGAACGCAGGATTACGGCGCGGCGGCTCGCGAGAATGATAGCGGTGGCGTTCGGTGCGCCTTTGGTTGTGCTGGGCGGCGTGTGTGGAATTTACAATGCCATGACAAACGCGGACTCCAAGCTTGTCGTTGCCTTTCTCGCCGTATCGGCGTTGATACTCATTTCATCGACGGCGGGATGTGTGGCAAAATTTTTTTCGGAAAAGCTGTAATAATTCCCCGGTGCGTCTGTCATAAGAGTGAAGTCTAACAAATAAAAAGAAACGAGATGATAGAAGATTTGCAAGGCATGTTTGCCATAATCCTTTCGCTGGGCATTCCCATAACTGTAATGTCCTGGTACTACTACAGCAAGATAAAGGAGAAGAACGCCGACGTGGATTTGCGCAAGGCCCTTATCGAGAACAAAATTGACGCGGAGACGGCAAAAGTCATCATAGCCGAAAAGTCGCCGGAAAGGAGGAAGGAGAAAAAGTTCGCGAACCTGACATGGGGACTTTCCTTTGTGGGAATGGCATTGGGAGTACTCGTCCCGCTGCTTTGCGGACTGGAGCTTCAAAATGCGAACAGCGGTTTTGTGTTTGCCGCGTGCATTGTGCTGGGCGTGGGATTTGGGCTGCTGGCATCGTTCCTCATTATATGGAAGCTGCGCAAGAAAGAAGAGGAACAGGCAGAGGAAGAAACTTCAGAAGAACAGTAAATCCATACTCTTACGATTAATCATTTGGGGCGGCTGCAAAAGTTTGCAGCCGCCTTTTTCATGCGCGGCATATGCGTGAAATGCGCAGCAGGAGCCATCTTCCCCACACAACAATAAGCGCAAAAAGCAGCCGTGTCGACAAAATCCAAAACACGCTTATGCCTATAGCGCCAAACACGCACGTGTCTTCGATTATTGAATGGTTCATTGCCAAATGTCTGTTGACAGCCGCCGCTTCATCTCTCGAAATTTCCCCGCCCTTTATGCAGTCGAACATCACCGCGCCGCCGTATGAAATACCAAGCGTGTTGCCGACGAGCCAGAAATAGGCGGCGTCTGCCGGAAGTCCGAAAAAGCGCATCAGCGGACGCAGCAACCTTGAAATAGCATTGAGCAGACGGTAAGCCTGAAGCGCGTTTTGTAAAATCATAACGGCAAAGATTATAAGAAACATCATCACCGATACCTTTATGTTTGCAATAGCCCAACTCTCTGCCACTTCCCAAAGCGTGGCATCGGCCTGCGGGGCTGCGCCAAAGCCGAAACTTTGCGGCATGTCGGGCAACACGATATTAAGGTAGAACGCCGCCGCAAAAGCCATCAATATCCTTAAAACCACCATCCCGGCAAACGAAGAGCCTGTGCGGTGGGTTACGGTGCATTCCATGGGCAGCGCGTGGCAAAGCAGCATCATTAGCGATACTATGGTGGCTTGGCGCAGCGTAAGCTCAAGCGAAAGCAGCACGGCTATGCCGGCGTAGGTGGTTAGTGCGGCTCCGGTGATGAAAGCCACCGCACTTTCGCCCGGAAGTCCTATAAGGCGGAACAACGGGTCTATGTAGCGGGCGGCGCATTCTATCACTCCGAAATGCTGAAGCAGGGTTACAACGAGAGAAATCGGTATCATCATCTTCAGCAGCCACAAAGTCATTTTGCACGACTTTGGTAGGGCGGCGGCGCAGCACCTGCGCAGCCTCGCAACGTGAAGAACAATCAGTTTTCTTTTCAAAACAGCGTACTTTATTAATTGCGCTGCAAAATTACCTATTTTATCCATGGCGTGATATTGTCCCGTGGTTTGTGTTTGCCGGTTTTTGCCTAACTTTGCGGGTAATGAAAACTAAAACTTTGACCATATGAAAATAAGAAACTGTTTCGTGGCGGCCGCACTGGCGGTTGCAGCCTCGGCAATGGCAACCGTTACCCTGCCGCCCGAGGGCGAGTGGGTGAAGCCCACAGACAAATCAATTGTTTACGTTGGGCGTGTGAGCTTCCGCAACCCCAATGCACCCATGTTCAACTACCCCGGCACGGAGATACGCGCCGGGTTCACCGGCACATCGCTCAAAATGGTGTGCAAGCCAATGACGGGCTACTTCATGGTGAGCATTGACGGCAAAAAGGCTTTCAAGGTAAGCTTCAACGCTCCCAAGGACTCCATTGTGAGTCTTGCCACCGCGCTTTCGCCGGGCAAGCACACCGTCAGGGCTATGTACATCATCGAGGGGCTTGACCGCAAGGGCGACTTCCGTGGTTTCATTCTCGACGAGGGCTGCAAACTGTTCAAGCCCGCGCTGCCCAAGCATCGCATAGAGTTCATAGGCAACTCGATCACTTGCGGCTTCGGCAACGAAAGCCTCAGCAACAGCGACCCCTTTGAGTTTGAGAGCGAGAACCACTACCTTACATACGCCACCATAGTGAGCGACAAACTAAACGCCCTGCACACAGCCATTGCCAAAAGCGGTATAGGCGTTTACCGCAATGCCGGCGGCCCGGTGGACGGCTCGCCCGATGTTATGGCGGTTGAGTACCCCTATACCATTTACAAGGACCATTCCGAGCGTTGGGATTTCTCGCGCTTCCGTCCCGAAGTGGTGTGCATAAACCTTGGCACAAACGACTTCTCTGGTCCCGGATACAAGGTAGAGAAATACGAAAAAGCTTACAGGGAGTTCCTAACCATTGTGCGCGGACATTATCCCAATGTGCCCATTGTGTTGCTCACCGGCAGTATGCTGCAAGGCGAGACCAACGAGTTGCAGAAAAAAACGCTCGACCGCATTGCGGCTGACTTCAAAAGCGCGGGCGACAGCAAGATATACCGCCTTGATTTCTCACCGCAGAAAGGCGACTTGGGCTATGGGGCGTGTTGGCATCCCAGCTACAAGCAACACCAAAAGATGGCAGACGAGTTGTTGCCGTTGCTTAAGCGATTGCTGAAGTAACAGCCGAAAAGGACAGGGAAATAATACAGGCAATGCCGGTTTCACAACAATGGGAAACCGGCATTGCCTGTATTGGTAAAGTAGGGGCGTGGCTGTAAAGCCGGCGAGTTTTGAAGCACAAAGCCACCAAAATACAACGTACCGATATACGGGATTTTATTCCGAACAAAAGAAAGTTTGTAATCGATTGTTTTTAGGCGTGTTGCAAAGTACAAAAATTATGTCTGATATAGTTTTTTCTACATCAGACATAATTTTTTCTACATAGGACATTGTTTTTTTAATTTCCCATATGGTTTTGTGGTATAAAGAAAAAGTGGCGGCGGCGTGCTGTGCGTCAATGGCAATGACGCATGGTTTGCGCCGCTTTTCCTGTCACGCCTCGCCGTTTATTTGTCCGCCCATTTGTGCGGGCGTTCCGGGAAAGCGTATCTCGCCAAATGCCTGTTCGTATTTTTGAATATTGTTCTGAAGGGCGAACAACAGGCGTTTTGCGTGCTCGGGAGCCATGATAACGCGCGATTTTACGGGGGCTTTCGCCGTTCCGGGCATTACGCGTATGAAGTCCAGGATGAACTCCGCGCTCGAGTGGGTTATTACGGCAAGGTTGGAGTAAACGCCCTCCATGAGTTCGGCGGGCACGGTGATTTCAAGTTTGTTTCGATCGTTTTGGTTTTCTGCCATGGCGCTATTCTTTTTGATTTGATAAGTATATTCCACGCAAAGTTAGCCAAACTGCGGCAGAAAAAGGCAGTGCGCAATGTTTTTATTTGCAGTCGGGCGTGGCATTCCGCAGTGTGTCGGCGAATGCTTCAAATAATGGCATAAACGATGCCGCCTTTGCATGCTTAGTAGGGGATATGGTGTGAAAATGCTCAAAAAACACGTGCGGCATCGGGAAAAGACTTAAATTTGTTATCGAATAATGATTGTATTTTAAAAAAGAAAGGCAATGAAAAGGTTATTTACAATTATCGCAGTTTGTGCGGTGATGATTTTGGCAAACGCCCGGTCGTTTAAGGGCAATAAGTTTGGCGACAACTGGACACTCGGAATAGCCGGCGGCGTTATTACCCCCACAACCGACCCGGCCTTTTTCGAAAGCGTGCGCCCCACAATAACCCTCGAGGCATCCAAATGGTTCACCCCTGTTTATTCACTCGCCGTGCAGGGGCAGACGGGCATAAACTTCAACAAGATAGGCTCGGTGGTCCCCGCATCGAATTTCGGCAAAAGCAATACGGTTTTCGATGCCGCACAGGTTATGCTCCTTAACAAGTTTAATATTTCAAACCTTTTGTGCGGCTACGCGGGCGAACCACGCGTGTTCGAGCTTGAGGCTTATTTCGGCGCAGGCTACACACACTTTTACATGAACGGCGGCAATGACAACGGCATAGACGGTTTCAGCTCGAAAAGCGGCTTGAACCTGAACTTCAACCTTGGCGCATACAAAACTTGGCAGCTTAGCATAAAGCCGGCTATAACATGGATGCTCGATGCAAACAAGTACCTGCACCCCATGAAATACAACGTTAACCGCTCGGCGGTTGAGCTTACAGCCGGTGTAACCTACAAATTCGCAACGAGCAACGGTACTCACAATTTCGAATTGGTAAGAGAATACGACAGGGCAGAAGTTGACGGTTTGAACTCGAAGATAAACGCTCTTCGCGGGCAGATTGACGGTTTGAAAAACGAGCTGAACAACCTCAAAACCGATAACGCGATGCTGCGTAACGAACTCAGCGAATGCAAAAACCGCAAGCCGCAAACCGTGGTGAAAAACATAATAAACCGCGACCTTGAAAGCTACGTAACCTTTGCACAGGGCAAGAGCGTCATTGAGCGTTCGCAGATGCCAAACGTCGAGCGCGTGGCCACATACATGAAGAACCACAGGAATTCCAGAGTTGTGATAAAGGGCTATGCTTCGCCCGAGGGCAGCGCGGAAATCAATGCAAAACTCTCAAAGAACCGTGCCGAGGCTGTGAAGAGCGTGCTGGTTGACAAGTATGGCATAAGCGCCAACCGCATTCAGGCCGAGGGCCAGGGCGTGGGCAGCATGTTCAAGGAGCCCGATTGGAACCGCGTGAGCATATGCACGCTTGGCGAGTAATTCTTGGCAAACTTTTTTGAACAAATAGCGATGGGGCGTTTCCGTTGTGGAATGCCCTTTTTTAGCTTCCGGCGGGGCGTGGGGGCGAACACATCGCATGGCGCGCTTATGGAATTATGGATACGGGAATATGCCTGCGTTTGTATGGCGTGATGTATGTTGTGGATTTGGCGAAGGTGATGTGTTTACGGCGAAGAAAATCCGCCCTCTCGGATGGAGCGGCATAAAAACAGATAATCAGAAAATCGCGCCGCCGTAGGGGCGTATGGCATACGCCCGGAAGTGCGCAGGTTTGCAATGTAGCGGCAATGGCTTGCGGTGCGGTTCGTGCGGCGGCGTACAGGGCGCATGCCATACGCCCCTACGAATGGCGCAAAACCAAAGCGGGGAAAACTACATTTGATGTAGAAAAAACCACATAGGACGTAGAAAAAATTATGTCTGATATAATTCAAACTACATCAGACCTTTTTTTCGTCACTTGCAACGTGCTGTATAACAAAAAGTAATAAGTCTTTATTGAAAAGAGGGCTGTTCGTTAATTATCAAACGATTAGTTGTCTTTGGGCAGAATCGCGGGTTTTGCGCGCTGTCTCAAACCGTCTGTATGGTTTTCCCGTTGCGTTTTAACGGCGTGGCGTTTTTAAGGTGTGCGTTAAGTTCTTCGGCAGAGACGATTGAAACCTTGGGACTGCGGTATCTTGGAAATTTTGCAAAAAACGGGTCGTGGGATACGTACCATTTGGCGGTGCGCACGTCGGGCGATTTCTCGAAGCATTCCCACATTTCGAAAATGCGCGTCCTTGCCACGGCGGCAACTCCGGTATTGCCGTTTGCAAGGCTCACGGCGCAGAAAAGCGTGAGGCGGCTTTCAGCCTTGCTGTCGGTTGGGGACGGCTGCGCATGGCGTGCCGAAATGGTTATGTTGCGATTGAACTTGCGGTTTATGCCGTCCATAATGCTGCGGAACACTCTGCCGTGCGCCGAGGTGTCGCTCATGCGGCGCGTGTCTATATAATAATGTATCATTTCGTGAATGATGACATCGTCGAGCTGGTTTTGCGGCAAATCGTAGCGGCGGCTTATGCAGAGGGTGAAGTCGTATTTTTCCTCCTTGCCGAAGAGCTTCCTGCGCCTTTTGTATTTCAGTTGCCCCAAAAAGGTGCGGGCGTTGCTCATGCGTATTGGCGGCACACTGAGAACGCCGCCGAAAATGGCGGCGTTGTATTCACGGAATTTCTGCTCCACATATGCGGCTGTGGCTATCATAATGCGTTTGTTTTTTCAATTGGCAATCATAATTGCCGTGCCGTTGTAGTTAATGCGGTAGCGTTCGAGCTTGCGTCCTTTCTCACCGCTGACGATAAGGCCTTCGTTGTTAAGATCGTATGTTCTATGGCAGCGGTTGCACGATGCCCGCCCGCCTTCTTTCAGGCTCATGTTTTTTGCTATATTGTCGTTGTGCCAGCAGTTGGGGCAGCACAGGTCGTAGCACATCAGGGGATAGCCGTTTGTTCCCAACTCGGTTTGCGATGATTTGCCCACAATGAAGCCCCCTATGCATATGAATGTTTTATATGCGGCGTATGCATCGCGGTTTACGGGTTGCGAATTTTCGAGCGTTCTGAAGTAATAGCGTTTAGAGTCGGCGGTTATTGTGCAGAATTCGCCGAAAGAGTTCAGTGCCTGGTTCAGCGGCGCAATGGTGTTGACCGGTGAGAGCGAGAACGAGGCGCGGTATGTTGAGAACTTCGACTCCACTGTGTCGGCATCGCACGCTGTAATAAGCATTACGCACGCCATAATGATGTTTTGCAAAAGCCGTTTCATGCGCAGGGGGTATTATTCGCCGAGAAGCTTTCTAACCGCCTTGTCCACGCGCTCGAAGTGGAACTCGCCGAGCGTGGCGTTCATCAGTGCGGCAATTTTGTCGTTGCAAAGGTTGCCGATGCTGCCCTCGTGGGTGTGGTGTATGTTTTTGTCAGGGGTGAACTTTCCCGCCTCTATTTCCAGCCCCACCTGTTTATAGGCCTCGCGGAACGGTGTGCCGGCTATAACGCGGCGGTTCACCTCTTCGACGGAGAATATCGGGTCGTAGAGCGGGTTGTCGAGAATGTGCTCGTTCACTTCGGTACGCTCCACGATGTATGCAGTCATGCGTATGCAGTCGAGCAGTTCGCCGAAAGCCGGCATGAACACTTCTTTGATTGTTTGCAGATCGCGCGAGTAGCCGCATATAAGGTTGTTCATAATTACCGTTATCTGCGTGGGCAGGGTTTGCAGCTTGTTGCATTTAGCTCGTATCAGCTCGAACACGTCGGGGTTCTTTTTGTGCGGCATTATGCTCGAGCCTGTGGTACATTCGGCCGGCAGGCGGATGAAGCCGAAGTTCTGCGAATTGAACATACAGGCATCGAACGCCAGCTTTGATATTGTTCCGGCTATGCTTGCAATGGCAAAGGCTATGGTGCGCTCTGTTTTTCCGCGTCCCATTTGGGCGTAAACCACGTTGTAGTCCATCGATTCGAAACCGAGAAGCTCTGTGGTCATTGTGCGGTTGAGTGGGAACGAAGAGCCATATCCGGCCGCGCTGCCCAAGGGGTTGCGGTTTGCCACGCGCCACGCGGCGAGCAGCAACTGCATATCGTCGGCAAGGCTCTCGGCATACGCCCCGAACCATAGCCCGAAACTGCTCGGCATTGCTATCTGTGTGTGGGTGTATCCCGGCATAAGCACGTTTTTATATTTGTCGCTTTGCTTTTGCAGCTCATCGAAAAGTTTTTTACATTCATGCGCTATGCTTTGTATGCCGGCGCGTGAAAACAGTTTGAGGTCAACCAACACTTGGTCGTTGCGCGAGCGTCCGCTGTGTATCTTCTTTCCCGCATCGCCAAGTTTTCGCGTCAGCATAAGCTCCACCTGCGAGTGAACGTCCTCAACTCCGTCTTCGATGACGAACTTGCCGCTTTCGGCAAGGCGGTATATGTTTTTCAGCTCTGCGAGCAGCGTTTTGAGTTCGGAGCTTGTAAGGAGGTTGATGCTTTCGAGCATTGTGATGTGAGCCATTGAGCCGAGCACATCGTATGGGGCGAGGAAAACATCGAGTTCGCGGTCTTTACCCACCGTGAACTTTTCGATTTCCTTGTTAAGCTCCACGTTTTTTTGCCAGAGTTTGTTTGCCATTGTATGCGTGGTTTATATTTTATCGTAGGGCAGGGCTGCAAGCACGCCTGCCAGTTGGTTTACGCCTGGCTCGAGATATTTGTCAATCATTCCCTTTATGAGGAAGTTCACCTCGACACCGGTGGTAACTTTCATTTTGCAGCGGCTGTCGCCTTCGGGCAAAATTTGCACCCACACGCACGCCTTTACGGGAAGCCCTTTAGCCTCGAACTTTATAAGTTTCGGCTCTTCGCGCTCAACTATTTCAAAGGTGGCCTTTCCCACCATTGGGGCATTGAAGCTTGCGCTGTCGGAGGTTATTTCCATTTCGTTGAGCGCCTCTTGTATTTTTTTTACTTTTTCTTCTCCGAACTGCGAAACCAATTGGTTGCGCTTTTCCTCGTCATCGAATATTGCCGGTAGCTTATTCAGGTTGTTTAGGTCGGAAAGCACGGAATACACTTTCCTGTCGGAGTGGGCGAGGTGCTTGATCTCGCTTTCGTTTTTCTTGAGGCTCATGTTCGTGTGTTATTTGCCGGTCCAGTTTGCGGGGTCTTTGCGCCACGAGTCGAGCAACTGCATGTCGCTTTCCTTGATGTAGCCTTCGTTTATTGCGGTTTTCACCACGGCTTCGTAGTTGGTGATTGTTGTAAGTTCCACATCGGCATCGGCAAAGGCCTTTGCTGCAACGTCGAATCCGTATGTATATGACGCAACCATGCCCACAACTTCGCAGCCTGCGTGGCGTATTGCCTCTACAGCCTTTAGCGAGCTTGAGCCGGTTGATATAAGGTCTTCCACAACCACAACCTTTTTACCCTTTTCAATATTTCCTTCGATGAGGTTGCCAAGTCCGTGGTCTTTTGCCTTTGAGCGCACGTAAACAAATGGCAGTCCGAGAATGTCGGCAACGAGTGCGCCTTGCGCTATTGCGCCTGTGGCAACGCCGGCAACAACTTCGGCTTCGGGATATTTCTCTGCAACAATACGGCTCAGCTCTATTTTCACGAAGGCGCGGATGGCGGGGTAGGAGAGTGCCTTGCGGTTGTCGCAATAAAAAGGCGATTTCCAACCGGAAGCCCATGTAAACGGGTCGGACGGCCGGAGTTTTATTGCTTTTATCTTTAAGAGTTTTTCTGCGAGAATGTGATCCGTGTTAGTCATATTTGTAAATATTTAGTTTGTGTTTCGTTATGAATGGTAACCGTGCGGGCGGTGGAACGCACGCGTGTAGTATATTCTGTGAGCCATTTTGTATACGGGGAACGCTGCCATGAACCCGGCCACTGCGTCAACAGCGTAGTGGGCGTGTATGTAAACCGTGGCGCAGCACAGGAAAGTGTAGAAAGGTAGCAGCCCGAGGAACACCCATCTTTTATTGTCGGCTTTCCATGCAAGTATCATGATTATGGTGCTTATTCCCACGTGTGAGCTTGGGAATGCCGCCGTGGGGCGTTCGCCGCTTTGTTGCGCCATTTCAACAAGGTGTTGAAACAGTCCGCCGTATTGTTTTTCGGGCATCATATCGAGGTGGTTTCTGAAATACATGCCCACTTGCGGGAATACTCCCTCGCGTATGTTGTCTATGCCCACCGCCTGATAGTAGTACTGCGGACCGGCAACGGGTAGGAACATGAATATTATGTAGAAAATGAAAAACGAGCAGAGTATTATGAACGTTGTTTTTTCGAACATAATGTAACGCCTGAAGAATGTCCATACCACAAAGAAAAATATCATTGGGTAGTAGGCAAAGTAACCCATGTTGAACAGTTCGCCCCACACCTTTCCCGGCATGGCTTCGCTGAACAGGAGTGCGGGTTGGAAACCGAAGATAAACTGGTCGGCTTGGGCGAACACATGGTCGAGATTGCCGAATATGCTGCAGAACAGATAGGTTTCGGGATACCACACTGCGAGCATCCCGAGCTGCATCGCTATACGCAGGAAGAATGTGAGATGGCACGGACGCTTGCGGTAAAGCCACACGAGTGCAGCCATTCCGGCGGCATAGCCTGCGCGTGTTATTGCCATTTCTCCGATTGATGGTATGTAGTTGAAGAACACCGCAGCCACCACGGCAGTGAAGAGGGCATATATTATGCCGAGTTTCTCAATGCCCAGAAGTCCGGGGCGACAGCGCTTTTTGCTTGTAAGTGAAATCATATCCAATTGTTGTCCTTGTACCACGCAACCGTTTCTTCCACTCCGCGCCTAAGGTCGTACTCGGGCCTGTAGCCGAGGTCTTTCACGGCCTCGCTTATGTCGCATTGCCAATTGCGCTGTTTCATTATCCTGTATTTGTCGGTGTTGAGTGTCGGGGTGGTGTTTGTTATGCTGGCCGCCGTTTCTGCCACGGCGCAAACGGCGCGCAGCACCCACAGCGGCACTTTTATGTGAACCACGTGTTTCACGCCCATTGCCCTTTGAAGCAGCATACTGAATGCGCGGCTTTCGTAGGTTCTGCCATCGCTTAGCATATATGTTTTGTGTATTGCTTTGCGCGTTATGGCGGCGAATATGGCGTTCACAAGGTCTTTTACGTATATGAATGTTATTTCCTGCGGCTTGTAGCCCACCGAAAAGTCGATATGGTTCTTTATGGTTTTTGCCATAAGGAAATAGTCTTTTTCTCTTGGACCGTAAACGCCGGTGGGGCGGAATATAACCCACGGGAATTCCTTTATGGTTTGCAGGTAGTTTTCTGCCGCCGCCTTGCTAAGCCCGTATGCAGTGTTGGGCACAGGCATGTCGCCGCTTGTCATGGGTTCGTAAACCACCTGTGTGAGTTCGCCGCTGCTGCCGTCGGATTCAAATGGGGCGGGATGTGGCGTGGTGGGTGTCTCCCTTATTGCGCCCAAAACGCTAAGCGAGCTTATGTATATAAATTGCGAAGGCACGCAGTCTGAGTTGCGAAGGGCCGATACCATGCGGCGTGTGCCGTCGTAGTTAACCCTGAAAAACATGCTTTTGAACCGACTTTTGGTTACCCCTGCGGCGTGGATTATAACGTCCCACGCCCCGAAGTCGCGCTTAGCCTGTTCAAAAATCGTGCGCATTGCCCGCTCGTTGCCGTAGTCTATGTTAATGAAATTAATTCTCGGGTCGTCAAGATATTGCCGGCTGCTTGTGGGCCTCACCCCAGTCCACACTTCCATGCCTGCCGAGAGTGCGCGTTCCACAAGAAAGCTTCCTATGAAGCCGCTTGCCCCTGTAATCAATATCTTCATCCGATTTTCTTTTCGATTATGCCTAACAAACTGCAAAGTTAGCAATTTAGTTTCATTGCTGTTAAGTATAGGAATGGTAAAAAGAACGGCGGCAATGGCGTGAAAGGCTGCGGATTTGCAAAACACAGGTTTACGGAAAAACAGTGGAATTTGGGGTGGATGTGTAATCGCTTACTTTTCAATACATTGCAAGGCGATGAAAAAAGGTCTGATGTGGTTTGAATTATGTCTGATGTAATTTTTCCTACATCGGACATGGTTTTCCCTACGTCAAATGTAGTTTTAGCGGTATATGTTTTGCGCCAATTGTAGGGGCGTATGGCATACGCCTTGCACGCCACCGCTTAAACCGCACCGCAAACCGCTGCCGCATAATTGCTAACCCGCGCACTTCCGGGCGTATGCCATACGCCCCTACGGCGGCGCAATTTATTGATTGGAAAGACATTGTTTGTGGGGACGTATTGCATACCCCCACACTTGAATTCCACCTACCACCGCACAAACGCCGCAAGACTTCATGGTTGCGCAGCAACGGCATACGGCTGTATATGGCGTTATGTCAATGATAGATTTATGTCTTGCAGGCAATGCTTTTCGCTCAAATCAATATGCCTGTTTTAAGTATGTCGGCATATAGCGGGTTGCTGGTATCGTCAGTAAGCAATACAGGCTCTATAAGGTTGCTCACCTTGCGTTTCAGTTTCCATAATAAGGGAGTGTCCTCAAAATAGTTGTCGTTCATGCGCTCCACGACTACGGCAATGTCAATATCGCTGTCCTCCGTATAATTGCCTTTGCTGAATGAGCCATAAAGATAAAGAGCCTTCAGAGGCAATCGTTCCGCAACCGCCGCTTTGTAGCGTTGTGCCAGTTTTATAGCCTGTTCTTTATCCATATTCTTAGTTCGTCGGTTTGTTTGATTATATATTTGCAACGCTCCGTCGTAAGGCTTTTGAGCAGCCGTTCTTTATATGATGGGTAGCGTGCTTCAATATTCAGCGGTTCAAGTTCGTCTATGAAGTCAGTTTGTGCTTCAGACATATCTTTGTCCAAGCCGCTTTTTTCCGCCAGCCTTGACAAACTGTGAATCTTCAAAGGAGGTTCCTCCAATGCTTCGCTCCAATATGCCTTTAGTATTTTCTCTATAGTTTGGTGGCACATAAAAGCAACGTAAAGGAAACGCTTGGTTTCGAGCATGGCCTTTGCTGTCTCGAAATCATAGTCGGACATTTCAATCCAATATCTCACTTTGTCCTCCATTCGTGTCTTGGCATTATATCCGGTGCAAATATAGCGAAATTCTTTTGGAAAAGCCCAAAATCCCAATAAGTTACATCTTAATAATGTTGCCGGCATAAAACTGGTGGGTGTCACTTCGCTATAACCGCGTTTGCGCGTGTATGGAATTAATCCGGGGCAATGGTGAAAGACAATGGTGCAAAAATATTGGCTCGGTAGTTTTTAAGTGGGGAAATCAAAGCCATATCAACCAACAAATTACACGCCGTAGGGGCGTATGGCATACGCCTTGTATGCCACCGCTTAAACCGCACCGCAAAAACTACGCAGCTTTTGCGTAAAGCGGGCGGGCGTTTATAATACTGTGTCTGCTTTTATGTCGTGTGGTTCGGCGGGAACGGACGGCAGTTTTTGGAAGTCGAAACACACGCCTATTATCGGTATGCCGAGTGGTTTCAGCTTTTCGAGCAGGCGGTCGTAATACCCTTTTCCCCTGCCGAGTCGGTTGCCGTAAGGGTCGAAAGCCATTCCGGGAATTACGGCAAGGTCGATTTTTGTGTAGTCGGTAAAGGCGCGCCCCGAGGGCTCGTATATGCCGAACGCCCCCTGCCTCATAAAATCTTCGCCTTTGAAAAGCCGCAGCTCGAGGTCGGTTTCGTTAACCACAACCGGCAGCACCACGTTTTTCGTTCTTGCGGTGCGCACAATCATGTCGTGGGTGTATGGTTCGTCGGGCAGTGAATGATAGAGCAAAACGGTTTGCGCCGGCCTGAAAAGCGGGTGGTTTTCAAGCCGGCGCATTATGCCGTGCGACATCTCACGCAATGAAGCTTGGCTGTGGCTGCACTTCAAGGCCGCAATCAGCCTGCGCAATTCTTTCTTTTCCATGTTTCTTTTTGCTCTTCTTTGGCTTTTTGGGGGCTTGCGGAAAGGCCTTGCCCTCGTCCATAAGTCGTAGCGCGGTTTTCACGCATCTGTCG
Source organism: Prevotellaceae bacterium UBA6398 (assembly GCA_002437495.1). Lineage (GTDB taxonomy): Bacteria > Bacteroidota > Bacteroidia > Bacteroidales > Bacteroidaceae > UBA6398. The sequence goes on from DJQA01000004.1 coordinate 115,042, forward strand.
TCGGCGTTAAGGTATCGCGTAAACGCGTCCTTACCCAACAGGTAATCGATTATGTAGCCGTACAAATAAGATTGCAGCAGCTTGTGTGATTTCCTTATCATCAGATTTCGGCGCGGCAGCCCGTTCTTTTCGGCGTATTTGGCGAATTTGTCAACTACGTCGTGCTTTTTGAGCCATGCGGTGGTTTCCTCCCATGTCTTCATTTCGGAGAGCTCCGCCCTGTTTGCGTTTACGAAAACGTAAGCATAATTACCAAGCAGTCCCCGCATGGCGGCTTCCTTTACGTATGACGTAAGTTGCTCTGTTTGTTCCGGCACGAACACATCGGGCGTTATTCCGTTTCCGCCGTAAACCGTGCGTCCCAAACGAGTGTAGAATTTTCTGCCGTGTTCCTTTATGCTGTCTCCCGACTCGAGTTCGCCGCTCTTTATGCGGTTTATGAAGTCCATTTCGTATTCTTCGGGTTTGCCCGGGGTGTATGGTTTTTGTATGCACCGCCCCGAGGGCATATAGTAGCGGGCTATGGTAAGGCGCAGCATGCTTCCATCGCGGAATTCTACCGATTCCTGCACGAGTCCTTTGCCAAAGCTTCGCCTTCCAACAATCATTGCGCGGTCGTTATCCTGCATCGAACCGGCGAAAATCTCGCTTGCCGAAGCTGTCTGCTCGTCAACAAGCACGATGAGCGGCGTGCTTTGGTGTGCGCCGCGCCCGTCGCTGATGAAGTTCTCGCGCGGGGCGTGGCGTCCCTGCATATAAAACATCATGCGGTTTCCCGGCAGAAACTCGTCGGCCATTCTTATTGCCGGCTGCACAAAACCGCCGTAGTTGCCGCGAAGGTCGAGTATAAGACGCGTTGCACCTTGTTGGCCAAGCTTTGCAAGGGCTACGAGAAACTCGGGGTATGTGGAATCGGCAAACTGGTCTACCTTTATGTAGCCGGTTTTTTCGTCGAGCATATATGCCGTCTGTATGCTTTTGATGGGAATGTCTTCTCTCTTTATCGTAAATTTGCGCAGTTTCTTTTCGCCGGCGCGTATTACGCCCACCGTAACGCTGGAGCCTTTCGGACCTTTTAGCCTGTGGGTTGCCTCGTCGTTGGTTACAATTTTTCCCACGAAAGGTTTGCCGTCTACGGCAACGATACAGTCGCCGGGCATTATTCCTGCGGCTTTCGAGGGCCCGCCGTCAATGGCGTCAATCACCCTTATGGTATCATCGATAATTGTAAACTGTATGCCTATGCCCGAGAAGCTTCCCTTGAGGTCCTGCATGGTCTCTTCCACATCTTTCGCGCTTGTGTACGTGGAGTGGGGGTCGAGCTCAGCGAGGATTTTGGGCAGTGATTTCTCCACAAGGTCAGACATGTTAACCTTGTCAACGTATTGCGCATCGATTATCTGCAGCAAGTCGTTGAGTTTGTTGCTCGAAGTGTTTATTATGCTCAGGCGGTTTCCCGAAAAGTGGTTGGCGTAGAAACTGCCTATTATGATTCCTATCACTATGCTGCATGCTACGATGAGCGGTGTGAAGCGTGAGGAGCGGTTTGGGTTCATTCGTGGGTGGGTTATCCGTTGTTGTCGGCGCGTTGTTCGTTTGCGTTGACATATTCTACATTGATGTTTGCGCGTTTCAGCAGGTTTATGCCGTCTTCAATGCGGTATTTCTCGCCGTAGATAACGCGCCTTATCCCTGCCTGTATTATAAGTTTGGCGCATTCTATGCATGGCGATGTGGTAACGTAAAGGGTGGCTCCATCGCTGTTGTTGCCCGAGCGGGCAATCTTTGTTATCGCGTTGGCTTCGGCGTGTAGCACGTAGGGCTTGGTAACGTTGTTTTCGTCCTCGCACACATTCTCGAATCCGGAGGGCGTGCCGTTGTAGCCGTCGCTGATTATCATTTTGTTTTTTACGATGAGTGCGCCCACTCTGCGGCGTTTGCAGTATGAGTTCTCAGCCCATATTCTCGCCATTCTCATGTAGCGCACATCGAGGTCATGCTGTTTTTTTTCGGCAGGTTGCATGTTTACTTTTTTTATTTGGCGTGGCTTATTCCGTCGCGCTCCATCATTGCGTCAATAGTGGGTTTTTTGCCACGGAAGCGCTCGTAGAGCTGCATGGGCGGCTCTGTGCCGCCTTTCGACAGGATGCAGGAACGGAAGCGTTCGGCCATTTCGCGCGAGAACACTCCCTTTTCCTTGAAAGCTTTGAAGGCGTCGGCGTCAAGAACCTCCGCCCATTTGTAGCTGTAGTATCCGGACGCATAGCCTCCGTCCATTATGTGGCTGAAGTGCACTGCTTGTCCCGTGCCGGGGACTTCGGGCAGTAGTGCCACGCTTTTAGTGGCGTTGCGCTCGGTTTCCATAAGGTTTCCGCCAAGCGGTTTGGTAATCGAGTGCAGCCCCATGTCGAGCAGTCCGAACGAAACCTGGCGCATTGTGGCATAGGCCACGTTGTAGTTTCGGCTCTTTATGATTTTGTTCATAAGCTCTTCGGGCAAAGGCTCGCCGGTTTTATAGTGTACTGCAAATTTACTCAAGAATTTCTTTTCTGTTGCAAAGTTCTCCATAAATTGCGAGGGAAGTTCCACAAAATCCCAATGCACGCTTGTGCCGCTTAGCGAGCGGTAGGTTGTGTTGGCAAAAATACCGTGGAGTGCGTGGCCGAACTCGTGCAGGAATGTCGTTACTTCGCCGAGTGTCAGGAGCGAAGGGCGTTCTGCCGTGGGTTTGGTGAGGTTCATCACTACGCCAACCGTTGGGCGCACGTTTTTGCCGTTTTCCCGGTATTGCGGGCTGTAGCTTGTTGTCCACGCACCGCCTTGCTTTCCTTTTCTTGGGAAACAGTCCATGTAAAGTGTGCCGAGAAAACTTCCGTCCTTGTCGTTAACGGTATAGGCAACCACATCGCGGTCGTAAACCGGGGCGTTTTTGTTTACGGTGAAGTTGATGCCGTAAAGTTCGTTGGCAAGGCCGAACACGCCGTGGCTCACCTTGGAAAGTTCGAAATAGGGGCGCAGCATTTCGCTGTCGATGTCGAACAGCGAGAGTTTGAGCTTGCGCGAATAATAGGCAAAATCCCAAGCCTCGAGTTTGAAATCCCCGCCCTCGTGCTTGCGGGCGAAGTTTTCCACCGCCTCGACTTCCTTTTTTGCCTGTGGCATGTAGGCTTCGGAAAGTTCGTCGAGCAGCTTGTAAACGTTCTCCTTGGTTTCGGCCATGCGCTTTTCGAGCACATAGTCGGCGTAGCATTTATAGCCCAGAATATTCGCGCTTTTAAGCCTTAGGTTCACTATGTCCTCGCACACTTGCAGGTTGCTGTATTTGGTGCCGCCCATGCAGGCAGAGTTGCGTGCCATATACAGTGTCTTGCGCAGTTCGCGGTCGTGGCAGTAGGTCATGAAAGGTCCGTAAACGGGCTCGTCGAGCGTTATGTCCCATCCTTCGCGTTTGTTCTCCTTTGCGTTTGCGCGGGCTATGGCGAGAGCCGACGCGGGTATGTCTCTCACCTTTTCGGGGTTGGTTATGTTTAGGTGGAAATCTTTGCGGGCGTGTAGCAGGTTGGTTGAGAACTCCACCGACTTTTTCGACAATTTCTCGGAAACCTTGCGCAGTTCTGCCTTGCGCTCTTCGCCAAGCAGCGCGCCGCTGCGCACAAAAGCCTTGTAGGTTGTTTCCAAAAGCCTGTGCTCTTCGGGCGTTAGGTTTTCGGGGCGGTTTTCCCACACGTGCCTGACGCGGGCAAACAGCTTTTCGTTGTGCATTATGTTGCTGTTGTGGCGGGTTAGCATGGGAGCGAACTTTTGTGCCAACGCCTCGCGTGTGTCGTTCGATGATGCGCTCAGAAGGTTGAAGAACACGCTTTCAATCCTGTCGAGCATTTCGCCGCTCTTGTCGAGCGCTACTATGGTGTTGCCGAACGTGGGCTCGTCGGCACACGATGTTATGTTTTCTATGTCTTTTTCGGCTTCCTTTATGCCTTCGGCCATTGCCGGCTCAAAATCGCCATCCTCTATCTTGTCGAATGGCGGGAGGATAAAGGGGGAAAGAAGCGGATTTTTGCGTGGTGTGTCCATGTTGTTGCCTATGGTTTCCTTAATATATCAATGTAAAGGCAAAGTTAGCCATTTCCTGCTTATCGGCGCAGAAACAGGGTGCCGAAAAAGGGGAGGGTGGAAAGCGGCATGGGACGTGGGAAAAACTATATGGGATGTAGAAAAAATTATATCAGATATAATTTAAATTACATCAGACATAATTTTTGCCGGTGCAAGTGTTTGTCAAACAGTGGAATGCCAAAGCTCCTTGGAGTGCGGCAGGCGGCGGGTTACGCCATGTAACTTTGCACTCGCGCTAAGGCGTGAAACGTGCGGGTGCATGTGTTTCGAATTTTATTATTAAATTTACACCTTGAAATCATAAAGCAACTTAAAAACAATAATACAAGGCGGCGATGCCTTCATAAAATGAACAGGATTATAAAGAGATTATTTGCCGCGGCAGCCATTCTATGCTGTTTTGGCATGCATGGCGCAAAGGCGCAAAATACCCATGCCAATCCCAAACGCGAGTTTCGCGGAGCGTGGATACAAACCGTTAACGGGCAGTATAAGGGAATGGACAGAGACCGTATGCAGCGCACGCTCACATCTTACCTCGATGCATTCAAGCGTTGCGGGCTTAACACGGTAATGTTTCAGGTTAGGTGTGAGGGCGATGCCTTGTATCCCAGCAAGCTCGAACCTTGGAGTTATTATCTTACCGGAAAGCAGGGGCAGGCACCCAACCCATACTGGGATCCGTTACAGTGGATGATTGACGAGTGCCATAAGCGCGGCATGGAGCTTCATGCGTGGATAAATCCCTACCGTGCAAAAACCGCCGCAAAGCACGAAATGGCGTTGAACCATCCGTATAATTTATATCCGGAGCATTTTTTCAAGTATGGCGATCTGATTCTTTTCGATCCCGGAGAGCCTTACAACAGAGAGTATATATGCCGCGTGGTGGCCGACATAATGCGACGCTACGATGTTGACGGCATACACATGGACGATTATTTCTATCCCTATCCCGGCGGACAGAAGGTTATACCCGACGACAACTCTTATGCAAAGTACAGCAACGGCATACGCAACCGTGCCGACTGGCGCAGGTGGAACGTAAACGAGCTTGTGCGCATGCTCCACGACACCATACGCTCCGTTAAACCGTGGGTAAAGTTCGGCGTTTCGCCGTTTGGCATATACCACAACGCAAGGCGCGGCGGAAACATTCCGGGGTCGGACACCAACGGACTGGAAAACTACGATGATTTGTATGCCGATGTGCTGTATTGGGTGAACAAGGGATGGATTGACTATTCCATGCCGCAACTCTATTGGCAAATAGGCCATCCCGTTGCCGACTATGCCACCCTGATTAAATGGTGGAGCAAGTACGCCTCAAACCGTCCGCTGATTATCGGCGAGAGTGTGGAGAACACCATAAAATATCCCGACCCCGCAAATCCGCAGAACCACCAGCTGCTTGCAAAGATGAACCTCGAACGCTCGCTTGGCGTGGCGGGGAGCTGCCAGTGGTATGGAGCCGCGTTTGCCGAGAACAAAGGAAACTATGCCGAGGCATTAAGGCAGCTTTACTACTCAAAGCCCGCTCTGCCGCCCGCAATGCCGTTCATCAGCACAAAAACTCCGGGAAAAGTGAGAAAGCTGAAGCCGGTGTGGACCGAAGACGGCTATATGCTGTTTTGGACGGCACCGAAAGCGAAATCGCCCGTGGACGAGGCGCAACGCTATGTGATATACCGCTTTGCGGCGGGAGAGCCGCATAATACCGACAATGCATCAAATATTGTTGACATAACATCGAACACGTTCTACAAGTTGCCATACGACAAGGGCGCGGAAAAGTACACGTATGCGGTAACATCGCTAAGCCGCGTGGGAAACGAGTCGAAGCTGAAGAAAAAGAAGGTAAAACTCTGAAGTTTGCAGACACATATATAATGTATGGCGGCGGAAATGTGTTTTTCCCGCCGCCTTTTCTCATGTTTTTATGGTAAGGCGTTGATTTGCAATGTTTTGCGCAGATTTGCGATGACCTTTGCAAGTTATTGTTTTTCAAGGACTTGAAAACGTCAAAAAAAGGTCTGATGTAGTTTGAATTATATCAGACATAATTTTTCCTACGTCCTATGTAGTTTTTCCCACGCCAAATGTAGTTTTCGGGGCATTTGGAAAAAGCAGACAATTTTGGCTTTGCCGAAATCATTCGAACGGTGTATGTTGCTTGTTGATTGCATACGGTATATATGTAGGGGCGTATGGCATACGCCCATCACACCGCCGCACAAACCGCGCCGCAAACTGCCGGCGCAATATCGCAAATCCGTGCAATTCAGGGCGTATGCCATACGCCCCTACGGCGGCAGTGGTTATGCGGAAACGCAATGCATGCCAAGGGAATTGGAAATGCGCGAAATGTAGGGGCGTATGGCATACGCCCATAACACCGCCGCACAAACCGCGTCTCAAACTGCCGGCGCAATATCGCAAATCCGTGCAATCCGGGCGTATGCCATACGCCCCTACGGCGGCGGAATTTGTTTGTTGATAGTTGCTTGTGTGATTGCTGCCTTATGGCGTTGTAAAAAGTGGCACACCTAATGCAAAAGCACAGGTGCGCCACTGATTATGTTGTATGCCTGTGTCGCGGACTTACAAGTCGCGGTCGAGGAGTGTGCTGCCGTCTGCGCCAAACACGCGCAGGCGAAGCCTGTCGCCGCTTTTCTGCAATGCCATTGCCGTTCCCACGTTTTTCCCGCTCATGTGCGGTCCTCCGCCGCCAACACACGTCATGGGGTTGCCCTGCCTGCCTTTTTCTATCACATAAAAGAAATGGGCGTGGGCTGTGAGGTTGACATCGAATTTCCCCTTCTCGAGCAGCGGGCTCCACAGTGCCGTCCAAGGATGAAAGTTGTCGGTATAAACGTTCTTGTCGCCCCAAATAGGAATGTGGTTTATCAGAATGCGACGACGTGCCTTTTTGAATTCTTTGCTTTTAAGTTCTTTTTCAAGGAACGTTTTTTGGTCGATACGCAGCTTTGTGAAGTCGTTCAAGCCGTAGTAAACCCAGGTATCGTCGGGTTTGTCCTCGCCGCAGTCGAGCACCACGAAGCGTGTGTCGCCCCACGAGAACGCGCCGTATGTTTTGCCATCGAAATTGTCGGTGAGCGAGAGCATTCCGGCAGAGTAGGAGTTGCGTATTTCGTGGTTGCCGCGTATTATGAACGTAGGCACATCGGCAGCGTTTGCGCCGCGCATCAGCACATTTACCCTGTTAATGGCGTTGGCACGGTCGCGGGGTTCCGGCACGCAGTCGCCGTTGAAGAATGTCAGGTCGGGTTTTATTCCGTTCTTCTTCAAGGTTTCGTTCAGCGCGTTCATCACTCCGTCTTGCTCATGCAGGTCGTTGAACACAACGGCTGTGAAGTTCTTGGTGTGGGGCGAGGGGAGTGTGAAGCTGTGCCATGGAGTTTTTACGGTGTTGCCTAGAATTTTGCGGTAGGCTTCGTTGAGCAGCACTTCCTGCATGCACACGCGGTAGTGGTATTTAACGCCGGGAACAAGACTGTCGAGGCGCACCTTGTTCTCGATGCCAAAGCACGGTTCCTGCCCTGCGAGCAGTGTGCGTGCGGTTTTGAGTTTGGCAGTGTCTGTTCCGTATTCAATCCAGGTGTGAACCACTGCGTTTGTTTGGTACATAATGCTCACTCCGTTGTTTGTGATGTTTTGCAGGTAGGGGTCGGAGCATAGCAGCTTGTTTGCGTCAAGAGCAAAGCGCACATCGGCAAACACCGGGCGGTGGTCGGAGGCTTGCGGCTCGTTAAGCACTCCGTTGCGCAAAAGCACCACGCTTTTTGCCGCTTCGTTCTTGAACAGCGCAATGTAGTCGATGGTCTCCGTGGGCTTGTTGGCCGGATATGTGTGCTGCTTCGGGTCGGTTAGCGGCGTGAAGTATCGTGTAAACAGTCTTCCCTCCTCCGAATCGGGTATTAGGTTAAGGTCGCCGGCAACAAAGAACGGTTTGTCGTGCTTTGCCGCCTCGCTTCTAAGGATGGTGATTGATTTTACCCGGTCGGCGGGTGTTAGCGAAAAGTGGGTTGAGGCGAAAACAAACTTGGGATACTCGGCAATTATAAGCGTGCGCTTTTCTTCGCGTCCCGGCAGGGCGATGCGCGTAACGCGCAGCGGGTGTTTCTTGGCCAGCATACCTATGCCGTATTTGCCGCCCCGGAAATCGATGGCGGGGGAGTAGAAATGGTGCATGCCGAGCGCGGAAGCGTATTCCCCAAGAACGAAATGCCCCATTGAGCGTTCGGTGAGACTGTCAACCTCGTCAAGGGTTACGAGGTCGGCGTTCATGTTGCGTATTATGCTTGTTTGGCGTTCGTAGTTGAATGTCTTGCCGTCAATCTGCTTTCCGTTCATAATGTTGTATGACATAAGGCGCAGGGTGTTCTCAGGCCCGTGGTCGTATTGAGCGTGCAGGCTTGCCGGCAAAAGACACATTGCCACCGAAGAGCAAAGTAAAAAGCGCGATAAGGTGTTTAATGTGCTCATTATGCAGGTGTGCTTTTATGTTCGGGTATCATAAAATTTCGATGTCATATCCGCCTTTCCATTCGCCGTATGCCGGGGCGGTGTTGGTGTAGGGGCGTTGTGCGAACTCGCCTTCATATCCCTCTTTGTCGCACAATCCGTACCACGGCTCGATACATACGAATGGTGCTTTCTTTCCGTAGGGCGACCACACGAGGAACACAGGGGCGCGGCTGCTCACTTTTACAACCGGCTGGCGCTCTTTGTCGAGAAGGGTTATGGAGTGTACCTGGCTGTGGTCTATTATTATGGAATCAACTTTGAAGTCGTCATCGTGCAGCGGCATAAGTCCGCCCGGTGCCGGCAGCACGTAACGCCTTTCGGCCAGGCAACCGCCGCAGCCCACGGTTGCGCTTTCGGGATTTTCGATGTCGAACTGCAGGTAGCCCTTTATGTCATCGCTTTCACTGAAGCCGCGAAAATAGAATGAAGGATGGCCGCCAATTTGGAAAGGCATGTAATCGCAGCCTTCGTTTCTTACGGTCCATTCAACTTTTACCGTATTGCCGGCGAGGGTGAACTTTTGTTCAAGACCGAACATGAATGGGAATATTGCACGAGTTTGCGCTGTGTCGTGGGTGAAGTAGGTTACGGAATTGCTTTCGAGGGATTTCAGCTCGAACTCCGCGTTTTGCAGGAAGCCGTGTTTGCTCATTTCGTGCACCACACCGCGATGCCTGTACCTGCCTTCCCACACGGCGCCCACTGTTGGGAAAAGCATAGGGCAGTGTCTTCCCCAAATCTTAGGGTCGGCCTGCCACATCAGTTCTTCTCCGGTTTCCTCGTTTTTTATACTGCATAGTTCCGCGCTGAGCCTGCGGGTGCGTATGGCAATCTTGCCGTTGCTGATTTCTTCCATTTTTCTGTTGTTTGGGTATTATGTTTACCGGTTATAACTCTATTTGCAAATATAGCCTTTTTCGGTGAGGCTTAATGCGGCGCAACGCAAAAAAGTCCGCAACCGTAAAGGCTGCGGACTGCATGTGATACCTCTGAAACGGAGGCTATTTGTTTTTTATTTCTTCGTAATCTACGTACTCGCCCTCGTCTTTGGAAATGATCTTCTTCTTGGCCTTGGCTGTGGAAGTGTTAATACCGCCTGTGCTTTTCGGGCGGTTGTGCGACCTTTGCTGCTGTGGTGTCTCGCCCGTAAACATACGAACGAATTTGCGTAGAGTGTGCAATATTACGTAAAGCCCTATGAAAGCCAATATGAGTATGCCGAGGATTATTTTCATTTTTCAGCGCTTTTCGGTTATGAGTGAGAGCATGAGATACCAAAGGATTGCAATGGCAAGGCCTCCGATATGGAATGCAATTATCAATATCAGAGACACGGCCAGGAATATGTATTTCACCTTGTTGTCTTTCCATGAAAAGTTCTTGAACTTAAGTGCGAACATGGGAATTTCGCTCACCAGCAGGGCCGATGAAATGAAAGCCAACGCTATTATAATGTATGCGGCGGCGGGCGATGCCAGCAGCTCCGTGTTTAGCGAGCATGCCGAAGCTCCCCAAAAAATTGCGTTGGCGGGGGTGGGAAGTCCTATGAACGATGTAGCCTGCCGTTCGTCAAGGTTGAACTTTGCAAGCCTTAGCGCCGAAAAAGCCGCCATTACGAAAGCAGCGTACGGGTAAATTTCCTGCGCTCCTGCAAGCGACTGCGGCACGGCGCACTGCTTGAGCATGGTGAATGCTATGGCCGACGGTGCAAGCCCGAATGTGATGTCGTCGGCAAGCGAATCGAGCTCCTTGCCTATCGGTGAGGATACTTTCAGGGCTCTTGCAGTGAAACCATCGAAAAAGTCGAACACCGCACCTGTTATTATGAATAGAAAAGCCAGGCGCGGGTTTCCCTCAAGGGCAAAAGCCACGGCAATGCAGCCTGAAACAAGATTGCAGCAAGTTATGCCGTTGGGCAGGCTTTTCTTTATTTCGTTGAACATGTTTGCTTAGTTTTTCAAGTGTGCTATCACCGTTTGGTTTCCTGTTGTGCGCTGCCCGAGTTTTATCTCAACCTTTGCGTCAAGCGGCAGGAACAAGTCAACCCTTGATCCGAATTTTATAAATCCCAAATGCTCATCGATGTAGCACTCCTCTTTTTCTTTTGCATACGTAACTATCCGCCTTGCCAAAGCCCCGGCAACCTGACGCACCATTATTTCTTCTCCCGACGGGGTGCGGATTATAATGGTTGAGTGCTCGTTTTCCAAACTTGCCTTGGGAAGCCATGCCTTGTGGTAGTTGCCGTCCTGGTGTTCGACGCGGGTAACATATCCGTCAATAGGAAACCAGTTGGCGTGTACATTGACGATAGACATGAAGATTGACACCATACGCCTACGGTCTCCGAAGTATTCGTTTTCCTCAACCTCCTCGTCTACCACAATCTTTCCATCGGCCGGTGCCACCACAACTCCGTCGGTGCTTGCCTGAAAGCGGCGTATGGGGCAGCGGAAAAAATTCAGTATGCCTGAGTATATTATGATGCATGCCACCAGCACAAGGCAGAACGCCACACGCGGCAGCAGAACGTAAGCCAGCGCGCAAACCAGCACGAAGATAACCCCGCAGCCGATAAGAGTCTTGTCGCCCTCACGGTGTATGCGCACTTTTTTTATACGTTTCAGTTTTGTCATTTGTTGTTCTTGGGCTCTTTATTAATGTGCAAAAATAACAATTTTGGGTGTATCGGCAAGTTTTGTGGGTGTAAAAATGGAAAAAGCCCGCATTGCCGCAAAAACCATGTGGGACATCGGAAAAACCATGTCCGATGTAGGAAAAATTATATCAGACGTAGTTTAAACTACATCAGACCTTTTTTTGCCGCCTGCAAACGCCTGAAAAACAAATCTTTATGGCGGTGTCTTTTGCTTGGTCAATAATCTGCAAACCAATGCTTTATGCAAATCCGAACGTTTTTGCGGTTTCTTTGGCGTAAAGCAGTGCGCATGGATGTGCCGTGGAGGGCGAAGCCTGCGCCTTTATGATTTCTTATGCCGGGACGCGGCAAAAATGACGTGAGCAGTTTGTAGGTTTCAAATAAAGCAGTAATTTTGCATGCGGAATAAGAAACATCATAAACAATTAAATCAAACAACAACTATGGCTTATGTAATTAGCGACGATTGCGTTGCATGTGGAACCTGTATTGACGAATGCCCCAGCGGAGCTATCAGCGAGGGCAGCGACAAGTATGTAATCGACCCCAACGTTTGCGTTGACTGCGGCACTTGCGCTGACGTTTGCCCCAGTGGAGCCATCCATCCGGGAGAGTAAGCGCATCGGAATCATATAAAAGGCGCGGTGTTCCCCAAACGGGAGAATGCCGCGCCTTTTTAGTGTTCAGTGGCGCAGGGTGCCGAGAGTGGCGCGGGTTGCAGGAAAATTATTACCTTTGCATCCGTATAGTATCACAATTTCAAAAGCATAGCACAAAGACATGGCTCAGGAAGACGTTTTCAAGAAGATAGTGTCGCATTGCAAGGAATACGGTTTCGTTTTCCCCTCAAGCGAGATTTACGATGGTTTGGGCGCTGTTTATGACTACGGGCAGAACGGCGTTGAACTGAAAAACAACATAAAGCAGTATTGGTGGCAGAGCATGGTGCTGCTACATCAGAACATAGTGGGCATAGATGCCGCCATTTTCATGCACCCCATGGTGTGGAAGGCTTCGGGGCATGTCGATGCTTTCAATGACCCGCTAATCGACAACCGCGACTCCAAGAAACGCTATCGCGCCGATGTGCTCATAGAAGAGCAGATAGCAAAATACGATGAAAAGATAGCCAAGGAAGTTGCGAAGGCACGCAAGCGCTTCGGCGATTCGTTCGACGAGGAGAAGTATTGCGCCACAAGCCAGAGAGTAATCGAGCACAAGCAAAAACGCGATGCGCTGCACGAACGCTATAAAAAAGCGATGAACGACAACAACCTTGGCGAGCTGAAGCAGATAATACTCGACGAGGGTATTGTATGCCCTATAAGCGGCACGAGAAATTGGACCGACGTGCGCCAGTTCAACCTTATGTTCAAAACAGAGGTAGGCTCCACAGCCGAGGGAACCTCCACAATCTACCTGCGCCCCGAAACGGCACAGGGAATATTCGTTGACTACTTAAGCGTGCAAAAAACCGGGCGCATGAAGTTGCCGTTCGGCATAGCGCAGATAGGCAAGGCTTTTCGTAACGAAATAGTGGCGCGCCAGTTTATATTCCGCATGCGCGAGTTCGAGCAGATGGAGATGCAGTTTTTCTGCAAACCCGGCACGGAAATGGAATGGTTCAAATACTGGAAGAACATGCGTATGAAATGGCATCAGGCTCTGGGCTTCGGCGCGGAAAACTACCGTTTTCACGACCACGAAAAGCTCGCCCACTACGCAAACGCCGCAACCGACATAGAATTCAGAATGCCTTTCGGCTTCAAAGAGGTGGAGGGAATACACTCGCGCACGGACTTCGACCTTTCACAGCACGAAAAGTTCAGCGGAAAGCAAATAAAATACCACGATCCCGAAACAGGCGAAAGCTACACTCCATACGATGTGGAAACCTCAATCGGTGTTGACCGCATGTTCCTTTCGGTAATGTGCCACTCGTTTGAAGAAGAGAAGCTCGAAAACGGCGAAACGCGCACCGTGCTGCATTTGCCGCAGCAGCTTGCGCCCACAAAGTTGGCTATATTGCCGCTTGTGCGCAAGGACGGGCTGCCCGAACTCGGCGAGAAGATAATGAAGGATTTGCGCTACCATTTCAACTGCAAATACGAAGACAAGGATTCGATAGGAAAGCGATACCGTCGCCAGGACGCAATCGGCACGCCGTATTGCATAACAATCGACCACGACAGTCTCAATGACGGATGCGTTACATTGCGCAATCGCGACACAATGGAGCAGGAGCGCGTAAAGATAGCCGCATTGCGCGATATTCTTGAGGAGCGTGTGAGCATAACATCGCTGCTAAAGAAAATTGCCGACGACTGAAAAAACTTTATTCCAAATGAAAATGCTAGAACATTCCATATTCCGCGCGTTTGCGTTTGCAATTTGCGCGGTGTGCTGCATTACTCTTTGCGCCTGTTCCGAGAACGATGGCGAGGAAAACGAATATGCCAATTGGAAACCGAGAAACGAGAGTTTCTTTGCGAAGGCCATGCAGACGGCAGGCGACTCGATAGCATACGCAAGGCGCGTTTACGGCGACAAGTGGCAGGAATATTCAAACCGCCGGCAATATCTGTGCTATTCCCGCCAAAATAATGCCGCACACAAGCAGACCGACTCCGTGGCGGTCGAGATACTTAAACGCGGTACCAACGACGGAGTGATGCCGTATTTCAACGACAGCGTGAGAATTGCATATCGCACATTGCTCGTTCCAACCACGTTGCATCCCGATGGGCTTGTGGTTGACCATTCCGGCTTTTCATCGGAATACGCCAAGGTGTTCGACCGCTCAACAATGGCCCCGTCCACTTTCTGCGTAAGTGCGTTGGTACACGGAGTGGGCACGGCATTGCAGTATATGCACAGGGGCGATAGGTGGAGGGTTGTTATTCCCGCTGACCTCGCGTATGGCACTTCGGCAAGCGGGTCGATACCAAAGAATTCCACAGTAATCTTCGAAATGGAACTCGTGGAAATATATCGCCAGGGCACATCGCCGGGAGTTTGGCAGTAGAAAGAAAAAATATAGATTATAAAAGGGGGGGGGCATGCATCATAAAGGTAGCGCCCCCTTTTTTGCATTCATTGCCCATATGTGTGTGGGTTCGAGCGCCTGTTCGATTTGCCGAAAAACCGTAAAGTCGTTTCTCCTCTACGGGTATACCAAAAACCATGAGGGATGTAATAAAAACTATGTCCCATGTAGAAAAAATTATGTCTGATGTAAAAAAAACTACATCAGACATGATTTTTCGCGTCTCTGACCTTTTGTAAAACATTAACATGCAAGGGGTTTCCAAAACATAGTCGGCTGTTTCGAAATAAGATGTTTATCAAAACATCCGTATTCCCCTTGGCATTTAGTGGGAGCTGCTGCCGTCAAACTCGTTTTTGTGTGCGGCGATGTATGCCGCCGCCGCATCGGCGCACCGTTCGCCATCGATTGCCGCCGAAACTATGCCTCCGGCATATCCGGCCCCTTCGCCGCAGGGAAACAGCCCCGCGCGCAATATGTGTTGCATGGTGGTGTTGTTGCGTGTTATTCTGACGGGCGATGAAGTGCGTGTTTCCACTCCTATCACTGTTGCCTCCTTCGACAGGAAACCCTTGTGTCTTGCCCCGAAAATTCTGAATCCTTCGGCAAGGCGGGTGTAAATGAACGCGGGCATCCAAAAGTGAAGTGGAGATGAGATAAGCCCGGGTGCGTATGACGATTGCGGGAGGTCGAAGCTGAGCTTGCGGTTCACAAAGTCGCCCATGCGCTGTGCGGGAGCGGTTTGGCTGCGGTTGCCCTGCAACCAGCATTCGCGCTCGAGCGCTTCCTGGAAATACATCATTCGCAAAGGATTGTCGGAGTTGTTCCAATCGCTGTGCGAGGCGGCAAATTTTTCATCGCCCAAAGCCGTTTTAATCACAGACTCTATCGAAACGTCGCCGAGGTCTTCCTCTCTCAGCTCCACCACCATGCCCGAATTGCTCCATTTGGAGCCGCGACTTTTGGGGCTCATGCCGTTCACCACTATCTGCTCATCGCCTGTTGCCGCAGGCACAACAAATCCGCCCGGACACATGCAGAAACTGTAAACGCCGCGCCCCTCCACTTGTGCGGCCATGGAATATTCCGCCGAGGGCAGCCAGTTGCCCTTGCCGTTGCGCGAATGGTATTGTATGCAATCGATGGTGAAACTCGGGTGCTCCAGTCTCACACCCACAGCCATGCCTTTCATTTCGAGGGCAATACCGTTGCTGCGCAGCATTCTGTAAACATCGCGTGCCGAATGGCCTGTGGCGAGTATCACCGGACCTTTGTATTCCCTGCCGTTTGCATCGGAAACACCACACACCGTGCCCTTTGAGTCGTAGAGCAGAGACGTAACCTTTGTTTCGAAATGCACCTCGCCGCCACAGCCGATTATTGTGTTGCGCATGTTCTCGATAATGCGCGGCAGGCAGTCGGTGCCAAGATGCGGATGGGCTGACGAAAGAATGTCGGTGTCGGCTCCGTGCTGGCAGAAAACAGAAAGAATTTTGCTTACGTTCCCCCGCTTCTTGCTGCGGGTGTATAGTTTTCCGTCGGAATATGCCCCGGCTCCGCCCTCTCCGAACGAGTAGTTGCTTTCGGGGTCTACACGCTGCGTTTCGCGTATGCGGGCTATGTCGCGCTTTCGCGAATGCACGTCTTTGCCGCGTTCAAGAACCACGGGCTTTATGCCAAGCTCTATCAGGCGTAGCGCGGCAAAGAGTCCTCCCGGTCCGGCTCCAACCACAACGGCCACGGGTGCATTTGCCACGGAGCGATACTCAGTGTGCTCGTATTCTTCGGGCACTTGCTCGCCGGCAAGGTAAACGTCCGTCGAAATGTGTACCACTATGTTTCTTTGGCGTGCATCGATGCTTCGCTTTCTTATGCGTAGGCTTGAAATTGTGCGCACGTCTATTTTGAGCATTTCAGCCGCCTCGAGTTTCATGCGCCCTGTGTCGGAGGCATCGTGCGGATTGAGTGTTAAATTCAGACTGTACATTATTATATATTGTAGTGTGCGTTGAAGGCGGTGCTTTTGCGCTCAGCCGAAAAGCTCGCGCAGTGCGTCCTCAACCTTTCCCACGCTCACGATTTCTATGTTGTTGTTAAAGTTGTTGCGTCCCCTCGCGTTGTGTTTCGGCACCAACATTCGCTTGAAGCCCAGCTTGGCGGCTTCGGATATTCTTTGCTCAATTCTCGCCACGGGGCGTATTTCCCCGCTCAGTCCCACTTCGCCTGCCATGCACACCTCGCGCGAGATGGGTGTGTCAACATTGCTCGACAGTATGGCGGCAACCACAGAAAGGTCGAGCGCGGGGTCTGTAACCCTTATTCCGCCGGCAAGATTTAGGAACACGTCTTTTTGGGTGAGCTTAAAGCCCACTCGCTTTTCGAGCACGGCGAGCAGCATATTCATTCTGCGTGTGTCGAAACCTGTGGCCGAACGCTGGGGAACGCCGTATGCCGCCGTGCTAACCAGGGCCTGGGTTTCGATGAGCAACGGGCGCACGCCCTCGATTGTTGCAGCTATCGCCACTCCGCTAAGCCCGGCGTTGTCTTGGGTTAGCAGCAGTTCCGAAGGGTTTTCCACTCCGCGCAGCCCCTCTTGGCGCATTTCATATATGCCCAGCTCGCTTGTGCTGCCGAAACGGTTTTTTATTCCGCGCAGTATGCGGTATAGATAATGGCGGTCGCCCTCGAACTGCAAAACCACATCGACAATGTGTTCCAGCACCTTTGGTCCTGCAATCACGCCCTCTTTGGTAATGTGTCCTATCAGGAATACCGGTACTGCACTCTGCTTGGCGAACTTCAGCAACGCCGATGCGCATTCGCGCACCTGGGTGAGACTGCCCGGCGCACTGTCGCAGGTTTCTGTCTCGATGGTTTGTATGGAGTCGATAACCACAAGGTCGGGCGCGGTTTCTGCAATTTCGCGGAATATATTCTCGAGAGAGGTTTCGCAAACAACAAGGATGTCGGCGGTGGCGTTTTCAATCCGTTCGGCGCGCAGCTTAATCTGCCGCTCGCTTTCCTCGCCGCTTACATACAGCACTTTTTTCTCCGGCATTCTCATTACGGTTTGCAGCATAAGCGTTGATTTTCCTATGCCCGGCTCTCCGCCGAGTAGTATCAGCGAGCCCGGCACTATGCCTCCTCCAAGAACGCGGTTTAGTTCCGTGTCGTGGGTGTTGACCCTTTTTTCTCCTGTTGCCGTAACCTGCGAAAGTTTTACTGAATGCGGGCGTTTTTCCGCCACTTTTGCCAAGGCCGAAACGCCGCTTCTCGCAGTGGGCGCCTGTTCGGGCGCAATGTTTATCTCCTTGAAAGAGTTCCACGCTCCGCACGAAGGGCATTTGCCAAGCCACTTCACACTGTCGTAGCCGCAGTTTTCGCACACGTATGCCGTTTTGCTCTTTGCCATGTCAGTCTTTGGGTATGAGTGTATAGTTTTTGAATGCGGAGCTCTGTTTTAGAAAGTCTATTAAAGGGCGGTTGATGTTTACTTTCCTGTTCATGGCCCTCACTTTTATGTTTCTGAACCTTCCCGGTGCGGAGAACGAGAAAGTTATTCTCGTGTTTCCCGGATTTTGCTCCACCAGAGCCAAGAATTCCCTTGTCTCCATTACATCGAGGGTTGTGGCTATTGTGTTGATTTGCATTTCGGCAATTCCCGAAGTCTTTATATCGGCAAGGTATTCGATATTTTTCACGTTCACGTCAAACACGTTCGGATTGAAACGCCTTGGCTCTACGGTGGCGTGTATAAGCACGGCATAGCCTTCTTTGAGGTAGTTTTGCCATTGTGCCCAGTTTTTTCCGAATAGTGCTATTTCGCCCGTTCCCTCAAAGTCCTCGAACTGCACAATTCCGTATGGATTACCTTTTTTTGTCATTCCCATTCTCACTCCGGTAACCATTCCCCCGAGCACAATGGGCCTTCCCTTGAGTTCCGCAGGGTTTGAGAGTTTTGAGAATGGTGTGTTGCAAAGTTGCTCCATTATAACGGCGTATGGGTCGAGAGGATGTCCCGAGATGTATATTCCCACCAGTTCCCGCTCTTTTTCCAACCGCGTTATGTTACTCCATTTGTCGTAGTTATCCGGGGGCAGCGGGCGCGGAACTTCCATTCCTCCAACATCGTCAAACAGCGAATTTTGTGCTTCGCTCTTTTCCTGCTGCACATTGGCTCCGTATCGCATGAGCACCTCCATGAAAGTGGCGCGGTCGTTGCATGGGGTGAGATATACTTCGCGGTCTATCCCGAAACTGTCGAAAGCTCCGCTCACGGCAAGGCATTCCATGGCCTTACGGTTTACGGCGTTTGCGTTTACCCTTTCCACAAAGTCGTATATATCTTTGAAAGGTCCGTTTTCCCTTCGCTCGTCGACAATGGCTTTTGCAGCCGCGCCGCCCATGCCTTTGATTGCCGACAGTCCAAAGCGTATCTCGCCTTTCTTGTTTACGCCGAACTCTATGTAGCTCTCGTTTACATCGGGACCGAGTGTGGAGATTTTCATCTTTTGGCATTCCTCCATGAGCTTTGTTATCTCGCCAATGTCGCTAAACCTGCGTGTCATCAGTGCCGCCATGTATTCCGAGGGGTAGTGTGCTTTCATGTAGGCGGTTTGGTATGCAACCCACGAGTAGCACGTGGCATGAGATTTGTTGAAGGCGTAGGATGCGAATTTTTCCCAGTCGCTCCATATCTTTTCAAGCACTTTGACGTCGTGTCCGTTTGCCGCGCCTTGTTTAAGGAACTTCGGCTTCATCTCGTCTACGATTTTCTTCTTTTTCTTTCCCATGGCCTTTCGCAGCGCATCGCTTTCGCCTCGGGTGAAGTTAGCCAGCTGTCGCGAAAGTAGCATCACCTGCTCCTGATACACCGTAATGCCGTAGGTGTCTTTCAGGTATTTCTCCATGCAGGGGATGTCGTAGGTTATTAGCGAGGGGTCTTTTTTTCTGCGTATGAACTCAGGTATGTAGTCCATGGGCCCCGGGCGGAATAGAGCGTTCATTGCTATCAGGTCTTCGAACACTGTGGGGTGTAGCTCGCGCAGGTATTTTTGCATTCCCGCCGATTCAAACTGGAATGTGCCTATAGTGCGCCCTTCCTGGTAAAGTTCGTATGTCTTGCTGTCGTCAATGGGAATGTTGTCGAGGTCCACCACATGGCCCGTGGTTTGCTTTACGACTTTGCAGGCTTCTTTAAGCTCCGAAAGGGTTTTCAGTCCGAGGAAGTCCATTTTAATAAGTCCGGTCGACTCGATCACGTGTCCGTCATATTGTGTAACGGCGGTTTTCACTCCCGGAAAGTCGGGGTCGTCTGCCGTGCAAACGGGCACCCAGTCGCTTATGGGATTGCGGCATATTATGAAACCGCAGGCGTGTATGCCGGTGCCGCGTATGGTGCCCTCCAGCATTTTTGCGTATTTTATGGTGTTGCTTTCCCTGTCGTCGGGCGAGGCTTCGGCCAGCCTTAGTTCCTCCGTGCATTTTATGGCGTTCGTAAGGTTCATTTTCATGCCGTCGGGCAAACGGTCGGGAATTGCTTTACATAGGGCGTTGGCTTCCTGTAGCGGCAGCTTTTCCACGCGTGCCACGTCTTTTATGGAGTTCTTCGTGGCCATGGTGGCGTAGGTTATGATGTGGGCGCAGTTTTCATGCCCGTATTTGTCCATCACCCAGCGCAGCACCTTTCCGCGCCCGTCGTCGTCGAAGTCGGTGTCAATATCGGGCAGGTTCACGCGGTCGGGGTTAAGGAAACGCTCGAACAGCAGATCGTACTTTAGCGGGTCGATTTTGGTTATTCCCAGGCAGTATGCCACCACGGAGCCTGCCGCCGAGCCACGTCCCGGACCTACTATTACGCCCAGTTCCTTGCGCGCCGCGTTTATAAAGTCCTGCACAATGAGGAAGTATCCGGGAAAGCCCATTGTTTTCATAACGTGTAGCTCGAACTTTATGTGCTCTGCCACATTCTGTGGTACGGGGTCGCCGTAGCGTTCCTTTGCGCCGTCGTATGCGAGCTTTGCAAGATAGTCGGCCTCGAATTTTATTCGGTATATTTTGTCGTATCCTCCAAGGCGTTCTATAACCTTGTCGGCCTTGTCTTTGGGTAGCGGATTTTCTCCGTTCTCGTCGCTTGTGAACTCCTTGTAAAGTTGTTCCTCGGTTATTTTCGCCCTCCACTGCTCTTCTGTGCCGAAGTCTTTGGGAATGGGAAAGAATGGCATGATAGGACCGTGGTCGATGCTGTATTCGCTCACCTTGTCGCACACTTCGCATGTATTCGACAGGGCTTCGGGTATGTCGGCAAAAACCTCGTTCATCTCTTCGCGGGTTTTGAACCACTCCTGCTTGGAGTATCTCATGCGATTTGGGTCGTCGAGGTCCTTGCCCGTGGCTAAACAAAGCAGGTGGTCGTGTGCTTCTGCCGTCTCCTGGTTTTCAAAGTGGCAGTCGTTGGTGCAAACAAGTTTTATGCCGTATTCCCCGGCGAGTTTAACGATTTCGGCGTTCGCCTTTTGCTGTAGCGGGAAAGTTTCCCGGTTGGCGATTATGTGCGGGTCTTTTACCTCGTGGCGTTGGAGTTCCAAATAGTAGTCATCTCCGAACACCCGCTTGTACCATTCAACGGCCTCGCGTGCGCCGGCTATGTCGCCTTTCAGTATTTTTGCCGGCACTTCGCCGGCAATGCATGCCGAGGTTACTATAAGGTCTTCGTGATACTTCTCAAGGTCGGCGCGGTCGGTGCGTGGCTTGTAATACAGGCCGTCAACCCACGCTCGCGACACGAGCTTTATAAGGTTCTTGTAACCGTTATAGTTTTTTGCAAGCACAATAAGGTGGTAGCCCGAGGCATCGCCGTTCTCTTTTATCTTATCCTCTTTTTTGTTGTGTGCCACATACATCTCGCAGCCGAATATGGGCTTGAATGCCATTGTGCGGCGTTGTTTCTCCATTTCGGTCTCTATCTCCTTTTTGCGTTCCGGACTTGCGCTTTCGAGTTCGCCTTCAAGTTCGGCGAGCCTTTTCTTGGCCTTTCCTTTAAGTCCACCCACATAGTCGGCGAGTTCCTTGACGCCCATCATGTTGCCGTGGTCGGTTATCGCCATGCCGCGCATGCCGTCGGCTATGGCCTTGTTTACTATGTTGGGTATCTTAGATTGCCCGTCGAGAAGCGAATATTGGGTGTGGACGTGTAGATGTACGTAATCCTGCATTGTTATTAAAAGACGTATGGGTTGTTTTTGCCTGTCATACAAAGGTAAGGTTTTTTTGCGTTCCGGGAATTTCAAAAGCGTTAAATTTGCCGTGAATAAAACTTTGCGTGATGAGACTTACGATTATCGCATTCGCGCTTGCGGTTGCGCTTGCCGGGTGCAGGACAGACAAGCCCCATGGGGCGGACGTTTGGGGGAACGACCCCAAGAATGCGGAAAGCATATATGAATACGAGGAGAAGTACGGCGTGCAGACGACTTCCGTATGGGGCGCGGACAGCAGCCGATATGTGTGCGCGTCGGCCATTTCGGGGATTTCGAGCGAGCACCACCGTCTTTATTCGCCCAACGGCAGCCTGCGCGTAATTCTGGGCGGGGCTTCCGAAATGGGTGGGGCGTATGGCTGGCGCATCGACTATGGCACGGACGGAAAGGTGGAGGCTGTGTGCGATATTGGCGTTCTTGCCGATGCTGAATATGAGAGGCTTTCGGAGGGCGGCGAAGACGCGCTTGCCGTAATGCGTGAAAAACTCGCGAGCCGGGATGTGCATATGCGCTACGGCGTTGAACGCGACAGCGGCGGCGCGATTTTAAGGGTGGGGGATGTTTATGTTCCCGGCGGATACAAAGCGGAAATTTTTATAAGGGAGTGGGGGCCGTTTTGGAAAAGCGACATCGACGGCGGGTGCTTCGGATTTTTCGTAAGGCTCGAAAACACGGAGAAGGACAATGCCAACCGCACGGATTTGCTGTACTGCAACAACCGGCTCATTGCCGAAACGGCGTACAAGGACGGCAAGCCGTACAAGGTGCGCACGTACAACAGGCGCGGGCAATTGGTCGGCGTGTGCGACTGCGGCGATGCACGCGTTGCCAATATGGCGTTTTACGACCGCGATGCCGTGCCGCAATGGGGCGGTGAATAGTGGAGGGCTTTCCTTGCCGTGAAATTTTGTACTATTCACTTGCGGCTTGGAGCGATGCCGCCACGCGGTATTTTCCGTGCGTTCCGTGTGATTGCTATTTTGTTGTGCGTCATTGTTTTATAAAGGAGAAAAACGAGGTTTGAAATCTTGTGAAAACTATGTTCGATGTAGTTTGAATTATGTCTGATGTAGTTTTTCCCATATCGGACATAATTCTGACGATATGCGGAAAGTTTTTTTCGATGTGCTCCGAACACTTTTGTGGAACCTTAATAAAATTCCTGTCGAATGAAATTTGTACTATCAAAAGGATGTAAAGTCAAATGTGTTCGGAAAGAAAAACCTCCGCTCTGTAGTTCGGAGCGGAGGTTGTGTATTATGGCTCTTATGTTTTCGGGCTGTTATTTGGCGCATTTTGCGCACCATGGTTTAAGCTGCGCAAAGAAGTCGTTGCCCTTGTCGTCAACAAGTATGAATGCGGGGAAGTCTTTCACGGTAATCTTCCAAACGGCTTCCATGCCTATTTCGGGGAACTCAACGCACTCGATGCTCTTTATGCAGTCTTGCGAAAGCACAGCCGCCACGCCGCCGATGGTGCCGAGGTAGAAACCGCCGTGTTTTTTGCAGGCATCGGTAACTTCCTTGCCGCGGTTTCCCTTGCCAATCATTATCATTGAAGCTCCGTTGGCCTGGAACTCGTCAACATATGGGTCCATGCGGTTTGATGTTGTGGGACCCATGCTGCCGCAGGGATAGCCCTCGGGAGTTTTGGCAGGACCGGCATATAGCACCGGGTGGTCTTTGAAGTATTGCGGAAGCCCCTCGCCGCTGTCAAGGCGCGCCTTGAGCTTTGCGTGGGCTATGTCGCGTGCCACGATAATTGTGCCGCTAAGCGACACGCGGGTGCTTACGGGGTATTTTGTCAGTTCCTTTAGCGCGGCCTCCATGCCTTTGTCAAGGTTTATGGCAATGCCGCCGTTTTCGCCGGGAAGCTGCATGTGTTCCGGTATCAGGCTTGCGGGATTGCTGTCCATCTTTTCGAGCCAAATGCCGTCTTTGTTGATTTTGGCCTTTATGTTGCGGTCGGCCGAGCAGCTCACGCCAAGTCCTATGGGGCAGCTTGCGCCGTGGCGCGGCAAACGTATCACGCGTATGTCGTGTGCGAAAGCCTTGCCGCCGAACTGTGCGCCGAAGCCTATCTCGTGGGCCTTTTCAAGCAGCTTTGCCTCAAGGTCAAGGTCGCGGAAAGCGCGTCCGGTGGCATCGCCGCTTGTGGGCAGGGTGTCGTAGTAGTGTATCGAGCCGAGCTTTACGGTTAGCAGGTTCTTTTCCGCCGACGTGCCGCCTATTACGAAGCAAATGTGGTAGGGCGGGCAGGCTGCAGTGCCGAGGCTTTTCATTTTCTCCACGAGGAAGGGGATGAGCGTGCCCTCGTTCTGTATAATCGCCTTTGTCATTGGGTATAGATATGTCTTGTTTGCCGAGCCTCCGCCCTTGGCAACCATTACGAAGCGGTATTCCGCGCCTTCCCCGGCTTCGATGTCGATTTGGGCCGGCAGGTTGCATTTTGTGTTCACTTCGTTGTACATTGTAAGCGGTGCGTTTTGTGAATAGCGCAGGTTGTCCTCGGTGAACGTGTTGTAAACGCCGCGGCTCAGGGCTTCGGCGTCGTCGAAGCCGGTCCATACCTGCTGGCCTTTTTCGCCGTGGATAATTGCCGTGCCTGTGTCCTGGCAAAATGGCAGAATGCCTTTTACGGATGTTTCGGCGTTGCGCAGCAGTGTGAGTGCAACATATTTGTCGTTGTCCGATGCTTCGGGGTCGCTGAGTATGGCCGCCACTTGCTTGTTGTGCTCGCGGCGCAGCATGAACTCCACATCGTGGAAAGCCTGTTGCGTAAGGAGCGTCAGGGCTTCGGGGGAGACCTTGAGTATTTCTTTGCCCTCAAATTCGGCAGTGGATATCCCATTTTTTGAAATCAATCGGTATTCGGTGTCGTCCTTTCCAATTTGGAACATGGGCGCGTAGTTGAAATCGGGTGCTTTAGCCATATTGTTATGTATTTTTGTAAGTAGTCGCTTTTTGTATGGGTGTTGAAACTCATTGCAAATTTACGTTTTACTTGCCAACCGCGCAAAAGTTGCGGGGCAATAATACCTGTGCGGCGGCGGAATTTCTTACCTTTGCCTGTGTGTATAACCATAATGTTACCAACAAAAGATGCAGGCATAGGTACGGGGAAAACAATAATGAGTATGAATATATCGGGAAAAGCACTTGTTGCGCTGCTGGTTGCTTATGTATTTTGCGCGGTGGCGTATGCGCAGAAATCCGGCGGGAATGTTTACACGCATGGCGGAATAACGCGGCTTAATCCCGAAGAGCGTAAGGTTGCCCTTGTGTTCACCGCCGCCGACATGGCCGATGGGGCTGACACCGTTATGAGCACGCTGAAGCGTTACCGCGTGCGGGGGCATTTCTTTTTTACCGGAGGTTTTTTCGGAAAGTTCCCCGACGTGGTTAGGCGGCTTCTGAAGGATGGGCACTACGTTGGTTGCCACGGATATTCCCACCTGCTTTATTTACCATGGGACAGGAGCGATACGATGCTTGTAAGCCGCACCGCGTTCCGCGAGGACATCAACAAGGCATACGATACAATGGCGCCGTTTGGCATCAGAAAAAAGAAGGCGTATTATTTCATTCCGCCCTACGAGCATTTCAACGACACTGTTTCTGCATGGGCTTTGGAAATGGGCTTGCAACTTATAAACAACACTCAAGGCACGCTTACTTATGGGGACTATACAACGCCCGACATGGCGCGGTATTACAGCAGCGACTGCATCATGGAGCGCACCATGCGCATGGCCGCCGAAAAGCCGGACGGCATAAACGGCCATATATTGCTAATACATCTCGGCACGAGCGAAAGGCGCACCGACAAGTTCTACAACCGCCTGCCGCAGCTCATAGAGGGATTGAGGGGAATGGGCTATGAGTTTGCCGACCTTTCAAAGGTGATACCAAAGCCCTGATTACAGTTTGCCCGCATCGCGGTAGCTGAAGAATGTGCCTCCGCCCACAATCACGTGGTCTTGCAGTGTTATGCTCATCAGCTTTCCCGCCTCGGCAACCCTGCGGGTGAGGTTGTCGTCAGCCTTGCTCGGGTTTGCGTGTCCCGACGGATGGTTGTGCACGAGGATTATCGACGTTGCGCCGGCGGTTATAGCCTCGCGCATTATAATACGTATGTCAACAGAGCTTTCGGTAATTCCGCCCTTGCTTATCTGCCTGTCGCCTATAACCTGCAACCGCGTGTTGAGGAACAGCACCCAGACTTCCTCGTTACGCTTTCCGGCGAGTTTGGGCGCGAAGTAGTCGCTCACCTTTGAGGGGTCTGTCATTTGCGAAAGCTTTTCAACGCCCTCGGCCTGCATGAGTTTTGCCATTTGGCACGCTGCCTTTATCGTTACCGCCTTTGCCGGGCCTATTCCCTTGTATTTTTGCAGGTATTCGAGGTCTTTTGCGGAGAGGGTGCGCAGGTTGTCGCCGCAGTCGTGGAGAATGCGCTGCATGAGCGACACGGCGTTTTCCTCGTCGTTGCCCGAACCGACGAGAATGGCGAGCAGCTCGGATTTCGACAGTGCCTCAGCCCCGAGGCGGAGCAGCTTTTCGCGCGGGCGGTCGTCCTCCGAGAGTTCCTTTATGCTTACTTTCATTTGTAGAAGTTGTCTTTGAACGCCTCGAACTCGTTTTCCTTCAGGAGGTTCCGCCTAACGCTTGCCACAATGAAGCCGCTGCCGTAGCCGATGAGCTGTATGAAGGCGGCGGGGACGGAGAGCAGCGCCACGCGAAGGCTTCTGAAAGTCGCCAGACTGCCGGCGAACACGAGCAGGGCGTAGAGTGCGAGCGGCAAAATGCTCCACAGGCACGCGAAGCCCCCTACAATCATAATGAAGCAGCCCGCAGTGAACAGCGCGGGTAGCATGTGTACGGCTTTCATCGTTCTCGGGTGGCGTTTTTCAAGATTTATGCGTGCTATTCCCGAATTGTAAACCTGTTTGAAGAACTTATGGAAGTCTGTGCGCCGTTTGTGCCACACCCATGCCTGCGGTATGAGACACACCTTGTAGCCGTTTTCAACAATGCGGTAACTGAAATCGATGTCCTCGCCGAAGCGCATTGACGAAAAGCCGCCGAGTTTTCGGTAAACCTCGCTGCGAATGCCCATGTTGTAGGAGCGCGGGTAGAATTTGTCCATTTTCTTTTTTCCGCCGCGTATTCCGCCTGTTGTGAAAAACGATGTCATTGCATAGCTTATGGCTTTCTGCACCGGCGTGAATGTGTCGGCGGCTCTGTCGGGTCCGCCAAAGGCATCGCATCCGAGTTTTTCCAGCCCGCTGTCAACGGCCTCGAAATACCCGGGTGGCAACACCACATCGCTGTCGAGTATTATGAACCATTCTCCCGAGGCCTGCCGTGCGCCATAGTTGCGTGCGGCGGCAGGGCCTTCGTTTTCCTTGCTAAGGTATATGGTGTGCAGCCGGTTTCGGTAGTGCGCCACAACTTCCTCGCAGCTTGTTTGCGAACCATCCTCAACAATAATCACTTCAACGTCGGGGCGCGGTTGCGCCGCAATGCTTTCCAGCAGCTCGCCCACCTCGTCGGGGCGGTTGTAAACGGGAATAATTATAGAATACTTCATAACACTGCAAATATAAGCAATTTCGCAAAAGCCATGGGCGTGAGAACGAGAAAATTGCCTGTTCGAAAATGCTTGTTGCAACGATTTGCTTTTCAGGTACTTGCAAATGGTGAAAAAAGGTCTGATGTAGTTTTTTCTATGTCTGATATAATTTTTTCTATGTCCTATGTGGTTTTTCCTATGTCCCATGTGGATTTGCGGCTTTCGTGAGGGGCGTTCCAAGCTCGTGTGATAATTATGATTTAAGTATTGCACAAAACGGTTTGTTACGTAAAAAAAGTTTAACTTTGAAAGCCGTTCGGACTTATTGTAAGGAATGGGCAATTTTTGTAATACCATAAAAATGATGTATATGATAACCAGAATGCTTGCCGTGGCTTCGCTTGCGCTTATGCCGTTTGCGGGGTCGGCTAAAGATTATGTAGTAAAATCCCCATCGGGAAACCTTGTAGTTAAGGTTGCGGCGGGTAAAAACCTAACCTGGCAGGTGGGTTTCAAGGGGCGTGAAATAACAGCGCCCTCCGTGCTTGCCGTCAAGATAAAGAATGGCGGCTCGTGGGGAACAGGAAACCATGCGGGGAAGCTGGGGAAGGTGAGCCGCACCCTTGACGGCGTGAACTACCGCAAGGCGAAGATTGAGGACAATTACTCTTGGCTTACGCTGAAAGGCAGGGGGTATTCCGTGGAGTTCCGTGTATATGACGATGCGGCGGCATACCGCTTCATCGCCAACGCCAAGGATTCGCTCACGGTGGAGAACGAGACGGTGGAATACAATTTCAGCAAGGACTACGAGGCTTTCGTGCCATACGTAAACGATTTGCGCCATGGCGAAAGATATTCCAACTCGTTCGAGGCTTATTATGACAACCAAAGGATTTCGCAGATGCCATCGCGCAACCTTGCCCTTGTGCCTTTCGTGGTGAAGCTCGGCGGCGGCATGAAGGCCGCGCTCACAAGCGTGGGCGAGCTGGACTATCCGGGAATGTATCTGCACTCCGCATTCTCGAAGGGCTTCTCGCTCGTGGGTGAGTTTCCCGGCTATCCCGACTGGAAAAACTCCGTTCCCGGCAAGAAAGCCACGGAGAACTTCAGCCGCCTTTTCCGCTTTGGCCACATAGCCCGCATAGGCGGCAGGCAGGCTTTGCCGTGGAGGGCGATAATAGTGAGCGAGAACGATGTGCAGCTCGCCAACTGCGACCTGACGCAAAAACTCTGCCGCCCCGTGGCAAAAGGCGACTGGTCGTGGGTGAAACCGGGCAAGTCGGCGTGGGAATGGTGGCACGCCGCAAACATAACCGGCG
Organism: Prevotellaceae bacterium UBA6398; assembly: GCA_002437495.1. Classification (GTDB taxonomy): domain Bacteria; phylum Bacteroidota; class Bacteroidia; order Bacteroidales; family Bacteroidaceae; genus UBA6398. Next base: position 143,563 of record DJQA01000004.1, read on the forward strand.
TTGACTTCAAGTCGGGGCAGAACACCGACACATACAAATATTATGTTGACTTCGCCGCAAAATACAACCTGGAATACATAATCCTCGACGGCGGCTGGAGCGGCAGGGACATAACCGAGGCGCGAAAGGAAATCGATATGCCGGAGCTTATAAGGTATGCCGACAGCAAGGGCGTGGGCATAATAGTGTGGGCAAGCTGGAAAAACACCATGGAGAAGATGCACGAGGCAATGCCATTGTACGAGAAATGGGGCATCAAAGGCATGAAGATTGACTTTGTGGACGCAAACGACCAGTATGTGATAAATTCCGTGAGGGAGATTACCGAACTCGCCGCAAAGCACCACCTTGTGATCGACTGGCACGGGATGATGCTCAACGGAATGCAGGTGTATTATCCCAACATCCTCAACATAGAGGGCGTGCGCGGGATGGAGCAGTGCAAGTGGCAGAGCGGCGCAAAGGGCACGCAGGGCGCGGACATGCCGGGCTATGACGTTACGATACCGTTCTCGCGAATGCTCACCGCACCCATGGACTACACCCCGGGGGCCATGCACAACGCCACGCGCAGAAACTACCGCCCAAGCCACGACAATCCCATGAGCCAAGGCACAAGAGTTCATCAAATGGCCATGTACACAATTTTCGACGCCCCGCTGCAAATGCTCTCCGACAAGCCCTCGCTCTACTATCTCTGGCCCGAGTGCACCGACTTCATATCAAAGGTGCCCACGGTGTTCGACGACAGCCGCACACTGCAAGGCGAGATGGGCAAATACATAATCACCGCCAAGCGTAAAGGCACAACGTGGTTCGTGGGCGCGATGACAAACTGGGACGAGCGCGAATCGGAGCTGAAGCTCGACTTCCTTGACAACGCAAGCTACAAGGCTGTGATTTTCCGCGACGGCGTAAACGCCTCGAAAAGCGCGGAGGATTACAAACGCGAGGAGAAAACCGTTAGGAAGGGCGATGTGCTAAAACTGCCCATGAAGAGCGGTGGCGGATGGACGGCGAGATTTGAAAAAATGTAATAACCAAATAAAAAATGGCAAAGTGAAAACAAATTTAATTACTGCAACGCTCGCCTCGGCAGCCATGCTTTTCGGCGCAACGGCGCAGGCGGGCAGCTTTGTGGCTAAATCGCCTTCGGGCAAACTGACTCTTACAGTGAACTCCGGCGGCAAGCTCACGTGGAAAGTGGACCTGAACGGCCGGGAAATCATCAAACCGTCAACGCTTGCCGTTACGCTGACCGACGGAAGCGTCTGGGGGCCGGGCGCATCGGGCGGAAAGGTGCAGAAGGTGAGCCGCAAGATAGCCACGCCGCACTACACGAAATCCGAGGTTGAAGACGTTTACACCAAGCTCTCTCTGAAAGGAAGCCAATACACTGTGGAGTTCCGCGTATATGACGACGCCGTGGCTTACCGCTTTCGTGGCGCGAGAAAAGACTCTGTAAACGTAAAGAGCGAGACTGTGGAATATAACTTTACAGGCGACCCCAAAACGTGGACGCCCTGGGTTAACGAGGAGTCGCAGGGCGAACGTTATTCCTGCTCGTTCGAATCGTACTACACCGAGACCAGGATTTCGCAGATGCCCTCCACAAAGCTCAGCATACTGCCACTGCTTGCCGATGTGGGCAACGGGGTGAAAGTGGCGGTTACCGACGTGGGCGACCTCGACTATCCGGGAATGTACGTGCATTCCAATTTCACGGACGGCAACGGTCTTAAGGGCGAATTTGCAGGTTATCCCGACCTGAAGAACTCCGACCTCAACGGCAAGGGATACGCAAACTTCGTGAAGCTGTTCCGCAATGACTACATCGCACGCGTGGGCGGCACGCAGCCTTTGACGTGGAAGGTTGCCATTATTACAGAGAACGATGCGCAGCTTGCCGACTGCGACATTGTGCGCAAGCTTTGCGACGGCACGGCAAAGGGCGACTATTCGTGGGTAAAGACAGGAAAGGTGGCTTGGGACTGGTGGAACGCACTCAATGTGGCGGGGGTTGACTTCGCATCGGGGATGAACACGCCCACCTACAAGCACTACATTGACTTTGCGGCTGCAAACAAGCTGGAGTACATCATCGTGGACGACGGCTGGGACAGCCCCAATGTGCTTCAGTACAAGCCGGAGTGTAACATCCAGGAAATAGCAAGCTACGGCAGGCAGAAGGGTGTTGATGTTATCATCTGGCTCAAGTGGAAAGACTGCATGAAGTATATGGACCGTGCCTTCCCCCTCTATAAGAGCTGGGGCGTGAAGGGTTTGAAGATTGACTTCATCAACGCCAACGACCAGTTTGTGATGTCCTCGCTGCGCAAGATTACCCGGACTGCCGCCGACAACCACCTTACGGTTGACTATCACGGTATGCAGCTTAAGGGCTTGCAGGTAACGTATCCCAACATCGTGAGCTGCGAGGGCGTGCGCGGCTTGGAGCAGTGCAAGTGGCAGAGCGGCGCAAAAGGCACATTGGGCGGCGATATGCCGGGCTATGATGTGATGATACCCTACATACGCCAGATTATCTCCCCTATGGACTACACTCCGGGCGCGATGATTAACGCAACACGCGCAGATTACCGCCCGATAAACGACCGCCCGATGAGCCAGGGCACGAGGGTTCACCAAATGGCGATGTACACCATTTTCTATTCCCCGCTCCAGATGCTTTCCGACGCTCCTTCAAACTATACGAGGGAGCAGGAGTGTACGGATTTCATAGCCAAGGTGCCGACTGTTTTCGATGAAACAAAGGTTGTGGCCGGCGAGGTAGGGAAATACATCGTTACCGCCCGCCGCAAGGGCACAACGTGGTATGTGGGCGCAATGACAAGCTGGGACGGGCGCGACATAGAGATTCCGCTTTCGTTCCTTGGCGAGGGCAACTACAAGGCGGACATATTCGCCGACGGAATCAACGCCGGGCGCAATGCCGAGGACTACAGGCATTCAACGCAGGACGTGGACAAGTCGCAGACGCTTAAAGTATCGATGAAGAGCGGTGGCGGATGGACTGCAAGGTTTGACAAACTTTGACTTCTTAAGTTTTTTCATAATGACTTTGGGCGCGGGGGCTTCGGCTTCCGCGCCCAATTTTTGCAGACGGTTTGCGTCATAGGCAGCTCGCGGAAAAACGAACGGATGCCGGCATATATGCACGGTGGCATCCTTTTCCGCAGGGTGCATTTTGTATGCCGCAAATAAAAAGTGCGCGATGTGGGAAAAACCATGTCCTATGTAGAAAAAATTATATCAGACATAATTCAAACTACATCGGACATGTTTTTTTCTATTTCCTATGTGGTTTTCAAAGTGTTTGGAAAAGGGCAATCGGTTTGGGTTTGGCAATAATTGCAGGGGCGTATTGAATGCGCACTGTACACCTTTGCATGAACAGCATCGCAAACCACCACCGCAACACAGCAAACACGTGCAATTCAGGGTGTATGCAATACGCCCCTACGGAGTTGTAATTTGTTGATTGGTAGTATGTCGTGTGATTATATGGCGTGTTGGGCGCGCTCTGTGTGTCGCCGCTTGGCAGAAACGGAGTTTATTGTTCGCGGTTCTTTGCGCGCTCTTCCGAAAAGAACGAGAAGTTTACGCTTCCGTATGAGCGGTGGTCAAAAAACCAGGGGTGAGATGTGAAATCGTTTGTTTTGCCGTGTTCAAGAATCATTATTCCTTCCGGTTTCAGCAACTTTGCATCCATAACCATTTGCGGTATTTCGGCAAGTTCTTTAAGCTGATATGGAGGGTCGGCAAAAACAATGTCATATTTTTGTGTTGCGCGTTTTATGAAGCGCAATGCGTCTCCACGAAGCAGACGGCAGTTTTCCGCGCCGAGCTTTTTTATCACTCCGTTAATGTAGGCGTAATGTTCGCGGTCGAGTTCCACCGATGTAACGCTTGCGCATCCGCGCGAAAGGAACTCGGCGGTTATGCTACCCGTTCCTGCAAACAAGTCAAGCACTTCGGTGCCTTCCATGTCGATATATCCGCGCAGCACATTGAAAAGGTTCTCCTTGGCAAAGTCGGTAGTGGGCCGTGCCTTGAATGTGTGTGGCACATCAAAGTGCCTCCCCTTGTATATGCCGGTTATAACTCTCATGTTGTGCGTATTTTGTCAGTATGGCTGCATTAGGAACGCCGCCATGTCGTATGGCACGTTTTCGGCGTTGGCAAGGGGGCTTCGCCCGAATGCTACTTTTGTGTCAACTTCTTTAACGTTGTTAACGAAATCGAGCAATCTGTCTGCAAGTTTCCCATCTTTTTTTTGAGGTTCTATGATGCAGAACTCGTCTTGGTCAACATTCATTCCCAGGGTCTGAACTGCGAGCAACACATAGTATGCCGCGTCTTCCACGCCGATTGTTGTGAAGCGGTTTCCCAGCTGCAATCGTCCGGCGCGGAACACGAACATATCCATAAGGTTTTCGTGGCGGTAGGCGTAGAGTATGTTGCGCTTGGAGCCGCGGGCGGCTTCCGCAAAGCGGTTTGCCACGGCGGTGGTGGTTGACGAAAAGTGTGCCGACTGGAAATTGTCGTCTATAACGCGGCAAAAAGCATCACTTATTCCGTATATGAGTGCCGTGCCGATGCTTCCCGCCACATCGTAGAACACACGGTGGTTTTCCGTGTCGTGAAAGCATGTGCGGTATATGCTTTCTGCCTCTTCCTCGTTAAAAAGCTCGATTGGTTTAAGCGTGTATGGCACGTTTAGAAGAACCTCGGCGCGGGAGAAGTTCTCCTGCGCCAAGGGTAGGGAGGCAAGTGCCTCCTTTAAGTTTACGTTGAGCGAAGCCGTGGGATTGACCTCGTAGTTTTCCACAACCGGAGGCTTTCCGCCGAAAGGGTGGTAAACTGCAAAACTCAGTGTCTCCGAACTTACGCGGAGGTAGAGACGCTGCATTTTGAAACTGTTCGTGGCCACGGCTTGCGGTGTTATTTTTTTGAATTGAAGAATGCGCTCACGCGGTCTTCGCACAGCATTGTCCAAAGCGATGCCACTGTCCATCCCGGAGCGAATATGTTGTTGTAGAAGCCTTTTCCGTTGCGTCCGTAGTCCCACGTTGTGTGTTGCACAACCTCGGGGTAATATCCTGCCTTGCCAACTCCGCAAAGATATCCGTCTACAGGCATTAGTTGGAGCATCGAGGTGTGTATCACGTCTGCCATTTTGGCAAATCTCGGCTCATCGGTGTTTGCGCTGAGCCATTTAAGTATGGTGGCGAACTCGAAAATGTAAACGTCTATGTGGTTGTTTTCAACCGACACGTTGCCCCAGCCTCTCGATTTGAAGTCCAGGTCGTGCAGCATCTGTCCTTCGGCAAACGGAACGTCCCATGTGTAATACCACGAAGTACAGAAATACGCCGCCTTTTTGCATAGGTCTATGTAGTGTTGGCGCTCCTTGCCCTTGGTTATGAATGAGATGTAGTAGAGTGCATCGCAGGCGTAGAACGAGGCTTCTTTGTCCTCGCAGTTTGCATCGAGCGTTGACGAAAAGTAGTCGGAGGTGGATATTATGTTCTTTTCAAGATAATCTATGGTTTTTCTCGCCGCCTCGAGGTAGGCTTTGTTTTTGAAATACTTGTACCCCATTGCGAGGGCGAGCGTTGCGCATGGCGTGCTGCCGCCCGAAGCGTCAACGTCCTGCGAGTTGGCGTCGAACTTGCGCGCGAACGAGCCGTCGGCTTTCTGCATCTTGACGAAATTGTCGAGCAGCGTTTTCATGCGGGCTTCCCACTTGGCGTGCTTGCGTCCGTGCTGCTTTTCGTATTGCAGGTAGTAGAATACCGCCATTGCGCCCTCGCTCTGGCGGCGTATGCTGAATGTTTTGGGTCCGCCCTGTGTTTCGAGGTTAAGGCGGGCGCGGAAATATCCTGTGGGCGCGAAGCCGTGTTCAAGGTAGGAGTCGATTATGCTGTTGCCTATCTTGACAAGGTCGGGGCGGTTGTTTTTCTCGCCGTATTCAAGTGAGTTGAAAGCATTGAGCAGGGTGCGTCCTATGAAGCCCACCTCGGCCCATGGGCGTGAGTTGCAGGTTGCCACGTGCATTTCGCCCGACGAAAGGTATTTGATGGGATATTTGTCAACATATGCCTCTTTGAAATAGTTTGTCATTATCTCCAAGGCTTTGTCGTCGCTGTATTTTTGTTCAACAGGTGTAGGCTTGCATGAGTCGTAGGAGTATTGCCACGTTCCAGCCACAAATTCGGAGTAGCCGGAATATTTTGCGCGGCGTATGCTCCAGCTCGCGGTTTCGCTCTGTCCTTTTTCAAGTTTGGCAAAAGTCCATATGGGGTCAATAAGTCTCAGTTTGCGTATGTATCGTTTAGGAGTTTCCATATAGGGATATCCGAACACGAGTGCCGGCACCTTGAATGCGTTGTCGTTGTCGAAACCTGTGTAGCCGACTGTGGATTTTCCCGAAAGCACCATGTCGCCCGATTCTTTCTGCGTAAGGCAGTCGTAGCCTTTTGCGGGAACGTGGCGCATAACCACCACGCTGTTCCCGGTTTTGGTGTTGAATATTCCGGTGAGCGGTGTGCTTATACGGTCCTCTCTGACAGTCCAGCTTTTTGAGGTTTGAAACGAGGGCGCTTCCTTTGGCGAGCGCTGGTTTTTGTGATACCAGAATCCCGGCATATAGTAAAGGCAACCATCGGCAGTGCCTTCGAACGGGCTTGTGTATTCCACACGGAAATATGCTGTCTTGGTTGCGGTTACTTTAACGGTAACAACATCCTCGTTGCCGTTTCTCACTACCTTGCTCTCAACGGTGAATGGCGCGTCGGGGTTTGAGGTGAATTTGCCCGATGTGGCATCGAATGCGGAGTGCTTTACCTGATCGTTGCCCGGGGTGTAGTATGACATTTGCCCGGCGATGGCATTGCTTTGGGCGTTGGTGCCGGCAAAATACGCGCAGAGTGCTAACGCGGAAAGAATGATTTTATTGGTTTTCATATATCTGTTTTTAGTTGTTATCTTATGCTTTTTCGCCCGGGCGTGGGCGGGAGACTGTTTCCTTGCAAAGTTATGAAAAAAATGCGTATTTTTGCACTGATGCGAAAAGTTTTGAATATGGGAACTGTTGTAAAAAATCCGTTGGCGAAAATGGTGCTGCTTATGTTTGCCATGATTTTCGCCTTTTCCTCGTGCGGCGATGATGCGTGGTTTAACGAAGACAGGCTTGTGGGAGAATGGCACACGCAGGACGACCCGGGAAATTCCTATACGGTGGTTAAGTTCTACGGAGACGGAACGGGAATGATTACGCAATATGATTACGGCAGTGTGTCGGACTATTCCTCGTTTTTGTGGGAGGCAAGCCGCCACAGCATATACTTTCGCTACAACGACCGTCCTTCGGAATATTGGGATATAGAATTTGAGGGGCGCAATGCTTTCAGACTTTATTTCGATGACGGCGATTACACGTATTTTGTGCGCGACTATTGACTTGGCACGGCATTTGAATGTATGTTGATAAAGAAACAAAAACAACAAGAATATGGAAATTCAAATTACAGAACAGAATTTTGACGAATTGCTTAACGGCGGAAAGCCTTTGATGGTAGATTTCTATGCCGACTGGTGCGGTCCTTGCCGCCACATAATGCCATTCGTGGAGCAGATAGCGAATGAGTATTCCGACAAGGCTGTTGTGGGGCGTTGCAACGTTGACGACAACGGCGACTTGGCTCAGCGATTCGGCATAATGTCAATTCCCGCAGTGCTTTACTTCAAAGACGGAAAGCTTGCCAACACCATTGTGGGCGGAGTTCCAAAGCAGCAGCTCGAGAATGCGTTGAAAGCGATACTTTGACAGGTATGGGCAAAGGCGGGGGCGCAAAAATAACGCCGCCGCAGTATGCGCAAAAACTATATGCAGAAACTGCGAAAACTACATCGGATATAATTTGAATTATGTCCGATGTGGTTTTTTTTATGTCTGATGTAATTTTTGCCCTTGCAAACTACTGACAGAAAAAAACATACAAGAACTTTTCAAAGCAAGCCGAATTTGTTGTAAACCGGTGGTTTGTTAATAAAACAGGCAGCTTGAGAAGGGAAATGCCAAATTGCGGTTTTTTTCCTGTTTGGAGGAGAAAAAGTTAGGCGCATTTGCCGGATTTTACACAAAATGTATGAGCAGATTAAGACAGACTTGCCACGTTTAGAGCTAAATGTCGGTATTGTTTTCGCTCATGCCCCTTCAATCGGCAAAAGTTGGGGAGAATTGGGCTTAAAAAAGTGGAATTTACTGCCGATAGTTTATGTGGAATAAGTAATTTTGCGGCTAAAGTGGGGCGGTTATCCGCCTTTTTGACATACAGCGTAAAATGAGAGTACTTAAATTCGGAGGAACATCCGTAGGCTCGCCCGAGAGCATACTGAACCTTAAGAAAATAGTCGAGGCAATAGATGAGCCTGTGATAGTTGTGGTATCTGCACTCGGGGGCATAACCGACAAACTTATAAACACGTCTCGGTTGGCCTCGGCAGGCAATGTGGCGTATCGCGATGAGTTCAACGCAATGATAGAGCGCCACCGCAACATGATAGACACCGTAATTCCCGATGGGGTGGTGCGCGATGCATTGTGCGAAAAAGTAGAGGAACTGTTTGACGAGCTGCGAAGCATATACCACGGCGTGTATCTTATACGCGACCTCACCGAAAAAACCGCCAACGTGATTGTGAGCTACGGCGAGAGGCTTTCGTCGCAGATTGTATCGGCGCTTATTGATGGTGCGGTGTGGTATGATTCGAGGGAGTTCATCAAAACCACGCGCCGCCAGGGGCGCAACCTTGTGGATTTCGACAACACGCTGCGCCTTGTAAGACATACTTTTACGCCCATGCCCGAGACGGCGGTGATTGGCGGTTTCATAGCGAGCGACCTTAACGATGGCGAAACCACCAACCTTGGACGCGGAGGCTCTGACTACACGGCGGCAATAGTGGCTGCCGCGCTCGATGCATCGGCTTTGGAAATCTGGACCGATGTCGATGGCTTCATGACCGCCGACCCCAGAGTTATACCCAACGCTTACACCATTGACGAGCTTTCGTACAACGAGGCAATGGAGCTTTGCAACTTCGGAGCAAAGGTGATTTATCCGCCAACCATATACCCGGTGCGCGTTAAGGGAATTCCCATTTACGTAAAGAATACGTTCCACCCCGATGCGCGGGGCAGCATAATCCATAAAGGACCTATCGACGACAAGCGTGCCATAAAGGGCATTTCGTCTATAAAAAACACGAGCCTGGTAACCGTGAGCGGTCCTTCGATGGTGGGCGTGATAGGTGTGAACCGAAGAATATTCTCCACGCTTGCCGACAACGGCGTGAGCGTGTTCCTTGTGGCACAGACTTCCTCGGAGGCCAGCACGAGCCTTTGCGTAACCGATGTTGACGGGGATAAGGCGCGCCGCGTGCTCGATGCCGAGTTCGCAAAAGAAATAGCAACGGGGGCCATGAACCCCGCCATACTCACCGAAAACCTTTCGACGGTGGCTGTTGTGGGCGACAAGATGAAGCACACGCCGGGCGTTGCCGGAAAACTGTTCGGGGTTTTGGGCCGCAACGGAATAAACATAGTGGCCATGGCACAGGGGGCAACCGAGACAAACGTGTCGCTTGTTGTGGAGAGAGACCTTTTGCGAAAGTCGCTCAACGTTATACACGACAGCTTCTTCCTAAGCGAATACCAAGTGCTCAACCTTTTTGTGTGCGGAGTGGGGACGGTAGGCTCGAAACTGCTCGAACAAATAGCCTCGCAGCGCGAGAAACTTAAGCGAACTCGCGGGTTGCAGCTCAATGTGGTTGGGATTGCGAGCGGACACAATGCCGTGTTCAACCGCGACGGCATTTCGCTCGAAAACTACAAGGAGGCACTGAAGCAAGGGGGCAGGAGCGACACGGAACGCCTTAAAAGGGAAATACTGGGAATGAACATCTTTAACTCGGTGTTTGTTGACTGCACGGCAAGCGCCGAAGTGGCCGGACTTTATCAAACCCTATTCGAGAACAACATAAGCGTGGTGGCGGCAAACAAGATTGCTGCATCCTCGCCATACGAAACCTATCGCAGACTAAAGGACACGGCGCGTGCAAAGGGCGTGAAATATCTTTTCGAAACTAACGTGGGGGCGGGGCTTCCTATAATAAACACCATAAACGACCTTACCGGCAGCGGCGACAAGATACTCTGCATCGAGGCGGTGCTTAGCGGCACGCTCAACTTCGTGTTCAATAAAATATCAAAGGAAACTCCTTTCAGCCGCGCCGTGCAAATGGCGCGCGAGGCCGGTTACAGCGAACCCGACCCACGCATCGACTTGAGCGGAAAAGACGTTATGCGCAAACTTGTGATACTTGCCCGCGAGGCGGGGTACAGCGTGGAAATAGCCGATGTGGTTGCAACGCCGTTCATACCCGGGGAATTCATGAAAATGCCGCTCAAAGAGTTTCTAGAACGCCTCCCCGAACTCGACGCAGGCTTTGAAGCAAAGCGCATGACGCTCGAAACCGAAGGGAAACGCTGGCGCTACGTGGCGCGGTTGGACAACGGAAAAACGAGCGTGGGACTTGTGGAGGTTGACAAAAACCATCCGTTCTACCATCTGGAAGGCTCGAACAACGTGATACTGATAACCACCGAACGCTACCGCGAATATCCCATGCACATTGAGGGCTACGGCGCGGGAGCCGATGTTACCGCTGCCGGGGTGTTTGCCGACATAATGAGTGTGGCGAACATCTGACACCGGATGCGGGAGAGAAAATAACCTACGGGCGGCTTAGCGCAAATTCGCAGCCGCCCGTTTTTTGTATGTACGGTTCATGAAAAATTAAAAAAGTCATTGTTTTGCTTAGTTTTCAGCCTTGCAAAACTGTATGTATAGTGTATGATACAGGAAAAGGACATAGAACGTCTGTTTCGCCGGCATTACGGGAAGATGTACAATCTGGCCAGATGCATCCTCAATGATGACGACGAAAGCAAGGATGTGGTGAGCGATGTGTTCACGCAAATTCTTGCAGATGGCGTTGTGCTGATGCCCGGAAGCGAGGAAGGGTATCTGATGCGGAGCGTCCGCAACCGCAGCCTTAACCTTATTGCCCACAAAAGCGTTAAGGAGAAAGTGGCAAAGCTGCTGCTTGATGACGCAGACGCAATTATTTCGGAAGATACCGACGAGCGTCTCGACCGGGTGAAACTTCTCATCGACAACCTCGAACCGCCGATGCGCAAGCTGATATTCCGTTTGCGCTATCTGCAAGGGAAATCCTACAAGGAGGTGGCTGATGAAGTCGGGGTGAGCAAGGTTACGGTTTACAACCATATCTCGCAGGCGTTGGACCGGATCAGAAAACAATTAAAAGGAGCAAGACAATGACAAAGGGAATGAATAAGGAAGAGAAACGGATGATGTTCTTCGATATGCAGGAGCATCCAGAACGCTATACCGACGGGCAGGTGGAAGCCCTGCTTGCCGATGAGGACATTAAGGAACTTTTTCACGGCATGGCGATGGCAAGAATGGCAATGCGGAGAGCAAATCCCAAGAAAGTTAATGCTGGCGAGGCGTGGAGGGAGTTTTCCGCCCAATATGGGATTGCGGCCGTGAAAATCCCCAAGCCGGGCAGCCGTTTCAAGGTTGCCGCCTCGATCATCGGGTTCATTTTTCTTTCGGGCATCGCGCTTGCGGCCATCCGCTCGGGTGCATTCCGTTCCTCGTCCCCAAGTAACGCCCCAAAAACAAATACCGGGTTGGCCGTGCCCGACAAGCAGGACAGTGCAAAGACGAAAGTTACTGTAAAGGCTGACACTCTCAATCTCAAGCCTGTTGTGTTCGACAATGCAGAGCTTGGCGATGTGGTTTCGCAGCTTGCGGCGTTCTATCATGTCAAGGCGGAGTTTCAAAACGAAAAAGCCCGGCACGTACGCATCTTCTTCAATTGGGACAAGACTAAGACATTGCAGCGGAACATCGAAATTCTAAACGCTTTCGACCGCATACAGATTAGTTATTTGCCCTACAAGGAAACTTTGAAAGTGGAATAATAAAAATAAGACGCTATGATTTCTTTAAGAATGGCAATGTCTGTGGTGCTTTGCGCCATTTGCTTCCAACTGTCAGCCACAGCGCAGCGCATAACACGCCAATATAATAATGTGTCGTTCTCTGCGGTATTGAAAGATTTGAATGCCGCGCAGGACGAATACGCCATAAACTTCGTGTATGACGAGTTGGAGGATTTCACTGTAACGAAAAACATCCGCAACATGAGTGTGCCAGATGCAATACGCCAGTTGATAGGCTTTTATCCCATAAGAATGACGCAGATGGATAATGTCATCGTTGTGGAATGCACCCGGAAAACCTCCTCCAAGATGACAGGGCGCGTGGTCGGCTCGCACCAACGCCCGATAGAGTATGCCAATGTTGCCCTGTTGAATGTCGGTGATTCTACCTTTATCACGGGCGGGGTAACTAATGAGAGCGGCCGGTTCGTGATACCTTGTGATGTTAAGAAAGCTATTGCAAGGGTGAGCTGCGTGGGCTATAAAACGGCTTACGGCATTTGCAACGCTGGTGAAATAGGGGAAATAGTCTTGAAGGCGGATACGGTGAACCTGTCAAAGGTTGTGGTGAAAGGGCAGCGCAAAACTTTTGAGATGACAAGCGAGGGATTCGTTACCCAAGTCAAGGGTACGCCTTTGAGCGAGGCGGGAACGGCGAACGATGTGCTTTCGCAAGTGCCGGGAGTGTATGGCGGCGATGGCAAGTTCAGTGTCTATGGCAAGGGTGATGCGTTGATTTATGTCAACGGCAGGAAACTTACCGACAACACCGAACTGGAAAGAATAAGTTCCAAAGACATAGCCTCGGTGGTTTTAAACAATAATCCCGGTGCCAAATACGATGCCACTACAAGGGCGGTGATTACGGTCAAAACCGTAAGAAAGCGGGGCGACGGTTTGAGTGGGGACGAGACTTCCATGTTGCGCCAGGGCCATTCCCTCTCTTTGTCGGAAGGGGGTAACTTAAATTGGCGCAAGGGTGGCTTGGACGTGTTTGGCGGGCTGTATTACGATTTGGTGCAGCGGTATCAGCATCAAAAAGACAAAAAAACCGTTTGGAAGGACGGCAACGTGTGGCAAATGCACAGCGACATAGGTATATTTCCAAAGAGCATGGCTTCAATATCCTCAAACATAGGTTTCAACTACGCGTTCAACGGGCGCCATTCAATCGGAGCAAAATACAACGCGAGTTTCATGCCGAACAGCACTTCTGATTGGCCAACGTTGCAGACCGTGGCAAAAAACGGCGTGGAGCAGGATAATATACGCTACGACTTGAAATGGAACCGCCGCTGCGCCCCTGCCCATTTTGTGAATGCTTATTATAAGGGCGAGGCCGGTAGGTGGAGCATAGCTTTCGACAACGATTTGGTTGTGAGTCAGGACAAGGCGGTGCAGAATATAAAGGAACTAAGCAGCCTGTCGGGGGAAAGCCGCGTGAACAGCGTGAACAAGGCCGACAACTTGATGTTCGCCTCCAAGCTTGCGTTTTCGCATCCTGTTGGAAAGGGAAAGGTGGAGGCCGGCGGCGAATTTATATTCACAAACCGCAAGGAGACATACGACAACGAGCAGCAGGTAATCGCTTCGACTGACGACCATATAAAGGAGAGCAAATATGCAGGGTTCGTGTCTTACGACATTTCCTTTGGAATGGCTGACTTTTGGACGGGACTAAGATACGAACACACCACATCGGACTATTATGAGCACGAGGTGTGGATGGCAGGGCAAAGCCGAAAATATGACAAGCTGTTCCCCAACGTCGGCATATCGTTCCCCATAGGAAAGGCGAAACTGTCTGTTGACTATGCGATGAAGACGTGCCGCCCGTCCTACCGCGAGCTGAGCAGCAATATGCAGTACGATGATGCCTTTACTTACGAGAAAGGAAATCCGCTGCTGCAGCCCGAAATAATCCACGACATCACAATGACAGGCATTTGGCGTTGGGTTTACTTTGGCGTAAGCTGTCAGCATATCGACGATGCCATAACAAACTTGATAGAATTGCAGCCCGGCGGGGACAGACCGCTGAACATTTTCACCAATGTCAACACCCCGCATCTTAACAAATACACGGCAACGCTGTCCATGACCCCGAAGTTCGGGCTGTGGTCGCCACGGTTATCCCTTACCTTGATGGGGCAGGATTTCAAAATGACGCACAACGGCGCAACCTTGAAAATGAACAACCCGCTGCTGTTTGCAAGTTGGTACAACTCGTTTTCCCTGCCTAATGAATACATTCTGTCTTTGAACATTTCGGGAAATACATACGGCGACATGACCATAGCGACGCTGAAACCGAGCTGGCAACTGGATTTCGGGGTCGTGAAGAAACTGAACCGTTGGACGTTCCAACTGCAGGCTACAGATATATTCCGCACAGCCCGCAACTCGATGTTCACTTACGGCACAAGTATGCTCCTCAACAAATGGAATTACAGCGACTCGCAAGCCGTGAAACTGACGGTGAGTTATCGTTTCAACACAGCAGGAAGCAAGTACAAAGGCACCGGCGCGGGAAATGCCGAGAAAGTCAGGTTGTAATGACGGTATGCATAACCGGCGAAAACTAAATAGGACATGAAAAAAACAAAGTCCTATGTGGAAAAAATCAGGTCTGATGTAGTTTAAATTACATCAGACCTGATTTTTTTCTGCACGGCACATGGTTTTTCTTAAACCAAACGTAATTTCTGTGGAACTATGAAAAAAGCAAACGGTTTGGAAGTTGTGCGGCACAACACGCAAACTGCCGATTTTGCCACCTCATACATTTATTTTAACTTTGCACTATATGTATATATATGAAATATGGAAGGCGATAAGGAATATCCGCTTTTATCGACAATAGACTACCCCGACGATCTGCGCCGCCTTAAGTTGGAACAACTTCCGCAGCTTTGCGAAGAGCTGCGGTCGTTCATGATAGACTGTCTTTCAAAAAACCCCGGGCATTTTGCATCGAGTCTCGGCGTTGTGGAACTCACGGTTGCGCTTCACTATGTGTTCAGCACACCCTACGACCGCCTTGTGTGGGACGTGGGACACCAGGCCTACGCCCACAAGATACTTACCGGAAGGCGCAAACTGTTTTACACCAACAGGCAGTTTGGCGGTCTTCGTCCGTTTCCCTCGCCACTCGAAAGCGAATACGACACCTTTACGAGCGGGCATGCGTCTAACTCGATATCCGCCGCGCTCGGCATGGCGGTGGCGGCAGAGCGCAAAGGCGAAACATCGCGCCACGTGGTTGCCATAATAGGCGATGGGGCAATGAGCGGCGGACTGGCATTCGAGGGACTGAACAATGCATCTACCACCCCGAACAACATGCTCATAATACTAAACGACAACGGCATGAGCATAGACCGCAGCGTGGGCGGCATGAGACAGTATCTGCGCCACCTGCACACCTCGACGGAATACAACAGGCTGCGCTTCAAACTATCGCAGAAGCTTACAAAGCTCGGTTTCCTGAGCGACAGCCGCAGAAAATCGATAATAAGGTTCAATAATTCGCTGAAATCGCTGATAGCCAACCAGCAAAACATATTCGAGGGACTGAACATAAGGTATTTCGGTCCGATGTACGGACACGATGTAATAGAGCTTGTGCGCACACTGAGCGAGATAAAGGACATGAAAGGCCCTAAGCTGTTGCACATTCACACCATAAAGGGCAAAGGATACCGCCCGGCCGAGCTCGAGGCTTCAGCGTGGCACTATCCGGGAAAGTTTGACACCGCCACAGGAAAATTCATAAAAGAGGATTCCATGGGTGAAGGACCTAAATATCAAGACGTGTTTGGCGAGACACTGCTTGAGCTTGCACGCAGCAACGCCCGCATAGTGGGCATAACCCCCGCCATGCCTACAGGATGCTCGATGTGCATAATGCAGAAAGCCATGCCGGAGCGCGTGTTTGACGTTGGCATAGCCGAAGGCCACGCGGTTACTTTCTCGGCAGGACTTGCCAAAGACGGCATGATGCCGTTCTGCAACATATACTCCTCGTTTGCACAAAGAGCCTACGACAATATAATACACGATGCGGCAATCCTAAACGTTGACATGTGTCTGTGCCTTGACAGGGCGGGGCTTGTGGGGCATGACGGACCAACACACCACGGGGCTTTCGACCTTGCCTACCTGCGCCCCATACCAAACCTGACAATATCATCGCCGTATGACGAGCGTGAACTGAGAAACCTAATGTACACGGCACAAATTCCCGGACACGGAGTGTTTGTCATAAGATATCCGCGAGGCAACGGCAACCTTAAAGACTGGCGTTGCGAAATGCAGGAGATAACCGTTGGAAAGGGGCGCAAGATGCGCGATGGAAAAGACGTGGCGGTGCTGACAATAGGTCCCGTGGGGCAGGTAGCGGCAAAGGCAATAGAGGAAGTATGCACGGAAACGCCGGGCAGCATCTCGCCCGCACATTTCGACATGAGGTTTCTGAAGCCCATCGACAAGGAGATTCTCGACTATGCCGGCACGAACTTCAAAAGAGTGATAACCGTTGAGGACGGAGTGAGAAAAGGCGGCCTCGGCTCGGAAGTAACAGAATATTTCGCAATTAAAGGATACACGCCACAGGTGGTGAGCCTTGGACTTCCCGACCGTTTTGTGGAGCACGGAAGTCCCGCCGAACTTTATCGCGAAACAAGACTCGACAAACAATCCATTAAAGACGAAATTCTAAAACCGCTGTCATGAAAATACTCATAGGTGGCGCAGGAGCCGTGGGCGTTCATCTTGCCAAGCTCCTTTCGCGGGAAAACCACGACATAGTTCTTATTGATGCCAACGAAACACGGCTGGCAAATCTCCAGAACGATTTCGACCTAATGACTATTAACGCATCGCCAACATCTATAGCCGCGCTTGAGGAGGCCGGAGCCGCAGATGCCGACCTCGCCGTCGGGGTAACCGAACACGAATCGGGCAACATAGCGTTCTGCATGTTCGCCCATAGTCTCGGCGCAAAGAAAACCGTGGCGCGGGTTGACTCATACGAATACACAGCCCCGCGATACAAAGAATTTTTCAAGGGCATTGGCATAAACTCCATGATATACCCCGAAGCACTCGCCGCACAGGAGATAACCGACTCGATGAAGCGCAGCTGGGTGAGACTATGGTGGGAGGTGAAAGGCGGCGAACTCGTACTTATAGGTGTGAAGGTGAGGAAAGGCTCGAAAATACTCAACATACCGCTTAAAAAACTTTGCGGTCCCGATGCGCCATACCACATAGTTGCCGTGAAGCGCAGAATGGAAACCATAATTCCCCACGGAGACGACGAGCTGCACAGCCAGGACGTGGTTTACTTCATGACCATGCAAAAATACATCCCATACATACGCGAAATATCCGGCAAGGACGACTACCCCGATGTAAGAAACGCCATAATATGCGGAGGCGGGAATACGGCCATGTGCGTTGTGCGGCAGATGCCCGACTATATGCGTGTGAAAATAATCGAGCAGGATGAGCAACGCTGCCGACATCTCACCGAGCAACTCGACACAAGCAAGCATGCCATGGTTATTCATGGGGATGGCAGCGACATTTCGCTGCTGCAAAGCGAGGGAGTGCACACCACGGAAGCCTTCTTAGCGCTCACAAGCGACACGGAATCCAACATACTGAGCTGCCTCGCCGCCAAAAGGATGGGAGTGAGGAAAACCATAGCCATTGTTGAAAACACCGACTACATTCCAATGGCGGAAAGCCTTGACATTGGCACAATAATAAACAAGCAAACTGTGGCGGCAAGCCATATATACCAAATGATGCTCAACGCCGACGTTACCAACGTTAAATGTCTCACGGTGTCAAACGCCGATGTGGCGGAATTTGTAGCCAAGAAAGGCTCGAAAGTAACCCGCAAACCGGTTAAAGACCTCAACCTGCCTACAAGCATAAACCTCGGCGGGCTTGTGAGAAACGGCAAAGGAATGCTCATAAACGGCAGCACCCAAATAGAGGAGGGCGATGAAGTTGTGGTGTTCTGCATAGGCAACATCCAAAAAATAGAGAAATACTTCATATAAAACAGCGTGAACACCAAACTGATCATACGGCTTATGGGAACGCTGCTGCTAATAGAAAGCGCAGCGTTTGCGGCGTGCTTCTTCGTGTCGCTCGCATACGGCGAATCCGACATGACGGCTTTCGCAATATCATTCCTCATAGCCATAACACTCGGGCTGCTGCTGCGCCGCCGGGGAAGCGGAGCAAAGGCGGTACTGACCAGGTACGACAGTTTTGTGGTGGTTACATTGTCATGGCTCTCAAGCACCCTTGTGGGAACGCTGCCCTACATTCTGAGCGGCGCGTTGCCTAATCTCTCCGATGCTTTCTTCGAAACAATGTCGGGCTTTACAACCACAGGCGCAACCATGATTGACGACATCGACTCGCAGCCCCACGGAATATTGTTTTGGCGTTCCATTACAAACTGGGTAGGCGGTTTGGGGATTGTGCTTTTCACCCTCGCCATACTGCCATCAAACGGCACGGGCGAGATAAAGCTCTTCGCTGCCGAAATGACCGGTCCGAACAAAGACAAGCTCCATCCCCGCCTAAAAACAACGCTCCACTGGCTGTGGTCGATATATTTGCTTCTCACCGTAATGTGCGCCGCTGCGCTATACATGGCGGGAATGGGAAAGTTCGACAGTATATGCCACGCATTCACCACCACGGCAACCGGAGGATTCTCAACCCACTCGCAAAGCATTGCATTTTTCAACTCGCCGGCCATAGAATATATCGAGATAGTGTTCATGTTCCTTTCCGGCATAAACTTTTCGCTGCTCTACGCGCTATTTTTCAGAAGAAAGTTCACGATGTTCGTGCACAACTCGGAGTTTAAGGCATACACGCTCTCCATTTTGTGTGCATCAGCGTTTATTGCCGCCTGCCTTTGCCACTACAACGGCTACAACTGCCAAGACTCCGTAAGGGAATCCCTGTTCCAAGTAGTGTCAATAAGCACCAGCACCGGATTTACGTCGGCCAACTACATGCAATGGGTGCCCGCCACATGGATAGTGCTCCTTATGCTGATGTTTGCAGGGGCATGCGCAGGGTCTACAAGCGGAGGATTCAAAATGATAAGGATCGTAACTTTTTTCAAAATCACCGTAAACGAATTCAAATACATACTCCACCCCAACGCCGTGATTCCCACACGCATCAACGGCCATACCATGAACTACTCAATGGAACATACGCTTATCGCATTCGGCACGCTATACATTATGACGCTCGCCATTGGCATTCTTGCCTTATGCGTAATGGGCGTTCCGCTAATGGATGCCGTGGGGATTTCAATGACATCGCTCGGAAACTGCGGGCCCGACATCGGATACGCATACGGTAGCCTGTCTTCGTTGAGCAGCATACCCGTGGCGGCAAAGTGGCTCAGTTCGCTCTTGATGCTTATGGGGCGACTCGAGCTGTTTTCAATTATCATTCTTCTCACGCCAAGGTTCTGGAAAGACTATTAAAGAAAATTCTAATGTACCCTAAAACCGAAAAGCCTTCCGGCAACGGGCATATAGCCCCCATAAAGTTCAGTCCACTCTACAAGCGCAAGCTGTGGGGAGGCAATAAAATCCTGCCTTTCAAAGGACTTCCCGCCACGCAAGACCACATAGGCGAAAGTTGGGAGATTTCCGGCGTTAAAGGCAACGAGACAACCGTGAGCGGAGGACCGTTCAACGGGATGACCATGTCAGAACTTACAAGTCTGCTTAAAGACCGCCTTATGGGGAAAAGAAACTACGAAGCCTTCGGCTGCGAGTTTCCCATACTTGTAAAATTCATCGATGCATCGAAAGACCTCAGTGTGCAGGTACACCCCAACGATGCCATGGCACACAGGCACGGCTTTCCAAACGGAAAGAACGAAATGTGGTATGTGGTTTCAACAAACCGCAGGGCACACATTATATGCGGGTTTGAAAAGAGCCTTTCCCCGGAGGAATACAAAAAGGCTGTCGAGGACAATACGCTGCTCGGTATGCTGCAAGACCACGAGGCACGCACCGGCGACTGTTTCTTCATTCCCGCCGGCAGGGTTCACAGCATCGGAAGCGGCACGTTTCTCATTGAAATACAACAAACAAGCGACCTCACCTACCGCATATACGACTACAATCGGCGCGATGAGAACGGCAAACTGCGCGAACTGCACACCGACCTTGCCGCCGAGGCCATAAACTTTAAGGTTGAAAGCAACTATCGAACGCAATACACACCGAAAACCGACACGCCGGTGAAACTGATAGACTGCAGCGTGTTCAAGACTAGGATATACGACCTTACAAAAGAATATGATGCCGACTATTCCGCCACCGACAGCTTCGTGATTTACGTTGCCTTTGAGGGAAGTGCCACGCTTAGCGATGAATGGGGCAACTGTGTGCCGCTGCGAAAAGGCGAAAGCATATTGATACCGGCCGAAACAAACAAAATAAAAATAACACCTGAGGAGAAAAACTTCAAGTTCCTCGAAACATTCCTTTGACACTCGCCACAAACAATACCAACCCACAAAAAAAGCGAACTCATGAAAAAATCCGTGTCATTCACACTCCTTGCCGTAGCAACAATAGTTCTGTCGGCATTAGGTCTCGGCTCGTGCAAAAACTACGGCGGTCCTCTTGCCACCGACAACGTCAGTCTGTCCCTCAAATCCGACACACTCGCCATTGCTAACATAAAGATTGACTATCCGATTGGCGGCGGCAAAACACTCCGCGATTCCGCGCGCGCGTATATATATAATGTGTTGGGCAAACACTTCATCGATGTTGACGAAAACGGAAAGACCCGCAAAACCGGCATAACATTCGGCGGCAACAAGGAAGACGGCAAGGCCGTTGCCGAGTTCTATTGCAAGGAGTATCAAAAGGAAATCTCCCAAATGCGCAAAACCGACACCATGCTGCCTTCCACTATCGGCTACATACACGATGTGGCAATCAAAAAAGTGTGCGACACAGAAACTTTCGTAACATTCCTGACAACCGACTACAACTTCCTTGGCGGGGCGCACGGAAGCGAGACCGTCTTCGGCGCGTCCCTGTCGAAAGACGGCGGACACCTCATAGCCTACCCCGTTGACACAACAAAAACCGCCGAACTCCAGCCGCTGCTGCGCAAGGGGCTGCTCAACTGTTTGTCAAAACAGGACAAGAACATTAACGAGAAAAACCTCACGGACTTTCTGTTCATCGAGCACGACACAATTCCAATGCCCTCCACAAGCCCCTATTTCATGAAAGACGGCATAGCGTTCGTTTACCAACAATACGAAATAGCTCCATACTCGTCAGGGCACCCCACCTTCATAATCCCATACAAAGACATTGCGCCCTACCTAACCAAAGAGGCTTTCGAGATTGCCGAGCCGTTCCTGAAAAAATAAGCGCAACCGTAAAAACAAAGCACAAAGCCATGAAACCCGCAAGAACAGCAACCGCGCTTTTGGCGTTATGCCTTTCCGCCTCCGCCACGGCGCAGGACAAGGTGAAAATATCAGTCATCCCGCCCCAGAACGGTACAATAAGCGTGTCGCCCCAGCTTCCGCCCGACAGCATGGTTGAGCGCGGAAGCAAACTAACCATACGCGCCGCCGCTGCAAAGGGCTATATGCTCGACGGGATATTCGCCGCCGCAACCGCGCCCTACAAACACTACAACGAATGCTGCGCCCCGGAAAGCCTGCTCGTGGCCGACAAGGGCATGGAGGTTGGCGCGTCGTTCCTGCCGCAGGAAACTTTCTCAAAGATAAGGATAACCAACAACGTAACCTACGCCCGCCCCGGGAACAAGGTTCTCAAATACGATGTGTTCGCCCCGAGGAAGGCGAAAAAGCTCCCGTGCGTGGTGATAATTCACGGAGGCGGCTGGCTCATGAACACCGAGGACATCATGCGCGGCATGGGCAGGGAGCTTGCCATGACAGGCAAGTATGTGGTGTTCAGCATAGACTACAGGTTTCTCGGCAACGGCGACGGGCCTGGCGTTCCAGTGGATATGTACCAAATCATAGAGGACGTTTACGGAGCGATTGCCCACATCATGGAACACGCCGCAGAATATGGCGGGGACGCGGCAAGGCTGTTCGTTACCGGCGACAGCGCGGGCGGACACCTGTCGGCCTCGGCGGCAAATTTCGCCGACTTCATAGGCGATGGCGGTTTCGGGCGCACGCCCGGTGTGTTCGAGTTCAAGCCCACATACATTCCCAAGGGCAAGACCACGGCGCAGGTGCGCGGCGAAATATGCAAGTCGCTGCTCGGGGCAGTCCCCACCTATCCCGTGCTGACCGAAAACGTGTTCAGAATGTTCTACAAGGGCGAAAGCGGAAAATCCCGCCACGTTACGCCGATATGCCTCATACCCAAGGCTTCGGAGCGCAAAGTGCCGCAGCTCATAATACGCGGCACGCAGGACGGCCTCATAAAGGACGCGGATATGCAGGAATACTGCCAGGCCATGACCGAAGCCGGGCAGGAGGTGAAATACCTGCAAGTGGGCGGAATAGGGCACGCGTTTTTCGACTGGCGGCACGACCCCCGCTCGCAGGAGACATTCGACCGCTACGCCCGCCCGCAAATAAAGATAATGACCGACTTTTTCGACGACATACTGTCAAGGAAACGCTGACCAACGCGAGTTTTGCGGCAGATGCCGTTGTTTTTCGGCAATCCGTTGGTTTGCAAAGAATTGCCCCGGTTTTGATTAGACAGTATAACTTCTTGTTTTTAACAGGTTTGCCATTGGCGAAAAAAGGTCTGATATAATTTGAATTATCTCTGATGTAGGAAAAATTACATCAGACATAGTTTTTCCCCTGTCCCATGCAGTTTTCACCCCGGCTGCAAAGGCTGTGATTTTCTTCGCAAAACAAAAAAACGGCAACTTTGACACTGGCATGGAATTTGCTCGTAGTAAAGTAAAGAACAACAAAAGACAAAACATTATGCTTAGCAAAAAAATCGAAGAGGCTCTCAACGCCCAGTTAAATGCCGAAATGTGGTCGGCATACCTTTATATGTCAATGGCGGCCTACTGCCACGCCAACGGCAACCAAGGAATGGGACACTGGTTCGAGGTTCAATTTCAAGAGGAACAAGACCATGCCAAAATCCTGTTCAACTACATAATACAGCGCGGCGGGCGTGTGGAGCTGAAAGCCATTGCCGCCGTGCCTACCGAATGGAAGTCGCCGCTCGATGTATACGAAAGCGCGCTGGCTCATGAACATAAAGTAACAGGGCTTATAAACAACCTCTTCGCCTTAACCACGGCCGAAAACGACTACGCCACGCAAAGCATGCTGAAATGGTTTGTTGACGAGCAGGTTGAGGAAGAAGAGAACGCTCAGAACATAATCGACAACCTGAGAATGATAAAGGACAACGGCTACGGACTTTACATGCTCGACAAGGAACTCTCCGCGCGTACATACGTACAGGCGGCACCCCTTGCTCAGAAAGCCTGAACGCCGATACCTGACTCACAGCAGGATACGCACCATTGTTATGGCGCATATCCTGCATTTTTTTGCCGTGAAACACCTGGGAGTGCAAGCGCAGCGAAAAAACATCCGCTCCCCATACAATAATCAGCCAAAGACACTGTTTATAAATATATAGTCCAAGATGAAAGTATCCATAATAACAGCCACCTTCAACAGCGCCGGCACAATAGCCGACACGCTTGAGTCTGTCCTCGCCCAAACATACCCCGACATCGAGTACATAGTGGTTGACGGTCGCTCGCACGATGGCACAATGGACATTGTAAACAACTACGCCCCCAAGTTCGGCGGGCGCATTAGGGTGGTGAGCGAAAAAGACAACGGAATATACGATGCCATGAACAAGGGCATACGCATGGCAACTGGCAACATAGTGGGCATACTCAACTCTGACGACTATTTCACCTCAGCCGATGTGATTGAGAAAATGGTAAAGGCTTTCCCACCCGAAGCCGATGTGGTTTACGGCGATGTACACTTCATACGCGACAAACGCCCGGGAGTGGTTGTGAGATATTACAGCTCGCGCCTGTTTCGCAAATTCATGCTACGCTTCGGCTTTATGCCCGCCCACCCGTCGCTCTACGTGCGCCGCGAAGTGTTCGCCCGCGTGGGACTATACAAGACCGACTACAAAATAGGCTCCGACTTTGAAATGGTAGTGAGAATGTTCCACACCTTCGGCATTGCCACACACTACATATCGCTCGACTTCGTAACCATGAGAATGGGCGGCGCAAGCACACGCAACATAGCCAGCCGCGCAACGCTGCTTAGGGAAGACACAAGGGCATGCCGGGAAAACGGCATACACACCAACTGGTGCGTAATGTCGTGCAAATACATCTTCAAACTCATGGAATACCGCCCGGGAGTGTTCCTGAAATAACCGTTGTGAACACCCTGTAAAACAACAAAAAGCAATTGCAAAAAGCCACGGTTCCTGGCTGTTTTGCATTAAAATGCAGGGCAAAAAAGAAAAACCGCCGTTATTTCAACATTTTACCAAGGCTTTACGGGAATAAATTGCTAAATTTGTGCGTTTTTACGATGTAGGAATTATAAGACGCAAGAAGAAAACAATAAAAGAAGATTTTCAGATGAATGTTATCAAGAAAACTGTTTCGCTTCCCGACGGACGGGAAATAAGCATCGAAACAGGAAAATTGGCGAAGCAGGCCGACGGCGCGGTGATGCTCAGAATGGGCGACACAATGCTCCTCGCAACAGTCTGCGCCGCACAAGACGCAGTGCCCGGTACGGATTTCATGCCATTGCAGTGCGATTATAGGGAACGCTACTCAGCAGCAGGACGCTTCCCGGGAGGGTTTACAAAACGTGAGGGAAGGCCCTCGGACTATGAGATACTGACGAGCCGCCTCGTTGACCGCGCGCTCCGTCCTCTGTTCCCCTCTGACTATCATGCCGAAGTTTACGTAAACATAATGTTATTCTCAGCCGATGGAGTAGACATTCCCGACGCACTTGCAGGCTTTGCCGCATCGGCTGCACTTGCCTGCTCCGACATTCCCTTTGAAGCCCCGATTTCGGAGGTTCGCGTGGCACGCATAAACGGCGAATACGTGATAGACCCCACATACGAGCAGATGAAGAACGCCGACATGGACATCATGGTGGGAGCAACCGAAGAAAACATCGTGATGGTGGAAGGCGAAATGAACGAAGTTTCCGAGCAAGACCTCATCGGCGCGCTCAAGGCCGCACACGAGGCTATCAAGCCCATGTGCCGCCTGCAAAAGGAGCTGGCAAAGGAACTCGGCACCGACAAAAAGCGTGAATACTGCCACGAAGATAATGACGAGGAGCTGCGCGAGGAGGTGCGCAAAGCCTGCTACGACAAGGCATATCAGATTACTCTTGAAGGAAACCGCGACAAGCACGCACGCGAAGACGCATTCACGCAAATACGCGAGGACTTCAAGGAAGCATATGCGGCTGCGCACACCGACCTTGGCGAGGACGAGCTCGAAGCAAAGAATGCGCTTATCGACCGCTACTACTACGATGTGGAGCGCGATGCGATGCGCCGCTGCGTTCTTGACGAAAAACGCCGTCTCGATGGTCGCGGATACACAGACATACGCCCCATTTGGTGCGAGGTAAGTCCGCTTCCCGCGCCCCACGGCTCGGCAATTTTCACACGCGGAGAAACACAGGCTCTCGCAACATGTACACTCGGCACAAAGCTCGACGAGAAAATGATTGACGAGGTGCTCGACCAGAGCATGCAGCGTTTTCTGCTGCACTACAACTTCCCGCCCTATTCCACAGGCGAAGCAAAGGCGCAAAGGGGCACAGGCCGCCGCGAAATAGGACATGGACACCTTGCATGGCGCGGTTTGAAAGGCCAGATACCCGATGATTTCCCTTACACCGTGCGTGTGGTGAGCGACATACTCGAATCCAACGGCTCGTCTTCGATGGCAACCGTTTGCGCCGGCTGTTTGGCGCTGATGGATGCGGGCGTTCCTTTGAAGAACCCCGTTTCGGGAATTTCAATGGGTCTCATCAAGAACCCCGGCGAGGAGAAATACGCCGTGCTTAGCGATATTCTCGGCGATGAGGACCACCTTGGCGACATGGACTTCAAGACCACAGGCACGCCAAACGGTCTCACCGCAACACAGATGGACATAAAATGTGACGGACTTTCATACGAAATACTTGAAAAGGCACTCATGCAGGCCAAGGACGCACGCGAACATGTGTTGGGCGAAATGCTCAAGGTTCTCGACAAGCCGCGTGCCGACTTCAAGCCGCAGGTTCCGCGCATCGAGGCGTTCGACATTCCCAAGGAGTACATCGGCGCTGTGATAGGCCCGGGCGGAAAGATAATCCAGGGAATGCAGGAAGAGACAGGTGCAACCATCACCATCGAAGAGACCGATGGCGTGGGCAAGGTTCAAGTTTCGGCCCCCAACAAGGAGAGCATAGACGCTGCGGTTGCGAAAATCCGCGCAATCGTTGCCATTCCCGAAGTTGGCGAAACCTACGAGGCGAAAGTTGTGAGCATAATGCCCTACGGTTGCTTCGTTGAGTTCATGCCGGGCAAGGAAGGACTGCTGCACATAAGCGAGCTCGACTGGAAACGCTTCGACAACGTTGAAGACGCAGGCATACACGAGGGCGACAAGATTAGCGTGAAACTTCTCGACATAGACTCAAAGACAGGCAAGTTCCGTCTTTCCCACCGCGCACTGCTCGAAAAGCCCGAAGGCTACGAAGAGCGTCCGGCACGCCGCCCGCGCCGCGAACCGAGGGGGGAACGCCGCGATGGCAACGACCGCCGCGAACGCCACAACGGCCCGCGCCACGAGCACACAGAGCGTTCAGAGCGCAAGGGCAACGAAGGCGCAGAGTCCCGGAACAACGACACGCAGGAGTAAAACCTCCGGCAAACATATAGGCGGGGGCATGGCGAAAGAGCAAAGCCCACGCAAAGTAAGGCAACCGCAGCCTTGGCATTTTCGCCAAGGCTGCGGCTTTTTGTTTTCTGAGTATCCAAGCGACAATAATCCCAAAACAGTTTCCTCACCGGATATAAGAAAAACTACATAGGGCATAGGAAAAACTATGTCCTATGTAGAAAAAATTATGTCTGATGTAATTCAAACTACATCAGACCTTTTTTCGCCCCTTTGCAACACGCAGAAAAACAAATGCGTTTTTCAAGTGGGGCGAAAGCGTTATCTTTGCACGGCGCCGCAGTGCGGTATGCAATAAGTTTGTTAAACGAAAATGATTACGGCTTGCGACATAATCGAGACTTTGGCCGCCATGCGCGATGAGGCGCAGGGGCGCATACTGGCGCGTTTTTTCAAGACGGGCAAGGGAGAATATGGCGAGGGCGACAGGTTTCTCGGAATAAGGGTGCCGCAGGTGCGTGCCGTGGCAAAAGAGGCGCGGGGACGTGTGGGGCTTTGCGAAATCGAAAAGCTCCTGCGCTCGGATTGGCACGAGGTGAGGCTTTGCGCCTTACTGCTGCTCGTGGAGGAGATGAAACGCGCCCTGCCGTCGCGCCGCAACAGTGCCGGCGATGCAGCACGCAGAACGGAAATAGTGCGCTTTTACATTGCCCATGCCTGCCGTGCCAACAACTGGGACTTGGTTGACCTTTCGTGCGTGCACACACTGGGGGCATGGTTGCTTTGCCCGCAAGAAAATGGCACGATGCCGTCGCGCACTATTCTTGACAACTTTGCCGCAAGCGATAGCTTGTGGAAACAGCGAATGGCTATTGTTTCAACGCTGGCACTTATAAGGGAAAAACAATACGCCGACACTCTGCGGATTGCCACAAGTTTGCTGGGTCATACCCACGATTTAATTCACAAGGCAGTGGGGTGGATGCTGCGCGAGGTAGGAAAGAGGAATATAGACGTTTTGCGCGGATATTTGGAGGCTCACAGCCGTGAAATGCCACGAACCACGCTGAGATACGCCATAGAAAGGATGAATGCCGACGAAAGGCGCAGGTGGCTGGAGCGTTAGAATTAAAAATAATGAATGTCCGCATGTTCCCAAATTAGCCAAGTTTAAACAGTCAGTTTGTCTCCAAGGCATGCTTTGGAACGTTTTATGCAGTGATAAGAAATAGAATAAAAACATATAGAGTCATGAACCTTCTTGATTTTTACCGTCAATATCCAGACGAGGCATCGTGCGAGTCGGCGTTGCGTCAATTCCGTGAACGCCACGGTTTGTTCTGTAGCCAATGTGGCGGTTTGCGCCTTAGCTGGAATCCGAGCCACAAGTCCTGGACGTGCAAGGATTGCGGACATGAGATGCAGCTTCGTTCTGGTACGGTCATGCAAGGCAGCCATCTGCCGGTGCTTGACTGGTTTGCTTGTATGTTCCTCCTGACTGCGACCAAGCGCGCCATATCGGCCAAGGAGATACAGCGTCAGCTTGGGCGCAAGCGTTACCAGCCGGTATGGGAAATGGCTCACAAGCTGCGTGACGTGATGGGCAGGCGTGACAGCCTCTACCGCCTCAAAGGCGGACTGGAGGTGGACGAGGGCTTCTTCTCCACCGAAACGCCTGAGGATCAGAAGGACTGTCCGCTGAAGCGTGGCCGTGGAAGCCAGCGCAAGACTTCCGTCATCGTCATGGCGGAAAGCAGCCGGCCAAAGACTGCCACGGTCAAGAAGTACAGTACGTCCAAGGCTGTCGGGCATATAAAGATGCAAGTCATCGATGATTTCAAGGCTTCCACACTTATCGGAAAAATCAGCCAGGGGACTGACGGTAACGCCTCGGTGACCACGGATGGGTACAGTAGCTATGCCTCCATGGAAAAGGACGGAGCGGCTGCCTCCCACCAGACAGTGGTCATGAATGACAAAAAGGATGTGGGGAAAGTCCTGCCTTGGGTACATATTGCCATAAGCAACGCCAAAAGGAGCATACTTGACACCTACCATGACATAAAAGCCGAGTTCCTCCAGCTGTATCTTAACGAGTTCTGCTACAAGTTCAACCGAAGGTATTTCGGTTTCAGCCTCTTTGACAGGCTCGAACTTTGCGCATGTACGTATAGGGCTGGGTTTAAACATAGAATCTATTGATTGGCAACATGCGGACATTCATTTTAAAAATATGAATGCAGGGCTGCAAAGGGTGTATATAGCCATTGATTTGAAGTCGTTTTTCGCTTCGGTGGAGTGTGTGGAGAGAAACCTTAATCCGCTCACCACTAATCTTGTGGTTGCCGACTTGGGGCGCACGGAAAAGACCATCTGTCTTGCAGTGTCGCCATCGCTCAAGGCTTATGGCATAGGCGGGCGGGCAAGACTGTTCGAGGTGGTGAGACGTGTGAGGGCGGTGAACTGCGAGCGCATGTTTGGCAACGGCGGGCGGCACTTTGTGGGAAAGTCGTATGACGACACGGAGCTGAAAACCAACCCCGAGCTGGAACTTGACTATATAGTAGCCCCGCCGCGAATGCGGCGTTACATGGAATGCAGCGCAAAGGTGCGTTCTGTATACTTGAAATACGTAGCTCCCGAGGACATGCACGTTTATTCGATTGATGAGGTTTTTATAGATGCCACGGCTTATTTGCGCACATACGGCATGACGGCGCGCGAGCTTGCAATGACCATGGTGCGCGATGTGCTTGCAACCACCGGCATAACTGCCACGGCAGGGATTGGTACGAACCTATATCTTTGCAAAGTGGCCATGGACATTGTGGCAAAGCACATGCCTGCCGACAAGGATGGCGTGCGCATTGCCGAACTTGACGAGATGAGTTACAGGCGCACGCTGTGGGACCACAGACCTATCACCGATTTTTGGCGCGTTGGAAAGGGAACCGCCCAAAAGCTCGAAATGTATGGCATATTCACAATGGGCGATGTGGCTTTGCAATCGCAGAGGAACGAGGAACTGCTTTACAGGCTTTTCGGTGTAGGCGCCGAGCTGCTTATCGACCATGCCTGGGGTTGGGAGCCGTGTACGATAGAAGCCATAAAGGCCTACAAGCCCGAGACCAATTCCATGAGCAGGGGGCAGGTGCTGAAATGCCCCTACACTTTCAAAAAAGCCAGAGTTGTGGCAAGAGAAATGGCGCAGGGAATAGCGCTCGAACTGCTCGACAAACGTTTGGTTACAAACCAGATTGTGCTTACGGTAGACTATGATACCGAGAGTTTTACGAATGCCTCACAAGCGGCAAGATACTGTAAAATCGTTTCGTTCGACCGTTATGGGCGCAAAGTGCCCAAACCCGCACACGGAACGGAGAGGCCGGAGTGTTACACGTCATCGGCAAGACTCATAACCGAAGCGGTTGCAAAACTGTTTGACCGCATTGTAAATCCGGCTTTCCTTGTAAGGCGCATTAACATCACGGCGGGGCGTGTGGTGAACGAGAACTGTAGAGAGGCCAAAAAGGAGAAGCCGCTGGAGCTTGACCTTTTTACCGATTATGATGCCGTGGTTGCGGAAAGGGAAAAAGAGAAAGCCGCCCTTGAAAAGGAAAGAAGAGTGCAGGAGGCTGTGCTGCGCATAAGGAAAGCATACGGCAATAACGCGCTGCTTAAGGGACTTGATTTCGACGAGGGGGCTACGGCAATAGAGCGGAACGCGCAGATAGGGGGACACAAGGCATGAGTGGCAAGTATGACGAAATAATCAACCTTCCGCACCATGTGTCGGCAAAGCACCCGCCGATGCCTATGCAGGGACGTGCGGCGCAGTTCGGCTCGTTTACACCGCTTAAAGGACAAAAAGAGGCGGCGGACGACACAGGGAAAACCGCCGATTCGGACGAGTGTGGCGAAGAACCCGAAGAGGAATTCTGACGTTGGTATGTTGCGCAGTTATGCGTTAGCATAATTGCAAATACTCGAACACCGCAAAAACTGCATGGTACATAAGAAAAACCATGTCCTATGTAGAAAAAATTTCTTCAGACATAGTTTTGGCTCCTTGCAATATGCCGTGAAACATAATATTGAAGTAAAATTTTGAAACAACGGTGATTGGCTGTAATACAAGGGGTTGCATAAAACGCCGCGTTTCCGGGTGCAACGGGTTGCTGTTGGCTCTTAAACGGTGCTTTTGCTGTTGCTTTTTGTTTAGTATTTGGAATGGTTACAACAGCGGCGACACTATCCTTACGAAGCTTTCTGCGGTTTTCTGAATTCTACTGCGCTTTTTCCAACGCCTCCAGCTTATGAACTCACACGACTGCAGGTCGTTCTCGAAAATGTTTTTAAGAGTGGAGGCTAATTTTTCGTCATAAATAAATGCGTTGGCCTCGAAGTTGTCCTCGAAGCTGCGAAAGTCGGTGTTGGTTGAGCCTACGGTGCACAGTGTGTCATCGCAAACGAAATATTTCGAGTGAAGAAATCCCGGACCGTAGGCGTAAACCTTTGCTCCGGCTTTCAGCACATCGCCGTAGTATGATTCGTTGGCGGTCTTAATCCAAAAATGCTCCGACTTTGCCGGAACCATAATTCTGACGTCTATTCCCGAGCTTGCCGCCACCTGTATGGCGTTGAGCACTTGCTCCGTGGGCATGAGATAGGGCGTGGTTAGGTAGAAATATTTCTTGGCGTTCATTATGGCCCATACAAATCCGTCCATAATGTAAGGCAGCTCCGATGCGGGGGATGCCGTAACTATTTGCAGGCTTCCCGCATTTTCATCGCCGCTTCCCGCTTTGGGATACAGGCCTTGGGGGTTGAGCATGTCATTGCAGTTGTAAAACCAGTCGGCCACAAAAGTTTGTTGCAGTCCGTAAACGGCGTTGCCTGTAAGCCTTAGGTGCAGGTCTTTCCATCCCTCACCGCTTTTGCCGTAAAGGTATCTCAAAGCTATGTTCATTCCGCCTATATAGCCAACGCTGCCGTCTATAACGGCTATTTTACGGTGATTACGGTAGTTCACTCGGCGTGTGAGGCGGGCGAACCTTACCGGCATGAAGCTTCTTACTTCTATTCCCGCTTCGCACAGGTTGTTGTAGAATTTGTTTTTTACCGACCAGCAGCCCACATCATCGTAAAGGAGTCTTACTTTTACCCCGCGCCTCACGGCGTCTTTCAGGAAATCGGCAACGAGCCTTCCGAGCGCATCGCCCTCGAAGATGAAATACTCAAGGTTTATGTGGTGCTTGGCGGCGGATATGTCTCTGAGCAGCGACAGCATTTTTTCTTTGCCGCTTTGGAAAATCGCTACATGGCCAAGATAGAACGGTGGGGCATAGTTTCGCCTAAGAAAGAAATTGGCAAGCGGTTTGTAGGCTTGCGGCACTTGGGCTTTGTCGTGGGGCAGGTAGCTTGCCAGGAGCTTGCGCTTCATTTGGTTTATTTCCCTGCGCTGCAAACGGCGCTCCTTGCGTATGTCCTGCCCAAAGAAATAGAACAGCAGTATTCCCGCCACCGGGAGGGCTATAAGCACCAATGTCCAGGCCATGGTCTTTACCGGCTGGCGCTTTTCGAGAATTACCACAACGATTGTGGCTGCCACAACCATAAAGTATAGCAGCGTTATAACCCTGAAAATAATGTAGGCTGTCATTGTGCTTGCTTGTTTTGCAAAGATATGAAAAAAGTGATAATTTGCCGTGTCTGAAAAATGCCGGCGGTTTCACAACTGCCGGCATCTCGTCTTCAAAAAAAATTGCTATGAAAGGAAGTTTAAATTCCAAATACTTGCAGCCTGCATTTTGTTTTCATGATTTAGTTATTGGCTTTTGTTGCGGGCTGCAATGCAAATATAGGCAATAAAATCTTTTTCAGATGCAAAAATTGTAAAAAATGCCGCCCTTTCATGAGAAAAAAGAAAATTGCAGCGAGAAACATACGCTTCCCGCTGCAATCAAAATTATTTATATGTTGATTATCTTCTTCCGCCCGGTCTTCCGAAACCGCCCCTTCCCGGTCCGATTCTTCCAGGCCCTCTGCCGGATCCGCCAAACCTCGGGCCGCCTTCATCGCCGCCGGCGTTGTTTTTGCCGCCGAAAATGTTGAGCCTGTATATGAAGTTAAGCATTAAGTATGAGTTTATGCTGTTGTTCCAAGAGTCAGAACGCATTTGCGCCGTTATTGAGCGCGACACGTTGCTTTGGTTGTGGAGTATGTCATAGAATTGCAGAGAAAGGGTTGCTGCATTTCCCTTGAAGAAACTTTGCGCAATTTGTGCGTTCCATATAAGCTCGTTTGTGTTCATTGAGTTGTCGGCGTAGCCTCTGCGCGAGTTCATTCGTATGTCGGTAGAAAGTTGCATGTTCCATGGCAGTGTAACGTTGAGTTCTCCGCCGTAGTTGAAGTTCCATGTGTCGAGGTTGGCGTTTGCCTGTAGTTTGTTTTTGGCGTGTTGATAGGTTAGTCCGCCCCTTGCGCCGAATTCGAAAAGCCCTGTGCGGAAAGTTAGTCGCATGTTTTCGCGCAGTCTGAGGTTCTTTGTGGTGTTTTTGCGGTTTGTGTTGTCGTTGCCGGTGCTTACGTAGCCCACGCTGTTTGAGTAAGAGTAGCCGGTGAACGAGCCTATTGTCCAGCTCTTGCTTTTGCCGAACGAGGTGTTGAACATAAGATCGCCGTCGGTATTCCAATTTCCGTTTATGTTTTCGGGGCGTGTTGTTCTTACACCGGTGCTTTCGTCATAGTGCATCGCGTTGCTTATGCTGTTTGATGTTTGGTTGAATGTGAGGCGCGTCATCCAGCCTGTTTGCGTCTTGATGATGTAGTTGTTGTAGAAAATTTCGAGGTAGTTGTTCCACGATGGTTTCAGACCGGGGTTTCCTTTTGATATGTACAGGGGGTTGGAGTCGTCGGTAACATCCAGAAGGTTGGTCATCGAGGGTTGCGATGATGAGCCTCGGTAGCGTACGTTCATTTCCGAGGTGTTAGACAGTTTGTATCGCAGGCGCACGTTCGGCGACACGTTGAATACGTTGCGCGTTACGGTTGTGTCGAGTTTGTCTTTAAGGTATTCCAGCTTTGTTTCCCTTGGTTCAAGGTCAACTGCGGCGTGGAATTGCAGGTTCTTTGTATTGTATCTCACGCCAACCGACATTTTGTGTGTGTAGTTCTTGTATGTGGCATATTGGCTGTTTCTCATGTTTAGCGTCATGCGCAGTGAGTCGGCATCGGTGGGGAGTGTGCCTATAGCGGGTGCGTACATGTCGCGCCAGTCTTGCAGGGAGTCGAGTTGGTAGAGCGAGCGGTCGGAGTTTGAGTAAGAGTAGCCGTATTCGTAGCTTGCCTGCGCAAAGAGGTTCTTCACTATAGGCTCGCTGTAGCTGAGTCTGCCGCTGACTCCCCAGTTTTTCGAGGGGTTGTTGCTGTATTGGTTTGTGAATGTGTTGCGATTTGCCGCACTGTTTTGGAAGTAGTTTATGTCGGAGCGCGAGAAGTTTTTGCTTTTTGAATTGCTCCAGTTTCCCGATGAGCTTATGGATATGTTGCGTCCTTTGCTGTTTAGCCTTCTCACCACCATTGCCCAATAATTTGCCGAGTTGCTTGAACTGCTGCCTGTGTTTATGCGGTGGTTTGTGTTCACGGCTATGTTTTTAAGCACCGATGCTGTGTCGGAGAACATGGTGCCAAGCGGGTCGGTTATGCCGCTTATTGCGTAAGGGTCGTTGTTGAATGTTGCTGTGCGACTTTGGCTCCAGCTGTTCGACTCGCTGTATGAGTAGTTGGGCGAGAACATAACGGTGGTGAGCGAGTCGGGCTTCCACCTAAGCCACATTCCCGTGTTGAAATTCGAAGAGTGGCTGTAGTCGCGGCTGCGGGAGTTGGAATATGAAGATGAGCTTGCGGAGTTTAGGAATGTTTCGGAGTTTGAGCGCGTTTGGCGGTCGGTTGCGTTGTGGCTCCAACGCAGGTTGCCGTTTATTTCCAGCCGCCCTGCCTCGTCCTCTTTCTTGCCGTTATCCCATCCTGCATCGAATCCGGCACTTTTGTTGGCGCTCAGTCCGCTGCCTCCGCCGCGTCCCGGACCGAAATGGCGGTCGCCGGTGTTGTTGGCGTTGCCGAATATTGTCTGGCGGTCGTGGTCGGTGTAGCGGTTAACGAATAAGTCGCCGGTGTATCGGTCTTTGCTTCCGTAGCCGAGCGAGGCGTTGCTCACCCAGCTTTCTTTGAGTTCTTTTTTCAGACCTATGTCGAGAACGGTTTCCTCGTTGCCGTCGTCAATGCCGGTTTGCTTGGTATAGTCGCTTTTCTTTTCGTATGATTTAATGTTAGACACAAGTTCGGTGGGCAGGTTTTTCATGGCAATTTTTGTGTCGCCTTTGAAAAAGTCCTTTCCGTTTACGAGTATCTGGCTCACGGATTTTCCGTTTATCTTTATGGAGCCGTCATCGTCCACTTCTGCCCCCGGAAGCTGCTCTACGAGGTTTTCGAGCGTGGAGCCCACGGGAACCCTGTATGCCGAGGCGTTGTATTGGAACGTGTCGGACTTCATTTCCACTTTTGCCGCTTTAACCGTAACAGTGGCTCCTTTAAGGGCTACTTCGCTTGTGCCGAGCTGTATGGTGCCGAGCCTTGCACGAGGGGTTTTATCGTTTAGTGTTGCGTTGCGGTATTCGGGGTTGAAGCCTATGAATGATACTTTGACTATATAGTTTCCTGCTTTTTTCACGCCCAGCGAGAAGTTGCCGTTTTTTTGCGAGCTTACGCCGTTTACGTAGGATGAGTCTTTGTTGAGCAGTTGTATGGTTGCAAGCTCTATGGGTGTGCCGCCCGCCTTTTGTACAACTTTTCCCGATAAGGTGAATTGTGCCATGACCGCAGCGAACGGCAGGCCGGCAAAAAGGGACAACGTTAGTAGTTTCTTCATGTGATTATATGTTTATTGCGTGATAAGAGGGCTTTCCACCGAATTTGGGACTGTCATTATTTTGACGGCGCAGGCGCGGGAAAGTTTAACCATTGAGGTTATTTTTGTATGCCGGGCTGTTTTTGCGGTTTTTTTCGTGGTGCGGCATGGTGTTGCGGTAGCATTTGCGCAGGTTTTTGCAATTACCTGGTTCACAGTTATTTGGTTTGATTTCGTTATGTTTTTGTATGTTGTTGTTTTGCAGAGCGTTGAAGTGGGCGAAAAAATGTCTGATGTGGTTTTTTCTATGTCTGATGTAGTTTTTTCTACATAGGACATTGTTTTTCCAATGTCCCATGCTGTTTCAGTTTGGCGGCATGTTGCATGATTTTTTTTCGTTTTTTTTCGGAGTTGTCATGTTTTTCTTGCCGCGTCTATGCGCAGGAAAATGAACAGTAATATTGTGAAGCCCCAAAGCGACGAGCCGCCGTAACTGAAGAACGGCAGTGGTATGCCTATAACCGGGGTCAGGCCTATTACCATGCCCACGTTAATGAACACGTGGAATAAGAATATGCTCATAACGCAATATCCGAATATTCGCCCGAAAGCGAAGCTTTGGCGTTCGGCAAGCACTATCAGCCGCAATATGAGTGCGAGGTAGAGTGTTAGCACCACGGTTGCGCCCAGGAAGCCTTTTTCCTCGCCTATGGTGCAGAAAATGAAGTCGGTGTCCTGTTCTGGCACATATTTCAGCTTTGTTTGTGTGCCGTTAAGGAAGCCTTTGCCCAGCATGCCGCCCGAGCCTATTGCTATCTTGCTTTGGTTTACGTTGTATCCCGCCCCGCTAAGGTCCTGCTCTATGCCGAGAAGCACTTTGACGCGCTGCTGCTGGTGGGGTTCGAGCATGTTGTTCATAACGTAGTCGGTCGAGAAGAAAAATGCCAGCGAGGCTCCGGCAAACAGGGCAATGTACAGAAATTTAGCGCGTTTGTGTGCGGCAGCCTGCACGAGCAGGTAAATTATCACGGCGGCTATCACTGCGAGTATGGCGTAGCCCACGTTGAACGGTATAACAAAGCGCGAGAACAGATAGCTCAGCAGTATTGCTCCGCCACCCAAGCCGCCGGCCCTAAGCACGTGGGCATGGTTTGTTGAGAATACGTATGTCATGGCCGATGTGAAAAGCCATATCATCAACAGCACCGAGAATTCGCTTACCGAGGTGTGTGTGCCGTTTACGAGAATGTCGTTGAATTTAAGGCCCACCACAAAATAGGCCACGGCGGCGAATCCTGCGAATAGTATGCTGCCGTTCATTCCCTCGCGGTAGAGCACCAGAAAGAACGCCGTGTACACGAGAGCCGAGCCGGTTTCGCGCTGCATTACTATAAGTGCCATAGGCAGCAGTATCAGCCCCAGGGTGGCGGCAAATGTCTTTGGACGGTGTATGTCGTAGCCGTAATGCCCCATGAACTTGGCGAGGGCGAGTGCCGTGGCGCATTTGGCGAATTCAGCGGGCTGTATGCTAAGGCTGCCGAGTTTAATCCACGAGTATGAGCCCTTTATGTCTGTGGCAATGAAAGGGGTTACGAGCAGCAGCCCCATGAAGGCTATATATATAACGTAGGCAAAGGTGTCGAACACTTTGTCGTCGAGCATTAGTATCACGAAAGCCACAAGCAGTGAGCAGCCTATCCATAT
This sequence comes from Prevotellaceae bacterium UBA6398, assembly GCA_002437495.1. Taxonomy (GTDB): domain Bacteria; phylum Bacteroidota; class Bacteroidia; order Bacteroidales; family Bacteroidaceae; genus UBA6398. Next base: position 181,266 of record DJQA01000004.1, read on the forward strand.
AAGCTGCTTTCCCGAGCGCAGGGCGGGGTTGAAAAAGTCGGGCTGACCGTATTCGTAGCTTGCGCCGCATACGCTGAACCACCCCATTATGATAAGAGCGGTGAATATTGCAATTGTAACCCAGTCGAGCTGTCTGAGCAGCGATGGCTGCTTAACGTTCTCTGTTTCCATAGAAAAGGTGCTTGTGCTGGAACTCGTTGGCCACAGCCTGCCCGCGTGGCGAGAGTTTTCCGTTTAGGTATTGTTCTATCATTACCGCTCCTATCGGTACACCGAAGTGCGCCCCGAAGCCGCCGTTTTCCACATAAACGGCAATGGCTATCTTGGGGTTGTTCATTGGGGCGAAGCCTATGAACGCCGAGTGGTCCTGTCCGCGGTTTTGCGCCGTGCCGGTTTTTCCGCACACTTCAATTCCGGGCAGGTTTGCTGCGGTGCATGTGCCGCCAAGCACGGCCTTGCGCATGCCCGCCACAACATAGTTGTAGAAACGCCGCTCCACCATTGTGTATCGCTTGGTGTGGTATAGGCTGTTTATGTGCCCGCCCTCCACACGGCTCACAATGTGTGGGGTTATGAAGTATCCCCTGTTGGCAATAGTGGCGGCAAGGTTGGCTATCTGTAGCGGTGTGGCGTTGACCTCGCCCTGTCCGATGGCATCGCTTATTATTGTAACGCCGTTCCAGCGTTTGTGGTAATGCTTGTCGTAGTATTCTGAGTTGGGTATCATTCCGCGCCTTTCGCCCGGCATGTCAACTCCGAGCTTGTATCCGTAGCCCATCGATACCATGTAGTCTTTCCAACGTGTGAAGGCCTCGCTTGTGCTGCGGTATTTGCTGCGGTTTTTCATCATGTAGTAGAATCCCCACGAGAAGTATGCGTTGCACGATGTGGCTATTGCCGGTATGAGAGACAGTGGCGAGGCGTGGCTGTGGCATGCCTGGTGGAAGCGGCCTATGGTGAGCCCGTGGTGGCAGGCGAACATTGTTCCCGGACCGATAATGCCTTCCTGCAAGAATGTAAGGGCCTGGGTGGGCTTGAATGTGGACCCCGGCGGATATTGACCGCTGATGGCACGGTTAAGCAGCGGCTTGCGCGGGTTGAGCTGCAACATTTTTTGATTTTTGCCCCGCTGGCGGCCTATGAGCAGCCGCGGATCGTATGACGGTGATGACACCATACATAGGATTTCGCCGGTTTTAGGTTCTATGGCCACGATGCTGCCTATTTTCCCCTCCATGATTCTTTCGCCGAGGGCCTGAAGGTCGGCATCTATGCTTAACTTCAGATTTTTGCCCGGCAGCGGGCGACGGTCGAACTTGCCGCCCTGATACCGCCCCTTTATCCTGCCGTGAACATCGCGCAGAAATATCTCCATGCCTTTCTCGCCGCGCAGCTGGTCTTCATACGAACGCTCCACGCCTATTTTGCCAATGTAGTCTCCGGGTTGGTAGTAAGGGTTTTCGTCTATGTCGTTTTGCGAAACCTCACCCACATCTCCAAGTATGTGTGCTCCTATTCCGTAAACGTAACGGCGTATGCTGCGCCGTTCCACCGAAAAGCCGCGAAACCTGAAAAGCTGCTCCTCTATGCGCGAAAATTCTTTAGCAGGTATCTGACTTAGAAAAACCTGTGGGGTGTGGCGCGAGTATCCGGGATTTTTCTTGCTGTCTTTTATTTCGAGCATCCTTTTTATATAGAAAGCCTTTGTTATCCCTATTGCGTGGCAGAACGCAAGGGTGTCTATGCCGTGCTGTTCGTTCATCACCACCATAAGGTTGTAGGCGGGTTCGTTGTACACCAGCAACTTGCCCTTGCGGTCGGTTATCAGCCCGCGCGAGGGGTATTGTATTTTTTTCAGAAATGCGTTTGAGTCGGCGTTTCTCTTGTAGTCGTCGCTCATTATCTGGAGCGCAAACAGCCTTGCGAGGTAAACAATTACTATAATCACGGCTATTCCGCCGATTACAAACTTGCGGTTTTCGAGATTTGTGCTCATTCGGCTTTCCTGTTTCCGCTTATCCTAACGCTCTCTATGGCTGCGATAATCAGTATTGTAAGCAGCGAGCTGCTGCCGGCATTCACCAGCATCTCCTGCCAGCTGAACAATGAGAAAGTTTCGAGCAAGTGGAACAGCGCCTCGCAAAACACCACCGCCAGCGACACATATCTTATATATGCTCCCCAACCCATTGTCTTGGCTGATGGTATTGGAATTTCGTCATCGGTTTCTGTAGTGGAGTTTATTTTAAGAAGCCACGGTTGTATCATTGCTGTTGCCGTGAGCGAGAAAGCCGCCACGCCTGGCGTGTTGGTGAATGTGTCGGCTGCGATACCGAGCGCAAAGCTCCATAGCAGCATGCCGCTGCGCGGGGTGTTGCCCGGGAAGAGCAGCACAAAGTAAACCGCCACAAAGGGAGTGGCGTGCCCGAAGATGTGAACGTGGTCGAACACCAGCACCTGCAGGGCGAGAATTAATAAAAACCAACCAAATTGTTTGAAGAAAGCGTTTACCATATCCGGCTATTTTATTCCTGTGGCTGTTCCATTTCCTTGGCGTGCGTTATCAGGCTGTCAACCTCCGCCTTTATGGGGCTTGCTATCACGCATACATCACGTAGGTCGGCGAAGTCGGTGGCGAGGTTCACCTTTACCTGATATGAAAGCCCATCGCGAGAGTTGCCTATCGCAATTACCCTTCCTACAAAAAGCCCGGGGGGAAATATTGCCGAATTGCCGCTTGTCTCGACATAGTCGCCAACTTTGAAACGTGCGTATCGCGGCACATCGCTCAGGCATGCTATAAGCGGGTTGCCTCCCTCCCAACCCAGGTATCCGAAAAAGCGGTGCCCGCGAATTCTGCAGCTTATGCTCGACTTTCTGTTAAGCACAGGCATTACCAGACTGTAGTTGCGGCTTGTAAGGAACACAATGCCCACAATTCCGCCGCCGCTTACCACACCCATGTCGGGGCGTACTCCGGAGGCTTCGCCCTTGTCTATTACTATGAAGTTGTTGTCCTTGTTAATGCTGTTCGATGTAACTTGTGCGGGTATAAGTTTGTAGTCTTTCAGCAGTTCGCGTTGTTTTTTATCGAGCCATAGGGAGTCTGCGCCTTGCCTGGCCAGGATGTCGCGCAGTTGGTTCACCTGCCTTTGCAGCATTATGTTCCTTGATGTTAGGTCGCTGTTTATTTTGCCGAGGTTTATGTATGAAACTGCATCGGCGTATTTTTTGTCGATGGCGGCAGTCAGCTCATTTGCCGATGTGAACCACACGCTGGCTTGGTAGTCGTTGAAGCGGAACAGCATTGCAAGCGCCGCGCTTTCGAGAAGCACGAACACCACCCAGTGGAAATGGTTTTTTATGAATTCTATCAGATTGTGCATTGGCCTGTTTCGTGATTTCGGCGGGCCGTGGTCTTTGCCGTGTGCGCCCTATTGGCGAAAATGGTTAGAAGAGTGCCGCCGCCGTTCGCTCTCTAACCATTGTTGCATTTGTTGTGTGGGGCCTGTGCCGCCACTTTTTCTCATCTCATAAGGAATGAGTAGCGGTTCACGTTCTTCAGTGCCACACCTGTGCCTTTTGCCACGCAAAGCAGCGGGTCTTTCGCTACATGGAAAGGTATGCTTAGCTTGTCGGTGAGGCGTTTGTCGAGTCCGCGTAGTAGTGCGCCGCCGCCTGTGAGGTATATGCCGTTGTGCACAATGTCGGCGTAGAGTTCGGGCGGTGTTTTTTCGAGTGCGTTGAGTACGGCGGTTTCGATGCTTGCCACGGTTTTTTCCAGGCAGTGGGCGATTTCCTGATAGCAAACCGGCACTTCCATCGGTAGGGCGGTTATTCTGTTTGGGCCGTGTACCACATAGTCTTCCGGCCCCTGGTCGCCAAGGTCGGTTAGTGCGCTGCCCACATGTATCTTTATTCTTTCGGCCATGCGTTCGCTCACTTTCACGTTGTGCTGCCGTGCCATGTATTCCTGTATTTCCTTGTTGAAGTCGTCGCCGGCTATCTTTATGGAGTTGTTCGACACTATGCCGCCCAGTGATATTACCGCTATTTCGGTTGTGCCGCCGCCTATGTCTACAATCATGTTTCCCTCGGGGGCTTCCACGTTAAGGCAGTCTTTGGGGTCTGCTCCGGCCTCAAGTTGTTCTTCGCCAATTCCTATAGCAGCCGCCATTGGCTCGAAAATAAGGTAAACATCGCGTCCTCCGGCGTGCTCTGCGCTGTCGCGCACGGCGCGCAGTTCCACTTCGGTTGAACCCGACGGCACTCCTATTACCATTCTTAGCGACGGGGTGAATAGGTGGTTGCGCTTTTGGGCGTTCTTTATAAGCCCGCGCATCATCTGCTCGCAGGCGTAGAAGTCGGCAATCACGCCATCTCGCAGGGGGCGTATCACACGGTAGTTGTCGTTTGTTTTTTCATACATCAACTTTGCCTCCTCGCCCACTTTAACCATTTTGTTGGTGTTGCGGTCAAGGGCTACAATGGAAGGCTCGTTAACCACAATTTCATCGTTGCAGATGATTATTGTGTTGGCTGTTCCGAGGTCCATGGCAAGTTCCTGGGTGAATGAAAAGAATCCCATTTGTGTATTGTTTGTTTTATGCCTTGTTTGTGGAGAATGCGGTTTGGTTTATTTGCCTTTTGCAAAATATGAGTGTATTGCCGTGTCGTAGTGGCTGCTTGTGGCGAATGCGCGTTCGGCGAAGTGGCGGCGGTCTTCAATGTCTGAGTTTGCGCCCTTGGTGTTGAGCATTTCGAGAAGGTCGGCATATTCGGCCTTTGAGGGTACTATCACAACGTCTTTGAAGTTCTTGGCTCCTGCGCGTATGAGCGATATGCCGCCAATGTCTATTTTCTCTATGATTTCTGCTTCCGAAGCCCCGCTTTTCACGGTTTCCTCAAAGGGGTAGAGGTCAACCACCACGAGGTCGATAGAGGGGATTTCGTATTGCGCCATTTCCTTTATGTCGCCGTTGTTATCGCGGCGTGCCAGTATGCCTCCGAATATTTTGGGGTGCAGCGTTTTTACGCGTCCGCCGAGAATGGAGGGGTAGGTTGTAATTTCCTCGACTGTTGTGCATGGGTAGCCCAGTTCTTCGATAAACTTATGGGTTCCGCCGGTGGAGAGTAGTTTTACACCCTCTTCATGCAGTTTTTTAAGGATTTCTTCGAGTCCGTCTTTGTGGAAAACGGAAATCAGCGCGGTTTTAATAGCTTTTCTTTCTGCCATGGATTATAGTTTGTTACGGTCTCGGCGACCATACTTTCTTGTTAATATGTATATACTCAGGCGCAAAGTTACTAAATTTTCGGATATGCGCCTGATATTAAGCGGCAAAAAAGAAGAATTGTGCGAAAGGCCGTCATTGTGGCACCGCAGTTGTTTTCAAGCCTGCTTTGGGTTTTGTTCCGTGCGGGGTTTTTGCAGCAGAAAGAAGGCCGATGTGGTGAAGAAGTCGCGCAAGTAGGGTATTGCGCCTATTGCCTTGCACAGGGTGCGCGGCTTCAAACCGAACTTTGCCTTGTAGTGGGGGTTAATGAACCATAAGTGTCGGTTTGCCACCTCAAACCCGGCCTTGCGCGCGGTTTTGTCAAAGAGTTCTATCGTGGTGCGTGTCTCTCGTATGTCCATAAGCTCGAGCACGTCTTTTTCCTTTACGTTGCAGTTTTCGAGTGTCATGCGGTAGAGCGGCATTGGCAGCAGGTGGAGAAACGGCGCGTGCGAGCAGAATTTGCTGCGGCATATCTGTTGGTGTCCGCCAAACGGCATATACCACGCGGGGAAGCCGAAGAACGCATAACCGCCGGGGTGCAGAAACCTCAGGGCGGCGGAAAGAAAACCGAGCTTGTCGTGCACGTGCTCTATCACGTCGTGTGCCAAAACAATGTCAAACTTGCCGTCAAAGCCTTCGCATTTGCTTGCATCGTTACAAATAAATGTGCCTTTTGCGCCGTCTTGGGCGAAAAACGTTTTTGCCTGCTCGGTGCGCTCTTTCACAATGTCAACCCCCGTTACCTCGCATCCTCTTTCGGCAAATGGTTCGAGGTTTCCGCCCTCGCCGCAACCTATCTCCAAAATTTTGGTTCCGGAGTTTAGTTTCCCTATATGTTTTTCAAGGTAGGGAATATAGTAAGCCTCGCTTGTGGTTGCCAATTCGTTGAAATAGCTTCGGCGGTCAAGATGTCGGTTTTGCATTGGGGTGTTACTGTTGCATTATGTTATTTGCAAAGTTAGCGATTTCGTGCGTAATTGCTACCTTTGTCGCGTAAAAACAAATAACATCGATTTTCAAACTGCATATTTGCATACGATGACGAGAGTAACCGTAAACCCGGAATATGCGGGCAACCGCGAGCTGTGCGACTTCATAGCCGCCATTGAACGCAATTTCCCCTCGGGGGAGCTTGTGCAGCAGGGCAGTCGCAACACCCTGCGGCGTTTCACCGTGGGCGGAGTGAGGATTGTTGTGAAGCATTTCGGCAGGCCCAATCCCCTGAACCGCATTGTGTATTCGTTTTTGCGCAAGCCCAAGGGCGTGCGTGCCTATGAGTATGCTTTCCGCGTTAGGAATGCGGGTTTCGACACCCCCGAGGCGATTGCTTACATCGAGCGCAGAAGTTGCGGCATTATCGCCGACTCTTATTTCGTAAGTGCCGAATGCACCTACACCCGCCGTTTCTATGAATTCGGCAACGCCGTGGCTGAGGATTCCGCCGACATAATCAGAGCGTTCGCAAGACGCACGGCGCAGTTTCACGAGGCGGGAATGCTACACCGCGACTTCTCGCCGGGAAACATACTGTTCGACAAAGTGGATGGGGAGTGGAAATTCGCCATTGTGGACATAAACCGCATGAGTTTCTCGCCTGTAAGCATTGAAAGGGGATGCCGCAACTTTGCCCGCCTGTGGGGGCAGCCGGACTTTTTCCGCATCGTGGCGGATGAGTATGCCGAGTCGCGCAATGCCGATGCCGGGGAGTGCTTAAGCATAATCCTTGAGGCGCGGCGCAAGTTCTGGACGCACTTTGCCAAAAGGCACAAGGTGAAATACCGCTTGGAGTTATAGGCCGGGAAACGCGCAATCAATCAAAGAATTGCGCCTTTGTAGGGGCGTGCTGCAAACGCCCTGAATTGCAACGTTTTTGCAATGGCAGGGCGGTTCTTTGTGTGTACGTTGGTGCGGTTCATGCGGTGGTGCACAGGGTGTATGCAATATTCCCCTGCAAACGGCGTAAAACCGAAATCGGTTGCCATTTTCCAAACACCCGTAAAACAACATGGGACATAGGAAAAACTACGTCCGATGTAGAAAAAATTATGTCTGACGTAGAAAATCCTACATCAGACATAATTTTCAGTATAAGCAACCTGCTGTCAAACAGTAAGTTGCAAGGAATTTACAAAATAACCACAATCATCTCACTGTCAATTACTTATGCAAAAATCCTCTTTTATTGCTTCTTGATAATCTTTTTGCCGTTTTGAATGTAAATCTCTCCCTTTCTGGGTTGGGTTATTCTTGTTCCCGACAGGTCGTACATCGCGCCGCTGTCCCTGCGGGTTCCGGCATTGCTTATCCCGGTGATTTCGCCTCCTATCTGCGCCACCGAAATGCCCCTCGACCGCAATCCGTTGAGCCAGATGGTGTTTCTGTATCGGTCTATGGAAATTTTGGCAATGTCGTTGTCGGCAATTCCGGAGTTGTCGGTGTTGTAGATTTCCCACTTGTCTTTTCCGTCAAACATGGTTACGCCCACGTTACCGTATGTCCCCAGCCACAGGTTGCCGTTGGCGTCAACGGCTATGCTTGTGATTGTGTTGCTTGGCAGCCCGGAGTTGCTTCGGTTGTAGGTTTTCCATGTGCGACCGTCAAAGCAGGTGAGCCCTCCGCCGAACTCCGGCCCCATGTTGCTTTCGCCCGAGGCTATCCATACGTTGTCGTTTTGGTCTATGGCTATGGAGCGCACCATGTTCATGGGCAGCGGGCTGTTGTCCTTGTTGTATTCCGTCCATTCCCCGCCGTTGAACATGCACAGCCCTTTGCCGTAAACGCTGCACCAAAGGTTGTTTTTCGAGTCGGTGGCTATGTTTGTTATACGGGCGTTGTTCACCGGCGTTTCGGGGGTGTTGAAGCTCGTCCATCTGTTGCCGTCGAAACTGTAAAGGCCCTTTTCCGTCCCCACCCACAGCAGGTTTTCGCCATCGGAGCTTATGTTGGTTACGGAGTTCCGCTCGATGGGGCAGTTGCGGGTTGTGAACGCCACCGTGTCGCTGCCGCATATTCTAAGCAGGCACGTGTCGGTGAAATGAAGCGCAATCCACACGTTTTTGTCCTTGTCAATGTGAATGTCCTTTACCTTGTTCACCGTGTCGTTGCTTTCCATCAGAACTGTGCGGTTGTCGTCCTTGTCAATGTGTATTATCCCCCCGCTTGTGCCTATCCATATTTCGCCGTTGTCGGTCGCGGTTGCGGTGGTGTCCATTCTTTCTGCCGGTATAAGGCTTGCGTATGTGTCAATGTGCTGCAACTCTCCGTTTTCAAACTTGTAGAGCCCGCTGCGCGTTGAGCCTACCCAGAAGTTTTTGCCGTCGATGAGCAGCGACGCCACTTCATCATACTTTTTGGTGGACGGCAGACTGTATTTCGTGAACTCCCCGCCGCTGTATTTCACGAGGAAATTGCTTGAGCCGAACCATACGTTGCCGTTGTTGTCGGTTGTTATGGCGTGCGTCCTGTCTGAGGGGATTGTGGAATTGGCGGAGGTGAATTTTGTGAAGTCCCGCCCGTCATATTTCACAATGCCCTCTTCGGTTGTGGAAATCCATTTGTTGTTGTGCCGGTCTATGGCAATTCCCGAAACGCTGTTTATCCCCGGAATCCTGACAATGCCGGTGCTTTCGCTGTAGTAGCCAAACAGACCGTCCCTGCTTGTGCATAAGCCTCCGAACCACAGTTTTCCGCTGTTGTCGAACGCCAGCGCGTTGTACGTTATCATGGCACAGACTTGCGTTTCGGGGATTGTGAACACGGACCATTTGTCGCCGTCGTATTTGTAGAACGAGAGCAGACCGCCGATCCACAGGTTGCCGTATCTGTCGTGCGTCATTTGCATATTATACTGTCGTGAGGCAAGGGGGCTGTTTCGCGGGGTGAAGGACGTAAGCCGATTGTCTTCGATTTGCGCCACGCCTTTGTTGTTTGTCCCTAACCACACGCAGCCGCCGTTCGATGTAACCGACAGCACATCGTTTTCGGGAATAGAGGCGTTGGCCCTGTTGTATATGGTGGTCTGACGCGTGTCGCTGTCATACTTTACCAGACCGCCCTCGGTGGCCAACCAAAGCACGTTGTCTTTTACTGCCATGTTTCTTATGCAATCGGTGGAAGTGTAGTTTTTCCAGTCCGAAAGCTGTGCGCTTGTCTGCGAAATGCCCAATAGTGCAGACGACAGACACATCCATACCATTCTGATTTTTGTTCTTAGATTTGCCATGACGTTTCTTGTTTTAGGGGTTATCGACGTGTATTTAAAGGGAAACTTTTTTCACGTTTGTACGACCGTTTACAATTAGGCGGACAAGGTATATCCCCTTTTCGCTTATCGGTGCTGAATAGTTGTATTGGTTTGCCTTCAAGCTCTGGTTTGATAACACAGAGCATACTTCGTTACCGTTCAGGTCAAGAACGCAAAGAGATATTTCGGCATCTTCTGCGATGGAAAAGTTTATGCTAATTCTATTGTTTTGAGCAGAGAGTCCGAACTCCCGGGAGTTGCTGTATGAAATGCAATTTTCTTTAGGAGTGGCTTCGTGTGAGGTTTGTGCGGTTTCGGAACTCAAGACATCTTTTACATAAAGCATTGCGTTAGTTTGCAATGGTCTGATGATATTTGCACCGTTGGAAGCTCTTGTTTTCTTCTGATTGCGCGACTTTATACTTTGTATAGTTTCTTGAGCCTCTGTGTTTGTGGAAACAAGATCTTCCAATAATTTAACGGCGCACACATCTCCGTTCTCTAAGACTTTGTATATGCAGTAAACCAATTCTTTATTTTCAGAACATAGAGAATACAATTGCCTGTATTCATCGCAATTCGCAATTTGATTAGGATTGCTGTAAGGTGAGTTTGCCCAAACGTTTTTCCAATTATTGTACAATGAATAGAAGAGATTGGTTTTGGCATTTGGTATGTTGCTGATATGGGAATTTATTACGCTTTTTTTTTCTGGTTTGTTGTTTTTATGTCATCCTTGTATTTGTCATACGCGCTGCTGGATATGGTGGCTTCTGAGGAGCGTTTGGAAAGCTTCAGATGCTCTACGCTGGGTATGTCGGGAATGTCGCCGATTATGGAAATTTTGTTAAGCCCTGAACTCAGTGTGATTTCTCCACCTTTTGACAGTGTGATGCTTTGCCAGTCTCCCTTTGTCGGTCGAATTTCATCATTAAGCTTTTCGCCGTTGACCAACACCTCGTAAACGGAATAAGATCCGTCTTTAAGCTTTGTAGGCAGAAGCTAGAAATTCACAAAGTATTTTCCGGCTTGTTGTGTTTCCACTTCAAAGGATACGTAACTTTTGTTTTGCTTTACCTCCTTGGTGGAATTTTTAATTACAACCTCTCCGCCCAGCTCTTTGTTTGCGCGGAAATACTGTGTTTCCACAATTTTTTGTGAAAACGCGTAAATGCTGAAAAATGCAATAAACACAAAAAACAATGCTTTCTTTTTCATGCTGAAAGAATTATAAATATGCGCTTTAAAAATAGGGATTTATATAATACCAGCAAAATAAAAATGGATAAAAATAAAAGAAAAACATTGTTGCATTGTGCAATAATATTCGTGGGAATTCTTGTGTTTACAGGGTTTCGGAAGTATTTTTAATACAAGATTTTTGTGCATTGGCGGAAATTTTTATGGCGCGGTTTGGGCTTGCCGTTAAAGAACCTAATGCTTTTCCTGACATGATTTTGAAGAAGTCTTATTACGAACATTTAATACGTATAATTACGACCGAAGTAAGATAACTTGGTCTTGAAGCGGCGTATGTGCCATTGGGGAACTTGTGAAGCGGCTGCTTTTGTTTTTATCATATTGTTCCGCAAACAATCCCTTTTCCCGAAAAAATACGGCGTAATACTGCGGTCGTTGCGGAAATTGCTAAATTTGTCATATCAAAAACCAACCGGAATGAATGAGCAACAGAGGATAGTGCAGTTGCGCGGGGAACTGCACAGGCACAACCACCTTTATTACGTTGAGAGCGCGCCCGAGATAAGCGACCGCGAGTTCGATGCCATGATGCACGAGCTTCAGGAACTTGAGGCTAAGCATCCCGAGATGTACGATCCCAATTCGCCCACGCAGCGTGTGGGCAGCGACTTGGGCGTGGAGTTTGCACGGGTGCGCCACCGCTATCCCATGCTCTCGCTTTCAAATACCTACAACCGCGAGGATGTGCGCGATTTCTATTCGCGTGTGAGCGAGGGGTTGGGCGGCAGACCTTTCGATATATGCTGCGAGCTGAAATTCGATGGGCTTTCAATTTCCCTGACATACGAAAAAGGGAGGCTTGTGCAGGCCGTTACGCGCGGCGACGGCGAGCAGGGCGACGACGTTACGGCTAACGTGCGCACCATACGCAGCATACCTTTGCAGCTTGCACCGGGCGACTATCCCGACAGTTTCGAAATACGCGGCGAGATACTCATGCCGTGGAAAAGCTTCGAGCGGCTCAACGCCGAGCGCGAGGCAAAAGAGGAGCCTTTGTTCGCAAATCCGCGAAACGCCGCATCGGGGACGCTGAAAAGCAAGAGTTCCGCCGTGGTGGCGCAAAGAGGGTTGGACGCATACCTATATTATCTTCTCGGCGACAAACTCCCGTCCGACAGCCACTACGGCAATCTTGAAAAGGCGGCGCAGTGGGGTTTCAAAGTTTCAAAGGCGATGAAAGTCGTCTCGGGGCTTGAGGATATATACCAATATATAGATTATTGGAACGAGGAACGCCGCAAACTTCCTGTGGCTACTGACGGCATTGTGCTTAAAGTTAATTCGCTGGCGCAGCAGCGCGAGTTGGGAAACACGGCGAAAACCCCGCGCTGGGCAATTGCCTACAAGTTCGAGGCTGAGAGAGCGCGCACAAAACTGCTAAAGGTTACTTTTCAAGTAGGCCGAACGGGGGCGGTAACGCCTGTGGCCAACATGGAGCCTGTGTTGCTTGCCGGCACAATGGTTAAGCGCGCCTCGCTACACAACGAGGACATGATAAGGAAGCTTAACCTACACGAGGGCGACTATGTGTATGTTGAGAAAGCGGGCGAAATAATACCGCAAATAGTTGGCGTTGACACGGAGAACAAGGGCGCAAGGGGCGCGGCGGTGAAGTTCATAACCAACTGCCCGGCGTGTGGTGCGCCGCTGGTGCGCTATGAAGGCGAGGCGGCGTGGTATTGCACCAACACATCAACCTGTCCGCCGCAAATCAAAGGGCGTATAGAGCATTTCATATCCCACGATGCGATGAACATAGACTCGATAGGACCGGAAACGGTGGACGATTTCTACAATCGCAAGCTCATCAGGGATGCCGCCGACCTTTACAGCCTGAAAGTGGCGGACATTGCAGGGTATGGCGGCTCGCGCGAAAAGTCGGCACGCAAAATGCTAAAAGGCATAGAGGACAGCAGGCAGGTTCCGTTCGAAAGGGTGCTATATGCCTTGGGCATAAGGTTTGTGGGCAAAGTGTCGGCAAAGAACATAGCCCGCGCCATGAAGAGCATCGATGCAATAGCGGCGGCTACGGTCGAGGAACTTTCCGGAATAGACGGCGTAGGCGAAGTTATAGCCCAAAGCATAGTGCAGTACTTTGGCGAGGAGAAGAACCGCGAGTTTGTGGAGCGTCTCCGCGCTGCCGGCGTAAAAATGTCGCTTGGTGATGAGGCGCAGCTTAAAGGCACGGCTCTCAAAGGGCAGGCAGTGGTTATAAGCGGGGTTTTCCAACACCATTCGCGCGAGGAGTACAAGACCATGATAGAGCAATATGGCGGCAGAAACGTTTCATCGATATCGGCAAAGACTTCTTTTATACTCGCGGGCGACAACATGGGGCCGTCGAAGCTCGAAAAGGCGCGGAAACTCAACATACCGCTTATTGACGAGGACGAATTTCTTAAAAAGCTTGGCGCAGAGTAGGGCGTATGCCACTTGTGCATCCTTTGTTCCCGGAAAATATTGTTCGTGTCGATTTTCGGGAATGCAGGGTGCGGAAAGCCGGCGCAATTAGTAACTTTGCATTGGTTTTGCAATGGTTAAGGAAGACGGAGTTTTCTCGAATTTTATAAGCGGCGGCGAGGCATGTGAAAAGATGAACGACCTTGCGGCGCAGGGAACGGATTTTGTTTTTGTTATAGATTATCCGCGTGAAAAATGCGTTGTGTTGCCTTTGAACGAGGTTGACGTTTCGTTTATGCGTTTTGATTTTCCAAATGCCGGTAAGGGTGCCGTGCGCGATGTTGCCGCGAATGGCAGCGTGGTGTGGTGCCCCGGGTTTCCGCCTTACGATGAATACGAACGGGCATTCAGGCACGTTAAGGCCGGCATTATGCGCGGCAACAGCTATTTGGTTAACCTCACAGCCTGGGTGGGGCTTGAAACAAACCTTTCGCTCGGCGAAATATTCCGGCGTTCGGTTGCGCCTTATCGCCTTTGGCTTAAAAACCGCTTTGTGTGCTTTTCGCCCGAAACTTTCATACGCATAAGCAATTCGGGCGTTATAAGTTCCTTTCCCATGAAGGGCACAATAGATGCCGCCGTGCCAAATGCCGCCGCAGTGCTCGAGAACGATGAAAAGGAGGCGGCGGAACACGCCACGATTGTTGACCTTATACGCAACGACCTTAGTATTGTGGCCGAGGGGGTGCATGTTAAGCGCTACCGATATGTTGACGCCATAGAAACAAACCGCGGGCGTATTCTTCAAACGAGTTCCGAGGTTGTGGGGCGGCTCAACGATGATTGGCAGCGGCGTATTGGCGACATTGTGTTTTCGCAACTTCCGGCGGGCTCAATCACCGGTGCGCCAAAGCCCGAGACGATGCGCATTATATCCGAGGCCGAAAACTATGAACGCGGGTTCTACACCGGCGTAATGGGATGCTATGCCCACGGTGCGCTCGACAGCGCGGTTATGATAAGGTTTGTTGAAAACTGCGGCGGGAAACTGTTTTTCAAAGCGGGTGGCGGAATAACCTCCAAGAGCGACTGTGAAAAGGAATACAACGAAATAAAGCAAAAAGTGTATGTGCCGTTTCGTTGAGACCATAAGGTTGCAGAACCACAGGCTATATAATATGTACCGCCATCAAATGCGCTATGAGCGCACGGCGCAACATTTTTTCGGCAGCGGATACAATGTGGAAAATCTTGAAAAGATTGTCGGCGGTTTTGCGTGCAATGATGGCGTAAACAAAGTGCGTGTTGTTTACGACGGCTCGGGAATTGTTTCTGCAACTTGTGCTCCGTATCAAATGAAGAATGTAAGAAACCTGCGCCTTGTGGAGTGTGGCGGTATTGAATATAAATATAAATATGACGACCGCACCGTGCTCGACAATGCAATGAGCCGTCGTGGCGGTTGCGACAACGTGGTTATTGCAAGGAACGGCGTGCTTACCGATACCTCTTACACCAACATAGCTCTTTACGACGGCAACCGTTGGTTCACTCCCGCCCATCCGCTGCTGAAAGGCACGGCACTCATGCGCCTGCTTGACGAAGGCATATTGTCGGAGCGCGACATAAGGGTGGATACGGTTTGGGATTATTCGTACATAGCCCTGTTCAATTCAATGATTGATTTCGGCAGGCTTGTGTTGCCAACTACTTGTGTGGTGAAATGATTTGCTGCATTGCATGCGTGGCTTATGCAATGCAATAATAAAATCCGATGAACAGTCAATTAGGGAATTGCGCCTCCGTAGGGGGCTTATGCCATACGCCCTGAATTGCGCGGATTTCGCGATGTCGCGACGATGGTTTGCGGTGTGGCTCGTGCGATGGCGCAAAGGGCTTATGCCATACGCCCCTACAAATGGTGCAAAACCAATATAGCTAAAACTATATTTGATGTAGGAAAAACCATGTCCTATGTAGAAAAAATTACATCAGACATAATTCGAATTACATCAGACTTTTTTTTGCCCGTTGTAAATATCAGAAAAACAAAAACTTATACAGTGTGTTTGTTTTGAGGGCAAATGTCGGTGTAACAGGCGGTTGCACGGTTCTACTGCAAATCAGGCCATGCAGGAGTGAGACTGTTGATAGCGCCGTGCCGCATTATATCTCTGCAAAACCCTAATTTTTGCGGTTGCCGGGGCAAAAAACGCGCTTTTTCGCTATATTTGCACAAATATCATGAAATAAACTAAGCATCAATGAACAATTTTTTCAAAATCTTATGTCTGGTATCGGTGGCAATGCTCGCAATGCCGGCCGCAGCCCAAGACTGCGCAAAAGCCGCAGACATTAAAACATGCGGTGCCAAGAAATGTTGCGGCACATCAATCCCAGCCTTGAAAGGCATAAGCATGCAAACCGACCGTCGCGTTATATCCTACATTCTGCCCAAGCGCATTATGTGGAAACAGTCAACCGGCGGCTCGACAATGGAAAACGAGGAAATACTGTTGAAGAACAACTACGGACAAACGGCCCTTGGCGGAATATCATTCTGCCACCTAAAAAACGGTAAGGGCGGAATGAATTCCATGCTCTTTGATTTTGGTGCGGAACTTCATGGCGGAATACAGGTGGTAACCGGCGGCGCGCCTGCAAACAAGGTGAGGCTCAGGGTGCGCTTTGGCGAATCGGCCTCGGAGGCAATGTGCGAGATAGATGGGAAGAACGGTGCCACAAACGACCACGCGCTGCGCGATTTCATACTCGAGGTTCCCGGAATGGGCATAGCCGAATGCGGCAACTCGGGTTTCCGTTTCGTGAGAATAGACTTGCTTGACGACAATACCGACATGCAGCTACAGGAAGTGCGCGCCGCGTTCAGATACAGGGACATTCCTTATCTGGGCTCGTTCGAGTGCGACAACGAAAGGCTCAACAAAATATGGATGGCCGGAGCGTATACCGTTCATCTTAATATGCAGCAATACCTATGGGACGGCATAAAACGCGACCGCCTTGTGTGGACGGGCGACATAAACCCCGAGGTGCTGACAATTGCCACCGTGTTCGGCGCAAACGATGTGGTAAACAAGAGTCTTGACCTGTCGAAGGAAAATTTCAAGCCCACACAGTGGATGTGCGCCCTGTCGAGCTACTCGATTTGGTGGATGATAACCCACTACCAGTGGTATCTCTACACCGGCAACCGCAAATATCTTGATGAGCAGAAAGACTACGTTACCGAGCTTTTGGGCGTGCTTATGAAGTATGTTGACGAAAAAGGCTACGAGAAACTCAACGCGAGATTTCTTGACTGGCCCTCATCGGAGAACCCCAAGGGTGTGGATGCCGGTTTGCAGGCTTTGATGGCAATGGCTTTTGACTGCGGCGCGAAGCTCGAGACAATATGGGGCAACACAAAACTTGCGAAGAAATGCTCCGACCTTTCCGCCAAGATGAAAAAATGCCGCCGCGACTTCAACGACTCAAAACAGGCGGCGGCGCTCAACGCCATGGCAGGGATGATTTCGCCCCAAAAGGCGGCAAAGAAAACAATCCTGCCCGGCGGCGCGAAAAACTTCTCAACATTCTATGGCTACTATATGCTCGAAGCCCTTGCAATGGCGGGATGCTACACCGAGGCAATGGACATAATGAGCCGGTACTGGGGAGCGATGCTCGACCTTGGGGCAACTACATTCTGGGAGGACTTCAACCTTGACTGGACCAAGAACGCCGCGCGCATAGATGAACTTGTGCCCGAGGGCAAGGTGGACATACACAGCTCATACGGCAACTACTGCTACAAAGGCTTTCGACACTCCCTATGCCACGGCTGGGCTTCCGGTCCCACAACATGGCTTAGCGCACACGTGCTGGGAGTAAGGGTTCTTGAACCGGGATGCAAGAAAGTGGCAATCGAACCTCATCTTGGCAACCTGAAATGGGTTAGGGGAACTTTCCCCACCCCCTACGGTGTGATTAAGATTTCGCACAAAGTGGGTGCGGACGGCAAGGTGGTGTCTGACATACAGGCTCCGCAAGGTGTGGAAATAGTAAAAGGCGAAACAAAATAAACTATCAGGAGCATAATGAAACTTAAAAACATAGCCAAAATAGTCGCGCTGTCGGGCATGTCGGTTCTGGCGGCGGGCAACGCGGGCGCACAGTTCAGGCAGGCGTCCATAAACACAATGGAATCCACGTTCCGCAGCATACCCGACTCGCAGAAGATAGCGGTTTACTGGTACTGGATGTCCGACAACATATCAAAAGAAGGCGTTGTGAAAGACCTCCGGGCCATGAAACGCGTGGGCATAAACCGTGTGCAGATAGGCAACATAGGCAGCAACAGCATCGCCTACGGAAAGGTAAAATTCTATTCCCCCGAATGGTGGGAGGTTTTGCACACCGCACTAAAAACAGCAGGCGACCTCGGCATTGAAGTGGGCATATTCAACAGCCCGGGTTGGAGCCAGAGCGGCGGTCCGTGGGTAAAGCCCGGACAGGCAATGAGGTATCTCGCCGAGTCGCGCACAACCGTAACCGGCGGAAGGCAGCTTAAAATAAAACTTCCCGAAGTAGGCAAGGAGTCGCAGGACGTGAAAGTGCTCGCGTTCCCCGACCTCCAAACTCCAACCACATTCAAGGCGCAGCAGAATATAGGCAGCGCAAAAACCATAGATTTCCATAGCAACAAGCCCGCAACCGTGAGGAGCGTAACCTTTGAGTGCAAAGGCAGCACGTTCCTTAACACTGCGGCCCTGTATGCCAAAACAGGCAGTGAATACAAGCTCGTGCGCAACATAACGCTCGACCGCCGTAATGCGGAGCTTAACGTGGGTTTTGTACCCTTTGCGCCAATCGCGGTGTCGGTTCCCGAAACAACTTCGAGCGATTTCCGTATTGTGTTCAACGGAGACGAGAACAAATTCAAAAGCATAACGCTGTCTGAAAACCCGGTCGTAGACAGCTATGCCGAAAAGACTTTCGAGAAGATGTGGCAGACTCCGCATCCTTTTTGGTATGATTATATGTGGAAGCCATCGAGCGAATGCAGCGACCCGAAACTTGTTTTGAAAGCCGGGCAGGTTATAGACATTACCGCCAATTTCAAGGATGGCACGCTGACATGGAATGCGCCGAAAGGCAAATGGGTAATACTGCGCACGGCCATGCGGCCCACGGGAACGACAAACGCCCCCGCCACGCCCGAAGCCACCGGGTATGAAACCGACAAGATGAGCGCGAAGCACATTGCCGCACACTTTGATGCGTTTATCGGGGAAATAATGCGCCGCATACCCGCACAGGACCGCAAGACTTTCAAGATTGTCGTTGAAGACAGTTACGAAACCGGCGGACAAAACTGGACCGATGACATGATTCCCGCATTCAAGAAGCGTTATGGCTACGACCCGGTGCCTTTCATTCCGACTTTTTACGGATATGTTGTGAACTCGGAAGACCAAAGCGACCGTTTTCTTTGGGATGTGCGCCGCCTGATAGCCGATATGGTGAGTTACGAGTATGTTGGCGGACTCAGAAAGATAAGCAACGAACACGGGCTTACCACATGGCTTGAATGCTACGGCCACTGGGGCTTTCCCGGAGAGTTTCTGCAATACGGCGGGCAGAGCGATGAGATTGCCGGAGAGTTTTGGAGTGCCGGCGACCTCGGAGACATTGAAAACCGCATAGCATCTTCGTGCGGACACATATACGGCAAACGGCGGGTATGGGCGGAGTCGTTTACCTGCGGCGGGCCGGATTTCTCGCGCTATCCCGGCGAAATGAAGCAGAGGGGCGACAAGTTTTTCGCCGAAGGCATAAATAGCACGCTTTACCACCTTTACATACAGCAGCCCGACGACAACGCCCCCGGCATAAATGCCCCATTCGGAAACGAGTTCAACCGCCTGAATACGTGGTTCTCGCAGCTTGACATTTTCAACAAATACATAAAACGCTGCAACTATATGCTTCAGCAGGGATACTATGTAGCCGATGTGGCATATTATATAGGTGAGGACGCGCCCAAGATGACGGGAATAAGAAGCCCCGAAATTCCGCAGGGATACTCTTACGATTTCATAAACGCTGAGGTTATCGAAAAGAGCGGGCGCGTGGAAAACGGGCAGCTTGCCATTGATGGCGGGATGAAGTACCGCGTACTTGTGCTGCCGCCGCAAAATACAATGCGTCCCGAGTTTCTTGCAAAACTTCAGAAGCTTGTAAAGGACGGTCTTGTTATAATCGGCCCGAAGCCCGAGAAGAGTCCGAGTTTGCAGAACTATCCCGAGGCCGACAGGAAGGTAGCCGAAATTGCCGCCGAAATGTGGGGTGGCGACAAGTTTTTCAACCGCGTAATACGGTATGGCAAGGGAAAGGTTTACCCCCGGGCTTCGATAGAGGAGGTTATGGCGGATATGCAGGTCGTTCCCGACTTCAAGAGCAACGACCCCACACTTCCGCTTACGTTTATTCATCGCAGCCTTCCCGATGCCGAAGTTTATTTCGTGGCAAATCAAGGCAACAAGTCTGTAAGCTTTAACGGCGCATTCCGCGTTGCAGGCAAGACTCCCGAGCTTTGGAACCCGCAAACCGCCGAGGTGCGTGCGCTGCCGCAGTTTACGCGCCTTTCAAAGACCATTGAAATTCCCATGAAGCTCAGTCCGCTCGAAAGCGCGTTCATTGTGTTCCGCAATAACGGCGGCGAGCCGGGCGCAACAGCCGTAAACTATCCCGACAAGAAAGTTATTGCAACGGTTTCCGCGCCGTGGACGGTGGAGTTCGAGCAAGGCAAAGGCGGGCCCGAAAACCGGCAGACTTTCAACACGCTAAC
Organism: Prevotellaceae bacterium UBA6398; assembly: GCA_002437495.1. GTDB lineage: Bacteria > Bacteroidota > Bacteroidia > Bacteroidales > Bacteroidaceae > UBA6398. Next base: position 201,301 of record DJQA01000004.1, read on the forward strand.
CGACTGGTCGAAGAACGCCGACAACAGAATAAAATATTTCTCGGGCCATGCAATATACACCAACAGTTTCAAGCTTTCCAAGTTGCCCAAAGGCGAAACCTATATCGACCTTGGCAAAGTAATGGTAATGGCAAAGGTTAAGATAAACGGACGGGAAGCCGGCGGGGTATGGACACCGCCCTACCGTATAAACATCACAAAATTCCTTAAAAAGGGCTTGAACACCGTGGAAGTTGATGTGGTAAACAACTGGCGCAACCGTCTTATAGGCGAAAAAAACATGCCCGAAGGCGAACGCTTCACCCATCAGTCGTTCACATATCTCAACAAAGACTCAAAACTTCAGGAATCGGGACTCATAGGTCCTGTGGAGATACAGAATTACAGCTACGAACTGAAAAAATAACATTCACGCGCACCCATGGCTGCCGGTGTTTGCGCAAGATTGCGGCAACGGCATTTGTGCGGCAGGTGCGGAGGTTTTCATGACATACGCAGACGAAAATAAACCAAGTCATGACAAAAAACATTGAATATGGAAGATATACGGAGGCAAAACTACCGCCACCGCACGCCCGTGCAGTTGCGCTTCAGCGACGTTGACCGTTTCGGGCACGTGAACAATGCCGTTATGTTCTCGCTATACGACATGGCGAAGACGGAATATTTCAGATCGGTTTTGAAAGAGCTTACAAAGGGCGATACCCTCGCCGTGGTGGTGAACGTAAATGCCGACTTCATACACCCTGTGTTCTATGGCGACAAAATAGAAATACTAACGGCCGTAACACGCATAGGCACAAAAAGTATTACTGTGGCGCAGCAGGCGGTAAACACCAAAACCGGCAGTGTTGTTAGCACCTGCCGCACTGTATTAGTGTGTTTTTCCGCCTCAAAAGGCGACTCCGTTCCCGTGCCCCCGGAAATGTGCGGGCGCATAAGCGAAAATGAGGACAACATAATACTCCGGCCCATGTGAGGATGTGTCTGCAAACGCAATTTCGGTAATATCCCGAAAACCACATCGGATATGGAAAAAACCATGTCCTATGTAGAAAAAATTATGTCTGATGTAGAAAAAACTACATCAGACCTTTTTTGCGCCCGAGTAACACACTGAAAAGCAGATGACTACAATGTTTCGTGATGTTTGCGTATCTGTTTGATTTTTAAGATGCTGAAAATTTTGTCCGTCCCGGCGTGTTTCGTGGGTTCGGCGTATTTTGAAAACGCGGTATTGGGTTTCGACGTAATAGCCCTGTTTCTCATCGCAATCGCCACATGCTATCCTGCGATGTTTATTGTTTTATGCCTGTAACGCCGTGGCGACAAAAAATAATGTGTGCATGCCCTACTTTGTTGCCCAAACTTCACGATGATTTGGGCAACAATTGCTAAATTTGCTAGCGGAAGACTATATAATACAGAGCATAAGATGAACAAAAACCCCTTTCGTGGTTTGGGAATTGCGTTGGTAACCCCTTTCAACACAGATGGCACTATTGATTTCCCTACATTGGATAACCTTGTGGAAAAACAAATTAACGATGGTGCAGACTTTATATGCGTTTTGGGCAGCACGAGCGAAGTGCCTTGCATATCGCCCGAAGAAGCCGAGAAAATAAAGGCTGCGGTAGTAAAGAAAGTAAACCGCAGAATTCCCTTGCTGATAGGTATCAGCGATAACTGCACGGCACGCCTTGTTGAAACGGTGAAAAATGCCAACCTCAACGGCTTCGACGGCATACTGTCGGCCGCACCTTCATACAACAAACCCTCGCAAGAAGGCATATACCGCCATTTTTCCGCTCTTGCCAAGGCTTCTGCCATACCCATTGTGCTTTACAACATACCGGGACGCACAGGGGTTAACATAACGGCCGAAACAACGCTGAGACTTGCGCACGATTTCAACAACATAGTTGCCATAAAGGAGGCCTCGGGAAACATAACACAGATAGAAGACATAATGCAGGGCAAACCCGATGGTTTCGACTTGATAAGCGGAGACGACAGCATAACCTATGAGCTGATAGGCCTGGGAGCGGTGGGCGTGATTTCCGTGATAGGAAATTCGCTTACAAAGTTGTTTTCCGAAATGGTGCATCTTGAGCTTGACGGAAAAGATGCCGAGGCGAGGGATGTGCACCGCAGACTAAACACAATGTACAAGCTTATGTCGGTTGACGGCAACCCGGCGGGCATAAAGGCTTTGCTATCGATAGAAGGGAAGGTTAACGACATTCTGCGCCTGCCGCTTGTGCCGGCAACACCGCAAACACACGAAAAAATAAAAGAAGCCCTTGCCATGCTGAGGCAGTGAGAAAGCAGAAAAGAAACATAGCAAAAAACAAATAAAATGAAAAAGGTATTATACAATGTGCCGAGGCGCGGGAGAAGCTTCCTGCTTGCACTTGCTGCGGCAATGACGGTGGTTTTATGCGCCCGGGCAGAAGACAAAGTGAAAGTAGACAAGTTCTACTACTATCTGAACGCCGAAAACAAGACAGCCGAACTTGCACCCACCGAAGAGACAACGGAATACGCAACCGGCAGGTTGTCGATACCCGGCACATTTTCTTACGGAGGGGAAAACTACACGGTTACCGCCGTGGGCGATTATGCATTCTCCTTTTGCCCAAATATAACAACGGTATCCATGCCCGTAACGATTAAGCGCATAGGAAACGGAGCGTTTCAAGGATGCAAGAAAATAAACACGGTTATCATATCAAGAACGGCGGTAGAGGAAATAGGCGATGCCGCTTTTGAGGGGTGCGAAACCCTGGGCTCCATAACACTGCCAACCACGCTGAAAAAGCTTGGCGATTGGGCTTTCGCCGGATGTACCGGACTGAGAACGGCGTACATACCCTCGGGCGTGCAATATGTGGGCAAAAATGTCTATATGCATTGCACGGCAATGACATCGGCAGCGTTGTACTGCAACCTATCCGAAATTCCCGACGGTATGTTTGCACACTGCACATCGCTCGCAAAGCTGACAATGCCCGAATCGGTAAGGAACAACATAAAGAGGATTGGCGTTGGCGCTTTCTATGATTGCTCCAAACTAACAGCTTTCAATTTCGGAAAATCAATAGCAAAAATCGATGCCTGCGGCTTTATGAGCTGCACCTCGCTTGGCAAAGTTTCGCTACCCGAAAGCGTGGGGAATATAGGCCACGATGCTTTCTCGGCCTGCCAAAAGATGAGCGAAATCAACATACCCGCGAATGTTGACAGCATAGGCGACCACGCATTCAAGGATGCGCACGCCTTGAAGCAGATAACGATGGGCGACTCCGTGAAGTATCTCGGCGAACAGGCTTTCGCATATTGCAAGAACCTGACAAGCGCGAAACTTTCGAAACAAATCAAGGAAATTCCCTTCAAAGCTTTCGCCGGATGCACGAGCCTAACAGACTTCACTCTTGAAAAGACTGTAACGAGCATAGCCGATTCCGCCTTTCAAGGCACTAAATGCTTCGACTCCCTGAGAATTTACAATGTAACCTCTATCGGAGAATACGCCTTTGCCGACTGCGGTAGCATTAATTATGTATATATTCCCGAAAAGGTTGAAAAGCTCGGCAGCTATGTGTTCAAGGGCGACAAGATAAACCGATTCTATGTAGAATGGAACAGTGCGCCGACAATAAAAAGCAAGTTCTTCGCTTCGTGCGACACACTTTACGTGCCGAGAGTAATAAACTACAAATACCGCACCGGCTGGAAAGAGGCCGAGCACATCAAGGAATTTGACAAAACCGTAACGGACATTAACACCCCGACGATAAACAGGCGCGAAGACGAGGACGGTGCGTTCTACACCTTGGACGGAATAAAAGTAATAGAGCCCCGAAAAGGCGGCATATATATTCACAACGGCAAAAAGGTGATTGTTAGATGAAAACATTGAAGACAGGCAAATTGTTTGCAGGCGTTTTCGCATCTTTGTTTGCCATGTCCGGCGCTTTTGCCGACAAAGGGGACGGCAAAGCCACGTTCAACAATCCAATAATACCCAAATCCGTGCCCGACCCCACGGTGATAAAGGCAGCAGACGGCTACTTCTACCTATATGGCACGGAAGATACGCATAATATGCCGATATACCGCTCGCAAAACCTAACCGATTGGACTTTCACAGGCACGGCGTTCACCAACGCCACACGCCCGCGCACCGTGAAGCCGTTCGCGAAAATGGGAAGCATGTGGGCGCCCGACATTAATTACATAAACGGGCAGTATGTGCTTTACTACACAATTGGCATATGGGGCAAGGAATGGGACAGTGGCATAGGCGTGGCAACATCCCCAAAGCCCGAAGGTCCTTTTGTCGACCATGGCAAGCTGATAGACTCGCGAGATATCGGCGTGCAGAACTCCATCGACCAGTTTTATATCGAGGACGGCGGCAAGAAGTATCTTGTATGGGGTTCGTTTCGCGGTATATACATAATTCAGCTCACCGATGATGGACTGAGCATCATGCCCGGGGCGCAAAAGCAAAAAATAAGCGGCAATCAGTCGGAAGGTTCGTACATAATAAAGCGCAAAGGATATTATTACTATTTCGGCTCGGTGGGAACTTGCTGCGAGGGAGCCAAGAGCACATACCATGTGATGTATGGGCGTTCAAAGAGCCTGTTCGGTCCGTATCTCACCAAAAACGGCGGGCGTATTCTCGATGGCAAGTACGACACGCTCCTAAAAGGTAACGACTTCGTTGCCGGTCCGGGACACAACGCCGAGTTTGTTGAGGACGACAAAGGACAGACGTGGATGATATATCATGGCTACCTAAGACAGGAACCGGAAAAAGGGCGTATGGTGTTCATGTCGCAGGTAAAATGGAAAGGCGGATGGCCTTATGTAGAGGGCGGAGTGCCGACAAAGACAGCCCACGCGCCGTATTTCAAGAATTCGATGAAAAAATAAATACAGAACGACGGTTAAAACCATGAAAAAATGAGAAAGATATTTTTTGCAATCGTAATGGCATTGACGGGAACGCTATCCTCGTTGGGCGAGAACAACGCCAGGAGGCTGACATTCACCAACCCGATAATAAAACAATCGATACCCGACCCCACAATAATAAAGGCGTCTGACGGCTATTTCTATCTCTACGGCACAGAAGACACGCGCAACATGCCAATCTACCGTTCGCGCAACCTAATCGACTGGATGTTTGTCGGCACTGCTTTCACCGAGGCCACACGCCCGCGCACCGTAAAGCCATATGTGAGCTACAAAGACGGCAACGGCAACACCGTTGAAGCCGGGATGTGGGCGCCCGACATTAACTACATTAACGGGCAATACGTGCTCTACTACGCAATAGGCGTATGGGGCGTGTTAAACAAGAGCGGCGTTGGCGTGGCAACGTCCGAGCGTCCCGAGGGCCCGTTTGTTGACCGAGGCGCAATGTTCATAAGCGAAACAATCGGCGTGCAGAACTCCATCGACCAGTTTTATATCGAGGACAACGGCAAGAAGTATCTTGTGTGGGGCTCGTTTTACGGCATATACATCGTGCAGCTTACCGACGATGGGCTGCGCGTTATGCCCGGGGCCACAAAGCGGCAGATTGCCGGGGGGCTTATGGAGGCGTCCTATATATACAAGAAAGACGGCTACTACTACCTGTTCGGTTCTGCCGGGACTTGCTGCGACGGGGCGAACAGTACATACCACGTGCTTTACGGGCGCTCGAGGAGCCTCTTTGGTCCGTATATAAACAAGTCGGGCGGTACAATGCTTAATAACCAAGCCGAAACCATGCTGAAAAGCAACTCTTTCGTTGCCGGTCCGGGGCACAACGCCGAATTTGTTGAGGACGACAAAGGCCAGACGTGGATTATATACCACGGCTATCTCAAGGAGGAGGCCGACAAGGGGCGCTGCGTGTTCCTTGATAGGGTGAAATGGGACAACGGTTGGCCGTATGTGGAGGGTGGTGTGGCTTCCAGAACATCGGACGCACCATTTTTCAACGAATGACACAAAAAGAAAGTTGCAGACAAAACATAAAAACGATCAGGGTTCCGCAATTCCGGAACCCTGATTTATGAATTACAAAATGGTATAGCATAGCATGACGAAAGGAATTTACACAATATTGCTTTTGCTGATGAGCAATGTTTTCATGACGCTTGCGTGGTATGGGCATCTTAAGTTGCAGCAGACGGGCGTAAGCAGCCGGTGGCCCATTATAGGAGTCATCGCGTTTTCATGGGGTATAGCTTTTTTTGAATACTGTTGTCAAGTGCCCGCCAACCGCATAGGTTTCGATGGCAACGGCGGACCGTTTTCGCTTGTGCAGCTCAAGGTGATACAGGAATGCGTAAGCCTTGTGGTGTTCGCCGTTGTGGCAAACATACTTTTCCAGGGGCAAAGCCTACACTGGAACCATGTTGCGGCATTCGTGTGCCTTGTGGCGGCGGTTTATTTCGTGTTCATGAAGTAGGTGTAAAGCATTTGCATGGCTTGCTGCTTTGCGGCTGAATAAGGAAATTTGCAGGAAACAAAATAATCGAGTAGGAGAGGAAACAGATCTGTTTTTCTCCTACTCGATTTTATTTTAAAAAGGTTCCGTAGGTTTGTGGCGGGATTGGGGCATGGGCCGCGTTACATCAGTCCGATATGCCGCCGCCCGAAACTCATTGTGCAATCAAGCCTCGAACTCCGGCTTTTCGCTTTCCTCTTTATTGGTTTTCTTTGTTGCGGCAGTTTTGCGCACAGTTGTCTTGCGTGTCTTGCGCTTGGGTTTCTCCTCTTCGACCTTGGGTGTTTCAACGCCGGCCAGTTCGGGGTCGATGAGTATGCGACCGCAATATTCGCATACTATAATCTTTTTGCGCATTCGTATGTCAATCTGGCGCTGTGGCGGTACTTTGTTGAAGCAGCCGCCGCACGAGTCGCGTTGCACATAAACAATGCCCAAACCGTTACGGCTGTTTTTGCGTATGCGTTTGAAGGCGTTCAAAAGGCGCGGCTCTATGGTTTCCTCTACATCAAGGGCCTTAGAGCGAAGGTCGTCCTCCTGTGCCTTTGTCTCGGCCACTATTCCATCGAGTTCCGATTTCTTATGTGCCAAATTCTCCTCAAGCTCTTTAATTTGCGCGTTGTTTTTGGCTATGTCCTCATTAAGTTCCTCAACCTTTGCGTTGGCTTGCCCGATCTTCTTTTGCGCAAGCTCTATTTCGAGCGACTGGAATTCGATCTCTTTGCTGAGTGTATCGTATTCGCGGTTGTTGCGCACATGGTCGATCTGCTCCTTGTAGCGGTCTATCGACGTTTGCGATTTTTCTATGCCGGCACGCTGCGTTGAGATATTCTTTTTGTGCGAGTTAATTTCGTCTTCAATTTTCTGGTTGCGGGTTTTAAGGCGGCTTATCTCGTCCTCTATATCCTGCACCTCGAGCGGCAGCTCTCCGCGAAGGCTTTTTATCTTGTCAATTTCCGACATTAGCGTCTGAAGCTTGTAAAGGGCTTTGAGCTTTTCCTCTACAGTCATTTCGTTGGGGTCGTTCTTTACTTCTTTAATCATTTTCAAAGATATTTTATTGGATTTGTATCAATTTCGGTTGTGCTCACGCGCAGTGCCGGGAATTCCGCTTTTATTATGTCGCTGAAAATCTCTGTTGTGAACTTTTCTGTCTGGTAATGCCCGGCTACGGCAATCAGTATCTCGTTCTCGTGTCCGAACCAGTCGTGGTAGTGCATTTCTCCCGTGAGAAAAGCGTCGCAGCCGGCGGCAATGGCGCTGTTCATAAGGAAAGCCCCGGCACCGCCGCATATTCCCAATCTGGAAATGTCGTGGCTCGGGTTATATTTGTTGTGCATAAGGCATTCAACGTCAAAAACGTTTTTAACCTTTTTCAGAAATTCCGCTGCACCGAGCGGTTGTTTAAGCACTGCAATAACTCCGCTGCCGCTTTCGGCATCCTTGGGCATCAGAAAGCTCTCCACTTCTGCGCCGAGCTTTTCGGCTATTTTGTAGTTCACCCCGCCCCGGGCGTTGTCGAGGTTGGTGTGGGCGGCATATACGGCTATGTGGTTTTCTATTGCTTTAACAACGCATCGTTCCACCGTGTTTCGGCCTGCAATGCACTTCAGTCCATGAAAAAGCAGCGGATGGTGCGCCACAATCAAGTTAGCCCCGCAGGCGGCGGCATCGTCCACCACGGCCTCGGTTACGTCCAAACACAACAAGACCCCTGAAACTTCCGCCTCCGTTTGTCCAATCTGCAAGCCTGCATTGTCGAAGCCGTCTTGCAGCGGCAGAGGCGCGAAACGCTCAAGGGTCGCAATGACATCCTTTATCTTCACGCGGATATGTTTATTCTTTACAACTTGCAAAGATAATAATTAATTTTGGTTTGTTGCTTTTTGACCGGTTTTTTAAGGTTGAAGGCAGCCACTGCATGAAGTACGCTCACAAAATCGAAATCGGAAATTTTTTACGGACATCGCGAAAATTATATTTGAAGTAAAAAAAACTACATGGGACGTAGGAAAAATTATGTCCGATGTAGAAATTCGCTCCGCTGCCCGGCAAAACTTTCTTCATACGGTTTGAGAAAATGTTTGAGAATCGGCAAACCGCACATCAGTCAGTTTGCCGAGCAGATGAGATGCATCATTGACCGTTTTAACAAAAAAAATCTGCAAGCTTTATGTACGTAAAGATACAAAAGCCTGCAGATTTGCGCGGTGTATTATCAAAACCGATTTATAGATAATCAAATAAAAGGTTTCATTTCAAGGGCGATTTAATAAATGCGTACCAATTCCGGCACTTGTTATGCGTTAGAAATCGCCGCCCATGTCACCGGGTGCACCGAAGTTTCTTCCGGGCATTCCTTCAGGTCCGCCGCCAAAAGCGCCGCGCCCGTTTGCGCGGTTGTTCATTCTCGGCATCATTCGGGGCTGCGGCATAACTACCTTGTATGCGTTTGCCGCACCAACCAAAGCCTTGAATTTGCCGTAGTATTCTTTGCGCAGGCTAAGCTCTTTTTCCTGCCTTTCAAACGATGCGTTTGCCAGGCTGTCGGCTTTGGCATCGGTCATTATGGCGCGTTTTTCTTTCTTCCGCTTGCCGGCCTTGTTTTGCAGGGTCTTTCCTTTTTTTTCCGTCCGGCGCAAAGCCTGTTCCTCGCCTTTGTACTCCTCAAACAGCGTCTTGAAGTCGGCGGCCTTTGAGTCGTCAAGTTTCATTTCCTCCGCAAGTCTCTCTGCCTGCTTGTTAACCATTGCCTTGCGCATTTCCTCGCGGTTCTGCTCGTTTCCGGCATTTTCCTGAGCCGACACCACGCCCGGTGTTAACGCCGAGAGTGCCAGCATCGCAACAATAAATTTCTTCATGTTTGCTTTGTGTTTAGGTTGTTGTTTATGTTTTGCTCTCAATTCGGGAGCTCTCGTAATTTAGACGGTGGGGTATAAACGAAGGTTTAAGTGTTGCGCTGTACATTTGCGTTAAAAACCGACCGATTGCGGTTTTTGACAGACGAATGGCACGCGCCGCCCCTTTTTGTCTATCCTTATTTCCGCGCCTAAGAAATTTGTAGTAATTTTGCATTCAAACATCAAACCACATCAACATGGCAAGGAAGACAGGCAAAGACCTGGTTACAATAGAGACACTTCCTAAAAAGGAAATCGAGTATCTGCTCGAGATGACGGCCGAGTTCGAGGCTCATCCCAATCGCAACATTCTTAACGGCAAGGTTGCAGCCACATTGTTTTTTGAACCTTCTACGCGTACGCGCCTGAGTTTCGAAACTGCGGCGGTTCGCCTCGGAGCGAAAGTCGTTGGATTCAACGATCCTAAGGTTACATCCGCATCAAAGGGCGAGACACTTAACGATACAATACAGATAGTCTCAAACTATGCCGATGTGATAGTTATGCGCCATTATCTTGAGGGTGCGGCAACCTATGCCGCCGAAGTTTCGCGCCGTCCGATTCTCAACGCGGGCGACGGCGCCAACCAGCATCCTTCGCAAACCATGCTCGACCTCTACTCAATAAAAAAGACACAGGGCACGCTCGATGGACTGAAAATATTTCTTGTGGGCGACCTCAAATATGGGCGCACGGTACACTCGCTGCTTATGGCCATGAGGCACTTCAATTCGACGTTTCATTTCATAGCGCCCAAAGTGCTTGAGATGCCGGAGGAATACAAAGTGTTCTGCAAGGAGAATAACATAGAGTATACAGAAACATCGGATTTTGACGAAAACGTGATTGCCGATGCCGACATACTGTATATGACCCGTGTGCAGCGCGAACGCTTCACCGACCTCATGGAATACGAGCGCGTTAAGAACGTGTACATACTACGCCGCGATATGCTGCGCAAGTGCAAAAAAACAATGAAGATACTCCACCCGCTGCCGCGAGTGAACGAGATAGCACCCGACGTAGACGATGATCCGCATGCATATTATTTTCAGCAGGCGCAAAACGGACTTTACACCCGCGAAGCCCTTATTTGCCGGTCGCTCGGCTTTACGCTCGATGACGTGCGCAACGACAATACAATCCTAAAGTGAACAACAAGCAACGCAACATAATGGGAAAGACAACCAGCAAGCAGGAAATAATGGTTCCCGCGCTGAGAAACGGAACTGTAATTGACCACATACCCTCTGACAAACTGTTTCAGGTAATGTCGCTCCTGCACCTCGATACCCTTAAAAGCGAGATGATATTCGGGTACAACGTGGGCAGCTTGAAGATGAAGGGCGGTAAAAGCATAATAAAGGTTAGCGACCGCTATTTCTCCGACCAGGAGCTCAATCAACTGTCGGTGATAGCTCCCAATGTAACTCTGAATGTCATAAAGGAGTACGAGGTTCGCGAAAAGCGGCAGGTTGTGATGCCCGATGAACTTCACGGCATCGTAAGGTGTGCAAACCCCAAGTGCATAACAAACCATGAGCCCATGACAACAAGATTCAAGGTTATTGATAAGGAAAAGGGACTCATACGTTGCCACTACTGCGAAAAGGAGCAGACCATCGACTCCTCAAAACTCATTAAATGAACAAATACGAAAACGAAACCATAAACCGCTAAACAAGAAATGAACAGAGATCCGGAGATTTTCAAACTAATTGAAGCAGAACACCAACGCCAGCTCGAAGGAATGGAGCTCATTGCTTCCGAGAATTTCGTAAGCCCCGAAGTAATGGAAGCCATGGGGTCTTACCTCACAAACAAATACGCCGAGGGATATCCCGGACACAGATACTACGGAGGTTGCCAGGTTGTTGACCAAGTGGAAACCCTCGCAATAGAAAGGGTAAAGAAACTCTTCGGTGCGGAATACGCAAACGTGCAGCCCCACTCGGGTGCCCAGGCCAACGCTGCGGTTTTGCTTGCGGTGCTAAAGCCGGGCGACACTTTCATGGGCTTGAATCTTGATCAGGGCGGGCATCTGTCTCACGGTTCCAAAGTCAATACATCGGGTATACTCTACACCCCGGTAGGCTACAATATAAATCCCGAAACCGGGCGCGTTGATTATGACGACATGGAGAAAAAGGCACACGAGTGCAAGCCAAAGCTTATTATAGGCGGAGGTTCGGCATACTCGCGCGACTGGGACTACAAGCGCATGCGTGAAATTGCCGACTCGGTTGGCGCACTGCTGATGATTGACATGGCGCACCCCGCAGGACTTATTGCAGCCCGCCTGCTCAACAATCCTTTGGAATATGCCCACATCGTAACCTCAACAACCCATAAAACCCTGCGCGGTCCGCGAGGCGGAATTATCCTGCTCGGCAAGGATTTCGAGAACCCCTGGGGGCTCAAGACAAAGAAAGGCGAAGTGAAGATGATGAGCACACTCCTCAACAGCGCAGTGTTCCCCGGCATACAGGGCGGTCCGCTCGAGCACATCATTGCCGCAAAGGCCGTTGCCTTCAACGAGAACCTGCAGCCCGAGTTCACGGAATATGCAAAGCAGGTTAAGAAGAACGCCGCACGCCTTGCAGACCAGCTAATCCAGAAAGGCTTCAACATCGTGAGCGGCGGAACAGACAACCACTCCATGCTTGTTGACCTGCGCTCCAAGTATCCCGACCTCACCGGTAAGGTGGCTGAAAACGCTCTTGTTGCGGCAAACATCACTGTAAACAAGAACATGGTGCCCTATGACACGCGTAGCGCGTTCCAAACATCGGGCATAAGGCTCGGAACGCCCGCAATAACCACACGCGGTGCAAAAGAGGACATGATGGACCTTATTGCCGACCTCATAGAGGAAGTACTCAACGCCCCCGAAGACGCTAAGGTAATAGAAAGAGTTAAGGGCAAGGTTGTGGATACAATGAAAAACTATCCCCTCTTTGCATATTAAAAGGAGAACCGTACATAAATAATGCCGCGCCTGTTGCAGGTGCGGCATTATTTTTCCCTTTTTTCGAAAAAAACCGCGCAATTCTGTAGTTTTCGCACACACTATTGCGTTTATATAGTAAAATCACAAATACAAAAGCAATGGACAGCAAACAGAAACGCTTTGAGCAAATGGTGAGTCAGAACAAGGGCACAATTTACACCGTTTGCTATATGTTCTCGCACGACAGCGATGAAGTGGCCGACCTGTTCCAGGAAACGCTGATAAATCTTTGGAAAGGTTTGCCCGGATTTAACGGCGAAGGAAACATCAAGGGTTGGATATACCGCGTGGCATTGAACACCTGCATATCATTCGACCGCAAAAAGCGCAGTCGTCCCACCGTGCCGCTAACTATGGATATCGACCTTTTCGACTCGGAGGGGGAAAAGGAGCGACAGGTGGAAATGCTACATAAGCGCATCGGTCTGCTGCAACCGTTCGACCGCGCAATAGTGCTGCTGTGGCTCGAAGACATAAGCTACGAGGAGATAGGTTTGATACTCGGCATCTCGGCAAAGAATGTATCGGTGCGCCTTGCGAGAATACGTGAAAAACTCAAGAAAATGTCTGACCAATAACGTAAACCCATATAAATATGAAAACTACCAATTCACACGAAATGGAGCAGATGCGCAGTGAAATGAGCGAACTTAAATCCTTGCTCGGGGAACAGGAGATTGTAAACGATAAAATGATGCGTCGTGCCATGAGCGTAAGCTACGGCAAGGAGAAAAAAAGCATACGCATAAGCATTATACTTGCAACAGCTGCAATACCGCCGACATGTCTGCTGCTGCCAAATCTTAGTTACCCCGTTTGGTTTGTGGCCGTAACCGTGCTGTTTTTCCTCATAGCCGCCATCGCATCCTGCTATTCGCTCAAACGCTACGCCTCCGAAGACTTGATGAACGGCGACCTTACAACCGTGGCTGAGACTATAGTGAAATACAAGCGTTTCGGCAACAAGTGGCTGAAATTCTCAATGCCATTCTTGATACTGTGGCTCGTAGGTCTTGTTTATTACGCCATAAATGATGCCGCTCCCGGTCATGCCGAAATGCTTATTGCGGGAGGAGCAATGGGTGCTGTAGCCGGCACGGTGCTCGGAATAATAAACTACAGGCAGTCAAAAAAGCGCATGAAAGATATACTCAGTCAAATAGAGGAATTGAAAAAATAAGCGTTACTCTCTGAAAACACGCGTGTGGTAACAGTCCCGTTTCCCGAAAAGCACATCAACCTATGTGCCGGGAGCGGGATTTTTTCATGCTTGTGCTATGCGGTTAATGCGGTGGCTTGCAGGGCGTATGCAATAAGCATCACAAACACACGAATTTCAATCATCCAATAAATTCCCCCGCGTAGGGGCGTATGGCATACGCCCTGAATTGCGCCGAATTGCAATGTCGCAATGTTTGTTTGTGGTATGCAAATGGCGCAAAACCAATATCGCCAAAATTACATTTGATGTGGGAAAAACCATGTCCGATGTAGAAAAAAAAGGTCTGATGTAATTTAAACTACATCAGACCTTTTTTTACGCCACTCGCAACCCTTGGAAAAACAAAAGACATGCGATAAAATCTCAAAGTCTGCAATGCGTTGTAAATAGGCTCTTTGTGTAAAAAATCCGTTTTATTCTCCAAGTAAGTCGGGACGCAGCCTTCTTGTGCGTTCAAGCGACTGGTTTATCTCCCATTCCTTTATTTTTGCATCGTGTCCGCTTAGCAGAATGTCGGGCACCCTCCATCCCTTGTATTCGGCGGGGCGTGTGTAAACAGGTGCGGCAAGCAGGTTGTCCTGAAACGAGTCGGAAAGTGCGCTCTGCTCATCACTCAGTACCCCCGGCACGAGCCGCGTTATGGCATCGGCCATTGCCGCGGCGGCAATCTCTCCGCCGGTAAGCACAAAGTCGCCCATGCTAACCTCTTTTGTTATAAGGTGTTCGCGCACACGGTAGTCCACTCCCTTGTAGTGTCCGCAAAGAATTATGATATTCTGCAGCATGGAAAGGTTGTTTGCCATTTTCTGGTCAAACTGCTCCCCATCGGGAGTGGTGAAGATAATCTCATCGTAATGCCGCTCGCTTTTGAGCTTGGTTATGCACGCGTCTATGGGCTGGCACATCATAACCATCCCTGCAAAGCCGCCGAATGGATAGTCGTCAACCCTGCGGTGCTTGTCCTCGGTATAGTCGCGAAGGTTGTGCACGTGTATTTCCACGAGCCCCTTTTTCTGTGCGCGGGCAAGTATCGACACATTAACAAAGCCCTCGAGCATTTCGGGCAAAACGGTTATTATGTCAATTCTCATGTCAAGCCTGTTTGCGATACCGGCAAAATTTGCGGGAATGTTCTTGCGCCTTTGTCATTTAAACTCCACGTTCTTAACGTTGGGACCAAGCAGGAAATGCGGGTCCGACAGCGAGGAAACCTTCTTGCCCTCAATGTTCACATTGTCGAACACCACGCCGTCAATACTTTTGGCGGGAGTTCCCTCTTTGTTCCAGCCGTAAATGTGTATTTGGTTCGCAATCGGGCTGCCGCTGTTGTTGTACGAGTTTATGTTTTGGTACTTTATGTTCTGCATTCCGCCGGGAGTGCTCTGGTCGCCCGGCAGTCCTCCAAACCAGAACGAAGGCTGGAAGCCAGCCGCAATTAGACGCTCGCAATGGTAAACATCTATGTTCTCGTATGAAATGTTGCGGTAATACGTGCCGTGTATGCTGCATATCGCCATTGCGGCGCGCTCGTCGAGCACCGTGTGATAGTCGGGGTCGTCATAGCTAAACAATATGCTGCTGTTCATGAAGCGTATGTTCTCGTAGAGGCTGCAATGGTTTTCCGCGCCGATGCCCATGGCGCAGTTGCAGTCGTTCCAAAGCTGCATTCCGCAGAATGTTATGTTGCGGGTTGGGGGACATTCCGCCGGTTTGCGCGAGTCAAGTCCCTTTATGGCTATCGCGTCATCGTTTGCGCGAATAAACGTGTTTAAGAATGCGCATTGCTGGCTGTTCACAATGTCAAGCCCGTCGGTTGAGGCGTATCTGGTTGAAAGTATCTTCACGCCCTTGAATTCCACTTTCTGGCAATGGTTTATAACAACCTGCCAAACTCCCGGACGGTGGCAGTGGAAGAGCACACCCTCAACGTCCGCGCCCTTGCAGTTGTTGGCCTCGAAAATCACACGCGGGTTTTTTGTGTCGTTATACACCATGCCGCGTCCGTAAACCTTTGTGCCCTTACTCGTGCCCCAAAGGCCTATGCGACCGTATAGCACGGCTCCGCCGGCAATATAAACCTTCCAGCCGTCGTTGAGCACAAGCATATCCTTGTCTTTGAAAATCTTTTTAAGGTCGTGAAAGCCCGGACCGAAATAATGTAGTTTCATGTCCTCATAGCGGTGATATCCCTTGCGGTCGGGAACAAGCGGGGCTTTTGTGTCAACGCTGTTGCAGAAAAGGTGAAGTGCGTCTTTTTTAGGCTCGCCGTTTACTATCACGGTGATGTTCTGGTCGGCACGTGCGGTTTTGATTTCTATTGTTCTGCCGCCTTTTTTCTTCACCGATATAAGGTCGAGTTTTTTTATCGGAAGCACCTCATAGCTCTTCAGCTCCTTGGCATACGTTATCCTTATTGTGATTTCCGTTCCGTTCTTGAACTCGAAGCTGCCGAAGTTCACAAGCCCGCCCCAATGGCTGCGGTCGTTGTATAGTCCCACTTTTTTCCCGTTTACGGTAACCTTGAACGTGGGTTCGCCCTCCATCGGAAATTCCTTTACAACCGCGTGGGTTATAAGCGAACTATCGGGGGCGGTGTAGTCCTCACCGTATGTTGCCGCACTGCGCGCGGAAACTGTAAATGCGGACACTGTCGCCACGAGTGATAAAAAGATTTTTCTGTAGTTTGGAATCATATCGATTTCTTGTTTTGTAAATAAATTTACTGCAAAAATAGCTTTTCCATGCAAATATTCCGTCATTTTTTACGCTGAAAATGTAGCAGTTTTCGCAAAGTTGTTTTGAACTTTCATCGTGCCGTTTTTATTATAATTAGATATCGCGTTGTTTTTTACTTGTTTTTATCCTGCTATGAATACCAAAAACGTGTTTTTGCCGATGAACTTTTTTTTTCGAAGGAAAAATTCAATTTGCTTGCGTGTTAAAGAATGCGGAGTGTCGCTTTATAACGGCATATCCCCCGCGCATTGAGAAAAAACAACCGCAAAATCCATGTTTGGCTTATAATTCCGGCTTTAGTCTGCAAAATTGTATAACTTTGTGCGAAACATAAATGTTGCAAAACAGAAGACATGAAAACATATCTTGTTACGGGAGCCGCCGGGTTCATAGGTGCAAACTTCATAAAGTACATGCTGCGCAAGCACGGCGACATAAAAATCGTGGTGCTCGATGCGCTGACATACGCAGGAAACCTTGGCACGATAAAGGATGACATAGACAACGAGCGCTGCTTCTTTGTGCGTGGCGATATATGCGATAGGGCACTTGTGGAGAAACTTTTTGCGGAGCACAACTTTGACGTTGTTGTGAACTTCGCAGCCGAAAGCCACGTTGACCGAAGCATAGAAAACCCGCAGGTATTCCTTACCACCAACATATTGGGTACGCAGAACCTTATGGATTGTGCGCGCAAGGCATGGAACACCGGCAAAGACGCAAGCGGATATCCCACATGGAGAAGGGGAGTGCGCTTTCACCAGGTTTCAACCGACGAGGTCTATGGTGCGCTTGGCGCCGAGGGCTACTTTCGCGAGGACACCCCGCTCTCGCCCCACAGCCCCTACAGCGCATCGAAGGCAAGCGCCGACTTCATCGTGGGCGCATACCGCGACACATACCACTTTCCGGTGAGCATCACGCGATGCTCGAACAACTACGGTCCGTACCAGTTCCCCGAAAAACTGATACCGCTAATCATAAACAACATACTCGAAGGCAAGAAGCTCCCGGTATATGGCAAAGGGCTTAACGTGCGCGACTGGCTGTATGTTGACGACCACTGCAAGGCGATAGACCTCGTGATTGACAACGCGCCCGATGGCAGCATTTACAACGTGGGCGGACACAACGAGAAAAAGAACATCGACATAGTGCGCCTGATTATCGACATAATACGCCGAACAATGGAGCAGCGTCCCGAGTTCCGCAGTCTGCTCGTTAATGGCGATGACCTTTCGTGGATTAACTACGACCTTATTACATACGTAACCGACCGCTTGGGGCACGACCTGCGCTATGCAATCGACCCGGAGAAGATAAAGAAAGACCTTGGCTGGTATCCCGAAACCACTTTCGCAGTGGGAATAGAGAAAACCGTGATGTGGAACCTCGAAAACCGCAAATGGATTGGAGAGGTTACTTCGGGCGACTACCGTAAATATTACGAGCATATGTACGGCAACCGCTGAACATTGCCGAAAGCGCATAAAACAAAAAAGCAAGGCGATGAGTCTTGCTTTTTTGTTTTCCGTTTTTCAAGGCATGCACAAATTTTCCATAACACGCAGGTTCACAAAACATTAAGCGTATCCCAAAACAGTCGTGTAAGTTTTTGTTTTTCAAAGGCTTGAAAAGGCAAAAAAAATGTCTGATGTAGTTTTGATTATATCAGACATAATTTTTTCTACATAGGACGTGGTTTTTTCCATGTCCCATGTGGTTTTAACGCAAACTGCGGGGGCGTTTTCTTACTCCATGTTTTCGCAAAAACAAAAAAGAAGGGCATAGAGCCTTACTTCTTGTCTTTCCACTCCATTATCTTCATCCTTCCCTGCGGCCATTCGTTGCACTGTATATACAGCTTGTTTTGAAAAAAGTCGCAGTCTTCGAACTCAAAAGGCACTTCCGTCTGCATATTCACCGCGCTGACCATTCTGCGGTTCTTCAAGTCCCACGAATATATCATGCTCGGGAATTGCTGCGAACCCACGCCCGTGGGCATTACGAGGCAATTTCCCGCAACAACGCCGCCCTGCCCTATCTGTACGTGGGGGAATGATTTGTCGTAGTCCTGAATGAGATAGTTCTCCAGTATGTCCTCCTTTTTCAGCACCACGGTCTTGCCCTCCTTGAGCTTGGGGAGCCTGAACACCATTATGCGGAAATTGTTCTTGGGGTCGGTGTTGTTTATCGTGTTGCCGAAGCCTATCAGACGCCTGCGCTTCTTGTCCACCGCCCACTGCACAGCCCAGCCGTAGTATTCATCGTGGTTGTCGAGCAGTATGGTCTGCACAAGCTCCGCCTTGCCTTCGGGCAAAATCCTCTCCACAAAGCAGGCGTCGGTAAGGTTCTTTTCTTTGTCGGTTTTGGTTTGCGAAACATACAGCAGCGGCAGCACATCGCCCTTTTTATATTTCTCCACGCCGAAGTTGGCAACGTTGGCGTGGTTGTACTTCGAATTGCTTCCGAGCGGGAATGTGCCGAGCCTTACGAACGTGCCGTCTGGGTGAACCTTGTAGAGCGAGGCAAAGCCGCCGTTGTAAAGCCCCACCATGTAGCCCTTGTGTATGGCGAAGCCCTGGAAACTCTCCTCTACGCCCTTTTTCAAAGCTCCGCCGTCCTTGAGCGTATAGCCCGCGAGGTCGAACACCCCGCCCTTTGTATTTTGCGCAGAAACATTGCCGCCCATGCCAAATGCAACAACAAGCGACAGCGCGCCGATAAACGTACTTTTCATCATGATATGTTTTATGCACTTGCGAATTTAGCAAAATAATTTTGACTACCTTTGCATAAACCAACAGGTATAACGGAATGAAACACCTTTTTGCACTCATTATAGTTTTAGCCACCGCCGGTTGCTGCGCGGCAGCGCACCCCGACGACACAACGGGCATAAACCAATCGGCGGCGGTAACTTTGGCGAGCGACACGGTAATTGACGACACGGCAGACTACGTTGTGTCCACCCACATACCCAAGGGGTTCGTGAAAATGTTCGGAAACATTTCCGACGATGCGGGAGACAGCAGCTTTTTCCCGCAGCTTGGCTGGATTTTTCCTGTGATGGGAATAGCGGGGACGGGAGTGATTTTGGTGTTTGTGCTCATAATTCTTTTCCCGCTGCTAATAGCAGCCCTGCTTGTGTGGTATGTTTTGCGCAATCGCCGCAAGGCGCGCAACGAGGACCTGCGCCGGCAGCACGCAAACGCCGCCTTTGCTGAAAACACGCAGGAAAACAGCGTAACCGAACAGTTTGCCGAAAGGCGTAACTGCATCCACCGCCGCGACAACGCCATACGCAATATATGCATAGGAGTCGGTGTTACGGCATTTTCGCTGCTAACCGGAATGACAATAATAGCCGTGGGCGGAATTGTGGTTTTGTGCATAGGCATAAGCGACTACATGATATACCGCAGCCGCCGCGACAAAGAAATGTAAAAACTAAAAAAACATGAAACAATATCTCGACCTCCTCGACCGCATACTCGCAGAGGGCATACGCAAGGACGACCGCACAGGCACCGGTACGATAAGCGTGTTTGGCAACCAAATGCGCTTTGACCTTGCCAAAGGCTTCCCGTTGCTCACCACAAAAAAGTTGCACCTGAAATCAATTATATACGAACTGCTGTGGTTTTTGCGCGGAGACACAAACGTGAAATACCTCCACGACCATAACGTTTCGATATGGGACGAATGGGCTGACGAGAACGGCGACCTCGGACACATATACGGATACCAGTGGCGCAAGTGGCGCGATTACAACGGCGGGGCAATAGACCAAATTTCAAACGCCGTTGAAATGATAAAGAACTCGCCCGATTCGCGCCGAATAATAGTAAGCGCGTGGAATGTGGCCGACCTTGACAAAATGAACCTGCCACCATGCCACATTCTCTTCCAATACTACGTGGCGGGAGGGCGTTTGAGCCTGCAACTATACCAGCGCAGTGCCGATACTTTCCTCGGCGTGCCGTTTAACATAGCGTCCTATTCGTTGTTGCTGCTAATGACGGCGCAGGTAACGGGACTCGAACCGGGCGACTTTGTTTATACCACGGGCGACACGCATCTATATCTGAACCACATAGAGCAGGCAAAATTGCAGCTCTCGCGCGAGCCGCGCCGGCTTCCCACAATGCGGCTAAACCCTGAGGTGAAAAACATATTCGACTTCAAGTTCGAAGACTTCGAACTCGAAAACTACAATCCCTGGCCGCACATAAAAGCCGATGTGTCGGTATGATATCATTCAATATACAACATGCCCGAAATCACAATAATAGCAGC
The DNA here is from genome assembly GCA_002437495.1 of Prevotellaceae bacterium UBA6398. GTDB lineage: Bacteria > Bacteroidota > Bacteroidia > Bacteroidales > Bacteroidaceae > UBA6398. The sequence goes on from DJQA01000004.1 coordinate 221,982, forward strand.
GGTGGCTGAAAACCGCGCAATAGGATACAAAAACAGACTGATTTATCGCCTGGCGGCAGATATGAAGCATTTCAGGCTTCTAACCACGGGTCACACGGTGCTGATGGGACGCAAAACCTTTGAGTCGCTGCCCAAGGGCGCACTGCCCAATCGCCGCAACATTGTTGTGAGCCGCACGGTAGGAAGCTTTGAGGGCTGCGACGTTTACAGTTCCATAAAGGATGCGTTGGAACATTGCGGCAACGATGAGAAAGTGTTTGTTATAGGAGGCGCATCGGTTTATGCCGAAGCCTTTCCGCTCGCCAAGCGGCTGGAACTGACCTGCGTTCACGCCACGCCAAAAAATGCCGATGTGTTTTTTCCCGAAACAAACTTTGCAGAATGGGAAGAGACGGCACGCGAACGCCACGATGCCGACGATAAAAACGAAAAACCGTTCGATTTCGTAAGCTACACGCGCAAACGCAACTGAACAAGTCGCACGAATAATGAACACAGCCATTCCAAAAGATTTTATTGACACGGCAAACTCGCTATTTGGCAGCGAAAGCGCAGAGTTTCTCGCATCGCTCGACCGGGTGCCTACGCTAAGCATTCACGCCAACACGGAAAAAATGCACAGGGCAGGTGTTTCTATTCCGGCATGCGCGCAGAAAGTGGGGTGGGCTTCAAACGGCTTCTACCTTGCAAGCCGCCCGCGTTTTACGTTCGACCCGCTTATGCACGCGGGGGCTTATTACGTTGAAGAGCCATCGTCAATGTTCGTGGAGTGCGCCATAAAACGCGTGCTGCAAGACATGGAAATAAATCGCGCCCTCGACCTTTGCGCAGCTCCCGGCGGAAAAAGCATCATGTTGCGCAGCACAATGCCGGGAGGGCTGCTTGTGGCAAACGAACCGCTGCCCAAGCGTGCGGCGGTGCTGGCCGAAAATCTGGCAAAGTGGGGAAATCCCGATGTAGTGGTTACTTCAAACTTTCCCGGGGACTTTGGCGGAATGAACGGCTTTTTCGACCTTATTGCAACGGATGTTCCGTGCTCGGGCGAGGGAATGTTCCGAAAAGACGAGACGGCACGTTTGGAATGGAGCCCGGAGAATGTGAAAAATTGCGTAGCAAGGCAGCGCGATATCCTGCGCGGTATATGGCCTGCGTTGCGCAAAGGGGGCTACCTTATATATAGCACCTGCACATTCAATCGCCATGAGGACGAGGATAACGTGTGTTTCATAGCCGGGGAACTTGGCGCGGAAATCATAGGAATTGCCACTGATGACAACTGGCGCATTTGCGGCGACACTGTGGGGAGTAATTTGCCGGTGTATCATTTTTTCCCCCACAAGGCACGCGGCGAAGGATTTTTCCTTGCGTTGCTGAAAAAGACATCTGACACTCCGCCTGCCGAAAGGCGCGTTTCGAAAAAAGCAACGCCAACACCGCGCCCGGGGAAGTATGCGGAATGGATTTGCAACAGCGAAGATTTCCACTTCTGCAATACCAAAGACGGCATAAGCGCTCTGCATAAAAAGTTTGCCGATGATTACGCCGCCATATCGCATAACCTTAACGTGATAAGCGCGGGTGTGCAGGTTTGTGGCGAAAGGACAAGCAAATCACGCGTCTCCGGGCAAAAGGTGTCGGGGCAGTATTTTCCCGCCCCTGCGCTTGCGCTAAGTGAGTGCCTTGACGGCGGGGCGTTTCCCGATGTCAGCCTTGAATACGCCGATGCTATAAAATACCTTCGCGGTGAAAGCCTTGCGATGCAGCATTCCGCGCCGCGCGGCTGGGTTACTGTTTCATATCGCAGCCTTAGGCTCGGCTTTGCCAACAATGTGGGTTCGCGGCTCAACAACGCCTGTCCCGCCGCATGGCGCATACGCAGTACATACGTCCCCGCCGAACCCCCGGAGCTTGTTTTCTGACAGCAATGGTGCTTGAAAGCAATTCGCAGACTGCTGCCTGAGATGTTAGGAGTTTCTGAAAATTGCCAAAGTTGGCGGTTTCCAAATGTTTTGCGGCGTGCAGTATGAAGGCTATTGCTTTTCTTTTGTTCGGGGTATCTCTATTATCTCAATGTCTTTGAATCTGCCGTTTTCGGCGGTAAACCTCACGAGTGTGCGCACAGTTTGCCATCCTTGCAGTCCCGCCGCTCCGGGGTTTATGTGCAGCAGTCCCAACTGTTTGTCGTATTCCACTTTCAGTATATGGGAGTGTCCGCTTATGAACAGCTTTGGCGGGCGGTTCATAATCTGCTCTCTTATGCTGCGGTCGTAGTGTCCGGGATATCCGCCTATGTGTTTCATAAGCACTTCTGCACCTTCACAGTTCCAGCACAGCTTTTCGGGAAACATTATGCGCAGGTCGCCGCCGTCGCAATTGCCACACACGGCCCGCAGCGGCTTTATTTCGGCAAGGCGTTGCGCCACTTCCATCGTGCCTATGTCGCCGGCGTGCCAAATCTCGTCGCATTCGGCGAAATATTCCCTGTATTTTTCGTCCCAATAGCCGTGGGTGTCCGAAAGCAGACCTATGCGCTTCATGGCTGTGTTTTATTTTGTTTTGCGTGAGATGCCGAGCTTTTTTTCTATGAATTCGGCTATGAAGTCTGTGGTGCCTTCTATGCCGAATACGCTGGAGTTGATGCACAGGTGGTAAGTGTCGGCCGAGCCCCATGTGCCGTCGGAATAGAAGTTGTAGTATTGCGAACGCTGCTGGTCGCCCTGGCGTATGAGTTTCTCGGCGGCTTGCGCGGTTATCACGCGGCGCAGACACAGACGCTTCACGCGGTCGGCATAGTTGGCCGAGACGAAAATGTTGGCGCAACGCTTTTTGCGGCGCAGCACATAGTCGGCGCAGCGTCCGATGAATATGCACGAATGCTCGGCGGCTATTTTTTTTATCGTTTCGCTTTGTATTCGGAACAGCGTTTCCTCGCTTATGGGGTTGCCGTAAATGTCTCCGCTCCCCACAAAGGGAATGAAGTTTGAGAAGAACGAACGCGTGCCTTGCTTTTTTTCGTCGGTGTTTTCGAAGTTGCCCGCGTCTATGCCGCTTTCCTTTGCGGCGCGCTTTATAAGTTCGTTGTCATAACATGTTATGCCGAACATATCGGCGAGCTTCAGGCCGATTTCCTTGCCTCCGCTGCCAAGCTGGCGACCTATGTTTATGACGTAAGTGTCGTTTTCCATTTTACCGCAGTTATATTTCTGTTTGCAATTTTGTGTTTTCAAGTTTTTCGCGCATTCTGAACTTGCGCATATGGTATATAAGCACCACTGCCGCCGTTATTGCCGATGTGCCGTCGGCGAGCGGAACGGAATACCACACTCCCTCGAGCCCGAGGAACTCCGGAAGTATGAGCAGGGCGGGAACAAGGAACAGCAGTTGCCGTGTTAGTGATAGGAATATGCTTATCCCGGCCTTGCCAATGCTTTGGAAAAATCCGGTGGCCACCATCTGAAATCCTATAACCGGCACCATCAGGTTCATTACCTTTAGCGCGTGGGCCGCTTCCCTGAGTAGCTCTTGGTCTTTGGTGAACGCGCTTGCCACGGGGGTCGATGCGAACTCGCATATGGCAAATCCTATGAGCCATATGGCGGTTGAGAGAATTATGGCGTATTTCAGCACCTGGTTGAGTCGTGCAAAATGCTTTGCTCCGAAGTTAAAGCCGGCAATGGGCTGCATGCCCTGGTTTATGCCTATTACCACCATTATGAAAAAGAACGACAGGCGGTTGGCTATGCCGTATGCCCCCACGGCCACATCGCCGCCGTAGATTACGAGCTGGCGGTTTATGATTATCACCACAAGGCACGCGCAAAGGTTTATGAGGAAAGGCGAAAGACCTATCGAGAGGCTTCCCGTCACAATGCGCCTTTCAAGGCGGTATGTGCCGCGTCGCAGATGGATGAGTTCGTTGGGGTTGGAAAACAGCTTTATTTGCCAAATGAGCACTATGAGCTGCGAGAGCACAGTGGCAAGTGCCGCGCCGCGTATGCCGAGGTGGAGCACGAAGATGAACAACGGGGCGAGCACAATGTTGATAAGCACCGTCATTATTGTGGCCCTCATGGCTTTGCGCGGCTTGCCCGATGCACGAAGCATGGCGTTGAGCCCGAGAAACAAGTGGGTGAACACGTTGCCTATAAGCACTATCACCATGAAGTCGCGCGCGTAGGGCAGTGTGTAGTCGCTCGCTCCGAAAAACCTCAGTATGGGGTCGAGGAATACCAGCATCAGCACGCCGAGGCCTGTTCCTATTATGCAGTTCAGCGTTATTACGTTGCCAAGTATTCTCGCTGCGAAGTTATAGTCTTTCTCGCCGAGTTTTACAGACAGCAGCGTGCTTCCGCCAACTCCCACCATTGCGCCGAATGCCGCCGAAAGGTTCATTATGGGCAGGGTTATGGCGAGACCCATAATTGCCCCTGCGCCAACGCCTTGGCCTATGAAAATGCCATCTATTATATTGTAGAGCGATGATGCCACCATGGCCACGATTGCCGGGATGGCATATTGTAGTAGCAGGCTGAACACCGGTTTTTCGCTCAGTTCCGTAAGCAGTTTCTTGTCTGTAGTCATTTTTCTGTTTTTTCCCGCGCAAAATTACTCATTGCAGCCTGCACCGCAAGGTTTTGCGTGGGGATTATTGCCGAAACAAGCAGGCGTGGTGTGCAATGGAGCAAACCGCAAATGGCAAAAGGTGCAACCCCCCGGTGCTTATTGCAACACAATGCAAAATCCATCGGCCGTTTTCCAAGCTCCCCGAAAACTAAGTGGGATTTGGGAAAAACTACATCAGACATAAAAAAAATTACATCAGACGTAGGAAAAACTACATCAGACATAGTTTCCGGCCATTGCAAACGTGTGTAAAACAACAACTTGCGAAAAAATCCCGTAAAAGGATATGTGCTTGAAAACCAAAAAGTTGCCGGTTTTGCGCGGTTGCAGTGCTTTTGCAGCGTGGGGCGGGAGGTAAAATCCCCGCACTTTGAACGGCGCGGGGATTTTACCTTGTATATCCTTGCGGCTGTTATGTTACCACTGGTCTTCTTCTACTGCGCCGTTATACACGTTCTTGGGGACCCACTCCATATAGTCGAGCAGGAAGCACGCGAACGGGTTGCTCAAAACCGACTTCACGCGCAGGTACATGGTGTCTTCGGGCTTCATGTTGCCGGTCCACACAATTTTGCGCACGCGCAGGTTCGCACGGTATGTGGTGGAGTTTCGCATTGCCTCGGTTACGGGCGCACCGTTGCGCGATATGCCGTCATGGCGCGGCGGCTTCATGTAGCCGTGGTTGAGCATATTCTTGTCTATCTGCCTTGTTACTTACGGGTCGTCGTCATCCGGCGCCCAGCCGATGTTGGGGCTGGAGAGCGAAAGGCGGAGGTCAACCGGCAGACCTACGGCCTGGAGGTTGTTCTTGTCCTTGCCGAGATAGAACTGCGCCATTCCGAAGCCGGTGTTGCAGGGTGCGCAGATGCGAAACTGCCATGTGCCCTCGAATGGAACGGGCGGCAGGCGCAGCGTGAGGTCGTATTGTCCGCGTATGTTCATCTCGTCGGCCTGGTAGTTACACATGCTCTCCGGTCCGTGGTATGGCAGGTAAACAAGCCAGCTTTCGTCCGACACTTCCATGCGCTCGAAATAATTGTTGGGTATCGCGTGCTGCCCCGCGTCCTTTATGCGGCGCAAGCCGTTGCTTATCAGCTCGGAGAAAAGGGATGAGAAATCCCAGCGTATGCGCTCGTTGAGTACCACGTTTGGCACGTCATCGTCGTAAACCAGCACCTCGTCTATCGGATAGTAGAAGCCGTTGAGTGCGTTGTTTGCCACGCGTCCGTTGTCGGGCAGTATCTTCACGCCCACGCGGTCAACCAAAAGCTCGTCGTATGTGTCGCGGTCGTAGGTGCAGTGGCGGTTTATGCGCTTGCCGTCGGTCTGCCGCCCTTCCGAGATTTTCATCAGGCGGTGGTACCCCCCGAGCGTCTCGTAATACTCGTGGCAGTCGATTGTCAGGTTGTTGGGATTGCTGTATCCGTAGCCCATCTCAACCTGGTGTATCACCATCTTCTCCCAGCTCATCCTGGCGGGTACGATGTGGTATGCCACAAACTGGTGTACGGCGTTGTGGGGGTCTTTAAGGTCTTCAGCCTTCGCGTCGGGGTATGCCCTTTGGCACCGGTCCTTTATGATGGCGAGAGTGCTTTCCCAATTCACGAACACGTCGCTTTTGTATTCCGGCGCACTGCACCCCCATTGCTCCATGAACACACTGTCGGTCTCCACAAAGGCGGTGAAGCCGTAGTATCTGTGGTCGGGGTTTGGTATCTCGGCACTCTTGTCGAGATTTGGCCCGTATTCGGGATGGTTTGTCTCGTAGTCCTCGTCGCGCACCAAGCTCATGGAGTCGGCAAAGCCGGTCTCCTCGAGCAGACGGCTGAATATCTTCATGTTCGGCGCGGCCTTGATGAGGTCGGGCAGCTTGTCGTTCGACGGCTGAAGCACGCGGTTCACGCCTTGTATGTAGCCGTTGCTGCATTCCACGTCGGGGTTTTCGATGATTGACTTTTCGTTCACCACAACTACCGTCTTGGAGTTTACGGTGTCGAACGAAATCATTATGTAGCGGTCATCAAGGCTTCGGGTTTCAAGTGCGCCTATCACGAAGTCGGTTGTCTTGAGCCCTTTCTGGTCTTGGTTGTCGATTATGGCGTTCCTTACGATGTATTCTGCAATCTCGTATGTTATGCTGTCGAGGTCGCAGTTTTGTTTCTCATACACCGAGTCGATAAACTGCTGCACGGCCTTGTCGCTTGGCGCAAACACGGTGTAGTTCCCGCGTGCCGCGAGCAGGGACGACACACGCGAGTCGGTTTTTCTCCCGGTCTTGACGCGCTTGGTGAGCCTTGAAAACAAGGAATAGCCTTCGGTGTTGTCAAGATAGCCGGCAACGGTTTCCCCTTCGAACACAAAAAGGTTTGAGGAGTCCACCTTGTCCGAACAGCTCCACATTGCCGCAATGGCGAATGCTGCGGCAATTCCGCAGAACAGCCCGGATTTGATTTTTTTGAGGTTCATAATCTTATAGCATTATGTTTGTTTCGAATTTTTGCCGTATGCCAAAGGCGGATGTCCACCTTGCGCCCGTATTGTTCTTTTTTGAGTTTTACAGTAAGCGAGCCTTTTTTCACGTTGGCGGGAACTTCCGCCCCGTCAACGGTTGCTTTCGCGCTTTTCGCCATTGCCGGCACCGGTATGGTTATTTCCTCCGCCCCGTTGGCGTAGAGGTTGTAGTGCGACATATCACCTTTTACCGGCCCGAACGTAATGTCGTTGAGTTTTGTGGCGGCGAATTTGTATTTCCTGCCGTCCACGGTGATTTCACTGCACTGCTGCCCATAGAAGGCGCAGAGGCGTTTTTCCTTGACGTTGAAGCCCATCGACAGCCGTCCTGTATAGCTCACGCGGTGTCCGTTCACCGCCGCGTTCTTCAGCGTTATGGTGTCGCCGGGCAGAGGATTGTCTTTAAGAATGCGGGCATCGTATTCGCCGTTTCGCGAGAAATTTCCGTCCCAATTCTCAACGTGCGTGCGGTAATGGTTCACGACCATCGCAGTTCCGTTGGGGAACGACGAGACAAAGTATCCGCCGGTGCGCGAAAGGTATGCGGGATTGTCGTTCACGCCCTTGAACGCGCCGCTTGCGGGATACGCGCCGAGGGAGTTGAGAACTTCGAACATATTGCGGCTTTCGTAGCCGAGGCTTCGGCTTTGGTCGTCGCGCAGACGGCATCCCATGAAACAGGCTCTGCCGCCGTTGGGATAGTTCTTCACAGTGCCGATTGTCTCGCCGTTGCAGGTGGCGGCTACTTCGCTCCCGGCCGTTTCTGCAGGGTAAATGCGGTCAACAATGAAGTCGGTGAGTATTGTCTGCGGCTCGACTCCTTTCATAAGTCCAGTGAAACAAATCTTCTTTCCGCTTGCGGCTTTTCCGTTGTCGGTGCCGAACTTGCACTTTGCCCCGAAAATCCGCTGCCATTGCGCGCTGCAGTCTTTGCCGCCCTTGTCGAGCATCGGCGGTGCGCTCATCCAGAGCACCTTTCCGCCGGCGTTCAGGAATTTCTCCATGAAGTCAAGTTCACCCTGCTCGGGAAGCGGCTCATAAAGCACCGCCAGCGTGCCGTACTCCTTTTCGGCAACGCGTATTTTGCCTTCGGGCGTGATTTTACCCATCTTGAGCATCATGTCGCTCGTTATGTAGTTGGCGTATCCGTATTGCGTCATCCAGCTTCCGAACCTCGGGTCAACGGCCACGAGGTTCATGGGATAGAGCATCAGCACGTCAATGTCGCGGTGCACGCCGTCGGTTATAAGCCTTATGTTTTCCGGGGGGTCGCAGCCGTAGGCGTAGTTTATGGCCATTCTGCGCTCATTGCTTTCTGCGGGCATTCCCCACGCGGCGGCATACGCGTTGGGGATTTTGTTCACAACTCCGATTGACGCCGCCATCGCCGCGCCGTAATAGTTGCGGTCGAGCCAGCCGCATTCGCAGAAGTCGTTTCCTGTGGGTTGCAGATACTCGCCCCACTTGAAATAGTCGTAGCAGGCCGCCGAAGCCTGATGGACAGTGTTGCCCCATAGGAAGTTCGGCGTGTATTCGTAGTTTGCGGCGTATGTGTTGTCGGGGGTCTCCCACTTGTCGATCGTCGGCGACTCCGCCCACGATGAGTGCGCCCCGGTGAGGAACTCGCGGTTGAACAGTTTTTCGCCGTACTGTTTGGCTTCCACAAAAAGATCAACCACGTGGTCGTTTAGCAGTCTGTAATAGATATCGCGCATGAGGTATGTGCGCTGCACGTCCACGGGCTTTCCGCCGAGCACGTATTCCACGTTCACTATTGCCTCCACGGTGGGCTTGTAGATGAGCGGCTGGTTCACGAAGTAGAGCATATGGCGTATGTCGAAAGGCATACCTGTTTTGCGCGACATCATGCGCCCCATGCCCTCGGTGTAGAAGCGCAGGTTGAACTGTCCGTCCTCCTGATGGGCGAAATAGTCCCAGTCCTGCTGTATGTGCATCTCGTCGCAGTAGAGCGAGCGCAGGTTCACGCCCGCATCGTGGTATTTTTTGAGCAGGTTCTTGAGAAATGGCAGCGCGTCGTCGGCAAAGTAGTCTATCTCCTGCGTTTCGTATTCCAGAAGCACAAGCACGTTGTCGTAGCCTTCAAGCCCGCCTTCCTCGCCGAATATCCGCAGCCGCCGCTGCGGTATTGTGCCGCTCTCGCGTCCTATGGCGGCGAGAACCTCATGGTTCACGTTTTTCAGTTCCTTTATGTCATCGGGGTTTACGGCTATCTTAGTCTTGCCAACCTGCTTGCCCTTGAAGGCGTATGCCCTCACCGCGCAAAGTTTCACCGGGGTCGCGCCCTTGTTGTTCGTCCAAAGAGTCTGCTGCCACATTTGCAGGCTGAACTTTCCCGTATGCGCGTTGCGCATCCCTACCTTGAAAGCCACCCACTTGCCGGTGTTCCCTGTCTAGTTGCGGTATGCCTGTCCCAGCTCGAGCGGACTGAGGAGGCTGAGTTCCAAGCCCGCGCCGGCGTTCCTTGTGGTGTAGTCGCTTATCTTCGCGATGCAGTCCACATACTCGTCCATGTCGGGGGTGAGTTTGCGCTCGGTGTTCCGGTCATCGCGGTACTGGCGGAAAAACTCGTCAAAGGCTATCGTTATCTGGTCGGAATGCCAGCCCTTTGCCTGTTCCACAGCCTGTTTCAGGCTGAGTTTGCTTTTGTTTATACCCGTGGTGTTGTCTATTTCCTTTTCGGGGAAGTTTGCGAGGTCTCGCAGTTGCTGGTCGTTTGTGAGGATGAAAACCTGCCCTTTCGCCTCGTTTGCGCAGAACATTATAGAGACGAATGCTGTTGCGAAGATCAGAATTTTTGATGATTTTAATTTCGTTGATATATACATTCGGGTGTTAGTATGCTATTTTTTGCTTAATGTAAAGCTATCATTAGCAAAAATAAAAAATAAATGCGAACCGGGAAGCGCGTTTATAAGGAAATTGCAGTGTGCCGGGAAAAAAGCGGGCATCATGTAAAAACTCGGCCCACAGAGCAAAATGCGCGGTAAACATTTCGCGGCAGGGGTAAATTCGTTACGTACATGCAGTTAATGCCAAAAAACATGTAGTGCTCTGATTTTTAGAAAAATACACGCGTGGCTGCTGTTTTGTGCAAGGCTTTGTTTTTTAATGGCTTGCATGCGTTCAAAAAAGGTCTGATGTGGTTTGAATTATGTCTGATGTAATGTTTCCTACATCGGACATGGTTTTCCCTACGTCAAATGTAGTTTTAGCGGTATATGTTTT
>DJQA01000015.1 GCA_002437495.1 Prevotellaceae bacterium UBA6398
GTAACAGAGCTTGGGATGTCCACCGAGGCAAGGCCGGTGCAAGAAAAGAAAGCATTGTCTCCAATACTGGTAACGGAGCCGGGGATGTCCACCGAGGCAAGGCCGGTGCAATTATAGAAAGCATTGTCTCCAATGCCCGTAACGGTGTATTCCGCCCCATCGTGCGTAACCTTTTCGGGAATACTGTATGTTTCCCTGCCGGACATTTCGGCGGAATTGTATCCCGCTTTCAGAAGAGTGGCTGTTCCGTCTTTTTTATAGTGGTAGGCGAAAAGTCTGCTGCAATCCCAAAAAGCACCATATCCTATGCTCGTAACGGAGTTGGGGATGACCACAGAGGCAAGGCCGATGCAACCCTCGAAAGCATTGCCACCTATGCTCGTAACGGAGTTGGGGATGACCACAGAGGCAAGGCTGCTGCAACCAGAGAAAGCCTCGTCCCCAATGCTCGTAACGGAGTATTCCGTTCCATCGTGCGTAACCTTTTCGGGAATACTGTATGTTTCCCTGCCGGACATTTCGGCGGACTTGTATCCCGCTTTCAGAAGAGTGGCCGTTCCGTCTTTTTTATAGTGGTAGGCGAAAAGACTGCTGCAATCTCGGAAAGCATATTCCCCAATGATTGTAACGGAGCCGGGGATGTCCACCGAGGCAAGGCCGGTGCACTTATAGAAAGCCCAATCCCCAATGCTCGTTACGGTATAGTCTTTTCCTTCGTGCGTTATTTTTTCGGGAATGTTGGCGGTCGTGATGCTTCTTTCAGCACCGCTTACAGCCGCCGTTCCGTCATCGAAAAGCGTATATTTCATGTTGTCCTGCGTTATTTCTTCATTTGCTAACGCGGGAGCAACACCAGACAGCAACACAGCCAACAGCAGCATTGCCTTTAAATTGAAATTTTTCATTGTTTTTTGTTTAATTGATGATTTGTATTATTCTTTGTGTTTTTTGTGTTTTTCTGCGTCCAAGCCCGGAGAGTCCGGGTTTGGGCATTAGTGAACCGTGGTTTTGACAAATATACTGCTGCATAGGCATTGAGTTTTTATGCCCCAGACTCCCGAATAGGCGGTGGTTTTTGTTCGGAATGGTTTTGCAGCATAAAAAAGCGTGGGAGTCAAACCGTTACCCGTCCCACGAACTGAGGCTCTGGCATTGCCCATCTTCTCGAAACGAGCAACGCCGAAGCCCACGCCGATATGTATGATAACACCTTTTCACAGAGTCTGCGACCACATATTGCGGACACAAAAACTCCGTGAAACGAATGCGTATATACACATCCCGCAGACATCTACCGTTGCATTTGTCTTTGAGAAGATTTGAAACTGCCAGATTTCAGTTCATCGAGAACAAAGCGCAGTAAACGCCTTAAATATGTTGCGGCTCTCACCTCCCGCCCTCTTGGCTTGCTTTCGCCTGCCTTTCGGCGTGGGTTTCCCCTTTCCGCAGCGGCGTCCGGGGCTTCCGCCCCCGCGCCGCCGACGGCTGTCGGTTGAGAACCGAAAGCAAATTTATGATTTATTTCCCATACCAAACAAATTTTCACGCAGTTATTTTCACATAAGCATACGTTTGGGCGCAGCCCGGCAAACGTAATAATTCAAGACGCATAACCACATTACATATAATTCGCACAAACCTTTGGAGAACAACAGTTTATATCGTTTATACGAATTTTGCATAACGAATTGTCATGCAGCAAGTTGCAAGGTAGCGAAAAAAGGTCTGATGTAATTTGAATTATATCAGACATAATTTTTTCTACATGGGACATAGTTTTTCCTATGTCCGATGTAGTTTTGGGACGCTTTGCAGTCATGCGCGATTATTGCGATATAAAATATTGCGGGCTTTACAACTTATCGTGCTTTTTCGCGTTTATAGTTTAATGATGGTATATAAAGTTTATATGTGCAGAGGCTTTCGCCGCTTGCTTATGCTTGCGGTGGCGGCTTTGGCGTGCGTTGCGGTTTGTGCCCAAAACAGCCTGAAGGTGCGCGGCACTGTGAGCGACACAGAGGGGAAACCCATAGAAATGGCGGTGGTTAAGGTTGAAGGGCAGGGGGCAGGCACGCTAACCGATTTGAACGGCAAGTATTCGTTCACCTGTAAGGGCGGCGACAGTGTGGTTGTGGTGTTCAGCATGTTGGGATACCAAACCCGCAGACGCACGCTGACTTACCCGAAAGACTCGGTTACTTTGAAAGTTGTGCTGATGCCTGCGGACCATACCCTTGGGCAGGCCACAGTAAAGGGCCAGAGGGTGCAGTCGAACACAATGCAGACAATAAAGGCCAAGGACACCAAGAATTTGCCAAGCACCACGGGCAACGGCGTTGAGGACCTTATTTCCACAATGGCAGGCGTGAGCCGCCATGACGAGATGAGCTCGCAATACAATGTGCGCGGCGGCTCGTTCGACGAGAATTTGGTTTACCTTAACGGTCAGGAAGTTTTCCGCCCCATGCTTGTGAGTTCGGGACAGCAGGAGGGGCTTAGCATAATAAACAGCGACATGGTTGACAAGATAGAGTTCTCGACCGGCGGCTTTCCTGTGAAATACGGCGACAAGATGTCGTCCGTTCTCGACATAAAATACAAAAAGCCGCAGCGGTTCGAGGCCAAGCTCAACGCCTCGCTTCTCGGCGGCGGCGTGTATGCCGGCTGGGGCAACAAACGCTTCAGCATAATGAACAGCATACGCTACAAGACAACGCGGTATATGCTCGGTTCGCTTGAGACAAACGGCGAATACCGCCCTAACTTCCTTGACTACCAAACCTATATTTCGTGGACACCGAACGAGCGTTGGACATTAGATTTCATAGGCAACATATCCGACAACCACTATAATTTCAAGCCCAAGAGCAGGGAGACGAAGTTTGGCACGCTTGCAGAAACCAAGGAGTTCAAGGTTTACTTTGACGGCATGGAAAAGGATTTGTTTCGCACTTATTACGGAGCATTCACCATATCGCGCCACTTCGGGAAAAAGGCAACGCTCTCGCTTTTAGGTTCCGCCTTTACAACCCGCGAGCAGGAGACATACGACATACAGGGGCAGTATTGGCTCAACGAACTCGGGTCGCAGGAGGAGCTTGGTGTGGGCACATATCGCGAGCATGCCAGAAACTACTTGAATGCCAATGTTGCCAATGTGGGCTTGCGCTTTAATTCCAAGTTTGGCAGGCACGATGTGGAGGCAGCTGTGTCGGTGCGCACGGAGCGTTTCACGGAAAAAGCGTCGGAGTGGGAGATGAGAGACTCGGCGGGATATTCCATTCCCAACAACCCCGACAAAATGCAGCTTTATTACAATTTGCATGCAGACGAGAAGATGAACGCAACGCGAGTTGAGGCTTATGTGCAGGACACATATCGCTTTTCAGCCAAGGCGGGGAATTTTACGCTGAACTATGGCGTGAGACTGTCGAACTGGAGCTGGAACAAGGAAACGATAATAAGCCCGCGCGCATCGCTTGGTTTCATTCCTGCGGCAAACGATAATCTGATATTCCGCCTTGCAGCCGGACTTTATTGCCAGACACCTTTCTACAAGGAACTGCGCGACACCGTTACGACAAACTACAACACAGTGGTGAACCTTAACAAGAACATAAAGTCGCAGCGCAGTTGGCAGGTGGTGCTGGGCGGGGACTACACGTTCCGCATGGGCGACCGTCCGTTCAAGTTTACGGCGGAATTTTACTATAAGGGTATGAGCGACCTTATCCCCTATAACGTGAACAATGTGCGCACGGTTTATTACGGGCGCAATATGTGCAGCGGATATGCCGTGGGAATAGACACAAAGCTTTACGGGGAGTTTGTTCCGGGAACGGATTCGTGGATAACCTTTTCCGTAATGCAGACTAAGGAAAAGTTTGGCAAAAAGTGGGTGCCACGCCCCACCGACCAGCGATATAACCTTTCGCTTTATTTCACCGATTTCTTTCCCGGTACAGATCGTTGGAAACTGTCGCTGCGCGGTGCTTTTGCCGATGGATTGCCTTTCGGGCCTACGCATTCTGGCAGGGAGAAGATGAACTTCCGCGCCCCGGCATACAAACGTGTGGACATCGGGATGAACTACCGCCTTTTGAACAACGAAGACCGCAGCCACACTCGCGGCATAGCGGGGATGCTCAAGAATGCGTGGTTGGGAATTGACGCTTTCAATGTGTTCGGCATCAACAATGTGAACTCGTATTATTGGGTGTCTGACGTAACAAACAACCAATTTGCAGTGCCGAACTATCTTACGGGACGACTTCTGAACCTCAGACTGCAGTTGGAGTTCTGATGGCGGATTAAGTAAGTGCCGAGATTTTAATTCCCGGCACTTATTACAACAAATCAGAGGGGCGCAATAGCTAATTGATTAGGACTAATGCCACGTTTTTTCAATATCTTTTTAAGTCCCAATAAGCGAGATTCCTTTACTTTTTGTGGTTTTCCTAACTTTATTCCAAATTGTTTCTTATATATATCATATACAAGTTCGGAACAATGGTATTTGTCATTATTGAACTTGAATGACAAGTAGTAAGGTTTTCCAAGATATGTTAAAGAAGAAGTCCGATTAATTATCTAGTAGAGGAATAAATATCTTCAGGAGACACAACCAATTGATTTGGATTTATATGTCTATTTTTTAATGTCCTATGTAACCAAAATATATTATAAGAAGAAACTTTCTTAGGCTTACAAAGAGTAATTCCAAGTTGTTCTTTATATATAGTATATACTAATTCGGAACAATACATTTTGTTATTATTAAACTTAAATGCCCTATCGTAAGGCATCCCTAAATATTTTTTATATTTTATTTTAGGACAATCATCAAGAATCCTCAATTTCCAATACAACTCACCTCTACCTTTAGATATCCATTTGTTTAACTTTGTAAGCTTAACTACATTGGAAGCTTCTAATACGTAAGGCTTTTTGTTTTTATATACAATTATTCCGCAATGCCCAAAAGCAGGCGTTGCGCATGATTTTTTAAAAAGTAAGTCCCCTTAGTCAAACATGGTTGGTTCAGGAGGCCTTTTCTTTGCAATATGGGCGCATGAATATGAATATACCGTTGAAACGGAGTTTTTAAGGGACGGCTGAGTGCTTGAATTTCTTGCAGTGGCGAGGTTTACGGTAAGGTTTGTAAGTTAATGCGTTATACAACGTTATGGCGGCCGAAAAAAGGTCTGATGTAATTTTTCCTATGTCCTATGTGGTTTTTCCTACATCAAATATAATTTTCGCGATGTTTGGAGAAAGTTTCCTGTTTCGAATTTGTGCATTTGCAGGGGCGCATTGCATACGTCCTGTAAGCCACAGCCAAGAACGCTCTTTCGGCCCTTAAAAAGGAATCTTCTTAATAGTTTTATATTGGTAAATAGCTAAAAAAATCCGTTTGCAATACTTTCGGGAACGTTATAGACTATGCTTGTTTATCATTACAGTTTGTACAGCAAGAACAATTTCCATTATTCCGTATGCAATGAATGAAATTCCCAATATAATCATCGGCAGCGAAGCAGACTCAATCGGATTTATAAAAATGAATATGCCGGCAAGCATAATCAACATCGGGATAATATAAAGAAGTGCCGGAGTGCGCACGCTTTTTGAACAAAGACGGAAACTTACTATCTGGAACGCGCCCGCCAAAACAATGAACGCGCCAAAAATGAACATGGATATCGTTATAAAAGCCGAAGGCATGAGCGATAGTACCAAACCGAACAGAATACATCCCACGCTTGTGAGCGGGAACTGCGTTTGCCGGACTTCAGAGTATAGATCAATGTTGTTTACGGTCTTAACATAATATATAACCGAAACAATGCCGATCAATAGGAACAGCACGCCGATAAGCACCACGATTATTTTAGTGGCGGTTTCAGGGTAGAATGCAAGTAGAAATCCTATTGCGAGGGCTATTGCAGCCCTTATAATTGCGAGGATGGGTTTGCTCATGAGCATATTTGTTTTGTTTTTTGCGAAGTTACACACTTATTTTGTTTTTGGGCAGCGGCTTTTGTTTATTTTTGCAATTAAACAAAAATAAAAGTGTTTATGCTAACAATGTATTTGGCACGCCACGGCGAAACAGAGGAAAACCGAGCGCAAGTATTGCAGGGCCAAACCGGAGGGCACCTTACCCAACTTGGCATAAGCCAGGCGCACAGGTTGGGAGAGAAACTGAAGAATGAGTTTTTTGACGCGGTGGTGTCGAGCCCGCTGAAACGCGCCGTTGACACTACACGGATAATACTTTCCTACGGACACGAAAACAAAATAGAACTTTGCGACCTTTTGAAGGAAAGAGACTGGGGGGAGTTTACTCTGCATACGTATGCCGAGGCACGCAAGCTGGAAAAATTGCCCGACAGCGTGGAGACAATCAAACAGGGCATGGAGCGTGGCAGGCAGTTCGCAAACCTTATGTTTAGGAAATATAACGGTAAGAAAATACTTTGCGTGGGGCACGGATTTATTAATCGGTGCATCCTGTCAATGATATATGGCGTTGACAAGAACGAAATACCCCGTATGGAAAACGCGGAATGCAGAATAGTGGAGGTGTACTCTGAAATAGCGCCAAATAATGATTTGCAGTATAGCGGGGACGAAGTGTCGGCAGACTGACGCTATTTGCTTTCTCGGTGGATTATTTCGTCAAACACGGCAATGGCGGCTTCGGGGGTGGGAATGTTGGCAACCGACATCTTTCGTTTTCCGTTGCTTTCGTCAAGTTTGCAGCGTTGTATATGCTTCATGGCGTAGTCTATAATGTTCCCGAAAGTGTTGCTTTTGTAGAATGGGCTGGCGTTGTCAGACACGAAGAAAAGCGTCATCCTCTTGTTTTTCATAAATACTTTTTCCACGCCGAGTGCACGGGCTTTACGGCGCAGTGTAGGCATAAGCATTAGGGCTTCGGCCTGACGGGGCGGTGGCCCGAATCGGTCCGTGAGGTGCCGATGGTAGCGTTGTAGCTCTTCATCGCTTGAAATTGAGTCGAGCTCGCGGTAAAGCATAATCCTTTCGCTTGCTCCCGGAACGTATGTCTCGGGGAAGAACATTGGAATGTCGCTCTCTACATTGCAGTCTTCGACAAAGAAACTTCCTTCGCCT
Source organism: Prevotellaceae bacterium UBA6398 (assembly GCA_002437495.1). Taxonomy (GTDB): domain Bacteria; phylum Bacteroidota; class Bacteroidia; order Bacteroidales; family Bacteroidaceae; genus UBA6398. The sequence continues at coordinate 7,138 of DJQA01000015.1, forward strand.
TCTTTTGACTGCTGTATTTCGTCTTGGTAAAGGTCGGAAAACTCCTGTGTTTTTAGTTCGTTTACAGCCTCGCTGAGTACGCGCTGGTATGTTTCATATCCCAAGTCGGCAATAAAACCACTTTGTTCTGCTCCCAGCAGGTTTCCCGCTCCGCGTATGTCGAGGTCTTGGAGCGCTATGCTGAACCCGCTCCCCAAATCGGAAAATCCCTCAATGGCTTCGAGACGGCGGCGAGCGTCATCGGGAAGAGATGATATTGGAGGTGTAAGTAGGTAGCAATACGCTTTTTTATTAGAGCGTCCCACGCGGCCGCGCATTTGGTGAAGGTCGCTCAGCCCGAAATTTTGTGCTCCCCCTATTATTATTGTATTGGCGTTGGGAATATCCACACCGCTTTCTATAATGGTTGTCGATACCAAAACATCGAAATCAAAATTCACAAATCCCGTAATAACCTTTTCCAATTCCTCGGGCGGCATTTGCCCATGCCCTATGGCTACCCGCGCCTCCGGCACTAAACGGTTTATCATTGCTTTTATGGACGGCAGCTTTGAAATTCTGTTGCATACAAAGAACACTTGTCCTCCGCGTGCTAGCTCACGGTTTATAGCCTCCGATACAGTCTCTTCATTGAAGGTGATTAGTTCGGTGTCTATCGGGTATCTGTTGGGTGGGGCTGTGCGTATAACCGAAAGGTCTCGTGCGCCCATTAGCGAGAATTGTAATGTTCGCGGTATAGGGGTGGCTGTGAGGGTAAGGGTGTCTATTTCCGTTTTTATCTGTCGCAGTTTCTCTTTTACCGAAACACCGAATTTCTGTTCCTCATCAATTATAAGCAGTCCGAGGTCGTGGAATTTTATATTCTTTCCTGTAAGTTTGTGTGTGCCTACAATAATGTCAATCTTTCCATCGGCAAGGTCTTTCAGCACTTCTTTTGTTTGCTTTGGCGTTCTTGCCCGTGAAAGGTAGTCCACGCGTACCGGGAAATCTTTAAGTCGTTCGCTGAAAGTTCGGTAGTGCTGAAGCGCAAGCACAGTGGTGGGCACGAGTATTGCAACCTGTTTATTGTCGCATACGGCTTTGAAGGCTGCGCGTATTGCAACTTCTGTCTTGCCGAAGCCAACATCTCCGCAAACAAGGCGGTCCATCGGACGCGCCTTCTCCATGTCTTCCTTCACCGCCTGGCTTGCCTTAGACTGGTCGGGGGTGTCTTCGTAAAGAAACGAGGCTTCGAGTTCGTGCTGCATATAGTTGTCCCCGCTGAACGCGAAACCTTTTTTTGAGCGCCTTTCGGCATAAAGCCTTATGAGGTCTCGGGCAATGTCCTTTATTCTTTTCTTTGTACGCTCCTTTATGCGCTGCCATGCGCCGGTGCCAAGGTGGCTTACCTTTGGCGGTGTGCCTTCTTTACCGCGATATTTGCTGAGTTTGTGTAATGAGTTAATGGAAACCATAACAATGTCGCCGCCGGCGTAAACAAGTTTTATGGCTTCCTGTCGCGAATTTCCCTCTCCTGTATGCACCAGTCCCATAAATTGTCCCACACCGTGGTCGATGTGTACTACATAATCGCCAACCTGCAAGTCGTTTATTTCTTTTAATGTCAAGGCGTTTTTCCCTCTTCTGGCACCGTTTTCTTTCATGTTGTAGCGGTGGAAGCGGTCAAAAATCTCGTGGTCGGTAAACAGGCATGCTTTTATGTCATCGGAGCAAAAACCGGAGTGAACCGTACCGAGCAGGGGTGTGAATATGTCTTTAGATCCCATTCCTTCGAGTGCGCTTGCAATGCGTTCAAGTTGCTTGGCACTGTCGGCGGCGATGAATATTTTGTATCCCTTTGCTGCGTAGTCAGTAAACGAAGCTTTTACAAGGTTAAAGTCTTTGTGGTAAAGTGGTTGCAGGCTCGTATGGAATGTTATTGTCGGGGTGTGTGCGTTCTCTTTGGCGTTTTGCGCAACACCGCTTTCTACAACGACATGCTTGTTTTGCAGGTTCTGCATCTCCTCGTTTGCCGCAAAGTTTTCAGGCGGGCATTCGGGCATTTGCTGTTTGTATTCTTCTATTTTTGCGGCATCGAGTGCAATACTTCCTGTGAAATATACGGTGTTTGGCGGAAAGAGGTTTGTAATGGGTACAAGGTTTGCGGCATTTGAGGCTTGCGGTGCTATTATTGCATTATCCAGTTTTTCAATGCTTAGCTGCGTTGCCACGTCGAATGTGCGCACGCTTTCAACATTGTCTCCGAAAAGGTCTATTCGTATTGGGTCGGGGCATGAATATGAAAAAATGTCCACAATGCTACCGCGAACGGCGAACTCTCCGGGTGCGTAAACGTAGTCAACGGGTTTGAAGCCCCATTCTATGAGTTTCCTTTCAGTTTCGGTAATGTCGAGTGTGCCGTTTGTTTTTACGGTAAGTGAACGCTCGGCAACCTCTTCCGCGCCCGGCACTTTTTGGGCTATTGCTTCGGGATATGTTATTACGGCCAATGGAAAGTTGCCGTGGGCAAGGCGTCCAAGCACCTCTGTACGCATTATAATATAGTCATCATCGCGCACACTTTTGTTTCCCTTTTTCTTGGTTTCGGCAGGAAAGAAAACGATGTTGTTTTCTAATGCACTGTTTGCCGAAAGCTTTTCAAAATCCTGAAAGAAGTATGCAGCATCGTCATGGTTGTCAAGAATGGCAACAAGGCAGCCACTGCCTGCTGCCATATCGGCAAGGTGGCGAAAAAGCCCATATGCCGCCACGGCTTTCGCCGAGCCTTGCAGCCCGTTAATCTTAACGATGCCGCAGCCTTGCTTTTGAAGTTTGCCAACTTCGTTGCACAGGCTCTTGGCTTCTTCGCTTTTATCAAAAGCCTTTTCAAAAAAGCTCAATTCCATATTTCATGCGTGTGTTTGAACGGTCAGTTGTGTTGCGGCCATTTGCCGACAATTTTCTTACGCTCGATTTGGCGGTTCCAAAAATCCAGATAGTGTTGTGCAACTTTTACGGAATCGTGGTATTTTTTTATGTACTCCACGCTTTGCCGAGACAGCAATGGAATGCGTTCGCTATGAAGAGTGATGTCTTTAAGTGCATTGTAAACGCTTTCTTCGTTGGGCAGCACGTTTATTATCGGGCGCAGAACCTTTTCACCGAGAATTTCGTAGTTTTCCTCCTCGCCGCCGCCTACAACAATAATGCCTTTTGCCATTGCCAAAAGAGCGTTCATGGCGGGTGTGTATGAATACAGTTGGTCTAATATCAGGTCGCAAGAATTCATAAGGTTCTGATATGTTGAAAAAGGCACAGATTCCACTTTTACCATTTCCGCCTTGTCCGGAAAATCGCGAACCACGCGCTCGAGCGCACTCAGCATTATGTCAGTGCCCTTGTATTCGCTGCGCGCTTTCTGAATACCGATGAAGAAACGTACTTTGTCGTGTTTCTCGTTTGATTTTGGCGTTATCGAACTCAAATCTATGGGGAAAGGTATGAATTTCAGTTTTTCGCCAAAATACGGTTTGTACGATGCGTAGTATTCATACAGCCCGGCTATTATCCCATCGCAGTTCTCGGCTATCCTGCAATTCAGACGGCCTTTTGCTCCGGTGCCCCAGTCTTTTATCCAAATGTCGTTTTCTCCGTCATGGCGCATGGTGTCGCCAAGGTTAAAGTCGCTGTATCGGAATGTTTTGCAATCGCATCCTGCGTGAACCCAAAAGTGGTCCATGCCGAATGCGCCGAGAAACATAGATTTGTTGCGCGCTTTGAGCAGATTGTATATTGGTTCGATTCTTTCTGCCTTCATAGGCAGGAATATGGGGTTTATTATCTGCACCACGTCATATCCTTTGAGCTTGGGAAGAATCTTTAGCATTCGTCCCACAAAGGCTGCGGTGCCGCGCACACCGAGGTCGTAGCGCCTCACATTTATGTCGCGTTCGTAGTTTTTCCAATTGTCTCCGTCCGAAACAACGGTTACCTCGTGTCCAAGTTGCCGCAGTCCGCAGGCCAGGGCCCAGTGTACGTTGCTGAATTCTCCGAGAAGCAGAATTTTCATCGTTTGTTATACTTGAAAATTATTTGTTTCGCCGCTGTGCCGTGCAAAGGTGTATTGCCCTTTGTTTTTTGTTTGCGAACCGAAATTAATTGCGTGGCAGGGGCATGTGTGGTAGCAGGCCAAACATCCGGTGCAGCTACCGTTCCACAAAGGATGGTTTTCTTGCATGGTTATGTTGCCGATTGGGCAGGCCTTTTGGCAGCCGCCGCAATGATTGCAGCATTTGCTCACATTGAACTTTCTGTCGTTTGTAAGGTATTTGCGCGAAAGCATTCCGAGCAGATAGGTTTTTGTGCGCGGCATCATGCCTTCGTGAACATCAGTTGTATTGTGCCTTTGGCTCAGTTCTCCGGCAATGTATAGCACCCTTGCAATGCAGCTGCCGAGCTTGCTCTTTCTAACCTTGTCGCTATCGACATCAAACCCGGGTAGGCTTACATACGTGTTGGGCATTATAACGCTGAACGCGCTGTCGGGATTAAAACCGTGTTTGCGAACAAGGTTCAAGGCTTTGCCGGTGTCATCGCCGCAGGTCATGACAACAAATCTGTATTTTGCAGAGGATAATATGCGCAGGTTTTCTTTAACGAACTGTAGCACAACAGCCGGAGGCATCCAGCCGTAAACGGGGAAAACCAGCCCCACGACATCTGCAGCTCCCTGTGGTTTAAGGAATATGCTTTGCGCCGTGTCGCCGGTTTGTTCTGCAAGCTTTTCTGCCACAAAGCGACTGTTGCCTGTACCCGAAAACCAGTAAATCATTTACGCAATTCTTTTTCAAAAGTGAAACAGTCGGGAAACACGTCGTGAAGTTCAGACACAGGGCGGGTGAAGATTCCATACACTGCGCTTCCGCTGCCGCTCATGGATGCGTATTCCGCCCCCATGTCGTAAAGGGTTTGTTTTATTGCGGCTATGCTCGGGTGTCGCTCGAAAACCGATGGCTCGAAGTCGTTCTTCAGTCGTCCGCGCCAAAGTCTTGGTTCGTCTTTCAGTATGTCTCTTATGTCTTCGTCAGAACTTTGCGGAGTAAGGTTTGAGTAAGCCTCCTTGGTACTTACGCTTTCGTTAGGTTTCACAAGGGCGAGGTGATTTCCTTTGAGACTTATGTTCAATTTTTCGAAAACATTTCCTATTCCTGTGGCGTAAACAGGTTTGCCGCTTACGAAAAACGCGCAGTCCGCTCCATAGCGCGATATGCGTTGCCGCATCTCGTCTGCGCTCATACCAAGGCTGAATATCTCGTTTATGGATTTCAGAGTTTCGGCTGCATCGCTGCTGCCACCGCCGAGACCGGCTCCCGACGGTATGTGCTTGTAAAGGTATAGCGACATTGGGGGCAGACTGAACTCCTTTTGCAGGCTGTAATATACCTTGTATACGAGATTGGATTTAGGATTTTCGCCTTTTGGCATGCCAAGAAACTGTACCTCTTCTTGCTCATCCTCCTGCAATGGCTTTATTTCCAGCACATCGTTAAGCGGAATGGCATAAAAGGCTGTCTCTATGTTGTGGTATCCGTCTTCGCGTTTGCTCACAACGTTAAGTCCCAAGTTTATTTTGGCACAAGGAAGTTTCAGCATATTTGTTCAGAATGTTATGGCAAAGTTAGCACATTTTTCGGCACAACCAACCAACCGCCATGCTGAAAACGCAAAACCACATTTGATGTGGGAAAAACTATGTCTGATGTAGATTTTCCTACGTCGGACATGGTTTAAATTATATCAGACATATTTTTTGCAAACGCAACCGCCTGAAAAACTGCAAATTATGTGGTTGTAGGATTGGAGGTGTAAATTATTGTATGTCAGCGAAATAGCTAAAGGGTTTCGTGCGGTTGAAACCGGTCTTGCAGATAGGATAGGGGAAAAAACTTGCGGCAACCCCATAGTGGGGATTGCCGCAAGCCAAACGCTTTTTGTACTGTAAATTAATCTTCTTCGGCTTCAAAGTCTTCTTTGCCCACTCCGCAAATAGGGCAAACCCAATCGTCCGGTATATCTTCAAACGCGGTTCCCGGAGCTATTCCGTGTTCCGGGTCTCCAACTTCGGGGTCGTACACATATCCGCATACTGTACAAACATATTTTTGCATAACCTTTTGTATTTAATAGACAATATACTATTGCAAATATAATGAATGTTTCTGAAGCTCTTTGCCTACAGTGTATTAAAAGTTCACGTCTGTTTGCAGTGGAAGGTCATCAGATGACGGTCCTACCAATATTCTGAAGCTTCCGTTGTCGGGAACAAAGTCTTCGGTGTTTATGTCGTAATACGAGAAAGCGTCTTCGTTGAGGTCTATTGTAATGGTTTTTGCCTCTCCCTTTTTCAAGTAAACTTTTTCGTAGCCTTTCAGCTCCTTTACAGGTCTTACCACTTTAGATTTTAGCGGGCTGACATACAGTTGTGCCACTTCAGCACCCGGTCTGCTGCCTGTGTTTGTAACTTTGAATGTAACGCGCAGGCGGTTTTTGCCAAGCTGACTGGCTTTTATGTCTGAGTAAGCGAAAGTTGTGTAGCTTAGTCCGAAACCGAACGGGAACAGCGGGCGTTTGTTCAGCGCATCATATCCTCTGTATCCGTAGAAAAGTCCTTCTTTGTATGTTATTTCCTTTGAGCCGTCGGGGGCGAAGAAATTGTCGTGTACGGGGTTGTCCTCCCATTTTTTTTCTATCGCCATGGGAAGTTTTCCGCTCGGGTTCACTGTTCCTTTCAGAATGTTAGCAAGTGCAGTGCCGCCTTCCTGTCCGGGATACCAATCCATAATCACGCCTTTTACGTTGTATATCCATGGCATGTTGAAGCCTCCGCCGGAATTTGCCACAACAATAACGTTTTTCACTTTTGAGGCAATATGCGAGATGAGCTCGTTTTGTGGTGCGGGCAGGTCGAATGTCCTGTCGAAGCCCTCGCTCTCGGTGTCGCTGTCGTAGCCAACAACAACTACTACAATGCTGAAGTTTTTGAGTTGCTTGTCGAGCTTCTTGAAGTCAAGCTCAGACATGGCGAAATCAAATATCCTATCGGATGCGCTCTGGTAGTATTCTATCGTGATATTGTATGTTTTTCCGGCTTCTGTTTTGAGCGTGCACGATGAATTTTTTGCGGCTTGGTCTCTCCATTCGTTGCACAGAGTTTTGCCGTCAACGGTCATGCGGTAGCCATCGTCTCCCTTAAACCGGAATATAACGTTTCCTGTGCTTGAGGCTTTGAACACTCCGCTCCATCGCACAGAGAAGTTTTCGTTGGGAATGCCCTCCGGAACTTTTATGTTGTTTGAAATGGCCGGACTTTCTTCGGTTCTTGTAGCTTTTGGCGTGCCTTCAAGGTTCTTGTTGTTGTAGTATTCCGCTTTCAATCCGGAATGGGTCAGGGATGCGTCTGTGAAGAATGCCCCGCTTATCGGGGTCTGGTATTTTTCATCTGAAATGAACGAAGCCTGTTTACCGAAAGCTTTTTTCATTCCTGCCCACGGTGTTACGGCGGAGTAGTAGTTCACATGGCCGCTGCCGCCTCCACGAGCTATTTTGTCGGCGTTCGGACCTATAACGGCAAATTTGTGTTTTCTTATTGGTAACACATCGTCTTCATTTTTGAGTAGCGTTATGCCGCTTTCCGCTATTTTCAGTGCGGCAGCTTTCAATTCGGGCTTTTCGTATGCTTTGACTTTCTTGTTCTCGTCTTTGTCAAGCACTCCGAATGCGCTCATCGTTTGTAGAATGTGCTGCACCTTTTCGTTTATGGTTGCCTCGGAAATAAGACCTTTTGCAAGAGCGTCCTTAATAAGTTCCGGCTTCCAGTATTGCGAGCTGGGCATTTCGAGGTCAAGCCCGCCGTTTGCTGTGGCAACGGTGGAGTGCACAGCTCCCCAGTCGCTCATAACTATGCCTTTGAACCCCCATTTTTTTCTCAGCAAATCAATGTTGAGGTAGCGGCTCTCTGTTGTGTGTAGTCCGTAAAGTAGGTTGTAGCTATCCATTACGGCTCCCACTTTTGCCTCTTTAACTGCTTTGCGGAAAGTGGCAAGATAAATTTCGTTAAGCGTGCGCAGGTCAACATTGGAATTCACGTCCATTCGTCCCCATTCCATGTTGTTGGCGGCAAAGTGCTTAATTGTGGCTATAACTCCCTTTGACTGCACTCCCAATATATATTGTTTTGCAGTCTCGCTTGAAAGATATGGGTCTTCGCCAAAGTATTCAAAATTGCGTCCGCAAAGTGTGGCGCGATAAATGTTCACTCCGGGTCCGAGAATTACATCGGTGTTGTGGTCTTTGAAATCTATGGCGAGGCTTTCTCCCACAAGCCTTGCCATGTTCCTGTCCCAAGTGGCTGCAGTGAGCATTCCGCATGGGAAGAACATGCCCTTTATGCCTTGCCCAATTCCTTGCGGGCCATCGTGCATTTGAAGTGCAGGTATTCCCAAACGCTTTACAGGGCGCAGCGACATACCATCATCGTTTCCGCCAATTAGCGAAATTTTCTCGTCGAGCGTCATCTTTGAAACAAGTTCTTTGGCGCGCTCGATGTCTTTTGCCGTAATGTCTCCGGGAATTTGCGCGTGTGCGGTCAATGCCAAAACAAAGACCATAGCCGCAGTGAAAAATCTAAGTTTCATTTTTGTGTGAATTTGTACATGCAATGCAAAGGTAGCATTAAAAATAATTAGGTAGGTAATATTCTGCGGATTAAATTTGGTATTTTGGGCATATGTGGTGATATGCGTAATTTTGCTGAAAATAATTACAAGATGAGATACAGTTTCAAAGCGGTGCTTTTTGATTTCGATGGTGTTGTGGTTGACACAGAAAGCCAGTACACGGTGTTTTGGGATAGAATAAACAGCAAATATCTACCGGAAGTTGATAATTTGGCCGAGAAGCTAAAAGGAAACACGCTTGTCGAGGTGTTTGACAAGTATTTTTCGTCGGAAGAGACGAGAATGGAAATAAGAAAGGATTTAAATGCTTTTCAGCGTGCTATGAGTTACCCTTACGTTCCGGGAGTTAGGGAGTTTGTGAACAGTTTGAGGAAAGCGGACGTAAAGACTGCCGTTGCAACGAGTTCCGACCGCGACAAAATGAACGCCGTCTACGATGTGCGTCCGGAGCTGCGCGAAATGTTTGACGTTATTTTCACGGCTGAGGATTACCGGGAGTCCAAACCTTCGCCCGATTGTTATATAACGGCCGCAAGGTACTTTGGCTTTACTCCGAAGGAATGCATAGTAATCGAGGATTCTATAAATGGCTTGAAATCTGCGGCAGCTTCGGGCTCTATGGTCATAGGGCTTACTACTACCAATCCCAAGGAAGTGGTGGAAAAATACAGCGACATTGTTATTCCTGACTTCAGCGGCTTTACGCCAAAGGATGCTGATAATGTTTTCAGCAACGGTTTTTGCGGTAAATAAGGAATTTAGTAATTTTGCACTCCAAAACAGGGGTGGTGTCTTGTCAACGAGATTTAAGCATATCCCCCATGTAACAAATATGTTATGACAGGCTATATGTCAGATGGTTTGCGTCCTGTTACAGTGCAGCGCATTCTGAAAATGAAGGGCGAAGGCAGGAAGATTTCAATGCTTACCTCTTATGATTATACAATGGCAGGCATTGTGGATGCTGCGGGAATTGACATAATTCTTGTGGGTGATTCTGCCTCGAATGTTATGGCCGGCAATGAAACCACTCTTCCAATTACCGTTAGTGAAATGATTTATCACGCAAAGGGCGTGGTTAGGGCGGCAAAGCATGCGCTTGTGGTTTGCGACATGCCTTTCGGTTCATATCAGGCGGGTGCCGATGATGCGGTTAAAAACGCCATGCGTATAATGAAAGAAAGCGGTTGCGATGCTGTGAAACTCGAAGGAGGAAAGCGCCTTGCTCCTGCCATAAGCGTGATGGTTGACGCCGGTGTGCCGGTTATGGGGCATCTCGGGCTTACTCCGCAAAGCGTGCACAAGTTCGGCGGATACGGGCTGCGAGCAAAGGAAGAGGAAGAGGCGGCGCGGCTTATTGATGACGCTATGGCGTTGCAGCAGGCCGGTTGTTTCGCTTTGGTTTTGGAAAAGATTCCTGCATCGTTGGCAGGCAGCGTTTCCGCCCGGCTGGATATACCCGTGATTGGCATAGGTGCGGGAAACGCGGTTGACGGTCAGGTGCTTGTGGCTCAGGATATGCTTGGCATGAATAAAGGGTTTGCCCCCAAGTTCCTGCGGCGTTATGCCGATTTGCATTCTGTTATTACGGATGCCGTGCAGAGGTATATTGCCGATGTGAGTAGTGGGGATTTTCCCGGTAAGGAAGAGCAATATTGATGGAGTAAAAATCATCTATGGCATTATGAACGGAGTTATGTTCAGAATTTGTTGCGCCAATTTCTTGTTGGTGGCTGCCGTTATGGTGCAGCTTGCTTCTATTATGTATGTCGGGCGTGCCGATGGTGTTTCCATGCGCCCTGTTTCTTTTGCTGTGGCTGCTTTTTCCCTGGGTTTGTATGCGCCGGGACCGTTTTGCTCGTATATAGTGGCGCGGTATCAAAGAAAGAGTGTTTACATGATATCGTTGCTGTTGCTTGTTGCAATTTCCGGGATAATGTGTTTCAGTCGGGATATTGTGTCGATTGCCTCAATAAGGTTTCTCGAGGGTGCGGTATGCGGTTTGGCGCAGGTTTCACTGGGAAGCACGTTACTTAATGACCTTACTGTATCGGAGCGGCGAACGCTTTCGGATTACTATTTTGCGTGGTCGGCTATTTTCGCAATGCCGGTTGGTGTGGCTGCGGCATATTGGGCGGTGCCTGTTTTCGGTTTCAATGCGGTGTTGCTTGCAAGCATGCTTATGATGCTGTTTTCCATGCTCTCGGTAATGAGAATAAATGTACCGTTTCGCGCTCCGATAAACGTAAAACTTTTTAGTTGCGACCGCTTTTGGCAGAAAAACGACCTGCTCCCGTTTATAAACCTGCTGTTGCTTTCCACCACGTTCGGCATGTTTGTGGCTGCCAACCATAGGCCTATGATGTTTCTATTTGCAGCGCTGGGCGTGCTGGGGGCCTATCCTTTGCGTAAGATGGTATTTACTGATGCGGATGTGCGTGCCGAGATAGTAACGGGAATGATACTTGTTTTGGCAGCGTTGCTGATACCTTTTGCCACATCTTCGCCCGCCTCTCTCCATGCAGCGGCTTTGCTGTTCGGCGCGGGCATAGGATTGAGTTCTTCGCGGTTTTTACTGTATTTTTTGAAAATGACCGGGCATTGCCAGCGTGGCACGGCGCAAAACACCTATATGCTTTCTCGCGAGTGTGGTTATGCAGCGGGCTTCGTTTCGGCTTTCTTCGTTCCGCATCCGGCTGTGATAGCCATTCCCATGGCGCTGGTTTCTATGTTTTTTTATCTGGCTGTAACGCATCCGTGGTTTTTGAAACACAAAGACAGGTATTTCAAATTCCGTGAGGTTTGATATAGATTTAGCATCGTTCAGGGGGTGAAAATTATGTCTGATGTAATTTGAATTATATCAGACATAATTTTTTCTAAATAGGACATGGTTTTTTCTATATCTCATATGGTTTCCGGGGTGTTTCGAGATAAACAAGCGATTTAGGTTTTGCGCCGATTGCAGGGGTACGTTGCATACGCCCTGTGCGCCACCGCGTGAACCGCACAACGAACCACCGCCACGACATTGCAAAACGGCGCAAATCAGGGCGTATGCCATACGCCCCTACGTTGACGCAATTTTCTGATTTTTCGCATTTTGAACGAAATGTTTTGGCGTCGTTCAATTTGCGCCTTTGCGGCGGTTGCATTCCCTGCAAAGCATTTGGCAGTTCTCCTCCACGGTGCGTCCGCCGTCCCGCCACGGGGTGATGTGGTCGCCCTCCATGAACTCTATGTCGAGTTCCTTGCCGCAAATGGCGCATTTGTGCCCCTGTCTCTCCCACGCCGCAAGTTTCATTTTTTCGGGGAATGTGCGCAGATCGAGTTCGTGCTCGTCGCCGGTAAGCACGTAAGGAATTATTCCGCCGGGTTTCTGAATTTCATCGTCCTGCACGAGCGTTGATATGCGTTTTCCCAAAGCCGCAGTGTCGAGAGCCTGTTCGTGAAAACGGTCGTAGAAATAAGCCCAATCAAGTCCTTTCATTATTTTCTTGAACCTTTTCATGTCGAAATTGGTTATCGCCCAATTAAGCACGTTCTGGAAATAGCTCCACAGGTTGTTCGCGTTTGGGTCGTGCTGGTGTTTCGCCATATATCCTATGGCACTTTGATTGTGTCCCGTGCGCGTTTCGTGGTCTGCCATCCACTCCAGGGCTTTTTTGAGAAAGTCCTGTCTGTTTGGCGAGCCGTTCACCAAATCTTTGCCAAGGCGGTATGCGCCGCAGTTGTTTTTAGAGAAATGCCGCTTGGCGTCGCTCACGAACGGCCCGGCGTAAACGGCGTTGCTAATCTCCTGCTCGTTAAGCGGCTTCCCCGCTATGTTTATTGTCTTGAACCATTCCAGTTTCTCCGACGCCTCCCCCTCGCACACATACACCGTGAGCTTGTAGCCGAGTATGCGCTTCTGCACGTCTGCGGGCTGGTTGAAGAAGTTCTTGAAGTCAACGCTGAACTTGCCCGCCACGTATTCGCACAGCGAGAGCGTGCGCTGCTGTCCGTCCATCACTTCGTACGGGCATTCGGCATCCTCGCTTCTTCTCACCCAACACATCACGTTCAACGGGTAGCCGCTCAGCACGGTGCGTATAACCGCCTCCTGCTCCTTTGTGTTGTAAATGAACTCGCGCTGGTATGGCGGGCGGATGTCGAGCCTGCCGCCATAGCCGCGCACGCCCAGCTCTTCGTTGTTTGAGTAACCGTCCGTAATCTCCCCGACGGTTACTTCTGTCTGCTTTATTGTCATCATGATATACTAATGTTTTATTCGGCAAATAGCTAAACGTTTGTACTTTTCCTTCCCATTAACAACGGCTTTGGCTAAATCCCAAGGACCATCGCTTCCGTGGTTTATAATTCCCACAATCTCAAACTGTGTCGGGCAATATTTGTCGAGAAAAGTGATAGGCACTCCCATAACGCCGTCGTAGTCGCAGGGTATGTCGGCGGTGCGGCCCACTTCTATGGCATCGTAGTTGTCGTATTTGGGATAGGCTTCCGGGGAGTAGCGGCAGACCAAATCAAGTTCCTCGTTGCGCTTGGGTATTTCGAGGTTGGTGAACCACATTACGCCAGAAACCCTGATCATTCCCTTGCGGTGGTCGCCGGCTGTGGCAGTGTCCTCGTAGGGCGACATGAAATGCGCCGCAGCTCCCTTGAAGCCGTAGCCCAACCACAGCCGGTTGTCTTTTATGTATGGGAAAATCTCCTTGTAGGTTATTGCGTTCTGGTTGCCGACGATTATGAACTTCTTGTTGTGCTTCATGAGTTGTGCCACATACTCGCGGAAAAGCGAGAATGGCGGATTTGTAACCACGATGTCGGCTTCTTTCAGAAGTTCCTCGCATTCCTCGCTGCGGAAGTCCCCCGTTTGCAGGGTTGAAAGCACATTCCTGTCGTTTTGCAGAAGATAGCGCACATCCGAAAGGTCGATTGCCCCGTCGCCGTTGAGGTCTTTCACCTCCGTAATCTCCACCTTGTATGCGGTTTTCTTTGGCTCGCAGTAAAACTCCTCGAAGTGTATCTGCAGTTCGTTGCCCTGCACCGGCGAACCGTTGTAGCAGGTGCAGATTAGCTTTTTCAGACCGAGCTGGTTGAAGTGGAGCGCGAAGTACTTGAAGAAATTGCTTTCGTAAGGGTCGTCGCAGTTGCACAGAATGGTTTTGCCGCGAAAGTGCTGCCAGTAGTGTTGCAACTCGCGCTCAATGTCGGGGAGCTGGGTGTAGAACTCGTCCTTTTTTGCCGTTCTTGCGGCACTCAAGTTTTTGTTTGCCATAAGCAGATTGACAGTTGTTTTAAGGCATACCGACTATCAATCCGCCAAGACGCAAAAAAGGCGTGATGCCTCTTATCGCGTTTAGCACGGGGCGGCCTCGGAATGGAGCCCCGGTCCCATCTAAGAATGCAACACGCCTATGACGTGAGCATTGCATTAAAGATGGGGCAAGGAGGTTCGCATACGAGCCGCCTGTCACATATTATTTCCGTGCTTGTTATTCCAATTGAGTTTCCGAGGCTCTTGGCTAAACGCGAAATAATAGCGAATGCTTTGTTTTTACGTAAAAAATGGCGGACAAGGCTTGCGCCAAGTCCGTTTCAAAAGTACAAAAAGTTTGCGTAACGACGCATTTTTCTGTGCATAAAAAACATCGGCGGGGTATTCCCTGCCGATGTTAGTGTATAAGGCCACGCCCTTTGGCGCGTGTGGCTTCTTAGTTGGCTGCCGTGAACTCTTCGAGAAACCTCACGTCGTTTTCGGAAAAAAGCCTCAGGTCGTCAACCTTGTATTTCAGGTTGGCGATTCTCTCCACGCCCATTCCGAAAGCGTAGCCTGTGTATTCCTTGGAGTCTATGCCGTTTGCGTCGAGAACCGCAGGGTCAACCATTCCGCAGCCGAGTATTTCCACCCACCCTGTGTTCTTGCAGAACGAGCAGCCCTTGCCTCCGCAAATGTCGCAGCTTATGTCCATTTCGGCCGAAGGCTCGGTAAACGGGAAGTATGACGGACGCAGGCGGATTTTTGTCTCAGCCCCGAACATTTCGCGGGCGAATGTGAGCAGCACCTGCTTGAGGTCGGCAAATGAAACCTGCTTGTCGATGTAAAGTCCCTCCACCTGGTGGAAGAAACAGTGGGCGCGCGCCGAGATTGCCTCGTTGCGGTAAACGCGCCCCGGGCAAATAACCCTTATTGGCGGCTGGCTGCGCTCCATTACGCGGCTTTGCACGGAGCTTGTGTGGGTTCGCAGCAGAATGTTGGGGCTTTCAATGAAGAAAGTGTCCTGCATGTCGCGTGCGGGGTGGTCTGCGGGAAAGTTCATCGATGAGAACACATGCCAATCGTCTTCAACTTCCGGCCCTTGCGCCAACACAAAGCCCATTCTTCCGAATATGTTTATTATTTCGTTCTCAACGAGCGTAAGCGGGTGGCGTGTGCCTAACTTCACAGGCGCCGCCGTGCGCGTGAGGTCTGTGTCGGCGACGGTGTCATCGGCGGTAGCAAGACTTTCGCGAAGGCTGTTGATTTTTTCGGTGGCCGCCTGTTTCAAGGCGTTTATCTTCATGCCAACTTCGCGCTTCATGTCTGCCGGTACATTGCGAAACTCGTTCATGAGCTGGCTTATCTCGCCTTTTTTGCTCAAATATTTCACACGCAACGCTTCGATGTCTTTTGCATCCTTTGCGCTTAGCGTTTTTACCTCTTCGAGAATTTGCTGTATTTTCTCTATAATCATGATGTTCTTGTTCTTCAAAATTTGAAGCAAAGTTAGCCATTTTCTGCCTAACTGCAATCTGTTAATACGGATAAAAGGCTTATTTTTGCAGACGAATAACTAATAGAGATGAAGAAGTTATATCTTGTGCTGCTTTTGGCGGTGGCGGTAATGTCGTGCAAAGACAACAAACCGGCGCAGACGGAAACTGCGGCGCAGGCGGCCGCAGAAGACTCGGCAAAAGCCAATGCCGACACAATAGGCATAGACTCCAACGAGGTAACACCGCCCAAGGCGGTAGATGAGCTCTTTGCCGATTTTATATATTCTTATACCACAAACCGCAGCTTTCAGTATCGCAGAACGGATTTCCCTCTAAAAAAATATGCGAACGGGAAGTTTGTCGGCGTGGTGAACCGTATTGAATGGAAGTTTGACAGGCTGTATTGCAAGCACAACTTACATATAATAATACTTGATGGCGAAAAGGAACTCGGCAACCTTATTTCCTTGCGTCCCGACACGGTGAGGGTGGAACGGTTTCAATTTGGCAGGAAAAGGTGTAAGCAGTATGTTTTTGCACGCGAAAACGGAAGGTGGCGCATGAACCGTATAAACTACTTTCCTATAAGCAGGCACAAAGATGCGGCTTTTTGGGCTTTCTACGAGAAATTCGCCACAGACTCCGTGTTCCAAAGCAAACATCTTGACGAGACGATAGGTTTCATTACCTATGACGAAGATAACCATTTCAAAAAAATAGAGGGACTTATAGAGAGCGACCAATGGCCCGTGTTTCATCCGGAATTGCCGGCGAAAGACATATTCAATATAGATTACGGTTTGGGATTGCACAACAGAAAAGTGCGCGTGGTTTCGGTAAGGGGCAACTCAAACGGGATGTCGAGCATGTTTAAGTTTGTAAAACGTAAAGGCACCTGGAAGCTTGTGAAATTTGAAAATTGACATTTGCGGATGAATGTGTATGAAAACTGCTCGCTTTTGCACCATAACACTTTTGCCATAGAGGCAAAGGCGGCAAGGTTTGTTGAATACCGTTCCGTAAGTGAATTGAAAAAGGCACTTGGGGATTTTGGCGGCAAGAAAGGCGATGTTTGCCGAAACCTGTTTGTGGGGCAGGGCAGCAATCTTTTGTTTACGAAAGATTTCGAGGGAACCGTGTTTCACGGCAGCATATCCGATTTGAATGTGGCGGACGATGAGCAAGGCAGCGTTCTTGTGTCGGTTGGCGCGGGTATGATATGGGATGACTTTGTGGCGTGGTGCGTTGACAACAACTTATATGGCGCGGAAAACCTTTCGCTTATCCCCGGCGAGGTAGGGGCTGCCGCAGTGCAGAACATAGGGGCTTATGGTTCAGAGGCTTCAGACATAATAAAAACCGTGGAGGTTATTGATGCTCGCAGCTTGGAGGAAAAACGATTTTCGGTGCAGGATTGCGGGTATTCATATCGCCACAGTTTTTTCAAGGAAAATCCCGGAAAATTTGTGGTTCATCATGTTGTGTTCCGCTTAAGCAGAACTTTTGTGCCTAACCTTGAATACAAGGCTTTGGAGAAAGAGTTTGCCGGACGTGCGGGTGAATTCGGGGCAAAGGAAGTCAGGAATTTTGTGATTGGTATGAGAAAATCAAAGCTCCCCGACCCGAAAATCCTTGGTAATGCCGGCTCTTTTTTCATGAACCCGGTTGTTACCGAAGGCAAATTTGCCGAGTTGCAGAAAGCCTTTCCCGATATGCCGCACTTCGCTACAGACAATGGAATTAAGATTCCCGCAGCATGGCTCATACAGCAATGCGGGTGGAAAGGCAGGCGAATGGGGAAAGCCTGTGTTTATGAAAAACAGCCTTTGGTTATTGTAAACCTTGGAGGAGCAACTGCGGATGAGATCGTAAGTCTTTCACAGCGTGTTATTGACAGTGTTTTTCAAAAGTTTGACATAAGGCTGAAACCCGAGGTTCAGTTTGTGTAAAAGTTGCAGGTCATGGTAGAAAATCAAAACTATGGCATATCGAAAATAACCTTTCTCGGCACGGGAACATCCACCGGCGTGCCCCAGTTGGGATGCGGCTGCGAGGTGTGCCGTTCCGCCGACCCGCACGACAGGAGGATGCGGTGCTCGTCCCTCGTGGAAATTGGCGGGGCGAGGATTTTGATAGATTGCGGTCCCGACTTTTATTTCCAAATGCTCCACAGGCCGTTTGCGCCGTTCGATGCAGTTTTGCTCACGCACGAGCATTATGACCACGTGGGCGGACTTGACGACTTGCGCCCTTACAGCATCGATGTGGCAGAAAAAATATTTTGCAACCCAACCACGGCAAAACATATACACGAAAGGCTGCCGTATTGCTTCAAGTCAACCGATATCAAAAGATTGCCACATTTGGAAATGAATGTGGTCAATCCCCATGAAACCTTTTATGTTAAAGATGTGCCGATAACGCCGTTGCGCATATTTCATGGGAGAATGGAGATACTTGGATACAGAATAGGGGGTTTGGCATACATTACGGACATGAAGACAATACCCGAAGAGGAACTGCGGTACATTGCCGGGACTAAGCTTCTTGTTGTTAATGCACTGCGCAAGAAACCTCATCCCACACACCAGTCAATAGGCGAGGCTGTCGGGTTTGCAAAACAAACGGGAGTGCCGTTGGTTTATTTTATCC
Source organism: Prevotellaceae bacterium UBA6398 (assembly GCA_002437495.1). Taxonomy (GTDB): domain Bacteria; phylum Bacteroidota; class Bacteroidia; order Bacteroidales; family Bacteroidaceae; genus UBA6398. Next base: position 25,260 of record DJQA01000015.1, read on the forward strand.
ACATGAGCCATGAGGCGGGGCTTCACGCCGAACTGGAAAAAGAGCTTCCGGAGAATTTCCATGTTGCCTATGATGGACTTGAAGTGGAGTTTTGAACGCCGAAAACGAAGTCTGCAATTTCTGTAAAACCAAATCGGTTGCCCTTTTATACCCCCCCCGAAAACCATATCGGATATAGGAAAAACCACGTCCTATGTAGAAAAAACTATATCAGACGTAGGAAAAATTATATCAGACCTAATTTTTGCCATTGCAAACTTTTGAAAGACAATTCGTTATACAAGGAATGCTGTATGTGGGAATAACCTTGAAATACAAAGCGTTACGCAGTTTTTGCGATATTGGTGGTTTCTCCTACTGCAATCCGACCGTGCTTGTCAGGCAATAAAAGATGCCAAACACTCCATTTTTGATTTCGTATTCCGTGCAAAAACAGCAAAGTAGGCTGCCCGGCAATTGCAGTGCAGCCTACTTTGTGCCATAAACCTTAGTAGGTTATCTTTATGTACCTAACGCCGTGTGTCGGCAGGTAATAGTTCAAGTCTGAAGTGCTTATGTCCTTTTGCCTCCACAGGTCGCGCACGGATTTCAGGCTGCTTATGCCGAGCTTGCCGAAGTATTTTGCGAGGTCAACATTTGCGTCCTCTTTTCCGAGGTTGAAAATGCCCACCGCATAACTTCCGTCATAAAGTTTGCGCTTCCATATCTGTATGTCGCCGTCAACAACTTCCGGCTTTGCCTGTTTTCCGAGAATGTCCTGGTTTACGGCTATAACTTCGTTGTTGCAAAGCAGGCGTTTTGTGAACTCGTCCATCTGTGCCACATCGCAGCCAATTAGAAGGTTCGAGGCGAGCAGAGACCAAAGGGTGATGTGTGTGTATTGCTCGTCAACGGTAAGGCGTGAGTCGCGCAGGTTTTCGCCCCAACCCACTTTTCCCACAACAAGCATATCAGGGTCGTTCCAATGTCCGGGTTGAGAGTATGGGTATAGGTCCTTTTGTCTTACAAAGCCGATTTCGTGGAATGATTCCCAAGTGTCGGTTATGTCGCCTGTGGTTCTCCATGAATTAGCGTCCACAAATTCTCCCCAGCGCCATACGTCTGCCATTCCGTACTGGCACAAGCTGTAGAAAATGTCGCGTGGTTGCTGGCGCAGGAACAGTTGCATTTTCATGTACGGGCGTATGTACGACGGAGTGGTGTAGTCGCCGTTTTCGCTGTGTCTTTTGCTGTATCCGCACCAGTCGTATTTAAGGTAGTCAACGCCCCAGCTGTTGTAGGTTTCTGCGTCTTGTTTCTCGTGGTCGATAGAGCCGAGATAGCCGCCGCAGGTTTTGTCTCCGGGCGAGGAGTATATGCCGAACTTCAGTCCCTGCGAGTGCAGCCAGTCGCCAAGGGCTTTCATGTCGGGGAACTTGTCGTTTGTGCCTATAGTGCCATCGGCGTTGCGTTTTGCAGCCTCCCATGCGTCATCAACATTGATATAGGCATAGCCGTAGTCGGCAAGCCCTTTGTCGAGAATTGCCTGTGCCGAAGATATAACCTTTTCCTGAGAAACGCTAAGCCCCCAACAGTTCCAACTGTTCCACCCCATGGGCGGGGTGAGGGCTATCTTGTCGCCTACAACTATCGCCATCTTCTTTTCGTCGGAACCTTTGGCGTTTTGCGCCTTTATTGTAATGTTGTATTCGCCCCTGTTTTTTATGCTGCCCGAAAGTATGCCGTTTTCTGCGTCAAGCTTTACGCCGGCGGGAAGATTTTCCACCGTAAACTTCATTGGTCTTACGCCCGAAACGGGTATGCGGTAGATGACGGGCGAGCCGGGGCGCACGCCATAGCGCAATGCGCAGTTTATGACGGGCTTTTCGGAAGCCGTGGGCGTGAGTATGTACTTGGGCACGTAGTGTCCTTTGAGGGTTCTGCCTGTGGAGGCATCTTTGTAAGTTATTGAAAACCGTGTAGGGTTTTTTTCGCTCACCGGAAGGGTTATCGTGCGTGTTGCTCCGCCTTTTACGTTTGTTTTCTGTTCGGAAATGCTTACCGCCTTGCCTGTTTCTATATCTTTTCTCTCAATGGTGAGAGTGCCTTTTTGGGTAGATTTGGCAGAATTGGTAAAATTAATTACGCAGCATTCCTTGCCTTTTAGCTTATTGTGTTCCACGGTGAGTGTAAGGTTGTCGATGAGACCCGGCACTACCACCGTTGCCGGATTGCCGCTGATGCCGCCATCGCCGCTTTTGTTGTAAACGCGCACGGCTATCACGTTTTCCGCGTCCCATTTGAGTATTTTGCTCGAAACCGGAACATCGTATATGCGTTCTTTGTCCCATGCGGTTTCGTAGCCCTTTGGATCGTTTTCCATACGTCCGCTTTTCCCTATAAGAACTCCGTTCAAGTAAGTTTCATCAACATCATCGAACTTTCCGAGTTTAAATCTTACAACCTCTTTAATGTCGGAGGAACTGAGCAGCGACTTGGGGAGCGTGAACCTTATTCTGTACCATGCGTAAGTGCTGTCCTTGGTTAGGTCAATGCGGTTGAACTTAGGGGTTTCCCAGTCTTTGTCGTCAAGTGCGGGGCTTTTCCATTCCATGTTGTCTCCGTGCTTGATTTTTGCCTTGTCGCCGATATTTATTTGGGCTTTCGCGCAAACGGCGAAGCCGATTAAAATAGAAGCAACAAATAAACATTTTTTCATGCTATTATAATTTAGTGAGTTGTAAGTATGCAAAAGTAAAAAATATTTAGAAACAAGTTTGAGTTCCGAATAAGAAATCATAAAAACCGCTATTGTTCCATTTTCCTCATGGCATAAGTGCGGTTGAATAATTGTCGAAGATACCGTAAAACGCCCTAATTTCTTAAAGCGTTGGTTTGTAGAATTATAACATGTTAAAGGATGCTTTTTGTAAGGGGTTGCATTTCAGATGTTTGCAAGTGGTGGAAAAAGGTCTGATGTAGTTTCGATTATGTCTGATATAATTTTTTCTACATAGGACATGGTTTTTCCTACATCAAATGCTGTTTTAAGGGAATAGTGAAAAAAGTTATCGGTTTGGGTTTTGCGCAAATTGTATGGGCATATAGCATTCGTCCTGTACGCCACCGCCTTGAAACGAGAGGCAATAAAAAAGCAGTGCAATGGTACTGCACTGCCTTTTGTGGTGTATGGTTTTTATCTTCCGAAGGAGCGCGTGCGCGTGTTGCCGCCTCCCGAATTGCCGCCGCTGTTCCGGCTCGGCGAAGTGCTTCTTACGCCCGACGGCGTGTTGCGGCTTGGGCCGGATGCCGGGGCATTTTGCACATTGCTGCGCGAGTTTGAAGAGGATCTGCGTATTCTGTCAGAGAACGACCTTCCACCGTTGCCGCCGCTCGCTTCTGTGCGCGTGCCAAAACGGTTTGGCGTGGAGTTGTTGTTGCGCCCGTGGGAATTGCTGCTGCCGTAATTGCTGCGGTTGTTGCTGCCCGAGTTACTTATGTTTCCTGTTGGGAATTTTTTCCTGTCTGTGGTTTGGGCGGGGCCGTTGTATATCCTGCCGCCGTTTTCAATCTTGTCGCGGTAATTGCCACCGTTGCCGTAAACACGTCCGTTGTTTCTGTTGTCAAAGCGGTTGTTGTGCCTGTGGTCAACTTCCGGTTTCACCATCATGCCCTTGTCAAAGTCGGGTCCTGGGGTGCGTAAATTGTCTCTGCGTCCATAATGTTTGCCGTTGTAGTGTGGGGCATCAAACCTCTCGCCGTTGCGGAAATAATAGCCGTGCCCCCTGTCGCCGTAACGGTCGCGCATTCCGCCGTTTGCGCTGAAAGTCATGTGGCGGTATGGACTGTGCCTTGGACGTTTGCGCCAGCTTACACCGCGATACACATTGTAGATTATCGGGCGGTTGAAGTAATAAAATCCGCGTTCGTAGTGGTCGTAGGCGGTCATTATGCATATTCCCGAACGCCATATAAGCGGATGGTAGAAATATGAAATGCTCTCAAAGCGACCGAACTGCCAGTCGAATAATACATATCCCATGTCTTGGTTGCGGTAGCGCCAATACGGTCCGTCTATGTCGCTTGCATAGTTTACGTTCAAAAAATAGTTGAGGTTTATTTCATACGCCTTGTCATATTGTTCGGGCGTAAGGTTAAGTTCGTAAGCCATCTTGTCTGTAAGATACCAGGCGCGGTTACGTGATTCTTCGTAGCTAAGTGCGGAAACGCTTGCAGTTGCAAACAGTATTCCTGCCAGTGTAAGCATAAACTTTTTCATGGCTCTCATTTTAAATATGTTATTGTCAAAGGCAAAAGTGCGGAATAAACCGCTTATGTCCAAATAAAATCAGCTAAATGTTGTTCAAAATGTTTTACAAATTGGAAAGGTTGAACAGCAATGTCTTTTTCTTGTGCAAAAAGCAATAGTTTTCGATGGCGGGCGTTATAAAACTGACAAATCCAAGGGCGAAAATACTCCAATGCAGTGGCTCGACAGAATAAAGCGCGTTAAAATTGCCTTGGTCGTTGCGGCTTTTCTCATAGCAATGGCTTCGCTGGCTGTTTCCCATTTTCTTGTAAAGGACATGGAAAAGGAGGAGTATGCCCGAATGGAGATTTGGGCAGAGGCGATGCGCTCGCTCAACCGCGCCGATGAGACAACAGACCTCGGGCTTGTGCTTAAGGTGATAAACGGAAACAACACAATTCCCGTGATAGTGCTTAATTCCGAAGGTGATCCGGAAATGTCGAGAAATGTGGCTCTTTCAAAAAGCGAGCTCAAGGATTCCGTAAATATCCTGCGGCGATATGCGCAAAAATGGAAGGCAGCTGGAAATTCGGTGAGGATAAGCGCGGCGGACGGGGGCTATACACAAAGCAGGGCGATTGGCTACCTTGACATTTGCTATGGGCGCAGCTCTATGCTCAATCGTCTTGCCGTATATCCGTTTGTGCAGCTTGGAGTTGTGCTGGTTTTTGCCGTTGTTGGTGTGTTCGCCCTAATGAGCTCGAAGCGCGCGGAGCAGAACAAGGTTTGGGTGGGACTTTCCAAGGAAACGGCTCACCAACTCGGCACGCCCATATCATCGCTTATGGCCTGGATGGAAATTCTGAAAGAAACGTATGCCGACAGCGCGCTCATTCCCGAAATGGAGAAAGACGTGAAGCGGCTGCAGCTCATTGCCGAGCGATTTTCAAAAATCGGCTCTGTGCCGGAACTTGAAACGCGTAATATCGTGGCGGCTCTCGACAGGGCAGTTGACTATATGTCGCGCCGTGCCTCAAACCATATCGAGGTGGTTAAGAAATACACGCGCGAGAACATTAATGTAAGAATGAACTCGGCGTTGTTTGAGTGGGTGATAGAGAACCTGTCGAAAAACGCAATGGATGCCATGGAGGGAAACGGCGTGCTTGCCTTCGAGGTGAACGATGTGCCGGGAAAGGTGCTGATTGACGTTAGCGACACGGGAAAGGGAATACCGCACAAAAACTTCAACACGGTGTTCATGCCGGGATATACCACAAAGAAAAGAGGGTGGGGACTTGGGCTTTCGCTTGCCAAGCGCATTATAGAGGAATACCACCACGGCAGAATTTATGTGTTGTCCTCCGAAATGGGCAAGGGCACGGTGTTCCGCATCGAAATGCCAAAGCTGTCGTAAGGCGGTTATGCAGGTAGTTGCGAGTGCGGCTTTGCGCGAAAGGTATATAACGCTTTGTGATGTGCTGTAAGTTTCAACCTTGAAAAGCATACGGCATGTAGGAAAAACCATGTCCTATGTAGGAAAAATTATATCAGACATAATTCAAACTACATCAGACCATTTTTTGCCGATTGCAAACATCTGAAAAACAAAGCTTAACAAAGGCAGTTGGGTTTTATGCTAATTTTCTGATGTGCAAGGCGTAACGCGAAAATGGCGGTTCTTTGTAAATTGTGTCGCTCGGACGGTATTTTCCGGCAGTGTTGCCATGGGGGCGGTGGCGGGTTTTCACCAGTTGTCAAAAAACCTTAGGGAAATTTTCGCCCCGAGTTCAAAACCGCTTCCGTTTCCTGCACCCACAAACATTGCGCCGTCGAAAAATGTTGTTGACACTCCGTAACCGCATTCTATGTATGGGTTAAGTGCGTGCAGACACACCGCATTTAGGTATAATCGCTCCCTGTCTATGGCGCGGGATATAAGCGGCAGTTTGCCGAACACGAGGAATGGTACATCGTATGACGCACTAAGCATTGCATAGTAGTTTGACTCGTTGTAGAAGCGGCGGTCGAGGAGGTGGAACTCTCCGGCCATATCGTCATCCCAGCCGGCGGGCATGTTGTGGAATTTGAAATTGTCGTAGTCAACAAAATACATCTCCTGCCTGTTGGTGAAAAAGCCGCAGCCTCCGCGCAAGAACACCGACTTTACCTTGTTTATGTCTACGCGGTAGGAGCAGTCGAACTCCATGCGCTCGTAGCGGCTTTTGCAGCCGAACCAATTCACGCCGCGTTCGTATGAGCCGCGGAATGTGGGGTTGTAGGAGTTTATAGGTGTTTTTTCGCCATTGTTTTCGTAATAGTAAACGCCCGGGGTGTATTGCATTTCAATGTGCGGGGCGAAACTTTTGTAGTACCTCCTCATTCTGCGGAGCGATGCTTCGCTGTTCCAATTTATAAGGTTTCTTTGGTGGAAAACCGAACCGGCTTTGACGGTCATGCCGCATAGCGGTGAGAAATAGAAAAGTGCGCGTGCATGGAAATCGTTGTAGTAGTTGAAATTATATTTGTTGAACACTTGAAGCAGGGAGTCGTAGTTGCTGAATTTCTTCATTTCCTCCCTCACTTCCTTTGCTTGCAGGCTGCTGTATATGTGGTTACCATTGCCGGCTGTTATTTCGAACCCGCCGTTGGTTCTTGGAAACAGTCGCAGGTTAAGCGGGGCTTCCCAATATAGCTGCTTTTGGCGGAAACTGTAGCCTATGCGCGGTTTGAGGTTTATTGAAATCCCGATTTCGGTGTTGAGCGTGAATCTTAGTCTTTTTTGTATGGATATGCCGCGTTTGCCCGACCATTGGAACATGGAAAGAGACAGGAGTTCCGGGATTGTAAGCTTTGCACGGCTGTTGAAAAAGCTTATGCTGTGGCGGTCGAGGAATATGTCCTCGAGCGAGTTTATGTAGGTTGTGGCGGCTGAAACAGACGGCTTTTTTGTCGTAACTGTGTGCTTTTGGGAAAGAACGGAGTCTTCCGTGATTGTTAGCGGAATGGGGCGTATGGCGGTGAAATAGCCGGGCGAGCGCACAATGGAAGTTGTGTCGGGCTTGAAAAAGCCGAGTTGCGTGATGTTGTACTTTCCTTTGCTACCAAAACGGCGCAGCGAGTCGGCATAGTGTGTGCTGTCTGTATGGGTATAAGTGCAAATGGATTTTATGCTCAGTTTGATTTCGTTTCCCGCCAACTTGTACCTTAAACGAAAGTCGGCGTTTTGCGGCAGGAGCGATGCGGAGCCTTCGCAGCCGAATTTTAGTGAAACGTTGCAATGCAGAATATGGTCGTAAACGGTTTTGAATTCAATGGAGTCCACACGCCCGGAATTTGCGTCAACCAGTGCACGTCCCTCAATGAGGTGAGGGTTCTTGTTGCGCGGAGATATTGAAATCCATATCATGTTGCCTTTCTTTCCTGTTGCGGCGGAGTCGGCGCGGTAGCGGTAATGCCTGCGGTTCAGTTCGTTGAACGGCGAAAGTATTCGGTCGCCTACAAGATATGGTGCATATACCTGCACGTTCATGTTTGTCATATAAACATCGCGCAGTTCTTTCATGTTGCGCAGGGTGGAGTGAAACGCTATCACCTTATGACTAAGTATTCCCAAATCGCAGTATTCGGTTCGTGTCAGGCATTCGCCGAAGTAATAGTTTTTGCCCTTGTCAATATGTATGCTGTTTGGAATGGCGCGAAACAAAAGGTTGCGTATGTCTGTGTTGATATGGAACTTTGAGTACACTTGGCTTTCCGTGTGTCCTATGTGCAGGTTGTTTTTTTCACGATATGAAAAAACCTGGTTCAGCACGAAGCCGGTTAAATGGGCGACAGTATCGTTTTGGCGCGTATTTTCTCTTGCCGTTGTGCTTACAGCGGCTGCTAAAGCCAAAATGAGCAAAAATACATATCGTTTCAAATTCTTGTAACGCTCTTTACACCGTGTACGGTGCTTAGTTTTTTTGTCAGGGTGTCAACATTACGTGTGCTTCCGGTGGATATGGTGAGTATTCCTGAGAATAGCCCGTCTGCGGTGTCTATTCTTATTGAGCGTAGGAGTATGTCCGGCTCCTTGTCGATAATTGAAGACATATTGTTCACAATTCCAATGTCATCGTTGCCCACCACCTTGAGCGTTATGATGTATTTCTCTCCACCTTTGCCTGCCCATCGCGCCTTGACAATGCGGTAGCCGTAGCGTTCGCGTAGCATTTTGGCGTTTGGACAGCTGCACCGGTGAATTTTGATGCCTCCACCCGAGCTTACGAAACCGAACACTTCGTCGCCGTATATGGGGTGGCAGCATTTGGCAAGAGTGTAGTCAATGCCCTTTAGGTTGCTGTCTATCACAAGCACGTCTGACGAGTTGCCGTCGGTTTTGGCCTTGTCTTGAAGGTTTAAGTTGAACTCGTTTGCGCTTATGGTTTGGTTGCGGTCGGGTGCTGTGTGTTCGTTGTTGTACATCCGCTCGTATTGCTCGGCGGCGTCATTTAGCTGTACAGCTCCCGTTGCCATGGCTTTGAAGAACTCGCTCTGCTCCTTGTATCCAAGCTTTTTTGCTAAATGGCTCAAAATTCCTTCTTCCCATGGTATGTCGCGATTTTTAAGTTTGCGCTCGAAAGCCTCGCGTGCAAACAGTCCTTCTTTTATGGCTTTTTCGTGTATTGACTGGCGTATTTTACTTTTAGCCCTTGCGGTTACTACGTAATTAAGCCAGTCGCTGTTTGGCGTTTGTGAGTTTGAGAGTTTTATTTCCACCTGATCGCCGCTTGAAAGTTTGTGGCGTAGCGGAAAGTTTTTGCCGGCGATGGTAGCTCCAACGCACCGGCTTCCGATGTTTGTGTGTATGCGATAAGCGAAATCAAGCACAGTGGCTCCCGCCGGCAGTTTGTATAGGTCGCCTTTGGGAGTGAACACGTATATTTCATCGTCTTTTAGGTCGCGCTTGAATTGATTTATTATATGAACGTCATCGCCTGTTTCGAGAATGGAGCGAATTTCGCCTATCCATTCGTCTATTCCGCTTTCACCGCTTTTTATGCCTTTGTATCTCCAGTGTGCCGCAAGCCCGTACTCGGCCACGGTGTCCATGCGTTCGGTGCGTATTTGAACTTCCACCCACTTGTTTTGCGGGCCAAGCACCGTGATGTGAAGGCTTTCGTAACCGTTGCTTTTTGGTACGCTCAGCCAGTCGCGCAGACGCTTGGGATTTGGCTGGTACATGTCGGTGATGATGCTGTAAACCTGCCAGCATTCAAGCTTTTCCTTTTCGGGCGGGCAGTCTAAGATAATCCTTATGGCAAACAGGTCGTAAACGCCTTCGAAGCCGCAGTGCTGGCGTTTCATTTTTTGCCAAATTGAGTGTATGCTCTTTGTGCGCCCTTTTATGTGGAACTTAAGCCCTGCCTGTGCAAGCTTATCGTTTATCGGACCTATAAATCCGGCGATATATGCATCGCGTGCGCTCTTTGTGGCGTTCAGTTTTTCGCGTATAAGGTAGTATGCATCGTGCTCAAGATATTTTACGGCGAGATCCTCAAGTTCGCTTTTGATTTTATAAAGCCCCAGTTTATGGGCAATAGGAGCGTAAAGAAACTCTGCTTCTCTTGCCACGCGGTTTCGCGCTTCCTTGTCCTCCACATCGCGTATGCGCCTCATGGTTGCAAGCCTGTCTGCCGTCATGATTAATACAACTCTCATGTCTTCTGCGAAACTTACGAGCAGGTTGCGGAAATTTTCGGTTTCTACGGCGGGTGTTTTATCATAAAGTCCTTTTACTCTTTCCAGCCCGGCCACAATGCTTGAAATATCGCTGCCGAATTTTTTTTCCACGTCTTCGCTTGCCGTGCCGTCGGCCTCATAAAACGGCGCAATAAGGCATCCGATCATCGTTGTGCCGTCAAGCCTCATTTCATCGCCGAGGATTATGGCTGTTTCAAGGGCGGTAACAATGGGATTGAAGCCAAAAACATCCCGCTGTATGTTTTTGTTTTTCACGGCATCGGTTATGTAGTTGCGTATATTGCGGAAGCCGAGACGTGAAACGGTTTGAGGTGAAATTTTCACGAACTTTCTGACAAGTGTCAAAGTTTGTTTGCGCTCGCTGTCTGTAAGAAAGGTCTTAGGCATGATTTCCAAGTTTTCTGTTCCAAGAGCAAAGATAATCACTTTTCGTTCAACGGCTCGCTGCGGTATTTGCGAAAGTGTTTTTTTACTTCACGGTTTTTCTGTCGAGGTACTCGAGCAGGGCCGGGCGGTAGGGGCGTGAAACGCTAAGGTGTTTGTTTCCCACAACCACGGTGTCGCCTTCGAGCATTGATATTTTGTCAAGGGCTATGATGTGAGAGCGGTGAATGCGCATGAATTTATCGGCGGGCAGAGTTTGTGCCAGCGATTGCATTGTGGTTATGGTATAAATGGGGGTTTTGCGCCCTACGGTGTATATCATTGCGTAGTCTTTCAAGGCTTCAATGTATTCGATTTCATCAAGTGCCACGGCAATGAGTTTATGCTCACTGCGAACGTATATTTTGTTGCTTTCTCCGTGCTTTTGTGCGCTTTCGGCTTTTTTTCGGAGCTCGAACCACTTTAAAGCCTTGTTTGCGGCATTCATGAAATCTGTGAAACTAATGGGTTTCAGCAAATAGTCGAGTGCCTGCGAGCGGTAGCTTTCTATTGCGTATTCGCTGAAGGCGGTGGTGAACACTACTTTTATGTGTGCGTCTATGATTTTGGAAAACTCCAATCCGTTCAAGTCGGGCATCTGTATGTCGAGAAACAATAGTTGCGTGCCGTCTTCCTTTATTCGTGCCAAAGCCTCTATGGCGCTTGTGTATTTGCCGGTGAGTTTCAAAAACGGCACGCGGCCCACATAGTTTTCCAAAAGTTCGAGCGCGAGCGGCTCGTCATCGATTATTGCGCAGTTGATGTACATAAGTCGTTCTTGGTTTGTATTATGAGGTGGGAGCTGTATCTTTTACCGTCTGCGCTCACGCCTCTTTGCCAATGGTAGCGTTGGGGGTATATGTTCTCAAGGCGTTGTGCCAGGTTTTGCAGCCCTATGCCTCCGGGTGAGAGTTCTTTTGCGCTTTTAGGAAAGTTCGAGTTTTCGCAGAAAAAGTCAACAACCCCATCGGTGGTTGAACGCAGAGAAATGTTTATGAAACTTTTTTCCGATAGGTTAACCCCATGTTTGAATGCGTTTTCCACAAGCGGCATGAACAGCAGCGGTGCTATTTTAAGCTTGTTGTTTGCGTTGCTGTCTAATTTAACGTTTATGTCCACGTTAGCCGCAGTGCGCATGCGCATAAGGTTTATGTATGATTTAAGAAAGTCGGTTTCTTTTGACAACAGCGTGAGTTGCGTTTGGTTGTCGTATAGCAGGTATCTCAGAAGGCGCGACAGTTCCTGTATTGCCTTTTGCGCCTTTTCGGTGTCAAACATTGTCAGTGCGTAAATGTTGTTCAGGGTGTTAAGAAGAAAGTGCGGGCTTATTTGGTTGCGTAGGTTTTTTAGTTCGGCATTTCTTCTGCCGAGTTCCGCCTCTTTTCTTGCGCTTTCAGCTTTGTGCCAGCTGCGGCTCAGCCTTGTTGCAACTCCGAAAACGGCCACAATTGCCATGGCAACTATGTCTCTCGCCACGAAAAGCCAGCGTGCCGGCACGTTGTGCAGATCGTGGGGGTTTGGTTGCGGGGCCGGAATGAATTTTGCAAACATTTCCTGAATGCACGCCACCGTTACGGCAATCAGAATTATCTCCACAACAAAGAATAGTTGCCTGCGGTTGTGCATGAACAGTTTGGGCACAAGCACAAAGTAGTTTGTGTAGAACACGGCGAACATCATCAGCGGCATGAAGCAGCCGCGCACATAGTCTTTGAAGTAAATATGGGTCTGGCCGTGATTGAAAATCAACGGCGAGGCAAACACGAAGAGCCATGCCAGCACGTGCATCAGCACCTCTGCTGTGCCCGAACCGCCATGGCGGCTTTTGGTTGTATTCGTGTCAAAGTTAATCTGTTCCATGTTTGTTAATGCAAATTTAGCAAGAAAAGCTTAAGCTCATGGGGGTTAGGTTCGGTCGGCTTTGTGGCCGGGAAAAGTGCGTATGTTGTGAAAAACGCATAACGTTTTGGCTTACAGTAAAATAAGTAGGTGAGGCGTTTTTGTTGCAGTGGCTTGTTTTTCAGTGTGTTGCGAGTGTGAAAAATTAGGTCTGATGTAATTTTTACTATGTCCGATGTAGATTTTTCTACATCAGACATAGTTATTTTTATTTCAGATGAAATTTTCCGTGCCGTTCACTTCGGGGCGATTTTTCACGCGTGAACCGTTATTCATATCTTATAGCCTCGATGGGATCCATGCATGCGGCTTTCTTGGCGGGATACCAGCCGAAGAAGATTCCCGTGGCCGAGCACACCACAAAGCTTATGAGAACGCTCCACGGCTGTATTACGATGGGCCATTTGGCGAACATGTTTACTCCGAGCGAGGCCAGTATGCCGAAAACAACTCCTATAATGCCGCCGGTAACGCTTAGCAACACGGCTTCTATGAGAAATTGGTTGAGGATGTCGATACCGCGTGCGCCCACAGACATTCGCAGGCCTATTTCCCGTGTTCGTTCGGTTACAGACACATACATAATGTTCATAATGCCTATACCGCCAACAATCAGCGAAATGCAGGCCACAACCAAAAGCAGCGTGGTCATAAGGTCGCTTGTTGAGTTCATCATCGATGAAAGTTCCTTTTGCGAGCGTATGGTGAAGTCGTCATCATACGTTCCGTCTTCGCCTTTCTTTATTTTGTGGCACTCGCGCAAAAGGTTTGATATATCGTCAATGGCCTTGTCTGTAATGTCTTCGGTAATAGCCGATGCGTTTATGCCTTGCAGGTAGGTAACGGCCAGCACACGTTTCATTATGGTTGTGTATGGCGCAAGCACCACATCGTCCTGGTCCATGCCGAACGAGTTGTAGCCTTTCGACTTCAGCACACCTATGACTTTCAGGGGAATGGAGTTGAACCTTATCACCCTGCCAACAGGGTCGCTTCCGTCAGGGAACAGGTTGTCCTTGACGGTTTTCCCGATAATGCACACCTTTGCGCTTGTCTTTATGTCGTCATCGGTGAATTTGTCCCCTTCCTCTACCGTAAGTTGGCGTATGGTGAGATAGTCGTTGTTTATTCCGTAAACGGTTGAAGGCGTGTTGTTGTTGCCGTTTATGAACTGCCCCAAACTGTTAACGCTCGGACTTATTGCGGCAAGAAACTTTGCGTTGTCTACAAGATACTGGAAATCCTTAAGTTTAAGCGACTGCATTTCGCTTGCATCCTGACGCACTCCGCCCGGTCCGTTGTCCTGCCCCGGGCGAATCATTATCATGTTCGAACCCATTTCGGATATTTGTTTCTGTATGCTCTTTTTCGAGCCTTGCCCTATGGCGAGCATGGTAATTACCGATGCCACGCCGATGATAATTCCCAACATTGTTAGGAAAGAGCGCAACTTGTTGGCGGCAATTGCGCGGAATGCTATTTGGAATAGATTTTTAACGTTCATGTTTTATTCGTCTTTTGGTACAGGCAGCGATTTCAGCGTGTCGGCGGCAGAGAGGATGTTTTCGTTTTGTTTGTCGGCGCGTATAAGCCCATCGCGCAGGGTTATGGTACGGCTGCTGTATGAGGCTATTTCCGGATTGTGGGTAACGAATATTATGGTCATTCCATCGGCGTGGAGCTCTTGAAAAAGTGTAAGAATTTCAAACGAAGTGCGTGTGTCGAGATTTCCGGTAGCCTCATCGGCAAGCAAAACCGATGGGGTGTTGACCAATGCCCGCGCAATGGCCACCCTCTGCATTTGCCCGCCGGACATTTGGTTGCTTTTGTGGTAAAGCCTGTCGCCAAGCCCCACGCGCTGCAAAGCTTTCACAGAGCGGTCGAACCTTTCTTTTGCGCTTACCGTGGGGTTGTACATAAGCGGCAGCTCCACATTCTCCACCGATGTTGTTTTGGGCAGAAGATTGTAGTTTTGGAACACGAAGCCTATTTTGCGGTTTCTGAGAATAGCACGTTGGTTGCGGCTCATTTGCCTGACAGGCACTCCGTCAAGGAGGTATTCCCCGCTTGAAGGAGTGTCGAGGCAGCCAAGTTGGTTAAGAAGCGTTGACTTTCCCGAACCGGATGTTCCCATTATAGTAACAAACTCGCCTTCGTGTATTTTGAACGACACTCCCCGCAGAGCGTGGACAATTTCATCGCCCACAAGGAACTCTCGCTTCACATCGCGCAGTTCTATTACGGTTCTGTTGCTTGAGTAATCCATTTTTATTCGCGTCATTTGCCTTTCTTGTTGTTCTTGCCTCTCGGACCGGGGGCGAACGGACTTCTCTCGCCATCCCCGTCGGCATCTGCCTCTTCGTCAATGTCGGTTTTCGCCTTAGAGCCTGTTATTATCACAGCTCCCTGACTTATGCCGCCTAAAATTTGTGTGCGTATCCCGTTGGTCATTCCCACTTTTACCGGATAGGCCTTCAGTACGTTGCCTTCTTTTTTCCAAACTTTGTTCAGCCCATTGCAGTCCTTTATTTTCTCACCTTTGTTTATGGTTTCCTTCGCAGGAGTGAAGTGCAGGGCTTTCGATGGTACGCTTAGTACATTGTGCACCTCTTTTGTAAAGATGTTTACGTTTGCCGTGAGTTTTGGCTTCAACTTTAAATCTTTGTTTGGGGCGGAAATAACCACTTCGTATGTAACAACGTTGCTTTCCTCTTCTCCTTGCTGGCGAACTTGAGTAACAATTCCTTCAAAGGTGTCGTCGGGATAAGTGTCAACCGTGAAGCTTACCCTTTGCCCTTCGCGCACTTCTCCTATGTCTGCTTCGTCAACATCGGCTATCACGCGCATGTCTGTAAGGTCGTGGGCTATGGTGAAAAGCGTAGGAGTGCTGAAACTTGATGCAACCGTTTGGCCTTCCTCAATGTCTTTGCTCAAAACCACACCGTCGATGGGCGACGTAATGGTGGCGTAGCCGAGGTTTGTTTGTGCGCGGCTAACATTTTGTTGTTGTCCCCTGTATGTTTCAAGAGCCTTATTGTAGTTGAGCTTAGCCGTATCGTATTCATCATCGCTGACAAATCCTTTTTTGTGAAGGTCTTTAATTCTTTTCAGGTTTGTTGTTTGGTAGGTCAGCTCACTTTTTGCGCTTGCCAGATTTGCTTTCGCGCTTGCGAGTTCGCTTTCAAGGTTAGTGCGGTCGAGCTCTGCAATAACCTGTCCCTTTTTAACTATGCTGTTGTAGTCAACGTATATTTTGCTAATTATGCCGCTCACCTGTGTACCAACCTCAACTTCATTAACAGGTTCGATTGTTCCGGTTGCTGTTACGGTGGTGCTTATCGTGGCGGGTTCAACCTTTGCTGTTTCGTAGATTATGTTCAGCCTGTCTTTGTCTCCGTCCGAAGTGATGCTTACGATTGCAATTACGGCTGCCAGCAATGCTATAATCGCTAACGCAATTTTGATTTTAGCTTTCTTTGTCATGATATTCATTATTAATGTTTTTCTATTATATATTAAGAACTCCGCCGCTGTAGAATTTCAGAAGTTGTGTGTTCAGAACGGTTGTGTACTTGCTTTCGAGCATTTCCTGTTCGGCTTGCAAAAGGCTTGTACGTGCACTGGTGAGTTCGATTACGTTTTTAAGCCCCACTTTGAACTGCTCGGCTATGGAGTTGTAGTTCTCTTCCTGACTGTACACGTTGCTTTGCGCTGCAATATACCTTTGGCGGTTGCTGGTAGCGTTTTGCCAGTAACGCTCTATGGAACTGTATAGCTGCTTTTGCTTGTCTTGCAGGTCGAGTTCCGCAGAGGTGCGGCTGTATTTTGCTTTTTCTACGGCACTCTTGGTTTCGCGGTTGTCGAGTATTGGTATGCTGAGCGTAACTCCCACGCTTCCGGTAAGGTTGTATTTCATTTGGTTGCCGAAGTTGTTTTGTGTGCCTGTCATGTGGTTGTCTCCTATTCCTGCGCTTAGACTTACGGTGGGCATATATCCGGCTTTTGCTATTTTCAGTTGCAGGTCGGATGCGTTAATGCTTTCCTTTCCCATGAGTATCTCGGGGCGGTTTTGTAGTGCTTGGCCATATACATCAAGTTTGGCAGGAATGTCGGCGAGCGCAGCGTTGCCGTCAATGCTCACGGTAGAAATGTCCATGCTGCTTCCCGGCTGTAGCTCGAGAAGCTGTCGCAGTTCAAGAAGATATTGGTCAACCACGGTTTGGGAGTTAACAACGTTGTATCTTGATTCGTTTTTGGCGGCTTCGAGTTGCTTTACCTCGCTGCGGCTCATTTTGCCGTGCTCCAGCATCTCTTCGCCGCGGGCGTGGGCCAGCGAGTCTTTGGAATATATGCTTTTGTTCACTCTCACGGCCTCCTTGGAATAGAGTATCTGCACATAGTATTGCATTATCTGCTCCTGTATTGTGTTGGCTTCCACTTGCGTTTGTAGTTTTGCCACGGCGAGGTCAGATTTGCGGGCCTTGATGGTGTTTTGGTTTATTCCGCCGTTCCATACGTTCCAGCGTGCGTTTATGCCGTAGCTTCCGCTCTCGGTGGCTTTGTTGCTGCTGCTCGACGTAATTGAGCCGTTAACGAAGTTGCCTGCCGTTTCTTGAAAAGGACGGTAGTTTACTGATTGCGTCATGCTTGCCGAAAGGCTCGGAAGCAGTGCGGCCTTGGCCTTGCTTAGGTCGGTGGCGGCCGAGGCTTCGTTAACCTTGCTCTTTTTCACCGAAATGTTGTTTTCCAAGGCATAGTCCAGGCATTCTTGCAGCGACCACACTTTTGTGTCTTGGGCAATGATGTCTGCGGTTGCGAGCATTGGCATAACCAGAAAGAGTAACGTTTTCAAAAGTCTGTTCATCATTGTTTTGTTGATTGTTGCTTTGTTGCTGCAAAAGTATTGATTAAAAGTGTTTTATATGGAAGGTAAAATGCGGTTTTGTCAAAAAAAACGACCAAATCATTGTGCAGACCGACCAAACAGCTAATTTTGCAGACGAAAATTTGAACAACAACAAAGAATTGAAGCCATGTTTTCAGGAATCGTAGAGACAATGACCCGTATGCTTTCTGAGCGTAGAGACGGAAATAACATAACATTTACTTTTGAGCGTCCGGCAGGGTGGGAGCTGAGAATAGACCAAAGCATTGCCCACAACGGAGTTTGCCTGACAGTTGACGGCATTGCAGAGAATTCATATACCGTAACCGCAATGGACGAGACTTTGAAGCGAACAAACCTCGGGCTTCTCAAGGTTGGGGACTACGTAAATTTGGAGCGGTCCATGATTGCCGGGGCAAGGCTTGACGGGCATATAGTGCAAGGCCACGTTGACCGCACGGCAAGGTGCGCTGCAGTGGAGAATGCGCATGGAAGCACGGTTATTACTTTTTCATACGATAGCGCGGAAGACGACCTGCGTAAAGGCTATGCCATTGTCGAGAAAGGCTCGGTAACGGTTAACGGGGTGAGTCTTACGGCCTATGACACCGGAGATAATTCGTTCAAGGTTTCAATAATACCCTACACTTCGGAGGTAACCAATCTCGGCAAACTCAGCGTGGGCAGTGTGGTGAACCTTGAGTTCGACATAATAGGAAAATATATTGCGCGGCTATTCCTGGGGGCGGCGCAGTGAGCGCAGAGCCGGGCGCAAAAGCCGCGAATTTACGTAAGTGGCAGGTTATATGACCGAACACCGTGATTTTGTGGGCTTCGTGGATTTTTGTGTTTCAAAAGATTGCAAATGCAAAAACTACATCAGACATGGGAAAAAACATGTCTGATGTAATTTTTCCTACGTCCGATGTAGTTTTTCCTATGTCGCATGGTTATTATATATGCTAAGTCGGCATCTGTATATTTCCGTTTGCGAAACTTTTCGAAAAGTGGTAGCGTCTCCGCAAGAGCATTACAAGTTATTTGACAAACACCTGTGGCAAGAGCAAAAAAATGGCTAACTTTGCGTCCGTAAACAAAAATGTGATTTCTATAACACCAAAATGGGCGATATCTTTATAGCGGGTCCTTGCGTGATAGAGAACGAAAAGGTTACCGAAACCGTGGCCGCCGAACTTGTGAGGCTCAACAAACGTTTCGGCATAGATATAATTTTCAAAAGTTCGTTTGACAAAGCGAATCGCACTTCGCTATACTCGTATCGCGGGCCGGGGCTTGAAAAAGGGCTTGAGATTCTTGCCGGCGTAAAAAGGGACTTCGGGCTTAGAGTGTTGACCGATATTCACGAGAGCTGCCAGGCGGAACCGGTGGGAAAAGTGGCGGATGTCATACAGATTCCGGCTTTCTTATGCCGCCAAACCGACCTTATCGTGGCAGCAGCAAAAACCGGTAGGGTGGTTAACATAAAGAAAGCGCAGTTTCTTTCGGGTGAGGATATGAAATATCCATACGAAAAAGCCGTGGCAGCCGGAGCCGGGGAAGTTTGGCTCACAGAGCGCGGAAACTGTTTCGGGTATAACAACCTTGTAGTGGATTTCCGCAACATTCCCAGCATGAAGGCTGTGGCAGAAAAAGTTATTATGGATTGCACGCATTCGGTGCAGCGTCCGGGAGCAGCCGGAGGGAAAACCGGCGGCAACCGCGAGTTCATACCCATGATGGCGATGGCGGCTAAAGCGTTTGGGGCAAACGGATACTTCTTTGAGGTTCATCCCGACCCCGACAAAGGGCTTAGCGATGCTCCGAATATGCTCAGACTTTCCGATTTGGAGGGTGTTATTGAAAACATACTTGAAAAGTAGATTGCATTAAACAGGCAGATGTTCGACAAAAAATGTATTGATATAGCAATGCAGTGCTTGCGCGACGAAGCACAGGCTATAATTGACCAGATAAGCCGTATTGACGGCAAATTTGAGGCAGCGGCAAACTTAATACTCTCGTGTAAGGGGAAACTTATCGTTACGGGAGTGGGAAAAAGCGGGCATATAGGCGCGAAAGTGGCAGCCACGCTTTCGAGTACCGGCACTCCGAGTTTTTACATGAACCCCCTTGATGCCTATCACGGAGATTTGGGAGTTTGCGGCTCAGAGGATATCGTTTTGGCAATATCAAACAGCGGACAAACAGACGAGTTGTTGCGTATATTGCCGTATTTTCATGAAAAAAACATTCCGGTAATAGGCATAAGCAATAATTCGCAGTCGCTTCTTGCACAAAACTCCACGGTACATATCACGGTGGCTGTGAAACAGGAGGCGGAACCCCTCGGGCTCGCACCCACAACTTCAACGACCACAACGCTTGCGGTGTGTGATGCTCTTGCATGCGCGCTGATGAAAGCGAGAAATTTCAAGGCGCAGGACTTTGCAAGGTTTCATCCCGGTGGAAGCCTGGGAAAGAGACTGCTTACCAAGGCACGCAATGTAATGCTCAAGGACAATCTGCCTGTTGTGCCGCCTTGCACACTCCTTGGCGAGGCTGTTACCCATGTTAGCAAAGGACGTTTAGGACTATGTGTAATAAACGACAAAGAAGGAAAAGTGGCGGGCATTATAACCGATGGTGATGTGAGACGTGCAATGGAAAGCTCGCAAAACAAGTTTTTTACACTCACTGTGGGCGACATAATGACAAAAAAACCGGTAACAATAAGCCCTGATACCAAAATAAGCGTGGTGGAGAAAATAATGCAGGAAAAGAAAATCCATGCGGTGCTTGTTGTTGACGAGGCAGGGAAGTTGCTTGGAATTGTGGACTCTTTCAGAGCAATGATTTAGTCATATAAAAAGTGAGGAGACTGCAGGTTGCCTTAGTTTTGCTTGTTTTTTCGGCATGTGCACTTGCACAGACCGAAAAAAGTTCTCGTTCTGATTCTGTTATTGCGCGGTATATAAAAGGGGAAAATATTAATATTTCGCATAACAACAGCCTTGTTTTGCTTACATCCGGAAAGGAAAAGTTCAAGGATATGTTTGCCGCCATAGAGAAAGCCCGGTATTCCGTGCATCTTGAATATTTTAATTTCCGTAACGACTCCATAGCCGGAGCATTGTTTGAACTTTTGGAAAGAAAGGCATCCGAGGGCGTGGAGGTGAGAGTGCTTTACGATGCGTTCGGAAATGCGTCTAACAGCAAACCAATAAAAAAGGACAAGCTTAGAATGCTTAGAGCAAAGGGATTGGAGATTTACGAATACTATCCCATACGGTTTCCATGGATAGACTGCGCCCTGCATCGCGACCACAGGAAGATAGTTGTCATTGACGGCAAAATAGCATATACCGGGGGAATGAACGTGGCCGACTATTATTTAAACGGAACAAAGCAGGTAGGTGTTTGGCGGGATATGCACATGAGGCTTGAAGGCGATGCCGTTGGAGATTTGCAGAACATATTCTTAAGAATGTGGAATAAGACAGCAAAGCAAAATGTATGCGGCAACGAATACTATCCGCCCGCCATAATGCCAAATGACACGATTCTCGCAGGACTGAAAGCTGACACCTGCACAAACAACGGTGAAAAGACTGTTGCAGTGGTTAACCGCGAACCGCGAAAAAGCCCCAAAATAATAAGGGAAACCTTTTTACACGCAATAAATTCCGCGCAGAGAAACATTGAGATTGTGAATCCTTACTTAACCTTGAACCGTAAATTGCGCAAGGCTCTGAAGAATGCCATTAAACGAGGGGTGGAGTTGGAGATAATGGTGTCGGAAAATAGCGACATTCCGATAACGCCGAGGGTTGTGGAGTATAATGTGCGCCGGTTGCAGAAAAAGGGTGCAAAGGTGTATTTTTATCGCGGAGGATTTCATCATTCCAAAATAATGACGGTAGATGGGCTTTACAGTTACCTTGGGTCGGCCAATCTAAATGCGCGCAGTCTGTCGTATGACTTCGAATGCAACCTTTTGGTTTTGGACGAGTGCACCACTTCGGAATTGCGTTCGATTTTTGATAGGGACAAGCGCGAAAGCTGCGTGCCGCTAACCGATGAATATTGGCACAACCGTTCAAATTGGAAAAATTTCCAGGGCTGGATGTTTCATTTCCTCGAACCGTTCCTTTAACCGAAAATAAAATGGAAAATAAAAAAATAAAAAGAGCGATACTTGTCGATACAAAAGCATTGAGTGAGGTTGCATTTGACATTATAGTCAATTTTGAAAGGATGCTCAACCGCAGAATTCCCGATGTTGACATAAAAAAATGGCTTTACGCTGCGGCGTGTGACGGAAAGTTTGCCGTATCGCCTGATGAAGTACATGCAGTGTTTCTTAAAGAAAAGTCGGCAGTGGCTTTCCGCAATTTGGATTTCAAAGATATTGTCGTTGGGCATGATGCAAAATTCGAGTATGAAAACTTTAATTTCTGCGTTGACTTTGCTGAATATGAGGGCAGTGCCGACCACGCATTTATGGATACGCTTGAAAATATTCTTAGCACTCATTCCGAGCCGGAGGATATCGTATGCGTTCCGGGCGGGGATATCTGCCAATACACCGCTCGTGTTCTTTCGGGGCAGCGTCGTTTGCGCGCCACCGTGCTTTCAATGGATGCCTTGCGATGCGGGGGGCTGGGGCATGAATACCTTAGCTGTTCGTTAAGCTATGCACTCGGGGTTGACGACAATGAGATAGAAAACAACGGAACGCCTGTTGAAGGCGGAATGTAAACAGTTAAAAGCAATATTATATAAACAATTAAATCATGGGAAAGGTTTTAGTTATAGGTGCAGGGGGCGTTGCCACTGTTGCCATACACAAGTTGGCTATGAATCCCGATGTGTTTTCGGACGTGATGGTTGCAAGTCGCACAAAATCAAAGTGCGATGCCATAATTAATTCAATAAAAGGATGCGATTTCCAAACAGCACAAATAGACGCAGATGATGAGGAGGCTCTCACAAAGTTGCTGGAGTCTTACAAGCCCGATATTGTGATGAACCTCGCTTTGCC
This sequence comes from Prevotellaceae bacterium UBA6398, assembly GCA_002437495.1. GTDB lineage: Bacteria > Bacteroidota > Bacteroidia > Bacteroidales > Bacteroidaceae > UBA6398. Next base: position 47,481 of record DJQA01000015.1, read on the forward strand.
CTATCAGGACCTGACAATAATGAACGCCTGCCTGCGTGCGGGGGCAAGTTATCTTGACACGGCAAACTACGAGCCGCGTGATGAGGCGCACTTTGAGTACAGCTGGCAGTGGGCATACCGCGACCGTTTTGAAAAAGCGGGTCTTACGGCTATTCTCGGCTGCGGTTTCGACCCGGGGGTTACTAGCATTTTCACGGCATACGCAGCCAAGCATGTGTTTGACGAGATACAGTATCTCGACATCGTTGACTGCAACGCAGGAAACCATCACAAGGCTTTTGCAACCAATTTCAACCCCGAAATAAACATCCGCGAAATAACTCAGAAAGGTCTTTATTGGGAAAATGGCAAATGGGTGGAGACAGAACCTCTTGAAATCCACAAGACGCTCAACTATCCCAACATCGGCCCAAGAGAAAGCTACCTGTTACACCACGAGGAGCTTGAGAGCCTTGTGAAGAACTACCCCACAATAAAGCGCGGAAGATTCTGGATGACTTTCGGGCAGGAATACCTCACTCATTTGCGCGTGATTCAGGACATAGGCATGGCTTCGATAAAGCCAATAAACTATAACGGGCAGGAAATTGTGCCGCTTCAGTTCCTTAAGGCGGTGCTTCCCAACCCTCAGGATCTCGGAGAGAATTATGATGGGGAGACATCGATCGGATGCCGTATCAAGGGGCTTAAAGACGGAAAAGAGCATACATATTATATATACAACAACTGCTCTCACCAGGCGGCCTACAAGGAAACGGGCATGCAGGGCGTGTCATACACCACCGGCGTGCCGGCAATGATTGGCGCGATGATGTTCTTGAAAGGCATCTGGAAACGTCCGGGTGTGTGGAACGTGGAGGAATTTGACCCCGACCCGTTCATGGAGCAGCTTAACAGGCAGGGACTGCCTTGGCACGAACTTAAAGATGTGGACTTGGAATTCTGATTTTTAGATAAACATATTGCGGGAACCCCCTGCAACGCCTCACCGGGCGGGAAACGCGCAAGTTGCGCTTTCCTGCCCGGTTTTTGTTTTGCAGTAGTAATGTGAGCTCATGATGACGGACTGCCGAAAGCAGAGTTGGGACAGCGCGGTTTGCATACACACTGCGGAGTGTTGCATTTCGGGGTTTAATCATGCACCGATGAACGTATGAAAAACCATGTTTGAAATAAGAAAAACTATGTCCGATGTAGAAAAAACTACATCCGATGTAGAAAAAACTACATCAGACGTAGAAAAAATTACATCAGACCTTTTTTCGTTAATTTCAACACAAAGAAAATCAAACTGTTAATGCGGCGTAAAATAAAGCGGTTTTAAGAGGATGCAAATAGCACGGAAAATTCTAAATTTGCATATAGAATACCCATAAAATAAGATGTCGAAAAATAAGAATTTGTTTGGTGTGGCAATCGCCTTGATGTTCGCTTTTTGTGCCAACGCCGAAAACAGCTCCCTAAATAAAAGTGTTTTCAAATACAGCACCGTAGCCTTTGAAAATATAAAGGTCGGAGGCGAGTTGCGTGAGCGGCTTATGCGCAACTTCAACCGTCTGGAAGAAACAAAATACCGGCCTGACAATGTATTCCTCACCGAAGAACAGTCGGGTTATTGGCCCGGCGATACCGAGGGGCGCACAATTTTGGGACTTGTGATGGATGCCCGTGCCACGGGCAGGACACCGCTGTATCTTGACGAAATAATAAGGCGAGTGCCGGCAAATCTCAACGCGCTTGGATATATGGGTTCCGTTCACAAAGATTCGGTTGACGAGCAGCAACTTTCGGGAAACGGTTGGATGCTTCGCGGACTGTGTGAGTATTATCTTTGGAAGAAAGATGCCGCCCTTTTGCCTGTTATCGGCAGAATGGCCGACAATCTTTTTACAAGCGGTGAAAAATATTATGATGCGTACCCCATTTCTCCCGAAAGCCGCAGAAAAGGAGTGGGAGCGGCTTCCGGAAGTTTGTCTCAGATAATCGGCCATTGGCGTTTGTCAACCGACATAGGCTGCTTGTTCATCGGAATGGACGGCATGCTTCAGGCGTTGCAGGTAACTAACGATGCGAGACTGCGCCCTGTTGCGGAAAAGCTTGTGCATTTGTTCCTGAAAGTCGGTCTCACAGGCATTAAGGCGCAAACCCACGCCTCGCTTACGGCCATGAGGGGACTGATAAGGTATGCCGACATAACCGGGAAGCCGGAGTATGTGAAAGAAGTGGAGAAGCGGTGGGACATTTACCGCAAATACGGCATGACCGAGCTGTATGGAAACTACAACTGGTTTTGCCGCTACGACACATGGACAGAGCCTTGCGCCATAGTGGACGCCTTTATCGTGGCTTCGCAACTTTGGCAGCATACGGGCAAGGCGGAATACCGCGATGACGCAGAGCGCATATACTATAACGCCATTTGCCTTGCACAGAGGAGCAACGGCGGTTTCGGCTTGGAGAACAGCCCGGGCAAGGCAAACAGCACGCATTCCGTATCTGTTAATTGCGATGAGGCTCACTGGTGCTGCACGATGCGCGGTGGCGAAGGGCTTGGACGCGCAGCCGAATTCACGGTTTTCAAAAAGGACAACGAACTCGCATTCCCGTTTTTCAGGAATGTAAATGTGTACGAAAAAATTGCAGGGGGCGATGTTTGGATGGATATGACAACAGCGTATCCTTTCGGCAACGGAGTGTCGGTGAAGGTTAAGGCTGCACCTCGCAAAAAAATCACACTCGCGCTGGAGAAGGCTTCGTGGATGAAGGAATATGTCGTGAAAGTGAACGGCAGGAACGTGAAATATTCCGAAGAGGACGGACTTGCGAAAATAACGCGGCGTTTCAAGGCCGGCGATGATGTTGCGGTATCTTTCCAAATGGCGTCGCATTTCGTGGGAATGGTGAATGCCGAAAACAGCAACGCCGGCGATTTCAGGGTAATGTACGGTCCGTTGGTGCTTGGCTGCAAAGTAGGGGAAAATGGCAACGTTGCCTATGGCGAAGAATTTGATGGCAGCGTGGAAGATGCTTTCAGAGGGAAAAAGAGCGGCGTGGAATTGTCCCCGATATACCATTTGATGTCTCCGAAAGTGATTATGGCTGCAAAACCCGCTTTTTCGCGACGTGTTGTTTTTACACGGTGAAGAATAATAGCAAATAAAAGCATTTCTATATGTTTACAGAAGAAGACAGAAAACAATTCGCTCAAAAAGGAATTGACGAAAAAAAGGTTGAAAGCCAACTTGACTTATTCAAGACAGGTTTCCCTTTCAAGAAGCTGTATGCTGCGGCATCGGCAGAAAAAGGAGTTTTTAAGTATGACGAAAGCCGACGATATGCCTATGCGGAAGAATGGGATGACTATTGCAGAAAAAACAAGGCGAAGCTGGTAAAGTTTGTCCCTGCCTCGGGTGCAGCAAGCCGAATGTTCAAAAATATGTTCGCGTTTCTTGATGCAGGATACGAAGAACCAAAGACAGACTTCGAGAAAAAGTTTTTCGGCAACATAAAACATTTCGCATTTTATGGTGCGCTCGATGCAGTGTGCCGCAGATTGTATGGCAAGGATATATCAGAACTGATTAAAGTAGGCAGATGTAAGGACGTTGTGGCGGCTATGCTTGGGGAACAGGGGCTGAACTATGGCAAAAAACCCAAAGGCTTGCTACTTTTTCACAGTTACGACGAAGGTGCGCGCACTCCGGTTGAAGAACATCTGCTTGAGGGAATGCTAACAGAGGCGCAGGAAGGAGGAGAAGTGAACCTGCATTTCACAATTTCACCGGAACATCGCAGACTTTTTGAAAAGCTCCTTTCCGAGAAAGTTCCCATCATGGAGCAGAAGATGGGCTGCAAATTTAATGTTAGTCTTTCGGAGCAGAAGCCCGAGACCGATACAGTTGCGGTTACTCCCGACAACCGACCATTTAGGAATGACGACGGCTCAATACTGTTCCGTCCGGGAGGACACGGCGCGCTTATAGAGAACTTGAACGACATAGATGCTGACATAGTATTCGTTAAGAACATAGACAACATAGTGCCCGAAAGACTTATGCCCGACACTGTAAAATACAAGAAAATGCTTGCAGGAAAACTTGTGTCGGTTCAAAAACAATTGTTTGCCTATTTGGAAGAACTTGAAAGCGGCATGCCAAGTAACGATGCCCTAAAGGAAATGAAAAACTTCCTCGAAACAGAACTTTGCACAATGCGCCCGGGAGTGGAATTTGAGAGCAGTTTGGAACTTGCCGACTATCTTTATTGCAAGTTCAACCGTCCGTTGCGAGTATGCGGCATGGTGAGAAACATAGGTGAAGCCGGCGGAGGTCCGTTCCTCGTTTACAATGGCGATGGAAGCATTTCTCCGCAGATACTCGAGAGCTCGCAGATAGATATGTCGGACGAAAAGAGCCGCAGAATGTTTGAAAACGGCTCTTACTTCAATCCGGTTGACTTGGTTTGCGGTGTAAGAGACTTTCATGGCGAGAAGTTTGACCTGCGTAATTATGTAGACCATACGGCGGGCTTTATATCTCAAAAGTCAAAAAATGGCAAAGAACTTAAAGCCCTTGAACTGCCGGGACTATGGAACGGCGGAATGAGCGATTGGAACACAGTTTTTGTAGATGTTCCGCTTTCAACTTTTAATCCCGTGAAAACAATTAACGACCTTTTGAGACTTCAACATCAATAGCAACAATGTATGAGTACAAGTATCCCCATCCGGCCGTAACGGCGGATTGTGTGGTTTTCGGCGTGGATTATGGGGGCGAGCCTAAATTGCTTTTGATAGAGCGCGCCAACGAGCCGTGCAAAGGCAGGTGGGCTTTCCCCGGGGGCTTTATGAACATTGACGAAACTGCGGAACAATGCGCCTCGCGTGAGTTGCAAGAAGAGACGGGTCTTGAAATCAACAAATGGAAAGAGGTGGGAGTTTTTTCGGCGGTAAACCGAGACCCGCGTGAGAGAGTTGTTACCGTGGCGTTTTGCGCTGTTGTTTTCAGCGAAAACCTTTGTGCTGTAAAAGGCGGCGATGATGCGCACTGTGCAATGTGGTGCAAACTTTCCGAACTGCCTCCTTTGGCTTTCGACCACGAACAGATTTTGGACAAGGCTCTGGCCATGACAGGCTTCAGCCGCACAAAACATTTGACAAACTTGCTGCTTGGGGCTGTCGTGGGGGACATTTGCGGCTCGTCATACGAGTTCGCCCCTTGCAAGGACTATGACAGGCTCGACATTACCAATGAAAACTCCGATTACACGGACGACACCGTATGCACATTCGCCGTGGCAAAGGCATTGATGGACGGCGGGGATATGCCGCTGTATTTGCAGAATTTTTGCAAAGAGGATATGTTTCGCGGCTATGGCACGAATTTTATGAATTGGCTTTTAAATACAACGCCCAAACCTTATGGAAGCTGCGGAAACGGTTCTGCGATGCGTTGCAGTTCTGCCGGTTTCCTTGCCAAGAGCGAGGAGGAATGTGCTTATATGGCAGAAAGGACGGCGGCTTGCACACACAATCACCCCGAAGGCATAAAGGGTGCGGTTGCTACGGCTTTGGCAATATATAATGTGTTGCATGGGAATGGCAAGCAATATGTGCGTAAAAACATATTGGAACGATTTTATCCGGATTGGGCAGATTGTACCACATATGGCTTGCGTAGTAATTATGGTTATGATGCAACTTGCCAGGGAACAGTGCCTGTGGCTTTGCTTGCCTTCCTGGAATCAAATGATTATGAGGACTGCATAAAGAAAGCCATTTCCATGGGCGGAGATGCCGACACCCTTGCCGCCATAGCCGGACCAATTGCCTATGCGTTCTATCGCCACATTCCCGAAAGGCTTTTGAGACAGGCATACCGCATTCTTCCGCAAAAAATGCTTGAAATAAGTTGCAGATTCGATGCATTGGCAAATATACCTTTGTAAAGGTGAAAAATCTCACAATATGACTTGAATTCGGCCGTTCTTTAATTAATAATGCATAAAGTTTTGTATATGCTCTTATTTATGTTGATAGGTTTTGTTGTGAGTTTGCTGTTCACTTATTTTCTAATGCCTCATGTGTTGAAGTTCTGCAAGGAAAAGCAACTCTACGATATGCCTAATGCACGTAAAATCCACCAATGTGCCGTGCCGCGTTTGGGAGGAGCCTTGTTTATGCCGGCAATGCTTGTCGGGATGATTCCGTCGCTGATGGCCTATATTTTTGTGTCGTCAGAAAGCAAACTGATGCAGATTTCCTCGTTTGTGCTTATTGCGGGCGTTTTCATCATATATATAATAGGGGTGGTTGACGACATTATCGGTGTCAGGGCAAGCCGCAAGTTTCTTGTTCAGACGGTGGCCGCCTGTTTCTTCCCCGCGTGCGGGCTTTATCTCAACAACCTTTACGGGCTGTTCGGCATATACGCCATTCCTGCGGTGGTGAGCTATCCCCTCACGGTTTTCCTCGTGCTGGTGGTTGTGAATGCCATAAATCTCATAGACGGGATAGATGGTCTCGCTTCGGGGCTGTGCTTTCTGATATTGGGCGTATTTGCCTGGCTGTTTTGGAAAATATCTCCGTCGGTGTATTCAATAATGGCGTGCACGCTTATGGGCACGCTCGCATCGTTTTTCTATTACAATGTTTTTGGGAAAGTTGAGAAAGGAACAAAGACCTTCATGGGCGATTCCGGCAGTCTAATTCTCGGCTACTCGATAGCCTATCTTGCGCTTAAATTTGCAATGTACAATCCAAATGTGCTGCCATACAGAGGAGATGCTCTGCTGTGGTCGTATACAATTCTGATTATACCCACGTTTGACCTTGCCCGTGTGGCTCTTGGCAGGATTGCGCACCACCGCTCTGTTTTTGATGCCGACAAAACGCATATACACCATTTGATAATGGGGGCGGGCTTCACGCAGCATCAGGCTCTTGCGATAATTCTTGCTTTTTTTGCGTTGTTCTGCTTTATGAATACTATGCTTTATGATGGAAGAGTGGGTTTTTCGGATGTTTTGGCTATCGACATAGTTGTATATGGAGCTTTTTTTGCGGTATTGGCAGTGGTTAAAAGGAACAAGAAAAAACAAGAAAAGTTTGTTGTTGATAAATAGCTGCAGCGATTTTATTACTATGCCGACAAACGGCATAAATGCATGAAATGCAGAGAAAAGAAAAAAACAGAAATGCGCCGGTATGTAGTTGGTTTACGGTTGATAGTAAGGGCGAAAAAAAAGGTCTGATGTAATTTTTTCTACGTCTGATGTAGTTTTTTCTATATGGGACATGGTTTTTTCTATATTCGAAGTTGTTTTTTTTGCATAATCGGTGTTTGTTGTAAAAGTTAGTTCGTTGTGGCGTTTTTATTATCTTCGGCAGACTTTTGTTTTGTGTCAGCTTAATTTACTCTTACAAATATTGCTTGCATGGATAAATTGGTTTAACTTTGCCCAAACGTTTTTTATTGACAACAATGAGACGAGTGGTTCTTACCATTATAGCATCTGCTTTGATTGTGGCTTGCGCCTGGTCGCAGGTACTGTCGCGCCATTTTAAGAACAAGGAAGTTAAGCCCACATACAACGAAAAGGTGGTGGGCAAATATATTGACACAATCGCGGTTGTTGCTGCCGCCGATTCCGCAGCCATGGCAGCAGGGCAGGAAGAGACCGTGCTCAACAACCCTTACTACTATCCGCTGTTGCTTAACCCCACGCTTTACAACGCGCCTATCAAGAACGTTATGGAGTGCGATTGGAGGCCGGCGAGTATCGGAGGTGGTAAGAAACCAATGCTTATTAATGCAAACACACAGTTCGGAGACAGTGTGGAACATAGCATGCTAAATGTAATGATGTGGGCGTACACCAATGTGCCGTGGTTTATAAGAACAACTCAAAGGGACATAGACAACGCGGCGGGAATAAGAAAAGAAATAATAGAAAGCCCTGTGAGGGAGGTAACGCACATCACCCCGCAAAGGGAGGAGAAAATAGATCTCGGAATAGAAGATGCATCGTATAGGGTGATTACGCGCCGTCCGAATTTTTGGACGTTTAACGGCAGACTATATTACAGCATGGGGCAGAACTATTTCTCAACCAAGGGGACGGAGAATAACAACACTTTCAGGCTTGAAACGGAACTCAACGCAAATTACAACAACTCGCGCGGAGTGAGTTTTACAAACAAAGTGCTTGCTCGTTTGGGCTTTACAAGCCAAAGCAAAGACAAAAAGCATAAGTACATAACGAGCGACAACCGTGTTGATATGACCAACCAGCTTGGTTTGAAAGCCATAAAGCATTGGGAATATACATTTACCATTTCGTCCTGGACGCATCTTTACCCGAAATATGCCAGCAACAGCGATTATGTTAGCGAAGATTTTCTTTCCCCGGTAAACGCCAACTTCGCAATAGGTATGAAATATAGTTTGGACGTTAACACAAAGAAGCGTGGCAGAGTGTTTCATATGGACGCCACACTTTCTCCCCTTTCGTATAATACAACATATTGCGATCGAAAGGCGTTGCGCAACAGTAAGGGCATACCCGGAAAACACCATGCCTATAATTCCTTCGGTCCTTCGGTGCTGATAAATTATTCATGGCAAATAGCAAAAAACATATCCACGGGCGGAGACATTTACTATTATTCCAATTACCACCGTGTTGAGGCGCGAATAAGAAACACTACAAATTTCACCATAAACAAGTATTTGACAAGTAGTCTTTTCTTGTTCCCCTCGTTTCAGGACAACCGCTTCGTAAACGGAAAGCGCGAGCTATACAGAATTCAAGAGACACTTTCCATGGGATTGACCGTTAGATTCTGACAAAAATGAAAATCAGAGGTATTGTAGGATGCCTTGTCGGTTTGGCCATTCTTGGTGGCATAAGAGTATGCGAAAATTACGGCGGGGAAAGTGCGTTTACAAAAAGTTTGGAAAAGAATGTGGCGCTAAAAAGCACACAGCGTAAAAGCAATTCCGAAACGTCTTACAAAGAAAATGAGGAAACTCCCATAAAAAAGAGCAGGAAGCCGATTGAGATTCCTGCGAAAATGCGCGGCACGCCGGAACGCCTGCTCAGACGCATGGCATATACTCTCTCGTTCAACAATGAAACAAATCAGCCCAATTGGGTGGCATGGTGCTTGGAAGATTGCGAAACCGATGGCAATATCAGGCGGCGCAAAGAGTTTGTTGCCGATGCCGATATACCTTCGCCACACAGGGTTGAGCCCGAAGATTACAGCCACATGGGATATGACCGCGGACATATGGCTCCGGCGGCCGACATGAAGTTTAACGCCCGGGCAATGAGGGAGTGTTTTTTCATGAGCAACATTTGCCCCCAGACGCGTGAGCTTAATGGCGGCGCATGGAGCAAGCTCGAAAAAGCATGCAGACGGTGGGCAGGCAAGTTCGGAAAGGTGTACATAGTTTGCGGACCTATATTTCGCGGTGGCAAACATAAATGTATTGGAAAGAACGTTAGGGTAACTGTGCCGGATGCCTTTTTTAAGTGTGTATATGGTGTAAACAACGGCGTGTCGCAGGCTATAGGTTTTGTAATGAATAACAGCACATCGAAACAGAATATGAATGCCTCGGCAAAGACCGTTGACGAGGTGGAGAATATTACAGGCATGGATTTCTTCCCGAACCTCCCCGATAAGATAGAGAATAAGGTAGAGAGCGAATACTCTATAAAAAATTGGCAGTAGCCCCCAAGAATTACGCAATACGAAAAAAGGCACTTGATTGGAAGTGCCTTTTTTGTGCTTATGGGTTTTGTTTATTCCTTATAATAAACCCTTTTAACACGTTCGCTAACGGATGTTAGGATTTCGTATGGAATAGTTTTCAAAATATCGCTTAAAACGGTAACGGGCAGGTTGTCGCCAAAAATCTCCACGCTGTCGCCCTCCTTGCAGGCAATGTCGGTAACGTCAATCATTGCTACGTCCATGCATATATTGCCTACATATGGCGCTTTCTCTCCGTTTACAAGGCAGAAGCCGTTTCCGCATCCAAGGTGGCGGTTAAGCCCATCGGCATAGCCTATGGGAATTGCCGCAATTCTGCTGTCGCGTGTCAAGTGGCCTTTGCGTGAATACCCAACAGTATCCTCTTTTCTTACGTTGTGTATTTGGAGTATCGTAGTGTGCAATGCAGCAACATTGTGTATGGTCTTGTTTGTAAATGGGTCGATGCCGTAAAGCCCAAGTCCGAGCCTTACCATATCAAGATGGTATTCGGGGAAGCGCTCTATGCCTGCGGTGTTGCATATATGTCTCAGTATTTTGTCGGGAAAGGCTTGCTGTAATTTCAGGCTTGCTTCGTTATAAGTATCAAACTGTTGCTTTGTGAAATTGTTGAATTCCTCACTGTCGCTCCCTACGAAGTGCGAGAATACCGAGCGTGGTACAACGGCATTTTGAGCTTTCAGACGTGAAACCAACTCATCGATTTCCTCCGGCAGAAATCCCAGGCGGTGCATTCCCGAATCGATTTTCACATGAATAGGATAGTGGGTAACTCCTTCGCGTTTTGCTTCCTTTATCATTGCTTCGAGAATCCTGAAACTGTAAATTTCCGGTTCCAGATTGTATTGCAGCATAGTTCGGAAAGCGGTCATTTCCGGGTTCATCACCATAATGTTAGCCGTTATTCCCGCGTTGCGCAGCACTACTCCTTCATCGGCTACGGCAACCGCGAGGTAATCGACGCCATGTTCCTGAAGCGTGCGTGAAACTTCAAGAGCTCCGCTGCCGTATGCAGAAGCTTTAACCATACACACGATCTTTGTTCCGTGTTTCATGAACGAACGGTAATGGTTTAGGTTTTCCACAATAGCGCCGAGGTTAATGTTCAGTGTGGTTTCGTGCACTTTTTTTGTAAGCAGGTCGTATATCCTTTCAAAGCCGAACTTTCTCGCCCCTTTAAGCAGCACGGTACTTCCATTTATGTTTTCCAGTTCTCCGCTTTCTGCCAATTCTTCGGTTGTTTTGAAAAATTTTGAGTTTACCTTGAAGCATTTCGCGTTTTCGCCAATCTTTTTTCCTACGCCTATAAACAATTGCGGCTTGCGTGAGTTAACCATCTCTGCTACTTTGGAATATAGTTCTTCGCTTTCCATTCCGCTTTGCAGAATATCGCTTAATATTACAATTTGGCGGCTGTTGGCTTTTTCGCAGCGGCGGTTTAGAAAATCGAGGGCTATGTCTAGCGAGTTAACGTCTGAGTTGTAAGCATCGTTTATTATTGTGCAGTGGTTTATTCCCTGTGTAACTTCCATGCGCATTGCAAGCGGCTCCAGATTTTCCATGCCTTTTGCGATTTCATGCCGGGATTTTTTCAGGTAAAGGCAAACGGCAAGGCAATGAATGCTGTCGTTTATTGACGCATCGTCAATAAAAGGGATTGTGTATTCCCCGGAATTGCCATTATAGTTGTATTCTATAATTGTTTCGCTTTCTTTTTTGCAGATGTCGCTTATGAACAGCGGTACATCGCGGTTGGTTTTCGACCATGTAAGAAGGCGATGAGATATTTTGCCCAATTTAACGCAACGGTCAATAATATTGTCATCGCTGCAATATACAAGAATATCGCAGTCCTTGAACAGTCGCAGTTTTTCGCGGCATTTTTCTTCGATGTTTCGAAAGTTCTCCTGATGTGCGCTTCCCAAGCAAACCATAACGCCTATTGTGGGTTGTATGATGTCGCGCAGTGCCTCCATTTCGCCGGGCTGTGAGATGCCAGCTTCAAATATGCCGAGCTGTGTGTTTTTGTCTAAAAGCCACACCGACAAAGGAACGCCAATTTGCGAATTGTAGCTTCGCGGGGAACGTGTTATCCTTATGGTGGGCGACAGAAGTTGGTTCAGCCATTCCTTAACCATGGTTTTTCCGTTACTGCCTGTAATGCCTATGATTGGAATGTTGTATTCCTCGCGATGCCGTTCGGCAAGGCGCTGCAAGGCTTTTAACGCCGAAGGTGTTTGCAGAAAATTAGCATCGGGATATTTTGTTTCCCAATTTTGTGGCAGCGTGGTAACAGCAAAGTTGCGCACACCGCGCTGGTACAATTCCGGTATGAAATCGTGTCCGTCTCCCGAGGCTGTCTTTATGGCGAAGAATAGGGAAGTTTCCGGGTAAACCAGCGAGCGGCTGTCGGTAAGCAGCCATTCCACGTAAGTTTCAGCGTGCCCATAGCGGCGCGCACCTGTAAGTGCAACTATTTCTTCAATTTTGTATTTCATGTTTTTTTTATGATTGCGTTTGGGTAAGGATTTCGTTTATTTTTTCCAGGTCTTTGTCAAACCTGACTTGGGGATATTCTTTTTCCAGTTGGGCGATTTTCTCTTTGGCAGAAACCATTAACGCCATGTATTGTCTGCTTTGCGGAAACTGCGGCTTATGTAGCAGAATTTTTGCAACCGCACTCCATTGCTTTGCAAACCCCATTGCTTTTGCGCTGAATGCGTATTCCGCAAACTTTTCGTATATATAGTCCACCGCCTGTTTGGAGGGGTGCACCATGTCTTCTGCGTAGAAACGGTAGTCGCGCAGTTCGTCGTTCATGATTTCAAATGAGGGGAAGTAGCCGCATTTGTCGGGGAAACGGTTCACAATTCCGTCTACAGCAAGCATGAGCACCGCTTTTCCGAGATTCGAACCGTGCAAACCGTATTTTATGTACCTGTAAGGGCTTACCGTGAATACAACGTTTAGCTTCGGATTGAGAGCGAACAATTGTTCAAGCGTTTGGCAATACGCCGATATGATTTCATCTATACCCAAATCCAATGTTTTGAAATCGGCTGCGGGTTGTTTGTGGCAGTTTGCCACGGCAAACTTTTCGTCAGCTGTGTTTCGGAAATAAACACGGTTTGTGCCGAATGTGATGATAAGAAGTTTGGCGCTTTTCAGCGTTCCTGCGGTTTGCCTTAGCGATTTGGCTATGTTTGCTTCCAGTTCTTGTTTTTCAAAAGCAAAAAAGTTTGTGGAGTGTAACCAACTATACCATACGCCGTTGCTTTTGAAAAGCCGGCTATTTATTACATCCTTGTCGGGATTGCCGCCATTCTTAATGGTATCGGTGATTATTTTCAAGCAGTTAAGGATGGAGAGCGGGTTGTAGAGTACCCCGAACGGGTTGCAAATGCAGTTGAAACGGTTGTCCTGCAGCTTGCGTCCCACTTCGTCGGAAAAGCATGAACCTAACAGTAAGATGCCGTCCCCGGCTTCAAGGGAGAATGCGGCTTTTGAAATTTGCAAATCGGTTCTGAGCTTCATTGGTTTGCAGGTAGCTTGTTGCGACTACAAAGTTAAAAAAAAAGAGCAAACTCGCAGACTAAAGCCCGCTTGTTTTTGAAAGCAAAAAAACTATTCCGACCCCTTTTAACAGGGTTCATCCTGTAAAAATCAAAGCAGTTTTCACCTCGCCATAACAGTTTGCTCTACTGCGTGTTGCAATGGGCGAAAATATGTCTGATATAATTTTTTCTATGTCCGATATAATTTTTTCTACGTCCGATGTGGTTTATTCTACATGGGACATGTTTTTTTGTTTAACGCAAATGCAGTCCGGCAATAACTGCCGGACTGCATTTGTATTATCGCACAAGCAAGTATCTTTAATTGTTGTTTCCTTCTTTGGGCGCCTTGTCTATAAGGTCCATGAATTGGTCGAGTTTCGGAGTGATGATTATCTGTGTGCGACGGTTGCGCTGTTTTCCGAGCTCGCTGTCATTTGTTGTTAGTGGATTGTATTCTCCGCGACCACCGGCGGTTAAACGCTTGGGGTCAATGCCGTAGTTGTTTTGCAGGTATTGCACCACGCTTGATGCCCTGAGACAGCTCAAATCCCAATTGTTACGTATGTTTTGTCGGCTTATGGGCACATTGTCGGTGTTGCCTTCTACTAACACATCGTAGTCTTTGTAGTCCTTTATGATTTTTGCGATTTTGCTAAGCGTTTCGGCTGCGCGGTCGTTGATTTCGTAGCTGCCGCTCTTGTATAGCATGTTGTCGGCGAGTGAAATGTATACCACTCCTTTAAGCACTTGTACATTAACCTCCTTTTGCTCACTTTGCGAGAGGGAGCGGGTGAGGTTATTTGTCAGCACCAAGTTCAGCGAGTCGCTCTTGCTCTTAACTTCAACCAAATGACGTATGTATTGGTTCGACTCGTTTATTTGGTCTACAAGTTTCGAAATGTTCATGTTTGTCTGACTGCCTGCCGTGAGGCTCTTGTCGAGCGATGACTGCAATTTTGCGTAATCTTTGCGGGCCTGCGAAAGCTGGTCCTCCAAACTTGAAACGCGCGCCTTGCTCGCTGCCAGTTGCGATTGCACGTTGGCGAGTTTGTCCTTTGTGTTCTGATAGTTAGTTGAGAGTACCTTATTTTCGTTTTGGCAATTTTCCAAACTTTTTTTGCTCGCGCAGCTGCTCAACAAAATACCTGCCACTATGAGCGGTACAAACAATAAAGCGTTCTTTTTCATTGTTTTTGTTCTTTAATGCGTTATTAATCATGCCAAAAATATAAATAAAATACGGAATGCAGTCTGTGTGAGGATGATTTTAATCTTTATTGTGCTGCAATGCGCCGTATTACACATATTTTAAGTGATGCAATCTTTAGGTCTTTACGAACAATTGTGCAACTACACGGTTTCGGCGATTTCGTCAAGCTCCTTTCGTATTTTGTCGCCGTGTGGACAGTCTTTGGCAATGTGTCCTATTGGTATTATGGCCACAGCCTCGAAGTTTTCGCGGGGAAATTGGCGGCTTACAGCCTCGGTGTCGTAGTTGCACACCCAGCAAGTTCCTAGTCCGCGCTCTGTTGCGGCAAGACACAGGTGTTCTGTGGCGATGGCAACGTCAATGTCGCCATGGGGCTTGCCATCGTATTGGCGCACCCAGTTCGTGGAAGTGTCTTTCATGCAGATAATATATAAAGGTGCGGATTTGAACCATTCGCGGTTGTAACACTCCCTGAGTTTTGACTTGCTTTCTTCAGAAGCCACCACGATGAATTTCCATGGCTGTCTGTTGCAGGCCGATGGAGCCAGGCGTGCGGCGTTGAGAATGTAATCGAGGTCGCATTGGCTTACAGGCTGACCGGTGAATTTTCGCGCTGAGAAGCGCCTTTTGCTCAATTCTAAAAAATCAGACATGGTTTTATTTATTTTTTTCTTTGGTTATTTCTTCTGCACGTTTAAGAGCTTTGCTAATGTGGTCGCAGATGTTTTCTTTTCCCAGCAGGTCGTAAAATCTTGCGCGTTCCAGTTGGGCGTTAACTTTTTCGTTTACTCCGGAGAGTACAATTTGTATGCCCTCTTTTTTGCTCATTAGGCACAGGTTGGTTAGGTTGTGAATGCCCGTTGAGTCGACAAACGGCACCTTTCGCATTCGTATTATGCGCACTTTAGGTCGGTCGCCGAATGTCGCCATTACTTCCTCAAACTTGTTTCCTGCCCCGAAGAAATACGGGCCGTTTATTTCATATACTTCTACATCCTTAGGTATTGTGTAGTGGTCGAGGTTCGTGGCAAGAAAGTCGAATTCCTTGTTAAGGTCTATTTCGTCATCCGTAATGGCTTTCACATCTGTTGTTTCGGCCATTCGCTTCATGAATAGCAGGCAGGCTATTATCAGCCCTACCTCAATGGCAACCGTGAGGTCGAAAATTATTGTCAGGAAAAATGTGATAAGCAGCACTGTAACATCGCTTTTGGGGTTTTTCATAAGAGCCATGAACGAACGCCAGCCACACATGCCGTAGCTTACAACAACCAGCACTCCCGCAAGGCACGCCATTGGTATGTATTTTGCAAATGGCATTAGGAAAAGGAATATAAGCAGCAGCACTATTGCATGTATTATTCCTGCCACCGGGGTTTTGCCGCCGTTGTTTATGTTGGTCATTGTGCGTGCAATCGCTCCTGTGGCGGGGATGCCGCCAAAAAGCGGGGATGCTATGTTGGCAAGCCCTTGAGCCACAAGCTCGGTGTTTGAGTCGTGGTGGTCGCCCGTAACGCCATCGGCAACCGTGGCCGATAGCAAAGACTCGATGGCTCCTAGTATGGCTATTGTTATGGCCGGAGATACGAGACTTTTTACAGTGTCCCAATTCATGTCGGGGATTTGGGCTTTCGGAAGCACATTACTTATGGCAAAGCGGTCGCCTATGGTCTCTATAGACGATATGCCCGCAAAATTCTTGAGCAGCATTGCCACTATGGTCATTAGTATGATAGCGACGAGTGAGCCGGGGATTTTTTTGCTGAACTTAGGGGTTATTGCTATTATGGCAATGCTCGCAACGCCTATTAGTGCGCACCATATGTCGATTGTGTTGAAGTTTTGCAAATACACGCCCCATTTTTCAATGAAGTCGGATGGGTTTGACGGCAGAGAGAGACCGAAGAGATCTTTTATCTGTGTGGTGAAAATGGTTACGGCTATTCCGCTTGTGAAGCCGACAACAATGGGGTAGGGAATGTATTTTATTATGGTGCCGAGGCGCAGAAGCCCGAACAACACCAGGAAAAGCCCTGCCATGAGCGTGGCTATGGTAAGCCCCTCAATGCCGTATTTTTGTATTATACCGTAGATTATTATTATGAATGCTCCTGTAGGGCCGCCTATTTGCACTTTGCTTCCGCCAAACACTGAGATGACAAGTCCCGCAACAATTGCGGTAATAATGCCTTTTTCGGGCGTAACGCCGGAGGCTATTCCAAAGGCTATTGCCAGCGGCAGAGCCACAATGCCTACTATTATGCCCGCCATGAGGTCGGACATGAAAGTTTTCTTGTTATAGTTTTTAATGGAATAAAAAAGTTTGGATTTTAGGGTGAAAGCCTTCATCAGCAAGTTTTGTGTTATAAACGGAGGCTATTGATGCGGCCGTTTTTTTGAAGTGGAGTGCAAAAGTACGAATATTCCGCAAGATGGCAAAAGTGCGCAAATAAAGACCGGGTTGAGGGGGGGGGAAAAGTATAGGTGGGGATATGGGACATGGGATATAGGAAAAACCAAGTCCGATGTAGAAAAAATTATGTCTGACGTAGAAAAAACTACATCAGACATAATTTTTGCCTTGGCAGGCTTTTGAGTAACAGTAAGTTGTGTTTGGTTGTGCGAGCTGTTGCAAATTTCTTGGAATCAAAGACTTATTTGTCTTCGGCTTTTACAGTTGCTTTTGCTTTGGTCGTCGTTCTCCTCGTTGTTCTCTTAACTGTTTTTTCTTCGGTTTTTGCCTTGACGGTTTTATTGTCGGTTTTTCCTATTTCACGTGTCAGCTTGTCAATTATAGCATGAAGTTTCACTATTTCCTTGTCTTTCATCTCAAGTTCCTCTTCTTGGTTTCTTATGGAAGTCAGTAGCGATGAAAGTTCCTCGTTGTCGATGTCGGGATACAGGTCGTTAACCCTTGTCATGAAGTCGCCGAGTATGTTCATGTAGTTTATGAAAGCATCTTCCGGCGTTTCGTATATTCCGCGATAGCCGCCTTCTGCGCTTGGCTTTGTGTTCATGAACCGGAAGTTGTTTGTTGCCTGCAAGTAATTCCAGTCCTGCTTTATTTGTCGGTTGTCGCATATTCTCACTCGGTCGGCTATGCTGTAAAGTTTGTCGAAAGCTTCGCGCTGCATAATGTTGCCGAGCCACGCGCTTGTATCCCTTTCCTCGTCAACCCACGAGATGGGGTAGGGAACGTTGAGGCTTCCCGCACTTTTGTTTTTGGAGCATATTTCCGATGGCGTTGAGAATGAGATGCCGCGTTTCTTCGCCTCATCGGGCAGGGCTTTGAAAAATTCAAGTATGTTTGAGGAAAGAGGCTGGAATATTCCTATGGCACAAAGTTCCATGAAAATGTTTATCACTTGTTCGTCTTCGGGCATTTTTGCAATCCAGTCCATGTATTTGTCGGCAAAGAGCGGGTATTCGCTCCAAGAGGAATTGTTGAACCTTAGACTTATGTCCTCTGAAAGGCGGTAGTCGCGCAGAAGTAGTTTAAGTTTGGGTGCGTTTGCGCAGTTGTAAACAAAGTGCGGACTTTTCCAGCCGAGAATGTGTCTTGCCCCTTCGGTCAGCATACCTTTGAATCCCATTTCTGCCACAAGCTCGCCTATTTCATCGGAATAGATGAGACATGAGTTGCGGAATATTTTTGGTTCGGCTCCGAAAATGGATTTAACCTTGCGGCAAAGCAATTTTACGTCTTCCTTGAAGCAATCTTTGTTGGCAAGAGATGAAAGCCCGTGGGAATAGGGTTCCGCAAGAATTTCGCAGCATCCGGTGTCGTATAGCTTTTTTATGAGGTCAAGCACTTCGGGCGCGTGGCTTTCAAGTTGCTCTATGGCGCATCCCGAAAGCGAAATTGCGCATTTGAAGTAGTGCTTGTTGCTTTCCGCCATGCTTATGAGTGCCTTTAATGCCGGAATATATGACTTTTCTGCGGTTTCGGTTATGCTGCGGGCGTTCTCGTAATCATCGTAATAGTAGTGGTCCGTTCCAATGTCGAAGAAGCGGTAGCGTTTCAGGTGTATGTTCTGATGTATTTCAAAGTACAGGCATATAGTTTTCATGTTGTTTCTTTATTATTCAGTTGTGGTAGTATCTGTGAAATGTAAGTTCGTAAAGTTTTCGGATTTTCAATCCCACTTTTTCCCATGTAATTTGGTCAACTTCTTTTTTGCCCTCGTCTTTAAGGTATTTGTAAAGAGAGTCGTTTGTGCAGATTGAGTACATAGCATCAGCCATTGCGTTAATGTCCCAATAGTCGAGCTTTATGCAGTTCTTCAGGATTTCTGAGCAGCCGGATTGCTTGCTTATTATTGATGGCACTCCGCATTGCATTGCTTCAAGGGGTGATATTCCGAATGGTTCCGACACGGATGGCATTACGTAAACATCGCTTTTGCAGTATGCTTCGTAAACCTGGTTGCCTTTCATGAAGCCTGGAAAATGAAAGCGGTCGGTTATGCCACGGCGTGCCGCCAATTCTATCATGGCGTTCATCATATCGCCGCTTCCTGCCATGCAGAACCTAATGTGTCGTGTGCGCTGTAGCACAAGAGTGGCCGCTTCTACGAAATATTCCGGCCCTTTCTGCATGGTTATTCTTCCGAGGAAGGTTACGATGCGTTCCTTGCGCTCTTTAAGCGGAAGGCGGTGGGCGATGATTTCCTGCTTTTCAGGTTCGAGCGGATATACAGCGTTGTGCACGGCAAAGCATTTGTCGGGGGATTGGTGGTAATGGTTTATTACGGTTTGCCGTGTGAGTTCGCTCACACACATTATGCAGTCGGCGTGGTCCATGCCATCTTTTTCAATGCCGTAAACGGTTGGGTTTACGTGTCCCCTGCTTCGGTCGAAATCAGTTGCGTGCACATGGATTACAAGTGGCTTTCCCGATACTTGTTTCGCATGTATTCCCGCAGGATATGTCAACCAGTCGTGCGCGTGAATAATGTCGTATTGTTGTTGTCGTGCCACAACTCCCGCCACAATGGAATAGTTGTTTATTTCCTCGTATAGGTTGTCGGGATATCTTCCGGAGAAATTTATGCAACCGAGGTCATCGGTTAGGCGGTAGCTGAAATCTGCGTAAATGTGGTTTCGCAGATTGTAATAAAGTTCCGGCGACATTCTGTGCCCTATCCGCTGCTCAACGTATTCGCGGCTTACATCGCGCCACACAATTGGCACGTTGTTCATTGGTATGATATTGAGAAAAGAGCGGTCTTCGTCTCCGTGGGGGTTGGGCAGGCACAGGGTTATGTCCATGTCTCCTTGTTCTGCAAGCCCTTTTGTTATTCCGTAGCTTGCAGTTCCAAGGCCGCCAAGGATATGGGGAGGAAACTCCCATCCGAACATTAGAACTTTCATATGGACTCCTCTTTATAAGGATTGTTTTCATTGTATTTTTCAAGCAGCCTTTCTGCCCTTAGAATGCCGCTTACACTCATGGCATAGGCAAAAGCCCCTCTTCCGTGGAATGGTGGGTCGCCGTCAAACAGTTCGGGAAGCGTGCCTATGAAGTGGTATGACATTTCTTCGTCAAAGCCTATAAGCTGGCGCTCTATGTATGTGAGTCCGCTGCGCTTGTAAACTTTTAGATATGCTTCAAGGTAGAACCCCATAAGCCACGGCCATGCAGTACCTTGATGGTAGCAACGGTCGCGCTGCTGCTGCGGTCCGGCGAATATAGGGTTGTAGCCTCCGCTCTTTGGGCTTAACGAGCGTATTCCCTTTGGGGTAACCAGTTCCCTTGTGCATATATCGAGTACGCTTTTCCTGTAGGCGGGCGAAAGAGGTGAATGATCTAGTGCAACGGCGAATATTTGGTTTGGCCTTACACTCCAGTCGGGAGTAGTGCCGTCAACGTAGTCGAACAAGTAGCCGTAGGAATTGAGGAATGTTTTGCTGAAGGAGGTTTCTATCTTTTTTACGATGGTTGTTGTCTCAAACAGGGAGGCTTTTTCTTCTTCAGTGCCGAATTCGTTTATCAGTTCTGCTTGGAATTTAAGTGCGTTGTACCAAAGGGCATTAAATTCCACAATATATCCGGAGCGGGGCACCAAAGGCTTTCCGTTGATGGTGGAGTTCATCCAAGTAACGGCCTTTTCGTGTCCGTTTGAATAAACAAGCCCGTTGTCGTGTACGAACAGGTTGGTGTGCTTTCCTGCTGCAATGAAGCTGATGATTTCGTTGAGCAACTGCCCATATTTCGTGTAGCAGTCTTTGGGCGAAACGAGCTTCGCGTATTGCTGTATGCACCATGTTGCCCACAAAGGCACATCGGGCTTTTCTATTTCGTATATTTTGACAGTAAGGGGGTGGCTGCTCATGAATTCGCGTATGCCTTTGGCGAATGTGCTCATGTAAGCTTCAAATAGCGCGGTCTCCCCTATGTTTAGCGTAAGTCCCGGCATTGCCACAAGCATGTCTCTTGCGCGGCATTTGAACCATGGCCAGCCTGCTATGATATAGTGTTCCCCGTTTTCCTCAATTTTGAACTGGTGGGCGGCGTGTACAAGGCATTGGTAGAAGTTGCCGATTCCCTCGTGTATGTCAACTTCCTTGTCCATTTGCCTTTTCATTAGCGTGGGGCGCATTTCGCTAAGTCCCGCGCTGAAAACAATTTGTTCTCCCTTTCGTATGTCAACTTCGAAATAGCCGGGAACCACAAGGTCCTCGTTCGACTCGTACCCTCGTTCGCGCTCGCGGGGGTAGTCAAGACCGAGATACCATTGCGGGTCGTAAACAAATTCGCTCTTTTTGTTCAGTTGCATATAAAGGTCGGGATAGCCGCTGTAAAGGCACATCTTTATGCCATTGGCTATCGGATCGTAGTTAAGGTTTGCTGCCCAATTTTCATGGGTGAACTGGTTTGCACATCGGAATGCGAGAAACGGTTTGAAGCGCAACTTAGTTTTCGAGTGTGCGTCAATAAGTGTGTATCTGATTAGTATTCTCGGTTCGCCCGACTGGAACGCGATTTCCTTTTGCAACACAACGCCTCCAACGCGGTATGTGGTTATAGGCACCTTGAACCATTCAAAATGGTTTATGTATTTGTGCCCCTTGGGGCTATAGTTGTCGCCCTGGTATTTGTGCAGGCCAAGATTAAACTCTGCGCCGTGCTGTATCACGGTTTCATCGAGTGATGAAAGCAGCACGTGGCTTTTGTCGTCCATGGTTGGTATGGGAACTACAAGCAGGCCGTCGTATTTGCGGATGTTGCATCCAACAAGTGTGGTCGAAGCATACGAACCGCCTTTGTTGGTTAGCAAAATCTCTTTATACAGGCTTTCCTGTAGGTTTGTCATCTGTGGCTTGTCGAACTTTAGGTAGCTCATGGTAATGCTGGACTTGTTTTGTTTTCAAAGGTAGTCATTTTTTTGTTGAAAAGAGCACTTTGCAAACTGACTTTTTATGTTTTGTGTTTAATTTTGCAATGTATCTTGGCACGGGCGTGGAATTTGTCCCGGTTTCTTTAAGCGCTTGTTTATGCAAGCGTATGTAGTTCCGGGAGATGCAACTATGTAAAACAGTGCAGTTCGTGTAAACGGTTTAGTTTTGCAAAACGAGGCGGCGCGTATTTTTGTTTTTCTTGGGTTTGCAAAGGCGAAAACTATGTAGGATGTAGAATTTTCTAGGTCAAATATAATTTAAACTACATAGGACGTAGTTTTTTCTACGTCAAACATTGTTTTTGCAGCATCATTTGTTTGTGCTGCTTGTATGTTTTTCCCAAATGTCTATAACCGTGTCGGCAATATCGTCTATCGGTTTTGTTGCGTCAAGCCAGTGCAGCTTTATTCCGCGTCGTTCCATGCCGCGAAACCATGTCATTTGCCGTTTGGCGAATTGCCTGATGGCGATATTAAGCTTTTCGAACATTTCGCTGTATTTGATTTTTCCTATGGCATAGAGCGTAACGTATTTGTATTCCAAACCGTAGTACATTAGTTCCTCAGGGGTTATAGGGGCGGTTGATGGTACCCGGCTGTTGTTTTCTGTTGCCATTCCGATTAGCGACCTTATTTCGTCAACCATGCCGGCTTCGAGCCTTTCCTCAAGTCTCTTGGTTATTCTCTGCCATCGCAACTCCCTTGGCATTTCAAGGCAGAAGTTCACGCTTTCGGGCTGTGAAAATTCCTCGGGCTTTATTGGGTGCCTGCTATAGTAGTCCTCTATCTCTATAGCGCGTATGGCGCGTTTCGGAGTGTCAACATCGGTTGTGTTGTGTAGCTTTTTGCCGTAGCTTTTCAGTATCTCCGTAAGCTCATCAAGTTCTTTCCCTGCAAGACTGTTGCGCAGCGGCGTGTTTTCGGGCACGGGTGTCATTCTGTATCCCCGCAACACGCATTCCACATACATCCCCGATCCTCCGCAGAGTATTGGCGTTTTCCCGCGCGAGATTACGTCTTCGTATGCTTGCGAGAAATCGTGTTGATAGTTGTATATGTTGTATTTAACTCCCGGGTCGGCAATGTCAATAAGGTGAAATCTTATGTTTTTCCCATTTATGTTGTATTCTTCCAGGTCTTTGCCGGTGCCAAGTGTCATGCCACGGTAAATCTGTCGGCTGTCTCCGCTTATGATTTCTCCGTTTGTCCTCTCGGCCAGTCTTACGGCGAGTGCAGTTTTCCCGCAAGCCGTTGGTCCTACGATGGTGAGCATTTTATGTTCCATTGCTATGTTGTTCCGCTTTTGCGGTTTCAAAATTAGCCATATAATGTGAGAAAAAACAAAACGCCCCCGCACAATAATGTGCAGGAGCGTTTTTTAGTTTTGTATAAATACGGTTTACTTGCTGTTGTGCTTGTTCATTATCTTAATGAGGTCAACCACCTTGTGGCTGTAGCCGATTTCGTTGTCATACCACGAAACAACCTTTACGAACTTGTCGGTGAGGTAAACACCTGCGTCAGCATCGAAGATAGAAGTCAACGGGCAGCCGAGGAAGTCGGAAGAAACAACCTTGTCCTCAGTGTAGCCGAGAATGCCCTTCAATTCGCCTTCAGAAGCGGCCTTCATTGCAGCGCAAATATCCTCTTTGGTTGCGGGTTTCTTCAAGTTAACGGTGAGGTCAACAACCGACACGTCAAGAGTCGGAACACGCATTGAAATACCGGTTAGTTTTCCGTTGAGCTCGGGGATAACCTTACCTACGGCCTTTGCTGCGCCGGTTGAAGAAGGAATGATGTTGCCGGAAGCTGCACGACCGCCGCGCCAGTCTTTCATTGAAGGACCGTCAACGGTGCGCTGTGTTGCGGTTGTTGAGTGAACAGTTGTCATCAAACCGGTTTCGATGCCGAATTTGTCGTTAAGAACCTTAGCAATAGGAGCAAGGCAGTTTGTTGTGCAAGATGCGTTTGAAACAATTTTCTGGCCGGCATATTTGTCGGTGTTTACACCGCAAACAAACATATCAGCCTGACGACCGTCTTCACCTTTCTTTGAAGGAGCAGAAAGCACTACGTATTTGGCACCAGCCTGAAGGTGTTTCTCTGCACGATCCATTGTGAGGTAGAAGCCGGTTGATTCTACAACGTATTCTGCACCGATTTCGTCCCATTTCAAGTCAGCTGCGTCTTTCTCTGCGGTAACACGGATGTGGTTGCCGTTAACGATGAGTTCGCTCTTTTCAACATCGGCCTCAATAGTGCCGTTGAACTGACCGTGCATGGTGTCGTACTTCAGCATGTAGGCCATGTAGTCAACAGGAAGAAGGTCGTTGATACCTACAACTATAACGTCATTCTTGTTTGCGTCCTCAAGAGTGGAACGGAAAACGAAACGGCCGATACGACCGAAACCATTAATACCAACTTTAATCATGTTTTTGATGTTTTAATTAGGTTGTTTGCTTTTTATTTTGCCGCAAAATTACGAATTTGTTTTTACTTTGCCGAGTTTTAATATAATTAATTTGGATAAGTAAGAATTTTTATAAGGAAATTCAAGGGGGATGCCGATAAGTTGAAGCACCATTGGCATGCGGTGAATATGATTGCGGACCCTTTCTCTCGGAAATTCGGTTTTATCGGTGCTACATGTGTTCTCGCGAAAGAGAAACTTTACATACAGAAATACGCGAATGGGGTGGGGAAAGTGCCTGTGGGGCCGATTTTTCGCGCATGGCGAGGTGATGTTTATGGTGTGTCGAAGATTTTTTTGAAGTGCAAAGGTAAAAAGCCCGACTTCAAGCTTAAGTGGTGATACAACAAGATGAAGGCAATCCAACGGACTTTTATGTGAATGGGTATTTGGCAGCTATCTAACGTTTCTGCAATGTTTATGGCGAGTGGTGGCTGTAAAATTAGCGGGACTTATAATGCCAAGTTCCACTAATTTGTTGCAACTTTGCATTTCCCAAAGTTCAGGAAATGGAAAAGAATAATATAAAATTACCCGAAACAAGCAGGGAAGAATTGGAAGCTGCAAAAAAGGCCGGTTCGGGTTCGCTCTGCGGATTGGTGATGCAAAAAGCGTTGGAAAGCGTTGGGGACAATCTGAATGCCGAATCCATGACGAAACTAAATTCTTCGCAGATAACTGTTATTGCATATAATGTATTACGCCGCGAATTGCTTGAGGGCGGGTTCGTGCAGCTTATACACAACGGCTATGGGCCTTTTATTTTTGAGAACCCTTTCGCAAAGGCAATGCGGCTGTGGGGGCTGAAGAGCTTGTGCAATACCTTGTATGACGCGAGACGTTTGTATGAAAAGACAGCAAATGATATTGAGCGTGATTGCTCTGACGAGGAATTCATGGCGCTTTACGAGCAATACGAGAAGTTTGACGAGTATGATGACGATTTTGTGGAGCGTGAGGCGGAATATACCGCAGAGGTGGAAAAATATATTGAAAACAATCTAGAGGATTTTTTTACGGTGAGGTAGGATATGGCATTGACTCAAAAGAAAATAGAAATAAAGAATAAGCGTGCCGAACATGACTTTTTTGTTCTCGATACATACAATGCCGGCATTGTGCTTTGTGGCACAGAGATAAAATCCATACGCGCCGGGAAAGCCGGGCTTACGGACTCGTTCTGTTATATCCGCAATGGCGAGATATGGGCTAAGAATGTTTATATAGCGGAGTATTTTTACGGCTCTTTTTATAACCACGAGGCGCGCCGCGACCGCAAACTACTGCTCAATCGCCGCGAAATAAGACGGCTGGCTGCGGAAACGAAAAATCCGGGTCTTTCAATAGTCCCGCTTTTGCTGTACATAGACGAAAACAACCGCGCAAAACTCAAAATAGGCCTTGTGCGCGGAAAAAAGGAATACGACAAGCGTCAGTCGTTAAGGGAAAAAGAAGACAAACGTATGATGGCGGAGAAATTTAAGGCCTTAAACACAAGACGATGACCAAGCAAGAAAGAATAGAAAGCCTTATGCGCCAAAGGGTGCTTATACTCGATGGCGCAATGGGTACAATGATACAAAGCTACACCCTTACCGAGGATGATTATCGCGGTGAGCGTTTCAAGTACCTGCCGGGAATACAGAAAGGCAACAACGATTTGCTCGTTATTTCGCGCCCCGATGTGATTGGCGACATACATAGGCGTTACTTAGAGGCGGGGGCGGATATAATAGAAACCAACTCTTTCAGTTCGCAGCGCATATCGATGGACGACTATGGGGCTTGCGAATATTGCCACGAGTTGAACGTGGCGGCTGCAAGGCTTGCACGCAAATATGCCGACGAGTTTACCGCAAGAAATCCGGAGAAGCCGCGTTTCGTGGCAGGCTCGATAGGTCCTACAAACAAGACTTGCTCCCTTAGTCCGGATGTTAACAATCCGGCATTGCGAAACATAACCTTTGACGAGCTTGCCTCAGCCTACAAAGACCAGATAAAAGCTTTGATTGAGGGCGGAGTGGATATTTTGCTCATTGAAACCATATTCGACACTCTCAACGCCAAGGCGGCGTTGTTTGCCGCCCGCGAGGCTATGGACGAAATGGGGGTAGAGTTGCCCATAATGCTTTCGGTTACGGTTGCCGACAAGGCGGGGCGCACTCTGTCGGGGCAGACGCTTGAGGCTTTTGTGGCATCCATTGACCATGCCGGAGTGATGTCGGTTGGCCTCAACTGCTCGTTTGGTGCAAAAGATATGAAGCCTTTTCTCGAATCGCTGGCATCGTTCGCACCTTATTATATATCGGTATATCCCAACGCCGGACTGCCTGACGAAATGGGGAAGTACAGGCAAACGCCTGCGGAAATGGCTATGCAGGTACAGGAGTTTGTTGACGAGGGGCTTGTGAACATTATTGGCGGATGCTGCGGCACAACCGACAAGTTTATAGCCGAGTACGAAGGGATAATACGCCATGACGGGAAATTCAAAACGCCCCACGTGCCCGCCCGTCGCGACCATAATCTTTGGCTGTCGGGACTTGAAGCCAAACGCCTTTTGCCCGGGAGCAACTTCATGAACATCGGTGAGCGTTGCAACGTTGCGGGTTCGCGCAAGTTCCTTCGTCTTGTAAAGGAAAAGAAATACGAAGAAGCCTTGTCCATAGCTCGCAAACAGGTTGAGGACGGAGCGCAGGTTCTCGATATTAATTTTGACGACGGACTGCTTGACGCAAAGGAGGAGATGACGCATTTTCTGAATTTGCTCACTTCCGACCCTGACATTGCGCGTGTGCCGCTGATGATCGACTCGTCAAAATGGGACGTGGTTATGGCAGGGTTGAAATGCGTGCAGGGCAAGTGCATCGTCAACTCAATATCGCTAAAAGAGGGCGAGGAGAAATTCCTTTCGCATGCCCGTGAGCTGCGCATGATTGGCGCGGCAACGGTTGTAATGGCGTTCGATGAGGAAGGGCAGGCCACTACCTATAAACGGAAAGTGGAAATTTGCTCACGAGCGTATAAACTGCTCACCGAAAAAGCGGGATTCCCGCCCGAAGATATCATTTTCGACCCTAACGTACTTTCAATAGCCACGGGAATGGCGGAACACGACCGCTACGCGCTCGATTTCATAGAGGCTACAGGATGGATTCGCAAAAATCTCCCTTATGCCCATGTGAGCGGCGGCGTGAGCAACCTGTCATTCTCTTTCCGGGGAAACAATTACGTGCGTGCGGCATTGAACGCCGTGTTCCTTTACCATGCCATTGGTGAGGGAATGGATATGGGAATTGTCAATCCTTCGACTTCTGTAACCTACGATGACATAGACAAAGACCATCTGAAGGTTTTTGACGATGCTATAATGTACACGTCGCCCGAAGCTCCGCAAAGGCTGATTGACTTGGCGGACAAGTTGCTTGAGGAGCAAAATGCAGGTGGCGGAAAATCTCTGACCTCAAACCATAATGCGGCGGCAGACGCATGGCGCAAGGAATGTGTGGAGAAACGCCTGTCATACGCCCTGCGCAAGGGAATTACCGACCATATAGAGGAGGACATAAAAGAGGCTCTTGAAAAATACCCGAGGGCGGTTGACATAATCGAAGGCCCTTTGATGGATGCTATGAACGAGGTTGGTGTGCTGTTCGGCGCGGGCAAAATGTTCCTGCCGCAGGTGGTTAAGACGGCGCGCACAATGAAGGCCGCCGTTGCCGTGTTGCAGCCTGTGATAGAGGCGCAGAAAAAGGCGGGCGATGACACAAAGTCCTCATTGCCCGAAATACTCATCGCCACTGTAAAGGGCGATGTGCACGATATAGGCAAGAATATCGTGGCCACGGTATTGTCGTGCAACAATTTCAAAGTGATAGACCTTGGCGTGATGACCCCGCCGGAGAAGATAGTTGATGCCGCCAAAAAGGAGAACCCGGCGATAGTGGCTTTGAGCGGACTTATCACGCCAAGCCTTGAGGAAATGACAAAGGTGGCGGAAATGATGGAGGCCGCAGGTTTGAGAATGCCGATAATGGTGGGTGGGGCCACGACTTCCGAACTTCACACCGCCTTGAAGATAGCTTCGGTTTACTCCGGTCCTGTGGCGTGGACGAAAGACGCTTCACAGGCGGCAATAGTTGCCGAAAAACTTGTGAACCCGCGCACCTCTGCCGCCTATATATCCGAATTGGACAGCCTTTACAAGCGTTTGCGGGCGGAGCATGAGCAAAAGGAAAAGAACCCGGTGGGCGTTTCGATCGAAGAAGCAAGAAAACGCAAGCTGAAATTGTTCTGACCCGAAAACAACCGTATAAACGTCCGCACACCACAGGTGAAATCCGACTAGGGTGTGCGGGCGTTTTTTTGTGGACGAAGAAGAAAACTGGCTTTCTGTTGCGTGTTTTGCGCTATACTTTGATTTACAGTGATTTGCGTAGAAATAAGTTCGGTGCTGTAAGAGATTGTCTTTCAGGTGTTTGAAAGCGATGAAAAAAGGTCTGATGTAGTTTGAATTATGTCTGATATAATTTTTCCTACATCGGACGTAGTTTTTCCTATGTCCGATATTGTTTTTTGCGTTTTCGGCATATAATTGCTTTTTTACCAATGCGTATTTGTAGCGTTGCTTTAACTATGTATTGTTTGGTATTGCAAATAATTATTATCTTTGCGAAACCGTCTGAAATGGCGGCATAACTTATCGGTAAACAATAAAGCATTCGCTATTATTTCGCGTTTAGCCAAAAGCGTAGGAAACTGTTTGGAAATAAGAACACAGAAATAATAAGTGAAAGGTATCTGTATGGAGGATGCCTTTTCCCAACGAGTGAGCGATGCTATCACGCTATAGGCGTGGTGCATTCTTATTTGTTGGGAGGGGTTTCCATCCTACGCTGCCCCTGAGCTAAACGCAATAAGAGCATCACGCTTTTGTTGTGTCGTGGCGTGATTGATAGTCGGTGCTTCAACAATTATCAATCATGGCCAATAAAAATCTCACCAATGCCATAAAGGCGAAAAAAGACGAGTTTTACACGCAGCTTTACGATATAGAAGACGAATTGAAGCACTATCGGAAGTATTTTGTCGGCAAAACCGTTTTGTGTAATTGCGATGATCCTTATGAAAGCAACTTTTTCAAGTATTTTGCCGCCCAATTTAATACATTCGGTTTGAAGAAACTCATAACCACGTGCTATGATGGTTCGCCTATTTCGGGTGGCGAACTGCTGCTCTTCGATGACATGAACGAAAAACCGAAAAGGAATGCCTATAAGGTGGAGATTACAGAAATGAAAGATTATAATGGAGATGGGGCTGTGGATCTTGAAGATGTAAAGCTTCTTCTCAAAAACGGTAAAGATGTTGTGAAACGGCTTGAAGGAAATGGTGATTTCCGTTCGCGGGAATGTGTGGAGGTTTTGCAAGAAGCCGATATTGTTGTTACCAATCCGCCATTTTCGTTGTTCAGGGAATATATTGCGCAGCTTATGGAGTACCAAAAGAAGTTCATTATCATAGGAAATCAAAATGCAGTAACATATAAAGAAGTGTTCCCTTTGATAATGAACAATAAGGTGTGGTTTGGCGAAAGTATTCATTCGGGAGACAGAAAGTTTAATGTCCCTGATGATTACCCGTTGAAAGCCGCCAATTGTGGGATTGATGAAAAAGGGAAGCGTTTTGTGAGGGTTAAGGGCGTGCGTTGGTTCACTAATCTCGAAATCCCCAAACGAAAAGAAGAATTGGTGCTATATAAAAAGTATAACCCCGATGAATACAGCAAATATGATGATTACGATGCTGTAAATGTAAATAAAACGGGAGAGATACCGTGCGATTACAGCGGCGTTATGGGAGTGCCAATCACTTTTCTCGACAAATATTGTCCAAGTCAGTTTGAAATACTTGGGATAGACAGGTACATAAAGGATAATCCCCGCCCCAACAGAAGGTTTACAATAAAGGGTAAAGAGATATACGCCCGCATTCTTATCCGGAGAAAAACAAACAACTAAAAATAATCATGAATATAGAATTACATAACATCACTGTTCGTGAACTGACAGACAGCTATGTGGACAATGGAGAACTGGGTGTACATGGCTATGGCGGAAAACTTGATATCCGCCCTTCGTATCAGCGTGAGTTCGTGTATGGCGAAAGAGAACGCAAAGCCGTAATAAACACCGTTTGGGACGGATTTCCGTTAAATACCATGTATTGGGTGAAAAGAGACGGTGAAACAAGCGTCCCTTACGAAGTGCTTGACGGACAGCAACGCACTATTTCGATTTGCCAATATGTAAATGGGGACTTTATATATAAAAACAGATATTTCGATAATCTGAAAAAAGACGAGCAGGAGCGCATTCTTTCATACAGGCTCATGGTTTATGTTTGTTCCGGCACTGACAGCGAAAAACTCGATTGGTTTAAGACTGTGAACATTGCAGGAAAAGCATTGACGCCCCAGGAGCTGCGCAACGCAATATATGCAGGGAGTTTTGTGAGTGATGCCAAACGCTATTTTTCAAGAACGCAGTGTGTCGCTTACAAGGAAGGGAATGCTTTGATTGCCGGCTCGACAATAAGGCAGGAATACTTGGAAACGGCAATAAAATGGATGTGCTTCAAAGAATATGGGAAAGACGATGATGCAGAAATCTGTCGGTATATGGCGGAACACCAGCACGACGTAAATGCCATACCGCTCTGGAACTATTTTCAGGCAGTTGTGAATTGGGCGAAATCATATTTCGTAATTAAAGACCGGGAAAAAGTAGTTAAAGGAATAGAATGGGGAGAATTGTATAACAGCTATCACGAGAAACATCTTGACAGAAACGCGATGGAGCGGGAAATAAGAACGTTGCTTGACGATGATGAATTGCAAAGTGCAAAAGGGATTATTCAATACGTTTTGAGCCGTAAGGAAAAGTATCTTAACTTCCGTGCATTTTCCGACAAAATCAAACTGGCAACATACGAAAGGCAAGGACATAAATGTGCAATTTGCGGGAAACATTTCAATTATAAGGAAATGGAGGGCGATCACATAATGCCTTGGTGCGAGGGTGGCAAAACGGTGGAAGCCAATTGCCAAATGTTGTGCCGCAAGTGCAATCGCGAGAAAGGTGCGGGAAGGCAGACATTGCGTTTCGAAAATACTTGAAATGCGAATTTTGTGCTGAAAATTTTATCGAATGGGTTTGTGGTTCAATAAATTCTTCGTAACTTTGCGCCTCGAAAGAAAGCCGTTTGGTTAAAAAGCGGCGATATAGCGAAAAAATAAAAACGAAATAGCAATGTCTAAGATTTGTCAAATCACAGGAAAGCGCGCGATGCGTGGCAATAACGTTGCGCATTCAAAGTTGCGCACCAAGCGCACTTTTGATGCGAATCTGTTTACAAAGAAATTCTATTATCCCGAAGAGGACTGTTGGATAAGTTTAACTATCTCGGCAGCCGGTTTGCGTTTAATAAACAAAGTAGGACTTGATGCAGCTCTGCGCAGTGCGCTTGCCAAAGGCTATTGCGATTTGAAGGACATCAGAGTTATAGCTTAATAATATAGAAAGGGAATACTAAAATGGCTGGAAAGAAAGCTAAAGGCAATAGGGTGCAGGTTATTTTGGAGTGCACTGAAATGAAGAACAGCGGGCTTCCCGGGACATCTCGTTATGTTACCACCAAAAATCGCAAGAATACGCCCGACCGTATGGAGTTGAAAAAATACAACCCCATTCTCAAACGCATGACAATCCACAAGGAAATAAAGTAAAAACAGTTAGGAAATGGCAAAGAAAGTAGTTGCTACCCTTCATGAGGGTAAGAAGGATGGTCGTTCTTATTCCAAGGTGATTAAGATGGTTAAGAGTCCCAAGACAGGTGCTTACATTTTTGATGAGCAGATGATTCCTAATGAAAAAGTAAAAGAACATCTAAAGAAATAAAACGCAGCAAAGAAATTGTTGAATAATAAAGAAAGCAAGAATGAACGTTGGTTTACAAACGTGTTCTTGCTTTTTTTATGCACCCTTGCGAGCTATTGCTGTGTTATTTTGAGTAACTTTGCAGATTAATGAGCGCAGCCCGGAACTCGGGCATTTTTCAAATAAAAGGTGCGTGTTTTTCGGCGCGCGTAAAAGTGAAAAAGAAATATGGAGCCTCTAAAGCATGAATGCGGTGTGGCGTTGGTGCGCCTTTTGAAGCCGCTGGCATATTATAAGAAGAATTATGGAACCTGGCGCTATGGGTTGAACAAGCTCTATCTTATGATGGAGAAGCAGCACAACAGAGGTCAGGAGGGAGCGGGGCTTGCCTGCGTTAAAATGAATGCTCCAGCAGGAGAGGAGTACATCTATCGCGAAAGGGCCATAGGCAACACTGCAATACAGGAAATTTTCGGCACTGTAGCAAGCAAGCTCAATGGAATATCCCCGGAACAGGAAGCCGATGCCGCTTATGCCGAAAAGCATTTGCCATATGCCGGCGAGATATACATGGGTCATCTGAGATATTCCACCACCGGGCGTGCCGGTTTGGCATATATTCATCCATTTTTGCGCCGACACAGCTGGCCGGCAAGAAATCTGTGTGTGTGCGGAAATTTCAACATAACGAATGTAGAGAGAATATTCGAACACCTCGCCATGCAGGGGCAGCATCCTCGTTATAACGCCGACACGTATTTGCTGCTTGAACAGCTCGGACATCGTCTTGACCGGGAGAATGACAGGAAATACGAAGAGGGAGTTGCCAAGGGATACGAAGGAATACAGCTTTCTAAATTTATAGAAGACAACATTGACATAGCCCGGGTGTTCCGCGAGGCTTCCCCTTTATGGGACGGCGGATATGTTATATGTGCTTTGACCGGTAGCGGGGAGACAATCGCCATGAGAGATCCATGGGGTATACGGCCCGCTTTTTGGTATAAGGACGATGAGCAGGTTGTTGTTGCGTCAGAGCGTCCGGTAATACAAACATCATTCAATACGAGCATTGATAAAGTGCATGAGTTGTTGCCCGGGCAAGCCATAATAGTAGGCAAGAGCGGCAAGGTGCGCTTTGAACAGATAATAGAGCCGAAGCGTTATTCCGCCTGCTCGTTTGAGAGAATTTATTTCAGCCGTGGAAGCGATGCCGATATATACAAGGAACGCAAGGCTCTTGGTGCCGGTTTGCTAAAGCAAATTTTAAAGGCCGTTGACGGAGACCTTGAACACACGGTTTTTTCTTTCATTCCCAATACGGCTGAATCAGCCTTTTATGGAATGACAGAGAGTTTCAATGAATATCTCAATACTAAGAAAGCGGAGGCAATAGAGGCGTTGGGACGTACTCCCCGCCATGAAGAGCTCGTGGAAATTCTCAACCATCGCGTGCGCCAGGAGAAAGTGGCTTGGAAAGACATCAAAATGCGCACTTTTATAGCCGAGGGAAACAGTCGCAACGACCTTGTGGCACACGTGTATGACATAACGTATGGAAGTGTGCGCCCCAATGTTGACAATCTTGTTATTATAGACGACAGCATTGTGAGAGGAACAACTTTGCGTGAAAGCATAATCAGAATTCTCGACAGGCTTGAGCCAAAGAAAATAGTAGTGTGCTCATCAGCTCCGCAGATACGATATCCGGATTATTACGGTATAGATATGCCGAGCCTTCAGGAGTTCATTGCTTTTAGGGCGGCCATTTGCCTGCTCGATGATGCCGGAAAACAGAATATAGTATCTGAGGCGTATAGAAAATGCAAGGAACAGCTCATGTTGCCAGACGAGGAAATGCAGAACTGTGTTAAGGATATTTATGCCCCATTCACCGATGATGATATCTCATGCAAAATGGCGGATATGCTTAAGGCAAAAGATGTGAAGGCAGAAATATCCATTGTGTTTCAAACCATTGACGGACTTCACAAGGCTTGTCCGAAATCTCCGGGCGACTGGTATTTCAGCGGAGACTATCCTACACCGGGTGGCGTAAGGCGTGTGAACCGGGCTTTTGTAGACTATTTTGAGAACATATATTTGAAACAGAAAAAATAAAGCCGGCGCAAGCGGGCCTACCCAAAATATTACGAAATGAGAAAAGTAACACTTCTATTAGACGATGGAACGAAATTTCATGGTTATTCGTTCGGCGCCGAACATCCTGTGGCAGGAGAAGTCGTTTTTAACACAGCCATGACAGGCTATCCGGAAAGTTTGACAGATCCATCATATGCCGGTCAGCTGCTAACGCTTACATACCCGCTTATCGGCAATTATGGAGTGCCGCCTTTCAGCATAGAGCCTAATGGCATAGCCACATATATGGAAAGCGACAAAATATATGTTTCAGCCTTAATAGTTAGCGAATATAGTGAGAACTACAGTCATTGGAGTGCAGTGGAGAGCCTTGCATCGTGGCTTAAACGCGAAGGCGTGCCCGGCATAACCGGCATAGACACGCGTGCGCTCACCAAAGTGTTGCGTGAACATGGAGTGATGATGGGCAAGATACTTTTTGATGATGAGCCAGAAAACATGCCTACGGCAGACTATAACGGTGTGAACTTCGTGAGCAAGGTTTCGTGCAAAGAGGTTATAAAATACAATTCCGGAGCGGACAGAAAGGTCGTCCTTGTTGATTGCGGCGTTAAGAATAATATTTTGCGTTGCCTTATAAAAAGAGGAGTAGAGGTAATACGTGTGCCATGGGATTATGATTTCAATGAGTTGGAGTTTGATGGTTTGTTTTTGGCAAACGGACCGGGCGACCCGGACACTTGCTCGAAGACTGTTGAGAACATACGCAAGTTCCTCGGCAATGCGACCGTACGTCCGTGTATGGGAATTTGCATGGGCAACCAGCTACTTTCAAAAGCAGCAGGTGCAAAGATATACAAACTGAAATATGGGCATAGAAGCCATAACCAGCCGGTGAGGGAAGTTGGAACTAACCATTGCTTCATTACAAGCCAAAACCACGGCTACGCGGTTGATGCATCTACCTTGCCAAGCGAGTGGGAAGAGCTTTTTGTGAATATGAACGACGGTTCAAATGAAGGCATTCGCCATAGAAACCGTCCATGGTTCAGCGCGCAGTTCCATCCGGAGGCTTGCAGCGGACCGCTCGATACCGAGTTTTTGTTTGATGAATATTTGAAACTTTTTAAATGAACGTATTGGCATGAAGGATTCTGAAATAAAGAAAGTGTTGTTGTTGGGCTCCGGCGCTTTGAAGATAGGAGAGGCGGGAGAGTTCGATTATTCCGGCTCGCAGGCGTTGAAAGCCTTGAGAGAGGAAGGCATAAAGACTGTGCTGATAAATCCTAACATAGCCACGGTTCAGACAAGCGAGGGCGTTGCCGACCAAATTTATTTTTTGCCGGTAACTCCTTTCTTCGTGGAAAAAGTTATAGAAAAAGAACGGCCGCAGGGTATAATGCTTGCTTTCGGAGGACAGACTGCTTTGAACTGCGGGGTGGCATTATATAAGAGCGGTGTACTCGAAAAATACAATGTGAGAGTGTTAGGAACTCCTGTGCAGGCAATCATCGACACGGAAGACCGTGAGCTCTTCGTTGAAAAGCTAAACGAAATAGACGTAAACACAATCAAAAGTGAGGCGTGCGAAACCATAGATGAGGCTCGCAAGGCGGCAAGAGAACTGGGATACCCCATTATTATACGTGCCGCATATGCTCTTGGCGGTTTGGGCTCGGGCTTTTGCGACAACGAGGAAGAGCTTGATAAGCTGGCAGAGAAGGCTTTCTCTTTTTCGCCGCAGGTGCTTGTTGAAAAGAGCTTGCGCGGCTGGAAAGAAATTGAATACGAAGTTGTGCGCGACAGATATGACAACTGCATAACGGTTTGTAATATGGAAAACTTCGACCCGCTCGGCATTCATACGGGGGAAAGTATAGTTGTTGCTCCATCGCAGACACTAACAAACCATGATTACCATAAACTTCGCGAACTTAGCATAAAGATAATACGCCATATAGGAATTATAGGTGAGTGTAATGTACAATATGCTTTTGACCCAAATTCCGATGACTATCGTGTTATAGAGGTTAATGCACGACTTAGCCGTTCTTCGGCTTTGGCATCAAAGGCTACAGGGTATCCTCTTGCTTTTGTGGCAGCGAAGTTGGGACTCGGCTATGGCCTGTTTGAACTGAAGAATTCTGTTACCAAAACGACAAGTGCTTTCTTTGAACCGGCACTCGACTATGTGGTTTGTAAAATACCACGCTGGGATTTGAGTAAGTTTCGTGGCGTTGACAGGGAACTTGGCTCAAGCATGAAGTCTGTGGGCGAGGTAATGGCGATAGGTCGCACTTTCGAGGAGGTAATTCAGAAAGGGCTGCGAATGATAGGGCAGGGAATGCACGGCTTTGTAGATAATAAAGAGCTGGAGATAAAAGACGTTGAGACATCCTTAAAAGAACCAACGGACAAACGCATCTTTGTTATTTATGAGGCCTTTGCCGAAGGTTACTCCATAGATAAGGTTCATGAACTTACAAAGATAGACAAGTGGTTCCTTCAAAAGCTGTATAATATATATTCCACAAATGAGGAACTTAAAAAATGCCAGAATATCAATGTTGTAGACAACGAACTTCTGCGCCGTGCAAAATTGCAAGGTTTCTCCGATTTCCAAATAGCGCGCGCTCTTGGATTGGGCAAGGAATTGAAAATGGCAGAAGCCATTCTTGTTGTCCGCGCACGTCGCAAACAGGCGGGGATTATACCTCATGTTAAACAAATAGACACGCTTGCCGCCGAATATCCAGCGCAGACTAACTATCTTTATCTCACATACAATGCTTGTTCCGATGACGTGGAATATGAACACGACCACCGATCCATAGTGGTTTTGGGCTCCGGGGCATACCGCATAGGAAGTTCTGTGGAATTTGACTGGTGTGGCGTGCAGGCGCTTCAAACCATCAGGCGTGCAGGATATTTGAGCGTAATGATAAACTACAATCCCGAGACGGTTTCTACCGATTATGATATGTGCGACCGTCTCTATTTTGACGAGCTTACTTTTGAGCGCGTTATGGATATCATTGACCTCGAATGCCCTCATGGAGTAATAGTATCCACGGGCGGGCAGATTCCTAATAATCTTGCAATGCGCCTAGACGAACAGCGTGTGCCGATTCTCGGAACCAAAGCAAAGGATATTGATAATGCCGAAGACCGCGAGAAATTCTCCGAGATGCTTAACCGCATGGGAGTTGATCAGCCTGAATGGAGCGCACTTACAAACATGGACGACATACACAAGTTTATCGAGCGGGTTGGTTTCCCTGTACTTGTGCGGCCGTCATATGTGCTTTCAGGGGCGGCAATGAATGTGTGTTCAAATGAAGAGGAACTCGTGAGATTTCTGAAATTGGCGGCAAATGTCAGCGAGGATCACCCGGTTGTTGTGAGCAAGTTTATACAGCACGCTAAGGAAATAGATTTTGATGCGGTAGCATGCAAGGGCGAGGTGATGGCTTATGCAATATCAGAGCATATAGAATTTGCCGGAGTGCATTCGGGAGACGCAACTTTGGAGTTTCCACCGCAGAAGCTTTATGTGGAGACTGTGCGCCGCATAAAGCGCATAAGCCGTGAAATAGCGGCGGCGCTTCACATCAACGGCCCATTCAACATACAGTATATGGCTTGCGACAACAAAATTCTTGTTATAGAATGTAATTTGCGTTCTTCGCGTTCATTCCCATTCGTAAGCAAAGTTTTGAAGCTTAACTTTATAGAACTGGCAACCAAAATAATGCTTGGTCTGCCTGTTGAAAAGCCCACAAAGAGTTTGTTCGACCTTGACTATGTGGGCATAAAGGCAAGTCAGTTCTCGTTCAATCGTCTTCAGAAAGCCGACCCAGTACTTGGCGTAGATATGTCTTCGACGGGCGAAGTAGGGTGTTTGGGCGATGATGCCTATTCCGCTTTGCTACTTAGTATGTTGTCGGTTGGGCAGCGCATACCCAAGAAAAATATTCTACTGTCCACAGGGTCTTCAAAGCAAAAGGCTGAAATGCTTGATGCTTGCAGAGAGTTGCAGAAACATGGCTACACGCTATATGCAACAGGAGGCACATCGCGCTATCTTGAAGATAATGGGATAGAAAACAATCTTGTGTACTGGCCAAGTGAGAACGGCAAACCGCAGGCTCTTGATATGCTGCATAGCCACAATATAGACTTAGTGGTTAATATTCCCAAGAATCTTACAGAAACGGAATTAGACAACGGATACAAGATACGGCGAGCCTCTATAGACCTTAACGTTCCTCTTATAACCAACACCCGTCTGGCATCTGCATTTATAAATGCGTTCTGCGCAATAAGGGAACA
The DNA here is from genome assembly GCA_002437495.1 of Prevotellaceae bacterium UBA6398. Classification (GTDB taxonomy): domain Bacteria; phylum Bacteroidota; class Bacteroidia; order Bacteroidales; family Bacteroidaceae; genus UBA6398. Next base: position 86,274 of record DJQA01000015.1, read on the forward strand.
GGATTTGCCAATAAAGAGCTGGAGTGAATACGGGAAAGAAGAATAAAAGCATTTTCGGAATGCGAAAAACAGCCACCATGTGTATTTAAACCATGGGTGGCGTTTGTTTTTTATTGCTGTCCGCTAAAACTCAAAATAGCATAGAATCCCCATCCGCAAAGCCCATGAACAGGTGTTGCGAATGATTTTTTGAAAAGTAAGCCCCCTTAGTCAAATAAGGTTGATTCAGGAGGCCTTTTCTTTGCAATATGGGCGTTTGAACATGAATATATCGTTGAACGGAGTTTTTGTGGGACGACTAAGTACTTGAATTTCTTGCAGTGGCGAGGTTTACGGTAAGGTTTGTAAGCTAATGCTTAATACAGCGTTATGGCGGCCGGAAAAAAGG